>JBFLYK010000126.1:0-1072 GCA_040756995.1 Actinomycetota bacterium | reverse complement strand
AGCGTTACGCTGGTGATAGACGAAGGCACGCCGGGGGCCGTTGTTATAACGCCGGGGACGACGGGGTATGCGCTGGCGCCGTCTACGAGCAACTCTACGCACGTTTCCGTCCGCTACGAGTTCCCTCCCGACCTGGCCCTCTCGTCGGGGCCGCATTCGGTGACGGCCTACGCGGGCAATATCATAGGGCTTACCGATATCTCCAGTATGACGTTCCAGGTGGTGCCGGGCACCGATCCGCCTACTATAGCCTGGGCCGACTACGGCGGGCCGGGCGAGCTCTTCGGCTCGCTCAAAGGCTCCAACACTATTGAAACAGCGCCCTGGCTGCACACTGAAAGCGTGCTGCTGCAACTGCGGCCGGACCGCAATCTCCTGCGCGACTGGAAGATCTACGCCGACGACGGCATGACGGCGCCGCTTTCCGCCATGACCTTCACGGCCGGCGCCCGGAACGTGGACATAGACACCGCGCTGGCCGGTTTCCAGGAGAAAACCGGTTATTACGCGCGGCTCGCCGACGTTATGGCGAACACCACCACGATGTATTTCCATCTGGACAAAGTGGGCCCCGTCATCGAGAGCACCGTGACCGTGCGGCTGGGCGGCGGCAGCTTCGTCTTCGACGCGGCGGGCCGCGCGGTGGATACAATGTCGGGCCTGGGCGGCGAGGTCGTACTGTCGACCGGTTCGGGGACGATACCGGGCTACGCCGGCCCGCACTGGCCGCCGGGTCCCGCCGAAACGACTTACGCCTTTGCCGGCCTGCTGGGCGACTACGGCCTGCTGGCCTATGACCGCTCTGGGTGGCCGGGCCATTTCAACCTTCAGCTGAGCACGTGGACGCAGAACCTGAGCCTTAGCAACCGGCCGGCGGGCGGCGCCCCCGCCGGCGGCGGCAACGCCGGTACGATACTGAGGACCGCGCGCCTGTCGGTGTCCGGCATAGTGCCGGAACTGCCGCCCCACAGCGAGTGGCTCGACCCGCCCGGGGGCCCCGAAGGCATGAAGATGGAGCTCTGGGCGGATTCCAGCGACCTCGAAGAGGGCGCCATGCCGGATTTTCCTGTGA
>JBFLYK010000125.1:0-1115 GCA_040756995.1 Actinomycetota bacterium | reverse complement strand
TCGTCCTGCGCGGGCTGCTCGTCCTGCGCGGGCTGCTCGTCCTGCTCGGGCTCGGCGAGTAGGGCGATGCCGACCGCGGCGTCGGAGTGCTCGGGCCCGGATACCGGAGTGAGCGCGGACGCGGTGATGATGCCGGTGTCGGGTTCGACGACCAGGTGGGCCTTGTAGCCGTCCTGGCGGCGGTGGCGGGTCTTGTGCGCGTGGCGGGCCTCGGGGTCCACTGTGGAGATAACCCGCTCGGGGGCGGTGCGACGGGCGATCCGCCAGCGGCCGTCCGTGCCGTCGGAGTCCTCGGCGGGCTCGACGTCCTGGCCGGCGACCAGCGCCAACAGGGCCACCGCCTCGGCCTGTTTCGGGTCGAGTTCGACATCGGGGAGGTGGCCCAGGATCCGGTGCGCGTCACCGACCAGTGCGTCGACCAGTTCGGCGCGGGCGGCCGGGTCGTCCCAGGCGATCCGCGGCTTGCCGGTCTGGGTGTAGTCGTGCCCGCGGGCCTGGGCGGCCACCACCGCGGCGGCGCCGGGGACCTCGCGGACCACGCGGCGGATCGCCGAGACGAGCTGGGTGATCGTGTCCTGGGTGGCGACCGCGTCGTCGAGCACCGTCGAGTCCAACGCGCGCCGATGCTTGCCGGTCAGCGCGCCGGTCTCGGCGACCACCGCCCGGACCGCGTCGAAGATCCGCTCCGGGCGCTGCGAGCCGGCCAGACGGCGTCGCCAGTAGGTCAACGTGGTCGGATGGAAACCCGGATCGGTGACCGCCAGCCCACATGCCGCCTTCCACCGCAGATCGAACGTGAGCGCCTCCACCGCCTCCCGGTCCGAGAGGCCGTGCAGGGTCTGTAACACCAGCACCGAGGCCACCGTCTCGGCCGGCACCGACGGGCGACCCCGGCCAGCAGCGAACAGATCAGCGAACATCGCCTCGTCAAACAGCTCGCCCCGGTGAGCGGCCAGGAACGCGAACACCCCGCCCTGCGGGAGCAGATGCCCGGCTACCGACACGACATCGAGCAGCTCACGCTGCGGATCAGAACGACCCTGCACCCGAACAGCGTCCCAGCCGCCCACCCAGACCCAGGCGGCAACACGCCCGGATTTTCAGCACTCTCCTAG
>JBFLYK010000124.1:0-1278 GCA_040756995.1 Actinomycetota bacterium | reverse complement strand
TAGCAGGGTGCGGAAATAGTCGGTCGTAGATGCTCGCTCTCAGCCCGGGGCTGCAGTAGACCGCGGGGATGCGAGGAAAGCCCGAACTGCAGCTGGCGATGCTCACGTCGTTGAGCACCGAGGACCTGATCCCGGCGGATCACCCGATCCGCAGGATCCGCCGGCTGGTCGACGAGGTGCTTGCCGGGCTCGATGGCGAGTTCGACGCGATGTACTCGCGGATCGGCCGGCCGAGCATCCCGCCCGAGCAGTTGTTGAAGTCGACGGTGCTCATGGCCCTGTACTCGATGCGCAGCGAGCGGGCGTTCTGTGAACGGCTCAACTACGACCTGCTCTTCAAGTGGTTCCTCGATCTGGCGATCGACGCCAAGGCCTTCGACCCGACGACCTTCACCAAGAACCGCAACCGGCTCCTCGAAGCCGAGATCGCCGACCGGTTCTTCGCCGCTGTCGTCAAGCAGGCGCAGCTGCGCCGTTACCTCTCGAGCGAACACTTCTCCGTCGACGGGACGTTGTTGGAGGCCTGGGCGTCGCACAAGAGCTTCAAACCCAAAGACCCCAGCCAGGGAGGGCCGGCGACACCGGCGGGCCGCAACGTCGAGGCCGACTTCCACGGCCACAAGCGCAGCAACCAGACGCATCGCTCGACGACCGATCCCGAAGCGCTGCTGGCCCGCAAGTCCAACGCCGCCCCCGCGAAGCTCTCCTACGCCGGGCACTTCCTCATGGAGAACCGCAATGCCCTGATCATCGACGCCGAGCTCACCGCGGCCGATGGCTACGCCGAGCGGGCCACCGCCATCGAGATGCTCGCCCGGCTCCCCAAGCGAGCCCGGCGACGGACCGTCGCCGCCGACAAGGCCTACGACACCCGGGCCTTCGTCGCCGAGTGCCGCCATCTCGGCGTCACCCCCCACGTGGCCCAGAACAACGCCCGGCAACGCTCAGCGATCGACGCTCGCACCACCCGCCACCAGGGCCACATGACGAGCCTGCGGATCCGCAAACGGATCGAGGAACCCTTCGGGTGGATCAAGACCGTCGGCGGCGGCCGCAAGCTCCGCTACAAGGGCCGAGAACGCAACCGAGCCTGGTTCAAGATCACCGCCGCCACCTACAACCTCATCCGAATCGTGGCCCTCGACGCCGCGACATAGCCCCCCCAGCAGCCGAGGACCACCGACACAGCCGATCAACGGCAACCGACGACCCGGTTGCCGGCCTCTCACGCCGGCGACACTCGCCGAGCGCCGGACTCAGCCGTTCTTCCGCACCCTG
>JBFLYK010000123.1:0-1279 GCA_040756995.1 Actinomycetota bacterium | reverse complement strand
CCGAGAAGGGCGGGGTGCACGGCCGCAACGTCGAGGTCGTCTTCCGCGACGACAAGTACAACCCGACCAGCGCCGTCCAGGTCTGCCGGGAGATGGTCGAGAAGGAGAAGGTCTTCCTCATCATCGGGTTCGCCGGCTCCGACCAGATCACCGCCTGCGCCCGCTACGCCGAGACGGTCAACGTCCCCTACTTCTCGGGCGGCGTCAACGAGGAGGGCCTGGCCGGCCTCAACCGGTACTTCGCCATCTCCCAGACCTACGACCAGCAGTCCGCCACGCTGGCCAAGCTCATGAAGAACCGGATCAAGAAGACGAAGGTCGCGGTGGTGGTCATCGCCACGCCGGCGCTCAACTCGACGGTGCGCAGCATCACCGATGAGATCCAGAAGGTCGGCGGGCTCCAGATCGTGCGGTCGAGCCGGATCGGGAAGTACGCCTCCGACGCCGAGCTGCTCTCCGAGGCACAGCAGCTGCGCAACTCCGGCGCCGAGATCGTCTACGTCATCGCCGCCCCGATCCCGTTCATCAAGCTGGCCACCAACGCCCAGGCCCAGGCCTACAACCCGACCTGGGTCGGGCCGGGCACGACCGTCGGCTTCCAGGTCGTGGCTCAGGCCGGGTGCCCGGCAATCGGGTCATCGAAGTTCCTGTCGCCGTTCCCTCAGCTCGACGCCATCGACGAGCTCGACCCCGACTACAAGCCGGCCTACCGCCGCTACGTCGGCAACAACCCCGACGACATCGGCATCCTCAACTGGGGCATGAACAAGACCGTCCACCAGATGCTCGAAGCGACCGGACGCGACCTGTCCCGCCAGAGCTTCCTCAAGACCGTGACCAGCGGACGGGTGTTCCGCTCCAACGTCTATCCCGACGTCAGCTACGACAGCACCGTGCGGTTCGGGGCCCGCACCGCCCACCTGCTGGAGGCGGATTGCGGGACACGCAGTTGGAGGACCACCGGCCGCTTCGTCGCCGACTTCTGAGCGGGCCACCATGCGCCAGGCGTTGGTCATCGGCATCGTTGCCGGCTCCGGGTACGGGCTCATCGCGCTCGGGCTGGTGCTGGTCTACAAGTCGAGCGGCATCTTCAACTTCGCCCAGGGCGAGTTCGGCACGATCGCCGTCTACGGCCTCTGGGGCGCCCATGCGGCCGGCGTCCCCTACGGGCTGGCCATGGCGCTGGGACTGCTCGCCGCTCTGGCCAGCGGGCTGGCCACCGAGCGCTTCGTGGTGCGGCCCCTGTTCGCCGCCCCCCGCGTGACACTGCTGGTGGCCA
>JBFLYK010000122.1:0-1374 GCA_040756995.1 Actinomycetota bacterium | reverse complement strand
GATGCAGGGGGCGCCGGGTTTGGGTCCGGGGTTCCAGGTGACGGGTGGGGACATGCCGGTTTCCCAGTTCTTGAAGGTGTGGAGGGTGGCGATGAGGTTGGCGCGGGTGAGGTTGTTGCCCATGCGGCGTAGGGCCTCGACGGTGGCTTTGCCGGCTAGCCAGGCTTTGATGGCCCAGGTGCTCTTGGCCCGCATCCGGGGCTCGAACCGGGCCACCTGCTTGACGTACTCGGCCATGGCCGGATTGCTGGGGGCGTTTTCGAGGATGTCGGTCGAGACCTCGACGTAGTCGCCCTCGTTGAGGCCTTCGGCGCCCTTGAAGTAGATGTCGTCGTAGGCTGCTTCCCCGAAGACGTTGATCGGCTTGAATCCCTGCTGGCTGGCCGCCTTGGTCCAGCGGACATGGCTGGCGGAGGCGCCCGCCATCCCGACGCATTCCGTCCCGGCGTCGCGGGCCTGGATGACGTAGGCGGTGTAGTCGACTTCGGCGAAGCCGATGTCCCGGCGGTAGACGAAGTCGTTCACTCCCCGGTCCTGCATTCCCCGTTTGAAGGCGTCGACCCAGCCTCGGGACTCGTCGGCCGCCAGGGAGATCCCGGCGAACTTCCGGCAGCCCAGCGTGTCATAGGCGTAACGGGCGAACGCCCGCCCCCCGACGGTGACCGCTAGGGCGGTGAGGGTGAAGTACATGGGGCTCTTCCCCCAGGTGTGGAGGTTTCCTTCCTCCCCGCCGATGACCGGGATCTGCCGCTCGTCGAGATAGGCCACGCCGCCCTGCTCGGTGAGAATCGCTTCCATGGCCGTGAAGGCGAACACCTTGTCGGTCTCCACCGCCTGGCGGACCAGCGACGCGTGCCGGCTCACGTCCCACTGATCGTCATAGATCAACAACTTCAACTGCCGGCCGTTGACCCCGCCCTGACTGTTGACGTACTTGAAATAGGCCCGGGCCGCCTGGGGCTGGAAATAGTCGGTGAACAACCCCGTCATCGAACTCACCGACCCGAACACCACCTCCGAATCCGACGCCCCCTGGTCATACGCCTTCGGCCCAGCCGCCGACCCACCCCCAACCGGCGCCGAACCCCCCGGACCCGCCGGCCCACCACCACCCCCACCAGCGGCCGCACCACCCTCCGGCCTCGCCCCCGACACCACATCCCCACCCTTCGCCCTATTCGCCGTACTGGCCGTCGTACCCCCCACTCGACCACCGCCAGCGCTCCCAGTCGGCGTTGCCGCGGGACGGGTGCTGGCCGACGACCCAGCCGCCACCGGATCAGAGCCCCCCACCATCCCCGGCGCCTGCGACTGCCCCGAATCGGCCACCGGCCCATCAGTCATGACTGGCTCCCGTACCGACGTGTCACCCGG
>JBFLYK010000121.1:0-1446 GCA_040756995.1 Actinomycetota bacterium | reverse complement strand
GGGTGCTGGCCGACGACCCAGCCGCCACCGGATCAGAGCCCCCCACCATCCCCGGCGCCTGCGACTGCCCCGAATCGGCCACCGGCCCATCAGTCATGACTGGCTCCCGTACCGACGTGTCACCCGGACCACGCGCCATGGCCGGAGCAGGCGATCCGGGCGCGGCGGCGAGCCCAGTCAGCGCATCCTCCGACACCGGGCGCCGGTTCCCGCAGGCGACCGAGCCCACCAGCAAGGCCAACACCGCCACGAATGACACCAGACCTCGGTCACCTCGCAACTTGCATCCCCCCGGGCACCCTACGCACGACGCCTTCTACGAAAACATCGCCTCGGCGCGGAACCTCGGCCAATTGTACGCTGTAAACGAGCGCGGCTGTCAATGCCTCGGCCGAAGACCGCGATGACGGGCGCACGATCCTGCTCGCCTCCCGAGCCTCCCGGCCCCGGCCGAAACGGCCGGTGACCGGATGGCCCTGTCGTGGTCGGCACGGTGATGGGCAGCATGCGGTCCCATCCCAGGCCTGCACATCGAAGATCCGGCTGAGCCAGGTACCGGGCTGTGCCTAGCTTCGCGTTGCTCGTTGGGCTGAACCGCCGGTATGGCGCTTCGGATCTGAGCGGGGTCTGATCGACGTGTAGGGATCCACCGAGCGCGGCACAGCGGCTCAGAGAATCGGGGTTCTCACCCCACCGGTCCTCTGGAACCCCCTGTGGAGACTGACCCCTACGAGCGTCTGCGAGTTGCTTGTCGGCCTTCCGGACGTGAACGTTCTCACCGTCGAGGACGAGCGCGGCCTTCCGTGCGGGTGCACGTTGAGTTCCGGGTGAAGGGGCCGGTCGCCTGCCGGTCGTGCGGGCAGACGGCATGGGTGAAGGAGCGGCCGGTGGTCGCGCTGGCGGATCTGCCGCGCTTCGGACGGCAGGCCGGGCTGGTGCGGCACAAGCATCCCCCAGGACTGGGCGGCCGCCATCGAGTTCGGCATCCTCGACCTCTCCGGCCTCGCCGCAAGACCTTCGAAGACAGCCTGGACCACGCCACCCTGGTCGCCGAGCCCTTCCACCTGGAGCCCTGCTCTACGCCGGCCGGCCCAACTGGGACATACCCCCGACCATCACTCCCCGCTGAAAATCCGATGAGCCGGTATCACTCCGTGACGACACCGACATCGGCGGCGACGTCGGTGTCAACCGGACAAGCCTCGGAGGTGGTGATGCAGAGTGCCGTCAACGCCGGGTTCCCGGCCGCCGTCAACCCGTCTGCGGGTGTTCGACGACGGTGTTTGGCCGTCGGGAGGGGGTGGCCACCCACGCCGAGCTCTAACGGGGCTTCGCCCCAGCCCGACGAGTCGTGTGTGTGATGGTTCGGTTGGTCGTGGTGCCGGGGGTGCCATGCCCTCCAGTCGGCGTCAAGAGCCTCCGCTTCGCTCCGGTCCCTCCGGGACG
>JBFLYK010000120.1:0-1661 GCA_040756995.1 Actinomycetota bacterium | reverse complement strand
CCTCGATTGTTCGTCCGGCCCCGTGCTGAGGGGTCGGGCGTCCGCGTAAAAGCCCTTCTGACCTGGGAGGATGCGGGTTCTCAAAGCTCGCAACAACCAGGAAAGAAGGGCTCCTTGAAGGTGCATCGTAGCCAGTCGGTGCGGCATGTGAAGGTGACCACCGACGGTGAGGGCGTGACGTCGCACGCGGGCACCGTCTTGTTGGCCGAGATGGCCGACCGCTCGGGGTTGACCAGGGCCCTGTCGGTGGCCATGGGCGACTGCGGCATCTCCTGGCACACGCATGACCCCGGCGTGGTGCTCACCCATCTGGCCGTGGCCATCGCCGACGGCGCCGACTGTCTGTCCAAGCTGGCGGTGCTGCGAAACCAGGAGGCGCTGTTCGGCCCCGTCGCCTCCCACCCCACGGCCTGGCGGGCGGTGGAGGCGGTCGCGGCGGTGGAACTGGCCGCCATCGACAGGGCCCGGGCGACGGCCCGGGAGCGGATCTGGGCCGCCGGCGGCGCACCGGCGAGCGTGACGCTCGACTTCGACGCCACCCTGGTCGAGGCCCATTCGGACAAGCAGTGCGCCATGCCGACCTACAAGCGGGGGTTCGGCTTCCACCCCCTCGGGGTGTGGTGCGACGAGACGAGGGAGTTCCTGGCCGGCATGCTGCGCTCCGGCAACGCCGGGGCCAACACCGCCGCCGACCACGTCAAGATGCTCGACGCCGCCCTGGCCCAGCTGCCGCCGGCGTGGCGGGCCGGCCACGCACCCGGCGACGACCCCGCCGCGGTGGCGCACCCCGTCCTGGTCCGGGCCGACTCGGCCGGGGCCACCCATGGCTTCGTCGACGCGTTGGTGGCCCGCAACATCGGCTTCTCCATTGGCTTCGACGTCGACGGCCGGGTACGCGACGCCCTGATGCTGGTCCAGGAGGAGGACTGGGAACCCGCCGTCGAGGCCGACGGGCGCCTGCGACGCGGGGCTTGGGTCACCGAGCTCACGGGCCTGGTCGACCTGGGCACCTGGCCGCCAGGCGTCCGCCTCATCTGCCGGCGCGAGCGGCCCCATCCCGGGGCCCAGCTCTCCTTGTTCGACACCTCCGAGGGCTTCCGCCACACCTGCTTCCTCACCCCCTCGGCCGGGGAACCGCCGCCGCTGGAGCTGCGCCAACGACGACACGCCCGGGTGGAGGACCGCATCCGGTGCGCCAAGGCGAGCGGCCTTCGCAACTTCCCGTTCGAGGACTTCGTGCGCAACGAGGCGTGGCTGGCCATGGTCATGGTGGCCCAGGACCTGCTGGCGTGGACGGCGACGCTGTGCCTCGACGGGGCACTGGCGCGCGCCGAGCCGGCGACGCTGCGCTACCAGATCCTCCACGTCGCCGCCCGCCTCGCACGGCGGGGCCGGGACCTCCACCTGCGCATCGACGAGACCTGGCCGTGGCGGCACCAGCTCGACGCCGCCTTCGGGCGTCTCCGCACCGCCCTCTGCTGAGAGCGCCCCCGGGCACCGCGCCGGCCCAGAACGCTTTGCCGAGGCGCACCCAACCGATCCAGGGGAAGGATCCTTGACCCGCCGCGCCCGCCCACCCGACGCCACCCACCGTGGCAGTGCTCGCCCTCGACAGGCTCGGCTCAGCTGGCCGTCAAGCTGCCGGACGAACAATCAAGGCT
>JBFLYK010000119.1:0-1713 GCA_040756995.1 Actinomycetota bacterium | reverse complement strand
ACACCCGCTTCCAGGCGGTGACGACGCCCGACAGCCCCGCCACGCGCTCGGGCAGGATCTGGTCCGCCACGTCGCACTTGGTCACCTCGACCTGGAAGTTGTTGCCCGAGTAGCGCGCCGGCGCCTTGAGGTAGAACGTCAGCACGCCGTCGTCACTTGCAGGCGCGGCCACCAGCGCCGGTGTCCACTGTGTCGCACCGGCGGAAAGCGCCAGGCCGTAGTCGGTCATCCCCTGGTTGTCGTTGCCCTCGTACGGCGGCACCGCACCACCTGCGTTCCACCCTCCGGTCGGCGCGTACGGCGCGAGGTCCGGCGGATCGATCACGCGCAGCCTCATCGCCACGCCCTTCCACCCCTGCGCCTGCAGTTTGACGACGCGGTCCGCTTCCTGCAGGGGCGACGGGTAGGCCACGGCCTGAGCGGAGTTGTCGAGGACGACGCGGTGGAACGAACGGACCTTGGCGAAGATCCCCCAATGGGGGTCGACGGCGAGGCGGCCGGAGGCGAGGCCGAAGACGAAGGCGCCGTGGTAGCGAGCCGCCCCACCGACGGGGTTGAGGTTGAACGCCTCGGCCAGGCCCGGGCTGGTCGTCGTCCAGTAGCGCACGACCCCCGGCCCGGAGGAATCGCGGTCGATGGCGATGGCGTGGACGTTGATCCCGGGATTGGAGTCGGCGTACGCCGTGACCGGCCCGGTGAGCTGGTATACCCAGCCGTCGTTCGAGGCGACCAGCACCTGGTGGCCGACGTTGACGTCGATGCCGCAGGGGTCCGGCAGCGCGAAGGCGAGCCCGCCCCACCCGTCCACGATGGTCTGTCCCGATCCGGCGCCGGCCGGGATCTTGACGACCTTGCCGGAGAGCGCGTCCGCGATGTAGCAGGCGAGGCCGTCGGGATCCACGGCGATTCCCACCGGCCGGATGTCGCGGGTGAAGCCGCCGTCATTGGTGGCGGCGTACCAGGTCGGCGCGCCCCCACCGGCGGCGATCGTGTACACCGCTCCCACCCCCTCCGCGCCGTCGACGACGAGGAAATGTCCGGTCGCGGCGACCCTGGAGATGTAGGGCTTGGTAAAGGTGCTGATGGTGTCGACCACGACCGGCGTACGCAGGAAGATGTCGCTGCGGCGGACCACACCGTCGGCGGCCAGCCAGACATGGCCGTTCTGCGGCGCCCAGACCACGGCCCGGATGGCGCTGACGACCGGGATGGGGGGCGACATCGTCACCGGCGCGCTGCCGTTGATCGGACTGGACCGACCGTGTGCCTGCACGACGGGGAGGAAGGTGCGCGCGTCATCGGGCACGTCGAACGTCGCCGTGGACGCGTACGGCACGCCGCCGCCGGTGGACGTGGCCCGCACCGGGAGGTCGAACATGAAGGCGGTGTTGGCGGCGGCGATCGGGTCGAGGTAGCTCGAGCCGAGCTGGATCTCGTCGCCCCACCACACCGTCGTGAGGTTCGGCGTGGGGGCGGTCGGGGCCGGCGCGGGATCGTAGCCGATCCCCTCGACGGCCTTGCTCACGACGCTGCCGTCGGTGACGTTGAAGAACGCCGGCACCGTCGCGCCCGTCCACACGAACGGCGGACCGGCGAGACCGCTCCCGAGGGTCGCCACGCCGCTCGTGAAGGCGCCGTTGCCGGCGCCCACCACGGTGTACGGGGCCGTGCCGCCGGTCCACGTCAGCGTGACCTGCCAGGAGCCGTTGGCCA
>JBFLYK010000118.1:0-1723 GCA_040756995.1 Actinomycetota bacterium | reverse complement strand
CGAAGGAGCCCCGTGCCGGTGATGGATCGTACACGCAGCGTGAGGATCGAGCTCGACAGGGTCGTCGGGTTGGGAGCACTGGAGGAAGCGGCGCTGGAGTTCGCGCGCAGCGCGCCGGCCCAGCTGGTGGCCGACGCGGTCGAGTCGATGGTGGCCGACCTGGTCGACGCGGTGGTCGGCCCGTTCGGGTTGCCGTTGCCCGATGGCGATCAGCTGGAGGCGCCGTGGGCGTGCACGGGCTGTTCGAGCCGGCGGGGGTTCCGCCGGCGGGGGTTCCGGCCCAAGCCCCGCCGGGTCATGACCGCGTGTGGGAAGGTGGCGTTCCGGTCCCAGCAGCTGGAGTGCTCGGCCTGCGGGCGCCGTTTCGCCCCGGCGGCGGAGCTGCTGGGCCTGCGGCCCCACCAGCGCCGCACCGAGCGGCTCTCCGAGCTGGCCGCGTCGTTGGCGGTGGAGGTGGCCTACGCCAAGGCGTCGAGGTTGCTGGCCGAGCTGGCCGGCCCGGCGGTGTCGGCGCGCACCATCCGCCGCGACGTGATCGCGATGGCTCCCGAGCGGGTCGGGCCCGAGATCACCGAGGTACCCGTGCTGCTGCTCGACGGGACCGGCGAACGGGCCGGCGAGAAGAAGGGCGGTGTGGCCCTGCACCTCGCTATCGGCCTGGTCGCCCGGCGCCGCCACGGCAAGAAGGTGGCCGTGGAGGCCCGCCTGCTCGGCGCCACCCTCGGCGAGGGCTGGAGCGTGATGGGTGACCTGCTGGCCGGGCTGTCGCCGGGGCTGATCCTCGTCGACGGCGAAGAGGAGCTGAGCGCCCTGGCTGCTGAGCGCTTCGCCGGGGTGCCCGTGCAGCGCTGCCTGTGGCACCTGGCCCGGGGCGTCTACCGCGCCGCCCGCTACACCGACCGCGCGAGCCACGACCTGGCCGAGGACTTCCAGGGCCAGCTCCAGGCGTTGCTCACCAACGCCTACCGCGACCATGACCTCGACGCCGCCCGAGCCGCCTACGACGATCTCATCGACGACGCCCACGCCTGCGGCGCCCGTTCCGCCGCGACCCACCTGCGCGCCGCGGCCGACGAGGTGTTCACCTTCCTCACCCACCCCGGTGCCGGCCGGCTCCTCTTCGGCGACAAGGGCCGGCCAGAGCTCGGCACCGGCGTCCTCGAACGGGTCATGCGCGAGATGAACCGCCGCACCGACGTCGGCGTGCGCTGGTCGATCCCTGGTGTCCGCGCCATCCTCATGGTCAAACTCCAACGCAAGTACGCTCACGGCCCGTGGTCACCGAACCCGGTGACCGACCAACAACCAGCAGTGCGGTTCAGTCTCGTAGCTTGAGGCCAGTGTCAACACTTCGCCCCGCTACCGAACAATTACGACAGATCCAGCTCCGCGCGTGCCGTCATGGCCTGGCGCAGCAGCGCTGCACCCATCGCCCGAGCTGCCGACGCCGCGACCGGGGCAGCGAAGAAGATGATCCACACGTGCGCCCCGTTGCCGGACCGCGACCGTTCCAGCGCCGCGGGAACTGCATTGCGGTGGCAGGCGTCGAGGTACGCGAGCGCGTCGAGCGCCCACGTGCCCTTGTCGAAGCCACAGGCCAGCAACGCACACGTGTCGCTCCGCAGCAGCGGGTAGATCCCGATCGTCTCCTCGCCGCGCAGGTGCGACACGAACACGTCGTCGGTCAACGCCAGGTAGCTGCGCGGCGGGCGCCCCTTCGACC
>JBFLYK010000117.1:0-1838 GCA_040756995.1 Actinomycetota bacterium | reverse complement strand
CTAGGTGAGCCGGCAGAAAGTCGGAGCGGGTACTCGCGACCGCTGAACGGGTCTGGGAGAATTACAGAGACGTAGTTCTCCTCTTCCCCGGAGGTCCGCGTGCTCGGACGGGTTGATCCCCAAGGGTCCCTCCTCGAAACTCGGGTGATGCGGCGCCACCTGGTGACCAAGAACTCCTTCTACGCCCGCCTCGCCGACCACGGGCACGAGATCGTCAGCGACGACGACTTCGCCCACCTGTACTCCCAACGCATGGGTCGCCCGTCGATCCCGCCGTCGGTGATGGTGCGGGCCATGCTCTGCGCCACCCACGACCGCCTCACCTCCGACGCCGAGACCTCCCGGCGTACCCGGGTCGACGCCGACTGGAAGGCGGCCATGGGCGTCGATGACGAGTTCACCGGCATCGGCGCCAGGACCTTCAGCCTCATGCGCAGCCGCATGGTCGTCCACGATGCCGACTCGAAGCTGTTCGAGAAGACTCTGGAGAAGGCGGTGGAGGCCGGGATCTTCAAGGGCAAGCTGACCGCCATCATCGACTCCTCGCCCGTGCACGGGGCGGGGGCGGTGGCCGACACCTACGAGCTCATCCGGGGCTTCATGGCCCAGGTGGTTCGGGCCGCCGGCGAGCGCCTCAGCGATGATGCCCGCCAGGCGGCCGAGCCGTTCTGCGGGCCCAAGCCCGACATCGACTGGCAGGACCCGGCCGCCCGCAAGGACCACCTGGGCGAGCTGGTGGCCGCCGGCATGGTCCTGCTCACCGAGGCGGCGGGCATCGACGACCCGGCCGTGGCCGAGCCGGCCGAGCTGCTGGCCCAGGTCATCGACCAAGACGTCGAGCGCGATGAAGCCGGCGGACCCGACATCCGCCAGGGCGTGGCCCGCGACCGTGTGGTCTCCCACTCCGACCCCGAGATGCGCCACGGGCGAAAGTCGGCCTCCCGTCGCTTCGACGGCTACAAGCTCGACGTCATCGGCGACGAGGACTCCGAGCTGATCCTCGGCGTCGACGTGCGGCCCGCCAACGCGCCCGACGGCGATGGGGCTGTTCCCCTCCTGGAGGCGGTGCAGGGCATCGACGGTGTCGAGGTCGCCACGCTGCTGGGGGACATGGCCTACTCCGACGGCGACGTGCGCGAGGCGGTGGGCTCCGCCGGCGCCGAGCTGGTGGCCAAGGTCCCGCCGGTGACCAACTCCGGCCGGTTCCCCAAGACCGACTTCGCCATCGACACCGCGGCGGGGACCGTCACCTGCCCGGCGGGAGTCACCACCACCGAGGCCAAGAAGGCCAAGGACGACAAGGGCCGCCCGGGGTTGCAGTTCCGGTTCCCTACCGCCACCTGCGCTGCCTGTCCGCTGCGGGACCGCTGCGTCGGGGGTTCCAGCGGGCGGAGTGTCTTCGTCGGCCGCCACCACGACCGCATCGCCGCCGCCCGGGCCGCCCAGGCCGAGCCGGCGACCAAGGCCCTGCTGCGCCGGCGGTCCAAGATCGAGCGCAAGATCGACCACCTCCAGGACCTTGGCATGCGCAAGGCCCGCTACCGGGGTCGACGAAAGACGCGCCTTCAGGCGCTGCTCGCGGCCACCGTGGCCAACTTCAAGCGCCTGGGTGTGCTCGGCGCGTTCGACGTAAGGGCGCCGGTCGCCATCGCCGCCTGAACGGTGGGTTTCTCGCCATGTTCGGGCGACGAGCAGGTTCTACCGAGCCCGCAACCGCCCGACACGCTGTCTGATCGAGGCCGAGTCGACCGCCACGGAGGCGCCGCTCGCTTACGTCATTGTTCGAACCGCGACGAGGCCCCCCACGTCAGAAGGCCACTTCCTGCCGGCTCACCTAG
>JBFLYK010000116.1:0-1935 GCA_040756995.1 Actinomycetota bacterium | reverse complement strand
ATCGGGCAACGCCGGAACCGCCGACGCACCCGGCAGCGCCGGCAAAGCCGGCGGGGCGGGCACCGCCGGAGCGCCAGGCAGCGACGGAAGCCCCGGCACTGGACCTTCGGCCCAGGCGACGGCTGCACCGAGGCTGAGGATGACGACTGGTACGGAAGCGAGCAGCGTCTTCGCCATTCCTCTGTTCATGCGAATCTCACCTTTCTCATGGGTCAGCGTGGCCAACAAGCGGCGTCGGCCGGGGGCCACGGCCTGTCTTGGTCGTTCTGGGTGTCCTGACGGGACGGCGTCGCGATGTATTCGCGGTTTCTGGGTATTTCGACCGTCCTCTCCGGAGAGCGCCGCCGAGCGGGGGAACACGATGCGACGCGGAGACCTGGTGCGGCCGGCGCGCCCACATGTTGGCCCGGACGACACGGCGCCCTTGCCGCGAATAGGTTGGGGAGCCTGCACGTCGCTTGGGCACAGGGCCCGGCTGTGGGTCGCGCCGGGAGTTCGAGGAGGGGCATGCGAAGAACGTCGCTGGCCGGGAAGCGCTCGCGGATGTGGGCCCGGCGCCTGGCGGTGGCCGGGGCGCTGGCAGGTGTGACGGCGGTGGCCGCACCGCTGCCCGACACGCAGGCCGCGGGGCCCGTGCGGCGCGAGCCGGTGGGGCACGCCGATGCGCAGGTCGCGGAGGCGGGGCCGGTGGCGGCCGGGTTGAGCCTGGCGGCGGCGTTCGGTACCGCCGCTGGCGATCTGGCCGGCCGGGCGGCGCGGGCCGAAGCGGCGACGGTGCAGCCCGGCCTGCTGGGGGCGGTCGTTCCCGAAGAACTGGCCGGGTCGCTTCCGCCGCCGACCCGGGCCGACTCCGGCGGCGAGCAGGCGGCGGAACGGTCGGTGGCGGCGGCGCCGGGACTCCGCCCGGCGGCCCTGGCCGGGGCCCGGGAGCGGGCGTCGGCCAGTGCCGAACGGGCGGTCGGGGTGGCCGAGCTGGCGACGCTGGCGGTGGAGGGTGCGCTGTCCGCCTCGGGTGGCGTCGGCGAGGCGGAGGTGGCGGCCGGCCGCTCCCGGGCCGAGAGCCGCATCGCCGAGTTGCGCCTCGGTGCCCCGGGTGCCGGTGGGGTCGTGCTCCGCGGGTTGCGGTGGACAGCCCACCACGCGGAGGGGGGCTCCGGGGAGGCGGCGTTCGAGATCGCCTCGGCGGAGGTGGGCGGCCGGGCGGTGACGCCCGACCGGCCGGGCGACGTCAGCAGCGTCGTGGCCGCCGCCCGGGAGGTCCTGGCGGCGCAGGGCATCAAGCTGTCGATTCCGGTGGCGGCGGGTGACGCCGCCGGGGCGGCCGTCGGTCCGCTGCTGGTCGAGGTGCGCGACGCGCCGGCCCTGCGCAGCGCTGGCGCGGCGGTCTACGCCCCGCTGGCGCCGGCGGTGTCGGACGCGTCGGAGCGTCTCCAGGAAGCGTCGGGTCCCGCGGGCCCCCAGGTCGGATCGGCGTTGCTGGTCGGCAACGTGGTGCTCTCGACGCTGCTGGGCAACGGGGGTGTCACGTTCGGCTTCGGCGGGGCGTCGGCGGGGGCGACCACCCGGGAGGTTCCCGACCTCGATTTCTTCAGCGGGCTGCGTCCCCCTCCGTTGAGGGACACGCCGTACCCGTCGTCGGAACCGCCGGTCCCGTCGCGGCTGGCGACGCCGTCAGCGGCGGCGACCGTAGCGGGCGGGTCGGGGCTGGCTGGATTCGACGCCGATCGGGTCGCGATTCCCGCCGCCCAGGGTGCCGGCGGCCTCGGCGATGCCGGCTCGACCATGACCGGGCCGGCCGGGGCGGACGGTGAGGGGGCAGCCGGGCCTGGGGGTGTGGCCTCGGTCGGTTCGGCAGCCCGGCGTCACGCCGGGCCGGTGACGGCGGCGCTGGCCGCTGGCCTGGCGGTCGCGTCGTTCACCGTCCGTCGCTCCCGG
>JBFLYK010000115.1:0-1956 GCA_040756995.1 Actinomycetota bacterium | reverse complement strand
CCCGACTTTGACACCTGGAGGCCGTTTTCGGGGCCTTTCCACAGGCCCGCAACGCTGTGACCTGGGGTTTTGTCCCGGGGAGGCCGCTCACGGCTCCGAAAGTGTAGGGGCAACACATCCGCGCCGTGAGTCCCAACGGGCGTTACAATTGCTGGTGTGTACGTGAAGACGACGAGGGTGCGTCGGGGTAACCGGGTCTATGAGTACCTGAGCCTGGTGGAGGCCGTGCGAGACGGCGGCCGGGTGCGCCACGACGTGGTGGCCCGCCTGGGCGAGGCCTCGGCGCTGCGGGCCAGCGGCGAGCTCGACCGCATCGTGGCCGCCCTGGCCGCCCACGCCCAGCGGTCCTGGTGCGATGAGTCCGGCATCGAGGCCGAGTCGGCCCGCTCCGCCGGGGCGGTGGCCGCGGTGGGCGCCTACTGGCGCCGCCTCGGACTGGACCGCCACTTCGCGGCAATGGCCGGCGGCCACGACGCGCCCATCGCCGATGCCGTGCTGGCCATGGTCGCCAACCGGCTGTGCGCCCCCCGCTCCAAGCGGGCCCTGCCCGAGTGGGTGTCCGAGGACGTCGTCATGCCCGCCGGCTTCCGGGAGCCGGCGGCCCATCACTACTACCGGGCCCTCGACGTGGTGGCCGAGGCCAAGGAGGCGACGGAGAAGCACCTGTACGCAGCCCTCACCGACCTGACCAACCTGGACCTGCGCCTGGTCTGTTACGACCTGACCTCCACCTACTTCGAGGGGGCGACCAAGGCCTCGGCGCGCTTTGAGTCCCGGGCCTTCGGGTACTCCCGTGACCACCGCGGCGACCGGCCCCAGATCGTCATCGGGCTGCTGGTCACCGGCGACGGCATCCCCATCGCCCACCACGTCTTCGCCGGCAACACCGCGGATGTGTCCACCCTGCCCGGGGTGCTCGACGACCTCCAGAGCCGCTTCGGCATCGGGGCCATCACCATGGTCGCCGACCGGGGCCTGATCTCGGCCGACAACGTGAAAGCGTTGTCGGACAAGGGCTTCGGGCACATCCTGGCCACCCGGCTGCACCGCGACCCCGATGTGGCCGCCGTGCTGGCCGCCTCCACCGGTCCTGGCGCCAACTGGGTTCCCTGCCCCTCCGCGGGCTCGGCGGTGTGCGAGGTGGCCCACGACGGCCGGCGCTTCATCGTGGCCATGTCGGCCGAGCGCCTGTGGCGCGACACCGCCCGCACCGCAGAGCTGGTGGCCCGCACGTCGGCCGACCTGCGGGCCCTGGAGGACCGGGTGCGGGCCGGGCGGCTCAAGGACAAGGCCAAGATCGCGGCCGCGGCATCGCGCATCCTGTCCGCCTCGGGGGTGGCCCGGCTCTTTGACGTCGAGATCGGCGAGGGCCGCTTCCTCTGGCACTACGACGATGCCGCCCTCGACTACGAGGAGAAGCTGCTGGCCGGCCGGTGGGTGGTCACCACCTCGCTGTCCCCCGAGCAGGCCAGCGCGGCCGAGATCGTCGTGGCCTACCGGCGCCTGTTGGAGGTCGAGTCCACCTTCAGAGTCCTCAAGGACCTCATCGAGCTGCGCCCGGTGTTCCACTGGACCGAGGACCGCGTCCGAGCCCATGTCGCGGTGTGCGTGCTGGCCGCCGTCATCGAGGCCCTCATGGAGGCAGACCTGCGCGCCGCGGGGGTGGGCGACCCCGACATCGACGACCAGGTCATCTCCCCCCGCCGGGCCCTGCGGGAGCTGGGGCGCATCCGCCGCATCACCCTCAGCGTCGCCGAGCGCACCATCGAGCGCGACACCCGCCACAGCGCCCTGCAGGACCGCATCCTCGCCGCCTTCGGCGTCGAGGCGGCGAGCTGGGCACCCGCAGCCGCCAGCTGAGGCACTCACCGGTGCAAATCACGGGAATGTAGGGACAAACAGCGAAGCCGCACCCCTTCCCACCTGCGCTTTCCCGATCACGGTGTCAAAGTCGGG
>JBFLYK010000114.1:0-2000 GCA_040756995.1 Actinomycetota bacterium | reverse complement strand
CGCCGCGGCCGCCTTCCGGGCCGGGGCCCGCTTGGCGGCCGGCGCCTTGGCCGGCTTGGGCTGGGGCAGCTTCTTGCCGCTCTCCCGCCATCCGAGCTCGGAGGCCAGCTTGTTGCGGGCGGTCAGCTCGCCGGCGGTGATGTCGAGCTCCCATTCGGCGGTCTGGCGCCGACCCCGGAGGGGGAACGTGAACGTGACGTGCCACCCGCCCTCGGGACGCTGGTAGGCGCCCCACCCGGCTTCGAGTTCCGGCAGCGTGAGCGGCACCCCCCGGTCGATCACGTTGGCGGCCACCGCCGGGCCGAGCGCCGCAGCCGAAGGGCCGACGCCCCGTTTGGTGAACGTCAGCGAGCGGGCTCGTTCGATGACCCGGGCCTGCTCGGCCAGCACCGGAGCGGCGAAGCGGCGGATCCACGCTTCTTCCGTGCCGGACGAGCGGGCGATGGCGGTGATCGATTCTCCCGCCCGCAGCCGCTGCTGGATCTCCCGTGGCGTGAGCCGGGAGCCGGCATCGCCTTCGCCGTCGACGTCGCGCTTCGACGGCAGGGCGTACGACTCGAGCCGCTCGCCTTCGTCATAGGCCCGTAGCCGCTGGGCTTTCTCGATCGCTTCGATGAGGCGGTCATCGATCTCGAGGACCATGTCCCCGCGCTTGGCGCGGGCGTGCTCGCTGAGCACGAGCCCCCGATGATCAGGCGTGATTCCGACGAGATGAAGCTTTGGCATCCTTCCCCCGCAGTGCCCGTCCCCGCCCCGTTGAGCGGGCGGAGTGTAACAGCCGGTCCCGAGAATGAACCCGGTCATGGGGAAGTGGATCGGGGCGCAGCCTACCCAGCACCGGGACGGCCGTCAGGTGGCCGGTTCGCCTTTCCAGCAAGGAACGCGTCAACGCCGCATGAGCTGCAGCAGCATGTCCGCCGTGAGGACGGTGGCGCCTTCCGACTCCGCTCCGGCCCGCACCTCACGGTCGGAGGAGACGACGATGACCGGCACGTCGTCGGGCCGGAACATCACTTCACCGACGACGACCTCGTCGGCTTCCTGACCGGCGGCAGAGAACACCACCCGAAGGTTGCGCCGGCGCAGCGGTCGCACGCCGGGCACCTCGGCGCCGTCGAACACCACGGTGACCTCGCACCGGAACCGGAGCTGGAACTCGGCCAGCGCGTCGCACAGCCGTTCCCGCTGCTCGGCGGCGCTGGCGTCGGGCCAGGCCAGCATCGAGACGTTGTAGCCGTCGACGATGACGGCGACTCCCGGGGTGCGGACCATGGCCTCGATGGCCGCCGGGTCGTCCTGCAGCATGCCGGGCGGCAGCCGCACCGGCGCCCGCCGCCGGGGTGAGGCGGCCCGGCCCGGCGGAGGCGGCGGAGCCGCCGGGGGCTGGTGCGCCGGCATCTGTTGCGCCGGCGAGCGACCGCTGTGGCGCGGGCCGCCGGGCTGGGCGGGGCGGGTGCGAGCGCCGACGGGTGGTGGCGGCGGCGGACGGGCGGCAGCCGGGGCACCGCCGGGTCCCGCGGCCGGCGCACCGCCGGATCCCTCGGCGAGGCGGCGGAGCCCGGCGGCGAGATCCTCGGCGGCCCGGGCGATCTCGTCGAGGACGGTGGCGTCGACGATGCCGGCCCGCACCGACGGATCGGTCTCCGCCGCTCGAGCCCGCTCGGCTTCCTCTTCGACGAAGGCCGCTCGGATTTCGGCCTGGCGGGCCCGGTCCTCGGCGGAGGCGGCCCGGTTCGTGGCGTCGAGCGCACGGCGTTCGGCGTCGGAGGCGCGGCGTTCGGCGTCAGCCACGCGGTGATCGGCTTCGGCGATCCGGGCCGCGGCTTCGGCCGACCGGCGTTCGACGTCGGCCATCTGCTCCCGGGCCTCGGCCAGCGCGGCCTCCAGCTCGGCCTGGCGGGCCTCGGCGCCGGTGGCGGCATCCGCCGCCGCCTGCTCCCGGTCCCGGCGGGCCTGGCGTTCCTCCCGGAGCGCTCCCTCGAGCCGGGCCACGTCACCCT
>JBFLYK010000113.1:0-2108 GCA_040756995.1 Actinomycetota bacterium | reverse complement strand
TCGGCGTGGTGGACGAGGCGGTCGATCATCGCGGCGGCGACGATCTCGTCGCCGAAGATCTCGCCCCAGCGGCCGAAGGGCAGGTTGCTGGTAACCAGGATCGAGCCGGTCTCGTAGCGGGAGGCGACGAGCTGGAAGAACAGGTTCGCCGCGTCGGTGTCGAAGGGGATGTAGCCGACCTCATCGATGATGATCAGCTTGTAGCGGCGGATCTTCTTCAGCTCGGTCTCCAGCTGCCCGGCGTGGTGGGCGCGGGCGAGGCGGTCGATCCAGTGGGTGGCGGTGTCGAACAGCACCGAGTAGCCGACCTGGGCGGTCTTGATGCCCAGCCCGATCGCCAGGTGCGTCTTCCCCAAGCCCGGCGGGCCGAGCAAGATCACGTTCTCGGCCTTGGCCACGAAGGTCGCGGTCGCCAGATGCGCGAGCACGTCGCGACGCAGGCTGGGCAGATGCTCGAGGTTGAACTCCTCCAGCGTCTTGACCTGCGGGAAGTGGGCGGTGCGGATGCGCATCGTGGTGCCGGCGGACTCACGCTCGGCGACCTGGCGTTCCAGGACCGCGGTCAGGTACTCCTCGTGCGACCAGTTCAGCTCCCGTGCCTGGTCGGCAAGGCCTTCCCAGACACGGCCGATCGTGGGGGTCTTCAACGCCCTGCTCAGGTAGGCCAGCTTCGAGCCGAGCTCGGTCGTCGCGGTGCTGGTCTTCGTGGAGGTCGTCTTGGTGGTGGTCATCTACTGCTGCCTCTCATCCGGTTACTGCCCTTCTGCGGTTGTCGACCCACCGCCGGGATCGGCGCAGGGTGGTGACGGGTCGAAGGCGACGCCGAACAGGGCGTCGTAGTCCGGCAGCGCCCGGATAGCCACGACGTGTCCGTCGGGGTGGGCGCGCGCGCCCGGCCGGGCTCGGGTGGCGGCCAGCTCCGCGCGCATCGCCCGGGCCGTGGCCTTGTGTTCGGGGTCGGTGACCGTGATCCCGTTGCTCCAGACCCGTTCGTGGGTGGCCACGATCTGCTCGGCGCAGGTGACCGCGACCAGGGCGGGGGTGGCGATCCAGTCGACGAATCGGCCGATCGCGCGCGGGTTGACCGAGTAGTCGTTGCTGTCGATGCGCACGTAGTAGTCCCGGGCCAGCCGCACCCGCCCGGTCAGCCCCACGGCCGGTGCGACCGGCGGCAGCGCGACCATCCCGGCGCGGTCAGCCGCCCACCGCCCGGCGGGGCTGGTCCCGATCGAGCGCAGGTGCCGGGCGTTCGCCGTGGTCTGAAGCCAGTCTTCGATCTGGGCGTTGAAGTCGAACGGCGAGACGAAGCTGCGCCCGGGCAGGAAGGAGGTCTCGAAGTAGCCGTTGCGGCGCTCGATCAGGCCCTTGGTCTCCGGGTCCCGAGGCGGGGCGAGCTTGATCCGCACTCCGAGGGTCCCGGCGAACGCCGCGGCCTCGATGCTCGGGCGGCCGTTGCCGCCGATCGCGGCCTCGCGATCCCACAGCAACGTCCGCGGGCAACGGCCCCAATCGCCGATGATCTCCCACATCCCGGCCAAGATGTCCCCGGCCTTGCGTGAGGGGATCATCACCGCGTCCGTCACCCGCGAGTATCCGCAGGTCATCGCCAGCACCGGCAGCACCCGCGCGCGGCCACCGGTGACCGGGATCGGCACGGGCGGGAACCACAGGTCGCACTGGGCCAGCTCGCCGGGGGCGTACTCGATGCGGTCGGCGGGATCCGGCGGCACGAACAACGGGCGCAGCTCCCGCACCCGGTCCTTGAGGATCGTCAACGAGCGGGTCCAGCCGATCCGCTCAGCGATCACCGTAGCCGGCATCCTCGGATGCTCGGCCAACAACGCCCGGACCTGAGGCTCGACCGCGTCCACCAACGACCCGCGCGGCCCCCGCTCCCGGCACGGCGGCGCGTCCGCCCGCAGCGCCGCCCGAACCGTGTTGCGGGCCAGCCCCAGCCGCCGGGCGATCTCCTTGATCGGCACACCCTCGGCGCGGTGCAGACGACGAACCTCAGCCCACTCTTCCAGCGTGATCATCCCCCCAGACTCAGGGAGGGGGGTCAATCCCAGCCCGTCGCTAGAGGGTCAGTCTCAGCGCGCCGTCGACAG
>JBFLYK010000112.1:0-2430 GCA_040756995.1 Actinomycetota bacterium | reverse complement strand
CGGCCGGCCGGGCCCGATGCGCCGGGCCAGCGCCGCTCCGGCCGAACCGACACCGGCCGCCACCGCCAGCCCGGCCACCACGGCCAGCACCGCCGGCGCGCCGGCGTCAGTCCGCAACCGGTGCATGGTGAAGGCGGCGGCGGTGGCGGCCGCGCCCTGGGAGAGGTCGAGGTGGCGCGTCGCCCGGTGGACCAGGATCAGTCCGACGGCCGCCAGCCCGTACATGGCGCCGACGGGCAGCCCGGCGACAACGAGCGGCAGGAGTTCGGCCAGTGGCGTTACCGCTGGCCGGGTTCCCGGGTCGACGTGGCCACCGCTTCGCCGAGCACGACCGTGAGGAGGCGCCCGTCCGGCGACCGCAAGCGCAGCCGGGGGCCGATCGCCCGGGCGTCGGCCTGCCGGCCCCCGGGTCGGGCCAGGGCGCCTCCGGTGCTCACCACTTCGATGCCGGCCCGGTCGAGTCCCGACAGATCCGGCGCCGTGGCCCCGACGGGTTCCAGGCCCCTGGGCGTCAGCCGGACGGGCCGGCCGCCCAGCGTCGCGCCTTCCACCACGGTGCTGGCCGTCGCCCGGCCGGCGGCGCCGTCGGCCAGCGCCTCGGCGGTGAGGACGATCGACTCGATGCGCAATTCACCGATGCGGATCTGACGCAGTACGACGGTCACCCTGGAATCGGCCGTTTTCGTCACGGTGGCGACCGTCGCCCGGAGCTCGCCGGTCCGGGCCGTCACGGCCCCGTCGGGCGCCGACACCACCGACGTCCACGCCTCGGCGGCGGGCCCGTCGACCAGCCGGGCCTGCGCCTGCCCGACCGATTCCGACAGTGCGGCGGTCGACTCCTGCGGTGGCCGGCCCGCCACCTTGGCCCGGGACCGTTCGCCGATCGAGCCCACCGGGAGCTCCGTCCCGCCAAAGGCGTTGAGGACGCCGGCCGCATCGCTGTAGGGGCTGTAGCCGAGGGCGGCCAGGGCCGAGCCGAGCCCGGTGAAGTCGATGGCCGCCTGGGCCACCGGAGAGGCCAGGTCGGGGGCGGCCACGGTGCCGCCCTCGAGCACCGTGTCGCGGTCGGAGTAGGTCAGGAAGATGCCGCGACCGGTCGCCCCGCCCCCGGCCAGCGACAGCGGATCGGCGCCGGCCGGCGCGGCGGCCGGCGGCACGATGACGGCCACCGACAGCACGACCGCCACTGCCGAACGCCGGATCACGCCGCTCACGGGGCCACCGGCGTGTAGAGCGGGCCGGTCCGCACCCACTTGCCGCCCCGCACCATCACGGTGGCGGTCAGGTCGTAAGGCAGGTGCCGGTCGGGCCGGTACGACAGGTCGGGCAGAAGGCCACCGAAGGAGAAGACCCTTCCCGAGTCGAGCACCGCCTGGAGCGCCACCCGGCTGGCGCCCGGTCCGGCGGTGCGGAGCCCTTCGACGAGCAACTTGGCTCCGGTGCAGCCGACGAGCATGAAGAACTGCACCTTGGCCTTCGGGTAGTAGCGGCGGATGGCGCCGCACTGCTCGTCGAAGGCGGGGCTCGATGCACCGCTGAACGGGCTGGAGGACAGCAGGCCCTCGGCGGCTTTGCCGAGCCCGTCCAGCAACGTGGGGTCGTCAACGATGTTGTAGGAGATGCTGACCGGGACGTCCCAGTTCTGCTGCTTCTGGGCCTGGACGCATTTCACCACTCCGAGGTTGTCGACGATGACGACGAGAGCGTCGGCCCCCGAAGCCCGGGCCGACAGGATCCGGCTGGCGCAGTCCGGGGCCGCCGGGGCGGTGGCCGACTCGAACACGATCTGACCGCCGAGCTTCTTCGCCACGGCCGAGAACTGCTTCACGCAGTTCGAGACGGCCTCGACGTTGAGGTACACCACGGCCAGCTTCATGCGCTTCTCGGCCTGGATGAGGTGCTGCACGTTGCCGGCCATCTGCCGGCCACAGGGGTTCGTCACCGGGTACAGCAGGGGTTCGTCGAACTCCCGGTCGTCAGAACCGCTGGGGGAGACCACCGGCACGCCGGCGGCCCGGATGTCGGGCAGCGCGGCCTGCGTGGTGAACGGCGAAAAGATGCCGGCCAGGGCGAAGACCTTGTCCTGGTTGATGAGCTTCTGGACGAGCGCCTTGCCCCGCACCGGGTCGAACTGGTCGTCCTCGATTCGCAGCTCCAGCGCCGCGCCGCCCACGCCGCCGGTCTCGTTGGCCTGGGTGAGGATGGCCTGGATGCCCTGCATCATGGCCGTTCCGACCGAGCCCAGCGGGCCTGAGAGCGGGAAGACGCCTCCCAGCCGGATGGGTGCCGGTGGCGCGCCCGGTGCGGCCGGACCGCCCGGCGGTGGCGAAGCGGCGCCCGATGCCCCCCGACCCCCGGCGCCGGGCGGGGAAACGGGCGGACGGGCGGGGGTCGGCGACCCTGCGGCCGCCGACCGGCCGGCCGGCGCTC
>JBFLYK010000111.1:0-2485 GCA_040756995.1 Actinomycetota bacterium | reverse complement strand
CTCCGCGACGGCAACGGGTCCGGTCGACCGGCCGATTCCGATGGGAAGCGCTCTTCCGCGGGTTCGCGACGACGCGCGCCCGACCGTCAGCAACTCCGCACGGCGGCCATAGGCCGCCATGATCGCTCGGATCCTGGGGATCGGGTATTGGGGATAACTCGCAAGCGGTGAGGATGTGGCGGGCTGAGTCCGCGACGACGCCGGGGGGCCGGGGGCCGGCCGTCGTGGTCGTGCTCGTGCTCGGCGGTCGTACTCGGGTGTCGGCGCGCGTTTCTCGGCGCTCGGCGGCGTCGGGGCTCGCCGGTCCCAGGAGGAAGCGATGGACACCGACACCCGACACGACCCCGCACGCCCGACAGCCGCGCCCCAGCTTCCGCTGCCGGGGTGGCAGCCCGGCGCGTTCGACCACCATCGGCTGCACGCCTTCCGCGTGGCGCGGCAGGCGCTGGCGGACGGCGAAGCGCTCGCGCGGCGGTTGCCGCGCGGCACCGGGACGCTGTCCGACCAGCTCCGGCGCGCCCTGTTGTCGGCGTACCTGCAGGTGGCGGAAGCCGCACACCGTACGGGCGCCGATCGGGCGGCCCGTTTCCGGGGCGCGCGCGGGGAGGCCGGCGAGGCGGCTGCGGCGCTGGAAGCGGTGACACTGTTGGGGCTGGCGCCGGCGTCGCAGGTCGCCCCCGTGCTGGTGCTGCTGGCACGTCTGTGCGCGATGCTGACCCGGCTGATGCAACCGCCACGGTCGTAGGGTTGCGACGTGCCGCCCGGCCGGGGGCGACCGCGGCCGGCGCCGTGCGCGACCCCCGCGCGTGGGCCGATTTCTTGGTCCGCCGCGCGGCCGGAGCGAGCCTCACCCTCAGGGCCGTTGGCGCGGCCCGCGAACAAGGAGGGTGAGGAGATGACGGGTGGGAGTTTCGCGGGACAGAGGAAGTACGTCAAGAAACTGTTCGACCTGGAAGGGTTGTTCGGCCGGTTCACCGACGGCCGGGCCCAGATCACCGTGCCGCTGGTGCCGGTGCTGATCACCTGGTTCTGGGGGATGAGCCGGCGGCTGGGCTCGACCGAGCAGGTGGGGGACATGCTCGTCGAGGATCGCTGGCGGCGACGGGTGGGCCTGCAGCGGGATCAGGGCGGGAGCCCGGATACGGCGGGGCGGGTGCTGGACGCGACGGTCGTGGAGGAGTGGAACGAGTTCATGCTCCAGATGTTCTTTCTGGCGCACCGGGCGGGCCTGCTGCGGGAGGCGGGGCCGTTCGGGCTGCGCTGCGCGATTGTGGACCTCAACGAGTTGTTCTGCAGCGAGAAGCGCCATTGCCCTGACTGCCAAGTGCGGCACAAGCACGTGCTGGGCCCGGACGGCCAGAAGGTCGAAGTCGAGGAGTCCTACCACCAGGCCGTCGCCTTGGTCTGGGTCAACGGCACGATGGCGTGGCCGGTGGGCTGGGAGTTGTTGGGACCCGGCGAGGGCGAACTGACGGCAGCCTTGCGGCTGCTGGAGCGGCTCCTGCCGCGGTTGCGCAACAGCGTGGACGTCGTGATGGGCGACGGGCTGTACTGCTGCCGGCCGTTCTTCGAACTGGTCGGCGGAGCCGGCCTGCAGGCGCTGGCGATCAGCTCGGGCGAAACCGAGATGGACCAGGAGATGGACTACCTGATGCGCAACGAGTCGGCGCGCCAGATGCCCGGCCAGCAGGTCGACATCTGGGAGATGGCCAGCGAGGCCTGGGAGCGCGACGTCGGGCGGAAGCTGCGCATCCTGCACTACGAGCGGCGCTATGCGGCACCGGCCTGGAAACACGAGCGGCAGACGCTGCGCGTGATGACGACGGTGCCGGTCGACATTCTCCCGGCTGGCCAGGGCTGGAAGGTGGGCCGCTGCCGGTTCCGCATCGAGAACGCCACCTTCAACCTGCTGACGCGGGACCACCACCTGACCCACAACTACCACCACAGCCCGGCGGCGATCGTGGCCCTGCTCGCGCTGCGGTCCGTGGCCCGCGCCGTCACCGAGGCCTATCGGCTCTTCGCCACGGCGCGGTCGAAGAATCCCCCGCGGGACTTCCTGCGCTGGTTCCAGCAGGTCTTCATCGAAAGCTGGTACGACTACCTCCGCGGCTGCGACGAAACGGCGGAGGAAGCGGCGGCATGACCGGCGCCCCTCCGCCGGGAGCAGCCCGCTCCCAGCCGGGGCGCCGGCCGAGTCGCCGCCGCCCACGGCCGAACGGCCACGACTCGAAGCCTCTTCACCGCCCGTAGCGAAAGGAGCTGCCCGGTTCCACAACCTGCGTCGCCCGGTCCAGTGCTCCGGGGCTCGGCCACCCCGGGACCGGGCCGACTGCGGCGGGGCCTCAGCCAACCTCGTTGGGGTGACACCCCACGCACCCGCCGTGCGGAGTTACTGGTCGACGGACGACCTGCCTTGCGCTTCGACGCCAGGCTTGGCGTACAGATGGACTTCAAGGGTTGGTTCCTTTTCGCCCACAGACGA
>JBFLYK010000110.1:0-2701 GCA_040756995.1 Actinomycetota bacterium | reverse complement strand
GCGGTCTCGAACGCCCGCATCGCGTCGCCGGGCGCGTCGGCGGTTCGGGCCACCGCCGTCACGTACAGCGCCAGCAGCGGGGTCCAGGCCTCGTCGGCGTCCTCGTTGCGGCCGTCGACGGCGGCGGCGAGCTCCTCGGTGGCGTGACCGGCGAGCGCCAGGCAGGCCACCGCCACCCGCCCGAGCCATGGCCCGCCGGTCTCGGCCACCGCTTGGACGAGCTCGACGAGGTCGTCGGACGCAGCCGGCGCGCCGGGCGCGAAGTGGGGGGCCACTGCGGCGGCGAGCCGAGCGGCCGCCCCGAGCACCGGGTCGGCGTCGTGGTCGGCGGTGATCGGACCGAGCAGGGCGATGGCCCGGTCCGGCAGGCCCGCGAGCAGCGCGGAGATCCCGGCGGCGAAGCGCGACGACGGCTGGTCGTCGAGAGGATCGGTGAGCTGGGCCGGGCCGTGGCGCAGGGCGCGCAGCAGGACCCGGTCCCACCGGTCCGGGGCCGGCAGGGGACCTCGACCGGTAACTGTTCAGGTGCCTGACCAGGCCTGATGCGAGGTTTCGCAGAAATCTTGGCGGTGGAGCAGGTGTCGCGGGGGGTGGTCGCGAAAGTTCGTTCGTGGGAGATGGTCGGCCGAGTTATGAGGATCTCGAGCAGCGTGTCGGTGAGCTCGAGGGTGAGAACGCTGAGCTGCGGGTGCTGGTGGCTGCCCAAGCGGCGTTGATCGAGAAGTTGACGGTGGAGATCGCTGAGCTGCGGGCCCGGCTCGACATGAACTCGCGGAACTCCTCGAAGCCGCCCTCGAGCGACGGCTACGCGAAACCGGCACCGAAGTCGCGTCGGGCGCGTTCAGGCAAGAAGCCCGGCAAGCAGCCCGGCGACCCGGGACGCCACCTCGCCCAGCGGCCCGACCCGGATGCGACAGCGACGCACACACCGACCACCTGCGGGAGCTGCGGTGAGGACCTCTCCGATGCCGAGGTGACAGGAACCGTCCGCCGTCAGGTGTTCGACCTGCCGCCGGTGGCGTTGTTCTGCACCGAGCACCAAGCGGAGCGACGGCGTTGTAGCTGCGGCACCGAGACGACCGGGGCGTTCCCGCCCGAGGCGACCGCCCCTGCCTGTTACGGGCCGGCGCTGCGGGCCTATGTCTGTTACCTGGTGACCCGCCAGCACCTCCCCATCGCCCGGGTCGCGGAGCTGCTGCGCGACACCTACGGGGCGCCGGTGTCGACCGGGACGATCATCTCGATGGTCCAAGAAGGCGCCGCGATGCTCGACGACTTCCTGGCCCAGATCAAGGACCTGCTGACCGGATCCCAGGTGGTCCACGCCGATGAGACCGGCCTACGGGTCCAGGCCGCCTTGGCATGGGTGCATTCGGCATCGACGACCGAGCTCACCTTGTACCACCTCAACGCCAAGCGAGGAACCGTCGCCATGGACGCCATGGGAGTGCTCGAGCACCTGCGCGGTGTGCTCGTCCATGACGGCTGGACCCCGTACCGCACCTACGACCAGGTCACCCACGCGCTCTGCAACGCCCACCACCTCCGCGAGCTCGACGCCGTCACGGCCACCACCGGACAGAGCTGGGCCAGCGACATGGCAGCGCTGCTCACCGACACCTGGCAGAACGTGCTCACCGCCAAGGCCAACGGGCACAACGCGCTCGCCGGCAACGAACTCGACCAGATCGAGAAGACCTACCAGGCGATCATCGCCGCCGGCCACAGCGCGAACCCGCCGGTGACACCTACCGGGCGTCGAGGACGTCCCAAGCGGACCAAGGCCCACAACCTGCTGCTGCGCCTCGACACCCACACCGCCGACGTGCTGCGCTTCGCCACCGACTTCACCGTCCCGTTCGACAACAACCTCGCCGAACGAGACATGAGGATGGTCAAGATCGCCCAGAAGATCTCCGGCGGCTTCCGCACCAACCAAGGAGCCGAAGCGTTCCTCGCCTTCCGCAGCTACCTCTCCACCGCCACCAAGCAAGGCATCAACCTCCTCGACGCCCTCCAACAACTCTTCCACGGGAACCCCTGGACACCAGCCAGCCAAGGTCCCGACCCCTGATCCACAGGCCACCCCGCCCCCGTCACAAGCCACCGGGGACCTGAACAGTTACGACCACCGATGCTCCGGAAGGTCCCGCCTGCGTACAGCCGCTCACCCCACACGGCGATCGCGTTGACCTGGCCATCGGTGTCGGCCCGCCAGCCAGCGGCCGGAGCACCGGACGGCTCCAACGCTGCCAGGTTGACCCGGGGCTCGCCGTCGACCTGGGAGAAGGCGCCGCCGATGAAGACGAGAGCGCCGTCGGCCGTGCCACCGACCGCGTAGACCGGCCCGTCGACGCTCGGAGCGAACGACGCGTCCGGGCATGACGCCCGGGCAACGCATGGGTTCGGAACACGGAGACCTCCATCGAGCGGGCCACCGGCGGCGGTGGGCACGGCTTCGTTCGACGTCAGCCAGCCCCACACCTGCACGCTGCGTGACGATCATTCGGCGGCGGCGACCTCGCTGCGTGGCAGAGGGCGGATCCACCCCCAGGGCGATAGCGTGTGTGCACATGGCACGAGTGGCCGATATCGGCTCAAGTCAGCAGATGACCCCGTCGATGCTGGCTCTGTGACGACATCCGGACGCATCGTGCGCGCGCTCGTGGCACCGCTGGTGCTGCTCCCCCTCCTCGCTCAG
>JBFLYK010000109.1:0-3620 GCA_040756995.1 Actinomycetota bacterium | reverse complement strand
GTGTCCTTCCGGCAAGCATGCATGAAGCCGGCGGCCGTCCGTTCTACGGTCATGGGCAGGAGGACGGCTCATGGCACGTCAGGGACGGGATTCGGCGGCACGCCGTGTGGAGCGGGTGAGGAGGCAGATCGATCGTTGGCGCTCGAGGAAGGGGCGGCGGGGGGCGCCGATGCCGGCGCGGCTGTGGAATGAGGCTTCTTGGTTGGCGCGCGAGCTCGGTGTACACCCGATCAAGTGCGCGCTGGGGCTGAACTACGAGTCCCTCAAGAAGCGGGCCGGGAAGGTTGGGGCGGGAGCGGGCGGGGCTGGGAAGGCCCCCGGGTTCGTCGAGCTGAGCGGCACTCAGTTGCTGGGGTCGGCGCCTGGCGTGGTGGTGGAGGTCTCCGACGCCGACGGCGGCCGACTCACGGTTCAGCTTGGGGCGAGGAGCGAGCTGGATGTAGCCGGGCTGGTGGCAGCGTTCCGGCGGCGGGCATGATCCAGATCACGCCGCAGATGCGGGTGCTGGTGGCGGTGGGCGCCGCGGACTTCCGTCGGGGGATCGACGGGCTGGCGCAGTTGTGTCGTGCCGTGCTCCGGTCCGATCCCTTCATGGGCACGGTGTTCGTGTTCCGGAATCGGCGGCGCACCGCGATCAAGCTGCTGGTCTATGACGGTCAGGGATTCTGGCTCTGCCACAAGCGGCTCTCGAAGGGGAGGTTCCGCTGGTGGCCGTCATCCTCGGAGTGCGCCGCCCATCTGCAGGCGCATGAGCTTCAGGTGCTCATCTGCGCCGGCGACCCTTCGGCGACGCAGGCGGCGCCGGTGTGGCGCCGGGTGGTCGCGTAGGACGTAGCCTTTTCCGCTTGCGTTCCGTCGCCGGCTCTGGTACACAGAGGGGCGTGGAAACGCTTCTCCGCTACCGCGGGCGGGCGGTCACGACCGCCGACGTCGGCTTCATCCGAGAGCTGATCGCGGGCGAGCCTGGGGCGAGCCGGCGGCGGCTGTCCGAGAAGCTGTGCGCGGCATGGGGCTGGGTCCAGGCCAACGGCGCGCCGCGGAGCATGGTGTGTCGCTCCCTGATGCTGGCGCTGGCGCGAGGGGGACACATCGAGCTGCCGCCGGCACGCTGGATCAATCCCAATCCGCTGGCCCGGCGTGCGCGTCCCAAGCCGGTGGAGGTCGACCAGACGCCCCTACGCGCGCGCTTGTCCGCGCTGGTGCCGCTCACCTTTCGCGCGGTGCGGCGGACTCCGGAAGAGTCGTTCTTCAACGGCCTCATGGAGGCCCATCACTACCTCGGCTACACGCAGCCCGTGGGGGAGCACCTGAAGTATCTCGTGTATGCCGGCGACCGGCCGGTGGCGTGCTTCGCGTGGGGCTCGGCGCCACGCCACTTGGCGCCGCGCGATCGGTATCTGGGCTGGTCGGCGGAGAGGCGTCGGCGGAACCTCCGATTCGTGGTCTACAACAGTCGCTACCTGATCCTGCCCTGGGTGCAGGTCGAGCACCTGGCCTCGCACCTGCTGGGTCGGATGGTGAGGATGCTTCCCGAGGAGTGGGAGCACGTCTACGGCCACCCCGTGTATTTCGCCGAGACCTTCGTGGACACCGAGCGGTTCCGGGGCACGTGCTACCGGGCGGCGAACTGGATCTTCCTGGGCCACACCACCGGCCGTGGGAAGGACGATCGGACGCACCGAGCCAATCGGCCGCTCAAAGAGGTGCTCGGCTATCCGCTGGTGCCGGACTTCCGCAAGCGGCTTCTGGCCTGACATGGGCAGGAAGAGCCGAAGGGCGAAGGAACGACGCCAAGCGGTGCAGCGGCCGCGGATCGACCTGAAGCTGGACGAGCTGCCCGGGCTCCTGGAGCGCGCGAAGCAGGTCTTGAGCCCGGAAGACCACGCGACGCTGAAGGCGATCACGGAGACCCTGACGTTTGTGGCCCAGGAGCTTCTCTCGAAGACCACGACGATCGAGCGGCTGCGCTACCTGCTGTTCGAGTCCAAGACGGAGAAGACCAGCAGCGTCCTGGGCGACCGAGCCGCCGGCGGCGACGCCGAGAGAAAGCGAGGCGCCAAGGAGAAGCCGCCGGGCCACGGGCGGAATGGGGCCGCCGCCTACACGGGTGCTACGAAGGTGAAGGTCGCACACCCGTCGTTGCACGAGGGTGACGCCTGTCCTGGATGCGAGAAAGGCCATGTCTATCTGCTCCCGGAACCGGCGACGGCGGTGCGGATCACGGGCGTGGCGCCGTTGGGAGCGAAGGTCTACCAGAAGGACCGATGGCGCTGCAATCTCTGCGGTGAGGTGTTCACCGCCCCGTCTCCCGAGGGGGTGGGAGAGGAGAAGTACGACGAGAACGCCACCAGCATGGTCGGCCTGCTCAAGTACGGGACGGGCCTGCCCTTCAACCGGATCGAGAAGCTGCAAGCCGGCATGGGGATCCCCCTGCCGGCGGCGACGCAGTGGGAGCTGGTGCGCGACGGAGCCAAGCTCCTCGCACCTGCTCACCAAGAGCTGATCCGCCAGGCCGCAGACGGCGAGGTGCTGCACAACGACGACACAGCGATGAAGGTGCTGGAGCTGACGGCCGAGCAACGGGCGGCGGCGATCGGGGACCAGGAAGCCGACGAGCGGACCGGGATATTCACCTCCGGGATCGTTGCCACCGCCTGTGGCCACCGGATCGCCCTGTTCTTCACGGGGGCCAAGCACGCGGGAGAGAACCTCTCCGAGGTGCTGGCCAGGAGGGAGGCGGAGCTTCCGCCTCCGATCCAGATGTGCGACGCGCTGTCGGCGAACACCGCCGGCGAGCTCGACACCATCCTCGCCAACTGCATGGCGCACGGCCGACGCAGGTTCGTGGGGGTGGCGGACAACTTCCCCGCGGAGTGTCGCCATGTCCTCGAGACGCTGCGCGGAGTCTACAGGAACGACGCCTTCGCCAAGAAGACCAAGATGTCCGCCGCGGAACGGCTGCACTTCCACCAGACTCAGAGCGGCCCGCTGATGACCGACCTCGAGACCTGGATGAAGAGCCAACTCGCCGAGCACAAGGTCGAGCCCAACTCCGGACTCGGCGAGGCCATCGGCTACATGCTCAAGCACTGGTCGGAGCTGACCCTCTTCCTGCGGGAACCCGGCGCCCCGTTGGACAACAACATCTGCGAGCGCGCCCTGAAGAAGGCCATCCTCCACCGCAAGAACGCCCTCTTCTACAAGACGCTCAACGGGGCTCACGTCGGCGATGTCTTCATGAGCCTCATCCACTCCGCCGAGCTCAACGGCGCCAAGCCCTTCGACTACCTGGTCGCTCTGCTCCGTCACCACCAGCAGGTCGAGGATGCCCCCGCGGAATGGATGCCGTGGAACTACCTCACCGCCCTCGACCGCACCCGGGAGGACCGAGGCCCTCCGGTCACGCCGTAGTCGCACCGCCATCATCGGCCTCCTCGTCCGCCCCAACACGGGGACAGCCAAAGGTGCCGGCCGCTCACTCAAAGGGCGCCGGGGGAACGTGGCTACGCCGGACGCCTACGCCGCAGTGCCCGCCGTCCGCTGCAACCGGCGGCTCCCGGATAGGGCGCCTCACGCCGCTGTCACGATGGCGGAGCTACGCACGTCTACCGGAAGGACAC
>JBFLYK010000108.1:0-3623 GCA_040756995.1 Actinomycetota bacterium | reverse complement strand
CCAGGACCAGGTTGGTCTGAGCGAGGCTGAGGCGGGGGGCAGCCGGGGGGTCCGGGGGGCGGAGCCCCCCGATACCTCCCCTCAATCTCCCGCAGACATGGGACGCCTCCCGGGAGGGCGGAGCGAGGGCGAGAAGCGCGGCACGCAGTACTTCGCGGGCGGCGGCAAGCGCCGGGGCAAGGCCAAGGCGAAGAAGGCCGCCCGGAAGCGCGGGGGCCGGAAGGCCGGCAAGTAGGCGGCCGGCGACGGGACCGGCACCAAGAGAGCCGGCGGCCAGGGTGGCCCCGCCCGGGCGGACCGCTCCGGCCTTCCGCCTGATGGTCGCCCCTCCTGGGTAGCGCGACGGCTACCCTTACGAGGTCCCGTGCGGGCTCTGGGAACCGCGACATTTCGCCGTCCGGGGGAGGCGACCGGCCCCCACGTGGTCCGGCGCGGCTTCCCGCCCCTCCCCTCGGGGATGCGGACAGCACTCTGTTGAGGGACGTCCGGCGGTGGACAGGCCGCCGGAGACGGGTTGGGGGACACCCGCGCGCACGCGCCCGGCGGCTCCGGCCCGGCCCGGGAGCCACGGAATCGCGGTTCCCTGTCCCCCCGGCGACGTGTCCGACTCTCCCCGGGATGCCATGAGCGTCGCCGGCGTCGCTCGCGGGGTGGATCATGTCCAGGGTCGGATCGGCTTCGGGCCTGCCGCCCCCGGCCCCGGGGTCCCCGTCCCGCCCCTTGGAATCGCGATCGCCCGCTCCGGAATCCCCCTTCCCGCCTTGCCGGGGTGGGCGTACCCTCGGGGCGCACTCGCGACCCTGCCACCTCGACCTCCGCCAGGAGGAGAACATGAAGGTCCCGTCCTTGGCCCGGTTGACCGTCCTCGCCGCCCTCGCGCTCGTCGTGCCCGCGGTTGCCCAGGAGAGGGGGGACGCGGCGCTGCCGGCCCAGGTCCGGGCCGCGTCCGAGCAGGCGTGCCAGCCCGAGGTCTACGCCGCCGTCCCGGCCGCGGACCAGCCCGGTGCCTGGACCGCCGCGAACCCCGCCCAAGGCCTCCGCGCGACGTTCGATGCCGACGGCGTCGAGATTAAAGTGGGCGAGGCCGGCACGCTCGCCCTGCGGCTCGTCGCCTGGGGCCGGGGCGATGACCTGGAACCCGTGCCGGCCGGGACCGTTGCGAGCGCAGCAGGCCGCGTCGAGATCACCCGGGGGCCGCTCGTCGAGTGGTACGTGAACGACCGCCGCGGGCTCGAGCAGGGCTTCACGATCCACGAGCGGCCCGGGTCGGATAACGGTGCGCCGCTCCGCCTCGTGCTCGCCATGGAGGGCGGCTTCGAGATCAGCGTGATGCCGGGGGGCCGGGATGCCCGGCTCTTCCAGCCCGACACGGGGACGACGGTGCACCACACGGGACTGATGGCTATGGACTCTACGGGATGCGACCTGCCATGCCGGATGGAGATCGAGGACGAGCGTCTGGCTATCGTCGTCGAGGATTGCGCCGCCGCCTACCCCCTCACCATCGATCCGTGGGTCTGGGTGCAGCAGGCGAAGCTCGTGGCCGCGGACGGATCTGGGGGTCACTTCTTCGGATCCGGGGTAACGCTCGATGGCAACATGGCTCTCGTTGGGGCGCGGGGCGCCGACGGTCTTGTGCCGTGGTCGGGAGCGGCCTACGTGTTCACGCGCGATGGATCGATGTGGTCCCAGCAGGCGAAACTGACCGCAGCAGATGGAACCGCCGCTAGTGAGTTTGGCTGGGCCGTCTCGGTGAGCGGTGATACCGCGCTCGTCGGTGCGTGCTGGGATGACGCCCTCGGAGAAAACCGAGGATCGGCCTACGTATTCACCCGTATTGGAATGACCTGGAGCCAACAGGCAAAGCTCGTGGCCAGCGACGGGTTCCCATACGATTCCTTCGGATGGAGTGTTTCGCTCCATGGTGACACCGCCCTCATTGGATCCCGTGACAGTGACGGCATGGACGTATGGTCGGGATCGGCCTATACCTTTACACGAAGTGGAACGACCTGGAGCCAACAAGCGAAGCTCGTCGCACCAGATGGGTCACTTGTTGATGCATTTGGAGCTAGCGTCTCACTCGACGGTGATACCGCCCTCATCGGAGCATGTCGCGATGATGACCTTGGGTCAGAATCAGGGTCTGCTTATGTGTTCATCTGGGATGGTGCGACATGGACACAGCAAGCGAAGTTGATTCCGTCCGATGGGGAAGCGGGAGACTGGTTTGGTGCCAGCGTCTCCCTCGATGGCGACACCGCGGTCATCGGTGCTCCGTACGATAACGATCTTGGCGTGTCGTCTGGTTCGGCGTACGTGTTCACGAGGAGCGGTTCCATTTGGAGCCAACAGGCGAAAGTGAATGCCGCTGATGGAGATTCCGATGATTCTTTTGGAGGGTCTGTTGCTCTCGATGGGGACAGGGTACTCATCGGGGCTCTCCGGGCTGATGGACAGGCCGATCATTCGGGATCGGCCTATGTCTTCTCCCGAGAAGGGACGGTCTGGAGCCAGCAGGTCAAGCTGACCGCCGTTGACGGAGCATCCGATGACTTGCTCGGAACCAGCGTCGCAATCTGCGGCAATACGACCATCATCGGGGCGGATGGCGACGACGATCTGGGCAATAGCGCTGGCTCAGCCTATGTCTTTGAGCGGGAATGGAACCTGCTCGCCCAACGGCCCGTGCGACGGGCAACGGTCAACTTCCGCAACGCCGGGACGAACCCCGCAAGCTACGTGGCCGTCACGCTGCCCGTGCTCGGTTCGACATACTCGGCGACGATCGACCTGGCCGGAACAACGGGGCACAGCCTGGCGTGGCTCATAGGGTACTCGACTCCTTGGACGTGGACGCTGGGCGGCGGGCAGACGGTGCTCGTGAACCCCGCTGACCCTGGCGGCGAGCTACTCCAGCTGGGTGCCGTGCCCGGGCCGGTCGCCGCGTACGACCTCCCGGTGCCCGCCGACCCCGCGCTGGCCGGCCTCTCGCTGGCGACGCAGGCGATCCACCTCTGGGGCGTCCGGCCGTTCGGGCTGTCGAACGCCCAGGACCTTCTTCTCGGATATTAGCCGCACGGAGGCATCAACATGAAGCCGATCACGATTCACCCCGCTTCCGCCGTCGTCGGCGCCATCCTGGTCGCCGTGCCCTTCCTCGTCGCGTCGTTCCAGACGCAGGCGTGGCCGCGGCAGGTGCCATTCCCCGTCTCCGTGCAGGAGATGCCGGACCCGCACGACATGGTCGTGATCAGGCAGGAGGATGGCGCGTACACGGTCCCGGAAGGGAAGCTCTTCGTGCTCACGGGCTTGGGGCAGGGGCAATGGACCTACAATGCTGCGCAGGTGTACCTCTTCATTGATGGGGTGTCAGAAGTGGCTTTCACCTATTCCTTCGGGGGCGGCACGGGTGGTGCTGAGGGAATGCCCAGCGTGATCGGCGTCCCGGCCGGCTGCGCCGTGCCAGCAGGAAGGGCAATTAGGGTGCTGGGCAGTATCTGTTTAGCGGGTTCGTGACCACGGGGTGACCACGAGGGGGTGGTCGGTGCGGTAGGACTGCCGCGCTGACCGGGGGAGCGCGAGGCCGAGGGGGAGGCGAAGGGCGGCGGGAGGGCGGAAAA
>JBFLYK010000107.1:0-3645 GCA_040756995.1 Actinomycetota bacterium | reverse complement strand
CAGCCGCCACCCGCCGGCCCACCCCGCAGCGAGGTCGCCCTGGACGACCCGGCCGGCGACGCCGTTGTCGATGGAAGCCAGAAGGCGGTCAACGAGCCCCGGGCCGACATCGTCCGGGCCGGCGCCGGCTACCGCTCGGGCCTTCTCATCTTCGGCCTGCAGGTTCAGCAGCCGGTCGATCCCCGCACCGACGAGCGGTGGGCTGGTGACGCGACGTTCGCCGTATGGTCCATTGACACCACCGGTGACGGGCAGCCCGACTTCGAGATCCAGTACTACGCCCTCGACGGCCAGCTCGGTGGAGTCCTTTCCAAGCCGAACTCGACCGAGGTCGTCTGCGACGTCGAAGCCGCCTACAGCGCCGAGGGATACTCGGCGATCGTCGACCCGAAGTGCCTCGGCAACCCGGCGTCGGTCGCCTTCCGGGCCATGATCTATTACGACTCGAACCCGAAGGACGAGAACGCCGACGTCGCCACCGACGTCACCCCCAACGGCGGGATGTCGTTCCCGGTGACGCGGCCGAACTAGCCGCCGGTCAGGAACTTCGTCACCATCTCGGGGACGACGTCGTAGCGTTCCAGCTGGGGGACGTGGGCGGCGTTGTCGAGCAGTTCGGCCCGGCCACCTCTGATCAGGCGGGCGAAATCGGCCGCGTAGTCGGGGGAGATGATCTTGTCCTCCTCCCCCCACACGACCAGTGTCGGCGCCGTGATCCGGTGGATCCGCTTCCGCAGGCCGCGGTCGGGGATGGGCCACCAGAACTTCGAGGCCACGCCCATCGTCCACTGGATGGCGATGATCGCCTCACCCAACGCCTCGGGGTCTTCCGGCATGGCCAGGGCCATCTGGGCCACCGGGCCCGCCGGGTCGGCGAAGGCGGCGGCGCCGAGCTCCTCCAGGCTGAGGACGTGGGGGTTGTTCCACGGGCGGCCGTCGGTCCACAGGCCGATGGGGCAGAGCAGCACGAGCTTCGACACCCGCGACGGCAGCGTGGCGGCCAGCTCGGCGGCCATCATCCCGCCGAAGGAGTGGCCTACGGCCGCCACCGGGCCGTCGACCCCGCAGGCGCTGAGGATCTCGTCGTAGCAGAGCGTCAGGTCCCACACGTCCTCGATCGCCTTGTGGGCGTCGGGATCACCGGGCACCGTCCCCGGCAGGTAGGGGGCGTAGACCGTGTGGGTCTGGGCCAGGGCGTCGAGGAACGGGTCCCACTGCAGGCCCATGATGGCGTGGAGGTAGAGCAGCGGCGGGCCGTCGCCCCCGATGATGACCTTGGTCCGGACCTCCCCGTCCCACACCTCGATGTCGCGGATCTCGTTGTAACCCATCGTCTTCTCGCTCCTCCCCGCTCAGGCCAGCCGCTGGTTGCGCAGGCGCTTGGGCCACCAGTGGTTCTCCCAGCCTTCGTCGTCCCAGATGTCCCGGAGCTTGGGCAGCACCTCGGTGCAGAACAGGCCGATGCTGTCCTTCGTCATCTCGTGGGGCATCGAACCGACGTGCTGGAGGACCATGAGGTTGCCGACGCGGAGGTTCTTCACCGCGTCGACCAGCTTGTCCCGCACGGTGGCGGGGCTGCCGGCGATGACGATGTCGCGGTCGACGAACTCCTTGTAGGTGAACTTCTTGAAGTTCTCGATGACCTCCATCTGCTTGAAGGCCGTGCCGCTGCGGATGCCGCGGGAGAGGCTCTCGTAGTCCTGGTAGCCGGGACCGGACCACCAGTGGGTGGGCACGTGCAGGCACTTGTCGAAGAAGTACGAGATGTGCTTGGCGAAGAGCTTCTCGGCCTCGGCGTCGGTCTCCGCCACGCACACCATCTGGGCGAAGCCGGCCCGGTAGGGGTTGCGGTCGAGGCCCTCGGCGTCGGAGAACTCCCAGAAGCCGTCCATGATCCGCTTGCCGACCTGGCTGCCGAAGAACGACAGCATGCAGTAGCTGTAGTCGTGCTGGGCGGCGAAGCGCCACGTCGACGTGCTGCCGAGGCCCGGGATCCAGATCGGCGGGTGGGGCTGCTGGATGGGACGGGGCCAGGAGTTCACGTAGGGCAGCTGGTTCCAGCGGCCGTTGAAGGCGAAGGTCTCCTTCGACTGCCAGGCCTTGAGGATCAGCTCGTGGGCCTCGGCGTAGCGGTCCCGCTGCTCGATGGGCGGGATGCCCATGACCATGTTGGCGTCCATCGGCGTGCCCAGCGGCATGCCGGCCACCAGGCGGCCACCGCTGATCTGGTCGAGCATGGCGTACTCCTCCGCCACCCGGATGGCCGGCTGGGTGGTGGGGAGCGTGGAGCCCATCTGGACGATGGCCACGTCGAGGTGGTTCGTCGCCCGGGCCAGGACCGACCCCATGACGTTGGGGTTGGGCATGAACCCGTAGGCGTTCTGGTGGTGCTCGTTCACGCAGATGCCGTCGAAGCCCATCTCGGCGCCGTAGATGAGCTCGTCGAGAGTCCAGTTGTAGAACTGCCCGATCCGGGCCGGGTCCTCGACGAGCTCATGCCACGGTGGCGTCACCCAGACCGACTGGTACCGGCGGCTGAAGTCCTCCGGCAGCTCGCGATGGGGCATCAGATGGAACATCGAAACCTTCACGCCGGCACCTCCCAGGCCGTCTCCCCCCGTCTGGCAGGCGCAACCGTACGCCGCTTTCTCAGCAAACTCCAAGGTGGTTCGGAGGGCCGCTGGAGGGACGGGGCCGATCTTGGTTCGTGACAAGCCCGTCCTCACTGAAAGGACCCCAATTCGATGAAACCGCATCGTCTGGCCGTGTTCGGCCTCACGGCCGGGCTGCTGGGAGGGGGAGCCGCCGGCCTCCTGACGACCGGCACGACCCTCGCCAGCGCCCAGACCTCCGGTGTGACCGGCACGGTGACCGACCCCGCCGCCACCACCGACCCCGCCCCCGCCCGGCCCAAGGGCGACTGGATCCGCTCGGCCCTCGCCCCGCTGGTGGCCAGCGGCATGATCACGCAGGTCCAGGCGGACGCCGTCATCGCCGCCCTCGACGCCGCCCGTCCGGCTCACGGCGCCGGCGGGAAGGGCGGCCGCCACGGGTTCAAGAACCTCGACGCCGCCGCCCAGGCCCTGGGCATGACGGTCCAGGATCTGCGGACCGCCCTTCGGGGCGGCAAGACCGTGGCGGCCATCGCCCAGGAGAAGGGCGTCGCCGTCTCCACGGTGGTCGATGCCCTCGTCGCCGACCTGAAGGCGCATCTCGACGAGCACGTGGCCTCGGGTAGGAACACCCAGGCTGAGGCCGACCAGCTCCTCGCCAAAGCCCGCACCCGGATCGAAGCCTTCGTCAACGGCACCGCCCCCGCACGACCACGCCGTTAGTGAACGGGAGGCAAGAACAACCTGGGGCGTCACTGAGCGCGAGGTTCGGAAGAAGTTCCCAGCGGGTAGGGTCGTATTTGTCGTAAGTGTCCGCTTACGTCGAATGGCTCGAATTCCGAACGATTCGAGGGGGCCTCAATGAAGCGTGTCCTCGTCGCCGCGGCCCTTGGTGGGCTCCTCCTCATGGGGACTCCGACCCTGGCGTCGTCGGCGCAGCGCAATGACACCAAGGCGGAGAAGGGTGCCGACAAGGCCGCCGCCGACAAGGGCGGCGACAAGGCCGCAGCCCAGAAGGGCGACAACAAGGGCG
>JBFLYK010000106.1:0-4252 GCA_040756995.1 Actinomycetota bacterium | reverse complement strand
CCCGACCACCGTCCCGCCGGAGCCGACCACCACCACGACGACGACCGCTCCGCCGCCGGAGCCGACGACCACCACGACGACTGCGCCGCCGGCGGAACCCACGACGACCACGACGACCACCCCGCCGGTCGCTCCCTAGCTGTCCCAGCAGCCGGAGCCGGGGTCCGGTCCACGGGCCCGAGCCCGAAGCGGCGTTCCCGACGTCTGCCCCTGAGCGTCGGGAACGCCGTTTTGGCGCGCCCCCTCCGCGGTTGCGTCCCGAGGCCCCTCGCCCCGGGTGTTGCGGTCGTGTTGCACTTTGGACGTTTTGGTGACGGAACGGGCGCTCGGTCCGAATTCATGGCAACCCCGGCTGCGCCCGGATCCCCGGTCACCACCCCCTCCCGCCTCCCTGGAGAACCCATGCTTCGCTTGCCGTTTGCTCGTCGCGCCCTGATGGGCGCCACCGCCTGTTCGCTCGTGGTCCTGCCCGTCGTCCTCCTGCCCTCACCCGCCCGGGCCGAGGCCCCCAACCCGTCGGCCTGCCGCGGGCTGTACCGGGGCGACCCTCCGGGCAGCCTGGCCATCACGTCCAACCCGCCCAGCGGGAGCGTCCTCCACCCGGGTGACACGGTGGAGGTCACCGCCACCTGGGACACCGCCGACTGGCCCCGGCCCGTCCTGCACAAGGTTCTCGACTGCCTGCTGGTCAACGGCGAAGTCGACTACGGGCTCAGCACCCAGGAGAAGCCGACCGACAACGACGGCCTCTACGGGTACACCTTCACCGTGCCCGGTCGGGCGGTGGGAGGCCGGATCTGTGACCGGGTGCGGCTCTCCGGCCGGTTGGTCGACGGCGGCCCCCTCGCCGTGCAGAAGAGCAACACCATCTGCTTCTCGGTGGAGGCCGCCGGTGGCACCGGCCCGACCGTGAAGCCGGCCGAGATCACCACCGGGGCCGCCACTCCCGAGGTGGGCTCTCCGGCGCCGCTCCAGCCCGCGGCCCCGGCGCCGGAGAGCCCGGTCGAGGACGTCGCCGCTCCGGCCATGGAGTTGTCGTCGGTGGCGGTTCCGACCCTGCCCCGGACGGGTACCGACCCGCTTCCCCTCGTCCGGCTGGGAGTCCTGCTCGTCGGGCTCGGGGCGACGGCGCTCGCCGCCCGGACCGCGATGGCCCGGGCCTGAAACCTCGGCGGGGGGCCCGGCTGCCACAATCTCGCCGTGCGCCCCCCGCCGCTCCCCGGTTTCCTCCGCGCCCTGGCGGGCACCGCAATGGTGCTGGCCATCGTGGTTTCGGCCGCCGGGCCGGCCGGGGCCCACGCCGTCCTGCTGCGCACCGAACCCTCACCCCAGACCACGGTGCAGACGCCGCCGGACGCGGTCCGGCTGCGGTTCTCCGAACCGGTGGAGGTGGCCTTCGGCGCCGTGCGGGTCTTCGACGTCGACGGGAAGCGGGTCGACGAGGGCAAGCTCTCGACGGCCGCCGGCGGCCGGGAGGTCGTCGTCCCCGCCGCTCTTCCCGGTGGGACCTACACGGTGACGTGGCGGGTGGTCTCCACCGACGGGCACGCCATCCACGGCGGATTCCAGTTCTACGTCGGGGCGCCGTCGACGATCTCGGCCGTGGCGATCGAGGCCGATGCCGGAGCCGGGCGCGTCGTGGGCTGGGGCTACGGCGTGGTCCGCTTCGCCTGGTATGCGGCGCTCCTGGCCGTGATCGGCCTCGTCGTGATGCGGCGCTTCGTGTGGACGCCGGCTATCCGGGCTGCCGGGCTCGCCGACTCCGACGCCGCCGTCCGCTTCCGGCGCCGCTTCAACCGGACTCTGCCCTGGGCCTGGCTGGCGCTGCTGGCCGCCTGGCTGCTCCGGCTGGTGTTCCAGACGGCGTCGATCTCCGGTCTCGGCCTGACCGAGGCGGCCCGCCCCGAGGTGCTGGGCGACGTCCTCGGCACCAGCTTCGGACGCGCCTGGGCGGCCGGTCTCGGCTTCACGCTTCTGGCTGGGCTGCCGGTGGCGGGACTCACCCGCCGGACGGGTCTGTTCGGTGCCCGGCCGCAAACCTGGCTGTCGGTCCTGGCCGCGGCCGCCGTGGGGTTGGCGCTGGCCGCGGCGAACATGGGTCACGCCCGCACCGAAGGCAATCCGGCGCTCGGTGTCCCGTCGGTGGCGGTTCATCTCCTGGCCATGGCGATCTGGGTCGGGGGCCTGGCGGCCCTCGTGGCGCTGGCGGCCTCCGCCTGGTCGGCCGTCCCCCGGCCGGACCGCAACGACCTCGTCCGCCAACTCGTGACCCGCTTCAGCCGCCTCGCCCTCGGCGCAGTGGCCGTCCTGGTGGCGACCGGCGCGGTCAACTCCGTGCTCGACCTGGCCGCTGCCTCCGATCTCTGGCGGACCACCTACGGCCGGGTGCTGTCGGCCAAGATCATCCTGCTGGCCGTGGCGTTGGCCTTCGGGGGCTGGCACCTCCGGGTGGCACCCCGCCGGCTGGCCGCCGCCGACCCGGCCGGCGCCGCCAGCCGTTCCTTCCGCCGGACGTCGGCGCTTGAGCTGGTCGTGCTGGCCTCCGTGGTGGCCTTCGCCTCGGCTCTCGTGGCCCTCGTCCCCGGCCGGTCGCTGGCCGAACAGGCCCGGGGTCCGGTCAACGAGGAGCAGCGGGTCGGCCCCTACACCGTGCAGCTCTTCATCGACCCCAGCACGCCCGGGCCCAACGAGATCCACGTGACCTTCATCGACGCCAACGGCCTCGGCGCCAGCGACGTCACGGCGGTCATGGCGACCCTCGCCTCCGGGGACGCCGCCGCCGCCCCGCTCGCCCTCCGGCTCATCTCCACCGGCCACTTCGTGGCCAACACCGAACTGGCGGCCGGCGCCCATCGCCTGGCGATCGACGTGCCGACGGCGTCGCCGCCGCTGACCACCGCCTTCTCGTTCAAGCTCCGGGGCAACGGGGCGCCGGGCGGATGACCACCGAAGGAGACGCACCGATGCGCACCCGCTGCACCAGGGTCGTGGCCGTCGTGGCCGCCCTGGCCGCGCTCACCGCCGGGCCGGCTTTGGCCCACGAGGAGATCACCCCGAACACCATCCCCGTCGGACGGGCGGCGTTCCTCACGCTCACCGCCGCCAACGAGTCGTCGGCCGATCTCGTGCGGATCGTGCTGCGGGCGCCGGCGGGCGTGAGCCTCGGGGCGGCGACCCGCTCGCCGGCGGGATGGTCGGCCAGCCGGTCCGGCGACAGCGTGACGTGGACGGGCGGCGCCCTCAAACCCCAGGCCTTCGAGAGCTGGGGTTTCGAGGTCGAGGGCCCCGACCAGCCCGGAACGCTGGCCTTCACCGTGACCCTCGGGTACGCCGGCGGGAGGACCGACGAACACGAGGTGGAGATCACCGCCGCCGCGCCGGGAGCCGGCGCCTCCGCCCCGGTCACCACCGCCACCAGCGCCACCACGACGTCCACCTCCCCGGCGGCCGCCGGCGAAGACTCCGGCGAGGCGCAGGCCGATTCCGGCGGCGGTTCCGGCGAGGCGTCCGGCACGGCCAAGGCGGCGCTGGCCATCAGCATCGTGGCCCTGCTCGTGGCGGCCGGCGCCCTGGCCGCCGCCAGCCGCCGCCGCGGCGGACCGGGCCCCGCCGGCGGGTCGGAATCGACCGCGGCCGCGGCCCAGGACTGGTGATGCGCGCCGTATCGTCTGGGCCCATGAAACGTTTTCGGGGACACCCCGGACTCCGGGGAATCGCCTGGCTGATGCCCCTCCTGTTGATCGGCCTGACGGCCTGCGGCGAGGAGAAGAAGTCGTCAGCGCCGAGGATGGCCGAGCGGCCTGCGACCCCGGCCCGCATCCAGATCGTCTCCCCGACCCCGAACCAGGTGACCGGCCCCGACGTGACCGTGCAGGTGAGGCTCATCGGCGCCCGGGAGGTGCCGGAGCAGGCGGGCGAGGTGAAGCCCGACGAAGGTCACATCCACGTCTCCCTCGACGGGGCCGTGGTGGCCATGGCCTACCAGGACACCCAGGTGCTCAAGGGGTTGACCCCGGGCCAGCACTCGGTGCAGGTCGACTTCGTGGCCGTCGACCATCTGCCGTTCAAGAACCGGGTGACGGCCGGCGTCCTGTTCACCGTCAAGTGACCGCCCTCTGCCCGACCGTGGCGGCCCCCCGGGCCGCGGTGCTCGTCGTGGCGGCCGGCTGCGCCGCCCTCACCGCCCGCCCGCTGCTGCTCGACTCCATCGGGGCGAGGCCGGCGGCGGTCATCACGGTGCTGTTCCTGGTCG
>JBFLYK010000105.1:0-4456 GCA_040756995.1 Actinomycetota bacterium | reverse complement strand
GCGGCCAAGAAGGGCCAGAGCTCGAGCGCGGACGCCCCGGGCAACGGGCCCAGCGGCGGGGGAGGCGACAACGCCGACGCTCCCGGCGCCGAGGAGCCCAGCGGCACCTCGGCGGGCGTCAACCTCGGCTTCTCCGGCTCGCTGGGCCACAGCGAGACCAACCACGACGACGGCTTCAACGACGCCCTGCCGTACGACCCGTCCAAGCCGGTGGAGACCGACCTGGCCGACCTGAACGGCGACGGGCTCCCCGACCGGGTCACCGTCGACGGCGGCGAGATCAAGGTCCGGTGGAACCTCGGCTACCGGTTCTCCGATGAGACCACCTTCCCGGGCGGGGCCATCGAGGAGGGCCAGAGCGACTCGTTCTCGGTCGGCGCCTCCGTCGGCTTCAACGCCGGCCGCTTCGACTTTACCGGCGGCGTGAACATCCAGAAGGAGGAGGAGCACGCCGACATCGCCTGGATCGACCTCAACGGCGACGGCCTGCCCGACCGCCTGGAGAGCGAGTACACCGGCACCCCGCCCAACGTCGACCGGCACCGGGTCTCGGTGCAGTTCAACACCGGCGCCGGCCTCACCGGCCCCGTCGACTTCGGCGCCTTCCAGGACCACGACATCGCCCGCAGCGAGAACTTCGGCGTGTCCGGCGGCGCCGACTTCACCATCGGCATCGGCCCCCTGTGCTGGCCCGTCCGCCTGTGCTACATCATCCTGAACCCCGGCGGCCACGGGGGTCGCAGCATCAGCTCGACCCGCAACAGCCTGGTCGACATCGACGGCGACGGCCTGCCCGACAGCGTGACCAGCTCCGACGACTCGGCCCTGCACGTCTCCCGGAACCGCACCGGCCGCACCAACATGCTGAAGACCATCCGCCGGCCCCTCGGCGCCCGCGTCGACCTCGACTACGAACGCGACGGCAACACCGTCGACCAGCCCTTCTCGGTGTGGACGCTGCACACGGTCGCGGTGAACGACGGCCACGCCGGCGACGGCGTGGACGACACCGTGACCCGCTACGCCTACAGCGACGACAACGCCTTCGACTTCACCGAGCGGGAGATGCTCGGCTACGGCACGATCACCGAGGAGAACCTCGACGACAAGGGCGCCGTGTACCGGAAGTTCGTGCGCTCCTACCTGAACGGCAACTACTACGAGCGGGGGCTCCTGGAGAGCGAGACGCTGCAGGACGGCGCCGGCGCCGCCTTCGTCTCCACGGTCAACACCTACGAGCTGGTCGACAGCGCCTCACCGGGGGCGCCGGTCAACCCGAAGAGCACGGTGGCCAGCATCTTCCCCCGCAAGGTCAAGGTGGAGGAGCGCTGGCACGGCGCCGGCGGCGCCCCCGCCGCTCAGTCCGAGATCCGCACCACCTACGACGCCCGGGGCAACGCCGTGGAGATCGTCGACCTCGGCGGGCCGGGCGCCAGCGACGACGCCGTAGCCCGGACCACGTTCACCGAGTGCCGCACGTCCCACGCCGACAGCTTCCCGTGGACCCAGGTGCCCCAGGCCCTCACCATCGTCAACGCCGGCGGCCAGGTGCTGCGCCGGCGCGACAGCGTCTCGCCCTGCGACTACGCCGCCATCACCTCGATGGGCGAGCACCTGTCGGCCGGCGGCGACGGGCCCCGCGCCCACACCGACGTCGAGTACGCCGACCCGGGCGGCGAGGTCAACCTGGTGATCGGGCCGGAGAACGCCCGCGGCGACCGGGAGGAGATGGCCTACGTCTACGACCGCCTGACCGGGAACCTGGTCAGCATCGCCGAGAAGGGCCTCGGCCTCGAGACCACCATGACCTGGGACAACCGGTTCGGCCGCCTGGCCTCGGTCACCGATCCCAACGGGGCGGTGACGTCGTTCACCTACGACCCGCAAGGCCGGCTGACCTCGGTCACCGAGCCGCTCGAGCAAGGTGCCCAGCCGCCGCGCCCGTCGGTCACGTTCCACTACAGCGCCACCGACGCCGCCGATCCGTGGGTGCACGCCGAGCACTTCGACGCCGCCAATCCCAACAACAGGATCGGCACCATCCGCTTCGTCGACGGTGTGGGCAAGGAGATCCAGACCAAGCAGGACGCCACCGTCTACGACGCCCGGCAGGGGAAGGCGTTCGACGTCCGGGTCGTCTCCGGGTCGACCTACTTCGACTTCCTCGGCCGCCCCGTCCGCCAGTTCTACCCGATCACCGAGGCCGTCTCCGTCGACATCGACGTCTTCAACTTCACCGACGACTCGGTGAGGGAGACCTTCGTCGAGTACGACGTGCGTGACCGGGTGACCAAGGTGACGGCACCGGGCGACAGGGTCACGGAGACGACCTACGGCTTCGACGCCGGCGTGTTGACGACCGACGTCGTCGACCCCGAACGGAAGCGCACCCGCACGCGCACCGACGTCCGGGGCAACGACGTGGGCGTCGAGCGCTTCTACGCGGGAACGTCGCTCTCCACCCGCTACGACTACGACCCCCTCCAGCAGCTGGTGGGCATCATCGAGGCCGGCGGCGCCCGCACCACCGTGGGCTACGACCTGCTCGGCCGCCAGGTCAGTGTGGAGACCCCCGACGCCGGCAAGGTCGAGATGGGCTTCGACCTGGCTTCGAACATGGTCTCGAAGGTGACCCCGAACCTGCGCAGCGCCGGCCGGCAGATCACCTACGAGCACGCCTTCAACCGGCTGGTCGCCGTCCGCTACCCCAACGACCCGTCCAACGACGTCACCTACGACTACGGCCGCGGTGGGGCGCCGGGCAACACCGCCGGCCGCATCGCCAGGATGGTCGACGGGGCCCGCACCCAGGACCGGGCCTACGACAAGGCCGGCAACCTGGTCGAGCAGCGCGACGTCATGAAGGTCCACAACCTGAGCCCCACCACCGCCGCCGCCCACACCTACACGACGAGGTTCTCGGCCGACAGCATGGGCCGCGTCCTCTCGATGACCTACCCCGACGGCGAGGTGGTGACCAACGCCTACGACTCCGGCGGCCTGATCCGTGCCGTCGCCGGCAAGAAGGGCTCGGACAGCTACCGCTACGTCGACCGCCTCGAGTACGACAAGTTCGGCTTCCGCCGGCTCCTCGCCTACGGCAACGGTGTCAGCACCGAGACGACCTACGACCCGGCCACCACGTGGATGAGCGGCCAGGTGGTGACCGAGGGCTCGAAGCGCCTGCAGAACCTGTCGTACACCTATGACAAGGTCGGCAACCCGCGGACGCGGGTGGACGACATCCCCGTGCCCAAGGCCAACGAGATGGGCGGACCCAGCACCCAGAGCTTCACCTACGACGACCTGCACCGGCTCACCGGCGCCACCGGCACCTACGACTTCCCGGCCAAGAAGCGGCGCGACTTCTCCCTCGCCCTCACCTACGACGGCGCCGGCCGGGTGGCGTCCAAGCAGCAGGTCGACCGCATCGACGGGCGGGAGCAGGCCGGGGGCACCTTCGACCTGGGCTACGCCTACGACCGGGGCCAGTCGCACGGTCCCACCAAGGTCGGCGGCCGGACCTACACGTGGGACGCCAACGGCAACAACACCGGCTGGGCCGAGGACCAGGGCGGCCGGCGCCGCACGATCACCTGGGACGAGGAGGACCGGGCGTCGTCGATCGCCGACCAGGGCAACACCACGACCTACCGCTACGACGACGACGGCACCCTGGCCCTCGAGCGCGGCCCCCAGGGCGAGCTGGAGTACGTCAACCGGTACTTCACCGCCGTCAACGGCGGCGTGGCCTGGAAGCAGTTCTTCGCGGGCGACCTCCAGGTGGCGACCAAGGAGGTCCGGGCCAACGCCACCGAGCAGAAGCGCTACTTCCTCACCGGCGACCTCATCGGCTCGGTCAACCTGGTCACCGAGGCCGACGGCGACGTGTTCGAGCACCTCGAGTACTTCCCCGGCGGCCAGATCTGGGTCCGGGAGAAGAGCGAGGTGTACCGCCAGCCGACGCTCTACGCCGGCCTGTACCACGACGAGTTCCGCAGCCTCTACCGCACCCAGGCCCGGTGGTACGAGCCCCGCGACGGCGTGCTGCTGTCGCCGGACCCGCTGCTCACCGGCTCGCCGGGGGCGACGGTGGCCGAGCCCAGGCTGCTCGGTGCCTACACCTACAGCTTCGACAACCCCGCCCGGTACGTCGACCGGTCGGGCCGGGCGCCGCTGGAGGCGCTGACCAGCTTCGTCAAGGGCGACATCCCCGTGCCGTTCGGGATGAAGCGCACGATGGCCAAGCGCACGGACTTCGAGAAGAAGCACCCGAAGTTCGCCAAGTGGTTCGGGACCGAGCTCGACTCGAACAAGACCAAGGGCAGGTTCTTCAAGGTCGCCGACTTCCTCGACGAGATGTACTCGATCGAGGTGGGCATCGGCCCCAAGGGCCTCAAGCTCAAGCGGGTCGGCGTCTTCAAGAAGGTCCCGAAGTTCAAGGGGGCGAGGGCGT
>JBFLYK010000104.1:0-4485 GCA_040756995.1 Actinomycetota bacterium | reverse complement strand
GTTCTTTTGTAGTCCGCTTGGGCCTCCTGCACCCGCGGGGATCAGCCCTTTCGGTCTGTCGTGTAGGGCATCTCTTGGCATCGACTGTCACACCCCACACGTATGTTCGATGCCGATGGAGTTCTGGGCTCAACGCACCGTCTCCCCGCTCGACGGCCGGGTCGGCTGGACCGTCGTGGACGACGACTACGTCGAGCACACCCAGGCAGGGTTCTGGCTGCGGGCCCTTGTCGATGCCCAGGGCCGGTCGGTGGGCACCGCCCGCACCTATGCCGGCCGCCTCGCCCTCTTCTTCACCTGGGCGGCGGCGGCAGCCGTTGACGCAGCGGCGCCGACAGTCGACGAGCTGGCCAGCTTCGCCCGATGGTTGGAGCGCACCCCTTCGCGCAAGCACCGCCCCGGCGGGCAGCGACGGCGGGCCGCCGATCCCAAGGTCGTCGCCTTCACCCCGGCGCGCTCGGCGGCCACGGTCGAGGGCATCCTCGCAGCGGTGGTCGAGTTCGTGCGCTTCGGTGCTGGCCGGGGCTGGTGCGATCCGGCGGTTGCCGACCGGCTGAGCACTCGCACCGAGCTCGCCTTCGCACCACGCGGCTGGGACCGCGGCGAGCGAACCGGGCGCCCGGTGGTCAACCGCCGAGTGGTGCGCCGACGTCGTCCCGAGCGCCCCCCGGAGATGCTCAGCCGGGAACAGGTCGCGACCCTGGTGGACGCCTGCTCAAACTGGCGGGATCGATTCATTGTCGAGGGCCTGTACGCGACGGGCCTACGTGTGGCGGAGCTGTGCGGTCTGCGCCTGGCCGATCTTCACCTGGTCCCTTCCGCTGTGCACCTGGGCTGCAGGGTGAGTGGCGCCCACCTGCACGTCATCCGCCGGGAGGACAACGAGAACGGCGCGCTGGCCAAGTCGATCTGGCCCCGAACGGTGCCCGTCACCAGGGAACTGGTCGCCTGTCACGACGCCTACCGGTTCGAGCGGGACGAGGTCGCTGCTGCCGCGGAGAGCGACTACCTGCTGGTGAACCTGTGGCGGGCGCCGCTGGGGCGCGCCCTCACCTGCGACGCGGTGGAGCGTCTCTTCGTGCGGCTCTCCGCCAAGGTGGGCTTCAGGGCGCGTCCGCACATGCTGCGCCACAGCTTCGCCTCCGAGGTGGCGATGGCCACCAAGGACCCCGCCCTGGTCAAGGAGCTGTTGGGACACGCCTCGGTCAGCTCCACCGACGTCTATCTGCACGCCCGATGGGACGACATGAGGGCGGCTGTGGAGTCCCATGCCCATTCGAGAGCAGGAGCGAAGTGAGTAGGCCATCCGCCGCCGTCGCCCCGGTTCTGGCGGCCGAGAAGAAGACGGTGAGCTGGCGCGTCGAGCGCCTGACGTCGCTGATGGGCCGGGATTGGCTGTCGGAGGAGTGGGACCGAGAAGCCCAGTTGATCCTTCCCGTGCCGGGCGGCCGACTGCACGGGATCCGGCGCTGTGTCGTCACCGGTTGCCCCCGCGACGGGCACTGGAAGCATTCGCTCTGCGTCCATCACCGGGCCCAGTTCGAGTCGTCCGCCAGCGGCGACCTCGAGGCGTGGGTGGCCAGCGGCGAGCCCGAGGTGTTCCTTCGGCGCCGCGGCACCGACCAGGCCTGTGTGGTGACCGCCGACGACGGAGCGGGCTGTCCTCGGCCGGCGGAGGGCCGCTGGCGCCTGTGTCCGAGCCACGTCCTCAAGTGGTGGAAGCGGCGACGCAAGGGCGACTCCTTCGAGGAGTTCCTGGCCCGGGCGCAACCCCTTCCCGACCTCGGCGAGTGCGCCGCCGCGTCGTGCTATCGGGCGGCCGCCTACCCGGCGTCGCGACTGTGCTTGCCCCACGCGCAGATCTGGAGGGCCGACGGCCGGCCCAGCGGTGCGGGCTTCACCGAATGGGCGTCCCGGGTGCGCCAACCGGTCAACAGCCGGGTGCTGTCGCTGCGGGGGCTTCCGGAGTTGGTCCGCCTCGAGATCGCGTACGCCATCGGCCGCCGAGCCGCGGAGCAGGTCACCGTCGTCACCGGCGGGATGCGCCCGTGGATCGACCAGCTCCGAGCGCTGGGGCTCGGATCGGTCACCGAGTTCGACCTGGGCTTGCTCGATGGCGTCGGCGACAAGGCCCATGTTCGGTTCGCCCGCTTCAGCGTCGATGTCGTCGGCCTGGCCTATGGCGATCCCGAGGCCGAGCGCCGCAAGGACGTATGGGACCTGCGCCTGTTCGGCCGGTCGGGTCGCAAGCGCCTCGACTTCCGGGCAATCCGCCAGACCTGGCTTCGCGATGCGACCAAGGCATGGGCGGCGGCCACCATCGGCCGGGTCGGTGACGCCGCCCTGGCCCATCGTGTGGGATCGCTGTCGGTCCTCTCCGCCGTTCTGGCCTCCGGGCCGGGAGGCGGCGAGGACCCGACCACGCTCGCCCGGTCCGACATCGAGCGCTTCCTGGCCCGGGTGCGCTCCCCGCAGTTCCCGACCAAGACGCAGCCTTGGGGGGTCAAGGCCAAGTCGGCCCTGGTCGAAGAATGCAGCCTCATGCTCAGGGAGGCGAGAGAGCTGGGGCTGCTTGACGGCGTCGGTGCCAGCTTCGCCTTCCGTCGGGGCGACCGCCCTCCCCGCTCGACCGAGGAGCCCCCCGGGCGGGCGCTGCCCGCGGCGGTGGTCGCCCAGCTGGATGCGCAGCTGGACATCTTGGCCGGCGCCCCCGGCGGCACGGGACCGTCGAGGATCGCCACCCTCGGGGTCCTCGGCGAGCGGGCCGGGGCGATGGCCGTGCTCGCGTACCGGCTCCTCAAGGGCACCGGGCGACGGGTGGGCGAGGTGGCCAGCTTGCGCCTGAAGTGCCTGGAGGTCGACGAGCACGGCAAGGACGTGCTCGTCTACGACAACCACAAGGCGGCACGGATGGGCCGGCGTCTGCCCCTGGCCGACTCGGCCCTCGTCGGCGCCGTCCGAGCCCAGCAGGACTGGGTCCGCTCACGCTTCGCGTCCACGCCCGCCGACCAGCTGTGGCTGCTGCCCCGGCCGCACAAGAACTCCGACGGCACCAGCCACATCGACACCGGGCTGGTCAACGCCTGGTTCCGAAGTTGGCTGGCGCGTCTGCCGATGATCGAGGCCGGCCCGCTGGACGAGCACGGCAACCCGGTGCCGTTCGACAAGGAGGCCATCAAGCCCCACACCTTCCGCCACACCTACGCCCAGACGATGGCCGACTCCGGCGTGGCGCCCTCGGTGCTGCGCGACCTGATGGACCACCGGAGCCTCTCGACCACCCTCGGCTACTACCGGGTGGGCGATACCCGCAAGCGGGCGGCCATGGAGTTGCTCGCCCGCCACACGGTCGACAACCGCGCACTCGCTCGACCAGTCGACACGAAGCCTTCGGCACTGACCCACCTGCGCGAGTCGCTCTCCTGGGTGGCGGTGCCCATGGGCAAGTGCTCCGAGCCGACCAATGTCCGAGCCGGTGGGCAGGCGTGCCCGATCCGATACCAGTGCGCCGCCTGCCCGCACTTTGAGTCGGACCCGTCCTACCTGCCCGAGCTGCAGACCTACGCCGATGAGTTACGCCGCGAGCGTGAGGCCATGCTGGCCGCCAACGCGACCACCTGGGCGGTGGACCACGTCGTTCGTCAACTGGAGGTGATCGTCGGCCACATCCGCACGCACGAGGCACGGCTCGGTGACCTCGAAGGTGCCGAGCGTGCCGCCATCGAGGAGGCGTCGGCCACCTTGCGCAAGGCCCGCCAGTCCGTCCCGGTCGCCTTCGGAAAGCGGAGGACCGGCCATGGCTGACAACAGCGCCGCCCTCCGACGAGCCCGCCGGACCGACGCTCGCCTCAAGCGCCAGCAGGCGCTCGACGCCGTGGAGGCGATCGAGGCCTCGGGCGAGCCGATCAGCTTTCCGGCGGTCGCCCGTCGGGCCGGGGTGTCGGTCTCGCTGCTCTACGCCGACCGTGAGCTCGCAGGGCGCATCGCTGCCGCCCGGGACCGACAGCGCCAGGCCGGGCGGGACAGGGCCTGGCAGCTGCCGGCACGCTCGCTCGTCACTGAGCAGAGCCTCCGGGTCGAGCTCGCCAATGCCAAGGACCAGGCCCGCCGCCTCACCGAGGAGGTCGGCGCCCTGCGCAAGCGGTTGGCCCGACAGCTCGGCGCCGAGGCCGACGCCGCCCGCGGCCTGGCGCTGGCACCCGCACTTGACGAGCTGGAGCAGCGCGCTGCGGAGCTGGAGGCCGAAAGCCACCGGCAGCGGGAACAGATCGCCCGCCTCGAAGCCGACGGCCGCGAGCTGGCCGACACCCTGGAAGCGGCTCGCGCTATGAACCGGGAACTGATGAACGAGCTGAACCGCCAGCCACCCCCAACACGGGCCACAAGAGTGAAGTCGCGCGAGAACTGAGGCGGCTGTGTCGACTACGTCCACCACTCTGAGCATGCCGCCTCACCAGGACTTCCTCGCGTGACTACAAAAGAACC
>JBFLYK010000103.1:0-4597 GCA_040756995.1 Actinomycetota bacterium | reverse complement strand
GTGCGCCGCGGCCGGGTCCGGCCTTGCGGGGCCCGGCTCATCCTCCTCACGCGGGTCCTCGACGTTCCCATCGAGGAACTCGCCCACGAGAGCGAAACGAAGGCGCTCACTCTGCGGAAGCGTCGTCAGCGGGCCGAGGCGGCGCTGGCCGCCAGTTCAGCGGCGTAACGGCGAGCGAGTCGGTCACCCCCTGCTTCGAGCAGTGCCAGCCTCGGACGGACTCGCTCCCTAACCCCAGCCTTTCAGTAAGGGCTTTGGCGGGCGTCGGAGTGCGGTCCGGCAGTGTTGTTGCCGGTGTTGCCCGTGGTTTTGCCTGCCGGTGGGGCGGTCAGGGGAGGTGTCGGAGCCGGGTGGAGGCCCGTTCGGGGCGCAAGCATGCGCGTGTGATCGCCGCTGCTTCGCTTGGCGGCGGTTCTCAGACGGCGAACGACAGGTGTTGACGGCGTGACTACCTGACGACGGCGGCCAGGGTTTCGGCAGCGTTCTTTGGCGACGTGGGCACGTTGTCGCCGGTGACGGGAACGACGAGGATGATGGGTTCCTGTTCGCGAGGGACCCCTCCCGCCAGTCTGGTCACTGTCACCGGGAGGGGTCCAAGGCGGTGTTGCCACCGTGTCCATCGTATGGCGTTGTCAGCTGTCGGTCGACGAATACGTGACGGCGGGCAAGAGCATCGATGTCCCGCGGCCGGGCTGTCCGGACTGCGAGACGCTGATGCGGTTCCGGTCGGGCTATTGGCGTGACGTTCGGGCAGGGAGCGGGTCGGGTCGGCTGGTGTGGATCCGCCGGGCGCAGTGCGGGCCCTGTCGTCGGAGCCATGCGTTGTTGCCGTCGTTCCTGCTCGGGCGACGTCTCGATGCCGTCGAAGTGATCGGGGCGGTGGTGGAGCTCGTGACCGACGGCGTTGCCGTGGCCGGCCGGGTGGCCAAGGCTGCGGGCCTGCCATACACGACGGCTCGGGACTGGTTGCGCCGCTTCTCGGCTCGGGCGCCGATGTTGGCGGCGGGGTTCGTCGCCCTGGCGGTGGAGGTCGGCGCCGAAGCCGGTATCGACGGTCTGGCCATCGGTGCTCAGCGGCGGGCGGTGGGAGCCCTGCGCCTGGTCGGCGAGGTGCTGGGGTCGTCGTCGGGGTCGTTGTGGGCGTTGGCTTCGCTCGTCACCGGCGGGAAGCTGCTGGCCAGTGCCACGGATCCGCCGTGGACGGTCCTCGGCAGCCGTCGTTTCATGCCTCCAGTCCCCTGACAGGGGGCGAGAAACGGGAGGCAGGGGATGGACAACGACCTGGCCGAGGCCATCGCGTTGCACCGTTGGGCGGTGATCGCCGAGGGAGTCAACCCGAGGCTGAGTCACGCCGAGCGGGGGGTGGTGGTGCGGGCCATCGCGGCCCGCCTGCATGCTCATCCGGATGGCACCGAGCGCCGCTATGGCCGCTCCACGATCGACCGGTGGATTCGTGACTACCGGGCCGGGGGGCTCGCCGCGCTGCGGCCCCGGCCTCGTTCCGACTCCGGGCTGGTGCGGGCCCGCCCTGAGCTGTTCGAGGAGGCGGTGGCCCTGCGCCTGGAGCTCCCCACCCGTTCGGCGGCGCAGATCGCCGAGATCATCTGGGCCCGGCATCGGGTGCGGGTGTCGCCCCGGACGTTGCGGGACCAGCTTCGCCGGCGGGGTCTGCACCGGGAGGCCCTGGCGGCGGAACCGAAGGTGTTCGGCCGCTACGAGGCGGACAAGCCCAACGAGCGGTGGATCACCGATGTGCTGGTCGACCCGTGGGTGCCGTTCCCCCGTCGGGCGGCGTCGATCCGGGCCCGCCTGTTCGTCGTCGTCGACGACCACAGCCGTCTGCTGGTCCATGGCCGGTTCCACCCGGTGGAGAACACCCGGGCCGGCCAGGAGGTGCTGCGAACGGCGATCATGCGCCGGGGCCTGCCCGAGGCCCTCTACGCCGATCAGGGCGCGCCGTTCCACAACCACGTGCTGGCCCGAACCTGCGCGGTGTTGGGCATACGCCTGGTCCACAGCCAGCCCTACTCCCCAGAAGGTCGAGGGAAGCAGGAACGACTGAACCGGTTCATCCGGGAGCGGTTCATCGCCGAAGCGGAGCACGCCGGCATCGAGGACTTGGCTGAGCTCAACGACCGGTTCGAGGCGTGGGCCGAGCAGGTGGCCAACCGCCGGGTCCACGCCGAGACCAACCAGATCCCCATCGAGCGGTGGGCGGCCGGCGGCCCGCCCCGGGCGGCGGAACCCGCCCGGCTCCGGGAAGCGTTCCTGTGGGTGGCCACCCGCCGGGTCACCAAGACCGCCACCGTGTCCCTCGAAGCCAATCAGTACTCCGTCGATCCCGCCCTGGTCGGCCGGCGGATTGAGCTGCGCTACGACCCGGCCGACCTGTCCGCCATCGAGGTCTTCTGCCAGGGCCGGGCCGCCGGGGTGGCCACCCCGTTCGTGATCGGCCGTCACACCCACCGCCGCGTCCCCCAGGCCGCGCCACGCCCGGCCCCGGCCACCGGGGTGGACTACCTCGGCCTCGTCGCCGCCGCCCACGACGCCGAGGTCACAGGCTCCATCTCCTTCGCCGACGTGCCCCTCTTCTACATCGAATCCGAGGAACGGCCATGAGCCGGGCTCCGTGGGTGGCGCACTTCGGCCTGACCCGAACCCCGTTCTCTAAGTCCGTCGCCGCCAAAGACCTCTTCGCCCGGGCCGCCCACGGCGAAGCCGTGGCCCGCATCGGTTTCTGCGTGGCCGAAGCCGCCCTGGGCTGCGTGTTCGGCGACGTCGGGGTGGGCAAGACCGCCGCCGTCCGAGCAGCCGTGGCCGGTCTCGATCCCACCCGCCACCAAGTCATCTACATCCCCAACCCCGCCTTCGGGACCCGAGGTCTCTACGTCAGCATCGTGCGCGCTCTGGGAGCCGCCCCCCGTTTCCACAAGGCCGAAGTCATGGCCCAGGCCGCCGATCTGCTCGCTGCCGAGGAAGCCGAACGTCACCGCCGTGTCGTCGTGATCATCGACGAGGCCCACCTCATGAGCCCCGACCAGCTGGAAGAGACGCGGCTGCTGACCAATAGCCAAATGGATTCGGCTTCTCCCTTCGCCGGGATCCTGGTCGGTCAGCCCACCCTGGCCCGACAGCTCCGCATGGGCATCTTCGCCGCGCTCGATCAGCGCATCGCCACCCGCTACCACATCAAGGCCATGGACCTGGCCGAATCGATGGCCTATCTGCGCCATCACCTGACCCTCGTGGGACGAGACGAACCGCTCTTCGCCGACGACGCCGTCGCCAGGCTCCACCGCGTCTCCAACGGCCTGCCCCGGGCGCTCAACAACGCCGCCACCGCCGCCCTCATCGCCGCCGCCGCCGACGGCAAGAACCTCGTCGACGACGCCTGCGCCAAAAAGGCCGCCGCCGAACTGACCCGGGACTGACGACATGAACGACCCACCCACCCGCCTCACCATCGTCCTCGACGTCGACGATCCCAACCCCGACCTGCTCTTCATCTGGGCCGGTCTACGGGCCGCCAAGCTCGTCGACGAGCTCTGGAACAACGGGATCCACGCCGACGTCGTCAGCCTCGACATCGACGGCAACTGCCACTACAGCCGGTGATCAATCCCCACCGATCTATGCCGACACGTCGCCAACAACCAATGCCAACGAGTGCTCAGACAGCGATGCCCCTAACAACAGGGTTCGTAGTCGGTGAAAGGCTTCGATAAGTGCGTCGGCCCAGGGCCAGCCGTCGGCGAGGCGGAGCGAGGTGCGTCGTCCGCTGCGGACGATGACGCCGGCGGTGTGGAAGAGGCAGTAGCGGAGCCGTTTGGGTTCCGCTTGGGCGAGTTCACCGTCGAGGCAGAGGAACTGGGTCCAGGCCATGAGGTCCTGGGCGATGAGGACGATGGCCAGCCAGGCGGTGTTGATGGCGAAGTTCTCCGACGGGAGGTTGCGGAGGCCGGTGTCTTTGGCGTCGCGGATCCGTTGTTCGGTGCGGCCCCGGCCCCGCTGCAGCGCTTCGAGGTAGGCGATGTCGGGATCGGCTAGGTCGGTGATGAACACCTGGAAGCGGTGCCCGTCGATGTCGGTGAAGGTGAGTTGGGCGCCGGGGTGGGGGTCCTCCCGCCGCACGATGGCCCGGGTCCCCGCCGGCCAGCCCGACAGGTCGAGCAGGTCGGTGATCTCGGCCACCTCAGCGCCGTCCCGTTCCTCCATGCCGTCGGCGCTGACGGCCGGGATCCAGCGCCGCTTGGGAACGGCCAGCACGGCCGAGCGGACCGTTTCCGTCAGGTCATAGCCAATGGCGAAACGCACGCCCCGCTCCCGGCACACGTCGACGAAACCGTGGCTGAGCCCCCCCGGAATCGGCCCGGGCCACGACCTCGACCTCGTGCGGGTCGACCGGGAGCTGCTCCAGGGCGGCGTCGAGGACTTCGACGTGATCGCCGGTGGTGTTCGACCCGGCGTTGCTGCGGATTCCGGCCGTTTTCGTACACCGGTTCTGGTCGATTCCGTACAGCGATTCTGGGGGTTTTCGTACACCCCGGGGGAGGCCACCGGTAGGGATCCGCGTGTGAGCTGAGGAGGCCGGTCACCG
>JBFLYK010000102.1:0-5388 GCA_040756995.1 Actinomycetota bacterium | reverse complement strand
GGGACGCCCCTGCGCCGCCACTTCGACCGACTCGACCACGCCATCGCCGACATCATCAACAATGCCAAGCTGGCAGCGTGAAACTTGACTCAATCGAGCCGGCTTCGCCGGCACAAGCCCTCTAGACCCCCGCTCTGGGCAGCGAGTGTAAGCCACCCCCTAACACGAAGGTCCGGTGACAGTGGATCCACTTGTCGGCGGTCTCAGTTATGCCCGCCTTGGCCTCGCGGTGGCGGGCCGGGAATGGAGGAGGTGGAGTTGTCGGGGATGGTGACGGCCCAGGCGGTGATCTCCCTTGCTCACGGACCGCAGGGCCTGTGCCGCGGCGGGAAGAACCAGCCATGACAGAGCGGCGACCGCCTGGTGCGCACCCCCATTTCACTCCGGTGGATCGACCAGCCCGAAAGCTCCACGTCGATCGGGAACGGCACCCATCGCCGCACAAACCAGCCCCGCAGGATCAGCAGCGGCCCGATGTCGGGAGGCACCACCGCGGACTGGATGAGCCGATCCACATAGAAGTGTGCGGGCCCAGCGTTCACCAGCCACCCGCCCGTCCCCGAGACAGCCTTGCCGACCGCGTAGCCCCATTCCAACGCCCTGTCGCCTTGGCCGCGGGCAGGTCCACTATCCGGCCCTTCCAAGAGAGGGGACCGAAGCGCGCAGCATCCGCGAAGCGAAAGTCCGCGAGCTGTGCCAGGCCTGCTCCGTCCTGGCCGCCTGCCGAACCTGGGCCCGCCGTCATCGCGAGTACGGCTTCTGGGGTGGGGAGTCCGACGAAGAACGGGCCGCCGCCGGCTACCCACCCGAACGGCTCATGGGCACCTCGCCCCGTCCTTTCCAGGCGAAGCGGGTGTACGTCCCTGGCCCGTCCCGGCCACCGCAGTGGAAGCGGATACCAACCGCGCGTTGATTGCGAAGCATGGATCGGTACCGTTGATCGCCCACGAAAGGCGGACGACGAGCTCTCCGGTCAGCTCATCGGCACCTCCCACGACGCGTTCGTGACCATGGGGACCGTGTTCGTCATCCAAGGCTGGGCCGGTACCTTGCCACAAGCGATGGCTCTGTCCTCGGGCAGCGCCATCGCTGGTGGGCACGCGACGTGGACGCGACGGCTTTGACCTCAGCGTCTGACCCCTTCGTCGAGGCGGGCGGCGACGTGTCGTTCAACGCCCCTTTCCACGACATCACGGAACGACGCCGCCCCTTGGAAGACGAACGGTGGGAATCGGCTCTCGTCGACGAACTCGCCGGGCTGCGCATTCCGCGGGGCGTCCAATCTCCTCCGTGTGAACAAGCCGGCAACGAAGCCGTTCGGGCAGGCCGGGTACATACGAGGGTGACGTGACGCTCACAAGACGCGGGTGTGTCTGGAGGAGGTGGCGAACAAGACGGCGGTGCTGCGGCTGGTTGGAACGAGGTTGATTCCTCGCTCTGTCGGCGGACAAGGCTTCGGGTGCTCGCCGGGGCAGCGGCGAAAACGGCCAGCGCCACCGCGGGCACGGGATGGGTGGCGGAGTCCCAGCACCCGGAGATGGAGGATCACGACCTGAACGAAGGGGCCCAGAGGAACGGACCGCCCGATCGGATCGCGCTGTGGTTCACCAACCATGTCCGCCGTCTCGTCCGGGTGGCCATCCGGGAACCGAGGAGTCGGAGCCGAAGGCCGCAGCTGCCCAGGCGGTGATCTCGCCGGCCAGGGACCGCAAGCTTGCGGCTGCAGCCCGGAAATACCAGCCGTGCAGGAGCGGCGCATGCACGGTGCGCACCGCCAGTTGGCTGCGGTGGGCCGACCACCTGGACAGCTCCACCTCGATCGGGATCGGCATCCAGCGCCGAACGAACCGGCCCTGGAAGATCAGCAGCGGCTCTGTGGCGGGTGACACAACGGCCGGTCGGATGAGCCGATCCACGTGGAGCTGCGCTTCCCCGGCATTCACCAGCCACCGGCCCGTCCCCGAGGCCTGCGTCCCGACGGCGTAGCCCCATTCCAACGCCCACGCCGCTCGGCCCGGCGGCACATCCACCACTCGAAACGCGTAAGGCGACGGTCCCGTCAGATCTCCCCAATCCGGGGTGGACCGAATGTTCACCGCAGCGCAGCTCCCGCCAAAGATCCTTGTGATGTTGACCTTCCAGCAACCCCAAGCACTGGGTCGACATCGGGCATTCGTGGAACGAGTGACTCACCGACTATGGTAGGAACGGTTAAACGATAAGTCTAGACACAACGTCATGGCTTCTGACTGTCGTCCCGGTTGCACGTCAGTAAGTTGGCGGGACGTTCCTCTGACAGGCCACGCCCCCCGGCCTTTGACGGCCGCCGCCGGAGTGTCGCGAACCTCAGGATTCCCGGTGGGCGGAGTGGCGCAGGGTCGTCAGCCCCGCCTCTCCCACGGCTCCGTGGTCGCCGTCTTCGCCCTCGCCGCTCCTGTTCCCCGGTCGTCGTCTTCGCTCGCCGTGAGAGCCGTTTCGGCGTTCGTCGCCGCCCGCCTCCACGTGGCGACCAGTCGCTCTTCGCCCCACACGAGGGCGTCGGCCTCGCCTGCACGAAATTCGTGTGCCGCAACGGTGGGAGTCGGGTCCCTCTTCACATCGTCAGCTTGATCGCCCGACCGCTCGGGCCGGTCCTGCCCATCGCATCGGTAGGTCTTTGCGGCGAGAAGGGTCAGGACAGCCGCGAGCGGGCGGCACCTCGGGTGCCTGCTCGTTCGAGGCAGCCGCCCGCCCAGCGGGGTTCCCCAGGAACTCGCCCGATCCTGCACCCCGACGGCCCGAGAGGGGAGAGGGGCCCGGGGGCAGGGTACCGTAGGTCCAGCCGCCGGGCGGGCGGCACGGCTCCACGTTAGAGGTTCTTCATTCCGGGAGTGAATCGGCCAGGAACCAACAAGTCAGCAAGGCCGAGCGAACGAAACTCGCAGTGAGCGACAGAGTGGACTGCCGTTGTTTGTACGCGCTCCGGGGAAGCCCGTGTCAACGGCTGCTCACGCAGCTGGCTGGTGCCGGCGTCGTCGGGGTGATGATCGTCGCCTGGGTGACGGACCTTCGCAGCGGCTTCTTCACCTTCCGCCCGGGCGAAGCCTGGGAGTACGTGATGGTCCTCACCGTCCTTGGGGTCGTCGTGGCCGGCCTCGGGGCGGGTGCCTGGTCGCTCGACCACGCCGTCGGGATCTTCGAGAACCCCTCGGTCGGCGCGCTGGCCATCGCCCTTGTCGTCAGCGGCCGCCGCGCTGCTCGCCGCCTGCTGGCGGCCACCGCTCCGGGAACATTCCCAGGCCTGAAGAGGAACCTGGCCAAAAGCCGGACCGCAGTAGCCGTGGCAAGCGCTGGTGCGCCGCCTGCCGGGGTGTGAGCGACACGCTGATGGTTGGTCGGCGCACCGATTGACGGGCGCAGTTTCACGGCCGTGGCGGCGGGGACGGAGGGCAAAGCGGCAAAGCGTGCCGGGCGGGACCGAACGGGGTGGTCAGCAGTCGATGGCGAACCTCGCCGCCCGGCAGGCGGCGGTCAGTTCGTCTCGGGAGAGGAGCCCGACCCGCCGGACCAGCGCCCGTTTGGGGACCGGCGCGAGGTTGTCGAAGTTCGCGACGCAGGCGCGGGACAGACCATGGGCCGGCCCGAGAGGCACTTCAGTGGGGATGTCCCGCACCCGGGAGGTAACCGGGGCGACCAGGATGGTGGTCAGCCGGCCCAGCACGGAATTGCGGTCAGGACCACGACGGGCCGACGCTTGTCGCCCGGGACGTCGGCCAGCCAGTGGCGCCCCGCCGCGCCGCGGTCAAGTCAGTGGCACCCTCGCTCGCGGTCTCACGCCGCCGCGGGCTCACTTTTCGTCCCAGGGAAGATCGGCCCACACACCGGGGTCGACAACGTCGAGCGTCTCGCCGCCCTGGGGCAGCTGGGCGTACCCCTCGGCGTGGGCCCGCTCCAGTTCGTCCTCGATGAGCGCCACCAGAGCCCGGTCGATGACCTCGGACACGTTCTCGCACCCGGTGAGGCGTTTCGCCTCGGCTAATCGATCCGGCCGGACGGTGGCGGAGATCTTCACCTTGTTCGTCCCGGTATCCTACTTCCGGGACGATAAAGAGCCATACCTGGTATCTTACCGTGTCAGCCAACTGCGAGCCGACGCGTGCGATCGTCCGGCGGCGAGGCCGAGCCGGGCGGCCAGGGCGGGAGGCACCTGCCTCACCGGCGGCACCCGGCCTGGTGCTGGGCCAGGAAGGCGACGATGGCGCCGCAGAAGGCGTCGTTGCGGTCACCGGCCACCATGTGTCCGGCGTCTGGGACGGTCAGGGGGGTGGCGTGGGGGACGGCATCGAGGAAGTGGGCCACGCCCTGGTCGCTGATCACGTCGCTGCGCCCTCCCCGGACGACCAGTGTTGGGACCTTCACCCGGCGGGCAGCGGCGGTGAGGACCGTCTCCAGTGTGGCGGTGCGCTGCGCGACGGCGGCGGGATCCATCTCGGCCAGGAGGCGGGGATCCCACCGCCACTGCCACCGCCCGTCGCCGCGTTGGCGCAGTACCCGGGTCAACCCGCCCAGCTCCCGGCGACGGGATCGTTCAGGGAGGTAGCCGGCGATGGCGGCGCCGGCCTCTTCCAAGGAGGCGAACCCGTCGGGATGGGCGGCCATGAATCCCACCACCCGGCGCACACCGTTGAGCTCCAGCCGGGGGGTGACATCGACCAGGACCAACGCCTGGAACAACTGGTCGGGGTGACGGCCCTGGGCGGCGAGAACGGCCATCCCGCCCAGCGAGGCGGCCACCACCGCCGGGGCGGCCCCCACCGCGCCGACCACGGCAACGACGTCCTCGGCGAAGCGCTCCAGCCCGTAGCCCCCCTCGCCGGGCCAATCGGAGTCGCCATGGCCCCGCAGATCCACCGCCACGGCGTACCAGCCGGCGGCGGCCAGCTGGTCAGCGGCCGCCCCCCAGGCGTGGCGGGTCTGGCCGGCCCCGTGGAAGAACACCGCCGGGGGCCCACCCGGATCGCCCACTACGTCGGCGGCCAGCCGCACCCCACCCGACCCGAGAAACGACATTTGACGGCGACTGCCGGCACCGCTACCCATAGGCACTTCTCCCGCCTCGTCGACGACCGGCGCTCCGGCTTGCCCCTAAGATCTAAACTTTTAGTCTAGAGACCTTGAAGTCCGTGAAGCTCTTACCTGGCGGTGCACGGCCCCAGCGGGGCGCGCGGCGCACGGCGCCAGGCTGGTCCCCCTGGCACCTGCTGGGAGCGACAACTCCGCTACTAGAGGGCTTGTGCCGGCGAAGCCGGCTCGATTGAGTCAAGTTTCACGCTGCCAGCTTGGCATTGTTGATGATGTCGGCGATGGCGTGGTCGAGTCGGTCGAAGTGGCGGCGCAGGGGCGTCCCGT
>JBFLYK010000101.1:0-5507 GCA_040756995.1 Actinomycetota bacterium | reverse complement strand
GAGGCGGAGGAGTCCGTGAGGACGATCTCCCCCTCGGGACCGGAATCGGCGGGCGCGGGAGCGGCCGCCGCGGCGGCGGGCGGGAACTCGACGAAGTACACATTGGCCGACGGGCCGTCGGCCTCGTCATCGGCCTCGGGCAGGGGCGGGGCCGTCTCTTCCACGGCGGGAGAGGGCGCCGGCGTGGCGCCGCCGGCTCCCTCGTCCCGCAGCGCCGCCAGCGCTTCGGTCAACACCTGCCCGACACCGGCGAGGCGGTCCATCACCCGGTTCTCGGCCTCGGTCAGCTCGGCCAGCCGGGCGTCGGCGCCGGCGATCTGCTCGGCGGCCTGGCGGCGGGCCTGGCTGATGATCTCCTGCGCCTGCCACTCGGCCTCGGCCCGGATCATGTCGGCCTCCATGCGGGCCTCGTCGAGGACGCGGCGGCCTTCGGCGTAGGCGGTGCGGCGGTCATCCTCGGCCCCGGCCCGGATGCGGTCCGCCTGGGCCCGGGCGTCCTCGACCATCTTCTCGGCGGTCTCGGCCGCCGCCTGCAGCACCTGGCCGATCTCCTCGGCCAGCTGCCGGTAGTTGTTGCCCTGTGTTGCCAGTTCCATCGGTGACCCCCCAGCCGCGCCGATCGTCCGAACACTCCCTGATGGGAGATTCGCCACGATCGGGACAAGTCCTGCCAATTGCCGCGAAAGGTTCGCCTACCGGGGGGTCGGACGGGGCCGTCGGGCGGTCAGCCGTGCCGATGCGGGCGGAGCGAGCCCGCCACCTGCTCCAGCTCCGCCCGGGAGAGGTCACCCGAGACAGTCACCACGACGTCGCCGGTGATGCCCCACAGGTGCGGCCGCAGCGGGGCCTCGACGATCAACTGACCCTCGAGCGCCGGCCGGCCGGGCAGCTCCAGGCGGACGGGCTGCTTGTCGGGCACCATCCCCTCGGCGCCGAAGGGGTCGTCCCACGGCTGGCCGCCGGTGGGCCGCAGGCTGACGGTGAATTCCCCGGCGCCCTTGCGCCACGTCATCGACACGACCGGCGTGGTCGGCGGGTTCCCGCCCTCGGGGCCGGTGGGGCTGGCGACTTCGCCGTTGACCGTCACGGAGCTCGGCGCCCAGTCGAGCGTGAAACCGTCGGGAACGTGGCCGGGGACCAGCAGGTCATAGGGAACCTCGGCGGCCGCGTCGTCCAGGGATCGGACGGCGAAGCCGATCGGGAGGTTCTGCACGTTGGCGCCGGACGGGGGGTCCAGCCGGTACCGGGCCCGGTCGATCTGGTCGCTGGTGGTGATGTCCGAGGCGGTGAACCGGGTGATGACCGTCTCGTCGACCCGGATCGTCATGTCGAGGATGGCGCCCGTGGCCTGGTCGACGTCGGCGATGGCGTAGTTCGGGGCTCCCTCACCGCCGAGGCGGTCCTGGACCGTCGGGCCGTCGTAGTGCCAGGCGGGCCGGCCGGCCACGGAGGTCGACGCGATGCGGGGGTCGCCGGCCCGGGCCAGGGCCGTGATGAAGTCGGCCATCGGGCCGAGCGGATCGGGCTTGGCGACCCGCTGGTCAGGCCCACCGGCGGGGACGCCGGTGGCGATGAAGGCGTTCGGGCGCTCCTTGGAGGTGCCGGGCCCGCGGCTCACGATTTCGACGTGACGGCCGGTGGTGGCGTCATAGGCCATGTCGTCGCTGCTGTCGGTGGAGGTCCAGCGGAAGCTGCCGTCCCGGGCCACGGTCAGACGCCAGGTGCGGCAGCAGCCGTCGGGCCCGTCCCACCCCTCGATGCCGTCGTAGGTGGCGGAGAACTCGGCGGGGGCGGTCGGGGTCGTCGGGCCGGGCTGGGCGGTGCCGGCGGGGCGGTCGGCGGCCCGGACCTCCCGGTCGGTCTTGTCGTCCCGGTTGACGACGGTGAGGGCGCCGGCGGCGGCCACGACGAGGGCCACGGCGGCCGCGGCGGCGCCGAGCGAGCGGGTGAACCGGCCGCCGCCCCGGCGGGCGGCCCGGCGGTCCCGGCGCTCGTCGAGGCTGACGGCGGCGGGCCCGGTGGTCGGAGTGGTCAGGGCCGGAGTGGACAGGGTCGGTTGGTCGGGTCCGGCGTCGGTGGCGGACTCGGTGTGCGGCACGGTGTCTCCTTGGAGGCGGTGGTCGAGGTCGGCCCAGAACGTCGGGCCGTGGTCGGGGACGGGAAGGTCGGACAGCGCCGAGCCGAGGCGCTCGTCGCGGTCGGGGCGCTCGGGGCGGCCCGGGTCGGACCGGGGCTCGTCGGCCTGCGGCGGTCGGGGGCTCATCGGGTCTCTCCTTCGGCCAGTGCCGCCCGCAGGGCGGCCCGGGCCCGGGACAGGCGGGAGGCGATCGTCCCCGGGGCCACGCCGAGGACGGAGGCGGCGGCGTCGTAGTCGAGGCCCTCGGCGTCGACCAGCAGGACGGCGGCCCGCTGGTCGACCGGCAGGCCGGCCAGGGCCCGCTGGAGGTCGGTCCGGGAGGCGGCGGTAGAGGCGGGGTCGGCGGCGACGCCACCGTGCCGGGCGACGCCACCGCGCCCGGCGAGACCGCCGCGGCCGGCTTCTTCGAGCGGCGCGGCTTCGTGGCGGCCCTCCCGGCGCTGCAGGTCGACGCAGGCCCGGTAGGTGATCTGGTAGAGCCAGGTGCCGAGGGCGGCGTCCTCCCGGAAGCCGGGGAGGGCCCGGAAGGCTTTCACGTAGGCCTCCTGGAGGGCGTCGTCCATGGCCGCCCGGTCGCCCAGCAGGCGGTAGGCGAGGGCCCGCAGCCGGTGGTCGTAGTGGCGGACGAGCTCGGTGAAGGCCCGCTGGTCGCCGGCCCGGGCCCGGGCCAGGACACCGGGCGCGACCTCGCCGGCCCGCGTGGGCGGGTTGGTGGTGGCGGCGGTCACGGACGGGTCCGTTCGTCGTTCACGGCGGGTTGGACGCACGGAGTGGCTGGTTCCTTCCGTGAAACTTTCTCGGGGAAATGCTTTCGGGAAATGTTCCCCGGGGCGCCTGCACCCGGAGACCGGATTGTGTTGACTACCCTTCGCGGACACGGCGAACGCTGGGAGGGAGAGCCGTCATCGTCTTCTCGCAACGCATCCTGGCCGGTCTGACCGCCGGCGCCATGGCTTTGGCCGGCCTGGGCGTCGCCGCCTGTACTCCGGGCGGCGTCGGCAAGGGGGAGGGCCCGGCCATGGTCGTCGGGGTCCCCGACAATGCCGGCACCGCCACCTCCGGGCCGAAGGTGATCACCTCGGCGCCCGAGGAGGAGCAGGCCCCGCCGCCCGGCGCCGGCGACGTGTTCGTCGACCCCGCCCCGTTCGGCGGGGGCGCGGCCGAACCCCCGGCCAGCTCCGCCCTGGCCGCCCCCAACGGGAAGCCCTGGGCGCCGCCCATCCCGTTCACCACGGAGCACGAGGTGCCCGAGGGCCTCGTCTTCATCCTCGTGGCCGGCTCCGACGCCCGTCCGGGGGAGGACATGCTCAAGACCCGGGCCGACTCCCTCCACCTCCTGTGCGTCAACCCGGAGACCGGCCAGGGCACCCTCCTCGGTTTCCCCCGCGACAGCTGGGTCGAGATCCCCGGTCACGGCCGGGGCAAGATCAACAACGCCCTGGCCCTCGGGGGGCCGAACCTCCTGTCGAAGACGGTCCAGCGCCTGACCGGCCTGCCCATCGACTACTACGTGATCACCGGGTTCCGGGGGCTGATGTCGATGGTCGACGAGCTGGGCGGCGTCGACGTCCTCGTCGACCGGCGCATGAACGACCGGAACTCGGGCGCCCGGTTCCAGCGGGGCTGGCACCACATGACCGGCGGCCAGGCGCTGGCCTTCGCCCGCAACCGGACCGACGTCGAGCAGGGTGACCTGAGCCGCTCCGAGCACCAGGGGCTGATCATGCTGTCGGCCCTGGCCAAGATGCGGGCCGAGGTGGCCGACGACGGCGGAGTCGCCCGCTGGATCTCGGTGCTGCTCAAGCACACCAAGCTCGACGTGCCGCTGAACAAGCTGCCCCAGCTCGGCGCCCTGGCCCGCCGGCTCGACCCCGGGCGGATCAAGAACGTCGTCGCCCCCGGGCGACTCGGCTTCGCCGCCCGCCAGTCGGTGGTGTTCCTCACCACCGAGGCGGCCAAGTGGTTCGAGGATCTGCGGCCCGACGCCGTGATCGGTACGGCCCAGGCGGAGCCGGCGACACCGTCCTCGTCCTCGTCCTCGTCGAGCACGACCACCCCGGGCCGGACGTCGAAGTCTCCGAGGACGGCGACGTCGTCGTCCTCGTCGTCCTCGTCGTCTTCGTCGTCGACGACCGCCACGACCGCATCGCCCGAATCGACGACGTCGACCACGGAGGATCCGGACACTTCGGTCACCTTGTTGCCCGAGGAGTAACCGGCGTGGTTTCGGCCGGTCAGAATCGATGCCACACTGGCCGCTCGGGCCTCAGGGGCGCGCCGCGAAAGGAAGTGCCATGCCGGTTCTCACCCCCGAACGGGAATCTGTGACCTACCGGGCCAACGAGTGGGCCGCTCCACCCCGCCCGCCCCGGCCCCGGCGCGGCATCGTGGGCGGCACCGTCCGGGTGGCGGCCATCATCGTCGCCGTCCTCCTCGGCTGGACGGGCCTTCACAACCTCGGCGATCTGCTCCCCGACTGGGGCAACCCGTTCAAGACGGAGGAGGTCGACCGGACCGGCCCCGCCGTCCTCAAGGCGCTGGAGGACCTCGACGAGTACCGGGCGGCCACCGGCAACTACCAGGTGATGATCGACATCGAGGAGGACGCCAAGTACCTCCCGTCCTTCCTCAAGGGGGAGCGGACGCTGTTCCTGGCCCAGGGCTCGGTCGACGCCACCGTCGACTTCTCCGGCCTGGGCGCCGAGTCGGTCAGGGTCAATCCCGACCGGTCGGTCACGATCACGCTGCCCCACGCCCAACTGGGCAAGCCCGTCGTCGACACCGCCGCCAGCCGCGTCGTCGACCGCGACCGGGGGCTCCTCGACCGGCTCGGCTCGGTCTTCACCGACAGCCCGACGGGAGAGCAGACCCTCTACGCCGCGGCCGAGCCCAAGCTGCGGGCGGCGGCCGACGAGTCGGCGCTGATCGCCAAGGCGGATGAGAACACCAAGGAAATGCTCACCCGCCTGCTGGGCGCCCTCGGCTTCGACAAGGTCGAGGTCAACTACCTCGAGAACCCGGCCTAGAGCGCCGCTCAGTCGCCGGAGGGGCCGGTGAGCCGGAGCCGGCCGAGCCGGAGGGCGGCGACGGTCAGGGCGACGGCGGCGATGAGCAGGAGGCGGACGACGGCGCCGCCCCCTTCCGGAATGCCGCTGCGATGGAGGTGCTCGGCGGCGCTCGGGCCGAGCTGGGCATAGACGGCCCTCGCCTCCCAGCCGGGCGACCACTGGGCGATGCCCGACAGGGCGGTGCCGAGCAGCCGCTCGCCGAGGATGACGAAGCCCAGTGACCACACCACGGCCCGCCGGGTGAGCGCACCGAGGAGCACGAACACGGCGACGTAGGCCGCCGCCCCCGCCGCCGCGGCCAG
>JBFLYK010000100.1:0-6626 GCA_040756995.1 Actinomycetota bacterium | reverse complement strand
CGACCTTGCGGGCCGCGGCGGCCTGCTTCTCCGCCACCTTCCGGGCGGCGGCGGCCTGCTTGGCGGCGGCCCGCCGGGCGGCCCGGACCTGCTTGCGGGCCTCCCGCCGCTTCACCCTGGTCACGTGCCGGACGTCCTCCACCGACGCTTCGACCGCGTCGCTCACGGTCTCCACCACCGGCGTGGCGGTGTCCTGGATCCGGTCGACGAGCCCCTCGGTGACGTCGGCCATCCCCTTGACCATCCCCATCGCGGCCGCCGCCCGTCCGGCGTCGGCCTGCGCCTTCCGGCGGCGAGCCAGACCGGCACCGATCGCCAGGCCGCCGGCACCACCGGCCGCCGCACCCTTGGCGGCCGTCATCGCCGCCTCCCGGCCCGTCCGGCCCTGCTTCCGGGCCCAGGCGTAACCCGCCCCGCCGCCCGCGACGGCACCAACCGCGACTGATTTCCCGATCGTCATGCCGCGGATCTACCCCAACTGGCGCACCTTGCCAACCTCAGCGGGCGAAGCCCGCGGCCGGCACGAGTGTCAGGCGCTGCGGCGGCCGCGCTCGGCGGCGGGCTCGACCCGGGGCACGAGGGTAGGGTTGACCTTCTCCAGCACCACCGTGCGATCGATGACGCACTTGCCGACGTCGTTGCGCGACGGCAGCTCGTACATCACGTTGAGCAGCACTTCTTCGAGGATGGCCCGCAGACCCCGGGCGCCCGTCCCCCGCAGCAGCGCCTGGTCGGCCACCGCCCCGAGGGCGTCCTCCGTGAACTCCAGCTCGACGTTGTCGAACTGGAAGAACTTCTGGAACTGCTTGGCCAGGGCGTTCTTCGGCTCCATGAGGATCCGGACAAGGGCGTCGCGGTCCAGGCTGTGGACGGCGCCGATGACCGGGAGCCGGCCGATGAACTCGGGGATCAGCCCGAACTTCAGCAGGTCCTCAGGGAGGACCTGGGCCAGGATGGCGCCGAGGTCCTTCTCGTCGGCGCGACGGATGTCGGCCCCGAAGCCGATCCCCTTCTGGCCGATGCGGCTCTCGATGATCCGCTCGATGCCGGCGAACGCCCCGCCGCAGATGAACAGGATGTTCGTCGTGTCGATCTGGATGAACTCCTGGTGGGGGTGCTTGCGACCCCCCTGCGGCGGCACTGATGCCGTCGTCCCCTCCAGGATCTTCAGCAGCGCCTGCTGGACACCTTCGCCCGACACATCGCGGGTGATCGACGGGTTCTCGGCCTTACGGGCGATCTTGTCGATCTCGTCGATGTAGATGATCCCGGTCTCGGCCTTCTTGACGTCGTAGTCGGCGGCCTGGATCAGCTTGAGGAGGATGTTCTCGACGTCCTCACCGACGTAGCCGGCCTCCGTGAGGGCCGTGGCGTCGGCAATGGCGAACGGCACGTTGAGGAGCCGGGCCATCGTCTGGGCCAGCAGCGTCTTGCCGCACCCCGTCGGGCCGATGAGCAGGATGTTCGACTTCTGCAGCTCGACGTCGGGGTCGCCGTAGGCGCCCGCCTCGACGCGCTTGTAATGGTTGTAGACGGCGACGGCGAGGATCTTCTTCGCCTGCTCCTGACCGATCACGTAGTCGTTCAGGAACTCGTAGATCTCCTTCGGCTTGGGCAGCTCGTCCCACTTGACCTCGGAGGTCTGCGACAGCTCTTCCTCGATGATCTCGTTGCAGAGATCGATGCACTCGTCACAGATGTAGACGCCGGGACCGGCGATCAGTTTCTTCACCTGCTTCTGGCTCTTTCCGCAGAAGGAGCACTTCAGCAGGTCCCCCCCATCGCCGAACTTGGCCACCGGTCCGCCTCCCGACCTGGATCCCCTGACCTCAGCTCACCCCGGCGGCCGTGGCCACCGCGGAGAGCTCCCGATTCGTCAGCACTTCGTCGATGACGCCGTACTCCTTGCCCTCCTCGGCGCTCATGATGAAGTCGCGGTCGGAGTCCTTCCGGATGCGCTCGATGTTCTGGCCCGTGTGATGGGCCAGGATCTCCTCCAGGAGGTTCCGCATCCGGATGATCTCCTTGGCCTGGATCTCGATGTCGACGGCCTGACCGGCGGCGCCACCGTGGGGCTGGTGGATGAGGATCCGGGCGTGCGGAAGGGCGAAGCGCTTGCCGTGCGTACCCGAAGCGAGGAGGACGGCGGCGGCCGACGCCGCCTGCCCGATGCAGATCGTGCGCACGTCGCACTTGATGTACTGCATCGTGTCGTAGATGGCGAAGAGACCGGTGATCTCACCGCCCGGCGAGTTGATGTAGATGCTGACGTCCTGATCCGGGTTCTCGCTCTCCAGATGCAGGAGCTGGGCGCTCACCAGGTTGGCGACAGTGTCGTCGATCGGCGTGCCGAGGAAGATGATCCGTTCCTTCAGCAGCCGGGAGTAGAGGTCGAACGCCCGCTCGCCCCGGTTGGTTTGCTCGATGACCGTCGGGACGAGGTAATTCCTGATGGGCTCGATCACGCCTCTGACTCCTCCTCAGGCTCCTCCGCCGGGGCTTCGGGAGCAGACTCTGGAAACGAAATGTCGACGGGATTGCCCTTCTCGTCGACCACGGTGGCGTGGTCCACGAGGAACTGCAGGGCCTTCCCCCGGGACAATTCAGAGCGTACCGCTTGGAGACCCTGGCCGCGTTCGATCTCTTTCCTCAGCTGGGCCGGTTTGCGCCCTGTTCTCTCAGCCAATCTTGCGATTTCGGCGTCGACCTCGTCGTCGCTGGCGGTGATCTGCTCGGCGGCCACGACCGCCCGGAGCGCCAGGTCGGCCTTGACCGCCTTGGTCGATTCCAGCCGGACGTCGGCGATGAGCTGGTCCTGCGAGAGCCCGGTGGCCTGGAGGTACTGCTCGACCGTGGCACCCTGCTCCTCGAGGCGGTGGAGCAGGTTGTGGAGGCGGCGCTCCATCTCCTCCTGGATCAGCGGCTCGGGAATCTCGATGCTCACCTTGGCGCCGACCGCCTGGAGGACCTTGTCCCGCACCGCCAGGTGCGTCTGGATCTTCCGGACGTTCTCCATCCGCTGGCGGATGTCGGCCCGCAGCTCGTCGATGGTCTCGAACTCGCTGGCCTCGCGGGCCCACTCGTCGTCGGCCGCGGGCAGGACCTTGCGCTTGGTCTCCTTCACCATCACCTGGAAGGCGACCTCCTGCCCGGCGCGCTCGCCCCACTGGGCCGGCAGCGTGTCGTTGAACTTCAGCATGTCGCCGGGCCGCTTGCCCTCGAGCTCTTCGTCGAGCTTCGGCACCACGAGGTTGGAGCCCACCTCGTAGAGGAAGTCGCTGACCGTCAGGCCCGGGACCTCTTCGTCGTGGATGTAGCCCTTGATGTTGAGCTGGGCGTAGTCGCCCTTGCCCAGCGGGGCGGTCGACTCCTCGAGGTCGGCGAAGCGCTCCCGGAGGTTGTCGATCTGGACGTTGATCTCCGCGTCCTCGACGGACGGGTCCTCGACCGTGATCTGGAGGGAGTCGTAGCCCTCGATCTCGACCTGGGGCCGCACCTCGACGACGGCGTCGAACTCGACGTCGCCGCCCTCCTGCCCGGCGGTGATCTCCAGCTCGGGCGGGGCGATGGTGTCGAGCTCCTCGGCCACGACCGCCTTCGAGTAGTACTCGGGCAGGGCGTCACGCAGGGCCTGCTCGCGGGCGATCTCGGGGCCGAGGTGGGCCTCGAGCAGCCGGCGGGGTGCCTTGCCGGGGCGGAACCCGGGAATGCGGACCTCCCGGGCCAGCTTGCGAAAGGCGGCGTCGATCGCCGCCTCGAACTCGCTGGCGGGGACGGCCACCTTCAGCCGGACCTTGTTTCCCTCCAGCGATTCAACAGTGGTCTCCATGAGGCGCGGAAGTGTAACAGCGGCCCCCTGCCGGACCAGGGGACGACGCGCCGGTCAGCGCGGGGTGAAGCGCACCGGGAGCGATTCGAAGCCGCGGATGGCGAGACCGGGGTTGCGGACGGGTTCACCGGCCGGCTCGACCTTGGCGAAGCGCTCCACCAGGCCGGCGAAGACGAGCTGGCCCTCCATCCGGGCCAGGCGGGCGCCGAGGCAGAAGTGCAGTCCCCAGGCGAACGCCAGGTGCAGGTTGTCGGGCCGTCCGACGTCGAAACGGTCGGGGTCGTCGAACCGGGCCGGGTCGCGGTTGGCCGCCGCCAGCAGGGCCATGACGATGTCGCCCTTGGCCAGGCGGCGCCCGTCCAGCTCGAAGTCCTCCAGGACGTTGCGGTGGACGAACTGCACCGGCGAGTCGAACCGCACGATCTCCTCGACCGCCGAGGCGGCCAGCCCCGGCTCCGCCCACAGGCGGGCCTGCTCGGCGGGGTGGTCGAAGAGCGCCACCAGGCCGTTTCCGATCAGGTTGGTCGTGGTCAGGAACCCGGCGAAGAACAGCAAAGTGACGGTGGCGAACAGCTCGTCGTCGTCGAGCAGCCCGTCGTCGGCCCGGGCGACGAAATAGGAGAGGAGGTCGTCGGTCGGTTCCTTGCGCCGCCGGGCGATCAGGTCGACGAAGTAGGCCTCGAGCTCGTCACCGGCCCGCTCGACCTTGGCGTGCATCTCCGGCGTGCGGTTGAAGGAGTCGGAGGCGACGAGGATCCGCATGAGCGGCCGGAACCAGTCCCGGTCCTCCTCCGGGACGCCCACCATCTCCCCCACCACGGTCACCGGCAGGGGGAAGGCCAGCTCGGCCATCACGTCCGCCTCGCCGAGAGCGGCGAGCCGGTCCAGCCGCTCGGCCACCAGCGCCTCGACCCGGGGCTGGAGGCCGGCCATGGCCGGGGGGATGAACGCCCCTTTGGCCGCCCCCCGCAGGCGGGTGTGCTCGGGCGGGTTCGACGTGATCATCGACTTGCGGCGCCGGCGCTGGGCCAGCCGCACCCGTTCGGGGTCGACACCGTGGCGGGGCACGACGAACTGGTCGTTCTTGCCGATCCGGGAGTCCCCGAGGAGCTGCCGGCAGGCGTCGAAGCCCGAGACGTACCAGACCCCGTCCAGGCCGCTGCGGTGGACGGGCGCCGCGGCTTGCAGCCGGCGGTAGAAGGGATAGGGGTCGGCGTGGCCCTCCGGCGTCGCCATGACCTGATGGATCAGATCGTCAGCCTCAACCGTCATCACTGCCGTCGTCATGGTGGCACAGAATGCCACTTTTCACTCAGTGGCGAAAAGGACGGTTTCTGCTTACAGACGCGACAGAGCGGCCGGGCCCCCGGGGGCTCCGGCCGCTCCGCAACGAGCCTGTGTACTAGGCGGCGTTCTCGTCGGACTCGACCTCGGCCACCTCAGCCTCGGCTGCGTCGGCGACGGCCGGACCTTCGATCCGGGCGACGGCCTGCGACCAGCCGGACTGGGGGTAGCGGTCGGCGAGGTCCTTCAGGTCCCGGCGCATGCGGTCGCCGTGGCCGGCCTCGTCGAGCGTGGACAGCGCGCCGAAGAACTCATCCGAGGCGACCTTAAAACGGCGGGTCTTGCCGTCCCGGGGGTCGAGGATGTAGGCGTGCGTCCCACCGCCGAGGGGGACGATGCGGGGCGCGTCAGCCGCGGCGATGAAGTCGGCCTTGCCGCCTCCGGTGCGCAGCGAGGCCCGGGCAGTCTTTGACTGGGGGGCGTCGTCGCCCTTGTTCTTGGCCTTTCCCGCCATCTTCCGTGTCTCCTTGGTGATCAGCGGCGCGCGTGGCGCCAAAACAGTGCGTTTCAGGTGGCGGGAGCCGTCCAGATGACTGGTCGCTCCGTGGCCGGTGCTGCAGTTCTGTCCCTTTCTCGGCAGCCTGGCCGCGAGACTTAAGGGACTTCACAAACCGGTGTGCGTCGGGGGAGGCAGGTGAATCTCCCGAGCTTCGCCGGGGAGCAAATGTAGCGGAACGCGACGGCACCGCCGGATCCATTCCCGCTGGGCGGATCCGGCGGTGCCGGCGATGGAACCGCAGGTCGGACTAGTAGCGGCCGCGGTAGTCGGGGGCCTCGAGCTGACCCCGCAGGACCTGGCCGTACTCCTCGTCGTTGACCTCGAGGTAGTAGCCCCGCGGGTCGTTCTGGATCTCGTAGAGGATCCGCGGGTCGGCGCTCACGCAGCCGTCGTCGCCGTTCGTGCCGACGTGGAGGAGCACGATCGCCGGCCCGACCTCGCCGATCCGCCCGGGGTGGATCTGGGCGCCGATGGCCCGGTCGAAGCCGTCGTAGGCCAGCCGGAAGCACACCACCCCGGCGTGGACGTCGATGTCGAGGTTGGCAACGCCGTAGGCCTCCAGGTCGGACCTCGGGATGACCTGGTCCCAGCTCATCTGGACGAGGTGGTGCGACTGGTAGCCGCCGTACTCGTAGCGGCAGGCGTCAGGACCGTAGTAGCCCCAGTCGTCGCCGTAGCCGCTGTAGTGCGGGCCGTAGTAGCCACAGTGGTCGTACCAGCCCGGGCCGTAGAAGCCGTACTTGTAGTACCGGCGGTGCGTGTCCCACCCGTAGCGGTGGCGGCGGTGCCGGTGACGGTCGTGGTCCCAGTGCTTGTTGTACTTGTCCTTGTGGTGCTTGCGGCGCCACTCGTCCTTGTCGTCGACGTCCTTCTTGCCATCCTTGCCGTGGTCACGCTTGCGGCCGGACGCCTCCTGGTGCTTCTTCTTGCTCTTGCCTTCCCACTTGGCGTCCT
>JBFLYK010000099.1:0-7143 GCA_040756995.1 Actinomycetota bacterium | reverse complement strand
GTTCGGCGCGCTGGCGCGCGCCAAACGCCTGCCTTCTGTTCGGGCGGCTGCGCCGCCCCGCCTGGGGCCCCAACCCCAGGCTCCTCCAGAGCGTGGGGCCCCAACCCCACGCCTGGCCGTCAGGTGGTCTGGCGTGTGCCCACCATCTGCGGGCTCGACTTGGTGGTCACGTCGTCGGGGAGGAGGGCGGTCTCGAGCAGCTGGGTCAGGTAGTCCACCCGCTCCCGCAGCTCGTCGTTGGTTCCCTCCAACACCTCGAGGCGGTCGAGGACGGCCTTGTCGTCCTGCGAGCGCAGCACCACCATGCCGAGCCCGGTGAGGATCAGCGCTCCGATCCCGCCGGTGAGCACGTAGGGCATCTGCGCCGCGACGTGGATCTCGTCCCGGATGTTGGCGTAGCCGATGACGAGCACGACCAGGGCCGCTGCCACCAGGGCGCCGGCGATGAGCTGCCGGGCGTGGTCTCGCTTCAAACGCTCCATTGCTCTTCCTTTATGAGAACGCCCGTGCGAGGCGCTGTCCAACGAAGATGATCCCGAGGGCGAGGCCCGCCATCAGGTAGAGGTCGCGCACCCATTCCGCGCTCTTCGGACCCAGGTTCACGACCGATACGGCCGCCTGCTGCTGCACCTCCACGCCGTCGCCCGGCGCCTGGACGCCGAGGGACACCTCTCCGCTCGAGGGAGTCTCGGCCGTCGTGGAACCCGACGCGGCGCCCGCCGAGGCGTCCGACCCGCTCAGCCCGCCGCCCGAGCCCGAGGCCAGGCCACCGGAGGCGCCGAGGCCGGCGCGAATGCTGTCGCTGCTGAACGTCGCGGCGGAGTCCGCTCCGTAGCCGCCGGCGTCGGCGGTCCCGGCCGCCGTGGCGGCGGCGGGGTCGGTCGACAGCGAGTCGGATGACAGCGTGTCGGAGGAGTACGAGTCGGACGACGAGGTTGACGCCCCGTCTCCGGAGACGGGGCTGTCGCCGGTGCCGCCGCCGACCACGTCACTCGATCCGCCGCTCCCGCCACCACAGTCGGGGTCGCAGCGGCGGGTGTTGACGTAGGCCTCGGCGCCGCCGATGGAGAAGCCGCCACCGGCGAACCCCTGCGGGTTGGAGGCGCCGAACGCCTCGTCGTGCTTGACGAACTCCAGGGTGCCGGCGGTCGTGGTCACCGACGACCCGTCCTCGCCGGCCTTGGCCACCGACGGGAGGAGCCGCACCTGCGGGAAGCCGGCATCGGCCATGGCCTTGTTGACCTGCTCCTGCTGCAACGGGTTCTTCTGGTCCGCCACGATGAGGCCCTGGTCGGTGATCTGCACCGGGGTGTCGCCGACCTTGGCGCCTTCCACGACCGTGCTGGCGATGCCCTTCGGGTCACCACTGGTCGGCACGAAGGCGTAGGCCCGGGACACGATGTTCTGGATCGTGAGCGGTCCGACCTTGACCTGGTGCATGACCGACACCGCTTCGGCCACCACGCCGCCCTCGGCCGGTTCGGTGTGGGACGTCACCGTCGCCTGGCCCACCTCGAAGTGGTTCGGGCTCGACAGCGCGGTGACGGCGCCGTCGGTGCGGCCGGTCGGCGTGTCGGTGGCCTTGGCGTGGAAGCGGCTGTCCACCACCTGCGGCAGTCCCAGCCCGGTGATCGGGCCGCTCCAGGTCATCTCGTACGGGGGATCGTCGGTGGGGTAGTAGGCGTTCGCCTCGCCCGGCGGCGGGTCGGGCAGTGTGCCCCGGCCGCCGCCGGGGCCGCCGATGACGCCGTACACGAACGTGGCGCCCTTCCCCCGGAAGAAGAAGGCGGCGATGTTCCTCGAGGTCGCCGGCGGCCCGTTGATCTCCGACACCGCCCCCACGATGCTGTTGTCCTCGCGGTAGGCGTTCAGGAAGCCGGTGAGCGTGACCACCTGCCCCTGGGCGTGGGTCTCGAACTGGGCGAACCCATGGAAGCCGTTGCCCCCCTCGCCGCCGCCGAGCTCGGCCGGCGGGCCGAGCGCGGCCCCCGCCTGCACCGTTGGCAGGAACGTCAGCAGCGCCAAGGGCACCACTGCGGCCAACAACTTGCGACGTCTCACGGTCACCTCCGGAGTGCTGATTCCCTGCGGGCCGTCCCGTGCCCGAGGTAGGCGCTGTGCAGCACGTCGACGTCTTCCCGCAGGCGGGCTGCCGGCCCGTGGTAGACGACGTTGCCGCGCTGGAGCAGGTAGGCGGATGTGGCGATCTTGAGTGCGGCGGTGGCCGCCTGCTCGACCAGCAGGCAGGCGGTGCCCTGCTCGGCGTTGAACCGCTGGATCGTCTCCAGCAGCGTCAGCACCATCTTGGGGGCGAGGCCCAGCGACAGTTCGTCGATGAGCACGACCTTCGGCTGGGAAAGCAGCGCCCGGCCGATGACCAGCATCTGCTGCTCACCGCCGGAGAGCCGGCCGGCCTCCTGGCGGCGGCGCTCCTTCAGCCGGGGGAAGATGTCGAAGATCGGGGCGGCCCGGTCGTCGAAGCCCTTCCACCGGGCGCCCTGGGAGTAGGCGCCCATCAGCAGGTTCTCCTCGACGCTCATCGTGGGGAACACCCGGCGACCCTGGGGTACGAGCGCCAGGCCCTTGCGGATGACCTCCTCGGCGGCGACCGGGAGAGGTTCCCCGTCGAGGGTGATCTCGCCCTGCCTCGGCAGCAGGCCGGCGATGGCGTTGAGGGTCGAGGTCTTCCCCGCGCCGTTGGGTCCGATGAGGGCGACGATCTCGCCGGAGCCGATGTCGAGATCGATGCCCTGGAGCACCTTGACCGGCCCGTAGGCCACGGTGAGGCCCCGCACGCTCAGCATCAGTGCTCCCTCCCCAGGTAGGCCTCGATGACCGCCTCGTTGCGCTGAATCTCCTCCGGCGTGCCCTCGGCGATCACCTGGCCGAAGTCCAGCACGGTGATGTGGTCGCAGATCCCCATGACCAGGCTCATGTCGTGCTCGATGAGGAGGATCGACAGCCCGAGGTCCGACAGGGTCCGCAGCAGCTCGACGAAGGCCTCCGCCTGGCTGACGTCGAGACCCGAGGCCGGCTCGTCGAGCATCAGCAGCGACGGAGCGGCGCACAGGGCCCGGGCCAGTTCGACCGTCCGCAGATCACCGAAGGGCAGGCTGCCGGCGGGGGCGTTCAGGTCTCCCCGGAAGCCGACCAGGCGGGCCAGCCGAGCGGCCCGCTCCTGGTGGGAAACCCGCCGGAGGGCGGGATCGAAGACGTAGTCCCGACGGGCGGAGTCGGCGGTGCGGCACCCGAAGATGAGGTTGTCGAGCACCGACAGCGTGCCGAACAGCTTCGGCGTCTGGAAGGTCCGCCCCAGGCCGTGCCGGCCTCGCGTCGCCGGTGAGCCGTTGAGCTTGTGCCCGTCGAAGGTGATCTCGCCCCGGTCGGGGGTGAGAAGGCCGGACAGGCAGTTGAAGAAGGTCGTCTTCCCGGCCCCGTTGGGCCCGATGACGCCGGCGATCTCGGCCGTGCGGGCCACGAGGTTCACGCCGTCGAGGGCGTGGACGCCACCGAAGTGGATCGTGAGGTCCTCGACCGTGAGGATCTCGCGCTTTTCGACATGGCGTTGCCGGACGGGCAAACCGCCCTGCGCCAGGTGCCCGGCGATGCGCTCGCGGGCGGGCTGGAACCGGGACAGCTTCTCGGGGTCGAGGACGAGCGTGCGGCCGTGGCCATTGCGGCCGGTGCTCCGCCGGACGATCCGGCCCCGCTCGGCCATCAGCCGCCCGGCCCGCCGCCGGGCCGCTTCGTCGAAGATCTCGCGCCGCGTCATTGCCGGGCCTCCACCGCGGGCAGATCCTGCTCGGAGTCGCCGACCGCCGCCGCCCGGGCCAACACCGTCGGGTCACTCAGGTCGATCTCCTGGAACCCGGTCACCGCCGCCGACACCGGAGCGGCGCCCTCGAGCCGGCGCCAGATCCGGCGGCCGATGTCGGCCAGGCCACCCGGCGCCCACAGCACGAGGCCGAGTGACAGGAAGCCGATGAAGAACAGGTCGTAGCCGACGAGCTTCCCTTCCGACAGGCTGTCGAAGTACTTGGGGATGGCGCCGAAGGCGGTTCCCGCCACCACCGCCCCGGCCACCGACCCGAGCCCGCCGGCCACGGCGAAGCCGAAGTAGAGAATGGCCAACGCCGGCTGGAAGTAGTTCGACGGCACGAGGCCCTGCAGCATGCCGAAGTAGGCGCCGCCGACGGTGGCGATCGCCCCCGACAGGCAGATCGTGAACAGCTTGTAGGCGCCGGGCGAATGGCCCAGCACCGAGAAGGCCGCCTCGGACTGCCGCAGGGCGGCGAGCGACGTGCCGATCCACGACCGGTTGACGAGGCTGCAGACCAGCGCCATGAGCAGCAGCGAGCCCATCACCAGGTAGTAGAACTCCTCGCTGCCGGTGAACCCGGACGGCCGGGTGATCGACTTCGACTCCGTTCCACCGAAGCCGCCCTGGACGCCGAGGTAGCTCTGGAAGAACGTCTTCTGCGCCATGTAGGCGAAGGCCAGCGTGGCGATGGCGAAGTAGACGCCCCGCAACCGGAGGGCGAACACACCGAGCAGCAACGAGATCGGGATCGAGCTGATGATGACCGCCGGCATGATGACCAGGAACGGCAGCCCGGCTTCCTGGAGGTAGTTGACGACCACGAGGCCGAACCCCATCTGGGCCACCGGCGCCAGCGAGATCTCGCCGATCCAGGCCAGCACCGACACCGACAGCACCAGCATGCCGATGATGACGCCGTAGTCGATGGCGAAGGCCGAGCCGGCCCACTTCATGGCGTACGGCATCGTCAGCACGAAGGCCGTGAGGATCGAAAGACCCGTCCACCTCAGGGCGTTGCGACGATTGACCACTGCTTTCATGTCGGCGCCACCGCCGTGTCCTCCAGGGCCTTGGTGCCCCGGGCGAAACGGGCCGCCAGCACGACGATGAGGATGATGAACGGCCAGGCGTCGGAGAGTCCCTTCACGTCCCCGGCGTAGAGCTGGCTCCAGACCTCCAGTCCCGACAGGGCGAAGGCGCCCAGCACGGTCAACGGCAGGGAGGTCAGACCGCCGACGAACGTCACCGTCAGCGCCTTGAGCGTGAAGGCGGTGAGCGACGTGTTGTCCAGGTTGAGGATCGGAGCCAGCAGCATGGTCGTCAGCCCCGAGAGGCCGAAGGCCAGGCCCCACACGACGGGTGAGACCAGCCGCTGGCGGATTCCCATCAGGCGGGCCGCCGTGGGGTCGTCGGAGACCGCTCGCATGGCCAGACCCACCCGCGTCCGGCGCAGGATGAAGTACAGGCCGGCGAAGAACGCGATCACGTTCCCGAACAGCACCAGCTGGTCCCAGCTGACCGCGTAGTTGGCGCCGGGGATGGAGACCGGCTTCCAGGTGCGGAACGGCGAGTCGAAGGCCTGCCCCCAGGTGTTGCCCCACCAGGGCACCACGAACACCAGCCCCTGGAGGAGGAGGAACAGGCCCAGGGTGGCCACGGTGGCCAGCGCCGGCGAGGCCAGCTTCCGAACGATGAACCGTTCGAAGAGCAGGCCGGCGGCGATGGCCACCGCGATCCCGGCCGCGATGGCGGCGAAGTACGGCCAGTTCCGGATGGTGTTGAGATCCCAGGCCACGAACCCGGCCAGCACACCGATCCCGCCGTGGGCGATGTTGAGCACGCCGGTCGTCCGGTAGACCAGCACCATCCCCATGGCGATCAGGGCGTAGATGCAGCCGTACTGGACCCCGATGACGAGCGTCTGGACGAACTTGGTCACGGGCTACTCCGACTCGGCGTACTCGTCGACCAGCGGCCCGGCGATGTACTTGTAGGCGAACCTGTCACCCTCGCGCTGGATCTGGGCCAGGTAGATCGTCTTGTTGGCCCGGTGCTTGCCCGGGCGCCAGGTCAGCGACGGCCCGAGGCCGGTGTCGAAGTTGGTCAGCGTGTCGGCCGCGTCCTTCACCCGCTGCCGCGTCACGTTGAGCCCCAGGCTCTTGATGATGTTCCCGAAGATGGTGGCGCCGACGTAGCCGGCCTTCGTCCACGTCGAGTGGTCGATCTTCGGGTAGTACTTCTCGACCAGCGACTTGTACGTCCTGAACCCCGGCGTGTCCATGTCATTGGTCACCCAGTGGGTGGCGGCGATCGTGCCTTCGCCGTTCGGACCGGTGAAGTTCGGCGTTACCTCGAAGAAGAGGCCCGCCGCGCCGGAGAAGGCGTTCTTCGGCTTGTAGTTCTGGGCCGCCGCCTCCCGGACCATCCGGGTGAAGATGCCGGGGTCGAGGTAGGTGGAGATCGTGTCGATGTTCTGCGTGCGGGCCTGGGCGATGAACGTCGTCGTGCCCGGGTCGTCGAACGTCGCCGGCTGCGAGAACACGACCTGGCCGCCGAACTTCTTGATGACCTCGTCGTAGGCCTTCACGTAAGCCCGCCCGGTCGGGTTGTTGATGTAGATGATCGCCACCCGCTTGGCGCCCTGCTTCTCGGCCTGGTACTTGGCCAGCATGTGGGCCTCGGTCACAGCGGAGGCCGACACCGGGAAGGTCCACGCGCCCTTGTACTGCGGCTCGCCCCAACCGTCGGCCCCGATGTGGGGGATCTTCTTCTCTTCGAGGTAGGGCGTGAGCGGGTCGGACGTGTTCACCGACATGATGCAGCAGAAGGCGAAGATCTTCTCCCGCTCCACGAGGTCGCGGGCGGCGTTCATGCCCTTCGTGCCGTCCCAGGCGTCGTCCCGGACGAGGACGTCGAGCTTGCGCCCGTTGATCCCCCCGGTGTCGTTGATCTCCTGGAGCTTGGCCCGTCCGGCGTAGGACAGGTCGTCGCCGAAGGACCCCACCGGGCCGGAGTAGATGCCGATGTGCCCGACCTTGATGGAGCCGGCGGTCACGCCCTCGTCGGTGGCGCCACCGGTGGCCGCGCCGCCGCCCGGCGCGGGCGCGCCCGGAGTCGGAGCGGCGGGGCTGGACGGACCGCCCTGACCGGCCGCCTGCTTGGCCGCCGGCGTGTTGGCCTTGGCACCCGCCGCGCCGGGTGCTCCGGCGCCGGACGCCGTGCGGGAACCGGAGCCGGCGGCCGGGCTGTTGGACCGGGCCGCCGAGGGCGACGCACCGGACGACCCGGCACCGGGCGCGCCGGCCGACGCGCCGGCGCCGCCT
>JBFLYK010000098.1:0-7511 GCA_040756995.1 Actinomycetota bacterium | reverse complement strand
GACATGGTCCAGATCAAGAACAAGGCCTACGTGACGGTGCAGAAGAACGTGTGCGTGTAGCCGAGGGCGAAGAGCCCGCCGGTCCGGTCCGGTGGTCGTTCAAGACTTCAGTTCAGGGCCGCAGCCCCGGTGACCCATCGTCACCCGGACCTGCAACGAGCACACGGGTTGCGCCGCCGCCCGAGGCGTCGATGAGAAAGATGTCGGCACTACCGGAACGGGTGTCGTACCCCTCGAAGGCGAGTCGCCGGTCGTTTCGGCTCCAGTCGGGGTGGAAGAGCAGATTTTCCGAGAACGCAACCGTGGTGGAGCGCTTCGTCCGGACGTCGAGCACCATGAGGGCCCACCCCCCGGGTTGCTCTCTCACGAAGGCCAGTCTCGAACCATCCCGTGACCAGACGGGTGACTGGTCGGCGGTGTCGCCCCAAGTCTCGGTCAATGTTCCCTTCCGGTCGTAGAACTGCAGATGGTTTCGTCCCGTCGCGACGACGAACCCGTCGCCATCCGGGCGCCACGCCGGCCGCCCGAAACCCTCCGGTCCTGTGGCCAGCACGACCTCGTCACGCTGACCCGAGAGTGTCACCTCGACCACGGCACCACTTCCGTCGTCGGCCGTCCTGGTCAAGAGCAATCGCCGGCCGGACGGGTGCCACGCAATGTTGCTCGGCCTACCGTCGGTCTCGAAGACGATTCGGCCGTCGTCGTCGGCGGACTCGACGATGCAGATCGCCCGCTGCTCCGCCCGCACGGTGAGAAAGGCCAGCTGTCGTCCGTTGGGACTCCACGCCGGGGAGTAGGACCCCGAACCTCCGCAGCCCTCGGCGCGCAGCTCGGTTGACGTGCGGGCGTCGCTGAGCCAGATGGCCCGCTGGCCACTTCGATCGGAGGCGTAGGCGACGACGGCACCTCGGAATGCGTCCTTGCCTGACCGGCTGAGCGCAATCGCTCCACCCAGCGAGGCGATCACCACCGCGAGGCCTGCGTAGGCCGGCCTGCCGACGTTCGTCCAGCGCCTTCGCGGTGACGGGGCCCTCGGGCCGGTCGTCACTCGGTGCCGACGGTCAGACCGGAGACGGCGCAGCAATCCGATGCCAACGCGTACGGGGCGGCGGCATGGTGGTGCCGCCGCCGGTCACGGAAGCGGCCGGCCGGTCTGGTAGAGACTCATGAGTTCATCATGATCCGTGAGTTCGCCCGGCTCCCCGGCGAAGACGATTCGGCCGTTCCACAAGACATAGGCGATGTCGGCGATTTGGAGTGCCCGTTCGACGTATTGCTCGACGAGGAGGATACTGCGGCCCTGGTCGCGAAGGCGGCGCAGCATCTGGAAGATGTGGTCGAGAATGATCGGGGCCAAGCCCATCGAGAGTTCATCGGCGGCGACGAGGCTTTGCCCACTGACAAAGGCCCGGGCGAGCGCCAGCATCTGCTGCTCTCCGCCGCTCAGCGTGCCGGCGGCCTGCTTGCGTCGTTCGGCGAGGACGGGAAACAGCTCGTAGATGACTTCCCGGTCCGAGGGGCCGAGCTTCGGGCGGCCGAACAGCTCGAGATTCTCACTGACGGTCAGGCTGGGGAACAGCGTACGGTCGTCGGTGACGTAGCAGATCCCGAGTTTCGCGACGTCATGAGCCGGCCGCCCCCGCAGTTCGGCCTCCCCATAGCGGATCGAGCCGCTCCGGATGTGGGCCTGACCGAAGATGGAGCGCAGCAGCGTGGTCTTTCCGGCCCCGTTCGGCCCGAACACCGCCACGATGTGGCCGGGAGGGACGACGAGACTGGCACCCTGCAGCACGGTCAAGGCGCCGTAACCGGCGGTCACGTTCCGCAGCGCCAGCGAGCGGGTGTCGAGAACGGTCGCGGATGTCACAGCCCCATCCCGAGATAGGCGGCCTGCACCCTCGGATCAGCCCGCACCTCGCCAGCGGTCCCGTCGGCGATGATCTCCCCGAAGTCGAGTACGTAGGCGTGGTCGGCGAGTTCGAGGGCTACACCCATGTCGTGCTCCACGAGCAGCACCGACCGCCGGCGGGCCACGTTGGCGATGCCCCGGATGATGCCCTTCATGAGCGCCCGCTCGTCGGGGTCCAAGCCGGAGGTCGGCTCGTCGAGAAGGACGAGATGACAGGGGACCATCAGGGTGCGGCCGAGCTCCACCATGCGGCGGAGACCGGTCGGTAGTTCACCGACCAGCCGGTTGGCTACCCGATTGAGTCCCAATTCCTCGAGGACCTCGGCCACGTCGACGAGTTCACCGTCTGAGATCCGGTCACGGACCAGGAACTCCCGGGCGAGGCGAAGGCGGCCTGCCAATTCCCGGGCGACGATGAGGTTCTCCTCGACGGTGAGGCCCTCGAACAGTTCCATCCGCTGGAAAGTGCGAACGATGCCGCGGTGCGACCGTTGTTGGGGGGTCATCCGTGACGTGTCCTCTCCCAGGAGGCGCACCGTGCCGCTGTCGTGTCGCTGCTCCCCGGCGATGACGTTGAACAAGGTCGTCTTTCCGGCTCCGTTGGGCCCGATCAGCGACACGACCTGTCCGTTGCCGACGGTGAGCGTCACGTCCCGGAGGGCGCTCACGCCGCTGAAGCGGACGGAGACGCCGCTCACGTCGAGCACCGCCTCGCTGGCTTCGAGCCGGTCGCTGGCAGACTCGATCATCGTCACCGGTGTCACCATCGGCGGAGCTCGGACGCCATTGGTGAGGCAGCGGGCGCCACGACGAATCGTCCGTAGAGCACCAACCCCGGCACGGCCAGGATCAGTGGGCCGATCATGAACCTGAGGAGGTCGAGCCGGCGGGCGATGGTACCGATGAGGTCGCCCTGCGCCACCGCCGGCACATAGCTCGATGGGGCGGCGCTGGCGGTCGTCTGCCCGGCTGTCGGATCCGGGGCGGCGGGCGGCAACCCGGGTGGGGATGAGCCGATCTGGGATGCTCCATCCAATGCACCGGACCCGAAGCCGGCGCCAGCCGTTCCGTCGAACCCGGACTCGGCGCCGCCGGAATCCACCGAAGCGGCGGAGTTCCCGAACCCGGGCTTCGGCGTCGGCTCGCCGACTACCGGGTTGGTCAAACCCTCGCCGAGTGACGGCAGGGGGTCGAGGCCGATCTGGTCGAAGGACTCTCCTTGGTAGCTCAGAGCGGAGACGGCCAGGTCGACGTAGAAGCGATCGATCTCCTGACCGAGGAAGGGCGGAACTGCCGGGAGGACTTTCCCGTCGACGAAGAAGCGGAGTGCGCTCACCTTGACCCCACCGGCCACCTCGGTGCTCTTCGGTTCGAAGGCCACCGAGAACCGTTCGCCGGCGATGGTGCGCAGCGCAGTGTTCATCGTCGTGCCGAGGTTGGACTGGGTGTCCTTCGGGACGGGGACGGGGAGCCCGGCGACCGTGAGGCCGGCCGCTTCCAGCTGCCTGGTGACCGCCGCCTTCTCGGCCGGTGAGGGCCAATCGATCGTGACGAGCGAAGCGAGCGACTCGAACCGGATCAGGCCGTCCAGCAGGCTCACTCCAGTCAGCGTCGCTTGCGCCCGGCCGACCAGGCGCGTCCCCTCCCGCTTCACGTCCACGCTGGACGCCATTCCCCGAATGTCGAACAGGCCGCTGAGCGCCGCTCCGCCCGCTCGGGCCCGGCCGGTGCCGTGATCCAGCTCGGCGTGACTCTCGCCATGGAGTAGACCAGGATCGGTGGGAACCGACTGGTCCGTTCCGAATCCAGACACCGCGTCGGCGGGGCCGCTGGGGTAGCTGGCATCAGCGGACAGGGGCCACGCCGGAACGAGCCCGGCCGGGAACCCGAGCACGGGAAGTGCCGATCCAAGGCTGCCGAGAAGCCCGGGGTCGGCCACGGTCGAGTGGACGTTTGTCACCGGGGTCGAGTCGATCGTCGCCGCCGACGTCGCCAGTTTGAGATCGACAATGGGGCTGAAGGGCAGGAAGGCCTCCCGGTCGAAGCTGAGGCGGATCCCGTCGGCGACCCCCCGCAGCTGATACACGAAGGAGTTGTCGTCCCCGCCCGTTGGATCTTCGACGAAGCTGCCCGCCGCCGGGGATGTCCGATCCGTCCCGGCTCGCGCTGCAGCCGGCATGAGGACAGCGGTCACGCCGACGAACCCGACAGCGAGTCGGCGAAGGCGCTCCAGCGTCATACGACCCCCTTGCGAATGAGAACCGGAGTGTCGACCGGTTGCCGCCCCCCGCTCCCCGACCCGTTCGCTACGGACTCATCGACGGCTCGGGACGACAGCCCGCCGGAGGCGGTGCCATTGGGATGGTCCTGTCGGGCGACCTCCATCTTCTGCCCCAGCGATCCTCTGCCGCGGTGAGTCCCGGGACGCCCGAGGAAGCCCACGGCCCGGTCGAGCAGCCCGGCGAGGCCGTCGCGACCGCTCAGGAGCATGACAGCCGCCCCTGAGGCAAAGATGAGAGGCAGGTACTCGCTGACGCCCATGCGAGACGCGAACTCCGGTCCGAAGTGCAACAGGCCGGCGGCGAGCAGCGGGCCATGGAGCCGGCCGATACCGCCAAGGACTGCGATGACGAGCAGGAGGATCGACTGGTTGATGCCGAACTGGATGGCCGAGACCGTCTGGACCTGGATGGCGATCAGGGTGCCGCTGAGTCCGGCCAGCAACGAGGAGAGCATGAACTGCGGAAGCCGTACCCGCCAGATCGTCGTGCCATAGGCTGCGGCGGCGAGCGGAGCGTACTTCACCGCTCCGAAGACCCGGCCGCTGCGGCCGGAGGCGAGGTTTCTCACCACGAAGACAGCGGCCAGCAACACGGCGAGGCAGACGTAGGCGAAGACGATCTCGGAGGAGAGGTCCAGCCCGAAGACGGACGGCCGTGGCACCTTGAAGCCGGCGTAGGTTCCCCCGATTTCCGGCACCTTGAAGACGAAGTTGTCGATGAACAGGGCGAAGGCCAGCGTCAACAGGGCCAAGGGGAGGCCGGTGAGCCTGGCCGCCGGTACGGCGACCATGAGCCCGGCCACGACGGCGACCAGCGGTGCACCAATCAGGGCGACGACCATCGGCCAGTGCCATTCGGCGACCATCCGGGCGAAACCGATCGCCGCCAACCCCTGGAACGACGCCTGGCACACCACCACGGCACCGCCGAACCCGGTGATCAGCACGAACCCGAGCAGGGCGATGGCGCTGATGATGGCCGACGTGATGAGGAAGCGCTGGAACGGGGTGGCGGGCCAGACCGCCACCGCCGTCAGGGCCATCAGCACCAGAGCCGGCCCAATGCGGGTGGCGTCGGTGTGTCCGAGGCCGCCGGCGTCGCGCTGCAGGCGGCTGGGGCGGGGAATGAAATCCGGGCCGAAGAGGTAGGAGCCGGCGATCAGCACCCCGTACAGGACCAGGAACGACGCCGAGATCTTGAGCCCCTGGGCGACGGCGCCGCCCGGGAGGTACTTGGCGAGAGCCGCCTCGAGGATGCCGAGACCGAGGCCGGCGACATAGGTCACCGGAAGACTGCGCAGGCGGCCGACGACGGCCACGGCCATCGCCTGGATGACGATCAGCGTCAGGGTGACGGGATCGAGGAGCGTCACCGTCGAGATGAGGATCCCCGAGATCGTGGCAATGGTCGCCGCCAACCCCCAGTTGATCATGTGGACCCGCGTGGTGTCTTCGCCGGTGAGTTCGGCGATGAACTCCCGGTCGACGACGGCCCGGGTCCGCAAACCGAACCGGGTGTGCTGGATGTACCACCAGACCGCCACGCTGGTCACGATCGTGACGGCGATCGTTCCGAGCTGCTCGCTGGAGACGACGAGATCGCCGGGAACCTTGTAGAGGTGGAACGGGAAGATGCTCGGCACCTCGACGGAGAAGGTGCCCCAGGCCACCGAGGCCAGACCTTGCAGCCCCAGCATGAGCGCCACCGCTGCCGTGAGCTGGTGGGCGGTGGACCGGTTCTTGACCCACCGGAAGAGCACCGCATAGGAGATCACGCCCAGCGCGGGCCCAGCCACCCCCACGCTCAAGAGCAAGGCGAGTCCGATCGGCCAGTCCCAGCGGGCCTGCGCCTGCCAGAAGACGTACGTCCCCACCATTCCGGTGGCGCCGTGGGCCAGGTTCAAGATGCCCGACGTCCGATAGGTGAGCACGAGGCCCATGGCCGTCAACCCGTAGACGGACCCGATCGCGAGCCCGACGAAGGTCATCGTCAACATTTGGCTCTTTCCCCGGCGACGTCGCTAAACGATCAACTCGGTGAGCGTCGGCGCGCAGACACCACAGCCGTCCAGCGAGGAGTCGCCGGGTTCGACGTCGTAGACGCCGCTCTTGTTGGCCACGAGCGGGCAGTCCGCACGGTGGATCTTCCGGCCGCCCTTCACGGCGACGAGCCTGGACGAGCTCGGTGCATCGGCTCGGCCCGCCGAGCGCGAAGCGGTCGAGCGGAAGGACTCCGTCGGAGAGACGGTGCGCCCTTGTTGATCCAACAGGCTGGTCAGCAACCGGCGGACCTCCTCGTTCCCGGCCTTCTGCTCGGCCATGAAGTCGACGAGGACCAGGCCGCTGCCGAGACCGAGCAGGAAGATGCCCGTCAGGCTGCTGCTGGCGATATAGGACAGCTGATCGGACACAAGCCGGGTGCCGGTCGCACCGATCCATCCTGCGATCACGGCGATCGCGCCAGCGACCAGCAGGGCGACGGCCGCGGCCAGCCGGCGGCGGTGGGCCAAAGCGCCGCGGCTGTAGTCTTCGACCTCGGCGGCTCGGTCGTGATCCAGGGGCAGTGTCATCGTCATTCCCTACGTCCTCCTCGGCCCTGCGTAGGTGATTCGGTTACATGAGCGCGCGGGCCAGCTGCGCTCCGGTCCCGAATGGATAGGAGACGAGGTTCGTTCGAATCCCGAACCTCGTGAGGTGCTCCTCGGCAGCAGCGCTGGACGAAGCCAGCGAGTCGGCGGTCGTGACCACTGGGACGCTGATCTGGTTCAGCGCGGGAGCGAGCGGTTCGGCCCCTTGGCTGATCCCTTCGGCGGCGGCCACGGCGCCGTCAGCGATCGAGGTCTGCAAGGCCCCCCAGATCTTCGTCGCCTGGTCAGCCAGGCCCGGGCCGACGCTCGGGACCCCGGCCAGCGGCCCGGTTACCAACCCGAGCACCAGCCCCCCACCGGTGGCGACGCCCGCCGTTCCGCCGGCCCGGACCAGATCGGCTGCCGCCGACAGCCCGAACGCCCTCTTGTTTTCGTTGCCCGAAGGCGCCGCGCCCAGGCGCCCGGCGGTGGACATCTCTGCTTCGGGTGACAGGAGCGGCTGCGCCACCGCCCGACCGACGGGCAGCACCCAGCTTGCGACTACCGCGCTCCCGGCGGCCAGCATGAGCTTCATTCGGCCGGTGTGGGATCGCATCATGAGAACACTCCCGCGGCCCCGGCGGCCGGGCCGGAGCATCGTTGATGGCTGCCAAAGGGTCGATCATGGGGTCGATCAGACACAGACGTTCCTCTGCACCGTCTGATAGGCCCTCTCTTTGATCTGGATCACGTT
>JBFLYK010000097.1:0-7957 GCA_040756995.1 Actinomycetota bacterium | reverse complement strand
GCTCCGGCTCCTTCGAAGGAGCCGGCGCGCCGCTCAACGGTCTGACGCCGCTGCTACGGCTTGGGGACGTGCTTCTGTTCGCCGCACGCTCCCTGTTCCAGCTGGCCGGCGACCGCCTTCCCGTTCTGGAACAGGGGGTCAAAGACGGCCTTACCGGCTTCGTAACCCTGGTCGCACTGGGCTCGGTATTCCGCTGGCTGGGTTGAGGGGTCAGCACCCGCTGCGGTAGCGCCAATGGCGAGCGTCACCGTTGCTGTGAGCAAGCCGATGAATTGTCTCATCGCTTGAGGCTCCTTTCGTTGCCGTAGGTGGCGATATGGTGCCATAAATCCCGGTAAGAGGAGGCTTCTCGGCGTCATATATAAGCCGTCCGACTGGCCGGTCAAAGCTGTCCGTTGGGAATGGGCTTTGCAGGTGCGGTCAGGGTACGGCCGGGGCGCTGGGTACGTGCCGCTGCTGCAACAAGGTTCTCGCTCAAGACCCGTGCGATGCGAACGGTGGGTGCTGGGGCGCGGTGATGATGATCGCCGCAATGCCTGCTGAGGCCCGAACGGCCGGGAGGGAACGGCTGTCGTACCTGAGAGAGTGCAACGACGTTCCTGCTGTCTCCATGGACACCCGTACCTGCACGTTCTACTTCCGGTACACCCGCACGATCGAGACGTTCGTCATGCCGCCGACCACCGGACCGATTCACATCACCGCCGTCGGCGCCCCCGGCGCCGGGGAACGGGGCTTGTGGTCCTACGGCGCTACCGTGACTGGCTCGTTCAACTTCCCTCCCGGGACGCCGCTCTCCGTCGTTGTCGGCGGCGAGGGCTGGTTCGACGGCTACAACGGTGGCGGCGCAGGTGGGGGAGGGGAGCATCGGATGTCCGCTCGGGCGTACCCGACCTCGAGCACTGCATCCTCGTCGCCGGAGGAGGCGGGGGCTGGGGTGAGCGGCTGGTCGACGACCCCGACGTCGGACAGCGCTTGGTGAAGGTGAAAGGCGGTGACGCCGGCCAGCCCCGGAGAGGGCTCCGGCGGCCAACCGGGCAGCGCTACCACCGGTGGAGCCGGCGGCGGCACCGAGTGGGGCCAGGGACAGCCGGGCCGATTCGGTCACGGCGGCGCCGGCGCCGACGGCCTCGGTGGCGGGGGCGGCGGTCTCTACGGCGGCGGCGGAGGCGGCTCCTGTTCCGGCATCGTGGAGAAGTCCCTCTGCGTCTGGTCGCAACCGGGGAGTGGCGGTGGCGGCTCCTCCCTGGTCCCCCCGGCGGGACCATCACCGCCACGAACGACCTCAACCCCCACGTCACCATCACCCTGACCCAGCCAGCCGCAACCTCTGGCTGCCCTCGGGGGAGCGCGGCGGACGGCTCGACCGGCTCGCCCCCAAGCCCCGGCCGCCCCGGGTGCGGTAGGCCCGGCCCTTGAAGTGGAGGCCGTAGCAGGTGTCCCCGAACCACCACCATGTTCGCCATCCTGCATCGATCGTCGTCACAGGCCTGGGCCCTGCGGTGCTGATGGTGGTTCAGCAGCGAGGTGCCTCGTCGCAGTAGACGCCGTCGGTGAGCGTCGCGGGGGACGGGTCGGGGGCGGCCAGCGCGGCGGCCAGGGCCGCCTCGACGGTTGCTCGGGCGTTGGCCCACACCGCGGCTTGTTCGGCGCCGTCGAGGCCGAGGCGGGCGGCGAGACGGTCGATGGGATAGCGGGCCTGCCATTCCTCGAGCAGCTGCCGGGGGACGTAGTCGGCGTTGTCATGCCCGGCGTGGCCCCGCATCCTCATGGTCACCGCCTCGATCAGCGTCGGCCCTCCGCCTGCCCGGGCGTGGTCGATGGCGGCGCCGGCGGCCTCGTGGACGGCGATCGCGTCGTTGCCGTCGATCTCCATTCCTGGCAGGCCGTAGGCGGCGGCCCGGGCGGCCAGCGACGGCGCCCGATGTTGGCGGTGTACCGGCGTCGAGTAGGCCCAGCCGTTGTTCTCGACGACGAAGACGTTGGGGGTGTTGAAGACGGCGGCGAAGTTGAGGGTCTCGTGCCAGGCCCCCGTGGACGTCGCCCCGTCGCCGCAGAAGGCGATGGTGACATGGCCGTCTCCCCGCAGGGCGGAGGCGAGGCCCAGCCCGGCTGCCACCGGCCAGGAGTCCGGGAGGTGCGACACCATGGGGAAGACCCGCCGGTTCCACTCGCCCATGTGCACGTCGCCGTCGCGGCCTTGGGACGGGCCGGTGGCCTTGCCCAGGTAGTGCAGCAGGATCGTCTCCACGGTGGTGCCACGCACCAGGTGGGCGCCGAGGTCGCGGTGGAGGGGGCAGAGCGGGTCGTCGGGCCGGGCAGCCAGGGCGACGCCCACCGGGATGGCCTCCTGCCCCCGGCCCGACAGGAGGCGGCCCCGGAGGCGGCCTTGCCGGTAGAGGAGGTGGAGGCGGTCGTCGACGGCCCGGGCCAGCACCATCCACTCCAGGAGCTGAAACGCGACGCTCTGGTCGGTCAAGTCGACGAGCACTGGCGCACCGCCTCGCTGATCCGGCTGGTATCGGGAAGGTAGGCCGTCTCCAGCCCGGCGGCGAACGGGACCGGGCAGTCGGGCGCGGCCACCCGCAGGATCGGCCCGTCGAGGGCGAAGAACTCCTGGTCGGCCAGCCGAGCTGCGACCTCGGCGCCGACCCCATGGCTCAGGTTGTCCTCGTGGACGATCACGGCCCGGCCGGTGCGGCGCACCGACCCGGCCACCGTGGTCATGTCCAGCGGGCTCACTGTCCGGAGATCGACCACCTCGACGCTGATGCCATCGGCCGCCAGGGCCTCGGCCGCCTCCAGGCAGGTGGGCACGGTGCCGCCATAGGTGACCACCGTCACGTCGTCGCCCGGGCGGCGGATCAGCGCCTGGCCCAGTTGGCCGGCGGCCAGCCCGGGCCGCACCATGCCCCGCAATGACCGGTAGAGCCGCTTGTGCTCGAAGAAGAGCACGGGGTTGGGGTCCTCCAGCGCGGCCAGCAACAGGTCATGGGCGTCCTGCACGGTACCGGGGCACACGACCTTGAGCCCGGGCACGTGGGCCAAGATCCCTTCCGGGCTCTGAGAGTGGAACGGCCCGGCGCCGACCCCGGCCCCCGCCGGCGCTCGCACGACCAACGGCACGGGGATCCCGAAACGGTAATGGAGCTTGGCCGCCTCGGTGACCAGCTGGTCGTAGGCGCAGGAGACGAAATCGGCGAACTGCAACTCGACGATCGGCCGCAGCCCGGCCACGGCCATCCCGATCGCCGCCCCCACGATGGCCGTCTCGGCCAGCGGCGTGTCGATGACCCGCTTCGAGCCGAACCGATCGAGCAGACCCGACGTCGCCCGGAAGGCACCACCGAAGCCGATGTCTTCCCCCAGGAGCACCACCCGCTCGTCCCGCTCCAACGCCCGCAACAGCGCCAGATTGACGGCTTCGAGATACGTGCAACGTCGCCAGGCTCTCGGATGATCTCCGGCCGCGACAACACCATCGATCGCGCCGGCAGACCGCACCGACCCCTTTAGTCCTGCATCGTTCAACGGGGGCAAGCTAGCGCGAATCGCGCCTCCTCGATCGACAGATGAATGTCGTGGAAATCAGACCATCGGGCGTCCGATCAACGGTCTCCCGAGAACCACTCCCTGCCGAACCCTGACACCGCAGATGCGATTCCCCGTCCATGGCGACCGATGCCCTTGCGGTCCCAGAAGGCATACGGCCACGATGAGCCGCAAAGGTGCAGTAAGCCGGCGGACGGGTCGCTGAACGCCGGGGGTGGCACGAGCTGATCGGGCAGGCCGTTCGAGGTGTCCGCCCGTTCCCAGATCTCCCAAGGCACCCGTACCCTCGCCTGCATCGCCGCCGGGCTCTCGGCTGCCTGAATGCCTCCGTGACGTGACGATCGAACGAAACCAGCCAGGACCAGACTGACTGCCCGACGGCTCGAAGTTGTCGGACTCGGCGGAAGCCCTTTCGGTCACCGGCTTCCGATGGAGCGGCCGGTCTGCCGAGGACGCCCATCACCCCTCTCCCCACAGGAGCCGAGGGCTAGCCGAGCCCGAACACCAGCAGGGGACGCCTCCCTTGACCTCTGCGAATCGGGTCGCGGCATCGCGGTGATCACGCTGCTCCGCCTCGTCCGGACCGCCGAGGGCCAAGAGGCAGCCCCGCACCATGCGAGGATACCTGCCTCGGTCGAGGCAGTGGCAGTCAGCACACTGAACCGGCGGGGCAGGGATCCGGTGAGGCCCCGAACGCCCAGCACCGCACGTCGGCGTCACCCACTTCGACGAGGACCCAGTCGGAGCGACGCATCCCCAGTCGCGCCTGGGCCCGACACCGGGCCTCGTCGACGGCGGACGGGTTGCCTGTCCGGCGTCGCTGGTTGGCCACAGCCGTCGGCCCTACCCGCCCGGTGACCTCGAGGATCCCGCCCCGGGCAACTGGCCCACCTCGGCGTGGCGAGAAACGTGCCCGCCCAGGTCGGGCCCGGACCCGTCTCCAACCAGCTCGTCGGAGAGGACGACCAGCTCGTCGGAGAGGAGAAGAAACAGCGTCCGCTCGGCAATCCATTCCCGCTCCTCGGGGCCGAGACGGCACGGATCCTCTCTGGAGGGACCGGGAGCCGCCCGGTGGTCTGCACCGGGTGAGGAACCGGCCACCACATCGGACTCCGTGCCGTCGACCATGGGGCTATCGGGATGTGCGCTGCCGGGCGGCGAGCGTCTGGAGGGCTCCGGGGTCGAGGTAGTCCCCCCAGACGCGGATCTTCCCTTCGGTGACTTCCATCACAGCCACGGCCGGGATGTGGGCCAGGACCCCGCTCAGGCCGATGAGCTGGTCGACGCGCTCGGCCACCACGAGGTCCCCGCCACCGGCGACAACCCGCAGCGGATCGGTGTACACACTGTTGACCCCGAAACAAACCAGCAGCATGTCCAGAGATGAACTACAGAGAAAGAGTCGACCCCCGGAGATGTCGAGCGCCTCGAATCCGCGGCCAGGGCCCCAGCGTCGCGGCACCGGCGGGCTCGTCGAACTCCACGCGCAGGTTGGGATAGGCGAAACCGCGCCCTCGAACTCCTGCTGCCACAACGGCCCGAGCCCGACGGCCTCGCTTTCCGGACCTCGCTTGGTGCTCCCCGCAGGAGCCAGCCGAATCTCCGTGCAGTTCCGGGCCGGGGCCCCGGCGACTTCGACGACCGTGACCTCGGGATGCTCGAAGCGAACGCGTTGCAGGGCATCGGAGAGCTCGATGTCAGCGCGCCCGGCGTTGTCTGCCCCACGAGCCGTCAAGGTGGCGATCGGCGGCTCGATGGTGAGAACCCAGTGCCGGTAAGGCTCCGCGCCGATGTCGTAGGTGACCACGGGTGATCTTCCCCTTGACGCGACGTGAACCGAAGCGTCGACCACGGCCGGACCGACCACTTGAAGCTCGGCAAGATCCACTTCGGTGGGGCCGGAACCATGATGATCAAGAAGCAGGTAGAGCAGTACAACGTCCCAGCCCGACCGAGCTCATGGAGATGGCCAAGGATCTGGGCGTCAACCTGTATCCCTGCCAGATGACGATGGATCGCTACGGGTTCACCAAGGACGACTTCATCGACGGGCTTCACCGCTCGGTGCCGCCAGTTATCGACATGGCTGCGGATTCCGACATCACGCTCTATCATCATCTGGGCAACCAGGCGTAGCCATAGAGGGGAAGGACAAAGGCCCTCACCACGTGAGGGGGCCTGCTTCCCGTCCTACAGTCGAATCAGGGGGGCGTCGGCATGTCGAGAAAGCGGGTTGTAAGGCGCGCAGAAAACCAGCGACGACCTGTACGCAGGCTCGGATTGCTCGCCGCCGGGGCGGTGGCGATCCTCGTCACTACCGGAGCCGGGTGGGCACCTCCCGCCGACGGGCCCGAGGGCCCGACGATTCCGGTGGCGGGCGGGGAGGCGCTCAAGGGTCTGTTCAAGCTCGACCCGGCGTCGTGCGCGTCGGGGGCGGCCAAGGGCTCCTATTTCCGGATGATCCAGCCTGGCGGTGGACCGAACGGGCCCTACGTCGAGAACAACACGTCGGCCTGCGGCGACAAGACCTACACGGATCTCGCGCCGGGCAAGGACGGCGGCCTGTCCACGATGGGCTACCAGCCTCAACCGAACCCGCCGTTCGATTCCAGCAACGGTGGCACGAACGACAAGATCACCCTGCCCAAGGAGTTCTTTGGCACCCGGTTCGCCTCTGCCACCAACCCGAAGGACCCCCAGACGGAGAAGGAAGTGCCCGCGCCGTCGATCACCCACGACGGCAAGGGGAAGCTCTCCGGTGACCTCCGCTCCTTCGCCGCCGCCTGGCAGGGTCAGCACTTCAACCAGGGGGCGCCCAAGCCCGACGGGTCCATGCCGGGTCTGACCTCCGGGCCCACCGGGACCTACGACGCGGCGGCGAAGCGCTTCTCCATCGAGTGGCGGAGCACCATCGTCGGCGGCCCGTTCAACAACTTCACCGGCCTGTGGCACTTCGAGGGTGTGTTCCACCCTGGTGTCCCAAAAGCGTCGGTCGCCACCGCCCCTCCCGGCGGGATCACGGCCCAGGCGGCCGGCGAGTCGCTGAAGGGCTTGTTCCGGCTCACCGCCGCTAACTGCTCGGGGCCTCAGCGCCGCTCCGTCGGCCGCGGCGGCCCGGTCGGGCGGGGCCCCGGATAGCGTGATCGCCAGCACCGGTCTTCGGACCCCGTTCGCCCTTCCCGCCGTCCTGATCGCCGTGGGTCTGCTCAGCCTGTGCCTCGGCCGATGGCCGACGCGTCCCGCCGAAGGAGCAGGGCGATGACCGTGAGCGACTTCGACATGGCGGCGCAGCGGCGTCTCGAAGAGGCGCGCACCAATGTCGCCACCCGCAAGGCGGCCGTGGCCGCCGCCGGCCGCCGGGGTCCGATGGTGGCGATGCTCGTCATCGGCGTCGGCCTGCTCGCCGCCCCCTTCATCTTCCAGATGCTCGCCTTCGACAACCGCGCCCCGAAGGGCGGGGAGATGATCGATGAGTTCCGGCCCTTCATGACCGAGGCTCGGATCACGAAGTTCGACGGGTTCATGGACCTGATCAACCGGGCGGAGCAGTCCTACAAGGCGGATCTCCGCCCGGTGATCGCCGCCACACCGAAGAACCCGGCGCAGCAGGCCGCGCTGACATCCGTCGACGGCTGGGCTGGGAAGTGGGAGGGGCAGAGCGGCATCCACGCCGACATGACGGGAATCCTGCGTGACGTCCGGCGGAACCTGGATAACTACGCCGCGGTCGATCATCTACCGCCGTTCAAACTGTTCCCCTTCTTCTTCATCATGCCGGGCTTGATCATCGCCGGCCTCGCCCGCGCCGCGCTCCGGCGGATGCGCCGGGGTGCCCCACCGGGTGCGCCCCGTACCGCCCTGGTGGTCATGGGCGTCGGCCTGATCGCCGCCCCGTTCATCTTCCAGATGATGGGCGGCGAGAACCGCGCCTTCAATAGCAACGACATGATCAACGACTTCAAGCCGATCATGACCAACGCCAAGGTGACGACGGTCCAGAACTACTTCCCCGTCATCGCGCTGGGGGAAGGGCAGATCCGCAACCAGCTCGTCCCCCTGGCCAAGGCCGCCTCGCCCGACGCGGGCTACCCGGTCATCAGCGAGTTCAGCCAGCATTGGCCGGCGATCTCGAGTGAGTTCGCCCAGTTCCTCGGGGTGATGAGCGACAACCTCGACAACTTCGCCGCGGTCAAGGCCCTTCCGCCGTTCGCGCTGTTCCCGTTCTTCTTCATCCTGCCGGGGCTCCTGGTGGCCGGCCTCGCCCTGGCCTCCACCCCATCGGGCCGGCGTGCGACAAGGAGCTCGCGATGAAGCATCGGAGGATCCTCGGTTCCGTCCTGGCCGCCACCGCCCTCCTCGTCGGTGCCGCCTGCGGTGACGACGGCGGCGGGGAGGCCAACCAGGG
>JBFLYK010000096.1:0-8848 GCA_040756995.1 Actinomycetota bacterium | reverse complement strand
CGCAAGCGTGGCTCGCCTCCGGGCCCGCCGGCAGGCGCTCCGGCCCGTCCTGATCCGGCGGCGACCGGCGCTGCTCCGGCGGCCGCCGCGACCGCGGGGCCACCGCCGGCCTCCGGGACGGCGGGGCCACCGCCCGCCGCCTCCGCCCCGGCGGCGTCGGGGTCCACGGCGGCGCCCGAGCCGGCCGACGGGGCGGGCGGCGAGAGCGGCCCCCTCACGCTCGATGATGTCATCGCCGCCTGGGCCAAGGCGCTCGACGGCTTCCGGCCCCGGCTCAAGGCCATGGCCAAGGAGGCCCATCCGGTCCGGGTCGACGGTGACACCGTCGTGGTCGGGCTCCCGTCCCGCTTCGAGAAGGTTCACCTGCCGACGATCACCGGCGAGTCCGCCACGGTGGCCGGCGCCCTGTCGGAGCTGCTCGGCCGCCGGGTCCGGCTGAGCGTCGTCCTCGACGACAACGTCGTGTCCCCATCGGGCGACGGGCCACCATCCGGTTCGGTGCCGGCCGACGTGGAGGGCGGGGCCGAGGCGCTGGTGGCCGAGATGACCCGTCCGCCAGAGCCGGGCGGCGGGGGGCGAGGGGTAGATTCACCCATCGGGCTGGTGATCGAGACCTTCGGCGCCAGCGTCGAGAGTGAAACGGTGAGGGAGTGACGGTCATGGCCAGCAAGAACGAGATGAACCAGATCATGAAGCAGGTTCAGAAGATGCAGGCCGACATGATGGCCACCCAGGAGAAGCTGGCGGCCGAGACCGTCGAAGCCACCGCCGGCGGCGGCGTGGTGAAGGCCGTCGTGACCGGTGCCGGCGCCCTCGAGTCGATCACCATCGACCCCAGTGCGGTCGACCCCGACGACGTCGAGATGCTGCAGGACCTGATCGTCGCCGCCGTCAACGAGGGCCTCCGGAAAGCCCAGGAGCTGCAGGCCCAGGGCTTCGGCGGCATCACCAACGCCCTCGGCGGCCTGCCTGGCGGCCTCGGCGGCCTCTTCGGCCAGTAGGCGGCGACACACTCGGTGTACGAGGGCCCGGTCCAGAACCTGGTCGACGAGCTGGGTCGGCTCCCCGGTATCGGGCCGAAGTCGGCCCAACGGATCGCCTTCCACCTCCTCCGGCTCCCGGCGGAGGACGCCAACCGCCTGGCCAAGGCCATCGTCGAGGCCAAGGAGCGGGTGTCGTGGTGCCGGCGTTGCTACAACATCGCCGAAGGCGAACAGTGCCGCTTCTGCCGCGACGACACCCGCGACCCGACGCTGATCTGCGTGGTGGAGGACGCCCGGGACATCGTGGCCATCGAACGGACCCGGGAGTTCCGCGGCCTGTACCACGTCCTCGGCGGCGCCATCTCGCCCATCGAGGGCATCGGCCCGGAGCAGCTGCGCATCCGGGAGCTGCTCGGCCGGCTGTCCGACGAGGGCGTGAAAGAGGTCATCCTGGCCACCAACCCCAACATCGAGGGGGAGGCGACGGCCATGTATCTCGCCCGCCTGTTGCAGCCCCTCGGCGTCCGGGTGACCCGCATCGCCAGCGGCCTTCCCGTCGGTGGCGACTTGGAGTACGCCGACGAGATCACCCTCGGCCGGGCCTTCGAAGGCCGCCGAGAGGTCGGGGCCTAGCCCCGGGCGGCCTTGGCCTCGGCCAGGGCCTCGAGGAACTGTTCGGGGTGGAGGTCGGGCGGAGCGCCGGCGACTTTGGGGCGGAGGCGCTCGGCCAGTTCCCACCCGAGCCGGCCCCGGGCGGCGGGGTCGAGCTGCCAGCGCCGCTCCAGGAACCGCCGCACGGTCACGAGCTCGAACGAGGTGACGCCGCTCACGTCCCAGGCGGCGTAGCGGTCGGCGGCGGCGAAGTCCGGGACGGCGGCGCGGACCGCCGGCCGCGGCGCCTGGCGCTCCCGCACCACCAGCGTGCCGGCGGCCAGGTCGCCGAGCCGCTGGTTGCGGGCCGTGAACAGGACGCAGGCGGCGCCGACGGCGTAGAGCAGTTGCATGTCGATGAGCCGCAGCAGGTTGCGGACCGCCGAAGCCATGAACCCGACGGGTTCGCCGCCCAGGCGGACGACCCGCAGACCGGCGGCCCGCTTGCCCGGAGTGCGGCCCGAAGCCAGGGTTTCGAACGCCACGTCGTAGCCGAAGAGCACGAGGAAGGCGGCCAGGACCCCCACCGCGGCGACGAACCCGCCGGCGCCCTCGCTGGCGAAGACCCCGCCGATGAGCCAGAGGGCGAAGAGGATGACGACCTTGATGAGGTAGTCCACCAGGGTCGCCACCATGCGGGAACCCACGCCGGCCAGGACGAGCTCCAGCTCGACACCCTCCGGCGTCGGGATGGAGATGCGGTCGTCGTAGGTCACGGCCCAAGTTTCTCCTAGCCTCGGGGCCGGATGAACCTCGACGCCTTCGTCCGCCAGCGGACGGCCGAGTGGGACGAGCTGAGCCGGCTGGTGGCGAGCGCCGGGTCGCGGCCCGAGCGGCTGGGGCCGGCGGCGGTCCGCCGGCTCGGCGCCACCTACCGGGCGGCGGCGGCCGATCTCGCTTTCGCCCGGCGGCGGTGGCCCGGTGATCCGGTGACCGTCCGGCTGGAGGACCTCGTCGGTCTGGCCCGGCACCTCGTGTACGCCTCGCCGAGCCGCAGCGCCTCGCTGCGCCACTTCCTGTCCCGGGGGTACTGGCGGCTCGTCCGCGAGCGGATCGGAGTCGTCGGGTTCTGCTGGCTCCTCATGGTCGTGCCGGGGGTGCTGGTCGGGGCCTGGGCCGCCTCCGATCCGGCCGCCGCCGCCCGCTTCCTGCCGGCCCAGTTCCGGGGCGTCGGGGACAGCGGCGGCGGTGACCTCGGGCTGGGCGTCGGCCGGCAGGCGACGCTGGCCGGCCAGATCCTGACCAACAACATCCAGGTGTCGTTCGTGGCCTTCGCCGGCGGGCTGCTGGCCGGGGTCGGGACCACGCTGGTCCTGCTCTACAACGGTGCGCTGATCGGCGGCGTGGCCGGGTTGACGGTGGCCGCCGGCCGGCCGGGGCCGTTCCTGTCGTTGGTCGCCCCCCACGGCGTCCTGGAGCTGTCGGTGATCGCCGTGAGCGGCGCGGCCGGGTTCACCGTCGGCTGGTCGCTGATCAACCCCGGCCGGCGGAGCCGGTGGGTCTCGCTGAGCCTCGGTGCCCGCCGCGGCGCCGAGATCGTGCTCGGCACGATGCCGTGGTTCGTCGTCGCCGGCGTGGTGGAAGGGTTCGTCACCCCGACGAGCCTGCCGCTGGCCGGGGCCATCGCCGTCGGCGGGCTGGTGGCGACGCCCTACTGGGTGCTGGTCTTCTGGCGGGGCCGGCCGGAACCGGACGGGCGGCTAGAGACGGCTCCGCGCCTTGGCCCGGAGGTAGGCGCCGACGCAGGCGGCGGCCAGGGCGTCGGGCGGAGCCTCCAGCACCTCGGCGCCGGCCCGGGTCAGCTGGGCCGCCACCCGGGCCCGGGCGTCGAGGGCTTCGACGACCACTGAGGCCGCCAGCACGTCACCCACGCCGGCCGGCGGCGTGCGGACGGCGCGGTCGAGGTCGGGGTCGCGGACGCCGGCCACGACGACGTGATGGCGGCGGGCCAGCACCGGCACCGCCTCGACGAGGCTGCGGGCCGCGCCTTCCTCGAGGAGGTCGGTGAAGACGATGACCAGCGACCGCTTCCCCGCTCCCACGTGCCGGAAGGCCAGCTCGTAGTCGCTGTCGGCGTTCGTGGGCTCGAGATCGAAGAGAGCGCCGACCACGGCCTGGCCGCCCCGGCGCCGGGGGGACAGCCGGCGTCGGACGGTGCTGTCGAAGGCCACGGCCCCGGCCTGGTCGCCGATCTCGTCGGCCACGAGCACGACCGCCACGGCGGCGTCGAGGGCGGCGTCGAGCCTGGTCAGCGGGACTCCGGAACCGGGCGTGGCGCTGACCGGCGCGGCCATCAGCCGGCCGCTGTCGACGCAGCAGATGACGTTGCGGTCCTGCTCGACCCGGTACTGGTTGCTCATCGGGCGGCCGGTGCGGGCCGTGGCCCGCCAGTTGACCTGACGGATGTCGTCGTCGGGCAGATAGTCGCGGATCGACTCGAAGTCCGTGCCGAGACCCAATGGACCCCGGGTCAGCACGCCGGGATCCCGGAACCGGCCCTGACGCACGGCCGTGACGAGCCGATGAGCGGCCGGCAGGTCGGGATAGACGAGGACGTCACTGGCCTCGCCGCCCTGGTGGTGGACCCGTCCGAGCCCGAAGCGGCCCTCGACCCACACCGCCGGCGGCGGGACCCGGTGCCGGCCCCGCCGCCGCGGGATGACCGTGGCGTGCAGCGGCCCGTCCGCCTCCCGCGGCTCGAGGTCGAGGTCGGGCGGGACGGGCTGGCGAACCCGGGTCGGCGCCCCGCCGGCCTCGATGTCGACGGTGAGATCGGCCGGGACCCCCCGGGCGAGGACGGCGGGCACCGTTCGCTCCAGCCGGGGCGCCCGCCGCACGGCCAGCGCATCCCCGGCCCCTCCCGCCAGCAGGGCGACGACGAGGAGCGCGGGCAGAGCCGGCGGGAGGAACAGGAAGCCGAGGGCGGCCGCCGCCACCAGGGCCGCCAGCCGCGGTGTCGGGCTCATCGGCTGGCCGGGCGGGAGGTGCCCGAACCCGCTCACCGCGGGACGGGGACGGAGGCCAGGGCGGCGGCGACGGCGTCGTCGGGGCGGTAGCGCTCGAGTTCCGCTTCCGGCCGCAGGACGAGGCGGTGGCGGAGGACGGGCGGCGCCATGGCGGCGACGTCGTCGGGGGTGACGAAGGCCCGACCCCGGAGGCGGGCGGACGCCTTGGCCGCCGCCAGCAGGTGCACCGCCGCCCGGGGGCTGGCGCCGAGGGCGACACTGGGCAGCTCCCGGGTCCGGCGGACGAGGGCCACGATGTAGGCGCCGACCTCCTCGGCCACGACGGTGGCGTCGACTTCGGCCTGGGCGGCGACGAGTTCGTCGGCCCCGGCCGCCACCCGGACGTCGTCCAGCCGAGCCGGAGTGACGCCCCGGTGACCGAGGCGGAGGATGGCCTCCTCGTCGGCCGCGCTGGGGTAGCCGACGTCGATCTTGAGCAGGAACCGGTCGAGCTGCGCTTCGGGGAGCGGGTAGGTGCCCTCGTACTCGATGGGGTTCTGGGTGGCCACGACCAGGAACGGTTGGGGCAGAGGGTGGGACACGCCGTCCACGCTGACCTGGGCCTCCTGCATCGCCTCGAGCAGGGCGGCCTGGGTCTTGGGCGGCGTCCGGTTGATCTCGTCGGCCAGCAGCACGTTGGTGAAGACCGGTCCCGGGCGGAAGGCGAGGTCCTGGTGGCCGCCGGCCCGATCGAGCCGCAGGGTGACGGTGCCGGACAGGTCCGACGGGAGCATGTCGGGCGTGAACTGGACCCGGCGGAAGTCCAGTCCCAGGGCCGCCGACCACGCCCGGGCCAGCAGCGTCTTGGCCACCCCGGGCACGCCCTCGAGGAGCACGTGCCCGCCGACCACCGCCGCCGCCAGGAGCAGTTCGACCACCTCGTCCTGCCCCACCACGACCCGTCCGACCTCGGCCGCCACCCGGTCCCGGAGCGAGGCAATGGCGTTGCCGGGCGCAGCGCTGGAAGACGGGACGGTCATGCGGATGCTCCTGCGGTCGTTCCGACGGGGATGCCCGGGCCGGTGGGGCCTTTCCGGAGGGCGGAGGCGTTCATCCTTGTCCTATCAGGCGGGCCAGGGCCCGTCCGGCGGCCAGGACCTCGGCGTCCCCGGCCGGACCGCCGGCCTCCAGGACCGCCGCCGCCTCGTCGGGCGGGAGGCCGAGGCGGGCGGCCGCCGTCCGGAGGTCGTCGGGACCGGCGTCGGGAGGAAGGCCGGCCCGGCGGGCGATCAGCTCCCGGGCCCGGCGGCGGACGGGTTCGGCCGCTTCCTGGGGCCGGCCGGTGCGAGCCAGCGTGCCAGCCACAGCCTCGACGTAGGCCCAGCGGGGCGGGGGGAGCGGGCGGGACTCGTCCTCCGGCGGACCGAGGCGCCGGCTGCGGGCGATGAGCCAGATGGCGGCGGCCACCCCGAAGCCGGCCAGTGCCAGCCGCCAGCGACGGGGCAGCGCGGCGAGGCCCTCACCCTGGCCGTAGCCGTGGACGCCCTCGGCGAAGAACACCCGGCGGGCCGCGTCGCCAACCACGCCGAGCGACAGCGCGGCGTTGTCGCCGGCGGCGAGCAGGGCGTTCTGGAGGGGGGACGGGTCGGCCAGGGCCGCCACACGGCCGTTTCCGGAGTTCCCGGCGACCGCCACGACCCGGCCTTCGTCGCCCTCCAGTATCGCCTCGAGCCCGCCGGGGTGGCTCCACGAGCCGAGCCGTCCGGCCCGCACCGTCCGCACACCGTCGACTTCCCGGGCCGGGTAGGGGCCGACCGGCCTGGCGGTGCGGACGCCGGCACTGTCGAGGACCGGGGGCCGGTCGACCACCGACTCCAGCCAGTCGTCGGCTCCGGCGCCTCCGGCCACCAGATGGCCTCCGCGCCGGACGAATTCGCCCAGCGCCTCGGCCTCCCGGCCGGACAGACCGGGCGCATCGAGAACCACGACGGTGGAGGCCGGGTCCAGCGCCGACGAGTCGAGATCGCCGCGGAGCCGGTCGACGTGGCGCCCGTACCGGCTGAGCAGCTCGGCCCAGGCCGAGGTTCCGTCCGGGCGGTTGGAGTACGACGACGACGGTGACCCGCCGCCCTGCCCCCCGCCCCCGGGGAGAAACGACGACAAGGTCGCCAGGGCCAGAAAGGCCACCCCCGCCGCCACCACCAGCCTCCCGGCCCGCCGCCTGACCCCCCCGGGGTCGGCGAACTCGGAGCCCTCCGCCACCGGGCCGGTCATCGAACCGCGGTCCCTCGCCGAACTGGCGTTCCTTTTCCGCCATATACCGGTAAACGAACGCCAGTTGGGGTTTGGGGGTCGGACGCGGGAGCTCATCGCCGGGCACCCGAGGGCAAGCGGGCGGCCTCGACGACGGCGGGCCAGACCGAGCGGGCGGCGGCGACGTCGGCGGCCGTGGCCGGGCGACCGCCGTACGCCACCTCGTCGAAGTGGCCGGCCAGCTCGTCGAAGCTCGGCGAGCGCAGCACCCGGCTCACGGCGGCGTTGGTCAGGCCGGGGCGGAGCCGCACCACGCCGGCGTCGTCGAGGCGGGCGAGGCCGGCCCGGAACCGCAGGCGCAGGGCGGAGTCGAGGTCGCCCCGCCGTTCGGCCTCGTCAGCCCGGCGCTCCAGCTCCTCGGGGTCGAGCGGGTCGTCGCCGGCGACGGCGCTGCGCCCGCCGGGCAGGCGCGACCGCCCCCGCCGCGCCGACAGCCGGACGGTGAGGACGGCGGCGACGATCACCACGACGATGGCCAGCAGCACCCAGGGCACCGACCCCACGCTCGGGAGGACGTCGCCGATCCGGCGGAAGAACCGGATCACCGGGTCGACGACGACTTCCCCGACCCGGCGGAAGAAGCCGGCGAACGGCCGGGGCGCCCGTCGGGGGTGGAACCGCCGGTCGGCCAGGATCTCCCGGGCCACGTTCCGGGCCGCGTCGGGATCCACCGCCCCGATCAGCCGGGCGATCACTGTGGCTCCGGCGGGCCGGGGGCCCTATTGGGCGGCGGCGCGGGACCGGGTGGCGGCGTGGGGCCCGCCGGCGGTGCGGGTCCCGCCGGCGGCGGGGGCCCGGTGGCTGGAGGGGCGGGCCCGGCCGGCGGGGGCCCGGTGGGGGGAGGCCAAGCTCCACCCGGCGCTGGCCAGGAGCTGCCGGGGGTCGGCCCCGGACCGCCCGGTGCCGGCCAGGAACCGCCCGGTGTCGGCCAGGAACCGGGGGGCGCCCAGGGCCCGGTGGTCGGGACCGACGGGCCGGGAATGCCGACGCCCTGGGAGAGAAGCTGGAGGTCGAAGCCTTCCTTGCGGACCCGCAGGTCGAAGTAGACGAGGACGAGCACCGCGGCCATGAACGGCGTCGTGATCACCGACGAGGCCACGCTGACCACCGTCGAGACGGTCAGTGCCGCCGCCGAGTCGCCGTCCCAGTCGCCGGTGAAAAAGATCAGCGGGAGGCCCAGCACGAGACCCACGAAGAACTGGAACATGAAGGCCAGCGCCAGCGCCCCGAACGTCGGCCACCACCGGCCCCGGACGAGGCGGAACGACCGGCCGATGGCCGCCGTCCCCCGGAGCCCTTCGGCGATCAGCACCGGGAACGCCACCGACCACGCCACGCCGAGCCAGAAGAACGGGACGACGATCGCCAGCATGGCGAGGGACAGTCCGGCCAGCATGAGGAACGCCAGCCAGATCAGCGAACGGAGGCGGCGGGTGGCCGCCCGGAGCGAGTCCCGCCAGTCGGGAGTGCCGTCCAGGTAGGCGACGCTCACCGCTCGCAGTACCGCGGCGCTCGAGATCAGGAAGGCCAGCCCGGAGAGGATCTGGGCCGTGAACATGCCGGCCAGCCAGGCGGCCAGCGCCCCGGTGTCCACGGGCGGAGCTTCGTCGGGGTTGTCCCTCACCTCGAGGGTGTAGGTCTCGGAGTTGACCGAGGCGGCGACGAGTGCGGCGAGGATCTGCAGCGGCGCCACGACCACGACCACGATGCGGGCCAGCGTCGGCAGGTGCCGCCGCCAGATCTTGATGGCCACATCGATGATCTCGCCGACCGACAGGGGCCGCAGGTCCGGCACCAGCACGGCCGTCAGCGTAACCAGCCCCGCCGCCACCCCTGCCGACGCGCAAACTGGCGTTCCTTTACCGGGATACTGCGGAAAAGGAACGCCAGTTCAGGAGGGCCGGCCCGGGCGCGCCAACTGGCGTTCGATTTCCGGGATACTGCGGAAATCGAACG
>JBFLYK010000095.1:0-9556 GCA_040756995.1 Actinomycetota bacterium | reverse complement strand
GGCCCCGCCCACCCTCCCCCGGGTCGGGGCCGGGCGACGGTCGTCGGCGCCGGCCACGTGGGCGCCACGACCGCCCTGCGGCTGGCCGAAGCCGACGTCTTCGACGAGGTCGTGATGGTCGACGTGGTCCCCGGCCTGGCCGCCGGACTGGCCCTCGACCTGTGGCACAGCTCGGCCCTGTCGGGTTTCGCCACCCGCCTGCGGGGCACCAGCGACATGGCCGACACCGCCGGCTCCAACTACGTCGTGGTCACCGCCGGGCGGGCCCGCCAGCCCGGCATGAGCCGGACCGACCTCACGGCGATGAACGCCGCCATCGTCAGCGAAGTCTGCCAAGGGATCCGCCGCCACTCGCCCGGCGCCGTCGTCGTCGTGGTCACCAACCCCCTCGACGAGATGACCCACCTGGCCTGGCGCACGACCGGCTTCCCGGCCCGGCGGGTGCTCGGGATGGCCGGCGTGCTCGACGCCACCCGCTTCTGCGCCCTGGCCGCCCTGGCCGCCGGTGTGCGGCCCGACGACGTCGAGGCGCTGGCCCTCGGCAGCCACGGCGACGAGATGGTCGTCCCGCTCAGCGCCGCCCGCATCGCCGGCGCGCCGATCACCACCCGGCTCGACGCCGCCACACTCGACGCGCTCGTCACCCGGACCCGGGGTTCGGGCGCCGAGGTCGTGGCCCTCCTGGAGAAGGGAAGCGCCTACTACGCTCCCGGCGCGGCGGCGGCCCGGATGGTCCTGGCCATGGCGGCCGACTCGGGGGAGGTCCTGCCCTGCTGCGTGCTGGCCGAAGGCGCCTACGGCATCGGAGAGGTCTACCTCGGCCTGCCCGCCCGGCTCGGCCGGGGCGGTGTGTCGGAGATCGTGGAAGTGCCGCTGACCCCCGGCGAACTGGCGGAGCTGCGGACGGCCGCCGACCGCATCGCCGAACGGGTGGGAGCCCTCACCCCCGCCTGATGAGAGCCGCCGCCCGATGAAAGCGGTCGTCTACGCCGGCCCGTCACGGGTGACGGTCGAGGATGTGGCCGAGCCCCGTCTGGAGGAGCCGGACGACGCCCTCGTGCGGGTTTCGCTGTCGGCCATCTGCGGCACCGACCTCCATCTCGTCGGCGGCCACGCCGAACTCGACCCGGGCACGGTGCTGGGCCACGAGTTCGTCGGTGAGGTCATCGCCGTGGGGCCGGCGGTGCGCGACGTCCGGCCGGGTGAACGGGTCCTGGGATCGGACTTCACCGCCTGCGGCGCCTGCTGGTGGTGCCGGCGCGGCGACCACTGGGAATGCCCCGATCGCCAGTTCTTCGGGACGGGCGCCTCGTTCGGCAAGGCGCTGCCCGGCGCTCAGGCGGAGATCGTGCGGGTGCCGAAGGCGTCGACCGTGCTCTGCCCGTTGCCCCCCGGCTGCCCGCCGGAGCGGGCCATCTTCGTCGGCGACGCCCTGGCCACCGGCTTCGCCGCCGCCGAGCGAGGTGAGGTCGCGCCGGGCGACACGGTGGTCGTGCTGGGCGGCGGAGCGGTCGGGCAGATGGCCAGTCTCGCCTGCCAGGCGGTGGGGGCGGCCGTGGTGGTCGTGGTCGACCTGGTGGCCGACCGCCGGGCGCTGGCCGCCGCTCAGGGGGCGCTGGCGGCCATCCCCGATGAGGCCGAGCCGCTGGTGCGCCGCCTGACCGCCGGCCGGGGAGCCGACGTCGCCGTCGACGCCGTCGGCGGCGGACGGGTGCTCGACGCAGCCTTGACGCTGGTGCGGCCCCGCGGCACGGTGGTGTCCGTCGGGGCCCACTTCGATGCGTCGTTCGCACTGCCCGTCCGCCGGGCGTTCGCCGAGGAGCTGACGGTGCGGTTCGCCATCGGCGACGCCATACGCCTGCGGGACCGGCTGCTGCCGCTCGTCGCCACCGGGGTGATCGATCCGACCGTCGTCGTGTCCGAGCGGGTCGGAATCAGCGACGTGCCAGCCGCCTACGAACGTTTCGCCCGCCACGAGGCCACGAAGATCCTGATCGACATGTAACACGCCGCCCACCATCGCACCACCGGCGCATCACAGGGGGAGACTGATGGCGCTGCACGACACACTGCTGCTCTCGCCGTCCGACATGGAGTCGCTGGCGGCCTTACCGACCGTGTCGCTCCAGGCCGGAACGGCGACGGCGCTCAAGGCGTTGGCCTCGCTCCGGCAGGCCACGATGCTCGGCCCCCAGGCCGTGCTCACCACCGCCGCTCCGATTTTGGCCAGCCTGGGTGGCTGCCCGCAGGCGGCGTTCATCGTGCCGTCGCGCAGCTCGTGGCGGGTGACCGCGGGGGCCGAGTCGGGTGGGGAGTTGTCGCGGCTGGTCCATCAGCTGGGCAAGGAGAGCCGGGAGTGGACCGGAGTCCACCCGGTCGACAGCCTCGGCCTCACGTTCATCGCCCTCCGTCCCGGCGAGCTCGCCCTGGCCCTGCCCGTGGTCATCGATCCCGCTTCGGTGGAGGCCTCGAGCCTGCAGCTGGCCGCCCAGGCCTGCGAGGTCGTGCTGTCCAACGCCGAGAGGATCCACGCCATGGAAGAGGTGGTGGCCGAGCTATCGGCTCTGGAGAACGTCGCCACCGAGATTCTCTCCGTGCGTGAGGTCGACCAGGTGCTCCTGTCGATCACCCGCAAGGTGATCACCCTCCTCGAGGCGGACATGTCCGGTGTCTTCCTCGTCGAGGGCGAGAACCTCGTGATGCGCAGCCTGATGGGCCACCGCAGCGTGGAGACCGCCCGGCTGCGGATGAAGACGGGCCAGGGGGTGGCCGGCCGGGTCATCGAGACCGGCGCGCCGTGCAAGGTCGACAGCTATCTCGAGAGCGAGACGATCACGCACGACTTCGACCCGCTGGCCCGGGCCGAGAACACTCGCTCCGCTCTGGCGGCGCCGCTCAAGGTCCACGGTGAGGTCATCGGCGTCCTCGAGGTGTGGCGCCGGCGCAGCTCGCTGTTCACCGACCGCCACGTCCACCGGCTGGCGGCACTGGCCAACCTGGCCGCCATCGCCATCGAGAACGCCCGCCTTTACGACCGCCAGCAGGAGAGCATGCGCCAGCTGGCCAAGGCGCAGGATTCGCTGGCCCGCCAGCTCCACGCCCAGAAGGAAGCGGGGACGATGCAGCGGGCGCTGATCCAGCTCGTGCTGGAAGGCGAAGGCCTGCCGGCCATCGTCCGCACGATCGCCGCCCAGGTCGGCGGCCAGGTCGGCGTGTTCGGCAGCGACTTCGAGCCGCTGGCGGTCTATCCCCGCGACGCCGCCACCGACCGCATGGTGGCCAAGCTGCGCCGGGTGGCGCAGGGCCCGTCCCTCCGGGCCGGAAGCCTCACCACGGTGGCCGACGACGACCGGTGGGTCACGCTGCAGCCGATCGCCGCCGGCCGCGACGCCCTGGGTTGGTTCTGCCTGCTGTCGGAGCAGGCGCCGTCGGCCAACGTGGAGATCGCCATCGGTGAGGCGGTGCTGTCCTGCGCCCTCAGCCAGCTGGAGCAGCGGGCGGCCGATCAGGCCCGTGCCGAGGCCCAGGACGAGATCCTGTGGGACCTCCTCGAGGGTTCGCTCGACCACCGGCGGGCGGCCATGGCCCGGGCCAAGCGGCTCCACATGGACCTGGCCCGGCCCCACCGGGTGGTGCACGCCCTCATCGAGGAGTTCGACGAGGCGGTCAAGGCCGAAGGCTGGGACACCGCCCGCGTCGAGCGGCTGCGGCGGGAGCTGCGGGGCATGAGCCAGCGGGTGCTCTCCGAGCACGGCGCCGGCGATCTGCTCAGCATCCGGGGCAACGCCCTCATCGCCGTGGTGCCGTGCGACGAGCCGATCGCCGTCCGCAAGCTGGTCCGGGCCTTGCGGCCCGAGATCCAGCGCATGATCCCCGGCGTGAACGTCGTGTGGGGCATCAGCGCCGCCCACGAGAACCCGCTCGACTACAAGACGGCCAACTCCGAGGCCCACATCGCCCTGCGGGCCGCCCGCCGCATGGGCGGCGACCAGGTCGGCGTCTACGACCAGCTCGGCGTGGTCCGCCTCCTCCTGGCCTCCGATGAGGACGCCGACCTCTCGGAGTTCGTCAACGAGATCATCGGTCCGCTGATCGAGCACGACCGCACCCACGATGCGGTGCTGACCACGACGCTGCGGGCCTATTTCGACTCGGACTGCAGCCAGCAGGTGGCGGCCAAGCGCCTCTTCGTTCACCACAAGACGCTGCGCTACCGGCTCGACCGGATCGAGGCGCTCACGTCGCTCGATCTGCGCCGCCACGAGGACCGGCTCCGGGCCGACCTCGCCCTCAAGATCCACGAGGTCATGGAGATGCGCGACAGCCGTCTTTGACGGCCGAGGCAGGTCACAGGGAGTCAAATCCCCCGGGTCTTTTTGTCGCCGGTCGCCAAACCCCCGTCGGGAAACCGATGCGACGATAAGCCCAAATTATCGAGGGGGGAGGATCACTCCATGAAGCGTGTCCTGATCGTCGCCGGTCTGTTCACCGCCGCCCTCGGGGTCGCCCCCGCTGGGGCGCTCAGCACCCCCGCGGCCGGCACCGAGGACCTGTGCCCGGCCACCAAGCCGCTGACGGACTCGGAACACAAACATGAGGCGTCGCTCGTCCGCTCGTACCTCGGCTGCCGCGTCTCCGACGATCCGGGCCCCAGCGACCCCGGCAAGGGCCGCTGACCAGAGCTTTCTTGACCTGCCCAGGCTCCTTCTCTACTGTCCAGTGAGCATTTCGACTGTCGAGTCAGATTCTGAGTGCGCCGTCAGATCTGTCCGACAGCGATTGTTCGTTGACAAGGGGGAGCCTGGATGACTCTTTTCGAAGCGCCCGTTGGGCGCCGCAAGGTCCTACAGGGGATGATGATGGCGGGGCCGACGCTGGCCATCGCCTGGAAGGTCGGTGTGCCGGACGGGGCCGGGGCTTTCCCGGTCAAGTCCGAGGAGACCACGGACGCGCAGGACCTCACCGACATCCTCATCCTGACGGGGACTCCCGGCTATTACGACCTGCTGATCGAGATCAAGCCTGACAACCGCGTGTACTTCGAGCTCCCCCGGATGGAGGTCGGTCAGGGGGTCATGACGTCCGTCGGCATGATGGTGGCCGACCACCTCGACGTGCCGTTCGCCAACATGGACATCACGCTGTCCAAGGCGGAGCAGAAGCGCGGCGCCGGCCAGCTCACCGGCGGCTCCCACGCAGTCCGGTCGCTCTGGGACCCGGTCCGGCTCATCGGCGCCCGGATGCGGGGCCAGCTTCTGGCGGCCGCCTCCCAGCGCCTGGGGGTTCCGGTCGACCAGCTGCGCACTGAGGACGGCTACGTCATCGCCCGCAACGGCGAGAAGGTGACCTACGGCGAGATCAGCGAGCTGGCCCGCTCGTTACCCACCGCCCCGACGGCTGCGCCGAAGACCTCCGCCGAGTTCAAGATCATTGGCCGGCCCCACCACCGGGAGGACGCCCGGCGCATCGTCACCGGCACGATGCCCTACGCCATGGACGTGCCGGTCGAAGGGGCCCTCCCGACCGTCATCGCCCTGGCCGCCACCCACGGCGCCTCGGTCGTCTCCATCGATGACACCGCAGCCAAGGCCATGAAGGGCGTGATCGCCGTCACGCACATTCCCGGCATGCCGGAGTACCTCATCCCCGAGGGTGTGGCGGTCACCGCGGAAACCTTCGGAATCGCCAAGAAGGCGAAGGACGCGCTCAAGATCAAGTGGAGCGCCGGCCCGATGGACCAGCTGTCCGACGCCCAGATCGACGACCTGATGAACTCCATCATCGACAAGGTGTCAGCCCCCGAGGGCGACAAGACACTCGACGCCAAGTTCCGCTGGCCCTACGTCCCGCACGCCCCCATGGAGCCGAACGACGCGGTGGCCGACGTGCGGGAGGACAGCGCCGAGGTGTGGACCGGGTGCAAGATCCCGCTGACGGCCCACCGCAACGTGGCCACGACGTTGGGGCTGCCGGTCGAGAAGGTGACGTTCCACGTCGTGCCCTCGGGCGGATCATTCGGCCGGCGGCTGTTCCATGACCCCGTCGTCCAGGCCGCCCAGATCTCCCAGCGGCTCGGCAAGCCGGTGAAGCTGTTGTGGATGCGGGAAGAGGACATCAAGCACGGCCGGACCCGCCCGGTGGCCATCCACCACGTGCGGGCGACGTGCCGCAACGGCGACGTCGTCAGCTTCGAGCACCGTCAGGCCTGCGCCGAGATGGACCTCCGTCACGGCTTCGGCGACGCCGTGTCGCAGCAGATCACCGCCTACAACAACGCCGGCGCCTCGCAGTTCGTCTTCCAGTGGACGCAGAAGCTGCCGTACAAGACGGGCTTCACCGCCATCACCATGAAGGACAAGTTCCTGGCCAAGCCGAGCGGGGCGCTGCGCGTCGTCTACTCCGGCCAGGTCGGGGCGATCAACGAGATCGTGATGGACGAGCTGGCCCGCATGAACGGAAAGGATGAGGTCGAGTTCCGGATGGGTCTCCTCGACACCGACCGGCACCGGGCGGTGCTCAAGAAGGTGGCCGAGGAAGGCTCCTGGGGCCGCCCGCTGCCGAGGGGCGTGGCCCAGGGTGTCGCCATGCACGACGAGTACAAGTCGATCGTCGCCTACCTGATGGAGATCGACACCAACGGCCCCGAGCCCCGGATGACAAAGTGCACGATCGCGGTCGACGTCGGCTACTGCGTGAACCCGATGGGCACGGCGTCGTCGCTCTACGGCCAGGCGATGGACGGGTTCGGCTTCGCCTTCCGGTCCGGCCTGCACGTCGACAACGGCGCCACCCGGGAGTCGAACTTCAACGACTACAAGTGGGGCCGGATGTTCGACTGCGCTCCCGAGATGACCTGCCACATCCTTCCGACGTCGAACGTCAACCCGGCCGGGATCGGCGAGTTGGGGATCCCGGCCGCCACTGGTGCCGCGGCCAACGCCTGGGCCCGTGCTACAGGTAAGCAACCGCGGAACTTCCCGCTCAACGAGTACGGAGCCTGATTGCTATGCCGCAGATCACCTTCAACCTCAATGGCAACCCGGTTTCGGTTGACGCCGACAACGACGAGGAACTGCTCTGGGTCCTGCGTGACCGCCTTGACGTCAAGGGCCTGAAGTTCGGCTGTGGCATGGGCCTCTGTGGTGCCTGCACCAGCCACATCAACGGCAAGGCTCAGCGGACGTGCATCACGCCCGTGAGCGCCGTTGCCGGCAAGAACGTCACGACGATCGACGGCCTGGCCAACGGTGACCAGCTGCACCCCGTCCAGCAGGCCTGGATCGACAACGACGTCGCCCAGTGCGGCTACTGCCAGGCCGGCCAGATCATGCAGGCCGTGTCGCTGCTCAACAGCAACCCGAACCCGACCGACGCCGACATCGACGAAGCGATGGGCGGGAACCTCTGCCGGTGCGGTACGTACTTCCGCATCCGCTCCGCCATCAAGCAGGTCGCCGGCGCCAGCTAACCTCAGTCCATGGCAACGAACGCGACGGAGCCGACTGCGCTCAGCCGGATCGAGCGCAAGCGGCTCCGCCGCGTCAACGAGATCCTCAGGGTGGCGGCCGACGTGGTCGCCGAGCGCGGTTACCAGAACGCCAGCCTCGACGAGGTGGCGGAACGGCTCGACCTGGCCAAGGCGTCGATCTACTACTACTTCGACAGCAAGCAGGCCCTGGTGGCCGCCTGCCTCGACACCGCCGCCGCCGAAGTCGAACGCCGCCTCGAGTCGATCGTGCAGGAAGGCGGCACCCCGACCGAGACCCTGCGCCGCCTGATCATCGAGCAGCAGGTCTTCACCACCCAGGACCGTCCCGAGCTGTCCCGCCTCTTCCTGCGTCACCTCGAGTGGCCGCCGCCTCTGCTCGACCGGATCCACGACTGGCTGGTCCGCCACGACCGCATCTGGAAGGACGTCATCGAAGCCGGGATCCGCAGCGGCGAGTTCGCCCCGACCGTAGATCCCTCCATCGTCCGCCACTGCATCCACGGCGCCCTCGACTTCGTCCCCTTCTGGTACCACCCCGACGGCAAGTTCCCCCCCGACCAGCTCTTCGAGCAAGTCGCCGACGCCGTCCTCCAGATGCTCAGCGCCAAAAAACCCCGCCAGCGCAAGCGCTAACCCGCGCCCCCTCTGCCAGCCCGCCGGGAACCGCCCACCGCCTCATTCGTCACGCCACACCGTACGGCCTCAGCACGTCGCCCGCCCTGCAGCAGACTCCCCATCGCCGCCCAGGCACAAACGGCGCAAACCGTTGGACAAGGGCGTGGACGGCCTTGCGACACAGCCTGCCGTCGCCCTACTGCTATTGAGTTTTCAAAGATCAGTTGGGGAAGTCACCAGCTCATCCCAAGCGGGCTAGGAACCGTCCCCCGGGACTGTCACGCAGCTCCCGCTTGTGTCCGCTCGGTCGTCGGGGGCTGGGCCCTGCGCGTGCTGGTTGTGGGCTTCGAGGTTTCCGTCTCTTGCCGCGGAGTAGGCCGGCTTTGCGGTCTCGTTCGGTCTTGATGCGGTGGTCGGGTGGGCAGAGCGGCTGGTTGTTGTCGTACGAGGTGAGCCCGCCGTTGGCCACGGGGTCGATGTGGTCCATTTGCAGGTGGTAACGGCGGTCGCAGCCGGGAGCGGCGCAGACGTTGCCGTTGAACTCCGGCGGCGCCCCAAGATCGAGTGCCGTTCGGAGCACCGCCGGGTACCGGCGGCCGAAGTGGGCGATGGTGTGAATCTCGGTCCCGTTGTGGAGGACCGCCTTGAGGAAGGCATCCCGCCCCAACTCCTTGACCAGCGAGACCGGGATCGGCCCGCCCCCGACGATGTGACACGCCTCACCCTCGTGGGCGTGACCCCGCCGGTAGGCGCCCAGATCGCAGACAATCACGAGATCCGCCCGGCCGGCCTTCCCTTTCACGCCGCCGTTCTCGATCATCCGCACAAACGCCTGCGCCGCCAGCACCGACCGGCGAACCTCCCCCTTGGCAGCCCGAGAACCGCCAGCGCCCAAACCGCCAGCACCCAAACCGCCGGGCCCTGAACCGCCAGCGCCTGAACCGCCAGCGCCTGAACCGCCGGACCCCGAGCCGCCAGCGCATGACATGCCGGCGCCTGATACGTCGGGGCTCGAACCGCTGGCGCTCGAACGGCTGGCGCTGAAACCGCCGGCGCCTGAACCGCCAGCCCCTGACCGGACGGCGCTCGAACCGCTGGCGGCCGCGGTGAGCCCGAGATCGTTTGTCGTATGGGTAACGCGGTCGGCGAGCTGCGGCTGCGTGTCGCTGTTCTGTTGGTTGGCGGTCTGGTGGGCTTTGAGCCAGAGCCGGTCGGTTTCGGCGTCGAGGCGGTTGATGAACGGGATCCCGATCTCGGGCGGGAGTTCACCCGAGTAGGCGATGGTGCCCAGGGCGGTGGTCCAGTGGCGGTGGTGCATGGCGGCATGCTGCATGGCGTGCAGCTCTTCGGGGTCGATCGCCCGCAGGCGCCGGTCGCGGGCTTGGTCCTTGAGCGTCCGAAGGCTCTGACCCTTGGCCACCTCCAGCAGCCCAATGGTCGAGCCGGGCACGG
>JBFLYK010000094.1:0-11983 GCA_040756995.1 Actinomycetota bacterium | reverse complement strand
GTCGGCGCCGCGGCGGCTCCGGCGGCCGGTTCCGGAGGCACCGCTGTCAGCCGCGGCGGCCTCGTCGGCCAGCCGCCGGCTGATGTCGGCCGGCGAGTTGGAACCGCCGCCGGCCGGCGCGGCGTCGTCCTGGGCGCCGCCTGGGTTGGCGGGCCCGCGCCGACCGCCACCACGGCTTCCGGGGCCCGGCGCGCCGGCCGGGCTGTCGCCGGCGGGGTTGTCACCGGAGGCCGAATCGTCGGGCGCCCGGAAGGCCGAGTTGTCCGGCTGGGTCGAGCCGTCATCGGGACTGCCGGAACCGTCGTCCGGCATCATCCCGTCGTCGGGTGGCGCGGAGTCGTTCGGGGCACCGGCCGACGGATCCGACGGCGGTGGCGCGGGCGGGCCGCTCTCCGGGGGCGGCGCACCGGGGGGCGGACTCGACGGCGGAGAGCCGCTCGGCGGCGGGGAGCCTTGACCGGGCGCAGGCGCCGTCGAGCCGGGCGGCGGGGAGCCTTGACCGGGCGCAGGCGCCGTCGAGCCGGGCGGCGGAGTCGACCCGTCCGCCGGCGGACCGGCCGGCGGACAGTCCGATGAGGGATCCGACCCGGGGGCGGGGGAAGCCCCCGGGTCGTTCCCCGCGCCGCCATCCGGCGGTGGTGCCGACGGATCCGAGCCGGTCCCCGTCCCCGGGGTCGAAGCCGACGGGTCCTTCGTGCCGTCATCCGTCGGCGTGCCGCCCGACGGATCGCTTGCCCCACCGTCCGTCGGCGTGCCAGCCGACGGGTCGTTCGTGCCGTTGTCGGTTGGCGTGCCGGCCGACGGGTCGTTCGTGCCGTTGTCGGTTGGCGTGCCGGCCGACGGGTCGTTCATGCCGTTGTCGGTTGGCGTGCCAGCCGACGGGTCGTTCGTGCCGTTGTCGGTTGGCGTGCCGGCCGACGGATCGGTGCCACTGCCCGGAGGAGCGACCGAAGGATCGTCAGTCCCGTCGTCGGATGGCGCGCCGGCTGAAGGATCGGTCGTGTCCGTGGCCGCCGGGGCGAACTGACCACCCGAGCCGCCGGTCGTGCCGTTGGAGGGCGATGACGGGTCGGACGGATCACTCGTGCCGTCGGAGGGTGATGACGGATCGGACGGGTCGGTCGTGCGGTCGGAAGGCGTTGAAGGGTCGGAGGGGTCGGTTGTGCGGTCGGAGGGCGTTGAAGGGTCGGAGGGGTCGGTTGTGCGGTCGGAGGGCGTTGAAGGGTCGGAGGGATCGGCTGTGCGGTCGGAGGGTGTCGAACGGTCGGAGGGATCGGTTGTGCGGTCGGAGGGTGATGACGGGTCGGAGGGGTCGGTCGTGCCGTCGGGGGGCGCTGAGGGGTCGGAGGGATCGGTCGTGCCGTCAGAGGGCGGCGTGGCGCCCGGGTCACCGGGCGGCGGTGTGCCGCTCGGGTCGGAGGGCGGCGTGTTGCCCGGGTCGCCGGACGGCGGTGTGCCGCTGGGATCGGAGGGCGGCGCGCTGCCGGGATCACCGGGCGGCGGCGTGCTGCCGGGGTCACCGGGCGGCGGTGTGCCGCTGGGATCGGAGGGCGGTGCGCCGTTGGGGTCGGAGGGCGGGCAGGGGTTGGACGTGTTCTGATCGGCGCTGTCGCGGCACTGCGACTTCTTCTTGCCCTTCTTGGATGAGCACTTCGACGACGGGTCGGTCGTGGTGGTCGTCGACGACTTCCCCTTCTTCTTGCCGGCCTTCGGGGCCGTCTCGTCCGTCGTCGCCGCCGGCGAGACGGCGGCCATCGACAGACTGTAGGAATGCGCGGCAGGGTCGGAAACATGGCTGCCTGCGTCGGCGGGGGTGAAGCCAACGAGCGCAGCGGCGGCCGCCAGGGACCCCGCTGCTGCCAGTCTCCCGATGCGGATGCGCGACATCGGAACCTCCCTGTTCCATTGAGGGGGACGGCGCTCCGCACCAGGAACACGGAACACCGGCGGCGCACGGCACGCCACAGGGCAGGTTCGGACTTCTCCATCGAAACGGGACCTCCTGCCCAATTCGGCACGAATTTGCTCAAGGGCGTGTAAAACCTGCCGAACTGCGCGCGAACCGTGAGAAGTCCCGTGGACAAGGGCGGTTTGTCCGTCCCGGGAGGGACCGATCCGGTGAAAACCGAAAAAATGCGAGCCCCGTACTTCCCCCGTCCGGAAGGCCCAGTCGCTGTGTCGTATCGCACGAAGCTCGTCGCCTGTGCCGCGAGCGCTGTCCTGCTGCTTTCCGGCGGTACCGCCACCGCCGACCGGGTGGACGGCCCCGGCGCCCCTCCGCCCCCCGCCGAGCTCAACGGGCGGTACCTCGTCAGCGCCCCCAGCAACAAGGACGCCACGACCGGCGCCATCAACTGGGACATCTTCTCCATGAACCTCGACGGCTCCGATCGCCGGCAGCTGACGGATTCGCCGGCCAGCGACCAGCTCGCGGCGTGGTCGCCCGACGGGCAGAAGATCGCCTACATGACCCACCGAACCGGCAAGGCCACGTTGTGGGTGATGAACGCCGACGGCTCGAACCAGCACCAGGTCTCCAACACCCATCGGGCTGCGATGGCCCCCGCCTGGTCACCCGACGGCACGCAGCTCGCCTACATGTCGACCGGCTACGGCAACCAGATCTTCGTTCTCGACCTGGCCACCGGTCAGAACCGGCAGATCACCACGGGCAACACCGACCAGTATCCGACCTGGTCTCCCGACGGGAAGAAGATCGCCTACTCGACGTACCTGCCGGGCTCCACCTACTACGACGTCGTGGTGATCAACGCCGACGGCACCAACCCGGTGAACATCACCAGGGCCGACAACAACGACTGGGGTTTCAGCGTGCCGCGCTGGTCGCCCGACGGGCGGTGGATCGCGGCGCTGGGCCGCTGGAACGACATCGTGCTCCTCGACCCCGACGGCGACGGCACTGACATGAAGACCGTGGTCGACGGAGGCGAGGTGCTTCCGGGGTCGACGTGTGCCGGCGGGATCGCCGAGCCGTCGTGGGCGCCCGACTCCAAGGTCCTGATGTTCCGGGCCTGCAACGGGACCCGGATCATCAACGTCGACGGAACCGGTGAGCGCAACGTGTTCACCGCCCCCGGGCCGGGCAACGACCACGTCTGGCCGGCGTGGCAGCCGAGGAGTTGCTCGCCTACCGGCGAGGCCGCTCCCGGCACCAAGCCCACGACCAAGGGCGTGACCCAGGTCTGCGGCGCCATTCCGATCCCGCCGCCGGCGACGACCTCGACCACGACGACCACCACCGCCCCGCCCGGGGGGACGGGCTCCGACCCGTCTGACGAGGGCGAAGCACCGGGACTGCCGGCGGAACCGCCCGTGGGACCGGCCGCCGGCCGCGGACCGCGCCGCAGCGGCTACTGGATGGTGACCCGCACCGGAAACGTCTACGCCTTCGGCGACGCCCGCCGGTTCGGTGACGCCACCGGAGGATCGAACATCGTCGACCTCGAACCCACGCCGTCCGGCGAGGGGTACTGGATCGTCGACGACCGAGGCCGCGTCCTCGCCTTCGGCGACGCCCGGCTCCACGGAGCCGCCGAGCCCTCGGCGCTGCGGCCCGACGAGAAGGTGACGAGCCTCTCCGCCACCCCGTCCGGCAACGGCTACTGGGTCTTCACCAGCCGGGGCCGGGCCATCACCTTCGGCGATGCTCCGTTCCTCGGCGACTTGAGCGGCACGGTGCTGAACGCCCCGGTGCTCGGCTCGATTCCCACCGCCTCGGGCCGGGGCTACTGGATGGTGGCGGCCGACGGCGGCATCTTCTCCTACGGCGACGCCGCCTTCGCCGGGTCGATGGGCGGCCAGAAGCTCAACGCCCCGGTGCAGAGCCTCGTGCCCGACGGCGAGGGAACGGGCTACTGGCTGGTGGCGGCCGACGGCGGCATCTTCGCCTTCGACGCGCCCTTCCGGGGATCCATGGGCGGCCACAAGCTCAACCGGCCCGTGCGGGGGATGGTGCCGTTCGGCGACGGCTACCTGATGGTCGGTGAGGACGGCGGCATCTTCAACTTCTCCGCCCAGCCGTTCTCGGGCTCCCTGGGCGGGAACCCGCCGAGCTCCCCGGTGGTGACGGTGGCGGGGCTGGCGACCGGAAGCTGACCGGGGCCGGGCCTCAGACCCGCTGGAGGATGTGGATCAGGCACACGTTGCCGGCGCCGATCAACTGGATGAGACCCGTCCGGGCGCCGTCGACCTGGCGGGCGCCGGCCTGACCCCGGAGCTGGGTCACGGTCTCCCAGATCTGAGCCAGACCCGTCGGGCCGAGCGGGTGACCCCGGGAGAGCAGGCCTCCGTCGGTGTTGCAGGGAATGCGGCCCCCGATCTCCGTGGCGCCCTCCAGCACCAGCTTCTCGGCTTCGCCCGGGCCGCAGATATCGAGCGCCTCGTAGTACTCGATTTCCTCCGACGAGAAGGCGTCGTGGACCTGGAAGAGGTCGAGGTCGGCCGGGCCGGCGCCCGCCTCCTCGTAGGCCCGGGCGGCCGCTGCCCGGGTGAGGACCGCGTCACCCCACGGTTCGTGGAGATGGATGTCGCTCATGGCCTGCGAGGCCAGCACCCGCACGAGCGGATGGCGGCCGAGCCGCTCGGCCACCGCCCGGGTCGTCACCACCGCCGCCGCGCCGCCGTCGCTGGTCGGGCAACAGTCCAGCAGGCGCAAGGGATCGGCCACCATCCGGGACGCCAGCACCTCGTCGAGGGTGACCTCCTTCTGGAAGTGGGAGTAGGGGTTGAGGGCGCCATGGCGATGGCTCTTCACCGCCACCCGGGCGAAGATCGTCGGGTCGCAGCCCGTCTCGTGCATCCGCCGGCGGGCGACCATGGCGAACACCGCCGCCGGCTGGATCATCCCGGTGGCCACCAGCTTCCGCACCGCCTGCTCGCCGCCGCCCAGCCAGGCGGCCATGTTGGCGCCGAAGGCGTCGCGCTGCATCTTGCCCACTCCGACGGCCATGGCGATCGGCGCGCGGCCCTCGGCCACGGCCAGGCAGGCCTGGCGGAAGGCCGAGGCGCCGCTGGCCGAGGCGTTGTCGATGTTGACGATCTCGGCGCCGTTGCGGCCGAGCTCGTCGACCACCCGGTTGCCGGGAATGATGCCGACGTTGGCCGCGCCGCAGTACAGCGCTCCGACGTCACGCCACTCCACGCCGGCGTCGTCGATCGCCGCGCCGGCGGCCACCACGCCGTGGTCGACGAAGCTCTTGTCGGGAAACCGGCCGAAGCGGTCCATCCCCACGCCGACGACGTACACGTCCTCCACCGCTACTCCTTGACCCGGAAGGCGTAGGTGGTGGCCGTCGCCTCACCCTTCGGTGGCAACGGCACGACGTGGGGCACGACCTCGACCGTGGCTCCGATCTCCGGCGGACGGGCGGGGTCGCCCTGCAGGTAACCCTGGACCACCGGCCCTTCGGGAAACCTGGCCTGGCCGATCATCACCGGCCGGCCGACGTCGGCCACCGTCCACGACCACAGCTCCGCCTCGACCGACAGAGTGACGTCCTCCAGTTCCTCGGGGCGGCAGTGGACCGAGCGCGCCCGGCGGGGAAAGACGACGACGCCGCTCGGGCCGCAGCGCTGGGCCAGGAGCCGCAGCCGGCCGTCGCCCGTCGGTTCGAACCAGCCGGGCAGGATCGGGTCGGGGAGATCGGTCACGGCGCGCTCCTGTTGCCTATTGATTGAACGAGTATCCGCCGTTGACCGGATACGTCTGACCGGTGATCCAGCTCGCTGCCGGCGAGCACAGGAACAGCACGACGGCCGCCACATCGGCCGGCTCCCCGAGACGCCGTAACGGGTAGCTCCGCAGCATCGCCTTCTCGTAGGCCTCGCCGCCGGCGGACAACGCCGCTTCGATGAGCGGCGTCCGGGTGGCGCCGGCGGCGACGCAGTTGGCCGTGATCCCGTAGCGGGCAACGGATTTCGCCAGGCCCCGCATGAACCCGGCCGCGCCGGCCTTGGCCCCGGAATACGGCTCGAGGTTCGCTTCGCCGACCCTTCCGGCATCGGAGATCACCGTGACGATGCGGCCGGCGCCGGCGCCGATCATGGCCGGGACGGCCGCGTGGCAGCAGTTCAGCACGCCGTCGAAGTTCACCGCGACGATCGGCGCCCAGGCGCCGGGCTCGAGTTCCCAGAACGGCGTCTGCATGAGCGACGGATCGGGATGGGCACCGAGATTGCCGGCGTTGTTCACCAGAATCGACAGACCGCCGAGATCGGCGGTCACCTGCTTGACCATTGCCGCCACGTCGCCGTAGGAGGTGACGTCGGCCGGCACGGCGATCGCCCGGCCGCCCTCGGCGACGATCTCCGTCACCACCGTCTCGGCCCGCTCGGCGTAGTAGTCGTTGACGGCCACCGCCGCGCCGTGCCCGGCGAGCAGCCGGGCGACCTCGCGGCCGATGCCCTGCCCGGCGCCCGTCACGAGACCGACCTGCCCGCCGAGATCCAGCCGTGGATCAACTCGCGTCACAGATTCCGCCTTGCGCTACGAAAGTCTATGATGACCGCCTCGCACCTTAGTAGATCGCGAACACCGGGGGTAGGGGCCGATGGCGGAGTACGAATCGCTGATCGTGGAGCGGCGCGACGGCATCGGCTACCTGACGCTGAACCGGCCGGAGGCGGCCAACACGATCACTGTGGCGCTGACCAGGGAGCTGCACCGGGCGCTCGACGAACTGGCCGACGACAGCTCGGTCCGGGTCGTGATCCTGACCGGCGCCGGAGAGCGGCACTTCTGCGCCGGCGCCGACCTCAAGGAAGGCGTGAAGTTCCTCACCGGTGAAGCCGAGCCGCCCTTCATGCAACACCCCACGTCGAAGATCGAGGACATGCCCCAGCCGGTCATCGCCGTCATCAACGGCGCAGCGCTCGGCGGAGGCTGCGAGATCTCCCTGGCCTGCGACTTCCGGTTCATGGCCGACACGGCGGTGATCGGCCTGCCCGAGATCGTCTTCGGGATGCTGCCCGCCTGGGGCGGCACGCAGCGGCTGCCCCGGGTCGTCGGGCTGGCCAAGGCCAAGGAGATCCTCTTCACCGGTCGTCCGCTCAGCGCCGAGGAGGCGCTCGACATCGGCCTCGTCACCGCCGTCGCCCCACCGGAGAAGCTCATGGCTGAGGCCGAGGCCTTCGCCCGGTCCCTGGCCGAGAAGGCCGACTACGCCCTGGCGGCCATGAAGCTGGTGGTGAACACGGCCCAGGAGGTCGACCTCGAGCGGGGTCTCCGCCTGGAACGGCAGGTGGCGCTGACCATGGGTTCGCCCGAGCGGCGCATGGCGGCGCTGGAGCGGGCGATGGCCGGATCGCCCGTCTACAAGAACCTCTTCAGCGGCCGCTGACCGTGGACGCCCCAGCGGCCCCGGACCTGTTCGATCCCGACTTCTACTTCGGCGATCCGATTCCCGCCTACCGCTGGCTGCGGGCCGAGGCGCCGGTCTACTGGAATCCGGTCCCGTTCTCTCCGGGGACACCCCGAGCCCCGGGCGATGGCGGCTTCTGGGTGCTGTCCCGTCACGCCGACGTCTGCGAGGTGGGCCGCCAGCCGGAGATCTTCTCCTCGGCGTCGGGCATCATCGTCGAGAGCCCGGCCACGTCGATGATCAACATGATGACGGCCGGTTCGCTGATCGGCTCCGACCCGCCGGCCCACCGGGAGCTGCGCCGGGCGGTGATGGACGTCTTCAAACCGAAGGCGGTGACGGAGTCGGAGCCGGTCGTGCGCCGCCACGTGAGGACGCTGCTCGATCGGATCACCCCCGGCGAGCCCTTCGACCTCATCGCCACCGTGGCCGCGCCGCTGCCGACCTGGGTCGTCGGCGACCTGCTGGCCACGCCGGAAGAAGACCGCCACCGGCTCGAGTCGCTGGTCGACGCCGCCCTGTCCTACGCCGATCCCGGCACCAGCTTCGAGGAGGTCGGCCCCGAGGCGCTCATCACCATGTTCGAGTACTTCAGCCGCCTGGTGGCCGAGCGCCGGGCCAGCCCCGGTGACGACCTCGTCAGTGCCGTGCTGCAGGGAACGCTGAACGGCGTCCCGATCGGGGACGGCGAAGCGATCCAGTCGTCGTTCGTGCTGCTCGTGGCCGGCACGGAGACCGTGCGTACGGTGATCGCCAACGGTCTCCTCACGCTCCTCGAGCACCCGGAGACCGAAGCGCAGCTCCGTGCCGACCGCAGCCTGCTGCCCGGCGCCATCGAGGAGCTGATGCGCTACCGCCCCCCGGTCAATTACTTCTGCCGCACCGCCCGGGCCGACTACGAGCTGCGGGGCGCCAAGATCCGGGCGGGCCAGCAGGTGATGATGCACTACGCCGCGGCCAACCGCGACGAGGACGTCTTCGGCCCCGACGCCGACGAACTCGTCATCACCCGCCATCCCAATCCCCACCTGTCGTTCGGCTTCGGCGAGCACGCCTGCATCGGCGCCCAACTCGGCCGCCTGCAGGTCCGCGTCTTCTTCGAGGAATGGTTCGACCGCTTCGCCACCCTCGAGCTGGCCGAACCCCCCGAACGCTTCCGCAACACCAACGTCAACGGAATCAAGCGAATGCCCGTCCGCACCCGCTGACCCCTGCACCCCCCACTCGCGTAGCCGGCATTCCAGCGCTGCTGCCCAGCGCTGCTCCCCAGCGGGGCTGTGCCGTGGTTATGCACTTAGGTTGTTGATAGCCACGACGTATCTCGTCCGGAAGGCGCCGATCCCCAGCTGCTCCAGACAGCGCAAAGGTTGTCTGATGCAGTACTGGCTCCCCGGTGTCCTAGCCGAGCGGCTGCGAATCCTCCAACAGCGACCTCACAACTTGTGGGCGGCAGCCGTTAACCAGGCAGCCAACCACCTATGAGTTCCGTGCATTCGTCCATCGCCGGCGGGGTACGGCGGTACGGTCGAAGGGGAGGGAGAAGAACCCATGAATCGTCAAGTCCGGTCGCGGGCACGGTCGGAGCGGACGACGGACTTCCGGAGAGACCACGAGGCCAGGGTCACAGATCGCTCCGCCGGCAGTCTCCACGAAGTGGACGAACTCCTCGACGAGATCGACGCCGTACTCGACGAGCAAAGCGCCCTGACACGGTTCCTCCAGAGGCCGGGCCAATGAACCATGTCCTGGTGGCGCCCGGCTTTCAGCTCCAGACCAGACTGTGGTTGGGCAGTGCCAACGGCGAGCAGCCGCTGACCCCGCACCATCCGATCACCTGTACCGGGCGGCTGCGGCTCGAACAGGACGGAAGGCTGTGCTGTGACCACTCCGTCGCCGATCCGGATGATGAGCGCACCCAGGCCTGCATCGACCACAGCATCTCCTGGCTGCTCATGGAACTGGCGGCCGAGCTGTGACGCGGCAGGGGAGCAAAGCAGGCGCTCGTTGTCCTGGAGGCAGCCCGATGACGGCGATCGATCGTCTCGACTGGACGGCCGTGGCCCGCGAACTCGATGAGCTCGGCGTGGCGACCGCCGGCACCGTGCTGCGCCCGCAGCAGTGCCGATCCCTGGTCGGGCTCTACGCCGACGACGGGTGCTTCCGCTCCACCATCGACATGGCCCGTCACCGGTTCGGTGACGGGCAGTACCGCTACTTCGACCATCCCCTTCCCCGCCTCGTGGCCGAGCTGCGAGCCGCCTTCTGGCCCCATCTGCTGCCGATCGCCCGCGACTGGGCGGAGCGGCTCGGCCGACCGAACATTTGGCCCGACGAGTTCGACGACTGGCTGACCCAGTGCCACCGCGCCGGGCAGCGCCGCCCGACGCCACTCCTACTCCGTTACGAGGCGGGCGGCTGGAACGCCCTGCACCGCGACCTCTACGGCGATCTCGTCTTTCCGCTCCAGGTCGTGATCGGCCTCGACGAGCCCGGAGCCGACTACACGGGCGGCGAGTTCCTGGTCGTCGAGAACCGGATGCGGGCGCAGTCCCGGGCCACCACCTCGGTGATCAGGCAAGGAGAGGCGCTGGTCTTCACCACCCGAGACCGGCCGGTGCCATCGGCTCGCGGATGGTCGGCAGCCTCGCTGCGGCACGGCGTGAGCGTGTTGCGCTCCGGGAGGCACCACAGCCTGGGCCTGATCTTCCACGACGCAGCCTGATGTGGCGCCTGCTCGCCCCGACCGGCGGTTCCGCGACTACGGCGTTCTCGGGCTGCTGGCCGGAAGCGGCGCCGATGGTCAGCGCGTCAATCGAAGCGGAGGGCGTCGATGAGCCAGACGATCACGCCTCCGAGGGTGGGCAGGCAGATCACGGCGAGGAAGACGGCGGCGGCGCGGCGTTGGCGGGGTGTGCCACGGTTCCAGGCCCGGGCGATGTTGCCGTAGGCCTGGATCCGGCCCATGGGACCCCAGGGGCCGATCGGAGGGTCCTGACCGAGCGGAACCGTCCCCCACTGGTCGGCTTCGTCGGTGACCTTCGGTAAACGGTGCCGCTTCTTGCGTCTCATCCCGGGAGAACCCATGACACCGAGCGTACCCACGGGGGCCGCAGGGCAGCGCCGCAATTTCGCCGCCGCGGCGGTCAGCGGGCTGCGGCGTCGATCTGGGATTCGTAACCGGCGGCGAAGGCGGCGACGGTCGATGGTGGCGTGAGGACAGCGGCGGTACCGACGCCCGGCCGGCGCCGGCGGCGGCCGTATCCCTCGTGGGTCCATTCCGTGACCTGGTTACCGACCACAACGCCGGGGAGGCCGTCGACCATCACGAACGTGCCGTCGGGCAGGTCGTTCCAGGGAAGGACGTGGAGGCGGCGCCGGTGCGTCCCGGATACGAGGCGCTCCTTGTGCAGCTGGCGGTTCATGGCTTGGGCCGACGGCGGTTCGACCCCGAGTCCGGCCGCCCAGGCGGTGCGGTAGGCGTCGTAGCTCGGGCGGCGGCATTCGGCGCAGGGGCGGTGCCCGGCGGCGAACGCCACGGCCTCGTCGTGGAAGTACAGGAACGTGTAGTGGCCGGGCCGCCACTGGTCATGGTGCCGGTCCTTGAACCGCAGGGCACAGGTGATCCAGAGATCACCGGCGTGAAACCGCACGATGTCGCGCCCCCGGTGGAGGATGCCCCGGTTGCCGGTCCACGCTCCCCGGAGCGGAATGGCGACGATCTCGCCCGTCGGCGTGACGCGGTTGCGGGCGGGGCTCACCGTGGAATTATCGCAATGCGGCTGGTGCCTCAGGACCGAGGTAAGCGGTGATGACCGCCGGGTCGTGACGGATGGCGTCGGGGCGGCCGGAGGCCAGCAGGCGGCCGCCGTCCATCACCACGACCCGGTCGGCGCCGGCGATGACCCGCAGATCGTGCTCGATCACGAGCACGGCGGCGCCACCGGCGGCATCCCGCACGAACCGCATCAGGGCCTCAGACTCCGACCGGCCGAGCCCGGCGGTCGGTTCGTCGAGCAGCAGCACCCGGGGGCGCAGGGCCAGGATCCGCACGAGCTCGGCCGTTCTTGCGGTGCCGGGCGGCACCTCCGACGCGGCCCGATCCGGTGAGCCGATACCGGCGGCGGCCAGCAGCTCGTCGGCCGGCGGGCCGGGGAGCCGGTGCCAGCGGCGGGCGAGATCGACGTTGTCCCGCAACGACAGGCGGGGGAAGAGCCCACCCGACTGGAACGTGCGCCCGCACCCGACACCGAGCCGGCGGACGGGCGCCAGCCGGTCGAGGCGACGTGCTCCCACCGAGATCCGTCCGGCGTCGAGCCTCACGAACCCGCTGACGGCATCGAACAGCGTTGTCTTGCCGGCACCGTTGGGGCCGATCAGCACCACGACCTCACCGGGGCCGACGGCCAGGGTCATCCCGTCCACCACCCGGCGGCCGCCGAACGACACCGTCACACCGTCCACCCGGAGCGGTTCCGGCGAGCTTCCCCGAGAGGCCTCCGGCGCCGCGCCGGCCCGTCGACCTCGCCGGGAGGCCGACGCCGTCCGCCCCCACGACGCCGGAGCCAGCGAAGCGAGACCGGCCGGGCGCACGGCGACCACCACCC
>JBFLYK010000093.1:0-12376 GCA_040756995.1 Actinomycetota bacterium | reverse complement strand
GGCCGCTCCACCGCCCGATCCGCCGCGGCCGCGGCCACGGCTGCGGCGCCGGCGGGTGGACGTGGTGGTGGTGCTGCCGGCGGCGCCGTCTCCGTCGCCCGCCGTGGGGGGTTGTGCTGCAGGGGCATCCGCGGCCGGAACGGGGGCGGCGGGCGCCGAAATCTCGAGTGACGTCGCAGCGGAGGCCGCCGCCGAGCGGGACCGCCCGCCGGACGAGCCGCGACCGGAGCTGGCCTGGGCGGCGCCGGCCTGCGCACCGCTCGCTGCGGAGGCCGCCTTGTCCGCCGCCGGAGCCGGGGAACGGCTGGCCCGGGCGGCCGGGGCGGCCGGCGCCTTTTCCGTCAGGTCGACGGCGTCGTCGCCGCCTCCGCCGCCGGTATCGCTGTCACCGGCCGTCTCGGCTGCAGAGTCAGTGGACCCGGGGCTGGTCGATGAAGGACGGCGACGGTTGCGGCCGCCCCGTGACCCGCGGCGCCGTCGCTTGCGAACGACAGCACCGTCCTCGCCGCCCCCGGTCGGGGCCGGCCCTCCTTCGCCTTGATCCGGCCGCGCCACGGCAACCGGCTCGTCGGAGGCCGGGCGGGCCTCCGGAACGCTCTCGTCGGACATGGAACCTTTCCTCACGTACGCGCGCCGGAACGGCGCGCCGGCGCCCGGCGGCTGATGCGGCACGGGGGCTGCTCAGCGGCGGGCGCGGAGTCGAATGATGTTGGGCGCGGTCGGCGCCCGGATCGATCTGGCAAAACTTCGGTACGTGACGCGTCCGGAGCGACGTCGCTCGCTTCCACCCTCGCGCCGCCAACACAGGGAGCCAGCCGGCCAGCAGAGCCACAGCGAGGGCCGCTCGGGCGGCCATCGCGGGCAAAGTCCGCGGCCAGAGGGTCTTCGTCACGTTGTGGCCAGTCTAGCGGCCGGGAGCGCGGCCGCCCCAGTGACCCAGGAGACCGCTGGGCAATCCGGTTGTGCGGATCGCCGAGTCAGATTCGTCGCTCGCAAGGACGCAGGACGAAGCAATAGCAGAGCCCTATGGGCGAGGACGAGGACGCCGCGAGCGGCGAATCTGGCCGGCGAGACGTGCGGCCCGATTGCCCGGCGGTCTCCTTATGGCAGTTCCGGGCCACATTGGCCGCCAAACCGACGGCGGCGAAACAGGCCAGCATCGAGGACCCGCCGTAGCTCAGGAACGGCAGGGGGATGCCGGTGATGGGCGTGATTCCCATCGTCATGCCGACGTTCTCCGTCACCTGGAAGACGAGCATGGCCAGGACCCCGGCGCAGCACAGGGCGCCGAACGGGTCGGTGGTCCGCCAGGCGGCCCGCCAGATCCGCCAGGCCAGGAGGGCGAACAGCCCGAGGACGGTGGCGCCGCCGACCAGGCCGAGCTCCTCCCCGACCACGGTGAAGACGAAGTCGGTGTGCTGTTCGGGGACGTAGGCCAGCCGTGTCTGGCTGCCCGAGAACAGGCCATCGCCGGCCAGCCCCCCCGAGCCGATGGCGATCTTGGCCTGTTCCAGGTTCCAGGAGGCGCCCTGGGGGTCGGCCGACTGGTGGAGGAATCCGGTCAGGCGCTCCACCTGGTACGGAGCCAGGACGCCGGCCCGCACGACACCCACCACGCCGATGACCGCCAGAAGCGCCAGCAGGGCGAGATGGCGGACCCGGGCGCCGGCCACGGCCACGACGCCGACGGCGAGGCTGACGAGGACCAGGGCCGTCCCGAGGTCGGGCTGGAGCAAGGTCAGCCCGGTCGGGAGGGCGAGGAGCAGGAGGGCACCGATCAGGCGGCGTCCGTCGAGCGGGCCGCCGGCCCGGGCGCCGTGGGCGGCCAGGGCCACGACCAGGACGGGCTTCATGATCTCCACCGGCTGGAGGGCGAACGGACCCAGGCTGAACCAGGCCTGCGCCCCGTTGCTGGCCGCCCCGAGCGGGGTCAGCACCAGCGCCAGCCCGGCCAGCCCGAGGACGTAGAAGGTGTTGGCCCGGCGGCGGAGGGCGTCGAGGTCGACCATGGCGGCGAGGGCCAGGACGCCGACACCGGCCACCACCCACAGGAGCTGCCGGGCGGCGAACAGCGCTCCGTGCCGGCGGGTGGCCGCCCCGACCAGCACGACCCCCAGGCCGGCCAGGGCCATCGCGCTGGCGATCAGAAGCGAGTCGTGCCCGGCCAGCCGCCGGGCGAGGCGCCGCCGGACGCGTCTGATCCGGCTGAGGAGGAGGCGCTTCACCGCCGCCCCGGACCGGGAGCGAGCCCGGTGAGGACCTCGAGGACCTTGCGCACGATGGGGGCGGCCACGACCGACCCGAAGCCGGATTCCTCGACGACGGCCACGACGACGTAGCGGGGGTCGTGGGCGGGGGCGACGGCGGCGAACAGCGACGTGTCGGCTTTCCCGTTCACCTGGGCGGTGCCGGTCTTGCCGAGGACAGGGACCCGGTCGAGGGGGAAGCCGGCGAAGGCGGCGGCCGCCGTCCCCTCCTTGGTCGCGACGGCGCGCAGGAGCCCGGTGAGGACGGCCGTGCGGGCACCCGGATCGAGACCGGCCGACGGCCGGCCGGCTGCGGCCGTCGCGGCCGGACCGGCCGGGGCGGGGGCCGACCCCTCGGCCACCACCCGGGGCCGGGGTGGAACCAGGCCGGTGGCCAGCGCGGCGTAGGCCGACGCCAGTTGAAGCGGAGTGACGAGGAGGTCGCCCTGGCCGATGGCCAGGTTGACGTTGTCACCGGGGTACCAGCGACGGTCGGGGACAGCGGCGGGCAGGCGCTCGTGGGCCTGCCGGCGGCTGGCCGGGCCCGGGACCTGCCCGGCCGCTTCGGGGCCGATGTCGATCCCGGTCGGACGGCCGAAGCCCACACGGCCGGCGACGTCCTGGATCGGGCCGTCGGCGGTGGTCCCGGACGGCAGCCGGGCGAGCCGGTCGCCGAGGCCGTAGAAGAACACGTCGCTCGACACGGCGAGGGCCCGGGCCAGGTCGACCTTCCCGTAGGCCCGGCCCTGGGCGTTCCGCAGCGAGCGGTTGCCGAGCCGATAGGTCCCCCGGTCGTCGACCGTGGTGGCCGGCGTGATGAGCCCCGCGCCGAGCCCGGCCAGGGCCGTGACGGGCTTGAAGGTGGAGCCGGGAGCGTAGAGACCCTGCAGCGCCCGGTTGGTCAGCGGGGCGTGGGCCGCCGGGTCGTGGAGGGCGGCCCACAAACCGGCCGGTATCCGCCCGGCCAGGGCGGCGGGGTCGAAGGTCGGCGCCGAGGCCAGGGCCAGCACCGCTCCGTCCCGCAGGTCGAGGGCGACGACCGCGCCGCCCGGCGCGGCGTTCGCCGCCGCGCCGGGTGCGCCGGCCCGGGCCAGCGCCATGCCGTCAACCAGCGCCTGCTCGGCCACCGCCTGGACGTCGAGGTCGAGGGTGAGCCCGAGATCCCGGCCGGGAACCGGGGCCCGCTCTCCGACCGTGCGGACGGGCCGGCCGGCGCTGTCGACCTCGATGCGGGTCTCACCCGCCTGCCCGGTCAGCAGCCGGTCGTAGGCGGCCTCCACCCCGCTGGCGCCGCGGCGACCCACCCGGCCGGGGCCCGGGTCGGCGCCGAGCGTGCCCAGCACATGGGCGGCCAGGCGCCCGTGGGGGTAGCGCCGGATCGGATGGGAGTCGACCTCGACGCCGTCGAACTCGGCCTGGCGCTCCCGCAGGGCGATCACGACGTCCTCGGGGGCGTCGTCGAGCAACGTGACCGGCGCGACGGGATCGGCCGCCGGATCGGCCGCCCGGGCGGCGAGGTCGGCCACCGGCACGCCGAGCACCGGCGCCAGCCGCTCCAGCAATGCGGCCCGCCGGGCCTCCGGGACACGACGGTCGAGCCGGATCCGCCAGGCCGCCCCCGAATCGGCCAGCACCCGTCCGGCCCGGTCGAGGATCCGGCCCCGGGGCGCCTCGAGGGGCACCTCCCGCAACCGGTTGGCCTCCGCCCGGGCGGCGTACGCCGGCCGCTCCGCCACCTGCAGATGCACCAGCCGCGACAGCAGCGCCGTGAAACAGCAGACCGTCACCACCGCCGCCACCACCATCCGCCGCCGCCTGATCCGGCGCGCCGGCGACGCCGCAGCCCTCATCCGGCGGCTCCGGTCGTGCGCCGGAGTCGCTGCACCGCCGCTCCGGCCACCGGGCCGAGAGGAGTGGACAGGACGGTCACGCCGGCCATGTGCGCCAGACCCGGGAGGCCCGGGAACGGGACCCCGCCGAGGGTCGTGGCCACCACGGCTGTGGCCAGCCGGCCGGCGGCCACGGCGAGGGCCGTCAGGAGAATGGAGCGTCGGAGGGCGGCCCGGCGGGCGGCGGCCCGGCGGCGCAGGCGGGAAGAGTGGCCCGCCGCCTCGGTCGGCGGCTCGGCGCCGTGGAGCCGCCCGCTGCGGCAGGCGAAGCAACTCGAATCCGGGCGGCACAACGCGGCGGCCGAACGCGACGGACGGGGGCGGCCCGACCGGCCCAGGGCGTGGCCGACGACCGTGTAGGCCAGCGCCGACGTCCCCAGGGGTGTGGTCAGGAAGAGGTCGGCACCGAGCCCGGCGGCGAACCCGAACCCCGCGCCGGTGCGGGACCCGCATCCCAGCGCCACCGCCGCCGCGGCCACCAGCACGACGTCGGGCGCCGCTCCCCCGACGGCCAGATGGGGAGCCAACCCGACATGGGCGACCAGCCCGGTGAGCAGGAGCGCACCCAGCGGCGCGGCGCGCCGGAGGCGGAGGAGATGCTCCCGGATCCGCCCCCCCACCGCTCCACCCGCCGGCCGCCCGAGGTCGGCGGCGACCGCGGGATCAGCGGTGGTCCGGCCGACCCGGACCGGCGGCGGGTCGTTCCAGCGGCGGACAACCGCCGGCGCCGTCACGCCGGTGGCTCCCAGCGGAGGACCTTGACGACCTCCAGCCGGTCCGGCGGGGCGAAGGGCCGCACGAAGAACCGCCCCCGCTCCCCGGCCACCCGCCCAACCGGCAACCCGGCCGGGAACCGGCTGTGCCGCAACCCGGACGTGACGACGAGGTCACCCGCCCGGAGCGGCGCGCTCGGGTCGAGCAGCTCGAGGCGGAGCCTCGCCCCGCCCAGGCCCTGCACCACACCGGCCGCGCCGTTACCGGCCCCGGGGCGATCGATGGCGGCCAGCGGTTCGGCCCCCGACGTCGGCCCACCATCGGACGGTCGTTCCGCCGGGACGGAGCGGACCCCAACGGCCGAGCCACCGTCGGTCACCGGCAGCACGGTGCTGTGCCCCGGGCCGACCTCCAGCACCCGGCCGACCAGGCCCCCGGCGGCCACCACCGGCATCCCGGTGCGGATCCCGTCGCGGCTCCCGCGGTCAAGCACCAGCGGCGCCGCCCGGTGGCCCTCACCGGTGGACACCACCCGGGCGGCCACCCCGTCGGCGGCGGCCGGACCCTCGAGCCCCAACAGCGCCGCCAGGCGCCTGGCTTCGGCGGCCAGGGCGTCGGCCCGGGCCGCCTCCGACTGCGCCCGCTCACGCTCCCGGGCGAGGGCGGATCGCGCCTCGACCAGGTCGGCGCGGCGCCCGAACCCGCCCGCCAGGCCCTCCAGCGGGCGGAAGGCGGCGTCGCCGGCCGACTCCACGGGCACGAACGCCGCCCGGGCGACGGAGCGGAGCACCCCCTCGGCCGCCGCCGGTGGACCACCCGACCGCCCGACGAGAATCAGCGTCACCGCCGAGGCCACCAGCACGGAAAGGAGGGATGGGCGCAGCCCGGGCGTCACAACTCGCTCGCGTCGACGAGGACGTTGCGGCAGGCGTCGAGGTGCGCCAGGCAGTGCGCCGCCCCCCGGGCCACGGCGTGGAGCGGGTTGCCGTTGATCATCATCGGCAGCCCCGTCTCGTCGGCCAGACGCTGGTCGAGCCCCCGGAGGAGCGCTCCCCCGCCGGTGAGCGCCACGCCGTGCTCCATGATGTCGGCCGCCAGCTCCGGCGGCGTGGCGTCGATGACCTCCTTGACCGCGTCGACCACGGCCGTCACCGGCCCCTCGAGGGCCTCCCGCACCTCGGTCGTCGACGTCATGATCGTGCGGGGCAGGCCGGTGACGAGATCCCGGCCCCGGATCTCGGCGTCGTAGTCGTCGGGCCCGTCGTCGCGCGACGCCCGGGCCGCCTCCGGGCGGGCGGGACCGGCCGAGCCCACCTGGATCTTGAGCTCTTCGGCGGTGCGCTCGCCGAGGGCGACGCCGTGCTCCTTCTTGACCCAGTCGACGATGGCCTCGTCGAAGTCGAGCCCGCCGAGCGGGAGCGACTTTCGGGCCACCACGCCGCCGAGCGACATCACGGCCACTTCGGTGCGCCCGCCCCCCAGCACCACGACCATGCTGCCCCGGGCGTCGTGGATGGGCAGGCCCACCCCCAAGGCGGCGGCCACGTGCGCCTCGACCAGCTGCACGGGCCGCCGCCCGCCCGCCTCCTCGGCCGCCTCTTGCACGGCCCGTTGCTCGACCGGCGACAGGCCCGACGGCACGACCATCAGCATCTTCGGCCGCGACCACCGCCGCGGATGCACCTGCAGCACCAGGTACCGGAGCATGCGGGTGCAGACCTCGACGTCGGCGATGACCCCGTGTTGCACCGGGCGCACGACTTCGATCGACGCCGGCGTCCGCCCCAGCATGCGCCGCGCCTCGCTGCCCACGGCGACGGGCCGCCCGTCCTCCGTGGTCAGGGCGACCAGCGATGGCTCCTCGAGCACGACCCCGCGCCCGGGGAGAAACACCGTGGTCGTGCTCGTCCCCAGATCGATGGCCGTGTCCCGACCCTCCATCAGCCTGTCCTCCGCCCGAGGCACAAACCGAATGACAGAGGTGAGATTACACAGCTGTCATTCGGGCCTCAAGCTGGCCGACGGAGCGTGGTCGGCGCCCTCGCGGAGGGCGAGTGTCGGCGCTCAGGAACCGAAGAAGAGGGCGATCTCCCGGGCGGCCGATTCGGGCGAGTCGGAGCCGTGGACCAGGTTCTCGGTGAGCTCGATGGCCAGGTCGCCACGGATCGTGCCGGGCGCCGCCTGCCGCGGGTTCGTCGCGCCCATCAGCGTGCGGACGACGGAGTAGGCCTCCGGGCCCTCCACCACCATGAGGACGGCGGGGCCCCGGGTGATGAAGGCCACGAGGTCGTCGTAAAAGGGCTTGCCCTGGTGCTCGCCGTAGTGCTGGCCGGCGGTCTCCTTGCTGATCGTCTCCATGCGCATCTGCGTGATACGGAGCCCCTTGCGCTCCAGGCGGGACACGATCTCCCCGACGAGGCGGCGCTCGACGGCGTCGGGCTTGCAGATCACCAGGGTGCGGTCGGCTGTAGTCATGGCGGGGACATTACCCACCGGGGTGCAGCGCGGCCCGAGCCGCGCCGACCAGGTACAGCGACCCGGCCACCACCACCTGTCCCTCGGGCGGTGTTACGACGAGCGCCCGGGCCACCGCCTCCTCGACCGTACCCAGGACCTCCACCCGGCCGGGGTCGACACCGAGTTCGAACGCCGCTTCGGCGAGGTCGTTGGGTGCCATCGCCCGGGGGCTGGGTGGCGGGCAGGTGAAGACCCACTCCGCCTCCGTCGCTCCCAGCGCGGCCAGCATCACCGTCGGGTCCTTCTCCCGCATGAGGCCGACGATCAGCGTACGGGGGCCGGCCACGAACTCCTCCTCCAGCGCCTGGACGAGGGCTTCGGCCCCGGCCGCGTTGTGGGCGCCGTCGAGGATGATCAGCGGCTCGTGGCCCACGACCTCGAGGCGGCCGGGAGTGCGGAAGGTGGCCAGCGCCTCCGTCACCAGGTCGGCCGGGAACGGCTCGCCGAAGAACGTCTCGGCGGCGGTCAGGGCGATGGCGGCGTTGGTCGCCTGGTGGGCGCCGTGGACCGGCAGGTACAGATCGGAGTACTCCGCCAGCGGGGTCCGCAGGTCGATGGCCCGCCCTCCGTAGGCCGGGGCGTTGCGCAGCACCCCGAAGTCGACGTCGGTGCGCAGCACCCGGCCGGGGTCCCGCTCCAGGAAGATGCCGTGAAGGCCGGGATCCGATTCGCCGAGCACGAGCGTGGCGCCCCGCTTGATGATGCCGGCCTTCTCGGTGGCGATCGTCTCCCGGCTCGACCCGAGGTACTCGACGTGATCGATGCTGACGTTGGTCACCACCGCCACCTCGGCGTCGGCGGCGTTGGTGGCGTCCCACAGACCGCCGAGCCCCACCTCGGCCACCGATACCTGCACGCCGAGGTCGCTGAACCAGTGGTACCCGGCGGCGGTGATGACCTCGAACCACGTCGGACGGGCGGAGGGACCCTGGCGCTCGAGCAGCGCCTGCTCCGCCACCGCCACGATGCGGAGCTCCTCGGCCAGGGCGTCGTCGCTGATGGCCTCGCCACCCCACGCCAGCCGCTCGTTGACGCGCTCGAGATGGGGGCTGGTGTAGGCGCCCACCGACAGCCCGCGGGCGGTGAGGAAGTGGGCGATCAGCCGGGTCGTCGACGTCTTGCCGTTGGTCCCCGTGACATGGATCAGCGGGTAGTCGGCCTGGGGCCGGCCGAGGAGATCGAGCAGCGGCCGGATGCGTTCCAGGCTCGGAGCCCGCACGCGCCCGTCCGCCTCCAGGTTGGCGTGGGCGTCGAGCCAGGCCAGGAGATCACCGATCTCGACGCTTCCGGGTTCGTGGATGGGCGGCATCACCCGGATCGTAGGCCAGGGTTGGCCGGGGGCTTGGCTAGACGAGCTGCTCCCGTTGCGCCCGCAGCGTCGCCAGCGCCTCCTCGGCGGCGGACCGGCGGCTCCGCATGCCGGCCACCACATGTTCCGGCGCCTTGGAGACGAACGCCTCGTTGGCCAGCTTCGCTTCGACCGCCGAGAGCTCCTTGGCGTGCTTGTCGATCTGACGGTCGATGTCGGCCAGGGCGGCGGCGATGTCGACGACACCCTCGAGCGGGATGACGATCGTCGCTCCGGCGGCCACCAACCGCTGCTCCTTGGGCTGCGGCTCCCGCCCGGCCACGAGCTCGAAGCGATCGAGCCCGGCCAGAGCCTGCAGCTGGGCGCTGAGCTCGCCCAGCGCGGCGTGCTGCCGCTCGTCGGCCGGCACGACGAGCGCGGCGATCTTCTTCGACGGCGCGACCTTGTGCTCGGAGCGGAACCGCCGGATGGCCGACACGATGTCGATGACCGCGGCCATGGCCGAGTCGGCCGCTTCGTCGACGGCCGCCGCGTCGGGGGTCGGCCACTCGGCGGTGATGAGCCGCTCCTTGCCGCCGAGGCGGTCCCAGAGCTCCTCGGTGACAAACGGCACGACCGGGTGCAACAGGCGCAGGATGGCGCCCTGCACGGCGGCCAGGACCCGCTGCACCCGCTCCCGGCTGGCCCCGCCCTCGTTGAGCGGCAGCTTGGCCAGCTCCAGGTACCAGTCGCAGAACTCGTCCCAGAAGAAGGCCTGCAGCTTCTGGACGCCCTGGGCGAACTCGTAGCGCTCGAACCCCTCGTCGACGGCGGTGGTCACCTGGGCCAGGCGCGACAGGATCCAGCGCTCGGGCAGCGACCGCTCCCCCGCCGGCGGCGGGCCGGCCGCCTCGAGCTCGGCCAGCGACCGGCCGTCGAGGTTGAGGGCCACGAACCGGGCGGAGTTCCAGAGCTTGTTGACGAAGTTGCGGGCCCCCTCCACCCATTCCTCGGCCAGGGGGACGTCGTGGCCGGGGCTGGCCGCCCGGGTCAGGGCGAAGCGCAGGGCGTCGGCGCCGTACCGGCCGGCCAGCTCGAGCGGGTCGACGACGTTCCCGTACGACTTCGACATCTTGCGCCCTTCGGCGTCGCGCACCAGGCCGTGGATGGCCACCTCGCGGAAGGGGACGTCGCCCATGAAGTGCAGGCCCATCTGCATCATCCGGGCGACCCAGAAGTAGATGATGTCGAAGCCGGTGTGGAGCATGGCGTTGGGATAGAACCGGCCGAGGTCTTCGGTCTGCTCCGGCCAGCCCAGCGTGGTGAAGGGCCACAGCGCGGAGGAGAACCACGTGTCGAGAACGTCCTCGTCCTGCGCGAGGTCGGCCGACATGCAGCCGGTGCACGACGTGGGGTCGTCGACCGAGACGATGACCCGCCCGCAGTCCCGGCAGTACCAGGCCGGGATGCGGTGCCCCCACCAGATCTGGCGGGAGACGCACCAGTCCCGGAGGTTCTCCAGCCAGTCGAAATAGAGCTTCTCCCAGTTCTCCGGCACGAACTGCGTCCGGTCGTCGGCCACGGCGGCGGCGGCCGGCTCGGCCAGCGGCTTCGACTTCACGAACCACTGCAGGGACAGGCGCGGCTCGACCACCGTGTGGCAGCGGTAGCAGTGCCCGATGGCGTGGCGGTGCTCCTCGACGCTCTCGATGAGGCCCTCGCTACGCAGCGCTTCCTTGACGGCGTCGCGGGCGGCGTAGCGGGCGAGCCCGGCGAACCGGCCGCCGTTCTCGTTGACCACGGCCGACTCGTTGAAGATGTCGACCGCCGGCAGGTTGGTGCGGGCGGCGATGTCGAAGTCGTTGGGGTCGTGGGCCGGCGTGACCTTGACGGCGCCGGTGCCGAATTCGGGATCCACGGCGGAGTCGGCCACCACCGGGATCTCCCGGCCGACCAGGGGGAGGATCAGCGTGCGGCCGATGGCGCCGGCGTAGCGCTCGTCGTCGGGATGCACAGCCACCCCGGTGTCGCCGAGCATCGTCTCGGCCCGCGTCGTGGCCACGGTGATCGAGCCGTCGCCGTCGGCGAAGGGGTAGCGGATCTGGACGAGCTCGCCGTCGACGTCCTCGTGCTCCACCTCGATGTCGGACAGGGCGGTGTGGCAGCGCGGGCACCAGTTGATGATGCGGTTGGCCCGGTAGATGAGTCCCTCTTCGTAGAGCCGGACGAAGACCACCCGGACGGCCCGGGAGCAGCCCTCGTCCATCGTGAACCGCTCACGGCTCCAGTCGCACGACGAACCCATCTTCCGCATCTGCTGGGTGATGCGCCCGCCCTGCTCCGCCTTCCACTCCCAGACCCGATCGATGAAGGTCTCCCGGCCGATCTCGTGGCGGTCGAGACCTTCCTTGGCCAGCTCGCGCTCCACCACGTTCTGAGTGGCGATGCCGGCATGGTCGGTACCGGGCAACCACAGGGCGGCGTAGCCCTGCATCCGCTTCCGGCGGATGGTGGCGTCGATCAGGGAGTGCTCGAAGGCGTGGCCCATGTGCAGGGAACCGGTGACGTTGGGCGGCGGGATGACGATGCAGAACGGCTCGCCGCCCTCGTTGACCTCGGGCCGGAACGACCCCGCTTCCTCCCAGACCGCGTACCAGGGCCCCTCGACGGGCTCGGGGTCGTAGGCCTTCGGCATGTCGGAGATCGGGGTGTTCACCACGGTGCTGGAGTGTACGGGGACGGAGGTGGTGAGGGAGCGAAGCAGCCGGTGGGACGCCCCGCAGGCGACGTTCAGTCGCACCGGGACGAAGCCGGAAAGCTCCCACAACTGCCGGCCAGGGCTACGCCTCGCTGGGCTCCACCACGCCGGAGATGCTCCGATGCGCCGGCCCATCGGCTACGCCTCGCCGGGCTGCTGCACGGCGGCCAGGTGCTCCTCTTGACTGGGCTGGCCGTCCCGGCCGCTGAGCGCGGACGCTGGCGCCAGGGTCAGATCAGGCGGGTGACGAGGGGCTTGTCGTAGGGGACCTGCTTGCCGGAGGCGACGGCCTCGTCGAGGGCCTTGCGCAGCTCTCGGAGGCCGGTGACCTCCTCGGCCTTCTTGCGGCCGTGGCCGTTGGGCGAGCTCTGAGCGGCCTCGAGGACCCGCTCGGCGCCCTTGGCCACCACCGGCTTGGCCGCCTCCACCATCGACACGGCCTTCGGTTTCGCCGCTTCGATCGCCGCCGCCGCCTTTGGCCTCGCCACCTCCACCACGGCCGCCGCCCGGGGCTTGGCCGCCTCCACCACGGCCGCCGCCCGGGGCTTGGCCGCCTCGACGACGGGCGCCAGCTTCGGCTTGGCGGCCTCCACCACCGGAACCACGAGCGGCTTCGACCGCTCCACGGCTTCCTTGGCCGCGTGCCGCGAGGCGACCGCCGCCTTCGCCGCCTGCTTCTCCGCCACCTTCTTGGCCTCGACCGCCTGCTTGGCAGCAGCCTTCTTGGCCACCGCGGCCTGCTTGGCGGCGGCCTTCCTCGCCACCCCCGCCTGCTTGGCCGCCGCCTTCCCGGCCACGGCCGCCTGCTTGGCCGCCGCCTTCCCGGCCTTGGTGGCCTGCTTCTCGACGACGCTCTGCGCCACCGCCGCCTTGGCCGCCGTGACCTCCGCCAGCCTGGCCGCCTCCTTCCCGACCAGCTTCTTCGCCGCTTCGGCCTTGGCCCCGGTCACCGCCGCGGCCTTCC
>JBFLYK010000092.1:0-12800 GCA_040756995.1 Actinomycetota bacterium | reverse complement strand
CGTCCCGGAGGGACCGGAGCGAAGCGGAGGCTCTTGACGCCGACTGGAGGGCATGGCACCCCCGGCACCACGACCAACCGAACCATCACACACACGACTCGTCGGGCTGGGGCGAAGCCCCGTTAGACATATAGTTCAAATTGGATATCCTTGTGGCCGACCCGGCCCGTGGGTCGATGAGCAGTTTGGGGGCTGGGAGTGGGAGGATCGCCGGTGAGGGCCGGGCGTTTCTTGCCGGTGCCATTCCGTCTCCATCGACGCTGCTTTCGGGCGAGGCACACCCGTCATGGTCGGGCGTCGCCCACCGAAGGCCTACCGGGACCGGGGTAACGGCATGGATTTCGTAGCTCCGTCCGTAGCCCCCAAGTCCGAGCAGGCAGGGGAGACCGGTGATGGTAGAAGATCAGGCGGAGCGGCACGCCGAGTGGGTCGCCCAAATGCTAGGCCAACCCGAGTTGGCCCCGCTCGACCCCGATGACATCGCCGCACTCGCCGCGTCGCTTCGTGAGGAGCACTACCCAGCCGGGGAGACCATCTTTCGGGTCGGGGATGCGCAGACTCGCATCGGCATCGTGCACCACGGTGCGATCGCCCTCTCGCGTCACCTCAAAGGCCGGCGGATCGATCTTCACATCTTGCGTTCTGGCGACGTCCTGGGCGACATCGGAGTCTTTCTCCAGATGACCGCACCCTTTGACGGCGTCGCCCTGGAAGACACCATGGTTCTCTCGATCGACTCAGTCGAGTTCCATCACGTCCTCGAGCAGCGATCCCGCCTCGCGCTGCGATGGCTGAACTCGCTCGCCTGCCGGTTGATCAGCTACCAGACCCGACTGACCGAACTCCTCGCCGGTGACATCTGAGGCCCAGATGGCCTCCGTGCTCATCCGCGGGGCCGTTCGGGGCGTGGTGAGCCTCAACCAGACGCACCTCCGCCGAACTCATCGGCGTGAGCTGGTCCAGCGTCAACCGGGTCCTCAGGCAGCTTGAAGAACAGAACCTGGTGCGGCTCCGGTACAGCCAGGTGGAGATTCTCGACGAAGCCGCCCTCGCGCTGGTCCCCGGCCAAGGGGCACAGGTTCCCGACGCTCCGGACGGAGGGAGTACGACGGTGAGGTGAGCGGAGGGAGTCGCTGGTCAATGAGGGGGCCCCATCCGATCCGCCCTTGTCAAGAATGACGCCGCTGCCGAACGACCCGTTCGAACACAAACCCCGCCGACCCATCCTCCGCCCACCGTCGTCAACGACCCGCTGGATCGACACCCGGCCGCGCGGACGGCGAGCCTGTCGTCAGCTCCAGGGGGAACGCCGTCGGCCGGACCGGCAAAGACCAGATGGCCGTCACTCTCACCGACTCGGCAGCCAACCCCGGATCCACTCGGCCTGATGACGAGCGCCACCACACCGGCGACACCCGCCACCAGCCGAGTTATGAGCTTGGAGGAAGCCCAGAATGGCCTTCAAGCCGAGCCAAGAAACGCCACGGACTAGCGCTCAGGAGGGCTCGGATCGGGACCACAGACAAACATAGCGCACCACGGACTTGAGCGGGTAGAGATTGTTCGAGACCACACAATCCAGATTTGTCGCAAATCAGCTATTTTTCCTAAATCGTGCATTTCTGGCCGAATTCCGGCGCCGCCGCCCCGGGCCCATCTCAGAGGCATCACCGACCACCAACTGCTGCCCGTGGGGACGGGCGCAATCGAACTCTGCGTACCGCTACGGCCCGGCGTTGGCGGCTTGGCCGCCAAGGAGGGCTCGGACGGCCTTCAACGGCTTCTACCGAAGAGTGGACTCGAAAGCATCAGCGGAGTTCCGAGGCCAGAGCCTTTGGTTCCGGCCTCGTCCGAACGCCTGGACCGTGGTCCGGTCGCATCGCCACCCGATCGCGACGCGGCGCTTCTGACGCCAGCGCTCAACACCTGGAGCGGCCCCGCCTCGGAGAGAATGGCGGCGTGCGGAAACCGGGCGGCCGTCATCAGCCTACACGACTGCGGAGAGACTTCAAGGTCCATGATCTGGTCAAGATTTCTCGGACGCCCGAAAGATTTCTGTTGCATATCTGGGGGCGATTCGAGGTATCTTTGTCCCAATGGCCCTGAAGAGGGCCTGTGTGCTGGTCTCACCGACACGAGACCAGTCCGGGGGGCCGGGCTTATCGTGCGCTCGTCGTAGCGTCAGTGGGTCACGGGGAGGTGATCGAAAGGTCATCCGGTCCCCCTCCGATAGCCGCCCAATCGGGCGAGTGACGGATCGTGAGCACGCTCACCATCAGCACTTACCCAAGTTACCTTGGGCGGCGAGCAGGCTGCACCACAACCCATTGAACCAACGAGTGCTGGAGACTGACCAGCCAGTACCTAACTAGTTGCCCTGAGACTAGTTGACCCTACGATGGGTCGACTGGTTCGTCAAGGCGATTGGCCCAACGAATCACTTCACAGGGAGAAGCCTGTATGTCACCTTTTGACACGCTTATCGAGCGTCGAACAGTCCTGAAGGGCTTCCTGATCGCCGGGCCGACCCTGGCGGTCGCCGCCCGCCTGGGGCTGGCCGACGGCGCGAATGCCTTCCCGGTGGCGACGGACGAGGTCCCGGACGCGGCGGACTTCACAGACACGTTCATCCTGACCCAGCAGCCGACGATCTACGACCTGCTGGTCGAGGTCCGGCCGGACGGCACGGTCTACGCCGAGCTCCCCAAGATGGACATCGGGCAGGGCATCATCGGTGCCTTCGCCATCATGGTGGCCGACCACCTCGATGTGCCCTACGAGAAGGTGGAGCCGAAGCTCGGCAAGGCCGACCAGAAGTGGAACGCGGCCCAGATCACTGGTGGCTCCCACAACGTGCGGGTGCTGTGGGACCCGGTCCGCGTCGTCGGCGCCCGGATGCGGGGCCAGCTCATGGCCGCGGGCTCCGAGCGGCTCGGTGTCCCGGTCGCCCAGCTCCGCACCGAGGACGGTTACGTCGTCGCCCGCGATGGCCGCAAGGTCGGCTACGGCGAGCTCAGCTCCCGGGCCGCCCAGCTGACCAACGCCAAGGCGGCGGCGCCGAAGAAGGCCAGCGAGTTCAAGGTCATCGGGAAGCCCCGGGTCAAGCACGACATCGACAAGATCGTCCAGGGCAAGTTCCCCTACCCCCTCGACTACCACTCGTCGAAGGAGTTCCTCCCCACCGTCGTGGCCATGGCCGCGACCCACGGCGCCTCTGTGGTGTCGATCGACGACTCGGAAGCCAAGAAGATCCCGGGCTTCATCGCCGTCACCCACGTTCCGGGTATGCCCGACTACCTGATCCCAGAGGCCGTGGCGGTCACCGCCGAGACCTTCGGGATCGCCAAGAAGGCCAAGAACGCGCTCAAGATCAAGTGGAGCAACGGCCCGATGGACCAGCTGTCGGACGCCCAGATCGATGACCTGCTCAATGGCATCATCGACAAGGTGGCCGTGCCCGGTGAGGGGGTCGAGGCCACGTTCCGGTGGCCCTACGTGCCGCATGCCCCCATGGAGGAGAACAGCTCGGCCTGCACGGTGACGGCCGAGGGCTACGAGGGCTGGGGCGGCGCCCAGGTGGCGCCGACGCTCCAGCGGCAGCTGGCGGAAACACTGGGCATGAAGGTCGAGCAGATCCTCTACCACGTCGTGCCGGCCGGTGGGGCGTTCGGGCGTCACCTGTTCCACGACCAGGACGTCCAGGCCGCCCAGGTGTCGCAGCGGCTCGGCAAGCCGATCAAGATGCAGTGGATGCGGGAGGAAGGCATCAAGCACGGCCGAACCCGCCCCGTCTCCATCCACAAGGTCAAGGCCGCGATTGCCAACGGCGACGTCGTCGCTTGGCAGCACAACATGGCCTGCCCGGAGATGGACCTGCGGCACGGCCTCGGCGACATCGCCATCGGGCTCGTGACCGAGTACAACAACGAAGGGGCGTGCCAGACCTTCTGGGCCCAGACCCAGAAGATGCCCTACAAGACGGGCCCGACGGTCTACAACCTGAAGCAGAAGCTGCTGGCCAAGCCGACGGCGGCGTGGCGGGTCGTCTACTCCGGTCAGGTCCACACGGTCGACGAGATCCTCCTGGACGAGATCGCCCGGAGCCTCGGCAAGGACGAGCTGGAGTTCCGGATCGCCCTGGCCGACACCCCGCGGCACCAGGCGGTGCTGACCAAGGTCGGCGAGATGGCCAACTGGGGCAAGCAACTCCCGGCCGGCGTGGCGCAGGGCATCGGCCTGCACGACGAGTACAAGTCGGTCGCCGCCTACATCATGACGATCGACACGCGGGGCAGAGAGCCGCGCATGACGGAGTGCTACATCGCGGTCGACAACGGGTACTGCGTCAACCCGACCGGGACAGCCTCGTCCCTGTTGGGTCAGGCCCACGACGGCTTCGGCGTGGTCTTCCGGGCGGGGCTCCACGTCGACAACGGGGCCACCCGCGAATCGAACTTCCACGACTACAAGTGGACCCGCATGTTCGACTCCGCCCCGACGATGGCCGTCGAGATCCTGCCCAACTCCAACGTCCTGCCCGGTGGCATCGGCGAGCTGGGTGTCCCGGCCGCCTCCGCCGCCGCCGCCAACGCCTGGGCTCGAGCCACAGGCAAGCAGGTGCGGAACTTCCCGCTCAACGAGTACGGAGCCTGATCGCCATGCCCACAATTACCTTCAATCTCAATGGCAACCCGGTTTCGGTCGACGCCGACAACGACGAGGAGCTCCTCTGGGTCCTGCGTGACCGTCTCGACGTCAAGGGCCTGAAGTTCGGCTGTGGCATGGGCCTCTGCGGTGCCTGCACCAGCCACATCAACGGCAAGGCCCAGCGGACCTGCATCACGCCGGTCAGCTCGATCCAGGGCAAGAACGTCACGACCATCGACGGTCTGGCCCAGGGTGGGCAGCTCCACCCCGTTCAGCAGGCCTGGATCGACAACGACGTGGCGCAGTGCGGCTACTGCCAGGCCGGCCAGATCATGCAGGCCGTGTCCCTGCTCAACAACAACCCGCACCCGACCGACGCCGACATCGACGAAGCGATGGGCGGAAACCTGTGCCGCTGCGGGACGTACTTCCGCATCCGCTCCGCCATCAAGCAAGTCGCCGCCGGCAAGTAGGGCGCACACAAGCGAACAACCAGAATGTGAGCCGGTGCGCCGCTTCGGGGGTTCCACCCCGGGCGGCGCACCGGCCGTCAGCGGACCGAAAGGGCTGAAGCCTTGAATCTCGGACCGGCCGAACTTCTCGTCGTCCTCGCGATCTTCATGCTGCTCTTCGGCGCGGCTCGCCTGCCCAAGCTCGCCCGGAGCATGGGCGAATCCGCCAAGGAGTTCAAGCACGCGACGACGGCGATCGACAGTCTCGACCAACCATCACCGTCACCCTCGACCAAGCAAGGAGCTGGGCAATGCTGAAGCGCTTCGCAGTACTGTTCGCCGCTACCACCACACTCGTCGTCCCTGCCACCGGCGCATTCGCCGCTCCGGGCACCAACGCCGACGGGGTTCTCCCCGAGGAGGCCTGTCTCGCCGCCTACCCGCCGCACACCCAGGCGCTGCTCTGCGGGCGGGGGGCCGGTGGACCCTCGGTGGGCTGACCCGTATCCGGCGTTCAACAGCGATAGTTTCTCTTGTGCGCTGGGGGCTCGGTGAGCCTCCAGCGCTTTATTGGAACGAGGTATGACTCGCGACACTCAGCAGTCTGTAGCTGGTCGCCCAGCATGACGCCCTTTCGTTAACCCTGGGGTTCATGCAGCCGCAAACTGCGTGCGACAGCACGGCAACCATGGCTCGCGCCGTACTCAATCAGGCCCAGCATCGATTCGAAGGCTGCTACCTCCTCGACTCGACCGCTACCGGCACCAGGTCGTCGAGTTCGAGGGATCGTCGCCGTGGGGAAGGCGACGCGACATGACGCCAAGCCGGTCGCTCATCATCGGCCACGAACCCGTAGCAGAACCCGTAACACTTACGGAGGACTTCTCCCCGGGAGCGGACCTACAGTCGGCCGCCAGCAACCACCGGGGGAGGTGACAGCCGTGACCGGCCGGGAGCGGGTCCCGCCCGAGTCTGTCGCCGTCCGTCAGGCTGTTCGTGTCCGTCCTTCAGGCAAAGTGGCGTTCTCACTGCTTGTCCAAGCCATCGTCCGAGCAGAGCGGGAGGCAGCGGGTCAGTCAGCTGTGATGGTTGAACTGTCCGCCGTTTCGCTCTGAACATCCAACTCACGATTTTGGGGAGCAATGGAGGTCGACTGTATGGCATCACGCCGCCTCTTCAGCGTTCTCACGGCGGGCCTGCTCCTGTCCGCGGCCTGCGGCGGGAGCGCCGCGCAGCGGGAAGCCCTCAAGGCGCAGAGCCAGAACGCCGCCAACCAGAGCGGTGCCGCCGCCGAAGGCGGCTACCCCTCGGGTGACTCAGGTGCAGCCGCCCCGGTCGACTCCGGGTCGGCGGTCCCGTCACCGGCGGACGGCGGGGCCTCGGTGAGCGGTGGCGCTGCCCCGTCGTCGGGCCGGTCGGGCTCCGCCGCTCCGGCGGCGGGGTCGGGAGCTGGCACCGCCGCCCGGTCCAACGCCCCAGGGGCCGGACCGGCCGCCGGGCCGGCCGCCCGGTCCAACACCCCGGCGGCCAAGTCGGCGTCCGGTCAAGCCTCTACCCCCGGTGTCCCCGCCCCCGGCGGCGGCGCGGCCGTCGGTGGGGCCACCGACGAGGGTGTCACCGCCAATTCGATCAAGGTGGGCCACATCGGGATCTACTCTGGCCCGGTGGGCTCCTTCGGTGACGACCTCTCCTACGCCGGACGGGCCAAGCTCCAGGAGATCAACGACACCGGCGGGATCAACGGGCGCAAGCTCGACGTCCTCGTCCGGGACGACGCCTGGGACGGCACCAAGGGCATGAACGCCGCTCGCGACCTCGTGGAGCGGGAGAAGGTCTTCGGCTTCTGCTGCATCATGTCGGTCAACACGTCCGACCCGCTCACGCCGTACCTCGAAGAGAAGAAGATCCCCCACATCGGCGCCGACGGCTGGGGCGAGCCGCAGTACAAGGGCGCCTGGACGTTCCCGGTGTCCGCCTCGGCCGTCACCGAGGCCCACATGCTGGCCAAGTACCAGGCCGAGAAGCAGGGCGCCAAGCGGGTGGCGATCATCTACATCAACAACCCGACCGGCCGGGCGTACGTGAAGGCCTACGACGAGGTGATCAAGAAGTTCGGCGGCCAGGTCGTGTTCTCGCAGCCGGCGACGTTCGACGACCCGGGCACGACGACGTTCATCGCCCAGGCCCGGACCCAGAACATCGACACCATCTCGACGTACGTCGACCCCGGAATCCTCACCCGCCTGGCCCGGGAAGCGGCGGCCCAGAACTACAAGCCGAAGAACGGCTTCTCCGGAGCGGCCGGCATCTTCTTCGAAGTGACGCCGAACTTCACCGGCCCCCACGGTGAAGGCCTCATCGCCACCACCCACTGGGTGACCAACGACCAGGATACCCCGGGGTTCCGCGCCTACAAGGCGGTGGTCGAGAAGTACTACCCCAACATCGACCACTCGACCTGGACCAAAGCCGGCTACGTCGGCGCCACCATCTTCGGGAACCTGGTGAAGTCGCTGGGCCTCAACGTGACGCGCCAAAAACTCAAGGACGCCGCCGACACGCTGACCAACTTCGACACCGGCCTCGGCCCGTCCGTCACGTGGTCTCCCGGCAAGCACCGGGCCAACAAGACCATCTATCTCGCCCAGATCCAGCGCACCGGCGACAAGTTCGAATTCAAGTACCTGGCCGGTCCGCTGGTCGACGAGTACGCCGAATCCGACTGACCGGACCGAGTGCGGGGGAGCCGGGTCCGCCCTCCCCCGCACGCCCTAGCTTCTTCGGAGCGACGATGACCAAGCTGATCCAGACTCTCGCGTCGCCACCAGCCTGGGGTGCGGATCTCCGTACGCCCTGGCGGCCGGCGGCCCGGCCGGGCGACGACGCCGAGGTGCGGCCACCGCGCCTGCCTGGGACGGCCCGCAGGGAATCTGATCATCTCCGGAGGTGCACGTGAAACGGCTCGTGATCGCGGCGGTGGCGGTGCCGATGGCCCTACTCGCCCTTCTCCCACCGGTGGACGCTCAAGAGCTCGGCCCGCCGGCGCCAGCTGCAGGGGACGCCAGCGGGTTCCACGGCTTCGCCCAGTTCGACACCCACGCCCAGGGGCAGGTCGTGACCCCGACCGCGTACCTCAACGCCTTCCGGGAGGACAACAGCCTGGTGGGGGCGGTGTCGGAGATCAACGGGCCGCCGGCCACATCCCGCAACATCACCGCCCTGGTCTTTCGGGGCCGGGCGGTCACGTTCGTCTACGGCGTCATCGGCGGCGGAGGCGGCGAGCGGGGCACCCTGCCGGACCCGCCGCCCGGCGAGGCCAACGCCTACTACCCGACCAACCCTCCGGAGATGACCTGGACCGGCCCGATCACCGGTGCCGGGTTCCCCCAGGTCATCGACAGCCGGTTTTACGCCAAGGCCACCGACTTCCCGACCGGCCGGACCGAGGGGACGGTCACGAGTCTCCACGACCCCGGCTACTTCACCATCGGGCAGGCGACGGTGGTGTCCCACACCGAGCCGGTCGAAGGCGGCCTCGTGGCCGAGGCGGTATCCGTCGTCCACCAGCTCGAAGTCGGCCCGCTGCTCATCCGGAACATCGTGTCCCGGGCTTACGCCTTCGTGCCGACCGCCGGGGACCCGAGGGGGATCGCCACCACCGTCGTCTCCGGCGCCAAGGTGGGCGACACTCCGGTGCAGATCACCGACAAGGGCATCGTCGCCGCCGACAATGTCAGCCCGCTCCAGCAGGAGCAGGTCAACAAGGCGCTGGCCGATGCCGGCTTCGAACAGGTGCGGCTCCTCCCGTCGATCGCGAAGCCCGCCGACGACGGTGCCTCGGTCACCACCGCCGCCGGCACGCTGGAGTTCGTCAAGCAGGATCAGCAGCTCGGGGCATCGAACCCCCAGGGCGTCGCTGGCGGAGGGTTCTCCATCGGCGGCGCCGAAGCCTTCGTCAAGACCCGCCGCTGCTCCCCTGACTGCGGGGGTGGCGCCTCGAGCGAAATCGTCGACGGCAACCCCGGCACCGGGCCACTGCCGACCGCGGAGGCGCCGTCCTCGACATCCTCTTCGGAGCTGCCGCCGGCACCGGTTCCCGAGGAGCGCGGTGATGTCGCCAACTACGACGCCAGCTCCTCGGCGACCTTCACCACGGACACCAGCGGCACCGGGCTCGTCAGCTCGGCGGGCGACACGATCGTGCCTGCCGCAGGGGCCGACCCGTCGGCCGGCCCCGTCGGCGACTCCGGTGCCACCGTGGCGGTCACCCCACCCGCCCTGAGCACCGAGGCGGCCGGCGGCGTCGGGCCGCCGGGGGCCGGAGTGGCGGTGCAGCAGCCGGCGGCCGTGGCCATCACCGAACTCGGCCCGAAGAGCGCAGGATGGCTCCGGGACCTGTACCTGATGGGAGGCCTCGGCCTCGGGATCATCGTCGTCGCCCAGCGCCTCACGCGGGCGTTCGCATAAAGGAAGCGCCATGGAGCGATTGAAGCGAGACCACGGCCGGCAGCTCATCGCCGGTGCTCTCGGTGCGGCGGCCCTGGTGGTACTGATCATCGGCTACGCCAACCTCCGCAACGAGATCGACGTGGCGGCCCAGATGCCCTACGCGCTGACCGGCGGGATCGGGGCCCTGATCCTCACCGGCCTCGCCATGGTGGTGTTGCGCTCCCAGGACGACAAGGCGGCCCTCGATCGTCTCTCCGTCCTCGAAGCGACCAACGACGAGCTCCGCGAACGGGTCGACTACCTGACCCAGCTGCTCGAGACCGCCTTCCTGCCCGACGACGTCACCGCGACGCCCGAGCCCCGGATCGTCTCCACCCGCACCAGCGGCAACCTTTAGCGATCTCGACCGCTGGATCGGCCTCGGCGAGGAACCGGGTGACGACGTCCCGCCGTTGGGCGCCGCGACCTTGTCGTCGGGCTCGGCCTTGACCCGCCCCCCGACGCGCCCCTCCCGGTGGTGGTGGGCGTCGACGGCGGCGACGGGTGGCTCGGCGCCCTGCTGTCGGCCGACGGTGACCGCAGCCTCGAACCCGTCCCCAACCCGGACGGGCTTCGCCAGCGAGCCCCGGCCCCTACCAGGAGCGGGTATCGGGGCGCCATGGTGCGCCGGATCGGCGCCGGCCGGCCGCTGACTGATCGGGTCGACTCCCCCCGGTCCATGAACTTGACCGCCGCCGCCAGGCCCTGCAGGTCCGTCCGCGGACATGCTGGGAATCGCCACCAACGCGGCGGCCAGACCTCCGGCCTCGGGGCTTTGCGCCACCTGGTACGATACCCACATGAGCACACAGCCCACACTGGTCGAACTTGACTCCCGACGCCGGGCGGCACTGGGGCGGCTGGCACGGCACTCCCGCTACTTGGCGGAAGTCGACGACGACGGAGTCATCACGCTCACCCCCGTCGCGGTCGTCTCCGCCCTGGAGGCCACCTTGATCTCCCGGCGGCCCGACCTGTTGCGACCGGCCGACCGGTCCACGGTGGTGCCGATCAGGGCCGATCGCCGCCATGGCGGCTGAGCTGCAAGCCACCCAGGAAGCGGCCGCAGCTCTCGACACTCTGCGGGCCGATCCCAGCCGCCCCAAGCTGCTGGCCGCGGTGGAGCGCGCCCTGGCCCGGCTCGAAGACGACCTGGGCCAGGAGGCCAACCGGAAGATCCGGTTCTCCGTTCCGTTCATGTGGGGGATCAAAATCCGGGGCGAGGAGGACTGGATCATCCTCTGGGAGACCGACCCCGAAGACACTCTGGTCGTGATCGTCAAGTACATCGGTCCGGCTTCGTTCCTGTAGCTCCTGCAGAGGCCGACCATCCCGGGGACGAGCATGAGTTCCACGGCCGTCACCCGAGGCGGTTGCGATGCTCGCAGGCCGCTGGGTCGGCGAGCCCGCAGACGTGCCGGCAACTGCCGGGCGCGCCCCCGTGCCGTAGGCGAGGAGAAGACCGGGACCGATCATCACGGCGGCGCCCGCCGAGTGACGGCGGCCCACCCGGAATCCCACCCCTCGTCCCATCGATCCGCTCCCGCCGGCCGCCGTTCAGCCAGCAACGCCTCGGGCACGCCGACCATGACCGCGCGCACGCGTTCCAGCATGACGTTCGACCTTGCATCCGGCTGTCAGAGAGGTGCCCGCCGTACCCCGGACCGATCGACCTGAAGCGAAGACGTCGAGCGCCGGCAGATCGACGACCTCGTCCATCAGCCGGTCGAACCTTTTTCCGCGGCCCCCGATGAGCCGGCCGGCCTGGGCGGCTCCCCCGGCGGGCCTGCCGTCCCCCGGGCCGGGGTGGCGTGCCTGCGGCTCTGGTCGCGGCGGCCCGTAACATGGCTGGCCGTGGCCGACACGGGGTTGGCAGGGGCGCTGGAACTGAAACGGGCGGGGCGGCTCGACGAGGCGGTGATCGCCCTCGAGGCGGTCCTGGCCCGCCCTGGCGGGGCGGGTCCCGCCGAGACGGTGGCCCTCCTCCACCTCGCCGACGTGCAGGTGCGCCGGCGGCGGCTCTCCGAGGCGGCCGAGGCGCTGGAGCGGGCCGAGGCGGCGGCGGGGGTGAGCGCCTTCAGCGCCCGGGTGCGGGGCGACCTGCGCTACCGGGAAGAGTGCTTCCCGGAGGCGGCCGGCGCCTACCGGGAGGCCACCGCCCTCGGGGAGCAGGGGACGTGGTCGCTGGTCCAGCTCGGCCGCTGCTGCCTGCGGACCGGCGACGTCGACGGCGCCCGGGGGGCGGCCAGCCGGGCGGTGGAGCGTGACGAGCACGCCTCGGGAGCGTGGCTGATCCTGGGGGAGGCGGCCCGCCGCCAGGGTGACCTCAACGAGGCGCTGGAGCACTTCGAGCGGGCCCACCGCTGCGCCCCCGGCGACGAGTTCGCCTACGCCCGGCTGATCGAGGCCCGCCTGGCCCGCCTGGAACCGGAGGAGCGGGTCCGGGAGGTGGAGGTGCTGCTCCGGAGCCAGGGGACGGGCACGGGGAACCGGCACCTGCTGGGGGTGCTGGCCAAGGTGCAGGCCGACGCCGGCGATCCGGCCAGGGCGGCCGAGGTGTGGCGGGAACGGAGGGAACGGCACGAGGGTGACTTCTTCGCCCGCAAGATGGAGGCCTACGCCCTGCGCAAGGCCGGTCAGCTGGACCGGGCGGCGCCGCTGTTCCGCGGCTGCGTGATGGAGGCCCCCCACGACGTGATCCTGTTCCAGACCTACATCCGCACCCAGTACGAGCGGGGCGCGCTGGACGAGCTGCGGCACAGCCTCGAGGAGCTCCTGCCGGTGGCCGGGTCCCGGCGGGGCGCGGTGTACGGGGAGCTCCGCAAGCTGGGCCCGGCCTGATGTGCGCCGCCGCCACACCGTGGCCATGACCACCGGGAAACCGCCGGCCAGGACCGGGCGCACCCCGCTGATCGACGACCTGGTGGAGGTGGCGTCGGTCGAGACCGTCGTGCGCCTCGACGGGCGACCCGGGCGGCTGGCCGAGCTGGTGGTGACCGACGACGTCGCCGCCGTGCTCGGCGAGGTGCTGGCCGCCACGGCCGGCGGCGGCGCCTTCTTTCTCGTGGCCCACTTCGGGGCGGGCAAGTCGCACCTGCTGGCCGCCCTGGCCGAACTCTTCGGCGAGCCCCCGGAGGGCGCCGCGGCCGGGCCGGCCGTGGCGGGCCGGCCGGCCGGCCCGGTCGAGGCCACCGGGGCGAGCCTGTCGGGGCC
>JBFLYK010000091.1:6521-14588 GCA_040756995.1 Actinomycetota bacterium | reverse complement strand
CGGTGACCGGCCTCCTCAGCTCACACGCGGATCCCTACCGGTGGCCTCCCCCGGGGTGTACGAAAACCCCCAGAATCGCTGTACGGAATCGACCAGAACCGGTGTACGAAAACGGCCGGAATCCGCACCCTTGGCCCGAGAGTTGTTGACCTGCCAGGTCGTCGACCCAGTGACCGCCCCACCGGACTTCGCAGCGTGCTTGATCCGGCTCGCGACATCCTCAAGCCGGGCCTTGTAGGCAGCCGCGTCGGTGAGCGGATGCCGGTAGGTGTAGATGCCGACCTCCTGCAGGACGACCGCCTCGCTGGTGGCGACCACGTCGGCGGCGAGAGCGTCCCTTCGAGCGGTGAGTTCGGCGATTTCGGTTCGGAGGCGGGCGGCCTCCGCTGCGAGGGCGTCCCGTTCGGCCACGCCGACAGCCGCCAATGCGTTCCGCAGCTCTTCGTTCTCCGCCTCGAGCCCCTTCCGACCGCCGAAGAGTCCGCGTCGTGCCGGGGCCGGGACGGGCGGCACCGACAAGGGCGTCTCTATCACGGTTGCCGGCGGGTACGTGTCCGGGCTGGAGGAGGCGGCTGCTACGGGCTGCGCTGGGTGGACGTGCTCGCTCCAGCTGGCACCGTCCCACCAGCGCAGACGCGCCGGCTCAGTCGGGTCGGCATACCAGCCTGCAGGGGTGCTCATCATGGGCCGTCCTTTGTCGTACTCCTGAGGACAATCGGCGAACACGGCGCCCCAATGGAGCAGCGGTTGCTCCGCTCGGCCGCAATTGTCCGATTTGGGCACCCGCCGGGGGCCAACCGTGACGGCTGCGGCGAGGGATCATCGTCCACTCTGGTAACGCGGCTAGCAAAGCCGCCGGACAGGTTCCATTTCAGCGCCTTCCATCCTTAGGAGAGAAGCGGAATCGACCGATAGGACCTGATAGAGCAGCACCCGACCGACGTGGGCTGCCGTCGTTCGGGAGGTTCGAATGGCCGAAGAGACCTGGCACGCCGCACGCCTCATCCCCACGTCCGGCATCAACGGCCCGGAAGAGCAGGAGCGGCGGGCGACGTCCGCGCTGCTGGCCGTCATGAGCTCGGTGCGCGAGTTCGGCCGGGCGCTGACCGCCCCGCTCGGGGCTCCGGCCGGCGGCCTCGAGACCTACATCGAGGTGCCATTTGAGTTCGACGACCGGCGAGTCTTCCCCGACGGGCTGATCCGCGTCCGGCGGGGCTCGAAGATGTGGACGGCCCTGGTCGAGGTGAAGACCGGCACCAACCCGATCGCCCGCGAGCAGCTCGAATGCTACCTCGACGTGGCCCGGGAGCAGGGCTTCGACGCCGTCATCACCATCTCCAACGAGATCGCCTCCACCCCCGGCGCGCACCCGACGGCGGTCGACAAGCGCAAGGTCAAGCGGGTCGCCCTCCACCACCTCTCGTGGACCCAGATCCTCACCGAGGCGGTCATGCAGAAGGTACACCGCGGCGTGGCCGACCCGGACCAGGCGTGGATCCTCGGCGAGCTCGTCCGCTACCTCGAGCACCCCCGCTCCGGCGCCATGGCCTTCGACGACATGGGCGCCGCCTGGGTCGGCGTGCGGGAGGCGATCACCGCCGGCACGCTGCGCCCGTCCGACAAGGGCGTGGCCGAGGTCGCCGGCCGCTGGGACCAGCTCATCCGCTTCGCCGCCCTCCGCATGGGCCGACAGCTCGGCATCGAGGTCCAGCCTTCCCTGTCCCGCAGGGAGATCTCCGACCCGGCCGTCCGGGCCCAGAGCGTCGTCGACAACCTGGTCCGCCGCGGTGTTCTCGAAGGCGGGCTGCGGATCCCCAATGCCGTCGGCCCCGTCCAGATCACCGCCGACCTCCGCACGTCCCGGCTGACCGCCTCCGTCGAGCTCGACGCGCCCCGTGAGGGTCGGGCCACCACCCGGGTCAACTGGCTGATCCGCCAGCTGAAGGACGCCTCCGACGGGATCCGTGTCGACGCCTACGCCCTCCACAGCCGCACCGGAACGTCCGCCCTCCTCAAGGACGTTCGGAGCAAGCCGGAAGTCCTCGTCGAAGATCCGAAGCGCGAGCTGCGCACCTTCCACGTCGCCCTCTCCGCCCCGATGGGCACCAAGCGGGGCCAGGGCCGGGGGTCGTTCATCACGTCGGTGCTGGACCTGCTCGACGAGTTCTACCGCTCCGTCGTCCAGAACCTGAAGCCGTGGGCGGCAGCTCCTCCGAAGCTGCGTCCAGATCCGACCGATGTCGGCGAGCTTGGTGTCGCCCCACGACTGGTTTCCACGGCGATCTCATCTCAAGACGACGTAGAAGTCGGCCAGGATCCACCGCCGTCCTTCGACGGGGTCGAGGAGTTCGCTCCCAGCACTGAGGTCGTACCCCAGCTGGCATCGATATCGGCATTCGGCTCGGCCGATTCTGAGGCCTGGGTTGTGGATCAGCCGTGTGAGGCCCCCGAGCTCAGCGACCTGCCGACTGACTACCGCGATGATGAGTCCGAGCCATTCTTCTCGTCAGACGACTTCGGGTATGGCGACGCCGACCCGAATGGCGAAGACCAGTAGAGAGCCCCCGTGGCGGCCGAGCGCACGAGTGTCACGGAACTTGCCACGGCGGCGGGGATGATCCTCGGGCAGCACCACCACGACTTGGCTCTGCTCGAAGCGCTTGAGATCCCCGGCATCGACGATTCCGTGTGGCGGCCGTTCCTTGAACCGGCAGCCGAGAGCTGGCATCAATTCCATCCGATCCTGAGGACCGCCTTGGCGAACGGTGCTGCATTTCGCGAGGCAGTGCTGAAGGGCCGCGATCCGGACAGGATTGAGTGGCGCGGAGCCAAGCAGACCATGTGGGTCTCGGACACGCCGGCCGACCTAACAGTCAACGAGACGATCCATGTTTCGGCCAAGTACGACTCCAAATGCTTCCTCAACAGGGCGCCGGCCGCCCTGTTCCACGATTTGCTGGCTGGGACGACCAAGAAGAAGAGGCCTGACTGGTGCGGCGTCGTCGCGTCGAATGCCTACGGGGTGTTCTATCGAGTGGTCCTCGACACCTTGCGGGAACAGGGTGCTCCTCTGATTGGATTTCCGGCCACACCAACAGAGTTGACAAAGGCCCAGCGTCTCGAGGTCAAGTACCTCATGAAGCTGTGGCAAACGGGCATGCTCCAAGCGGTGGCCAGCGCCTACCGTGAGCTTGCATCGGCGGTGTCGATCGCGTCGGCGACGGCTTGGCGTGAAGCTCTGACGTCTGCGACAGAGACCGTGAAGATCTCGATGATTGCCCAGATGTTGAGAGTCAGCGGTACGACCTACTGGCTTCTCGGTCACGCGGGAGGCCAGCCGGTCCAGCACCAGGTTGTCGGCACCCATAAGCTGCGCGAGGTGTATCGCCTGAAGACCTTCGCTGTCATTGACCGCCCGCATGCCGGCCAGCCCCGAGTGGACTGGGAGGCCACACTGCTGCCCAAGAAGGATGCCCCCGCCTGGGCGACCCCGCGAGTGGTGAACGGTATCTGCGAAGTGCGATGGTCACATCAGAAGCTCCAGGGCAATCCGGAATGCAAGGTCCAGCTAAAAACTCCGGTCGCTGATTTGCCTGGCTACTTGCCGCTCTAGGGTTCTACCCGTCGGCCGCAGTAGTAGATCCCGGCGTCCACAGAACAGGGTTTCCGAACGACCGGGAAGCCTGCCCTCCGAGAGCACCGATCGGCACCTCCGGAACGTCCGCTTACGGCTCCCGCTCCGACAACGCCGGCCACCGGGTGGTTTGAGCCGACTGCCTTCTTCGACCCGGGGAATCACCTCCATACCGGTCTCTGCGGCCGCTCTGCCAGTCCGTCATGGTGCCTCGTCTCCAGAAGGGACAGATCGCAGCGCGCCCGGTAACGGGAGGGTCGCCGATTTTTGACCGGGACAGAGAGGCGACGGGCCACGTCGGCCCACGCGGCCACCCACCTCTTGAGAGAGACGTGTAGATGAACGATTCGCTTTTCAAGGGGCGGCGCTGGCCAACCCGGCTGTAAGCGGGGTCAGGGACGCGCAACCCGGCCGATTCGCACGTGGGAGTGGTCGTAGACGTCGCCGCGCGCGTCCGCGGTTCCGATGCGGATACCCGAGTGGTTGTAGACGTCGCGAGCCGCGTTCATGGTGCCGATCCAGATCCCTGAGTGGTCGTAGATGTTGGCGTTAGTAGCCATGGCCATTACCTCCAGCAGACAGTGATGGCCCATCCTCTGCCGCTCGATAGACCCCAGCCAGGGCCGATAGACCTGAGAAGCCGAGACCTTGGTCCTGTCTGCCTGACCGCGAAGCCATCGACACCTCGGGACGGGCTAGCCCTCGTCCGATCCGCCGGCGATCTCACCTCATCCGACGACTGTGATGCCGGGCTCGGGGAGCGGCGCGGTGGCACCGGCTTGTTCGATCAGGGTCGCGGCGGTGTCCCAAGCGCGGCGCGCCGGTGCATCGGAAGGCCGGGGCCCCAGCACGTCCGCCGCCTCCCGGGGATCGCATGGGGCCTCCGGAGCACCGAACCGCTCGTGGTAAACGGCGATCTCAGCGACGGTGGACTCCCAGGTCAAGCGTTCCGGGCGAGAGGCCGGCGGAGGGCCGAGGAGTTCGAGGACGTCGTCGGGGATGTCGTCGAGGGCAGCGGTTCGAACCTGGACTTCTCGGGCGTGTTCGGCTCGTCGGAGGAGGTCGACACGGGCAATCTCTTGGGCGTGGTCGGCCAGAAAGGCCGCCCGATCGGCCTGGCGGGTCTCGTGGTAGGCGATCCGGGTGTCGATGGCAGCGAGTGCCTTGTCGACCCGGGCAACCTCTCGCTCCGCCGCTGTCACGTCAGCGCTCGCCCTCGAGTCCCGGCCCTTTGTCCCGGTCAGTGTGTTCGCGGCTTCGGCGAGGCGCGTCTCCCAGAGCTGGCGGCGGGTCAGCAAGGCATCACGGTGACGGCGAGCAGCCAGGAGCGTCTCGGCCGACGATGACGGAGCTTCCGCCAGTACCCCCTCGAGGGCTTCCCGCTCGAGCCGCAGGGACCGGAGGTCCCGGGAGCGGTCCTGGACTCGCGCCGCGGCGGCGCCGTCCGCCTCATGGGCAAGCGAGCGTGCTTGCCGCTGCTCCAGGGCCGCCGCCACGGTGTCGAGCCCGCTCGCTTTGGGATCGTGGCCACGGTGGTCGAGGTCGCTGGCGAGGCGATGGCCGTCGACGATGTAGAGCCGGGTGCGGCGCCGGTCGCGGGTGAGTGCGACATAGCCCTCCTCGAAGCGGGATTCGTCGCCCGGGTGGTAGTGGGTTTCGTCGAGCGTGGCGCCCTGAACTCCGTAGGTCGTGCGGGCGTATCCGTGTTCGACCCAGCCGGCGTCTAGGTACGAGTGGGGCAGGCGGATGCGGCCTTCCCGGGCGAAGTCCACGACGAGCTCCTTCGCCAGCTCGTCGACCTCGGCGACGACCCCGACGCTTCCGTTCTTCACGAAGGCCTTCGATCCGTCGGCGGTGAGGCGCCGGTCGTTGTGGCGGGTGACGACCCAGTCGCCGACCATGAATTCCCGGCCGGCGACGACGATGGCGGGGCCGGAGAGTTCCCCTTCGGCCTTGAGCAGGGCTCGGGCCCGGGCGTTCAGGGCCCGTCGGGTCGAGTTGGGCCCGGCGATCATGGGATCGGTGCAGCCGTGGCGGCGGGCGACGAGCCAGTCGGCGGCCATAGCGTCGTAGCAGGCCGCGGCCGTGGGTGCCCGGACGATCTTGCCGGCGTCGTCGTAGCGGGCCAGGGCGGTAGCGATCTGGCCGTTGCGGTACTCCTCGATCGCCAGACGTTCGCCTTCGTCGCACTGCCGGTTGTTGTCCACCAGCGAAACGACCGAGTCCCCGGCGTCGTCGACGAGCCGGCGGAAGACGCCACCGGTCTCGACCGGTCCGTGCTGGTCCGGGTCCCCGATGAGCTTCATCGCCCCGCCGGCACGGGCGAGGTGGGCGCCGAGGCGGGCGAGGTCCCGGGTGCCGACCATTGATGCTTCATCGACGAACAGGACCGTTCCGGGGGCGAAGCCACCCGAGACGGGGTCGTCGAGTTCGCCGAGGAGCCGGGCGATCGTGGTCGCCGGCCGCCCGGTGGCTGGTCCCAGGGAGGTGGTGGCCTCCAATTCGGCGGCGGCGGTGGCGGAGAGGGCGCAGCCGACGACCGGGATCCCCGAGGCCAGGAAGGCTTCGACGCAGGCGTCGGCGGCGTACGTCTTGCCAGCACCCGGCCGTCCGGCGATCGGCTGGATGGCCTGGTCTGCCAGGCAGACGGCGCGGACCATCTCGACTTGTTCGGCCGACAGTTCGGGACGCTGGGCGAGGGCCGCGTCGACGGCGTCGGGCTTCGCCGTCGGCACGGGATGGCCGAAGCCGCGGTCCGCCCACTGGAGCACCTGTGCTTCGACGCCGAGGAGGTCGGGAGTGGAGTACCGCACCGATCCGGCGGTGCGGATGCGCCGGCCACCCGGGCCGATGACGACGTCGGGGCGGCGGTGAGCATCGGGCGGGTCGAGCACTACGACCCGGTCGGATGCCAGGAAGCGGTCGGCGAGCACGCCGATCTCCTCGGCGTCGACGCCCGGTCCGAGCGCGGTGGCGAGCGACTCCACCACCTCGCGTCGGGTGAACGTGCTCGCCTCTCGGGTGAGGCCGTAGGGCCCGGCCAGCCGGTCGAAGAACCGATCGGTCGCCTCTGGCGTCACTGGGACGGGCGCGTCGCGACGGAAGCATGCGTTGACGGCCTGGGCGGCGAAACCGAACTCTGCTGCTTCTTCGCGCCAACGCTCCTGCAGCGTGTCCGGCGTCAGCGAGTGGTCTTTCGGCTTGCGGGTGTCGAGGGTCGCCGCCTGCCGGGCCCGGGCCGAGGTGTAGCCGGACTCGGCCATCAGGTCCTCGATCTCGTCCGACCGCTTGGAGAAGGCCCGGATCACGTCATCGGGGACTCCCTCCACGTCGGCGTAGCCGTTGATTACGGGACGCCACGCCAGGCCGGCGTCGCGGGTGAGTGCGTGCCGCAGTTGGGCCTGGTAGACGTACCCGCCTGAACGGGCATGCCGGTACAGGGACCGGCTGTCGAGGGCCTGCCATCGGCCCTCCACGGTCTCCGTCATGTTGGCCACGACGACGTGGCTGTGGAGGAGCGGATCGGACGCCCGGCTGGTCCGGTGGTCGAAGGCGGCGGCCACGAGACCCCCGTTGAGGACGTGCTCCCGGCGCCCCCGGCCTCGCCGGGCGAAGATGGCCTGCCCCTCGTAGTAGGCCACCACGGCGTCGACCGCCTCCCGGTGCGCCCGACGGATGATCCGCCGCTGCTGTTCGTCGCCCAGCGCCCACAGGATGCTGACGCTCTTCGGCGGGCGCAGGGTCAGGTCGTAACCGGGCCGTGCCTTGGTATGCCGGCGTTCAGACTCGAAGCGTTCAACCTCCGACGCGTTCAGACGCCAGACCATCCGGCCGTCTGAACGAACCTGCTCACCGACTAGACAGGAGGTGCCGGGTGCGGCCCGCTGATCGGCGGGCGTCGTCCGCCACCGGGCACCGGCCATGAGGAGGCGCCTGACGTGGCGGGTCGACAGCCGGAGCCGGGCGGCGGTGCGGGAGACATCGAGGTGCTCGCCGTCGAAGAGCCCGGGCTCGCCAGGAGGCACGCCGCGGCGGCGACGGTTTGCCCGCTCGGAGGAGCCGATCGCGGACACCAGGCGCTCCCCCGTGCAGGGATGGCAACCGTCGAGAAGCCGACGGAACTCGAGTTCCGTCACTTCGCCGGACAGACCGAGCCGTTCCGAGAGCGAACCGACCCATCGCCCGGCGGCTTCACCGTGACCGAGGTAATAGTCCTCCGGCGACTTGGCGATCTCCCCGACGTAATAGTCGGCGGCACCCTGTCGCAGCAGCCCGATGTTGAGCATCCAGTAGGCCTCCCGGCCGGCGGCAATCCTGCCCTCCGACGACACCTATGCGCGCGGCCCGCCCCGGTCTGAGACCGCCGTGGGCGCGGAAAAACGCGCACCCCCCCGCAGTGGTGGGGTGTTGGGGGGGCGGGGGCGGGTTGGGGG
>JBFLYK010000091.1:0-6511 GCA_040756995.1 Actinomycetota bacterium | reverse complement strand
AACAGCGGACACGGCCAGTCTGTGCTGCTTTCTTCGGGGGCCTGGTCAGGATGGGTCGGGTGCCGGTGGTGGTTCGGATCGGGGACGGTCGGGGGCGCGGTCAGGGCGTGGCGTGAACTGGGGCGTCGGGGCGGGGCGAGGGCGAGGGGGCGCAACGGGGCGAGGGCCGGGAGTCGATGGATTCGGCTGGGGAGGACGCCGGCGTCAATGCTGCGGGCGACGGCCGGGTGCTGGGTCACTTCGGCCACGACTGGAAGGCCCAGGACCTCGGCCACGTCAGAGGCCCGGAGGCTTCGGGCCGGCTCGTTGACGAGGATCACGCCGTCGTAGGCACCCGACTGGGCCGCCACGAGGCTGCGGAGGGCGAGGTAGCAGGGTCCCCGGACCACGACGTAATGCTCGTCCCCGTCGCGGCTCTGCGGGCCTTCCAGACGGCTTCCGGCGTCCACCACGACGAGGTCGCGCGCATGTCCCGGTCGTCTGTCGAGCTCGAGGTCCGGAGCGACGGGGACCGAGGCGTCATCGGACTCGGGCGGGGCAACCCCCAGAAGCGCGGCCATGCCTGCCGTATCGCGGGTAACGAGCGCGGTGGATTGGTGCCGGGCACTGAACAGGGCCAATGCCGCGGCGACCGTGCTGGCCCCGTGTCCGCCGCGGGCACCGCTGATGCTGATGGTTCGTGTCATGTCGACCTCCTGAACGTGGATCTGAACGGACGGTGGACTTGTGGACGAGTTGGTCGTGCGATAAGCCCGCCGCCCGGGACACGGACTTCCCCGACCGGCCCGGGCGTCGGGCGGCTCAGCAGCGCGTGGCGTGGGCCACCGCTGCGATGTCGTCGGTCCGGAGCGGTGCTTCGGTCAGGACACGGTGCGCCTCGATGAGCTGGGGTGACAAGCGCCGGAGGTGACGCCGGGCGAGCGGCGGGAATGCGAGGCGCAGGGCGAAGACGTCACCCTCCGAGCGGGCCAGGCCAAAGACCGTCAGCCGGGCCAGCGACTTGATCACCGGGGCGTTGCGACCGGTGCCGGCTCCGAGGCCCAGCTGCCGGGCCAGCACCGTCAGCGAGACGGTGACGCCTTCGGGTGAGCCCTCCAGTCGTGCCGACAGGTGACGAGCGGCGACCACCGCTGAAGGCCCGAGAACGGGCAGCCAGAACGCTTCCACGTATCCGCTGCGCGGACCGTGGCCCACCGCCTCCACCACCGGATCACGGAGCGGCACAACCGTCAGTGGATCGTGTGCTGCCACCCATGCCTGGGGATCGACGAGGATCATTTCGTTGCCCCCCTCCATTCACGTCAGGAAAAACCTGACCATAGGACACATCGATTCGTCAAGGGAAACCTGACTGGTGAAGCGAGTTCGTTTTGACACGTCAGTGTCAACTCTCGGGCGGCACAGGGTCGGCAGGCTCGTCCGGTGGGAGCGCAAGCTCATCGGGTTCCCGCTCATAGCCGAGCGAGCAGATGAAATCCAGGTACCGCTCGCTACCGGTCCTGTAGCCGCAGGCCGCGATCCTCGCCTCAGCCATCGCCGACGCCAAGGCCACGCCGACACGGAGCCGGTCGGGTTCGCTGCGGGCTGCGAGGTCTCCGAGCGCACCGTGCCAGTCGTCGCCGTACCGGCCCGGTCGGGCGGTCAGCTCCAGGAGCGATCCGGCCCGCCCGGCGTCATTCGTGTTCGCCCGGTCGAGGAGGGCCGCCACGAGCAGGTCGACGGCCGCTGCCTTCGGCAGTCGAGTTGTGAGTCGGGAACGCACGAATTCCTGGCGTCGCTGGGCGAGGCGCCGCCGTTCCTTCGCTCGCTCGCGTTCAGGGTCCGGTTTGGCGTCGACCTGCAGGTCACTTCGGTCACCCGCTGATGCCCGTCGGCTGTGGCGGCGGCGATCGGTGCACACCGCCACGGTGGTCGGCCCGACGTAGCCGGTCTCCACCACGACGGCGTGGCAGGTTTCGTCCTGGTGGGCAGCCTCGTCGATGCCAAGGTTGGAGAGGCGCAGGTAGCTCTTGGGTCGGTACCCCTCTGACGGAACGACGCGCACGCCCGCTTCCTCGAGTTCGGTGACCAGGGCCTCTCGGCGTTCCTCGTGGCCGGCGCGGCGGAGGGCGTCGGCCACGACCTGGTCCATGTCCCGCCGCCGCCATTCCGGTTCGGCCAGGATCGCCTCGATGACCGCGGGCTTGTCCTTGGCGGCGAGCAGGGCCTCGGCCTGTCCGATGGTGAGCTCGTTCTTCTGAACGGCGTCCTGGGCGGCGTCGGGAAGCTCCAGCAGAGCGAGGCGGGCTCGCACGTGGCGCTCTGAACGGCCGACCTGCCGGGCAAGCCGGCGGATGGTGTAGCCGTGCTCGCTCACCAGCCGGAAGTAGCCGGTGGCTTCCGCCAATACCGGGATCTCGCTGCGCTGGAGATTCTCCACGAGCATGACCTCGACGCGTTCAGCCTCGGTCATCTCCCGGACTAGACACGGCACGGTGTCCAGTCCAGCCTTGGCCGCGGCCAGATGGCGCCGGTGTCCGGCCACGATGCGGTAACGACGGGGCTCACCGTCCAAGGGCACGACGACCAGCGGCTCAATAACGCCGACGCCGGCGATGCTGCGAGCCAGCTCGCTCACGTCGCCCACTGGTCCGCGCAGGTTGTCGTCGGCCGGTTCGAGCTCGTCGAGCGGTACCGCGACGATCCGGCTGTCGGTGGTGGTGGTTGTCACAGGGAGGTCCTCCTTCATCCGTGTCGGTCGAGCAGGGTGCGGCACAGCTCCGCCCAGAGCGCTCCGCAGTAGACGGCGACGTCGAACCCTCCGGGGCTGGTTCTGGTCACGGTCACGCCGGTCCCTTCGTCGCTCCAGATGAGGGCTGACCGTCCGGTGAGAGCGACAGCCCGTGCCTGGGCGGTGGCCAGCGCCAGACTCGTTGTCGCCGGTCCCCAGGTTGAACAGTCGAAGACGCGATAGCGGCGCGGACCACCAGACGCTCGATCCTCTGGGAACAGCTGCGCCTGGCCCCAGCGGAGTTGACACTTCACTGTCAACTTCCGATCCGGTCGCCCGAGCCGTCGCTCGACGCCGGACCCGTCCGTGGACCGCCTGACGTCACGATCCCGGGTGCGCGATCCCCCGTCGCTCCCGGCGGGAGCGACCAGTCTGTACAAACCTGCTCGGTCGCCAGTGGGGCAGTTGCGCTAGATCGTGAAGCCCTGAGCTAGACGGCCCACCCTGGGGGCTATGCCTTCCCTGCCCTCAGCTTGAGCCGCCGTATGTAGAGCTTGGTCGCCAGCTCGCGGCCGACCGCGATGGTGCTATCACCGACGGTCAAGAGACGCGTCCGGTCGGGCGCGACGGTGCTGACAACCCCTTCGGCTCCAGGAATGAAGCCGTGACGGTCAAGGTAGACGAGGGCGTCATAGTCCATCTCAAGTTCTTCGCTCACCCGCTCCAGGCGGAGGCGCTCGCCGACCTGGGTCTCGGACAGCGGGACGAGGTCTTCGGCGAGGACACCGCTTCCAGGAATGGGATTGCCGTGAGGGCACGTCTGGGGATTCTCCAGCTTCGCGTCGATCAAACTCTCCACGTCGGCAGAGATTGCGTGCTCCCAGCGGCGCGCTTCCACATGGGACCGATGCCAGGGGAGCCCGAGGACGTCGACGAGGAACCGTTCGGCCAGCCGGTGGCGACGAACGATGGCGGTGGCCGCTTCTCGGCCCTTCTCCGTCAAGCTCACGGTACGGTCGGCGGCGACGCTGACGTATCCCTCGGCACGGAGACGGCGGAACATCTCCGAGACCGAAGGTGGGGAGATGCCGAGGCGGGCAACGAGGCGCGCCTGAATGACGCGGGCGCCTTCCTCTTCGAGTTCGAGGATCGCTTCGAGGTACTGGTCGAGAGCCTCAGTGAAGGGCGCCGGGGCGAGCTCCGGTAGCTGAGGCTGGTGCCCCAAGTCGTCGTCGCTGACCGTCTTGTCGTCGGGCATGTCCAAAGGCTCCGCGCCCCGGTCAACAGATAGCTGGCCAACCGAGCACCTTATCGGGCCGTCGCATCCCCGGCCTCTGACGCGCATAGGTGGGGTGAAGACACACTCGATCCCTGTCGGCGACAGAGGAAGGAGAACCGGATCGACATGGCCCTTGAGCCGCGACGGATGACATACAGCGCCGATGAGGCAGCAGCCATCCTCGGCGTGTCCAAATGGAAGATCTACGACAGTGTCCGAAACGGTGAGCTGCGAGGCGTACAGGTGGGCCGTCGAGTCGTCATCCCCTGTCATGTCCTCGAAGAGCTCCTCGCGCCGCCGCCCATTGGGCAGCACGGCGGTTCCCGAGACGGCGGCCCGGCTCCGACCGAAGGTGCGCCAGTCTCTGGCGGCACAGACCTCAATGCCGTCTACCTGACGGGAACGATCGCTCGCCAGCCCGAGCTCCGAATGTCCCGCGCCGGTGTGGCGGTCTGCACCCTTCGACTCGCAGTGTCCCGGCGTCGCCGCGACGGCCAACCCCGCGGGCCGCTCCACATCGAGGTTGTGGCCTTCGAGACTGCCGCCGAAGCCGCTGCAGGGTACGGCGACGGCGACCACGTGACGGTCATCGGCCGCCTGGGCCAGCGGGTTTGGACAACGGACGATGGCGCACGCCACAGCCGCTTTGAGGTCGTCGCCGACGCGATCCGCCCAACGCATCGCAGCGAGTCACGGCCATGCGGGAACTGATCGAAGAGCCGTTCCCAGAGCCGGCGATCCCCGACGAGCTGCGGGCCTACACCGTGCCCCAGGCCGCCGGGATGCTCGGGCTCAGCGAGGTCTATCTACGGGTGATGCTGAAGCGGGGCGACATCCGCTCCGTCAAGGCTGGGCGGCGGGTCCTAGTCCCGGCCACCGCCATCCGGGAGTTCTTGGCGCCGCCCCGACGCCTCACCGAGTAGGCGTCCCATGACCTCGGCGGCGGCCCGGTCCCGTTCGACGTCGCCGTGCACATAGAGGTCTAGCGTCGTGGATTTCCGGCTGTGGCCGAGCCGACGGCTTGCCGCTGTTACGTCACCGGCATTGGCGATGGCGGTCCCGACGTAGGTGGCGTCCAGTCCCCGGTGTAAATCGATCACGGGCGTAGGTTCCTTCCAAAGCCATTGCAAAGCGAGGAAGGAGACCTACACCCGTGACTACGCGAGTATCCCCTCTGGAGCGCATCCGCGCTGAGATCGATGAATTGTTCGCGTCCGAGCGCGACCTGGCCGACGTGCTCGAGGACGTGGCCCGCCTCGGGGTGCGTCTGCTGATGCAGACGGCAGTGGAGGCCGAGGTGACCGAGTTCCTGGGCCGGGAGCGTTACTCCCATGGGGAGCGGGTCCGGGAAGGGAGCCGGAACGGGCACTGCCCGACGACGATCAGGACGACGGCCGGCCCGGTGACCATCGACCGGCCGAAGCTGCGGGGAACGGACGAGGCGTTCGCTTCCCGGCTGCTCGGGGTCGGCGTGACCCGCACCAATGCGCTGGAGAGCCTGGTCATCGCCGGGTTCGTGCGGGGCCTGTCCGTCCGGGACGTGGAAGCGGCCCTGGGCGAGGCGCTGGGCAGCGAGGCGGCGCTGTCGAAATCGACCGTGTCGCGGGTCTGCGAGGCAATCAAGGGCGAGTTCGACGCCTGGAAGCACCGACGCCTCGACGACGTGCACCTCGAGTACCTGTACCTGGACGGCTCCCACTTCAAGATGCACGACGGTTCCCGGGCCGAGCCGGTGCTGGCCGCCTGGGGCATCACCACCGAAGGCAAGCCCGTCCTGGTCGGCCTGGAGCCGGGCGCCAGCGAGTCGATCGACGCCTGGGAGGGGTTCCTCACCGGCATGGTCCGTCGAGGGCTACGGGCCCCGCTCCTCGTCATCTCCGACGGCGCTCCCGGCCTCATCGGTGCCGTGGAGCTCGTCTTCCCCCACAGCCTGCGGCAACGCTGTCTGATCCACCGGGCCCGCAACATCCTCGCCAAGGTGCCCGTCGCCGACCAGGCCGAGGTGAAGGCCGAGTTCTGGAAGATCTTCGACGACCTCGACGCCGACCCCGGCGAGGCGGCCATCGCTGCGGCCCGGGCCCGGGTCGCCACCTTCACCGCCCGCTACGAGAAGCGCTTCCCCGCCGCCGTGGCCTGCCTCCATGATGACCTGCCCAGCCTCCTCACCCACCTGCGCTTCCCCGCCGGGCACCACAAGCGGATACGGCACTCCAACTTCATCGAGCGGACCTTCGGGGAGACCCGCCGCCGGGTCAAGGTCATCGGCCGTCTCCCCGGCGAGCGCAGCTGCGTTTCCCTCGTCTGGGCCGTCCTCGACCGGGCCAGCCGAGGCTGGCGCGGCGTCGTCATGACCCCCACCGCCGTCCGCCAGCTTCAAGAGATCCGCCGCCAGCTCTTCGACCCGCCCACCCTCCACAGCAACGACGTCACCCCGGTCGTCGAAACTGTCACAGCCGCCGCATAGGATCACCGACAAGGAGCCTGCGCCCGGCGAGATTTACACCGCCAATGGGACGCCACCC
>JBFLYK010000090.1:0-14863 GCA_040756995.1 Actinomycetota bacterium | reverse complement strand
GCCGACCACCACGACGACGCAGCCGCCGAGCACGACGACCACCGCGCCGCCGCCTCCGCCTCCTCCGCCCCTGGAGCAGCTCGCCGCCCCGCCGGTCGCGCCGCCCCCGCCGGAGACCACGACCACCACGGCGGCCCGGCCGATCTTCGCCGACCGTGACTTCCTGGCCCAGAACTTCTCCGACCGGATCGTCCCGGTCGTGGCCACCACGCCGGTTTCATCGCCGGGCCGCCCGGTGCTGCCGATCGTCTTCGCCGCCGTGCTGGCCGCCACCGTGGGGCTGTGCGTGGGGCGGGTCTGGGGCACCCAGGCGGTGCGGGTCCAGGCCGGTCGGCCCGCCGGCCCGCCGGGCCCGGCCTAGCCCGACTTCGAATCGGCGGCGGCGGTGTTCTCCCGCCGGCGCCACTGGAGGTAGGCCTCCATGAAGTCGTCGATCTCGCCGTCGAGGACGGCGCTGACGTTGCCTGTCTCGTAGTCGGTGCGGAGGTCCTTCACCAGCTGGTAGGGAGCCAGCACGTAGGAGCGGATCTGGTTCCCCCAGGCGACGTCGCGCTTCTCGCCGGAGAGGGCCTCCATCTCCTTGCGCCGCTCCTCGCGGGCCAGTTCGGCCAGGCGGGCCCCGAGGATCTGCATCGCCTTGGCGCGGTTCTGGTGCTGGGACCGCTCGTTCTGGCAGGAGACCACGATGCCGGTCGGCAGGTGGGTGATCCGCACCGCCGAGTCGGTGACGTTGACGTGCTGGCCGCCGGCGCCCTGGGACCGGTAGGTGTCGATCCGGAGGTCCTCGGCGTTGATCTCCGGTTCCTCGGCCTCCTCGAGGACGGGCACGGCGTCGAGGGAGGCGAAGGCGGTGTGCCGCCGGGCCTGGGAGTCGAAGGGCGAGATCCGCACCAGGCGGTGCACGCCCTTCTCACTGGACAGCAGGCCGTAGGCGTGACGCCCCTTGACCGTGAACGTCACGGAGCTGATGCCGGCCTCTTCGCCGGGGGTCAGCTCGTCGATCTCGATGGCGAAGCCCCGCCGCTCGGCCCACCGGCGGTACATGCGCAGCATCATCTCCGCCCAGTCCGCGGCGTCCGTGCCCCCGGCGCCGGAGTGGATCTCGCAGATGGCGTCACGCTCGTCGTGCTCGCCGGTGAAGAGGGCCTGGAGGTCGAGGGCGGCCAGGTCGCGGTCGAGGCTGGCCACGCCGCCGGCGATCTCGTCCTCCAGCGACTCGTCGCCCTCCTCCCGGGCCAGTTCGTCGAGCGTCTCCAGGTCGGAGAGGCGGAGCTCGAGGCCGTCGACGAGGTCGACGTCGTCCTTGACCCGGGACAGCTCGGTGGTCACCTTCCGGGCGGCCTCGGGGTCGTCCCACAGGGAGGGGTCGCTGGCTTCCTTCTCCAGCTCCGCCAGCCGGGCCCGGGCGGCGTCGATGCGGAGGTAGCCGCGGGCGTCCTCCAGGCGGCGCCGGAGGTCGGCCAGGTCGGGGGAGAAGTCACGCACGGCCCTGCAAAGTAGCGGCTGGGACCGGCCGGCCATGACCCCGGCGAGCCGCTCAGAAGTCGCGGCCGCGGGGGTGACGGCGGTGGGCGTTGTAGCCGCCGGAGTGGTCGCGCCCGCGGTCCCGGTGCGGCCGGTCGTAGCGGTCGTGGTCGTGCCAGCGGTGGCCACCGTGCCAGCAGGAGCGGCCGGGCCGGTGCCAGGAGCCGGGACCGCACCACCGGTGGCGGCCGGACCAGCGGCTGTGGCCCCAGCCGCCGTCGTTCCAGCCGCCGTGGTCCCAGCCACGATCCCAGCCCCGCTGGCCCCAGCCCCCGTCGTTCCAGCCGCCGTGATCCGATCCACGCTGGTCCCGGCCGCCGGGGCCGCAGAACAGCCAGCAGTCCTGGCGGTGCCGGCTCGGTCTCGCCGGAGGCCGGTGACGGGGACGGGTCCAGGACTCCCAAGGGGGACGGCGGGGCGGGGGCCGGAAGGAGTCGCCGCGGTCGTCGCAGCGGTACATGCAGCGGAAATGGTCACCGGACCAGGCCCGGCCGTCGCGTCCGTGGAAACCGAAGGCCGGAGCGGGCGCCACCCCGAGGGTCAGCGCCGCAAGAAGGACCGGGACGAAGAGCCGTCTCACCATGACTGCCTCTCGCTTCGGGCCCGGCAGGGAAACGCTAACCCAGCTCAGCGCGGCGGTCGAGTCGGTTGGAGGTGGGCCCGTTCGCCGTGGCGGTCGAAGATCGACAGGACCTCGACCGGCCCTCCGTGGCCCATGATCAGGTGGGGCACCATCGTGTCGAACTCCGCCGCTTCCCCGGCCTGGACGAGGTGTTCCCGGTCACCGAGCAGCAGCCGGGCGGTGCCGTGCAGGACGTAGAGCCACTCCCGGCCGGGATGGACCCGGGGCGTCAGCTTGCGCCGGCCGGGAAAGCGGGTCTTGGTCACGATGCGACCCAGCGGGTCATCGGGGCGGGTGAGCAGCCAGTGGGTCACGCCGTCGACCACCTCGCGGGCCGGCTTGATCACCACGTCGTCGTCCGGCCGCTCGTCGAGCAGCTCGTCGACGGTGGTGCCCAGTGCCCGGGCCAGCGTGACGAGCTGGTCGAGGGCGATGCGGCGGTGGCCGGTCTCGATCCGGCTGATGGTGGACGCTCCGATGTGGGCCCGTTTGGCCAGTTCGTCGAGCGACCATCCCCGGGCCAGCCGCAGGCTCCGGAGCCGCCGGCGTGTCACCGCCTCCAGATCTTCTTGCGTCATCGGCAAGATCATATGCTCCGAGCGAAGGGCGCCGGTACGGTGACTCCATGGACGATCTCAAGGACGTGGCGGTCATCGGCGGCGGGCCCGCCGGCCTCAGCGGGGCGCTGATGCTGGCCCGGTCCCGCCGATCGGTGGTGGTGGTCGATGCCGGCGAGCCCCGCAACCGGCCGGCGACGGCCATGCACGGGTTCTTGACCCGGGACGGCACGCCGCCCGGGGAGCTGCTGGCCGCCGGGCGGGCCGAGGTCGAGCGGTACGGAGCCCGACTCGTCGATGGGTCGGTCGTCACGGTGAAGGCCGGCGACGGCCGGTTCGACCTGACGCTGGCGGACGGCGCCGTCGTGTCGGCCCGCCGCCTGCTCGTCACGACCGGGCTCGTCGACGAACTGCCGGCGGTGCCCGGAGTCCGGGAGCTGTGGGGCGATCAGGTGATCCACTGCCCGTACTGCCATGGCTGGGAGGTGCGAGACCAGGCGATCGGCGTGCTCGGCTCCGGGCCCCTGTCGACCCACCAGGCCCTGTTGTTCCGTCAGCTCTCCGCCGACGTCGTGTTCTTCGGCCACACGCACCCGCCGTCGGACGACCAGCGGGCCGATCTGGCGGCGCGCCGGATCCCGGTCGTCGACGGCGCGGTGTCGTCGCTCGAGATCGTCGACGGCCGGCTGACCGGTGTGCGCCTCGCCGATGGCCGGTCGATCCCCCGGCAGGTGGTCGTCGTCGCTCCCCGGTTCGTGGCCCGCTCGGAGGTGCTGGAGTCGCTCGGCGTCGAGGTCGTCGAGCAGGGGCCGGGGATCGGCTGGCGGGTGGCCGCCGACGCGACCGGACGGACGAACGTGCCCGGGGTGTGGGCGGCCGGCAATGTGACCGACCTGTCGGCTCAGGTCATCGTGGCGGCGGCGGCCGGGGCGACGGCGGCGACCCACATCAATGCCGACCTGGTCACCGAGGACGTCCGGCGGGCCGCAGCGGGCGGAATCGACTGAAGCCCACGAGCAGGGCGAAGGCGGCGCCGAGGCTGAGCCCCAGCGGGACGGCGGGCCCGTGGCCGCCGCCGTGATCGGCCGTCCGCGATCCTGCGCCGCCCACGTCGATGGCCCGCCCGGCCTGCACGGTCGCCGACCACGTCCGGCTGAAGGGGAGGGCTCGGGGCCCGCCGGGGATCTCCTCGGCCCTGACGGTGATCGTCCACGGACCGTCGGCCAGCGGCACCAGGGCGCTGTAGCGGCCGTCGCCGTCGGGATCGGTGAGGGCCACCGGTCCGAGCGGCTCCCCCGCTCCCCGGTTGGCGGCGAGCTCCACCCCGACACCGGGCTCCGGCTGACCGGAGTCGGCGTCCCGCACGACCAGCTCGGCTCGCCAGCCTCCGGCCTGCGGCTCGAGGCGGACCGAGTCGACGTAGAGCTGGGCCCGACCACCGGAGTGCGCCCCGGCCGGCCCGGCCGACAGGACGAGCGCCACCAGCCCGGCGACCGCCCCCCGAGCCCGCCGCCTCACAGCACCGCCCGGGTCGCTTCGATCAGCTCGTGGAAGTACTTGAGCAGCGTGATGGAGAGCGAGAGGACGACCGTGCCTCCGACCATCGCCGTGGCGCCGAGGCGGACGCTGGCCGGCACGACGACCACCGCACCGGCGCGCAATTGCCGGCGGGCCTCCCGCAGCAGCACGAAGCTGGCCGCCAGCATCACCGCGTAGACCGCCAGCTTGACGCCCAGGGCCAGGAAGTACGGCTTGCCGTAGGGCAGCCGGAAGACGGCGTCGAGGCCGGCCGACGAGAACGGCGTGTCGTAGGCCGTCTGGTTCGCCAGGAGGTACGTGCCGCTGGCGAGGAGCACTGCCGTCGCCGTCCACAACGCCTTGGTCAGCACGTCGAACCGGTCCTCGAGGCGATGCAGCCCGAACGTCGACAGTCGCCGGCGCAGGGCCGGCAGGGCCAGGAGCGCCAGCGACGCCGCGGCCACCAGCCATACTCCGGCGGCGGCGGCATGGCCCCACAGCAGCGCCACCTCCATGAGGCGGCCCTCGATCCGGTTGGCGTCGATCCGGGGCGCGACCTCCGCCGTGTGGATGTCGAAGTCCTGCGCCGTTCGGCCGACCGCCACCGGCTGGCCCGCCGGGTCGGCCCGGAGCTGGTTGACCACGCTGTGGAACCGCCACCGTCCCCCGTGGTTGACCAGGACCGTGCAGAGGTAGATGCCCCGGGGCACTTCGGGGCTGTTGTCGTGTTCCTGGGCGCAGGGGAAGATCTCGGTCGCCGGTCCGGCCGCCGGCTCGGCGAAGGCGTAGACCTCGAAGTCGTCGGCCGGGACGGCGCCGGTGTCCCGCTCGGTGACGGTCACCTTCAGATTCACGGCCAGCGCGCTCGACAGGGCGCCGGGCCGCGGATCCCGCTCGAGCCGGATGTCGAGGGCGGGAACCGCCGGGGCGGCGGCGGGCGCGGCGGCCACGCCCGGCACCAGGGCCAGCACCGGAACGATCCACCGCCACCGGTTCACTGCACCACACCGCGCCCGGAGTCCCACCGGCCGAAGTGCCCGTCGACCCGGACCTCGGCCGCCCGCAGCTGCTCGTCGAACCATTCCAGGAACCGCCCCTGGCGCTGCTCCTCGGCGACGTCGGGGAAGAGGCGCTCCGCCATGGCCTGGCTCAACCGGCCGGCTTCGGCTTCGGGGCTCGAGCCGTTCGTCGTCTCGACGGAGACGTGCATGCCCTTGGCCAGATGGCGGAGCAGGGCGTGCTTGATCTGGTACAGCAGGACGAAGTGGGTGAGGGTCTGTTTGCGGTCACCGTCGATCCGACCGGAACCGGCCTTGGCCAACTCGTTGCGGACGTGGGTTTCGAGCAGGGCCTCCGTCTGGGCGGCGGCGATCTTCGTCCCCTCCACGACGGCGGCCACATCGGGAGCCGAGCGGCGGTCGGAGCAGCCGCCGGCCAGCGCGGCGGCGACGACCAGCAGCACCAGCGGCCGGGGCCTGGAACTCACGGCTCCGGCGGCGGCATCCGGCCACCCCGCTCGAGCACCTGGCGCAGGTAGACGGGAACCTCCTTTTCCCGTCCGGTCTCGTCGCGCTCCGCTTCGTACCGGCCGGCCCGATCCTGCAACGGATCGGCCGAGCTCGTCCGCTCCCCCGTCGTCAGCGAACGCAGCAGATCGACCGTGTTGCGGGGAACGAGGTAGACCCGACCGGCGTCGCCGTCGTCCCGGGCGTAGAAGCCGGCGCCGCTGAAACTGGCCGCTCCGAGCCGGATGCCGATCTGCCGGCCGTCCCGGTCCTGGAGCTGCAGGACCGCCGCGGGGTCGGCCAGCCCGTACTGCGGGTCGGTCGCATCGGCCTCCAGCACGCGGTAGCCGAGCATCGGGAACAGTTGCCGTTCAGAGCCGGCGAGGAGCGGAGCCGATCCCGGCGGTGTGCCGGGGTCGGCCGACCAGCCGTCTGCGGTCCGGCTCAGTGCGACCTGGCGCCCGTCCGCCTCCACCACCAGGCGTTGCACCCTGGCCGCCGGGACGTCAGCCAGGGCCGGCGGGCCTTGACGCTCACCGCCGTCCGGGCGGAGCGCGGCCGCGGTCGCCACGACACCGGGGACGACGAGGGCGGCGAGGGCCCAGGCCCAGGCCCGGGCGATGGACGGCTTCATCCCCGCTTGAGCCGCAGGATGGCCAGCGGCAGCGGCAGCAGCACGAACAGGCTGGGTAACACGATGCCCTGACGGATGAGCCGGTTCCGCTGCCCCTCGGTCAGCACGAGCTTGTAGAGGCCGGTCGAAGGGCGCACGGCGGCGACCAGATCGTCGTCCCGGGCCACCCATTGCAGCAGCGCCAGCATGAAATCGCCGTTTCCCAACAGCTCCACGCCCCGGTTGGCGGCGACCTCGACGCTGCCGACGACGCCCACCCTCGTCCGGTTGATCGCCAGCGGCGCGTCGCCGGTCTCGGTCACCCGGCTGTGGTCGACCAGCGCCGCCAGCGTGAACGGGCCCTCGTCGGCACCGGCCCGAGGCCCGCCCGGCGTGGCCGTCAGCCAGCTCTGGCCGCTCGACAGCACCAGCGGACTGACGTGCCCGTCGTGCTCCGCTCCGGCGGTCTCCGCCACCGGCGCGGCGTTCACAAACACCATGGGCAGGTTGTGCTCCCGCAGGCGCAGCGTGGCCGGACTGCTCGACGGATAGGTCGACGACACCACCGACCCCGGGTCGTCGGCCAGGGAACTGAGATCGGCCACCACGCCCGGCCCGTATCCGACGCCCCACGGGGCGAGCAGGGCGTTGAGCTGCTCCCGCGGCCCGCCGCCGCCGTCAACCAGCACGGCCAGGCGGCCGTTCGACCGGCCGTACTCCTCCAGCAGGGCGAGCTCCGTGGGGAGGAACGGGACGAGCGGTCCGGCCACCACGACCAGCGTGCAGCCCGCCAGCTCCTCCCGGGCGCCCGGCACCGCGAGCGCCACCGCCTTCACTTCGTAGAACAGCCGGGACTGCAGCTGGGCGGCGACGCTGGACAGTCCCTGGCGCGACCGGTCGGTGATGCTGCGTTCCCCGTGGCCCACGGTGAAGCACGCCCGGCGGGTGGCCGCCGCCCCCAGCCGGTGGATCGCACTGGTGAGCGCTCCTTCCGTGGGGCCGTCGATGACCTCGCGGCGGTCGCCGATCTCGACCAGGATCTCCCCGTAGAGCGAGATGCCGGCCGAGCGGGCCCGAGCCGGCTGGACGTCGGGATCGACCTGGTCCATCGCGATGTCGGCCCCGGCGGCGCGGTACTGCTTCACCAGTGCCCGGAACTGCGCCTCTTCGGAGCTGAACGGCTGGGCGAATCCGGTCAGGCGGATCGGAGCGTCGACCTCGGCCAGCACCTTGCGGGTGGCGTCGGTCAGCGTGTTGGTGGAGTCGGCGGTGAGATCGACCTTGGCGTCGACGTCGGCGGCCAGCGCCGTTCCTCCGGCGCCCAGACCGAGTACCAGGCCGAGCACCGCGCCTCGCTGGATGAGCGAGCGTGAGGTGCGGCCCGGCCGCTCCCGGTTGAGGGCCGAGACGGCCAGCCCCAGGCCGAGGGCGGTGACGGCCAGGAAGTAGGCGACGTCATCGCCGTAGAGCACACCCCGGGGAAAGGCCTCGAAGTGGGAGGCGGGCCCGAGTGAGCGGAGTCCGTCGCCGATCCAGCCCGGGGCGTACTCCAGGATCCACAGGAACAGCAGCAGCCCGAAGCCGAGGAAGGCGGCGGCGGTGGTCGACGCCGCCCGGGCCGAGACCATGAGGGCCAGGGCGGAGAAGGCCATGGCCATGAGCAGCAACCCGATCCAGCCGCCGGCCGTCCGGCTCATCTGGATGGTGGCCATGCCCCCCACCAGACTGAAGTAGAGCCAGACGACGCTGGCCAGGCTCCAGACGAAGAGGGTGTTGGCGGCGAACTTGCCGAGGACGAGGCCGGTGCGCGACGTCGGCCACGTGAGGCTGATGTCGAGCGCGCCGGTGCGCCGCTCCTCGGCGAACGACCGCATGGCCACCACCGGCACGAGCACCAGCAACGTGTTGGCGATGTTCGAGTAGTACGACGCCAGGTCGGCGACCTCGGTGGAGATCAGGATGTTGACGAAGAAGATGCCGGAGATCAGGAGGTAGGCGGCGGCGATGGCGTAGGTCTGCGGAAGGCGCAGCATCCCCCGCAGCTCCCGCCGCAGCACGTAGAGGGCGCTCACCGTCGCACCACCCGGCGGAACGCCTCTTCGGGCTCCACTTCCAGGAAGTCGGCGGTGGCACCCTGGTGGACGACCACGCCATCGCTCATCACCACCACCCGGTCGCACAGCAGCCGGGCCTCCGGCAGCATGTGGGTGGAGACGAGCACGGCCCGGTCCCGGGCGCAGTCCCTGATCACCGCCCGGAATTCCATGACGTTCAGGGGGTCGAGCCCGGCCGACGGTTCGTCGAGGATGAGCACCGGAGGCTCACCCAGCAGCGCTTGCGCCAGACCGACCCGCTGGCGGTAGCCCTTGGACAGGTTGGCCAGGATGCGCGACCGGGTGCCTTCCAGGTGGGCGCTTCGCAGCGCGGTGTCGACGGCCTCGGCTCGCGACCGGCGCTCGATGCCCTTCATCTCGGCCACGAACCGGAGGTAGCGCTCGACCCGCATCTCCAGCGGGAACGCCACCCGCTCCGGCATGAAGCCGATCATGCGCCGCGCCTCGGCCGGCTTGCGGGCCGGGTCGACGCCGGCGACCCGCACGTCGCCGGTGTCCCACCCGGACAGGCCGGCCAGGCAGCGCAGCAGCGTCGACTTGCCCGCTCCGTTGGGTCCGAGGATTCCGGTCACACCGCAACCCGCCTCGAACGTCACGTCGCGGACGGCCGGCCGGGTGCCGTACGACTTCGTGAGGTGCGCGACCGACAGCACGGCGGGCTACGAACCGAACGGCACCATGCGGCCGGTGACGGTCGCCGCGGCCAGCCGCATCCCCTGGAAGTGGCCCATCTGGTTCTTGCGGGCGGCGAATCCGAAGCCGGCGTTGACGACGAAGCCTTCGATGACGTAGCGGCCCGACGCGTCCTGGTAGACCTGCGGCTCCAGCAGCCGGAAGCCGTAGGTGCCGAGCTGCTCGAGGGCGGTCTCGTGCTGCTTCGACTGCTGGTTGAACTGCTTCACGAACTCCGAGCCGGCCAGATCCTTCCCCTGCAGGACCACGCCCCGCTCGCCGTTCATGAGCACCGCCTCGGCCCCGTTGAACAGGCCCGACATGACGAGCCGATAGGAGACCAGCGGTTCCTGGTTGACCCTCCATTCGACCTTGAGCCAGCTCTCCAGCTGCCGGACCGACACGTCCGCCGCCTTGACGCCCTGCAGTTTCGTCACTGCCTCGCTGACCACCACCGCCTCGTTCTCCGGCCTGACCGCGTTGGCGGCCGTGGTGGCCGACTCGATGCTCACCTGGTCGGTCACGAGACCGCCGGACGATGCCCGTCCCGTCCCCGACAGGCCGGTGGGGCAGGCGGCCGACGCCCTCGGGCCGGGGGCGGTGCCCCACTCGGCCTTTTCGGGCAGCGCGCCGCGGGACTGGCCGGCCTTCACCTTGGACGGGTTCTGGTACTTCCCGCCGGCGCCGAGTTCGATGTACTCCTCGACGGTGTCGCCGTCGTACAGGCCGGAGGTCACCTCGCACTGCGGGACGCTCTGGTGGTCGAGGATGACCTTGCTCGACGGCGCGCCCTGCGTGACGTAGAGCGGCAGGCGGGCGAACGTCTCGACCGCCCGGCTCTGCGTCGTCGTGGCGTAGGAAACTGGTCGAGCGTCAGCTTCGGCTGGTCCCGGCAGCAGCGTGGCTGCTCCGACCACCGCCGTCGCGAGAAGCACCTTCTTCATAACGTTCCCCCTTCAAGAAGCGGCCCTTCTCCAGGACCAGCGAACGGTCGGAGTAGCGGGCCAGGCTGCCGTGGGCGTGCAACTGGTCGACGACGACGATTCCGAGACCGGTCCGGCGCAGCCGGTCGAGCGAGGCGAACAGTTCCTGGACGACGATCGGGGCGAGCCCGAGGGACAGCTCGTCCACCAGCAGCAGGCGGGGTTCGGACATCAGCGCCCGCCCGATGGCCAGCATCTGCTGTTCGCCGCCCGACAGGGATCCGGCCCGCTGGCCGGTCCGGTCGGCCAGCTTCGGGAAGACGTCGTAGACCCGCTCCAGCTGGGCCGGCACGTCAGCCTTCCGGGCCAGCCCGTATGTCCCGGCCACCAGGTTCTCCCGGACGCTCAGCGTCGGGAAGATGTGGCGCCCCTCGGGCGCCATCGAGATGCCGGCCGTCACCCGGCGGTGCGGCGCTTCGTGGGTGATCCGCTCACCCCGGAAGAACACCTCGCCGGCGGTGCAGTCGATCACGCCGATCACGGCCTTGAGCAACGTGGACCGACCGGCGCCGTTGGCGCCCAGGATCGTGACCCACTCCCCTTCATCCATGGCGAAGTCGACGTCGAAGAGGACGGGCAGCCGGCCGTAGCCGGCCCGCACGGCGCGCAGCTCAAGCATCGACATCGACCCGTTCTCCCACCTCGAGCACGTCGCCGAGGTACGCCGCCCGGACCTCGGGATGGTTGGCGATCTCGTCCGGTGAACCGGCGGCGATGAGCCGTCCCTCGTTGAGGACGTAGACGAGGTCGCAGTTTTCCAGCACCGCTTTGACGTAGTGCTCGACGAGCAGGACGGTCAGGCCGAGGTCGGCCTCCAGCCGGCGGATCAGGCCGAAGAGGTGCGCCGCTTCCATCGAGTCGAGCCCGGCGGCCGGCTCGTCGAGGAGCAGGATCTTCGGCGCGCTCATCAGGCTACGGCCGATCTCGACGCGCCGCTGGCTGCCGAAGTCCAGCGAGCCGACCGGTTCGTCGGCGGACTCGGCGATATCGAGGAGCTCCGCCACCGCCTCGGCGACCTGGCGGGCCCGGCGTTCACCGGCCCGGGCGCCGCGCAGGCCGAGGATCGTGCCGACGAGGCTCCCGGGGATCATCTGATGGGCGCCGGCCAGCAGGTTGTCGAGCACCGAAAGCTCCAGGCTGACGCGGTTCGACTGGAACGTCCGGGACAGGCCGAGCCGGGCCCGGTCCCAGGGGTTGGTGCGGGTGATCGCCTGCCCGAAGAGGCTCACCTCTCCCCCGTCCGGCGTGCGCAACCCGTTGATGACGTCGAACAGCGTCGACTTCCCGGCCCCGTTGGGCCCGATGAGGCCGACGAGATGACGGGCGGGAACGGTGATCGACACGTCGTTCAAGGCCTGCAGCCCGCCGAAGGCCAGCGAGATGTTGGAGGCACAGAGGGCGTCGCCGGGATCGGGCGGCGGAGGCAGGTAGGCCTCCAGGGTCTCGAGGGCGCTCATCGCTCCGCCCCCGCCAGGACCAGCTCTTCACGACGCAGGTCGAGCCGCCGGCCACGGAGGAAGTGCTGCACGACGCCGCTCAATCCCGCCCGTCCGGCCAGTGTGCCGACGGCCACGCCGAGGCCGGCCAGGATCAGCGGCGACACCCGCATGGGCTCCAGCGCCTGCGGCGCCAGACCGTAGAACACCGCCACCAGCACGACGCCGAGCAGCGATCCGAACCCGGCCACCACCGGGATGGCCAGGTAGGCCAGCGACGTGAAGGCGAAGAAGGCGAACGGGTACGGCGGCGATCCGAACAGCGGCGCCGTCAGCACGCCGGCCACTCCGGCCAGGAACCCGGCGACGACGAAGGCGAAGATCTTGTAGCGCCACGGCGAGATCCCGACGCTGGCCGCCGCCTGGCGGTCGGTGCCGACGAGGAGCAGCGATCGGCCGAAGCGGGAGTTCCGCAACCGGAAGAGGAACAGCAGCACCGCGCCGAGCAGGGCCAGGCACAGCAGGTAGAAGGCCCGGTCGGAGGCGAAGCTCAGCCCCGGCAGGGCCGGCCGGGGCGTGACCAGCGTCGTGGAGGAACCCTCACCGGTGGTCAGCTTGAGGTTGGCGAAGATGGTGCGCTCGATCGTGACCTGCAGTCCCAGCGTCAGCACCAGGATGTAGACGCCGGACAGCCGGGCCGTGGTCAGCGACACGAGCACCGACAGGGCCACCACGACGGCGATACCGACCGCCGCCGCGGCCAGGAACGGCCAGCCCAACCCGCCCTCCGGGCGGTAGAGGTAGCCGCTGATGTACATCGCCGTCCCCACCAGCCCGGCCTGGACCAGCGAGACCTCCCGCACCCAGCCGACCACCACGGTCAGCCCCAGGGTCGTGATGGCCAGGAGCACGGCCGTCGTGGCGGTGAAGACCCAGTACGACGGAGCGAGGAAGGCCCATCCCGTCGCGGCCGCGGCCAGGAGTCCGTAGATCGCTTTCTGCATGCCTAGAACCCCGTCGCCTCGAGAACGCGGATGGGCCGCAACCGGTTGATGATGAAGACGAGCCCGAAGATCAGACCCATGACGAGCAGCTCCCGCTGATCGGTGGGTACGAGGCCGAACACGCCGGCCGTCAGGATGGTTTCGGCCACACCGAGGAGGAGGCAGCCGGCCAGCGCCAGCGGCAGGCTGGTGAGCCCGCCGAGGACGGCCACGATGAGCGCCCGCAGGAAGATGAACAGGATGTTGGGCATCGCCGTTCCCACGCTGGAGGCCAGCAGTACGCCGGCCAGGCCGGCGATGGCGCCGGAGAACACGTAGACACCGCTGCCCATCCGCGTGAGCGGGATGCCGACGACCCGGCTGGCCTCGACGTCGTCGGCGATGGCCCGGATGAAGATTCCCGTCCGGGTGAGCCGCAGCGCCGCGGTCAGGAGAGCGACGAGGCCCAGGAGGATCAGCACGGTGGCCACCTGGTGGATGGTGGCGACGCCCCCGAACACCTTGACGACGCCGGTGCCGAAGGCGCTCGGCACCCGTCCTTCGTCGGCCGGGATCAGCGTGGTCGAGAACCCGGCCAGCAGCAGGAGGCTGGCCAGCGAGAACATCGTCACGACGATGCGGGGATAGTTGGCCATCCGCTTCCCCGTCACCACCGCGCCGTACACGGCACCGACGACGGCGCCGGCCAGCACGGTGATGACGAGGGCGGGGACGTAACCGAGGCGCTCGTTGGTGGTGGTCTGCTCGCTGCCGATCGTGAGGAAGCGGTACAGGTAGGCACCGGCCAGGGCGATGCCGCCCTGCACGAACCCGATGGTCCGGCTCACCCGGTAGGTCAGGACGAGGGAGACGGCCAGCAGGCCGTAGAGGCCGGCGGCGGCGACGCCGAGCACCAGGGCGGGCCGCAGCAGGTCGTTGTTGAACGTCACAGCGAGCAGCGTGGACATGTCGTCAGTGCGTCAGTCGTAGATGTCTTCGATGACGAACTTGGTCGGGTCGGGGATCAGCCCGCTCGGCGTGGCCGCGGCGTCCTTCGTCGCCGCCCAGTCCGAGTGCACCGCCTTGTACATGAACTCCCGGCGGGCGCCGGTGCCCTTGGCGTTGCGACCCTGCGGCGACCACATGAACTTCTGGTCCAGGCCGGGGCCGGTGGCGTACTCGCCGGTCTCCAGCGCCCGCTTGAGGCCCTCCCGGGTGACGTTCGGCCCCATCTTCTTCAACACGTCGAAGAACACATTGGTCGACCACCACTGGCCCTGCATGACGTGGTTGTGGAGGCCTTCCTGGTCCGGCACGTACTTGCGGGACCACGAGACGAGCTCCGGGCCCCACAGCTTGTAGGTGGTGTTGGTCCAGTAGCCGTGCTTGGCCGGGTAGTTGCCGATCAGCGACCCGGCGAACTCACCGGCCATGTGGTTGCCGCTGATGCCCTTGGGCGGCCAGTAGTCCTGCTGGGAGGCGTCGAGCATGAACCGGGCCGTGGCCGCCGGGTGGGTCGTGTAGTGGATGATGTGGTCGGGATTGGCGGCCCGCATGGCCAGGACGTCGCCCGACATGTCGGGCGTCTCGGCCGAGGTCGTGACCCGGTGCACCACCTGGATGCCGTGCTTCTTCATCAAGGCCGTCGAGGCGTCACAGGTCGCCTGCATCTCCGCGTTGTTCAGGCACAGCAGGCCGATCTTCTTGGGCTTGAGGACGTCGATGACCCACTGGCCGCCGGCGTGGGCCTCGTGTTCCATGCCCATGTGGATGGCGAAGGACCAGGGGTTCTCCCACTCGCTGCGGTAGAGGCTGCCGGGAGCGAGGGCCGGAACCTTGTCCCGCTCGATGTCGGGCTGGATCAGGCCGGAGTTGAACGTCAGCCCGCCGAGGAAGGCGAAGATCTTGTCCTGCTCGACGAGCTTCTTGTAGCAGGCCCGTGTGCGGGCGGCGTCGGGGACGCCGTCGTCGCAGCCGATGTACTTGAACTTGCGGCCGTGGATGCCGCCCTGGTCGTTCATGACCCGCAGCTGCGTCTCGATGAGGCGCTCCATCGGCTTGGGCATGAACGACGCCAGCTGCATGCCGTGCATGTAGATGGCGCCGACCTTGATCTCGCTCTCGCTCACGCCGACGTCGGTTGCCCCGCCCTTGCCGGTGGCCGGGGCGGCCGGGACGGCCGGCGTCCCGGGAGCGGCGGACGGGCCTTGCGACGTACCGGCCGGGCCGGGCTTGCCGGCATCGCCGGGGCCGGCCGCCGGAGCGGCCTCGCCGGCGGCGCCACCGGCCGCCGGGCCGGCCGCCGTCTTCGGCGTCGCCGGGGAGGCGCCGGACTT
>JBFLYK010000089.1:0-14953 GCA_040756995.1 Actinomycetota bacterium | reverse complement strand
GGCACACGAAGGGCCCGGCCATGGAGGCCGGGCCCTTCGGTGAAGCGGTGTAGCGGTAAGAGTGGAGCTAGAGCTCGGCTTCCGGGCCGATGTAGCCCTCGCGCTCGAGGTAGAGGATGATCTCGTGCGCCGCTTCTTCGGCGGTGAGCTCCTCGGTGCGGATGACCAGCTCGGCGTCGGCCGGCTCCTCGTAGGGGTCGGAGATGCCGGTGAACTCCTTGATGATCCCGGCCCGGGCCTTGGCGTAGAAGCCCTTGCGGTCGCGGGCCTCGCACTCCTCGAGCGAGGTGGCGACGTGGACGAGGATGAACCCGCCGCCGGCCTCGATCATGGCCCGCACGTCCTTGCGGGTCTGGTCGTAGGGGGCGATGGGGGCGCAGATGGCGATGCCGCCGTTCTTCGTGATCTCCGAAGCGACGTAGCCGATCCGGCGGATGTTGATGTCGCGGTGCTCCTTGGAGAAGCCGAGCTCCGAGGAGAGGTGCTTGCGCACCACGTCACCGTCGAGGATCGTCACCGGACGGCCGCCCATCTCCAGCAGCTTCACGAGCAGCACGTTGGCGATGGTCGACTTGCCCGAGCCCGACAGGCCGGTGAAGAAGACCGTGAAGCCCTGCTTCGACCGGGGCGGGTAGCTCTTGCGGAGCTCCTTGACGATGTCGGGGAAGGTGAACCACTCAGGGATCTCGCGGCCCTCGGCCAGGCGCTTGCGCAGCTCCGTGCCCGAGATGTTGAGGACGCGGGCGCCCTCGGGCACCTCGTCCTGGGGGACGTACTTCGCCAGCTCCTCGACGTAGACCATCATCTGGAACGGCACCATCTGGACACCGATCTCGTCCTGGTACTTGGCCAGGAGCTCCTGGGCGTCGTAGGGGCCGTAGAAGGCCTTGCCCGAGCGGTCGGACGGGCCGGCGTGGTCGCGGCCGACGATGAAGTGGGTGCAGCCGTGGTTCTTGCGGATGATGGCGTGCCAGACCGCCTCCCGGGGCCCGCCCATCCGCATCGCCAGGTTGAGCAGCGACAGGGCGGCGGTGTTGTGGGGATAGGTCGGCAGCAGCAGCTGGTAGGCCCGGGTCCGGGTGTAGTGGTCGACGTCGCCCGGCTTGGTCAGCCCGACCACCGGGTGGATGAGCAGGTTGGCGCCGCTCTCCTTGGCCGCCCGGAGGGTGATCTCCTGGTGGGCCCGGTGCATGGGGTTGCGGGTCTGGAAGGCCACGACCTTCGTCCAGCCCAGCTTGTGGAACTCCTCGCGGAGCTCGGCCGGCGTGCGGCGCAGCGTCCGGAAGTCGTAGTGGTGGGGCAGCTGCAGGCCCTCGAGACGACCCGAGACGTAGCAGGGGTTCGTCTTCTGGAGGAGGTGCGCCACGCCCGGGTGCTCGGTGTTGGTCGTGCCGAAGACGGCCTCCGCCTCGGCCTCCCGGTCGGGGGTGTAGACCTCGTCGACGTGGAGGACGGCGAGGATGACGCCCTCCGGGTCGCGCAGGGCCAGCGACTGGCCGTTGACCGAGTTGGCGAGTTCCTCGGGCAGGTCGAGGCACACCGGCATGGGCCAGATCGTGCCGTCGGCCAGACGCATCTGGCTGCAGACGTTCTCGTAGTCGGCCTGGCCGAGGAACGTCCGCAGCGGCGAGAAGGCGCCGTTCATCAGCAGTTCGATGTCGCAGACCTGACGGGGCGTCAGGTCCCACGACGGCCAGTCCTTGGCGGCGGCCTTCAGTTCGGCGGCCCGCTCGGGCTCGACGATCAGGTTGACCAGCGTTCCGCCGTGGGGAGCGATGAGGTGATCAGACAATGTGTCCCTCCGGGGGGGAGAAATCGAGGGGGGCCCGGCGGGCACGGTGCTTCCCGGCGGCGCGCCGAGGCCCATCGCGTCGCCGGGACCTAAGGATTTCAAGGTACAGGTTCACCGCCATGGGCGGCAGAGGGAGGAACCGGACGATTGCCGACAAGGCCTTCCCGACAAGCAGAAAGGGGGCCGCCGCAGCAGCCCCCCTCCCGTAAGCAAGGTGCGAATGTCACGCAGGCGTTCCTCAGTCGAGCAGCCAGGAGACCGAGGCGCTGTCGGCGGCGGGAGCCGTCCGCTTGCGGAAGGCCCGGATGCCCCGGGACGCCACGGTCTGGACGGTCGAGAGGAGGATGGCCAGGTCGAGGCTGACCGACCAGTTCTCGACGTAGAAGAGGTCGAGCCGCTGGTAGGCCTGGAACGAGGCGCTGTCGCGGGCCTCCACCTGCCACAGGCCGGTGATCCCGGGGCGGACCCGCTGCCGGGCCAGCAGCTCCTCGTCGAACTGGGCGACCTCGATCGGCAGGGCGGGACGGGGGCCGACGAGGCTCATGTCGCCCCGGACCACGTTGATGAGCTGGGGCAGCTCGTCGAGGCTGGTGGCCCGCAGGATCTTGCCGACCTTGGTGACCCGGGGGTCGTCGGACAGCTTGAAGAGCACGCCCTCCCGCTGGTTCTTTTCCATCAGGTCGGCGAGGCGGGCCTCGGCGTCGACCACCATCGTCCGCAGCTTGAGGATCGTGAACGGCTTGCCGTCCTGCCCGACGCGCTGCTGCTTGAAGAAGACCGGGCCCTTGTCGGTGAGCTTGATGGCCAGGGCGCAGGCGGCCAGCACCGGCGCGGCCAGGAGGAGCCCGATCCCCGACAGCACGAGGTCGAGCGCCCGCTTGGTGACGACCTGCCAGCGGGCCAGGGAGACCGGCTCGAGGTAGAAGAGGGGCTCGTGGGCCATCGGCTGGGCCCGCATGCGGCGCACGTCGATGCCCCGGATGCCGCTGGAGAGGTGGACGTGGACGCCGGCCACGAGGAGGTCGCGGACCACCCGGTTCAGCTGGGCCGAGGGCAGCGCGCTGGCGGCCACCAGGACGCCGTTGGCGCCGGCCAGCCGCACGGCGTCGACCACGTGGTTGATGTCGCCCAGCCAGGGAACGTCGTAGCCCCGGTCGGCCACCTCGGACGGGCTGCCCACGATGCCGCAGACCCGGAAGCCGAGCTCGGGGTGGTTGCCGACGAGGCGGTAGAGATCGAAACCCTCCTCGTTGGCGCCGATGATGACGATCGGGCGGCTGTGGCGCCCGGCCCGGCGGTGGGCCTTGAGCCAGGCCCGGTACCCGTCGCGAGAGGCGGTGAGGAAGGCGAAGCAGACGGCGGCGCCGCCGATGACCTCGTTGAGGGAGAGGTGGATCCCCAGGCGCCGCTCACCGGCCTGGAGGAGGAGGGCGGTGAGGACGGCGGTGCGGCCCAGCCGGACCGTCTCCACGGCCCGCACCGAACAGACGCGGGCCAGGTAGAGGCGCTGGGAGGCGATCATCGCCAGGGAGGCGCCGGTGGCCACCACCACGGCCATGATCAGGTTCGGGATCTGGGCGACGCCGGGCTTGTCGAGCCCGTCGGGAAGGACGAGGGCGATGGCCCAGGCGGCCACGACGGCCGTGGCGTCGAGTAGGACCAGGATGCGCCGCAGCGACTGCGATCCCCGCCCGGAGCTGGCCCGCGTCGGGGTCGGCGACGGTTCGACAGCCGGGGCCTCAACGGCCGGCGCGGCCCGTCGCGAGTGTTGCGTGGCGGATGCCACCCAGTCACCTCCGTAGTTGGTCGTCATTCCCCAGACATGACGGCCCCGGGCAGACTGGCGCACCACGCCGCGTATGGTTTACGCGGAGTGGTCGAACCCCAGCTCGGCCGTCTCGAATACCCGGTGATGACTGAACGCTTACGGACGGGGTTCATGACGCGAACCGGAAGAGAAGGTGGATCGGAGGGCATTGCTGTGGCGCTGACCAGCAGAAATGCACCGGCAAACCCGCCGTCGCGGCGCGCTCGGAGCAGATCTGTCGTCACGTTCCGTGGCCCACCTTTTAACTCCAGAGTGCCCCATGATGACCTGTCTGTCCTCTGCTTTCAATGTTGAAGACGTGGATATAGAGGAAGTAATCGCTGAAGTTACGGCCGTGCTCGGTGAACGGCCGGCCCTGGTGACCACGCGCCCGGGCCAGCCGTGGGTCGGTTTGACGACGGACTGCGCGATCCACATCGCCCACGACGACCGCACCCGGAGCCGCATCCGGGAGGAGGCCGAGCGCCTGGCCTGGGCCGCCCGCAACGGCATTCCCGTACCGGGCGTGGTCGAGCAGCGGGCGCAGTGGCTGGCCACCACCCGGGCGGTCAACGACGGGGTGACGAGCGGGCGGGCCTACGTGGAGGCGGCCATCGGGGCGGCCGAGGCGATCGCCACCGCCGCCGAGGAGCCGCCCAGCCTCCGGGCGCCGGTGGCCGCCCACGGCGGCGGCCGGTGGGCCGGGCTGGTCCGGGTGTCACGGATCGTCCGCAGCCCCCTCTCGCCTGCCGAGTTCAAGGCGACCCGGGCGGCAGCCGCCGCCCTGCCCCGCGACACGCTGGCCCACGGCGACTACGTCCTCCACAACATCCTGTTCGACGCCTCGAAGGCCACCGTCACGATCATCGACTGGGAGTTCCTCACCCGGGCGCCGGCCCACCAGGACCTGCTCATGCTCTGGCCCCGGCTGGAGGAGGCCGAGGACCGGGCGCTCGTCCTCGACGAGGTGGAGCGGACGACGAAGGACCGGCGGGCGGCCGGCGTCCTCCACCACTGGCTGGCCATCCGCCTGCTGGCCGACCTGGTGACGAAGTTCGCGCCGGCGGAGTGGGACCGGCGCCGGATCGACATGACGGTCGAGCGGGTCAGGGAGGCCCGGGCCACCCGGGAGCGCTGGGAGCGCGGCTAGGTCGTACTTGACCGGTCGGTCAGAGAGACGCGAGGCAGCGTCGGTACGCTCCGGTCATGAGCAACGCCTCCCGGAACCCCGCCGTCGCCGGCTGTGGCGAGATCGTGCAGCACGCCACGTCCGGTCCGGATCTCCTCGGTGCCCTGGATCTGGCGGTCGAAGCCGCCCGGCGGGCCGGCGCCGATGCCGGGGGCCGGCTGCTGGAGCGGGTGGAGCTCGTGGCCTCGGTCATGAGCATCTCGCTCCGCCATCCCGACCCGGGGGGTCTCGTGGCCGAGCGGCTGGGACTCGACGGGGTGCGCACCCTCCAGAGCCGGATCGGGGGCAACCTGCCGCAATATCTGCTCAACGACCTCGGGGCCGAGATCGCCGCCGGCCGCCTCGACGTGGCCCTGATCGTCGGGGTGGAGAACATCCACAGCCGGAAGAAGGCGCCGGCCCAGGCGATCGCCGAGCTCGACCAGCCGCTCCCGCCCGGCGAGCCCGCCCCGCTGGTGGGCGACGACCGGCCGGGGTGGAGCGACGACGAGGCCGCCCACCAGGTGGCCCTGCCCAACGTCGTCTATCCCCTGTTCGAGGCGGCGCTGCGGGCGACGGCGGGACGCGACCTCGAGGAGCACCGCCGGGTGGTGTCGGAGCTGTGGGCCCGTTTCGCCGCGGTGTCGGGCACCCGGGCCTCCGCCTGGTCGCAGAAGGCGTGGTCGGCGGAGGAGATCCGCACGCCCAGCCCGGCCAACCGGATGGTGACCTATCCCTATACCAAGCTCATGAACGCCAACATCTTCACCGACCAGGCGGGAGCGGTCCTGCTGTGCTCGGCGGAGGCGGCCCGGGCGGCGGGCGTGGCCGACGACCGGCTGGTCTACCTCCACGCCGGCGCCGACGGCGCCGACCGCCAGTTCTTCACCGAGCGGTGGTCGCTGGCCGAGTCGCCGGGTCTGCGGGCGACGACCGGCGACGCCCTGGCCGCGGCCGGCGTCGGCGTCGACGACATCGCCCGCTTCGACCTCTACTCCTGCTTCCCGTCCGCCGTCCAGATGGCCATGAAGGAGCTCGGCCTGGCCGGCGCCGAGGGGGGCGACGAACGGCCGCTCACCGTCACCGGCGGCCTGTCGTTCTTCGGCGGGCCGGGCAACAACTACGTGTCCCACGCCGTGGCGGCCATGGTCGACGCCTGCCGGGCCGATCCGGGGTCGCTGGGCATGGTGACCGGTCTGGGCTACTACCTGACCAAGCATTCGGCCGGGATCTACTCCACGACGCCGCCGGAGCGCGGCTACGTCCGGGCGGACCCGGCGGCCACGAAGGCCGGGATCGAAGCGACGCCGGCCCGGATTGCGGCCGGCGCCTACGCCGGGCCGGCCACCGTGGAGGCGACGGTCGTGCAATACGGCCGGGAGGGTGAACCGGTCCTCGGAGTGCTGGCCACCCTGACGCCGGACGGGCGGCGGGCCCTGGCCAACGCCACCGACCCGGCGACGCTGGCGTCGATGGTCACCGAGGAGTGGGCCGACCGGTCGGTGGAGCTCACCACCGACGGGACCGTGAACCGTCTGGCCGTCTAGCCGGAGGCCGGCGCCCCGGCCTGCCCGCCGGCCGTCAGGCGGCCAGCTGGCCGGGGTCGCCGTCGCCCTCCGCCGGCATCCGGTCGGTGCGGCGCCGATGCGGTGTCGCGTCGGTCTCGGCCGTCAGCGACGGGGATGCCGACGAGCCGGCCGCCGGCGCGGCCTCGCCGGACGGCTCCGGGAGCTGGGCGGTGCGGTAGGCGTTGATCAGGCGGGCGAGGAAGTTCATCGCCAGGCGGGACAGGGTCAGGGCGAGGAGGTAGCGCAGGGCGGCGGGCGTCAGGTCGAGGTCGCCCCGCAGGCAGGCCTGCATCGAGGGAAACCACAGCACCAGGCTCGCGACGAGGCTGGCGGAGAACACGGTGTTGGGATTCATCGGGCACCTCCCGGGGTGACGGCGTTCGGATCGGCGGTCTCGCCGAACTCCGGGCTCATTCCGGTCGGTCCGCCAACCTCGGCGCCAGGTGCGACGCCCACAGCAGCGGCGTGGCCGGGCGGCCCTCGAGCCGACCGACCGGGATGCCGCACTGCAGCACGGCCGCCGGGCTCACCGTGTGGTCGAGATCGGTGACGGCCAGGGCATCGAAGCCGCCGAGCTGCTCCGACCAGTCGAAGACGTCCTCAGGCTTGCGGGAGGCATCGACGGCGGCCCACACCATGGTGGGCTCGAGGGCGTCGATGACGCGGCGGGCCCATTGACCGGGCCGCCCGGTCGGGGCCTCGACCGCCACGACCGTCGGCCGGGGCCGGCGGCGCCAGCTGCGCCGGGCTTCGCCGGCGGCCTCGGGGTCACGGAGCCGGCGGTGGCCCGGGATGGCCCGGGACCGGCCGGTGTAGCCCGAAGAGGCGATCAGCAGCGCTTCGTCGTCAAGGCCGAGCTCATCGACCATCGAGCGGGCCAGCTTGAGGGCGGTGTCCCGGGCGCCGGCCACGACGATGACCGCCCCCTGACCCCGGGGTAGCGGCTCGGGCTGCGGCAGGTGCTCGAGGAGGCCCACCAGCCACGCCGAGAGATCGGTGTCGTCGGCCGGGGCCGGATTCGTGAGCGCCGCCCGGCGGAGGTCCTCGGGAAGCCCGATGCGGGCCAGCGCCCGGCTGTCGATGCCCGGCTTCGGCTCGGGGACCGGCGTCCGCACCGAGGGCCCGGGGGTCGCTTCCATGTGGGCGGTGATGCTGTCCAGCACGGCGGAGAACGACGGCTGTTCCGTCGACACCGCCGGGGCCGGCGCCGCAGGCTCGTAATCGCTGACGTCGTTCACGCCGTCGGCCATGCTGAGGAGGCGTTCGCAGAAGTCCTCGGTGGCCTCCATCCCGAACTCCGCCGGGATCGGGGAAGGCTCGTCGTCGACGTCGACGACGACCTCGAAGCGCTCCCGGGCGAAGAAGCCGCCGACACCGCCTTTGCGCAGACGGTTGGCCTCCACGATCGTGACCGAGTCACCGAACCGGCTCCGGACCTCCTCGAGGACCGACTCCAGGTCGCTTCCCTCACACCGCTGCAGGGACAAGGCTCACCACTCCCATGCTCTCGAGCTCGAGCTGCCGGCCGATCTCCAGGTAGGAGAGGACGGCGAGCCCGGGGTTGACGTTGCGGACGAGCCGGCGCAGCGCCGGCCGGATCGGAGCGGCGCAGACCAGCACCGGCTGCCGGCCCTGCTGCTCGGCGGCGGTGGCCACCGCCCCCACCTGGGTCAGCAGCCGTTCGGCCACCTCGGGGTCGAGGGCCAGGTAGCTCCCCGCCTCGCCCGGCCGGAGCGACTCCATCAGGGCGTGCTCCAGCATGGGGTCGAGCGTGAGGACGGGCAGCTTGCCGTCGGCGGCGTGGCCGGCCGAGATCGAGGGCCCGAGGGCGCCCCGCACGGCTTCGGTCAGCACCTCGGGATCCTTCGTGACCCGGGCCCGTTCCGACAGCACTTCGAGGATCCGGACGAGATCCCGGATCGGCACGACCTCGTCCAGCAGCAGCTGCAGGACACGCTGCACCTCGGCCAGCGACAGGCCGGCGGTGCCGAACTCGTCGGCCACCACCGGGTCGGTGGCCCGCACGGCGTCGACCAGCATCTTGACGTCCTGACGGCTGAGGAGCCGGCCGGCGTTCCCCCGCACGACTTCCGCCATGTGGGCGGTCACCACCGAACCGCGGTCGACGACCGTGGCCCCGGCCAGCTCGGCCTGGGGGCCGAACTCGGCCGGCACCCACGAGGCGTCGAGGCCGAACACCGGATCCCGGGTCGGCGTGCCGGGCACGCCGGGAGGCCGCTCTCCCAGCACGAGGACGGAACCGCCCGGCGCCTCTCCCCGGGCCACCTCCACGCCGTGGACTCTGATGGCGTAGGCCGACGGCGGGAGGTCGAGGTTGTCGCGGGTCCGCACCGGGGGGATCACGATGCCGAGCTCCATGGCCACCTTGCGCCGCAGGGCCCGCACCCGGTCGAGGAGATCGCCGCCCCGGGCGGTGTCGGCCAGGTCCATGAGCCCGAGGCCGATCTCCAGCTCGAGGGGTTCCACCCGCATCGACGAAGCGAGTTCCTCGGGGGTGTCGGGAACCCGTCCGGCGGCGCCTTCGGCGCCGGCCGGGCTCAGGGCGGCTGAAGCCGCCGCCGCAGCCTCGGCGGCGTTGGCCTGCTTCACCCGGCCGGAGGCGAACCACAACGCCGCTCCCACGAGCAGGAACGGGACCTTGGGGAGGCCGGGAACCACCGCCATGAGGCCGATGCAGCTGCCCGCCACCCGGAGCTGCTGCTCCTGGCGGCCGAGCTGGGCCAGCAGGTCCGTTCCCATGTCGGCCTCGGTGGCGGCCCGGGTGACGACGAGACCGGAGGCGATCGAGATCAACAGGGCCGGGATCTGGGACACCAGCCCGTCCCCCACCGACAGGAGGCTGTAGCGGGTGACCGCCTCGCTGATGCTGAGGTGGTGCTGCACCACGCCGATGATGAAGCCGCCGAAGAGGTTGATGATCGTGATCAGCAGCCCGGCGATGGCGTCGCCCTTGACGAACTTGCTGGCGCCGTCCATCGCGCCGTAGAAGTCGGCCTCGGCGGCGACCTCCCGACGGCGGCGGCGGGCCTCGTCCTCGGTGATCAGCCCGGAGTTGAGGTCGGCGTCGATGGCCATCTGCTTGCCGGGCATGGCGTCGAGGGTGAACCGGGCGCCGACCTCGGCCACCCGCCCGGCACCGTTGGTGATCACGATGAACTGGATCACCGACAGGATGAGGAAGATCACGAGGCCGACGACCACCGAGCCGCCGACCACGAAGTGCCCGAAGCTCTCGATCACCTTGCCGGCGTCACCGTGGAGCAGCACGAGCCGCGTCGAGCTGACGTTGAGCGCCAGCCGGAACAGCGTGGCGATCAGCAGCAGCGACGGGAAGATGGAGAAGTCGAGGGCGCGCCGCACGTGCATGCTCACGAGGAGGATCACGGTGGCGCCGGCCAGGTTGCAGACCAGCAGCAGGTCGAGGAGGACGGTCGGCAGGGGCACGACCATCATCACCACGATGGCGACGACGGCCGCGGGGACGCCGATCTGGCTCAGCCGGGTACTGCGCAAGTGCGACCTCGGGTTCGGGGTCGCCGTCCGTGGGCTGTGAGGAAACCGCCGTCCTGGCGGCTTGACGTTTCCTAGATCGGCCGGCCGCCCGCCGAGTTGAGCCGAGCCGCGCCCGAGCCGGGCGGAAGTCGACCCGTCAGCCGGAGATCTGGACCGCCGGAACCTCGGGGGCGCAGGTCCGGCACGGCGCGAGGCCGGAATCGGCCGCTCTCTCAGGGGTCGTCGTCCGGAGGCGGGGGTGGTCCTGCACCAGCGGGCAGGTCGGGTCGTGGTAGGCGCTCGTTCCGGCCAGCACGAGGCCGCTCTCGCCTACGAACGCCGCGTCGCGATCGCCGGCCGTCCGGCCCACCACCTCGACCAGCGTCTCCAGCACCCGCTCGAGCCCGGCGAGGTTCGCTTCCAGGCGGGCCCGTTCGGCCCGTTGGGACTGGACGGTCCACAGGCCGACACCGATGATGATGAGGCCCAGCCCTCCGAGCCCGCCCGAGATCAGGTACGGGAACTGCCGGATGGAGCTGTCGAAACTGGCGGCACCGTTCCATCCCACCCACAGGAGGACAAATCCCGCCAGACAGAACAGCACGCCCAGCTGGTGGCCCAGCTTGGTTCTCTTCCGTTCCACGCTTTCTTCTCCTTGTTTCAGGCGGGCGTCCCCAGATAGCGCTCGCGCAGACTGGCATGGTCGGTTTCGGCGCTGGTCTTCTGGTCCACGATCCGGCCTCGTTCGAGGATCATCGCCCGATCGGCGTGGGCGAGGGCGGCCGTGCCCTGCTCGACGAGGACGACGGTGATGCCTTCGGCGTTGATCTCGTCGATCATCTCGAACACCGCCTGGGTGATGGCCGGGGACAGTCCGAGCGAGGCCTCGTCGATGAGCAGCAGGCGGGGGTTGGCCATCAAGGCCCGGGCGATGGCCAGCATCTGCTGCTCCCCGCCGGAGAGGGTTCCGGCCGGCTGCCAGCCCCGGCGGGCGAGCCGGGGGAACAGCCGCAGGACCCGGTCGCGGGACTCGGCGATGAGGCCGTCGTCACGGCGGTGCATCCAGGCCCCGAGCCTGAGGTTCTGGTCGACTGTCAGCCCGGGGAAGACCTGCCGCCCTTCGGGCACGAGCGTGATGCCGAGCGCCACGCGCTCGGCGGCCGGGAGATCGGTGATGTCCCGGCCGTCGAAGATGATCGAGCCGCTCTCCGGGCGCAGGAGCCCGGCCAGGGTGGCGAGGATCGTCGTCTTGCCCGCACCGTTCAGGCCGAGGAGCACCAGCCGCTCCCCGTCGAACACCTCGAACGAGAGATCCCGCAGGACCGGGGGGCTGCGGCGGTGGCCGGTCCCGTAGCGGACCTCGAGGTTGTCGACCACGACCAGCGGGTCTCCGGTCTTCTCGGCACCGAGCACCCACGACTGCTCTTCCTTGCCGAGGTAGGCCTTGATCACCTCGGGATGCGTCCGCACCTCTTCGGGTTTCCCGGCTGCCAGCGTCTCGCCGAAGTTCAGGCAGTAGACGTGGTCGCACACCGCCGAGACGAACGGCACGTGATGCTCGATCATGAGCACGGTGAGCTGGAAGGCCCGCCGCAGCTCCAGAAGTTTGGCGGCGAAGTCCTCGGTCTCCGCCGGACCCAGTCCCGACGTCGGCTCGTCGAGGAGGACGAGCTCCGGATCCGTGGCCAGCACGGCGGCCAGCTCGACCCGTTTCAGCAGACCGTAGGGCAGCCCGTCGACCTCGTGGTCCAGCAGCCTGGTGAGGCCGAGGATCTCGGCCATGGTCGCGGCTCGCTTGGAGAGGCGCCGCTCGTCGGACCACGTGGCCGGAAGGCCGAGGATGCCGGCCGTGGCGGAGTACCGCGCCGTGAGGTGTTCGGCGGCCAGCAGGTTGGTTCGGACGGTGGCGCCCCGGATCAGGCCGACGTTCTGAAAGGCCCGGGCCATCCCGGCCGCCGCCCGCCGGTGAGCCGGAAGGTCGGTGATGTCGATCCCCCGGAATCGCACGCGCCCGGCGTCGGGCCGGCGAAACCCGCTGATGACGTCGAACAGCGTGGTCTTGCCTGCGCCGTTGGGGCCGATGATCCCGACGATCTCCAGTTCGCTGACCATGAGCGAGACGTCACGGAGCGCCTGGACACCTCCGAAGCTGACGGAACAGCCGTCGACCTCAAGCATGAGCCTCAACCTTGCTCGGAGCCGGTCCCTCGACCGCTGGCGCTTCCCGCAGCCATCGGCCGAGGGGCCGGAGCACCTCCCCGAACCCGCCGGGATGGCGGGTCAGCGTGAAGAGGAGCAGCAGCGGGCCGAGGACGAGGGGGACGAGGTCGGGCGGCATGTCGGGCAGCAACGGGACGGCGTCGACGGCGCTGGCCAGCTGCAGCTTGTCGAAGAGGTAATCCGTGAGTGAGAAGAACACCGAACCGACGACGACCCCGGCCCGGCTCCGCAGTCCTCCGACCACCGTCATGATCACGAACACCAGCGCCAGTTGGAACTCAAACTGGCTGGCGACGACCGACCCGGTGTTGTGGGCCAGCAGCGCGCCGGCCACCGAGGCGAAGACGCCGGAGATGACGAAGGCGATGAGCGTGTAGCGCTTGAGATCGGCGCCGAAGCTGGCCGCCACCCGACGGTCCTGGCGGATGGCCAGGAGTGCCCGGCCAGCCTTGGTGGACGTCAGCCGCCAGTCGACGTAGAGGACGACGGCGAGGAAGGCGAGGCAGAGGTAGTAGTAGCGGTGGTCGCTGGCGAAGCCCGCCGGTTTCGGGGCTGCCTGGCCGGCCGCACCGCCGGTCAGGGAAGCGATGTTGAACACGCTGTCTTCGGCCATGGTCCCGTAGGCGAGGGACACGAGGGCGAAGTACAGGCCGGTGACCCGGAGCGAGACGAGGCCGAGCAGCAGCGCCTGAACGGCCCCGACCAGCATCGTGACGCCGATGGCGGCCACGAAGTTCTGCTCCTGGACCGTGATCATGTAGGCCGAGGTGAAGGCGCCGATCCCGACGAACGCCTGATGGCCGAGGGAGATCTGGCCGGCGTAGCCCAGCAGCACGTTGAGCGACAAGCCGATGATGGCGTAGATCACGGCCTCGGTGTAGACGTTGACCTCGATCCCGCTGCGGGTGAGGGGGAACACCAACACCAGGCCGGCCAGCAGGCCCGCCAGAACCGTGCTCCGAGCGGCCCGTCCTCCCGCCGGCGTGCTCACAGCGACCGCTCCGCCGCCGCGGCATCGACCGTCCGGGAACCGAGCAGTCCCCGGGGCCGCACGGTGAGCACCGTCACGAGCAGGGCGAAGACCATGACCGACGACGCGCCGGGGATGTCGGAGAAGATCGGGTAGTAGACGGCGAGGCTTTCGGCCACGCCGACGATCACTCCGCCCACGAAGGCGCCGGGCAGGCTGGTCATCCCGCCGAGCACGGCGGCGGTGAAAGCGGGAATCAGCGCCGACAGCGTGACGAACCCGGCGCCGAAGCCGCTGGCCAGCGGGGCGGACAGGATCCCGCCCAGCCCGCCGAGGACGGCCGCCGCCCCCCAGGTGAAGAGGGACAGCCGCTGGGCGCTGATGCCCATCAGTTCGGTGGCCAGCGGGTTCTGGCTGAGGCCGAGGATCGCCAGTCCGAGGTTGGTGCGGGAGAAGAACAGCGCTCCGACCACGGCCAAGATCAGCAGTGCGGCGATAACGAGGAGCCGCTGATCGGAGACGGAGAAGCCGAAGACCGACACCCGGTCGAGCCGGGGGAGGGCCGGCGGCACGAAACGAAGCCGGTTCTGGCCGAGCCATCGCTCGGTACCGATGGCCAGCAGGGACACGCCGGCCGTGGCCACCAGCAGTGTCACGCGGGGGGCGGCGAACAGGGGCCGCACCACGAAGCGCTCGGTGGCCAGCCCGCTGGCCAGAGCGGCGAGCAGTCCCAGCGCCATGGCCAGCCCGTAGGGGACGCCGGCGGCATGGGCGCCCCAGAGGCCGTAGACGGCGATCGTGCCGAACTCGCCCTGGGCGAAGTTGAAGATGCCGCTCGACTTGTAGACCAGCACGAGCCCGAGGGCGATGAGCCCGTAGCCGGAACCGGCCACGATCCCGATGATCAGTGCCTGGCGCATCGGGTCGGCCTAGAAGTCGGCCACGAAGCGGCCGGCGGTCTTCCAGCTGCGTGTCCCGCAATCCGCCTCCAGCAGGTGGGCGGTGCGGGCCCCGAACCGGATCTTGGCGTCGTAGCTCACGTCGGGGTAGACGTTGGAGCGGAAGACCCGACCGCTGGTGACGGTCTTGAGGAAGCTCTGGCGGGACAGGTCGGGCCCGGTCGCTTCGAGCATCTGGTGGACGGTCTTGTTCATGCCCCAGTTGAGGATGCCGATGTCGTCGGGGTTGTTGCCGACGTAGCGGCGGTAGGCGGGCTTGTAGTCGGGGTCGAGCTCGTCGATGGCGTCGAGCTGGGGGAACGGCGACAGGAACTTGGCTGCACCGATCGCCGGGCACCCGGCCTGAGCCACGACCTGGAAGCCGACGGTCGTGCCCGGTCCGACCCAGGTCGGGTTGTAGGCCTGGGCCCGGGCGTTGGTGGCCAGCTTGATGAACGGGATCGGCGCCGCGATCACATAGACGGTCTCGGCCCCGGCGTTGCGCAACTGCTGCGCCTCGGAGAGCAGTTCGGCGTCGGAGGCGTACTTCCCGATCCGGCTGGTCCGGACGATCTGCAGGCCGCCCACCCGGGTGATCTCCCGCGTGATGCTCCGGACCGTGCTGTTCAGGGCCGGTGTTTCGATCACCACGATGGCGACCTTCGTCTTCTTGATCCGGTTCTTCATCAGCTTGGCCAGCGTCGAGGACTGCTGGTCGTAGGTCTGGGAGATGGCGAAGTACCGGTTGAGGCCAGCCAGGCCCTCCTCGTTGACGCCGCCCGAGAAGTAGGGGACGTTGACCGTCTCGGCGTAGCGGGCGCAGGCGGTGATCTGGTCGGAGCCGGCGAATCCGATGATGAGGAAGACCTTCTCCTTCTCGACCATCTCCCGGCAGACCTGGACGGCGCTGGTCGGGTTGTACTTGTCGTCGCGGAAGACGACCTCGACGTTGCGGCCGTGCACCCCGCCCTTCTCGG
>JBFLYK010000088.1:0-15727 GCA_040756995.1 Actinomycetota bacterium | reverse complement strand
GGCCAGGCGCCGCCGGGCCGAGCGGCGCACCCGGGCCAGGCGCCGCCGGGCCGAGCGGCGCAGCCGGGCCAGGCGCCGCAGCTGGCCAGAGCGGCGCGGCCGGGGCTCTCGGCATGCTGCCGGCCGAGGATGTCGCCCGGGCGGTGGTGGCATGGGCCGAGGGGGCCCGGCCGTGGGCGGTGCTGGTGCCGAGCACGGCGTGGGGACGGGAGGTGGCCGGCCGGGCGGCGGCCCGGCTCGGGGCCGGCCTGACCGGCGACGCCGTCGGGTTCGACGTCGACGAAGGGCGCCTCGTGGCCTGGAAGCCGGCCTTCGGCGGCCAGGTCGTGGCCGCCATCACGGCCACCTCACCGATCCAGATGGCGACCGTCCGCCCCGGCATGCTCCCCCGCCGGCAACCCCGTGCCGACGGCGCCGCCCTCACCCGGCTGGCGGTCACGCCGAGAGGCCGGGTCCGGGTCCACGCCGCGGCCCGGGACGACGACACGAACGTGCTGGCCGAGGCGGCGGTCGTGATCGGCGTCGGCAGCGGACTCACCCCGGACGACTACGCCGATCTCCAGCCCCTCGTCGACGTGCTGGGCGCCGAGCTCGGCGCCACCCGTAAGGTGACCGACCGGGGCTGGCAGCCCCACGCCCGCCAGATCGGGATCACCGGCCGGTCGATCGCTCCGAACCTCTACATCGCCGTCGCCCTGAGCGGAAAGTTCAACCACATGGTGGGCGTGCGGTCGGCGGGGACGATCCTGGCCATCAACTCCGAGCGGGACGTCCCGGTCTTCGCCGCCGCCGACGTCGGCATCATCGGCGACTGGCGCCAGGTGGTGCCGGCCCTCGCCGCCGCCCTCCAGTCCCGCCTCTAGCCGGCCGCCGCCGCCCACCGCGCCGTGCCCGAGCGCAATCGATTGCGCTCGGTCCAGCGGACGGGAACGGCCGGGGGGCGGGCCGCTCCCTCGGTTGCCCACGGCGGCGGCGGTACCGTGGCGGCCGTGGAGGGGGACGGGCGGCGGAGGACGCTGCGGCTGCTGTACGGGATCGTTCTCGGCCTGGTGGCCGTCGGCGGGCTCGTCACGATCGTCGACTGGGCCCGGCGGGGTCACGAACTGCCCGGCGGCGGCGTACCCGTCACCGGCCGGGTGGTCGAGGAGCAGCCGGGGTTCAGCGGAGCGCTGGCCATCGTGGAGGTGGCCTACGACGCCGGGGGGAAGGAGCGGCGGGCCCGCCTCCCGGTGCCGGGCAGCGACCAGCACCCCAACGAGCCGACCTACCGGCCGGGCGACGCCATCCCCCTGCTCGTCTCCCGGACCGATCCCGAGCGGGTGCACCACGCCAACTGGGACTCCGGCACCGCGCGGGCCCCCATCCCCGGCTGGCTGCTGGCCCTGGCGGCGGTCGGCATCATCACGCCGCTGGTCCTCCGAGGACCCCGGCGCCGCCTGCAGGAGGCGATCACCGGAGCCCTGAAAGGTGGCGGAGGGAGAGGGATTTGAACCCTCGAGGAGGCTTTACACCCCCTAACCGCTTAGCAGGCGGTCACCTTCGGCCTCTCGGTCATCCCTCCAAAACAGCCTCTGACCTGCGCTTTCGTCGCTTTTTAGCCCTGGCCCTGGTTAGGCACAACGCTTCGTGCCACACTAATTCCGGAATTCGAGTTAGTGGCACTGGGGGACAGAATGGCGGCGACTGAAGCGGGCGGCCGAGAGGCGGTCACGTTGCCGATGCTAGCCGAGTTGGGGCTGGCGGCCCGGCTGTGGCAGCGGACAATGCGGTCGGAAAACAAGTCCGACCGGACGATCAAGACGTACACCGAATCGGTCATCGCCTTCGGCCGCTGGCTGCTCGAGGACGAGACCCGGCCGCTGGACCCGGCCAAGATGGACAAGGCGCTGATGCTGGAGTTCATGGAGGCACAGGTCGCCCGTCACAAGCCGGCCACCGCCTCGGTGCGGTTCCGTGCCCTCCAGCAGTTCTTCAAGTTCCTGGTGGCCGAGGGGGACATCAAGTCGTCGCCGATGGCGGGGATGTCGCCGCCGATCATCCCCGAGGAGCCGGTGCCGGTCATCCCCGACGCCGACTTGGACAAGCTGCTGCGAGTCACCGTGGGGACCGGCTTCTTCGACCGGCGGGACCACGCCTGCATCCGCTTCTTCCTCGACACCGGGGTGCGGGTGGCCGAGGCGGCCGGCATGGACGTGGACGACGTGGACCTCGACGCCTGTGTGGCCCGGGTGCTGGGCAAGGGGCGCAAGCCCCGGGCCGTGCCCTTCGGGGACAAGACCGCCGCCGCCCTGGAGCGGTACCTGAAGGCCCGGGCCACCTACGTCCGGGAGAAGACCTTCCACTTCAAGACCGCCGACGGCGCCATGGCCCGGATCACCGCCACCGAGGGGCCGTTCTGGGTGGGGATCCGGGGCAAGTTCGGCGCCGACGGGATCGAGCAGATGTTCGATCGGCGCTGCCGGGATGCCAAGGTCGCACCGGTCCACCCCCACCAGTTCCGCCACACCTTCTCCCACCACTTCCTGCTCAACGGCGGCCAGGAGCAGGACCTCATGCGCCTCAACGGCTGGAGGGACCGCAAGATGCCGGGGCGGTACGCCGCCTCGGCCGGGGAGGAGCGGGCCCGCAAGGCCCACCGGAACTTCTCCCCCGGGGACCGGTTCTGATGCCGCTCACCCAGGCCGAGCTGAGCGCCGCCCGAGCCCGGCTGGAGGCTGCCAGGGCGAAGTGGACCATGGCCGACCCCGACCGGTCACCGCTCCCCCCGCCGACGGAGGACCACGTCCGCCACTGCGCCATCATCGAGCGGGTCGACGCTGAGGACTACGAGGGGCTCTCCACCGCCGATCTGGAGTGGGCGCTGGTCGACACGGTGAAGACCGAGTTCGAGCTCAGCAACGACCCCGCCGCCCGTCAGGACCGTCAGCTCGTTGTCCACCTCAAGTTCCGCCGACTCTCGCTCGCTGAGGAGCTGGTCCGACGGCAACACCGATGAGCCAGCGCCAGGCCCGCTGTTAGCTCGCGTGCTTGCGGCGGGCCTGGGACGACAGGAGGGCCAGCCTGGTGTAGTAGGCCCTCTTGGCCGCCTCGGCCCGCCGGGCCCGCTCGGCCGGCTCCAAGGCGCCGTCGGGGTCGACCTCCCGCTCGAACCGCTCGGCGAAGGTCTGGCGGGCCTTGGCCGTCGTCTGCCTAGGATCGTACTTGGCATGCTGGGCAAAGGCGCCGAGGCGGGCCCGCATCACCCGCTGCTCCGGCGTCATGGGAGGCTTCGATCTGCTCGACGGGGGACCGACCGGGGGCTCAACCAGATCCCGGGCGTCTCGATGACCTCCAGCTCGGCGAACCCCGTCCACCAAGCGGCCAGCTCGGCCAGCCCGGCCAGCACATCCTTGATGAACGACAGCTTCTCGTCGGCCGCCCTGCACGGCTGTTTCCGGCTCTGGGCGGCAGATCTCATGATGGCAGGCGGGGTCCACACCGTTGACGGGTGCCATGGTCGGCTCCCGTGCTCGTAAGGCGGGTCTCCTGGAGGCGAACGCCTGGGACGCGTCGACGGTGGTCATCACCCGATCCCCAGTCCGTCACTCATCCCGATCTGGTTCGTCTGCTCGACGGCCAGGGCGGCGATGACGGAGGAGACGTCACGTTCTGGAGGTGTCCATCGGTCGTCGATGTCGAGTTCGTGGAGCTCGGCGACGTCAGGGCCTTCGATCATGCGGAGCTTGGCGTTGGGGACGTCTCCCGGTTCAGCAAGGCGGGCATAGATCTCGCCGCAGTCGTCAACCCTGACAAGGATCGGGGCCTCGCACCCGTAGCGGCGGGCGCGCAGCGCGCCGAGGATCTGCGTCTTCTCCGAAAGGATGCCGCCCACGTCGGCCGTCTCGGCCACCCAGGGGCGCTCCGGCTGTACTCGCCACCCGAGCTCCTCCAGGTGGTCGGCCATCGCCTCGAGGGCGGCGCGCTGCCAGCCGTCGACGGCCCGCCCGTGGGCGGGCAATGCCTTGCCGTTGAAGAACCCGGTGGTCAGTGCGAGGTCGCGGTCGTAGAGACTGGCCCGGTAGAGGTCGTGGCGCATCCGCTCCGGGACCCAGGCGGCGCAAAGCTCATCGTCATGGTGGCGGCCGGCATCGAGGATCTGCCACCACGCGTCGGAGCCGACGCTAAACCGTTCGGACACCAGTTCCTCGAGCTGTCGGACATCTGCGGGGTAGTCCACGGTGATGTCGGCGATTCCTCGCTCTACCTCCCCGCTGACGCCGTACGTCTCGCTGCGGCCCAGTGTCACCAACGTGAAGCCGTCGTCCGTTCGAAACACGAAGAGGCTGCTCCACTGGTCACCGTCGTGCCGGTAGGTGTCGCCCACGTCGGCGGTGGCAACCAGATGTCCTTCCAGATGAAGGTGTTGAACCGAGCGCACCGGCCCTCCCTTCGGCAACCCCCTGATGGTCGCCACGTCCTACTACTGGCGGGTGAGGATTCCGAACGCGTTGGTCTTCATGGTCGTCCGTCTCCGATCGACCATGGAAGGCTTGTCGTCTGGTGCGCAGGCGGCCTCGTCCGCTGCGGAGGTCGGGAAAAAGTGCCGGGGCCGACCGCTCTTTGACGCAGCCGGCCCAGACCCCGGCGGCGTAGGCGAGGTCGTCGGTTAGACGAAGGGTCAGGAATCGGGCGGGGTCGAGGCGGGGCCGCCGCTGGAGCCAGTCGAGCAGACCGGGCAGGACGACGGCGGCGGCCAGGCCGGTCGGCTCCGCCGACTCACCACAGCCAGGATGGCGGTGGCCGGCGGCCACGCCCGCCGCAGCGCCCCGGCCAGAGCAAGCCCACCCCGGAGGTGCCCGAGTCCCGCCAACCGCACCGGCAGGTGGACGGCCCCCACCGGGGGAAGGCGGTCGGGCTCCCGCTGTGCGATGCGGCCCGCCATCGCTGCCGCCGAGTACCCCGCCGCGGCGGCCCCAAGGAGGGGCCGACCGGCACTCACAGGGTCCAGGCGACGGCGGTCCAGGGAGACACGACGGCGGGTGCGACTGCCCATCCGTGCCCGCGGGCGAGCGAGGCGGCGGACGTGCCGTAGCGGTCGCGCTGGTTCAGCCAGGCCGACCAGCCGGGCCGGGTCGGGTGGCAAACGGTGGCCCGGGGTTCGTAGCGGACGGTCCACCCGGCGGCCACCAGCCGCCATGAAGTCGACGTCCTCGCCGACGCTCAGCGCCTCGTCGAACCCGCCGAGTTCCTCGAGCGCGCTGCACCTGACGAGCAGCGCAGCTGCGGGCACGTACGGCACCGGGCTCCGGGGACGGACGGTGGCCTCCCGGTCCCCGAGATCATCAAGCGGTGACGCGACGGCTTCGTAGGCCGCCAGCGCGCCAGTGCCGTCAGCCGGCGGGAGATCCTCGGCGCCACAGCAGCGACCTGCGGATCGGCGAAGTGGGGGAGGAGGACGTCGAGCCACCTGGCTCCGGTTCGCAGTTGGCATCGACGAAGACCCGAGCGGCTCGCCCGTTGCCCGCCATCCGTCGTTGCGGGCAACTACCGGCCCACCGCGAACGGTTCGGTGCAGGAATGTCGTTCCCGGCAGGGAGCAACTGGCCTCATGGAAGACCGGGTCGGAGGAGGCGTCGTCGACGACGGTTGCGACCAGCTTGGCGCGCCCATCCCCCGCGCGAGCCGCAGCCAGGGATACCAGGCTCGCGGCCAGGCCGCCAGCGTCGTTGCGGACTGAAATGACGACGGCCACATCGGGCGGCGCCACCGGTGCCGGGAGCTTGGGATGGACGACACCAGCGTTGAGGAGGCGCCTCGTCAGGCTCTGGCCCGCCGGCGAACGGGGGGCGGGCTGGCCGGCCGTCAGCCGGCGACCAACCCCCGCCCCGACGGCGTGAGCCGGAGGATCCGGATCGGGGAGCCCCCGACGAGCACAGTGCCGTCCCCTACCCAACGGACACCGGCATCGAGAGCGACCCGGAACCTGTCGGGAAGCGGCGGGGCCTTGGGGGATGGCATCACCGTCAGGTGAGGGTCATTCCCGCGTTCGAACAGCACCAGCCGCCACCAGGGCCAGCCAGGCGGCGAGTGGCAGCGGCGCGGATCCCCCGGGCGGACCCGGTGACGAGGGCGACCTGCCCCTCGGTCGGCGCCCCGCCCGACACAGGCTCGGCGGCGCCCGCTGGCGGGGTGGTCTCGGTCAAGGCCGCCAGGCCCGGACGCTGTCGATGAGATCAGCGGCGAGGGTGTCGAGAATCCGTCGGCCCTCTTCGGCGCTGGCGCCGGTCGGATCGCCGAGGACCCCGTTGGGTGAGACGGCGGCGACGCCGCCGCGGCGGAGGTCGCCCATCACCGCGGCCAGGGGCCGGACGTCGCCGGGCTCGGCGGCGTCGAGCCGCACAATCTCCGGGGAGAGCGCCAGGAGCAACGACGTCTCGGTGCGGCCGGCGTGGCCGTTACCGCCGGGGACTCGGAGCGTCCAGCCCAATACCTGTCGCCCTTCCGCTCGCAGCGTCGCCACCGCCGCTGCCAGCGGCGCGGCGTTGCCGCCGTGCCCCGAGACGAGGACGACGGCCGCGAAGGCATCGGCGGAGCGGACCAGTTCGACGATCACGAGTTCGAGCGCGGCAGCGCCGATCGACAACGTGCCCGGGAAGGCGGCGTGCTCGCCAGCGGAGCCGTAGCGGAGTGCGGGGACCCAGGAGTACATCGGGGCGGGCGGCGGCGAGTTGTGATGCGAGGGCGACAGCGACGTCGGAGTCCGTGCCGAGCGGGAGGTGCGGCCCGTGCTGCTCGGCGGAGCCAAGGGGCACAACGAGGATCGACCCGGCCGCCACGGCGGCCACCTCAGGCCACGGAAGGGCAGCGAGCTGGCCGCTCTTCACTGGGCGACCCACCATCGCGCCTATTCGGGCCGTGCACCCAGGCAGCGGGTGAAGCCGGGCGGGACGAGGATGTCGGTCGGGGTCAGTTCGCTGACCGAGCCAAGGCCGAGGGCGAGAAGCGCTGAGTCGACCCCGCTGCGGAGGACGTCGAGGACGTTCTCGACACCCGCTTGGCCGTTGGCCGCCAGCCCCCACAGGTAGGCGCGGCCGATCATCACCGCTCGAGCGCCGAGGGCCACCGCCTTGACGACGTCGGTGCCCCGGCGGATGCCGCCGTCCATCACCACCTCGACCTCACTACCCACGGCCTCGACGATGGCCGGCAGGGCCCGGATCGTGGCTGGCGTCCCGTCGAGGTTGTTGCCGCCGTGGTTCGACACCGAGATGGCAGTGGCGCCAACGTCCACCGCCCGCCGGGCGTCGTCGGCCCGCATGACGCCCTTGAGCATGAATGGCCCGCCCCACTGCTCCTGCAGCCACCGCAGGTCGTCCCACGACGGCGGCGGCGTCATCATCCATTCGCCGTAGGCACCGAAGAACGTCGGCGGCGGCTCGCCGGCGGCGCCCCAGTTGGGGACGCTGAGATCGGGTAGGGCCTTCGTCTTCGCCCACTGCGCCAACCACCGCGGCCGCCGCAGCACCTCCGGGGCGTAGCGCAGCGCCGCCTTGGCGTCGATCCGTTCCGGGATGAACGGGCTGCCCCAGTCGCGGGCGTGGACGAACGACCAGTCCAGCGTGACGATGAGCCCCACGATCCCGGCCGCCCGGGCCCGATCGAGGCGCTGCTCCATCTTCTCCCGCGACCCACTCCAGTACACCTGCAGGAAGGTCTGCGGGTTGGCGGCGACGACCTCCTCCATGGGCTTGCTGGCAAAGGAGCTGAGCCCTATGGCCACCCCCCGGCCGGCAGCGGCCCGGGCCACAGCCAGCTCACCATCGGGGTGCACGGCCTGCACACCCGTCGGCGAGATGAGGACGGGCATGGAGATCTGCTGGCCCATCACCACCGTCGCCTGCTCCCGCTTGGCCGACAAGCCGGCCATGTGAGGAGCGAAGCCGAGCTCCCCGAAGGCGGCGACGTTGTCGGCCAGGGTCAGACCCCGCTCCGACCCGGCCTTGATGGCGAGATGCACGGACCGGGGCAGGAGCTTGGCCGCCCGGCGCTCCGCTTCAGCAACGGTCTCGAACCAGTCCTCGCCCATCAGCGCCTCACCAGTGTCATCGGGTTCTCGTCGCAAGCCCGGTCGGGCCGGCGCCGGTGCAGCGTGACCGGCACGGCACCGCCCACGACCGACGACGGCCGGGAGTGATCGAGCGACGGCCGCGGCGCCGATCCGGGCTCCACCTTGGCCAGCCCGCGCTCGCCATAGCCCTTCACGCACTCGGGATCCGGCCCGTCGAGCGGCAGGCCGGTGAAGAACTTGGCCGCCATGCATCCACCCCGGCAGGAGTGATAGGCCGAACACGCCGCGCAGGCCCCTCCCGACTGTGGCCCCCGCAGCGACCGGAACAGCTCCGACTCCCGCCACACCCGGGCGAAGCCGCCGGCGTCGCGGACGTTGCCGGCCCGGAAGGTGTCGTGGATGGCGAACGGGCAGGCGTAGACGTCGCCGACGGGGTCGATGAGGCAGACGACGCGTCCGGCGCCGCAGAGGTTCAAGCCCGGCAGCGATTCGCCGTAGCCGGCCAGGTGGAAGAAGGAGTCGCCGGTGAGCACCCCCTCGCCGTGGGCCAGCAGCCAGTCGTAGAGCTTCCGCTGCTGCGCCGCTGTCGGGTGCAGCTCGTCCCACACGTCGGCGCCCCGGCCCGACGGACGCAGCCGCGTCAGCCGCAACTGGGCGCCGTACCGGTCGGCGAGGGTCTGGAAGGCGTCGAGCTGGGGGATGTTGTGGCGGGTGCATACGACCGACACCTTGAATCCCTGGAAGCCGGCGGATGCCATGTTCTCCATCGCTCGGACCGCCATAGCGAAGGACCCCTCGCCCCGGACGGCGTCGTTCACGTCGGCAGTGGCGCCGTCGAGGGAGATCTGGACGTCGACATAGTCGCTAGCCGCCAGCCAGGCCGCCACCTCGGGCGTGATGCGCACGCCGTTGGTCGAGAACTTGACCCCGACGTGATGGGCGGCGGCGTAGTTGACCAACTCCCAGAAGTCAGGCCGAATCGTGGGCTCGCCGCCACCGATGTTCACGTAGAACACCTGCATGCGTTCCAGCTCGTCGATCACCGCGCACGCCTCGGTAGTGCTGAGCTCGGCCGGGTCACGACGCCCCGAGCTCGACAGGCAGTGCCGGCAGGCGAGGTTGCAGGCGTACGTGAGCTCCCACGTGAGGCAGATGGGGGCGTCGAGGCCCAGCGCGAAGTGTTCGACGAGGGGCACGGCCACGCTCATCCGATCCGCTCCCGCAGCATGTCCGTCTCCGCCAGCCGGGCCAACGCCTTCTCGTAGGCCCGGAGTTCGTCGGGGCCGATCCCGGCGTCGAGGCAGGCGTCGCGAGCCGTCGCCGCCTCACCCAATCCCTGCACCACCTCGAGGAGCCGCCGGTCCTTGAGGAACGACAACCGGCGGGTGCCGAAGTGGTAGAGGAGGGCTCCGAACGGCTCGGGCCGCACCGACACCTGGGCCGCCATGTCCCATGCCTGGTCCAATACTGACACGGCCACCGCCGTCAGTAGACGCCGCACATGCCGTCGATGGACACGTCCTCGACGAGGAGCTCGTCCTCGACGAGGAGCTCGTCCTCGATCCCGGCGTCGTCGTCGATGACTGAAGCCCCCGCAACCGAAGCGGTGTCAGGCTGGGCTGGAAAAGCTGGGTTCATGAGCGACCTCGCGACGTCAGTATTGACCACATGCTGCTCACCGGAACGGTCTTTGTCCCTTGGTACGGATTCCCGCAATGCTGGCGAACATCGCCCGGTCTTGGTACCTCCAGTTGGAGGGTGCATCGAAGTCGGCCGGGTCTGATGTCCGCTCTCGGCGGCTCGGACGGGGAAGCGGCGGGCTCACGGTCGTGCGCACCGGCTAGTCGAGCAGGCCCAACTCCTCCGCCTTGGCCATCGCCTCGATGCGGTTCCGCACCTCGAGCTTGCGGAATACGATTTGGAGGTAGGTCTTCACCGTGTTGCGTGACAGCCCCGTGCTCTCAGCGATCTCGCCGTTGGTTTTCCCGGTGGCCATCTCGCGGACAACCTCGATCTCGCCGGGAGTCAGGGCGCGCGCTCCGGTGTTCACGCTTCTCTTCCGCGTTCGTTGCACGCCCGCCTCGGCCGGTCGATGACTGTTGGAGAGCCTCCGCGTCGCTTCCATCCGATTGCGGACTCCCAGCTTTTCGAAGGCGCTCTTGAGATAGGTCTTGACCGTCTCCGGCGACAGCCCCGTCAGCTCGGCGATCTCCGGGTTGGTCTTTCCCGTCGCCATGTAACCGACGACTTCTTCCTCGCGTGGACTGAGCGGCGGCACGTCGATCCCGTCTTGTGCCGTATCGGCCCCAGAAGGGCCCGCAGGGGCGCAGAGCTGGCCCGTACCACGAGAGAGCATCCGCGTCGCTTCCGTACGGTTCCGGACGCCGAGTTTCCGGAACGCGCTCCGCACGCAGGCCCGAACGCGATCGATCGAAACGCCGGTGGCCTCGGCGATCTCGCGATTGGTGCTGCCGGCGGCCACAAGACGAAGCACTTCCCGCTCGCGCTCGGTGAGCAGCGGCTGATCATGGTGGGTTGTGACGGCCCGTTCTGCATTGCGTCTGCTGAGAACCGGCCACCCGGTGCTGAGCGATCCCCACAGCGCCTCGACGATGGCGGCATCGCAGGCGTCCTTGACTAGGCAGCCGTCGGCGCCCGCGACGAGGGCCTTGGCAAGGGTGGCGTGGTCGGCACGCGAGCCGAGAGCAACGATCCGCGCCGACGGAGCGGCCATCCGCACCAGCTTGATCGCCCTCGGAGCCAGCATGTCCGGTAAGCGAACGTCGAGCAGCACGATGTCTGGAAGGCCCTGCGCCGCCACCACCTGGGCCTCAGCGCCGGAGTTCGCGTACGCCGCCACCGTTGCCGGTCCGCCGTCGAGAAAGAGGTCGAGGGTCTCGCGGACGACGGCGTCGCCGACGACCAGCACCGTGACCCGACGGCCTGTGGGATGCCTTCCACGCTTGGTTCCGGTCGGGTTGCGAGCGCCGCCGACCGCCGGCGGGCCGGCCAGCCCACGCTTTTTCCTACCAGCCGGGGCATCGCTCGGTGCCACTCGCTCCTCTTCGTTCGACCCGCCACCGGCGGCGGACGGCGCCCGCAGGATCATCGGCCGGCGTTAATGTTCTTGATGCCGCCCCCTCGCCCGCAGAGGCAGAGTAGCATTGGGACCCCCTCGTTCGCATACCCCCATTTGGGTAGTCAAGAAGCTGCCAGCCACTCCGCTCGGGCCGGACCATCCTGCCTCCGAACCCCGGCGCTGAGGCGGTCGCCGATCAAGCCCCTTCAACAGCGACCTCTTTCTCAACCTGTCCTCGCTGTGGGCGGCAATCGTGGCGAGCAGCCCTGCCCCGGTCGAGCGCAAGATCGTCGAGCCGAAAACCGGCCGGCGCCGTCCCGGCGGGAACGGCCGGGAGCTGTGCACCGCAGTCTGGCGCCCGATCGGCTTCAGAAAGCGTGGGCGGGTAGCGCCAGCAGATCGCCGGCTCCAGCGGTGATGGAGGGTAACAGCCCCGCGGCCGACAGGACGATCTGCTGGCAGTAGAACCGGGCAGTAACGACCTTCGCCTCCAGAAAGTCCCGTTCGGTGGCGCCTTCGTCCAGGCGCCGCTGAGCGGCGGCGGCCTGAAGGGCCATGAACAACCCGCCGGTCACCACGCCGAAGAGCCGCAGGTAGGGAGTGGCCCCGGCCAACGGGTCAGCTCGCGAATCGGCGGTGAGCATCCACCGGGTGGCCGCCCGTAGGGCGGCGACCCCCTCCGCCAGGCCGTCTCCGATCGGCGCCAGTCCGTCTCCAGCGGCGAGCAGCCGCCGGGCGACGCTTTCCATGTCGGTGAGGAACTCCCGGGCGGCGTCGCCGCCGCGCAGGCCGAGTTTACGGCTGACGAGGTCGATGGCCTGGATGCCGTTGGTCCCCTCGTAGATCGGGGCGATGCGAGCGTCCCGGTAATGCTGGGCTATGCCGGTCTCCTCCACGTAGCCCATGCCACCGTGGACTTGGAGCGCCAACGACGTGAGCTCCACTCCCAGGTCGGTTCCCCAGCCCTTGGCCACCGGAGTGAGCAGGTCGGCCAGTTCCCGGCGCCGACGGCGGACAGACTCGTCGGGGTGGTGGGCGGCGAGGTCGATGGACTCGGCCGTGAAATAGAGCAGCGACCGCAGCGCCTCGATCGATGCCTTCTGGGTCAGGAGCATGCGCCGGACGTCGGGGTGCTCGATGATCGGTGACGGCCCGTCCCCCGAGGCCTGCGGGGCCCGCCCTTGGCGGCGCTCCCGGGCGTGGGCAACGGCCGCCTGGTAGGCCCGTTCGGCGACACCCAGGCCCTGGACGCCCACCGCCAGACGGGCGGGATTCATCATGGAGAACATCGTCCGCAGCCCCTGGTTGGCTTGTCCGACCAGGTAGCCGACCGAACCGTCGAAGTCGAGCGCACAGGTCGGGCTGGCGTGGATCCCGAGCTTGTGCTCCACGGCGATGCACGTCACTCCGTTGGGCGCTTTCGGCGCGTCTTTCGAAGCGGGGAGGAGCTTGGGGACGACGAAGCACGAGATGCCCTTCGTTCCAGGCGCCGCCCCCGACGCCCGGGCCAGCACGATGTGCACGATGTTTTCGGCCAGGTCGTGGTCACCGAAGGTGATGAAGATCTTCTGGCCGGTGATCCGCCAAGTGCCGTCGCCAGCATCGACCGCCCGGGTGGTGATCCCGCTCAGATCCGAGCCGGCCTCCGGCTCGGTGATGTTCATGGTGCCGGTCCACTCCCCTGCCACCATCTTGGGCAGGTAGGTCGCTTTCTGCTCCGCGGAGCCGTGAGCGAGAAGGAGGTCGATAGCGCTCTGGGTCAGCATGGGGCATAGCGAAAAGGCCATGTTGGCCGACGAGACCATCTCGGCGAGCGCGGTACCGACGACCCATGGGAACCCGCCGCCCCCGTAGTCCGCTGGGAAGGCCACTGCCCCCCAGCCAGCGTCCACATAGAGTGAATAGGCCGTACGAAACCCGTCCGGCAGCGTAACCGACCCGTCGGGCTGGCGCCGAGCGGGTTCCAGGTCCCCCTGGCGGTTGAGCGGGGCCAGTTGCTCGCCCACAAACCGCCCGGCCTCCTCCAGCACGTCCGAGATGATGTCGGGAGAGGCGTGGGCGAAGACATCCAGCTTGGCCAAGCGGGGGAGATCCACAATCTGCTCCAGCGTGAATCGGATGTCGGCCAGGGGCGGCTTGTACTCGTTCAGCTCCATAGCCAGAGGATGCTGAACCTTCCCGACTCGATCCGGTACCTGCAGGCGGAGGTATGCGGTTCTCCAGACGCCAGCGAGGGTTTCCCGGGAAGGGCGCGGTCCGAGACAAGCCCAGCACCTGGCAGAAGCCGCGACGCGCGGTCGGACCCGACCATGGCGGTCGGCGACCGGCGATCGGCCGACATCCTAAAAGGCGGGGGCCCGGAGGCCATTACTCTCCAGGTGGAGACCTGCAGCTGGGGGTGGGGGGCGAATGCCCTTCGATGGACACTCACGGGGCACGCCTTTCTTGGGCGTCACCACACGAAGGATCAAGGAGTGGCGATGAGCACTTCACGCCTAGCTTCACTCCACTACCTCGAAGGCCGGCGGGTGTGCCTCGCCCTCGCCGGAGGCGACCGGATCGACGACTGCCAGCTGATCTCCCTCGGGCGGGGACGGTCCCGCTCCATCTGGGTCTTCAGCAACGGCTGCGACTGCTTTGTCGCCCGAGGTGACGTCATCGACTGCTGGGAGGCGCCGGTGTGACAACGCTCAAGCATCCTCCATCTCGAGATGGCGTCCGCCCGAGATTCGGGTGTTTCTGAGCAGGCCGATCAGCCGAGCCGTCATCTTCGCTCGGGCGATCGGGCCGAGATGTGACAGGCCACTCACCTCCGCGCCTCGTCGTCCTCCCCGCCTCCATCCGGCTCGATCGGTGAGCGTCTGCCCCGGTCACTGAAGCTCAGCATCCGCTCCTCGGCTCGCGGTGCGACCGGCCGGCCGCTGGCGTTCCCCCACCTGGAGGTACACCGTGCTCGGCGCGACTGCAAGGCTTCGGACCAACGCCCCTCATTGACGAAAGGACCACCATGACGGCGACCGAGTTCGACTACGACCTCCTTCCCTCGGTCCGGCAGTTTCTTCGCACTCCCCGCCGACTCCTCATCAACGGCGAGTGGGTCGAGGCCGCATCGGGAGAGACCTTCACCACCGAGGACCCTGCCACGGCCGGCGCCCTGGTCGATGTGGCCAGCGGCGGCGCCGAGGACGTCGACCGAGCCGTGAAGGCCGCCCGCCAGGCTTTTGAGGAGGGCCCGTGGGCCGCGATGACCCCCTACGACAGGGGTCAGCTGGTGCACCGCCTGGGCGACCTCATCGCCGAACACGCGTCGGAGTTCGCTCAGCTCGAGGCGCTTGACAACGGCAAGAACGTGGCGATCGCCGAGGCGGTCGATGTGGCCCTCGCGGTGGAGACCTTCCACTACCAGGCGGGCTGGGCGACGAAGATCCTGGGCTCAACTTTCCGCCCTTCGGTTCCCTACGCGCCCGGGGCGCAATTCCTGGGGATGACGATGCGCGAACCTCTCGGTGTCGTCGGCCAGATCATCCCCTGGAACTTCCCTCTCCTCATGGCCTCCTGGAAGCTCGGGCCGGCGTTGGCCACGGGCAACACCGTCGTTCTCAAGCCCGCCGAGCAGACGCCGCTCACGGCGCTGCTCCTCGGCGAACTCACCCTCGAGGCCGGGTTCCCCCCCGGCGTCGTGAACATCATCACCGGGTTCGGCTCAACCGCCGGTGCCCCCCTCGCTTCCCACCCCGACGTCGACAAGGTAGCCTTCACCGGCTCCACCGAGGTCGGCAAGCTGATCCTCCAAGCGGCCGCCGGCAACCTGAAGAAGGTGTCCCTCGAACTCGGTGGCAAGTCACCCAACGTCGTCTTCGCCGACGCCGACGTGGAACAAGCCGTCCCCGGAGCGATCCTGGCCAGCTTCTTCAACCACGGCCAGACCTGCTGCGCCGGCACCCGCCTCTTCATCCAGAACGACGTCTTCGACGCGGTGACCGACGGCATCGCCGCAGCCGCGGCGCAGATCACGATCGGCCCCGGGATGGATCCCGCCAACCAGATGGGCCCGCTCGTCTCCGCCGACCAGTTCGAGCGGGTGACCGGCTATCTCGAGTCCGGCTACGCCGACGGCGCTCGCGCCCTTACCGGCGGGAAGCGCCACGGCGATTTCGGCTACTTCGTCGAGCCCACCGTCCTGATCGAGACGCGGCCCGACATGAAGGTCGTCCGCGAGGAGATCTTCGGGCCGGTCGTCTGCGCCATTCCCTTCACCGACGAAGACGACCTCATCCGGACGGCCAACGACAGCCACTATGGCCTCTCCGCCGGCGTGTGGACCACCGATGTGGCCAAGGCCCACCGAGCCGCCGCCAAGCTCAAGGCCGGAACGGTCTGGGTCAACAGCTACAACGTCTTCGATGCCTCCCTCCCCTTCGGCGGATACAAGCAGTCCGGCTGGGGCCGGGAGAACGGCCCAGAAGTGCTCGACCTCTACACACAAGTCAAGACCGTCGTCGTCGCCCTCTGACCACACGCGGAACCGCCCACTGGGCGTGGTCCGCCAACGACCGAGCGCCGTGGCCGGGTGGGGGGGGGGGGCGCCCCCCCCCCCCCCC
>JBFLYK010000087.1:0-16931 GCA_040756995.1 Actinomycetota bacterium | reverse complement strand
CGGCGTTGCCGGTTGAGGGTCCGGTGTCCGGGCTTCCGTCGCTGCCGAGTGTTCCCACCCTGCCCGGCGCTCCGGCTCTGCCGGCTCCACCGGCGCTCCCGGGCGTCTGACCTTCGCAACGGCGGGCTGGCCCGCCGGACGGGTTCCCGAGCCGAGGGATTCCCGTCCGGGATGTTCGGCGGTCGCCCCGGATGCAGCAAACGTACGTCTTGACCGGGCCGAGGTGCCGTTCGACGGCGCCCGGCCCGGATCGCGTCGGCTCGCTTCAGCGGCGGAAAGGGGAACCGGCCGTCAAAGACGGGCTCGGTGCCGGGCTCGGCGCCGTTCCGCACTCCGCGAATCCGGCCGGGAACGACGTCGTTGCCGCGGGTCGCCACGCGTGGCCCGTTCCTCGGCCAGGCGGCTGATGGCCTGCGTGAGCCGGCTCATCAGGTCGTTGATCTCCTCCTCGGAACTGTTGCGCAACAGGTCGGTGAGGGTGTCGACCTGCTCCTCCTCGTCCGAACCCAAGATGAGGAGGAGGCTGGAGGCACTGGGGTTCGTGAAGAACGTGTATCCCCTGGTTCAGAAGCGGATCCCGAGACCGCTCGAGGGCGAGCCGCCGAGGACGCCGACGACGGCGTCGAGGCTCTCCTCGGCGACTGCCGCCGTCAGCCGCAAACCAGCCGGCAACGAGGAGTGCCGGCTCACCGGGGCGTTCCTCCCGGCCGCCGTCGGTCATCACCACGCCAGCGCTGGGTCCGCCTCATGTCCGATCTCCTTCCGTCGAGGCCCCGACGAGCGGGAGTCGCGGGTGCTAGTGGCATTCTGGCCGGAGCAGGCCCTACGGCAAACCGGGTGTCACAGTCGCGGCGCGGCATTGGCGGCCGGTGTGGCGAAAGGCGATCGCCGAGCGGACCGTCGAGTCCGGCCGGCCGCATCACCGGCAGCCAGGCCGGGAAGCGCGCCGCCGAACGGGTGGATGCGATTCATCAATCCCTCGGAGGGGGATCGCCGACTCCCGACCTCGGCCGCGGTTGGGAGTCGACTGAGGACGCGCCGGTGGCCCGGATGGTCACCGTCCCCTGAGCGATCCCGACGAGTTCGCCGCCAGAGCGGGCTTCGATGCGGACCACGGCGGTGCGCTTCCCGAGCGAGACGACCTCAGCCCGCGCCTCGAGTGGCCCTTCCCGGACGGGCGCCAGGTAGTTGACCTTGAACTCCGTTGTCGCCGCCCAGGCACCGCGGGGGATCAGCGGGTAGCAGACCGCACCGAGCACGTGGTCGACCAGCGCCGCCAGCACGCCGCCGTGGGCGGCGCCGAACGGGGTCAGCAGGGAAGCCCCGACGTCGATCCGGGCGGTGAGGACGCCGGGGCCGCACTCAACGACCCTGATCCCGAGAAAGCCCGGCAGCCCCCCGGCCGACGCCGGTTCCGCACCGGCGATGCGGGCGGCAACTTCGGCGTCGAAACGGTCGACGAACTCCAGCTGCATGTCGCTCCCTCGTGTCTGATCAGGGCGGTGCTGGTTGGGCGGAACGTCCCTCTCCGCGTCCGGCTGGACGAAGCGGGGGCACGGTTAGACCTGAAGTTTAAACATCTCACTAGGGCAGCGCTCCGGCGGGAAAAGGGGCCGCGGGCGTCCTGGAAGGCGAGCCGCTTGTCCGGGCCGTCGACCTCGCCGTACCGCGATGAGTTCTTCTGTGGACGTGTGAGGAATGGGGGTTGGCAGGCTTGCTGTCGTCCTAGAGCGCTGTTACTATGACTGATATTGCAGTACGAGTCGCAGTTACTGCCGTACAAGGGCGGGACAGCAGTCTCGTGACTACGGGGGGGCATATGTCGCAGAGCACTGTGCGGGTGAATGATCCCGCCCAGTTCAGAGATCCGTTCCGACTCGACTACCAGAAGTACGTCCGTTTACAGCAACGGCGGACGGCGGACTTCGCGGAAGTCGTCGACAACTACGGATCGGCCGACTATAGGGACTCGCTGGATCCGGTGTATCTCGAGAACCAGCTGATCATGACAGCCGGGACGTTTTTCGGTGAGTACCAGTCGACGTTTTATACGACTCGTGCCGCTTCACTGCAACCGATTCCGGCGCTGCGTGAGTGCTCGATGTTTCAGAGCCTCGACGAGCTGCGGCACGCACAGATGGATCTCTGGCGGATGCGCTCCTGGGGTGCGGACTGGGACTACGTCGATGAGGTCGCTCGAGACGTCTTTCCCAATACGGCCGCCCTGTTCAGGTGGCTGAACTCGCTTGACGACCCGTTCAAGATCGTGTTCTGCGGCAACTTCATCCTTGAGACACCTGGCGAGGCACTCTTTCCGGACCGGGCGCAGCGTTGCGAAGCCAACGGTGACCATGCGGGCTTCCTGATCGAGAACAGCCGGGTGAAAGACGAGGTCCGCCACATCGGCTTCGCCAAGACGATGACCAAGTTCCTCCTCGACCAGGATCCGGGCCACAACGAGAAGGTGCTATTGGCGTGGCAGGACGAGTTCTTCGATCTCTTGTCGGAGTCCTTCGGTGAGCTGGAAGAGCAAGAGGATGCGATTCCGGTCCAGCCGATCCCGAAGGAAGACACGGTTCTTCGGGGCTTCCAGGCATACATGGATCATCTCGACGCCATCCAGTTGAGGCCCCCGGAGTTGCTGTCGGCTCTCTTCGGTGGCGAGATCGATGTTCCGTCGGTCACCGCGATTGCCTGAGATCACAAACGTGCCCGAGAAGGAGGTCGAGTCCTGATGAGCGTTGCTGTGGTTGCGAACCCTGAAATCGAGCGGAAGCTGAACCTCGACAAGCCGTACGAAGCCAGCGACTTCCCGAACATGCCGGAGGAATACAAGGAGTTGCTGCTGCATCAGCTGAAGGTGCAGGCCAGCATCGAGGGACAGAACCTGTACCGCGTCCGGCTGTCGGGTCTCAGTCTAGAGGAGATCGTCGAACTGATCCCCGAGGACGAGTGGGTCTTCCGGATGAAGGAATATCGGCTTCTCGCTGACGAGGTGAACCACGGCTACATCTCGATCAAGCTGCTCGCCGACTTGGGGTTCAACATCACGAAGGCCGACTTCCCGGAAGATGCGGACCTCGGCATCAGCTTCGCCAACCAGTCCCTCGAGGACTGGGTGGATCTTGCACTGGCCCATTTCCTCACCGACATCATCGGGCATTTTGCCTGCGGTGACTGGCGTCATGCGACCTACGGCCCGCTGGCTCGGGCTGGTGCCAGGATCGCTCGCGACGAACAGGGCCATTTCCGGCTTGGGTACCAGATGGTGAACCGGCTGCTCGAACTCGGGCGCGGCGAGGACCTCCGGGTCCGCCTCTACGACAAGTGGTGGCCGGTCGCGCTCGACGGCTTCGGGCGGTCGGACACGAAGCGCCAGTGGCGCTACATCGAGTGGGGCATCAAGCAGCACTCGAATCAGCAGTTGCGGGAGATGTACATCACCAAGATGACGCCGGTCGTGGAGAAGCTGGGGTTCGATGTTCCCCCGTCGGACCACAACCGGATGGTTCGATAACCGGCTACGACAGGCGAGGTGAGCTGAGATGGCGCAAGAAGCCAGCACTGCGCAGGAGTTCGTGGTTTCGCTCGACGCCGCGCTGTTGCGGTGCCTGGGCGAGCCGATCGAGGAATTCGGAGAGCCTGAGGCCGTGTCGGGGCTCCTGCGGGACATGGTGACCGACGGATTGCTGGTCCGGGGCTGCCTTCGCGATTGGGAACGCGGCCTCGACCTGATCTCAGTCCGGCCGAGAGAAGTGTGATCAGAGGAGGCGTGCGTGTTCGTTGATCGTATAGACGCCGAGCGGAAGCGATTCGGAGAGCGGTGGGAAACCCAGCGCATCTTCCTGGATCGGGATCCCTTCGTCCGCAGCGCGTATCAAGCCGCGCTGCGGATGGCCGAGACGGCCCGGCCCCCCGAGACCTCAGAGGAGATCGACGCCTGGTACGTCAACTTGTCGTTTCTCGCTCATATCGAGTTGCATGGACTGTGCGTCCCGACCTCCACGGCTATCGCCAACTTCCCGGAGCCCACCTATGAGGACCGGATGGCCATGACTGAGCACGTCGCGGTGGAGAGCGGGCACCTCCGGTTCTGGCGGTACATGGCGGAAAAGCTCACTGGACGCGACCCTGTGGACGAGTTCACACCCCGGGTGCTCAAGGGGGCGGAGCAATTTCACAAGTTCCTGGCCCGCGACTGGCTCAGTTACCTCGTCGGACTGCACATCTGTGGTGAGGCCTACGGCATGCCCGTCTTCGAAGGGCTGATGACCTGGAAGGTCTGCCCGCCGGAGATGGTCCGCTTCACCATTGAAGACTGGCTTCCCGGGGAATTCCAGCACCAGTTCACGTTCACGGACATCCTGCGGCGCATGTTGGACGACGCTCCCGACGACGACGCCCGCCTGGAACTGGCTGCGAAGATCGAGGAGCTCGAGCTCGAGGGCCTGTACTATTCGGGGCAGCTGGGGAAGTGGGGAGACGCACTCCGGGCGGTCGGGGTGAGTTGGGAAGGCATCGGGGATCGGTATACCGAGCTTCGCCGGCACGTGTATGAGGACCGACTCGGTGTGGCCGCCCCCGAGAAGCCACTGCCGGAGGAAGTCCTGCCGGGCAACCGTGGCATGGCTCCCGTGCCTGTCTAGGACAACGGGTTAGCTAGCGCTGGACCGGGCGGGCCGTTGCCCGACGGACTCCGGAGCATGTCTGGGCGGCGGTCCCGACCGGAGGCGAGATCGGGACGTTCGTGAGCGGTGTAACAGGGGGGCGATATGAAGCGGAGCACCTTGCGCTGGTTCGCAGCGCTGTCGGCCTGCGCGCTGGTAACGGTAGGTTGCGGTTCCAACGTCAGGGGGGAAGTGGAAGCCCGGCAGCAGAGGGCGCCCGGGGCGGCGGATGCCAGTCTCGCTGGCGAGTCGCCCGCTCCCGCCGGCGAGTCGCCGGCGGTGCCTGCAGGGGAAGTCCTGCCGGACGGGGCGGCGCAGCCGGAAACGCCGGCCGCTAACGGTCCGCTTGTGGAGGGGTCGGCGACAACCTCGGCCGGTAAGACACAGGCGGCTGCCGCTTCGACCGCCCGGCAGGCGCCTTCAGGCCCGAAGGCCAAGGCCGACCCCACGGGGTCCGGCTCTGGCGGGGCCAACGCACCGTCCCCCGAGAGAGGATCTGCAGGCGGAAGCGCCGGCCCGCAGGCCTCGCCGAACCCTGCGCATCCCGTTCCGGTGGCGAACAACTCGAATCCGGAGGAGGGATTCACCGAGACGACGCTGAAAGTCGGGGTGACCTGCGCCCTCACGGGGCCGTTCGCCGACCTCGAGCGGCAGCCGTGCCAGGCCATCCAGGCTTACTTCCGGTTCCTGAATGCAAACGGCGGCGTGCATGGTCGGAAGTTCCAGGTCATCCTGGCCGATGACGAGTTCACGAATGCCGGGAAAGGTGCCGCTGCCGTACGCCGGTTCGTGGAGCAGGACAAGGTCTTCCTGCTCGACCTGACTATCTCGCCCTTCACGTGTTCGATCATCGGTGAGTACGTGAACCAGAAGAAGGTACCCACCTACTGCACCGGGATCTTCACGAGCGAGTTCGGTCAGCCCTACATCTTCGTGAACATGCCGCCGGCCATCATCACGACCAACCACATCGCCGGCCAGTGGATACCGGCCAACATGGGGAAGCGGGTCGGTTTGGTCACCCACAGCGCGCCGGAGTGGGTGAAGGGCGGAGCGGAGTTCCGCCACGCCTTGGAGGACAACGGTGGTCAGTTGGTGAGCGAACAGCGCACGGCGCTGGACGAGACCGACTACACGGCTGCGGTCGTCAACACCCGGGCTGCAAACCCGGATGTCGTGTTCTTGAACCTCATGCCCGACGGTGTTCTCAAGTGGTACCTCGCCGCCCAGCGGGTCAACTATGACCCTCCCATTCTCAACCCGATTACCGGCGAAGCGGCGCTCGTTCCCGACGGAGTGGGGGAGTTCGTCCTTCCCTACCGGTGCGTGACGCTCCTCCGCCCGCCGGAACGCGGTACCCCGGCCGGTGACCGCTTCTTCACGATCATGACCGGCTACTACCCGAACACGGACTGGCGCTCGATCGATGTGCCGACGCGGCAATCCTATGCCGCCTCTCAGATCATGGAGCAGGGACTGGAGCTCGTCGGGCCCCGGTTGTCGCGTGCTTCGTTCATGGACATTCTCAACTCGGGGCGCGAATTCACGACGGGGGGCCTCTCGCCCGGCGTGCGGTGGGAGCCGACGCACACCAAGCCCGCCTATACACAAGGGTTGATCACCGAATTCGATCCAAAGAGCCACGGGTGGAAGCCGGTCACGGGCACCATCCAGGATCAGTACACCAACCGGTACTGAGGCGGCGGTGATGGTGCAGGTCGAGCAGAACGTGGCGGCGGAGCGGATGCCGGTCTTGGACGTGTGCTCCGTGACACTCGCCTTCGGTGGGATCGTCGCGCTGTCTGACGTGAGCCTCACGGCCCATCCGGATCGCATCGTCGGGATCATCGGCCCGAACGGCGCCGGGAAGAGTTCGCTGTTCAACGTACTGTCGGGGCTCGTCAGCCCCACCCGCGGCACGGCCACCCTCGACGGAGCCGATCTGCTGGGCCGTCCGCCGTGGCAGCGGGCCCGGGCCGGCCTTGCCCGGACGTTCCAGACGTCCCAACTCCTACCCGCCGTCAGCGCACTCGAGAACGTGGCCGTCGGGTTCTTCGCGAGACAGGCACCGCGTTTCACCCGGGACCTCCTCGTCCCGCCATCGCTCAACCGGCGCCGCCGCCTGGCCTTGGAGGCAGCCCGTGAGGCCCTGCGGCTGGTCGACTCCCGGATCGACCCCGAATCGCCGGTCGCGTCGCTGTCACTGGCGCAGCAGCGCTTCGTGGAGTTGGCTCGCGCTCTTTGCGGCGAGCCGCGGTTGCTTCTCTTGGACGAACCGTTCGGTGGCCTGCATACCGATGAGCGCCACCATATGGCGGAGCTCGTGGCCGGTGTGGCCGAGCCCGGAGTATCGGTCCTTCTCATCGAGCACGACATGGAGATGGTCGGGCGGTTGTGTGACTGGACGTACGTTCTGGACTTCGGTCATCTGATCGCGCAAGGGCCGCCGAGATCTATCGCTGAGGATCCGGTGGTCATTCGTGCGTACCTCGGTCGAGCGGTGGGCGCCGGTGCTTGAGGTACAGGCGCTGACCGCCGGCTACGGGGCGGCCCTGGCCATTCGCGACGTGTCGCTCCGGGTTCAGCCTGGTGAGATCGTGGCGATCCTCGGAGCAAACGGGGCGGGGAAGTCCACGACCCTGAAGGCGGTCTACGGGGTGATCAGGCCCCGCCACGGTCGGGTGACCGTTGACGGCGCCGACATGACCGGGGCCGGGCCACGACGCATGACCGTCTCGGGTTGCGCGCTCGTCCCCGAGGGGCGCGGCCTCTTCCCGGCCCTATCGGTTGAGGAGCACCTTCTCGTTGGGGAAGGGAACGGGCGACAGGCCGATCATGCGTCGGGCCGAGAGCTCGTCTTCGAGTACTTCCCGAAGCTCGCTGAGCGACGCCGCCAGCCTGCCGGGACGTTGAGCGGCGGGGAGCAACAGATGCTCGCCCTGGGACGCGCCCTCGTCGCCAGGCCGCGCCTCTTGCTCGTGGACGAGCTCTCGACTGGTCTGGCACCGATCGTGATCGACGAGTTGTATGGACGGCTCATCGAGGCCGTCCGGGACCACGGCACGTCGCTCTTGGTTGTGGAACAGCACGTCACGACGGCTTTGAACGTCGCCGGACGAGCCTATGTTCTCGAGACCGGCCGGGTCGTGCTCGACGGGACGGCAGCAGAACTGGCCAGCGACGACCTGGTGCGGTCCTCCTACCTCGGCATGCACAGCTCCGGATCACCACGGCCTTCCGCCAACTCGCAGGTGTCGGCGGGTGGAACGGGCACTGGCCCACGCTCCCGACTCTCGGAGTCGAGACGCTCCGGACGGGCCGGGCGGCGTGATTACGGGCTCCCGGCAGGGTTGGCCGGGCGGCACCGACGGAGCTCGGGGCACCCGCAGAGCGGGGATGACGTCCGCCGCCGGCGGCGGCAGCCATGACACGCTTCGCCCAGCTCCTGGTGGCCGGCACCGCGACCGGATCCCTCTATGGCTTGATGGCGCTCGGTCTCGTCTTGATCTACCGGTCGACCCGCACCCTCAACTTTTCGCACGGGATGATGGCGACCGTCGGGGCGTTCAGCTACGCCATCCTGGTGACTGACTGGGGTCTGCCGGCGGGAGCGGCGTTGGTGATCCTCCTCGGCATCGGCGTGGTGAGTGGGCTCGCCACCTATGCGGTCGTGGGCTATCCGCTGGCTCGGGCGACGCCGTTGGCCCGGACGCTGGCCACGATCCTGTGGATGCTCGTCGTCCAGAGCGTGCTCCTCATCGTCCTGACGAACACGCAGCGGATCGTCCCGGCGCTCTTCTCGCTTGAGGTCGTGGAGATCGGAGGAGTGGCGGCCTCCAAACAGCAGGCGGGCGTCATTGTGTTCGCGGCGGCGGCCGCAGTGCTTCTGGCGGTGTTTCTTCGCCGGTCGCGCCTGGGGACCGTGATGCGGGCGGTGGCTGACTCCCGGGAGTCAGCGCGGATCGCCGGTGTTCCGCTGCTCCGAGTGGACGCGGTGGCATGGGCGTTGGGCGGCGTGATGGCCGTGACAGCCGGTGCGCTGATCGGGCCGTTCGTCCTCGCCGACCTCGTAAACCTGAATTTGCTCCTCGTCCGGGTGTTGGCCGCGGCGCTGGTGGGAGGGCTTACGAGCCTTCCGCTCGCTGTCGGCGGTGGCCTTGTCATTGGGATCGGTGAATCGATGCTGCAGGGCTACGCACCAGGCCTGCCGCAGCTGCGCGAACTCTTGCCGTTCTTCGTGGTCATGGCCTTGCTGCTCGGGCAGTCCACCGGGCTGCTGCGCCGCTTCGGATCCCTGGAGACTAGCGACATCGCGCCGCCGGCTGCCGGAACTGCCAGAGTCGGACAGACGGCACGGAAGTTCGGTTACCGGGGCCGGTGGCTCGTTGGCGTGGGCGCCGTCGTCGTGGTCCTCGGGCCACTGAGCACCGGGAACTATCGAGCGTTCCTCGTGGGCCGGGGACTCGTGACGGGCCTCGTTGTGCTCAGCCTCGTCGTCGTGACCGGCCTATCAGGGCAGGTATCGCTGGCGCAGGCGAGTTTCATGGGCGTGGGCGGCTTCTTCGGTCACTACCTGGCCGTGAAACTCGGCTGGGGATTCTGGCCCACGATTCCGGCCCTGGCCCTGCTCGGCACGGGCGTCGCCTTAGTGATCAGCGTGCCGGCGCTGCGGATTCGAGGGCTCTACCTGGCCATCGCCACCTGGACCTTCGGCCTCGTCGCCGACCGGGTCGTCTTCCGGTGGACATGGCTCGCCTCGTCGGGCGAGGGCGGCCTCTCCGGCGGTGCCACGGCCACGCTGGGTCGGCCCCACTTGTTCGGGATCAGCTTGGCGGAGGACACGCGATTCGCGCTGGTCCTCGCCCTGATCACGGTCGTGGTCGTGGGCCTCGTGCGAAACTTGGCGAAGAGCCCGTCCGGCTTGGCGCTGCGCACCCAACGCGACGCCGAGCACGCGGCGGTCGCCAACGGCTTGCAGGTGGACCGGCTGCGAGTCGCAGCCTTCATGTTCAGCGGGGCCGTGGCGACCGTGGCCGGGTACCTGCTCCTCGGACTCCAGTCAGCGGCGACGACTCAGGATTTCTCACAGTTCATCTCGTTGACATTCCTCTTGATGCTCGTGCTCGGGGGAACGGAGTCCTACGTCGGCGCGGTCATGGTCGGGGTGGCGTTCGCCTTCGCGCCCGAAGTGTTCGATCGCCTTCCGCTGGTTCAGGGTGACTGGCAGTACCTCATCCTGGGTCTGGCCGGGATCGCGCTGCTCGCCGCCACCGAGGGCGGGTGGCGGGCGGTGATCAGTTCGGCCTACCAGGCGAGGAAGGCATCGAACGTCCCTGTGCCGATGGTGACGACCACTATTCAGGCGATCGCATCGGCTGGTCCCGACAGCGGGCCGGCTCGTCAATCCAATGGGGACACGCCGCGAATCCGGCGGTCCTACACAGTGGAGGTAGGGCGGGGAGCGCATCAGGCGCGAGGCAACGGTCGCGAGACGGAGGCGGTTGTGGTGAAAGCCGCAGAGGAGGGTGGTGGTCGGTGAACCCCAGGGAAATCATCGAGCGCTTCTACAAGTGCTGCATCGGCGAGGACCCCGAGGGCAAGGTGCTGCTCGACTCGGGAGTCGTCTATGAGATGACCGGCGATGTCGAGATCCAAGTCAACGGACCGGATGCCGTGTTCTCGTACCTGTCGCGACGCCGGCCCGGGCATGCCCGCCAGTTGCTCTTCATCCGGAGTGTCGAGGACGGCACGGAGGCGGAGTTTCGCCTCGTGGCGCCGGACGCCGAGGAGCAGATCGTGACGGAGCGGGCCGTGGTACGACAAGGTCGGATCGCGGCGTTCTCAGCTCGCTCGGTGGTGGACTGAGCGCCGCCGGACTGTCAGACAACGATCCGAGAACCTGGGGGGGAGATGAACGAGGCTTCGGTGGTCAGGTCGCCGGCTCACCGGTGGCGGCGGGCGGGCGCCGGCGTCGCCGTAGGGGTCCTCAGCATCACGGGGATGGTGCTCGGCGACGGAGGGGTGGCCCGGGCGGCGCCCGAGAACGTCGTGTACGTGGTGCAGACTCAGGGTTCCCCGTTGGAAGTCGGCGTCTCGATCCCGTTGCGGGTTGGCGTCAAGATCGGCGGGACGGAGGCCGCGGTTGACGACGCCCCCAGCGCTCGGGGGGCGGCGATGCTGGTGGACTCCCGGGCGACCGGGCTCGTCGGGTTGCTGCTGTTCGGCACTACTGCTGACCCGCCCGTCAAGCTTCCGACGCCGACCGTGGCGGAATCGTTCTGGGCCGGCGGTGACACCGCCCAGCGGGCCGATGCCAGCTTCGTGACTGATCCGGCGGGGCAGCAGAACGAAGCGGCACCGAGCGGTGGGCGGGTGTTCCGTTCGGTGGCCCGGGCCGAGCCGGGGCCGTGGAGCATGGGCCAGGCGTCCTACGCCGGCTTCGACCTTCCGGCGCTCGGGTTGGCAGTCTCGGGAATGGCCAGTGAGAGCGTGGCCGACGCCAAGGGCGACGCCGTCGCGGCCACCACTCGCTCCGTTGTGAAGCGACTGAGCCTGCTCGACGACCAGATCATCCTGGAAGACATCGTCGCAACGGCATCGGGAGCGGCGGACGGAACGGGGAAAGGCTTACGTGCCCAGAGCACTTTCGCCGTCGGGCGGGTCACCGCCTTCGGGACACCGACCGAACTGACGACTGAGGGCCTGGCCGGGGCGTCCCCGGCGCTCGACCAACTCCGCCAGCAAGGCGTATCGATCCGGCTCGGCCACAAGGAGGAGGTCCTCGATGAGGTCAACAGCCATGCCACCGCGGTGAGCCGGGGTGTCGTGATCCGGTTCCAGCCCCCAGGCGCCGAACAGGCGATCGACTTCACGGTCGGATTCGCGTCCGTGGACATCTCGGCCCCTCCGAGACCGACCTTCGCAGACCTCCCGGCCGTCGCCGTGGCGGAGGAGGGACAGGATGGCACCACCCCGACGGCTGGTCCGGCGAGTGCCACCGCGGGGCCGGGGTCGTCGTCCCGGCCATCTGTCTCGTCAGACTCGTCAGTCCCGACGGTTGCGCCGGCCTCGCCCGAGCCTCCGGCCGCTCAGCCAGCCACCGTTGGTTCCTTCCCCGAATCCTTCGGCGGCGAGTCCGCCACCGGTACAGGACCGGTCATTTCACCGTCGAGCCCCACGGACGAATCGCCGCTGGCCAGTCGTGAATACCGGGTGTCGTCGGCAAGCGAGCGGCGGTCGTCGGGCGGCGCGGCGACCGAGACTGAGTTGCTGGCCATGGTCTTGGCCGCCGCCGGTGTCGGTGGCACCGTCGTGCTCAACGGCTTGCGGTACGCCGTTCGGGTTCGTGGTCCGAGATGAGGGTTTTCCTAGTAGAGGAGGTTCGACGATGACCGTCGTCAGTCGGGAGAACACCCGCAAGGCCCCCGTCCTGAGTGTCGAGGGCGGCGCGGCGGCGAGCCCCGCAACGTCAAGGCAGGGAATCGATGACGGGGTGGATCAACGCGGCTCACTTTCGTGGGTCAGCCGTCCATGGCTGCCCGTCCTCGGGACCGCCCTCGGGGGTCTCGGCCTGATGCTCCTCGTGGTGGCCTATGTCAAGGTCTCCCACGAGTCGGCCGTGGCGCTCCAGCTGCCCTACATCGTCAGCGGCGGGTTGGGCGGCTTGTTCGCATTGGGAGCAGGGGCGGCGGTCCTCCTGGCCCGGGAACTGCGGCTCGACAACGAGCGGCTCGGTGACCTGGACCGTAAGGTCTCCATGCTGGGAGAGGCGGTCGAAGACGTCCTCGATGACTTGGCTCGCCTGACCCAACGGATCGACGGGCAATCCAGGCAGGCTCAGCCGGACTCCGGCTCGAGCGAGTGGGCCTGACGGTCAGGTGCCCGACGCGCGCCGTCGCTCACTCGACCATCCATTCTCGCCAGAAGCGGAGGATGGCTCCGCTGAACAGCTTGGCGAACAAGCGGCCGGCCGTGTCCGACGACTTCGATCGGTCGGCGTCGAGTTGTTGATAGAGGAGAAACGCCTGGGCGACCGACATCCACGACAGCACGACGAGATCGGATTGCATGGGGGGAAGCTCGACTTCGGGGTGGAGTCGCTGCAGTTCGACCATGAAGGGGCTCCACAGTCGCTGGTAGGCGTCGAACAGGACCGTCCGGTAGGGCTCCAGACCGGACATCGCTCCCGTCAGGAGAATCTCGAGCAGCGGCTGCTCCTCGAAATACTGCCGAAAGAAGGCGACGCCCATCCTGGCAAGCCGGTCGTCGCCGTCCGGCGCGGCAAGGCGGCCTTCGTCCATGGCGCGTTGCAGCCGCCCGATGCTCTGTTCGACCACAGCGAGGAAGAGCTCCTCCTTGGAGGCGAAGTAGGCACTCAAGGTGTTCAGGGCGACGTTCGCCTCGCTGGCGATGTCGGCGTTGCTAGCCCCTTGGAATCCCCGCTCCCGGAAGACCTTGTGCGCCGCGGTGATGATGTCGTGACGGACCCGTTCGCGGGACCACCGCGTGTGCTTTCCGAGCGAGGACCGCGGGAGGGAGAGGACGACCGAGGCGATGAGCTCTTCGGTGGGCTCCTCGTCGTCGCCGACCTTGTCGAGCACGAGCTCCAGGGCGCCGAGCGGGACACCCCACTGCTCCCGCAGTTGACGAAGGATCCTGAGCCGTCGCACGTGCGCCTCGCCGTACTCGAAGCGTCGATAGCCCACCTCGGTCCCTTTCGGGAGGAGCCCTCGTTTCAGATAGCGGTGAATTTCGTGGCGGGGAACCCCCGCCACCGCCTCGAGTTCCTGCATCTGCATGGTTCGAGCATAGCGATGACCTGCGCAAACGACCGAGGACCGCGCCCCGACCGCCGGGCCCCGGGGCGGTCCGTAAGTCCCGATTGACCCGCGAGGAATGCGATGACGCACGTCGGCATGTCGGAATACGAATGGCTCCGGTATTGGGCTCGAGCGCGACCTGACCAGGAAGCGGTCGTCTTCGAGGGCCGGCGCATCACCTACGCCGAGCTCCAGCGACGCGTCGAGCGCCTGGCCAGCGGTTTCCGCGCCGCGCTGGGCCTGGCGTCCGGGGACCGGATCGCCATCCTCAGCTCGAATCGGCCGGAATTCCTCGAGTCCATGTTCGCCGCCTCCGCAGCTGGGCTGGTCTTCGTTCCCATCAACTACTTCCAGTCGGCGCCCGAGATCCTCGCCCTGGTCGAGCATTGCGACCCGGCAGCGGTCATCGTGGATTCCACCGTGGCGGCGCAGGTGCGGGGCGGGACGCTCGCCCCGGCTCTGGAGGGTCGCCAGACCGTGTGGCTGGGCCAGCCGGATGGTCCGGGACACGCCTTCGAGGACCTGATCGCAGGTGGGCATCCCGGCCACCCCGGGGTCGTCGTCGACCGGAGTGACGTCGCCATGATCTGCTACACGTCGGGAACGACCGGGCGTCCGAGAGGCGCCGTCGTGACCCACGAGGCGATCTTCTGGTCGGCTTCCGGTGTGGCTGCCGCCCAGGACCTCACCAGCCGGGATCGGATCATCATGGTCCTCCCCCTCTGCTTCGTCGCCGGCGCGGTGGCGCTCCCAGGACAGGCGCTCTTGCGGGGGGCAACCCTGGTGCTCGAGCAGGGTTTCGACCCGGAGCAGGCGATCCACCGCATCGACTCGGAGCGGATCTCCGTGCTGTGGGCCGTGACCAGCCAGTGGCCCCGCCTGCTCGAGGTCCCCAAGGCACCGGAGATTCTGTCCGCGCTGCGGCTCGCTTTCATCGGGGCGCAGCCCGTCCCTCTCGACCTGCTGTTGCGGCTGGTCGACATGGGCATCGCGATCAACCAGGGGTACGGGTTCACGGAGAACTGCGCCGGAGGATCGGTCGTTCCTCCGGAGCGCAGCATCGAGAAGTGCGGCAGCATCGGGCTGCCCTACCTCGGCTCCGAGATGGCGGTCCTCGACGAGGCGGGTCGTGAACTGCCCACGGGGGAGGTCGGGGAACTCTGCTTCCGCTCCCCGTCGGCGATGCGGGAATACTGGCAGGACCCGGAGCAGACGGCCGAGGCCTTCCGGTTCGGGTGGCTCCACACCGGAGACCTGGCTCGCTTCGACGACGATGGTTTCGCCTTCCTCGTGGAACGAAAGAAGGACGTGATCATCTCGGGCGGGATCAACGTCTTCCCCGCCGAGGTCGAAGCAGCGATCCTCACCCTGCCGCAGGTCGCGGAGGTCACCGTGATCGGCCTCGCTGATGACCGTTGGGGGGAAGCCGTGACCGCGGTGGTAGTGCCGAAACCGGACGCTTCCCCCTCGGTGAACGACATCATCGAACCCTGCAATCAGCTCCTCGCTCGCTACAAGGTCCCCAAGCAGGTCATCTTCCAGCGCGAGCCCCTCCCCCGGACGCCGGGTGGCAAGGTCCTCAAGCGCGTCGTCCGGGAGCAGCTGTCCGCCGCCGCGGTCGCCAACGGGAAGGCGGACTGAGATGGTGGGCGTCGTCACCTGGTACCGCTTCACGCCCGACCACGACATCGTGGCCAGCACGAGGGCCTGGCAGCGAGCCTGGGAGGCTCAGGCGGGCTACCGGGGATACCGGCTGATGGAACTCGAGGGCGAACCGGGCCGGTACGTGACGTTCGGCTTCTTCGACGATCTCGAAGCGCTGGCCGCGGCCACCAAGGTCGCCTACACCGATCCGGAGATTCAGCGGCAGGGACCGGCGTGGTGGGACGACCTCATCGAACCGCCGGACTACTGGCCGCCGCTCGACGTCGTCGTTGCCTAGCGCACCCCCGGAACGAGCGGAGGGCGCTGGCTCTGACCCTGGCGCCGGGAGGCTGATCGTCGGGCTCATGGGGATGGCCGGGCCCCTAGTCGAACGGGCCGTGGAGGCCGCCGCCGATGCCGAGCGACGAGGATTTGACGCCTTCTGGCTTCCCGACCATCTCATGGGGTGGTGCCCGGACTCCTTGTGGGTCCCCGACATCATGCCGCTGGCGGAGCGGTGCCCATCTCCGCACGCACTGTGCGATCCGTTCGTGCTCCTCGGGGCGGTGGCTGGGCGGACCACCACCATCGGGGTGGGGACGGCCGTCACCGACCCGGTTCGGCGGCACCCGGCCGTTCTGGCTCAGGCCTTCCTCACCGTGGACCACCTCTCCCGGGGCCGGGCCATCTGCGGGCTCGGGGCGGGGGAGCGGGAAAACCTCGAGCCGTACGGCCTTCCCCATGACCGACCGGCGGCGCGCTTCGCCGAAGCCGTCGAAGTGATCCGGGCGCTCTGGGCGGCCGACGGACCGGTGTCGTACGACGGAGACCATTGGAAACTCGACCGGGCCGTTGTCGGGCTGGGGCCCTACCACGCCCGCCGGTACCCCCCGCTGTGGGCCGGTGCCCACGGCCCCCGCATGCTCGACACGGTGGGCCGCCTATGCGACGGGTGGCTGCCCACCTACCAGGGGCAGGCCCGCTGGATCGCCGGCTGGGCCCGGGTGCAGGAGGCGGCGGCCCGCTACGGCAGGACGGGTGCCCTCACCGGCGGCGTGGTGGCTACCGTGGTCCTCGGCCCCGATCACGCCACGGCCCACCACCTCCTCCAATCGCCGGCGGTGCGCAGCTATGCCCTCGGCCTGCCCGCGGCGGTGTTCGAAGACCATCGGGCCAGCCACCCGCTTGGCGATGGGGCCTATGGGCTGAGAGATTTCATCCCGAACCGCTGGGAACACGCCGAAGCCCTCGCCGCGGTCACGGGCGTCTCTGAGACGGTGGTCCACGCCACGACCCTGCATGGCACACCGGATGACGTGGCTCAGAAACTGCTCGACCTCCGGGCAGCGGGACTCCGCCATGTCGTGCTCGTGAATTTGGTCCCAGCGGCGGCGCCGGAACGGACCGCCGAGTCGCGCCGGCTGCTGGACGATCTCCTCCGCCGGGTTCATCGCTCCGGACCCTGAGTGATGCCAGCCGCCCCCGCTCCTCCGGCAACGGGGCTCAGAGATGCGTGAGGCCCCCGTCTGCACCGGCATGAGGCCTATCCCGAACAGAAGTCGTTCCTGGTGTAGCGGTCTCCGAGTCAGTTGTTGTAGGGCGGCCCACTCCGGATCCTAAGTAAGCCCGTGGGCGAGGCCGCCGGCGGGGGTTGGGCACGACCTTTCGGCGCCGAGGTGGCGTCCAGTCCCCGGTGTAAATCGATCACGGGCGTAGGTTCCTTCCAAAGCCATTGCAAAGCGAGGAAGGAGACCTACACCCGTGACTACGCGAGTATCCCCTCTGGAGCGCATCCGCGCTG
>JBFLYK010000086.1:0-19876 GCA_040756995.1 Actinomycetota bacterium | reverse complement strand
GACGGCGGCGGCAAGGGTTCGACCACCACGACCACCCGCCAGGGCGGAAACGTGGACCCGCAGACTCCGGGCGACCCCGGCACGGGCGGCTCCACCGACCCGGGCGATCCGGCGGATCCGGGCGGGACACCGATCTCGCCCCAGGAAGCGCCCCCCTATGACGCACCTGATTCCGACCCTGGGCCGGCCGAGGATCCCGAGGCCGCGGCCGACCCCGGGCCGGTTGACGACTTCGACCTGTGGGACGACGAAGCCGAAGTGGCCGTCGACCCGCTCGAGGCGCCGGGCAGCGGGTCCATGCTGCCGGTGTTCAACGAATTCCTGCCCAGCTCGGGCAAGGCGTCGGCGGAGGGTTCCCGGCCGTCCCGCAACCGCTCCCGATCCCGCTCGTCGGGTAGGGGCCAGGAGCTGGCGGCTCCGCCGGTGGTGGTGCCGCACATCTCCATTCCGGCGGCCGTGACGGAATCGGCGGCCGTGAGCCGCCGGCTGGGCGGGCTGCAGACGTCGATGACGGAGTCGGCCTTCCCGGCCAACATCATCTCGACGCCGAACGAGTTTCCGGTCAACCACCGCGACCCGCTGGCCGCCGCCGCCCTCGTGATTCTGGTCGGCGTCTCCCGGGAGCTGTTCAAGGTGTGGCGCCGTCGGGCCACCGACTACTGGCCGGCCTGACGGCCCGGCCAGACAGATCCGCGGGCCGGCGTTTCCTCGAGTTTCAGGGGTGAAGGCCGAGGAACGCCGGTCCGCGAACCACCTCAGACGGCCCGGGACGTTCCCGCCCTGATCCAGCGCACCAGCCGCGGCAGCCAGGCCCTGCGCCGCCGGCGGTGTCGCCGGCCGCCGCCCGGGGGCCGAACCGGCTCTTCGATGGCCGGCGGCGGCGAGTCGATCACAGCCGGTTCCCAGTAGAAGGCCGGGATCGGTTCGGGTTCCAGCTCCAACAGCGTCAGCTGTTCCAGGCGCAGTGGCCTGACGGGCGCCCGGCCGGAGCGTTTCCGGCACGACTGGCGGGGCCGGTGGGCGAAATGCGGCGTGACGGCCGGGCCGGAGCGCAACACCAGCCGGCGGGAACAGCTCGGGCAGCGGACATCGTCGATGCAGAAAGGGTAGGGCCTCCAGCTCCCGGGATGGGGGCATTCAACGTGGCGCAACCGCAGCGGCGGCGCGGCGCCCCGCCGACCCCCCCCCAACGCGACGGCTCCCCCGGAAGGTGGAGACCGGGTGTGAGGTCTGACCGCGCTAGATGCCAGCGGCACCAATAGCACAACCCCGGACGGGCCAAACGGGTCTCGTGAGCGGATCGTTTTTGCAGAAACCCGTCACGGAGACGGGTTTGTGCAAAAGCGTCTGCACCGTCGGCCGTCCTGGACGTACCGGAGTGGGACAGTGTCGCTTCGATGCTGGCGGACGTCGACGAAGCTCTCCACATCTGCAGGGGAAAAGAGGAGACTGGGAAGATGCCAACGGTGAAGGACCTTGGCTGTCGGGCGGAGTCGCCGATGAGGTTCAGGCGTACGGCCAGTCCGGTGGGCGGCGCCAGCGGGCCGGGGGCGTGGATCGCATCCGGCTCAGGATGTCGTCGACCGCGGCCTCGTCGTCGAGATCGGCGATCTCGAAGTAGCCGAGGTGGTTGTCCCATAGTTCGTCGTACTCAACGCCCACCGTCCCGTCCGGGTACTCGGTGGTCTCTCCGGCACGGGGATTCGGCCCCCATTCCTGCACGTAGACGGTTACGTGCCCCTCCTGGCCGCTCGCCCATCCGAAGGACAAGGGCCGGCCATCCCGATCGCTCTGGCATGCGTAGGTGACGAGGCGGGCGATCCGCTCCTCCCGGGTCTCCCAGTCCCGTTCCCGCTGCGCCCGGTGCACCTCCGCCTCGTACTCGGCGGCGTCGAAGCGGAACGGCCCGATGCCCTCGATGGGCCGGTCGCAGTCCCGGGCGTCGGTCCACTCGATCACCTCGCCCACCCGACGGATCGTGAAGGTCACGTTGCCGCAGCCCACGACACCGCAGCCGCAGCGCTGGAGCGCCTTGCTGACGGAGGAACCGTCGGCCGGCGGGATCAACGGCATATCGGGGTTGAGAAGGTCGTTCGGATTTCTGGCGAACCCGCCCCATCGATCCAGTTCCGTGATCCCGTTGATGACGATCAGCGCCTGGAGGCCAGGATCCTCATCACCCGCCATCTTGTCGCCGGCGCGCGAATCAACCGGACGGCCCACCCCTGGAGGCCGCTCCCCACCACGAGTGACAACGATCCGCAGGTCGTCCACCGCCCGATGTTGCCGCAAAAGGCACCCGACAGCGACCCGCAGCGGGGCTACCGGTCCGGCAGACGTTTTCCTATCCTTCCTGCCGTATGGCGGTGACCGACGCAGACGATGTCCGACTCGACTTCCGGGGCCTGCTCGCGGCCGTCGAGGCTGCCCCGCCCGTGGAGGCGGTCGACGTCCTGGCGGCCGAGCTCGCCAGGATGCTCGACGCCACTGAAGTGAGTCTCCTCGTCGCCAACCTCTCCGGGACCGCCGCCGTCCGAATGTCGCACGTCACCCCGAGCGAGGGTGGCATGGCTGACGGGCGCAACGAACGCACGGAGTCCCTTCCGCTCGACGGGTCCGTGCACCATCGAGTCCTCACGAGCCAGGAACCGCATGTCGAGCCGCACGGCGGCGGCTGGCGGGTCCTCCTCCCCGTCACCGAGCGTGGCGACGCCATCGGCATCCTCGAGCTCACCGTCCCACACCGCCCCGATACCGAAACCCTCCGGTACCTGAGGTCCGCCGCCCACGCCCTCGCGTACACGGTCATCGCGGCCCGCCGGCACACGGACCTGTTCGAATGGGCACAGCGCGACGTGCCGTTCTCCCTCGCGGCCGAGATCCAACGTCGCCTGCTGCCCGACTCCTACACGGTGGAAGGCGGCCCTTTCACTCTCGCCGGCTGGCTCGAGCCGGCGGCAAGCGTCGGCGGAGACACCTTCGACTACTCCGTCGATCGTGACTACCTGTACGCCTCCGTCACCGACGCGATGGGCCACTCCGTCCGCGCTGCCTTGCTCGCCACCCTGACGGTCGGCAGCCTCCGCAACACCCGCCGGTCAGTGGCATCTCCGGGCGAACAGGCGGACGCGGCGAACGCCGCACTGATCGCCGGTGCCGCCCCCGACCAATTCGTCACGGGCCAGATCCTCCGGATCCGGATCGCCGACGGCGCGGTCGACATCGTCAACGCCGGCCATCCCCTGCCGTATCTCCTCCGAGCCGGCGCCGCGGCAGCACTCGAGGTAACGCCAGACTTGCCACTCGGCGTCGGGCCCGACCCCTACGACACGCACAGGCTGAACCTCGAACCCGGTGACCGCCTGCTGATCCTGACCGACGGGTTCCTCGAACGGAATGCCAAGCTCGCCATCACCGACATCCTCGAACACTCCACGGACCGGCACCCCCGTGAGGTCGTCCGTGAGCTCACTCGAGACCTGCTCGCCGCCACCGGCGGCGACCTCCACGACGACGCCACTGTCCTCTGCATCGACTGGTATGGACGTCGCGGTGACCGCAACGCCACCGCCGGTGCCAGCCTCGAGCGTGCTACACGCAACTAGTCGCGGCCTGCCGCGAGCGTGGGCGACCGTCCGGCACGGCTACCGTTTTGGACACGAGCCCCACGACCCGCCTTGCCGCGATCCTCGCTGCGCTCGGCGGCCTCCTCGGTCTCAGCGCCTGTGACCGGGAGGGCGCCGGGGCGGCGGCGCCCGTCCTCGGCTGGTACATCAACCCCGACAACGGGGGGCAGGCCGAGCTGGCGGCGGCCTGCAGCGCGGCGTCGGGTGGTCGCTACCGCATCGAGGTCTCCACGTTGCCCAACGACGCATCCGGGCAACGGGAACAGCTGGTGCGGCGGCTGGCGGCCAAGGACCGCTCGATCGCCCTGATGAGCCTCGACCCGCCGTTCGTGGCGGAGTTCGCCGAGGCTGGATTTCTCCGGCCGTTCAGCGCGTCGGAGGCCGCCGGGCTCGTGGAGGGCGTGCTGAGCGGTCCGGTGGAGGGTGCCACCTGGAACGGCCGGCTGGTGGCCGCGCCGTTCTGGGCCAACTCGCAGCTGCTGTGGTACCGGAAATCGGCCGCCGCCCGGGCCGGCCTCGACCCCGCCCGGGGGCCGGTGACGTGGGAGCAGGTCATCGCCGGCGCGGAAAAGGCCGGAGTCGGCGTGCACGTGCAGGGGGCGCGGTACGAGGGCTACACGGTGTGGATCAGCGCCCTGGTGGCCTCGGCCGGCGGGGTGGTGCTCGAGCGGCCGGAGGAGGGCCGGGACGCCCGGCCGGCACTGGACTCGCCGGCCGGCCGGCGGGCGGCGGAGGTCATCGCCCGCCTGGCGCACTCCCCGGCGGCCGATCCGGGCATCGCCACCGCCGACGAGGAAGCATCCCGGGCCGCCTTCCAGAGCCCCCGGGGTGGGTTCATGACCAACTGGGCCTACATCTACGGCGCCGCCTCCGAGGCGGTGGCGTCCGGAGCCCTCCCCCGGGAGGTGCTCGACGACATCGCCTGGGCCCGCTGGCCCCGGGTGTCAGCCGATGCGCCGTCCCGGCCGCCCCTCGGCGGCATCGACCTCGGGATCGGCGCCTACACCCCCCATGCCGAACTCGCCGTCGACGCCGTCCGCTGCCTGACGACAGCCGAGAGCCAGCGGCACTACATGCTGAAGTCCAAGAACCCGGCGGCCCGGGCGGTGGTCTACGACGACCCGGAGGTCCGTCGGGTCTTCCCCATGGCCGACCTGATCCGGGAGTCGATCGCCGCGGCCGCCCCCCGGGCCAAGACGCCGTACTACACCGACGTGAGCGCCGCGATTCAGCGGGAGTTCCACCCGCCGGCGGCCGTGCGCCCGGACCGGACGCCGGCGGCGGCGGATCGCCTGATCGTCGGCGTGCTCCACGACCGGGTCCTGCTGTGACGGCTCCGGCGACGGCCCCCGCACCGGCCGCGGCGGCCGGGCCGGCGGCATCGATGAGCGAGCGGGAGCGGGCCGAGCGGCGCCTGGGTTGGATGCTCGTGGGCCCCGCCCTCGTGGCGATGGTCGGTGTCACGGCCTATCCGCTGGCCCGGGCGGTCTGGCTCTCGCTGTACAGCTATCGCATCACCGATCCCGCCGGGCGAGAGTTCGTCGGATTGCGCAACTACGGCGTCGTGCTGAGCGATCGGCTGTGGTGGAGCGACGTGCTGACCACTGTCTTGATCACGCTTGTCACGGTGGTGGTCGAGTTGGTCATCGGCTTCTGGTTCGCGTCGGTCATGCACCGCATCGTCTTCGGACGCCGGCTGATACGGACGTCGATCCTGCTGCCGTACGGCATCATCACGGTGGTCGGTGCCTTCGCCTGGCGGTATGCGTTCGCCCTCGACACCGGGTTCGTCAACCACTGGTTCGGCCTCGAGGACTTCGCCTGGTTCGGCCAGCGGTGGTCGGCGCTGTTCGTCATCTGCCTGGCGGAGATCTGGAAGACGACGCCGTTCATGTCGTTGTTGCTGCTGGCCGGGCTGGCCCAGGTGCCGAGGGAGCTGGGGGAGGCGGCCGAGGTTGACGGCGCCACCCGCTGGCAGCGGTTGTGGCGCGTCACGCTCCCCAACATGAAGGGAGCGATCATGGTGGCGCTGCTGTTCCGCACCCTCGACGCCTACCGCATCTTCGACACGGTGTTCGTCACCACCAACGGCGCCCAGGGGACCGAAACGGTGTCCTTCCTGGCTTACCGCCAGACGATCACCCGCACGGCGCTGGGGCTCGGCTCGGCCGTGTCGGTGTTGCTCTTCATCTCGGTCGTGTTGATCGCGTTCCTGTTCGTCAAGGGCTTCGGCGTGGACCTGGCCCGGGCCCGGGGTGAGCGGTGAGGGTGCGGCGGCTCGCAACGGTGATGGGGCCCGTCCTCATCATCGTCTGGACGGCGGTGCCGCTGGGGTGGCTGGTGTCCTTGTCGCTCAAGGGTGGCGACCGGATCAATGACGGCCGGTTCTGGCCCTCGGACCCGACGCTGCAGAACTACCGGACGGTGTTCCGCGACGACCTGTTCACCAGCGCGCTGCGGAACTCGATCGGGATCTCGCTGGTGGCGACCGTGTTGTCGGTCGTGCTGGCCACGCTGGCGGCGTACGCCATCGCCCGGCTCGACTTCCCGGGCAAGAAGCTGATCCTGTCGGTGGCGCTGGCCATCGCCATGTTCCCCACCATCTCGCTGGTCGGCCCGCTGTTCGACATCTGGCGGGCCGTCGGCCTCTACGACACCTGGCTCGGGCTGGTGATCCCCTACCTGTCGTTCACGCTGCCGCTGTCGATCTGGACCCTCTCCGCCTTCTTCCGGGAGATCCCCTGGGAGATGGAACAGGCGGCCCAGGTCGACGGCGCCACGGCCTGGCAGGCCTTCCGGAAGGTGATCGTGCCGCTGGCCGCCCCCGGGGTGTTCACCGCCGCCATCCTCACGTTCTTCTTCGCCTGGAACGATTTCGTGTTCGGGATCTCGCTGACGTCGACCGGGCGGGCCCGGACGGTCCCGGCGGCGCTGGCCTTCTTCACCGGGGCGTCGCAGTTCGAGCAACCCACGGCGGCCATCGCCGCCGCCGCGGTGGTGGTGACGATTCCGGTGGTGGCGATCGTGCTGGTGTTCCAGCGGCGGATCGTGGCCGGGCTCACGTCGGGCGCGGTGAAGGGGTAGTGATCTAGAGGGAGGTGCCGGTTTGGCGGCGATCACGCTGGACCACGTCGAGAAGCGCTACGCCGACGGCTATCGGGCCGTGATCGACGTGTCGCTGGAGATCGCCGACGGCGAGTTCATGATCCTCGTCGGGCCTTCAGGGTCGGGGAAGTCGACGCTGCTGCGGATGATCGTCGGTCTCGACGACGCCACCGAGGGCGAGATCCGCATTGGCGGGCAGCGGGTCAACGAGAAGCCACCCCGGGACCGCAACCTGGCCATGGTCTTCCAGAACTATGCGCTGTACCCCCACCTGACGGTGTTCGAGAACATCGCCTTCCCCCTCCGGCTGCGGTCCCTGTCCGGGGAGGAGGTGCGGCGCCGGGTGGAGGAGGCGGCGGGGATCCTGGAGTTGACCGAGCACCTCGGCCGCAAGCCCAGCCAGCTGTCAGGCGGGCAGCGGCAGCGGGTGGCCATGGGGCGGGCCATCGTGCGGGAGGCCGACGCCTTTCTGTTCGACGAGCCGCTGTCGAACCTCGACGCCCAGCTCCGGGGGCAGATGCGGACGGAGATCGCCCGCCTCCAGCAGCGGCTCGGGGTCACCACGGTCTACGTCACCCACGACCAGGTGGAGGCCATGACGCTGGGCCACCGGGTGGCGGTGCTGCGCAAGGGCGAGCTGCAGCAGGTCGACACGCCCCGGGGGCTGTACGAGCGGCCGGTCAACCTGTTCGTCGCCGGGTTCATCGGCTCGCCGTCGATGAACCTGCTGCCGGCGACGGCCTTCCCGGCGATACCCCTCGACGTCCCGGACGACCGCGAACTGGTGGTCGGGATCCGCCCGGAGCACCTGGAGGACGAGGCGCTCGTCGACCGCTCGGTCCGGGACCGGGGCGTGGTCTTCGACGTCGAGGTCGAGGCGGTCGAATGGCTGGGGGCCGAGCAGTTCGTCTACGTGCCCTGGGAGGCGCCGCCGGAACTCGTCGAGCCGCTTCACCGCCTGGCGGCGGAGCTCGACCGGGAGGTGACCCGTCCGGTGCTGGTGGCCCGGCTCGATCCGGGAAGCGATGTCCGGCCGGGGCAGAAGGCCCGGCTGTGGTTCGATCCCGCTCACCTGCACGTCTTCAACGCCCGGACCGGTGAGCGCCTCACTCCTCCTATCCTCGGCGGGCATGTGCCGGAGCATCAAGACCCTGCGAGGTACTGAGCCCACGCCCGAGGAGGTGCGGGCCGCCGCCCTCCAGTTCGTGCGCAAGGTGAGCGGCTACCGGGCGCCGTCCAAGGCCAACGAGGCGGTCTTCACCGCCGCCGTGGACGAGATCGAAGCGGCCGCCGAGCGGCTGCTGGCCGGACTGGTTCCGGCCCGGGGCACGAGTGCCACGAAATAGGAAGATTTCCGGCATTTCCGGCGTTGTAGGGAAGGTCCCCGCCGGGCCCCCGGCAAATTAAGGAATCCCGGGGAGCGGCCGATATCCCGGTCCGACAGCGGGGAACGTCAAGAACGAGTCGACTAGGGAGGCACACGATGACCACGAGCACGTCCGCCGAGTTCACCGATCGGGTGCGCTCTGTCCTGGCGGAGCTGCCCACCTCCGGGGTCATCGACCGGTTCGCCGCCAACGACCTGCTCCTTGACCTCCTGGATGCCGCCCGGTCCGACGACGAGCAGGCCCGCGTCATGCGGGCCCTGGCCGACCTGCCCAAGAGCAACCTCGTCGACCGGAGCGACCTCAACACCCTGCTGGCCGGCCTCTGCGGCCAGAACTAGGGGCCGGCGGGCCCGAGGCCTGAGGCCCGGGTCTCAGATCGCCCGCTCCCGGCCCTTCCAGTAGGGGTCTCGAAGTTCCCGCTTGACCAGCTTTCCGGTCTCCGTGCGGGGGAACTCGTCGGTGAAGTCGACCGAGCGCGGCACCTTGTAGCCGGCCAGGTACTGGCGGGCGTAGGCGATGATGTCGCCGGCCAGCCGGTCTGACGGTTCGTGGCCCGGCGCGGGCTGGACCACCGCCTTGACCTCCTCGCCGAACTCGTCGTGGGGAATCCCGAACACGGCGGCGTCGAGCACGGCCGGGTGGTTGAGCAGTACCGCCTCGATCTCGGCCGGGTAGATGTTCACCCCGCCGGAGATGATCATGTCGATCTTGCGGTCGCAGAGGAACAGGTAGCCCTCGTCGTCGAGGTAGCCGACGTCGCCGACGGTCATCACGCCCGGCTCCCGGTGGGCGGCGGCCGTCTTCTCCGGGGCGCCGTGGTAGCTGAAGTCGCCGCCGATGAGGTTGCGGACGTAGACGGTGCCGATCTCGTTGGGCGGGAGGATCTCGCCTTCGTCGCTGACGATCTCGATCGACACGACCGGGAGCGGTTTCCCCACCGTGCCGGGCTTCTTGAGCCACTCGTCACCGGTGATGAAGCACCCGAGGCCACCGGTCTCGGTGGCGGAGTACAGCTCGTGGATGACCGGGCCCCACCACTCCAGCATCTGCCGCTTGACCTCGGGGGCGCAGGGTGCGCCGGTGTGGAAGACGCCCTCGAGGCTGGAGCCGTCGAACGCCCGCCGGGTGGCCTCCGGCAGCCGGAGCAGGCGGACGAAGTGGGTCGGCACGGCGTAGGCCGTCGTGACCTTGTACTCGTCGATGAGGCGGAGCATCTCCTCCGGATCGAACTTGCGCCGCATGAGCAGCGTGGCCCCCCGGTAGGCCGGCAGCATCGAGAAGAGGAACGGCCCGCCGTGGTACAGCGGCGCGTTGACGAGGCACACCCCGCCATCGGGGATGTGGAGCATCCCGGCCAGTCCGGACAGCATCGCGGCATGCACGGAGACGGGCATACCAACGACGAACGATGTGCTGCGGACGCCCTTCGGCCGGCCGGTGGTGCCCGACGTGTAGAACATGTAGGTGCCGGCGGCCTGGTCGGCCGGCTCGTCGGGGGAGGCGCCGGCCAGGAGGTCGTCGTAGGCCTCGAACCCTTGCGGTGTCCCGCCGATGCCGAGCCGGATCGTCACGCCCGGTGCCTGCTGCACGGCGTCGACGGCCACGGGGCCGAACTCGATGTCGGCCAGCAGGGCTTTGGCGCCGGAGTCGTTGAGGATGTAGGCGAGCTCCTCGGCCGTGAGATGCCAGTTGAGCGGCACGAGGATCCACGCCCCGATCCCGCAGGCCATCACGGCTTCGACGTACTCGTGGCGGTTGCCGCACAGCACGCCGACGGTGTCGCCACTCTCCAGCCCCGCCGCCCGCAGCCCGTTGACCAGCCGGTTCACCCGCTCGTCGAGCTGGGCGCGGCTGATCGTGGCGAACTCGTCGATGACCGCCGGCCCATCGGGATCCGCCGCTGCCAGCTCCCGCAGATGCTCCGCCACGCCTAGCCTCCTGGGTTCCTGAACGGTGCGGAAAGGGAGGCTAGTGCGGCACTGGTTCGAGGATGTGGCCGACCATCTCGGCCGGGCCTACCTGCGCTACTCCTTCACAAAGGGGACCGACCAGGAGGTCTCGTTCCTCGTAGGTGCGCTCGGTTTGGCACCGGGGGCGCAGATCTTGGACGTCGGATGCGGGCCCGGCCGGCATGCCCACGCCCTGGCGACCCGGGGGTTCGAGGTCGTCGGCGTCGACATCTCGCAGCGCTTCGTCGAACTGGCCCGGGAGCAGGCGCCGCCCGATGCGCCGGTGACGTTCGAGCGGGCCGACGCCCGGTCGCTCCGGTTCGACTCGGAGTTCGACGCCGTCATCTCGTTGTGCCAGGGAGCGTTCGGACTCTCGGCCGGCGGATCGCCGGAGGCGGCCGGCGCCCCGCCGCTCGACCCGGACCGGGCGGTCCTCGAAGGCATGGCCCGGGCGTTGCGGCCCGGCGGGCGGCTGGCGCTGTCGGCGTTCTCGGCCTATTTCCAGGTCCGCTTCCTCGGAGAGGCCGACTCGTTCGACGCCGAGCGGGGCGTGAACCACGAGCACACCGCCGTCCGCAACGACGACGGCGTCGAGATCCCGGCCGATCTCTGGACGACCTGCTTCACTCCCCGCGAGCTGCGCCTGCTGGCCGAGTCGGCCGGGCTCCGGCCGGACCACATCTGGTCGGTCACGCCCGGGGACTACGCCGCCCGTCCGCCGGACATCGACCACCCCGAGTTCCTGCTTTTGGCCCGCCGGGTCAGGTGAGCTGCGGCACGGCCGACGGTGCGGTGCTAGCGGAACGGGAGGGTGACACCGGCGTCGGCGATCAGGTTGTGGCCGCGGATGCAGCGTCCCGCCGGGCTGCAGAGGAAGACGATGATCCCGGCGATCTCCTCCGGCGAGACGATGGCGCCCGGCGTTGCGCCGTGTTCCGCCTCGAAGGCCCGCCACCCCCCGGGGTAGCTGGCGTCGGCCCAGATGCGGGCGGAGTCCGTGGCCACGAAACCGGGCAGGACGCTGTTGACGGCGATGTCCTGCGGCGCGAGCTCCACGGCCAGGTAGCGGACCAGTTGCTCCAGCGCCGCTTTGGCGGCACCGAGGAGGCCGTGGTTGGCCACCACCCGGATCGAATCGAAGCCCGAGACGGCCACGATCGACCCCGGCCGGCCCTCCATGAACGGCACCGCACCCTGGGCCAGGAGCAGGAACGACTGCACGACCGTCTGCATCGTCAGGTTGAGATGGCGGGCTTCGACCTTGATGAGCGGCTTGAAGGCGGTGGCCGCGGCGTTGGCGACGAGCGCGTCAAGGCGCCCGAAGTGGTCGCCGACCTCGGCGATGATCCTCCCCGGGACGTCGACCTCCGACAGGTCGCCGTGGACGACGACTGCCTTTGCGCCGGCGGCCCTCGCCTCCTTGGCCACGGCCTCGGCCGCTTCCGCCTCCCGGCGGTAGTGGACGGCGACGTCGTACCCGCGCTCGGCAAAGAGCAGCGCGGTCGCCCGTCCGATGCCTCGGGAGCTTCCGGTGACGAGAGCGACCGGCCGGCCCCCGCCCCTCGTACTGGCGTTCATTTACCGGGATATAGCGGAAATCGAACGCCAGAACGGGATTGGTTGGGTCATTTCCGGAACCGGCTGAAGTCGGGCGGCCGCTTCTCCTGGAAGGCGAGCGTGCCTTCGGCCGACTCCTCGGTGTCGTAATAGAGGGCGAGGCCGGTCATGGCCAGGCCGCTGATGCCCCGGATGTGCTCGGTCTCGGCGTTGAAACTGGCCTTGGCCAGCTTGAGGGCCGTCGGGCTCTTGGCCAGGATCTCGGCGGCCCAGGCCCGCGCCTCGTCCATCAGCCGCTCCTTGGGGACGACGGCGTTGACCAGGCCCATCTGCAGGGCCTCCTCGGCCGAGTACTGGCGGCAGAGGTACCAGATCTCCCGGGCCTTCTTCTGACCGACGACCCGGGCGAGATAGGCGGTGCCGAAGCCCGGGTCGACGCTGCCCACCTTCGGTCCCACCTGGCCGAAGCGGGCGTGCTCGGCGGCGATGGTCAGGTCGCAGAGTACGTGGACGACGTGCCCCCCGCCGATGGCGTAGCCGTTGACGGCGGCGATGACCGGCTTGGGGATGTCGCGGATCAGGGTGTGGAGATCCTCGATGTCGATGCCGGTGTCGTGCTTGGCGGTGTCGCCGTAGCCGCCGCCCCCCTGGCGGGCGGTCTGGTCGCCGCCGACGCAGAAGGCCCGGTCGCCGGCCCCGGTCAGGATGACGACGCCGCAGCCCCGGTCCCGCCAGGCGGCCTGGAAGGCGTCGACGAGTTCGTCCACCGTCTGCGCCGTGAAGGCGTTGAGCTTGTCCGGCCGGTTGATGGTGATCGTGACGATGCCGGTCTCGTCACGGTCGTAGACGATGTCCTGGTAGCTCAAGGCGTCGGTCCTCCATCGGGTTCGGGGTGCTCACTGCCGGGTGCGGTGCGGCGGGCTTCGGCCTCCGCCCGGGAGACGATCTCCCGGAGGGGGAGACCGGTGCGGCGGGCGACGCGGGCGGCGTCCTCGTACTCGACCTTCACCCGCAGCGCCGTCCGTTTGATGCGGACGGGGAGGCCCTCGACCTCCACCTCGTCGGGTTGGCGGGCGAAGGGCCACCGCTCGACGACGCTGACCCGCACGCCGAGCGTGCCGGTCTCGTGGGCGATGAGATCGCGCAGACCGGGCGCGTCGGACAGGTGGGCCAGGGCGGAGAGGACGACGCCGGGGCGGCCCTTCTTCATGGTCACGTGGACGGTCCAGGCGTCGAGGGCGCCGCCGGCCAGGAGAGCGTCGACGGCGTGGGCCACCACCTCGCCACTGATGTCGTCGAGGTTCGCCTCGAGCAGGGCGAGTGGCTCTCCGGCGTTCGCTTCCGCCTGGTCGCCGCCGGGTCCGGCCACTGCCGACGCGGTCTCCCCGATTGCGACCTGGACGAGGTTGGGCAGTGTCCCGAGCTCCTTCGTGCCGGCGCCGAAGCCGCTGGACAGGAGACGCATCGGGGGAAGCGGCCCGTAGCCGGAGGAGAGCCCGGCGAGGAGGGCGGCGCCGGTGGGCGTGGTCAGCTCGACGTTCACGTCGAGGCCCACGACCGGCGCTTCCTTGAGGAGGTCGACGACCGCCGGCGACGGGTTGGGGAGGAGGCCGTGGCTGGTCCGCACCATGCCCGTCCCGACCCGGACCGTCGAGGCCGACACCTCGTCGACGCCGAGGACCTCGAGGGCGGCGCAGGTGCCGACGATGTCGACGATGGCGTCGATGCCGCCGAGCTCGTGGAAGTGGACGGCGGCCGTCGGCCGGCGGTGGAGCCGGCCCTCCGTCTCGGCCAGCAGCCGGAACACCCGCTGGGACCGTTCCCGTACCCGCTCCGGCAGGCGGGCCTCCTCGATGAGCCCGGCGATGTGCCCGTAGGTGCGGGTGATCCCGTCCGGCTTGGCTTTGACGTGCGCCTTGGTGGCGGCCAGGCCGCCTCGCATGACGAGCTCGGTCTCCAGCGCCCATCCGCCGATCGGCAACCGCTCCAGGATGCCGACGACCTCGTCGAGATCGGCGCCGGCATCGAGGCAGGCGCCCAGCGCCATGTCCCCGGCGATGCCGGCAAAACAGTGGAACCAGGCGACGGTGGTCACGGTGACGCTTCGTCGGAGGTGCGGGCGCGTTCGAGGGCGCCGAGGATGCGGGCGGCGGCGCAGGCCGCGCCGTAGCCGTTGTCGATGCCCATGACGGCGACACCGGGAGCGCAGCTCGCCAGCATGGCGAGGAGGGCGGTCACACCTTCGAGCGAGGAGCCGTAACCGGTGCTGGTCGGCACGGCGATGATCGGCGCCGCCGCCAGGCCGCCGACGGCGGAGGCCAGTGCGCCCTCCATGCCGGCCACGACCAGGATCACGTCAGCCGCCTGGAGGACGGGCTCCTCGGCCAGCAGCCGGTGGATGCCGGCCACGCCGACGTCGGTCAGCCGGGCGGGCGGCCACCCGAGGGCGGTGAGCGTGGCGGCGGCCTCCTCGGCCACCGGCAGGTCGGCGGTGCCGGCGCAGGCGACGACGGCGGTGCCCGCCCGCCGGGGGCGGGGGCGCCATATGCCGAGGCGGGCGACGGGGTCGTAGACCCCGCCGGGCGTCCGGGCCAGGGCGGCGTCGGCCGTCGCCCGGTCGGCCCGGGTCAGGAGCACCGGCCCGGCGCCCGGGCCGGCCACCAGTTCGGCGACGATGGCGGCGCACTGCTCCGCCGTCTTGCCGGGGGCGTAGACCGCCTCGGGGAAACCCTGGCGGAGCGTCCGGTGGTGGTCGACCCGGGCGAAGCCGAGGTCGGCGAAGGGCAGCGTCCGCAGCCGGTCGAGGGCGTCGGCCGGCGAGGTGGCGCCGGCGGCGACCTCGTCGAGGAGCTCCCGGAGGCTGGGGTCGACCATGAGAGCCACGCTAGCGGTGCAGTCGGCGGCGGCTCAGGCCGGGCGGCCAGCCGGGGCCCGGGAACGCCGGTCACTAGGATGACCTGCGATGACGCCCCCCGCCCGTTCGCCGCGCGCCCCGAGAACGTCGGCCGCTCCGCCGCGGGTGGCGTTCCTCGGCCCGGCCGGGACGTTCACCGAGCAGGCGCTGCTGTCGCAGCCCGACCTGGCCGCCGGCGAGCTGGTGCCGATCCGCTCGATCGCCGAGACGATCTTCGCCGTCGACCAGGGCCGGGCCGAGCTCGGCGTCGTCCCCATCGAGAACGCCATCGAGGGCTCGGTCAACGAGACCCTCGACACGCTGGCCTTCGAGGCGTCGGAACACCTCTTCATCCACCGGGAGATCGTCGTGCCGGTGGACCTGAACCTCTGCGCCAAGCCGGGCACGAAGCTGGCCGACGTGAAGGCCGTCGTCTCCATTCCCCACGCCAGCGCCCAGTGCCGCGACTGGCTGGCGGCGAAGCTGCCCGGCGTCGAGGTGCAGGCGGCCAACTCGACGGCCGAGGCGGCGCGGGACGTGGCCCGCTCCCGGGCGCAGGGCCGGGCGGCCATCGCCCCTTCGCTGGCGGCCGAGATCTACGGCCTCGAGGTGGTGGCGGCCGGCATCCACGACCACCCCGACAACTCCACCCGGTTCGTGGTGATCGGCCACGGCATTCCCGCTCGCAGCGGACATGACAAGAGCACGGTCGTGGTGTTCCAGACGCACCAGGACCGGCCGGGCGGCCTGCTGACGATTCTCCAGGAGTTCAACGCCCGGGGCATCAACCTGACCAAGCTCGAGTCGAGGCCGACGAAGCGGGAGCTCGGCAGCTACTGCTTCTTCATCGATTTCGAAGGCCATCTGTCGGACGAGCTCGTGGCCGACGTCCTGCGGAGTCTGGCCGCCAAGCACGAGATGCGGTTTCTCGGGTCGTACGCCGCCGCCGGCCAGGAGGCGGGGGCCCGGCGGCAGGCGGCCGGCAAGGCGTGGCGGGAGGCGTCCCGCTGGGTCGACAGCCTGCGGGCCCGGGTCCAGTTCCCATGACGGTGGCATCGAGGACGAGGCGATGATCGACGTTCGACGGCTGCGGACCGAGCCCGACTACCGGGCCGGCATCGAGCGCAAGCGGGTCGCCCCCGGGCTGATCGACGAGGTGCTGGAGGCCGACGAGGCCCGGCGGGCGATGTTGGGTGAGGTCGAGGAGCTGCGGGCCCGCCAGAACGCCGCCTCCAAGGAGATCGGCCGGGCGGCGCCCGACGAACGGCCGGCCAAGATCGCCGCCGCCGCCTCGCTGAAGGACGAGCTGGCGGCCAAGGAGCCCCTGCTGGCCGAGGCCGAGGCCCGGTTCAACGAGCTGGTGATCCGGGTGCCGAACCCCGCCCACGCCTCGGTGCCCGACGGCGGTGAGGACGACTACGACGTCCTGCGGGTGGTGGGCGACCCGCCGGCCGGCCCGGCCGCCGGGCTCGACCACGCCGAGTTCGGTGAGCGGCTGGGTTTCGTCGACACCGAGCGGGCCGCCCGCATGAGCGGCAGCCGCTTCGCCTACCTGATGGGCGAGGCGGTGCTGCTGGAGATGGCGCTGATCCAGTGGGTGATGGGCAAGCTCGTGGCCGAGGGCTTCACACCGGTCGTGCCGCCGGTGCTGGTGCGGGAGTCGATGATGGAGGCGGCCGGGTTCTTCCCCACCGACCGCAACCAGGTCTACGAGGTGGACGGGGGCGAGCTGTTCCTGGTCGGCACGTCCGAGGTGCCGCTGGCCGGCATCCACCTCGGTGAGACGCTGGACGAGGCGGCGCTGCCCCGCCGCTACGCCGGATTCTCCTCCTGCTTCCGGCGGGAGGCCGGCACGTACGGGAAGGACACGCGGGGGATCTTCCGCGTCCACCAGTTCGACAAGGTGGAGATGTTCTCGTACGCCCACCCCGAGGTGAGCTGGGACGAGCACGAGGCGATGCTGGCCATCGAGGAGTCGATCGTCGGCGGCCTCGGCCTGCCCTACCGGGTGATCGCCGTCGCCGCCGGCGACCTCGGCGCCCCGGCGGCCAAGAAGTACGACATCGAGGTGTGGCTGCCGTCGGAGGGCCGGTACCGGGAGCTGACGTCCTGCTCCAACTACACCGACTACTCCGCCCGCCGGTTGGGAGCCCGGATGAAGGGCGAGTCCGGCACCCAGCTGGTGCACACGCTCAACGGCACCGCCTGCGCGGTCGGCCGCACGCTGCTCTTCCTGTTCGAGCACTACCAGGACGAGGGCGGCGCCCTCGCCGTGCCCGAGGTGCTGCGGCCCTACACCGGCTTCCATCGGGTGGAGCGGCGAATTACCGATTAAAGGTTCGTCCGATTCGTGCCGATGTGTTCTCTGACCACGTCGGCTGCGAACCGGGAGGACCTTCGATGCTCGCCACCCCGCTGCTCCTCGCTCTGGCTCTCAGCGTCCTCGTACCGGTCGGCAGCCGCATCGGCGGTCGAGGTGAAGCCGGCACCCTCCTCGCCGTGACCCTCACGGTCCTGGCCGTGATCGCCGGACTCGCCGTCGCCGGATAATTCCCGCCTCCGACGCCCCTGGTTACGTTGGGGAGCGGACTACCGTCGGAGAAAGCGGTTCACCTGCTTGGAGCGGTGGCAGAGTCCGGTCGAATGCAGCTGCCTTGAAAGCAGCCGGTCCTCTGGGCCCGGGGGTTCGAATCCCTCCCGCTCCGCTGCGGCATGACATGGCGAGACGGCGCTCTCAGCTGTCTCGCCTGTCTCGCGATGCCGCCGGCCCGGGCTGCGAGCAGGAGTTTCGGGTCGATGATCAGCACCGTGTCGGCTCGGACCTCTGTGAACCAGGCGGGGCTTTCGGCGTTTCCGCCGGCCTGCGCGAGGCTTTCGACAGGTTGTTGAGGGGCCGGTGGTGGTGCCGGGTGGGGTCGGGCGAGGTTGCGGCGGTTGAAAGAGATGGCGCCGGTCACGACGGCCAGGGCCAGGGCGGCGCGGAGAGTCTTGGGGAGCGTGGGTCCGCGCTTGTCGGCGGGCGGGGCGGGGTCCGTGCGGCTCCCCGCCGCGTTCAGCGTCGGCTCAGGGCGGTCACCGCTCGGATCCGCCCGGCGGCGGTCGTCGTCCCGCCGGAGTGCTGACGGGCCCTGGTCAACCGGTGAGCGGTCCTCGGTGTGCGGTCCGGCTGACTCAACGGCGCCATCGGGGGGTGTCGCCGCCTGGCCCCGGCGTCCGGCGGTGGATCCGGCGGCGGCCGGGCCGACAGGAAGCTCGTCGGGCGCCAGTGGGCCGCCCACACCGAGGGACGGGCCGAACTGGCCGATGCCGTCGCCGGCGGCCGCCGGGTCGTCGGGCCAGGGCGCGGGGCCGGTGGCCGTTCCGTCGGCTCCGGAGTCCGGTGCCTCGGGAGCGGCGCTCAGCGGACGGATCTGGCCCGGCGCCGGACCGCCGCCCGACGGCGGGGCCGGCGGTGCCTCGGGCGGAAGCGGCGCACCCGGCCGGGCCATGACGACGAAGGCGTTCGGCGCGCCGCGTTCCACGTACTGACCCGGTCGCGCCGGGTCGTTGTCGCTCGGCCGGTTCCAGACCGATCCGCCGGCCACGAACACCGTCCCGCCGCCGCCGTCGAGGCTGACGGCATCGGTGACGCCGAGGCTGACGAGGAAGTCGGCGGCCTCGGCCATGTTCACGCCTTCGGAGGCCGGCTGCCGGCCATCGACGGCGACGAGGTAGACGTGGCCTTCCCTGTTCCAGCCGACGAGCGTGTGGGGCTGGCGCGGGTTGATGACGTTCGGATCCCTCCACGGCAGCGCCCGCTTGCCGTCCCGCAGGACAACCGGCTCGACTCCGAGGCTGACACTGGCGTCGACCGGCGAGCTGATCAGGAGCCGGGCGGGAGCGGTGCCGTGGCGGCGGGTCCACAGCTCGCGCAGCTGCTGCCCGGCCGAACCGTCCCCGGACAGCACGGCGCCGTCCGCCGGGATGGGCCCGCCGCCGGTGCGCAGCGCGGCCAGCTGCAGGTCGGTCGCCTGGTTCAGCCGGCCGACGCCGGCGGCCCGGACGACGAGTTCGGCCCGGGGCGAGGCCTCGGTGGCCGGCCCGTGTTCCGGTGTGAAGAGGGCGAGCCCGTTGGCCGGCGGTGCGGCGTTCACCGTGCTCACCGCCAGCTGGTGGCCGTGCCCGGCGGTCACCGATCCGGTCCAGGGCAAGGTACCGGCGACCAGCCGTCCGTCGTTCGTGACGGTGAGCTGCGGCCGCGCCGGGTCCGGCGAGCGCAGCATCCGGCCGCCCGCCACCACCGCCCCGGTCGGGACGCCGAACCTGTGGAAGTCGCCGTTCACCCCGGCGATGCAGCGGACCCGTTCACACATCGAGCTCGTGGTCTCGAGTTCCTTGGCGCTCGTCGGGATCCGGTCATGGGCATTGACGACCTGCAGGTCGACCGGCGCTCCCGGCAGCACGTGGGCCACGTGGGCCACGACCGGACCCTTGGCCCTGGCCAGCTTGACGTACTCGACGCCCGAGTACAGCTGCGCCCTCGCCACCACGCCGTAACCCGCCGGCGCCGTCGTCTGCGAACGCACCGCCGTCGGATAGGCCACGAGCAGACCCAGAGCAAACAGAACCGCGACGGCCCTGGACATCGATCCCCCCTCGCCGGGAAGCTCTCCCCTGACAGCGGGAAAGCCCCGACCCCCCTCCTCAAGGTTCTGCACCGGAGGCCAAAGGTCCTTTTTGGGCCGGTCTGCGCACTATGAGCGGCTCCTTGCCCGCTGGAGCCATTCCCGAAGTGCGGAAGTCAGCAATTCGGGCATACCACCCGAGAAGCAGGAACAGGTCGGAAGCGAGCGAACCTGGAATGGCAGGGGCGATGTGGTTCGACCGCGAGGGGGAACGTGGGCGCCGTCCGGCACCGGCAACTGATCAATGTGGTGGCGGCCTTCGCCGCGCTGAACATGGCGATCGGCGTCGTGGCGCTGTCGGCGCGCCGGGCCGGCCGCGACGAAGTGCGGACCACCCTGGTAGCCGGTTCCGTCGGGATCCCGCTCAATGACCGGACGGGCACCGGCATCCTCGCCGGCGCCAACCTCGAGAACCGGCGCGGCGCGAAGCACGTCCGACGTTCAAAGGGATCGCTCGAAGCTGCTCCTATGACCGGGCCGCCGACCAGCTCGGTCACCGGCGTCCCGTCCACCGGCGGGCCCGCTCCTGGACAGCCGACCGTCACGAACACGGATGGAGAGGAGTCCGGACCCGGTTCCCCGGCCGTCAACCCGGCGGCGGATCCCGCCCGGGCCACCACCACCAGGCCGGCGCCTCGGGCCCCTACCGCCACGACCGGCCGGCCGGCCGGCATGAGGAGGGAACGGAGCCGGT
>JBFLYK010000085.1:0-21220 GCA_040756995.1 Actinomycetota bacterium | reverse complement strand
GCTCGGGCCGGCGGCCGGCGACGCACCGCCGGACGGGCCGGCCGCCCCGGCGGTCGGGGCCGCCGCGGTTCCCCCGCCGGTGGCGGCGGCCGCGCCGGTGTCGGCCCCCGCCGAAACCTCCGGTGCCGCCGAAGCGGTTCCGGCGTCGCTCACGGTGCCGGTGTCGAACGTTTCAGCCGCGGACTGGCTGGACCCGGCGTTGTTGTTTCCGCCGACACCGGCGGCGGCTTCGATCCGTGCATCGTCGAGCCGTGTGCCGCAGCCGGCCACCAACAGGCTCACTGCTAGCGCCGCGGCCAGGCGGAGCGCTAACCCCTTCCTCCGGCCAAGCGACTCAGTCATGTCCGGTCCCCCTTGTGGCTTGCTCAATCAAATTCGAATGCAGCGTCGCCCGGATGTGACGCCGGGCGTGTGACTCGGCCGATCGCTCGTCACCCTTGCGGATCGACTCGTAGATCGCGTAGTGCTGCTCCTGCGCCACCCGCAGGATGTCGGCCAGCGGTCCGGGTTCGAACTCGGCCTTGTCGTGCAGGGGCTCGTGCAGCGACAGCGTGGTCATGCGGATGAGGTTGAGCATCGTGTGCAGCTGCGAGTTCCCGCAGCACGTGGCGATGCGGACGTGGAAACCGAGGTGGGCCTGGAACCAGCGCGACGGCTGGAACGGCTCGGCGGTACTGTCCATCTCCACCAGGAGATTGCGCAGCTCCTCGTCCAGTTCATCGGTCAGGCCCTTGCGGGCCAGCAGCCGGGCGGCGAGGCCGTCGATGACCTCGCGCACCTCGTAGAGATCGCGGAGTTCGTCGGCGCCGAAACGGGCGACTTCGATGGTCCGGTTGCCGTTGGCCACCTTGACGAGGCCTTCCCGCTCCAGGATCCGGAACGCCTCGCGCAGCGGTGTGCGGCTGACGCCGAGCTTCTCGGCCAGCTCCGTTTGCAGCAGAGCGGTTCCCGGTGGCAGCTCCTGATCGAGGATCAGCTGCCGCAGGTGCGAGATGACGTCGTCGACGAGCCGCCGGCGGCCGACGGACCGCAGGTCGATTTCACCGTCGACGAAGATCTCGCGTTCACTCAAAACTGGGCTCCGATCTTGGCGATCTCGGCCAGCACCTCGAACGGATCCCGGTCGGGAACCCAGGGGACGACGATCACCTCGTCCACACCGTTCTTCTGGCCCAGTTCCAGCAACTGGGCGAAGCCGTCGGGGCCGGGATAGAAGGTCGTGTGGATCCGGCGCACACTCGCCGGGTCGCGGCCGGCCTTCTCGCACTCGGCGTCCAGGCCGGTGAGAGTCTCGGCGATGGCGTCGGTCGGAAGCATCCAGCTGCTCCAACCGTCGCCCAGTGTCGCGGCCCGGCGCAGGGCGGCCGGGGTCTGGCCTCCGATGATGATCGGCGGCCGGGGTGACTGGACGGGCTTCGGCAGTTGCACCGCACCGGTGAACGAGACGAACTCGCCGTCGTAGGTGGCGACCTCATCCGTCCACAGGCAGGTCATGGCCTTGATGTAGTCGTCGCAGCGGGCGCCGCGGTTCTCGAACGGGACGCCCACGGCGGCGAACTCCTCGGGCGACCAGCCGAGCCCGACCCCGAGGCTGATGCGGCCTCCGGAGAGATGGTCGAGCGCCGTGACCTCTTTGGCCAGCACGACGGGGTTGCGCTCCGGAAGGATGAGGATGTTGGTCCCCAGCCGGATGCGCTCCGTGGTGGCGGCCATGGCCGCCAGGCTGAAGAGCGGGTCGAACCAGCCCTGACGGGGGCCGTAGGGCGGAAGCCCGTCCGGGCTGTAGCTGTAGTTGGGGGCGTACTCCTCGAAGACCACGACGTGGTCGGGCAGCCAGAGACTGGCGAAGCCCATGTCCTCCAACGCCTTGGCGTAGCCGCCGGCGTCGGTGATGGAGTTGCCGGGCGATCCGTCGAAGAGCAGTTCGATGCCGACGTCCATCTCAGCCCGCCACGTGACCGGCGTGCCAGCCGCCGTCGACCAGCAGCTCGGCGCCGGTGATGTAGGAGGCGTCGTCGGAGGCCAGGAAGACCACCGTCTTGGCCACCTCCGCGACGTCGGACGGGCGCTTCATCGGGATCTGGTTGACGATGGCGCCGAGGTCGACGTCGCCGAGGGCGCTGAGATCGGCCTCCAGGACCATCGGCGTGGGCATGAGCCCGGGGCACACGGCGTTGACCCGGATGCCGAGGGCCGCCACCTCCTGGGCCACCGACCGGGTGAGGCCGATCACCGCGTGCTTCGTGGCCGAGTAGAGCGCCATGCCCGGCATGCCGCTCACCCCGTCGATCGACGAGATGTTGACGATGGAGCCCTTCTGGGCGGCCAGCATCGGCGACAGGGCGGCCCGCATCCCGAGGTACACGCCGTACTGGTTCACGGCCGTGACCTTCTGGAAGTCGGCCAGCGTGCTGGTGACCAGCGGGGCGATGGTGAGGATGCCGGCGCAGTTGACCAGAACGTCGAGCCGGCCGTGGGTGCCCACGACGTCGGCCACGACGGTGCTCCACGCCTCCTCGTTGATGACGTCGAGTTCGGCGAACGACGCCTTGTCACCGAGCTGGTCGGCCAGGGCCTTGCCCTCGCCCGGCCGGATGTCGCCGATGACGACGGTGGCGCCTTCCGCCACCATCGCCTCCGCCGTCGCCGCCCCCAGGCCGCGGGCTCCGCCGCTGATGAGGCAGACCTTGTCGTCGAGTCGTCCCATGCGAATCGCCTCCCCTCAGCCGATCATCTCTTCGAGCCCGGCGTCCTTCAGGATCTGGTGGTACTTCTCATGCAGCGGCTGCATCAGCGGCGCCAGCTTCAGCACCTTCTGCACCGAGCCGTGGACCTTGATGTCGCGCTTGGCGATCGCCAGCGGCACGTTGAGCTTCCCCAGCCAGAACTTGTGGGCGTTGTCGGCCGACATCTCGAGGTCGACCTGGACGTCCATGTCGATGTCGGAGCCGAACTGGACGATGCCCCGGCCGAAGTCGACGGCGATCACCGAGTCGGGGTCGGTGAGGTTCAGCTTGAGCGCCACTCCGGTGGCGTTGAGCTTGTCCTTCAGGCCCTCGGTCTCGAAGGCGAGAGCGAAGATCTGCCCCATGTACTTGTAGAGATCTTCGGCACTCTTGTATGCGCCCACGATGTCGCCTTTCTCCTAGGAGGCCACGGCCCGTTCGAGCCGGTCGGCTGATTCACGCTTCCCGGGCGGGTACTGGATCGGCACCCGGACCACGCCCTGGACCTGTCCCTTCGACCACTCCGCCGTGGCCCCCGGCTGCAGCTCGAAGTCGGGGATGCGCCGCAGCAGCTCTTCGAGCATCACCCGCAGCTCGATGCGGGCGATGTGCGAGCCGAGGCAGCGGTGGATGCTCGTCCCGAAGGCCAGGTGGCGGTTGGGCGTGCGCTCCGGATCGAACTTGGCGGCGTCGGGAAACTCCCGCTCGTCGAGGTTGGCCGCCCCGAGGAGCACGAAGAGCTGGTCCTCGGCCTTGAACTGGAAGCCGTTGACCTCGGTGTCGACCACCGCCCGCCGGGCCGGCTGGACCGGCGCCCAGTAGCGCAGGAACTCCTCCACCACCGTCGCCGTCTTCTCCGGGTTGGCCCGGATCCAGTGGCGGAGGTCCGGCTCGGTGGCCAGCTGCCACAGAATCGACCCGATGACCTTCTGCGAGGTGTCGATGCTGGCGATGAGCAGCAGCAGGCAGAAGCCCATCAGCTCCTCGTCGGTGAGCTTCACGCCGTCCACTTCGGCGGCGGCCAGGAGGGACATGACGTCGTCCGTCGGGTTGGCCCGCCGCTCTTCCAGCAGCGCGTAGAAGTAGGTGTAGAGCTCGATGACGGCCTCGCCCGCCACCTCCATGTCGGTGGCCGACATGTGGATGATCTTGTGCGTCCACTCCTCGAACTTGACGGCGTCGGCGTTCGGCAGGCCCAGCATCGTCGTCCCCATCAGCGTGGGGAACGGGATGGCCAGCGTCTGATAGATGTCGCACTCACCGAGCTCGATGAACTCGTCGATCAGCTGGTTGACGATGACCCGCAGGGGCTCCTCATAGCGCTCGGCCCGCCGGGGCGAGAACGGCGCGGCCACCAGGGCCCGGTAGCGGGCGTGGTCGGGCGGGTCGATCTCGACCGGGATCATCTTCATCGCCTGGGGGAAGGGCGGGATGATCAACGGCGTCGAGGAGAAGATCTCCGGCTTGTGGAAGATCTCGTTCGCCTCGGGGAAACCCGTCACCACCCACATGCCGCCGTAGGCGTCGCTGCGGCCGACGGGGCACTGGCTGCGCAGGTTGTCCCACGACTCGTGGACGTTCTCCAGCGTGATCGAGGGGTCGTGGTGGTCGTACTCGCTGTACTTCTGTACGGCGCCTTCGGCCATGAGGCTCCCTTGGTGTGCTCAGTCGCTGACGACGGTGATGGCCCGCTCCGGGCAGGCCTCAGCCGCCCGCATGGCCCGGGTCAGGAGATCAGGGTCGTCGGGCTGGTCCTCGCCCCCGAGGACGGCCGAGCGGCCCTCGTCATCCCTGGGTTCGAACAATTGCGGCTCGGTCGACCAGCAGCGCCCATGCCCCTGGCAGCGGCCGTCGTCGATGAGCACCTTCATCCCGGCGCCTCCCCCGAACCACCAGCCGAACGTGCATCCTGGATACTCGTTGCATGCTAGGAAGGCCGCGAGGCCACTGTCAATGATCGTGCATCCAGGATTCTGACGAATCTCAGCCGGAAGCGAGCTCGGCCTTGAGCACCCTGCGGAGCAGCTTGCCGGTCTCGTTGTAAGGCAGCGCTGAGCGGAACTCGATGAGCGTCGGCGTGCGCGCCGAGCGCAGCCGTTCCCGGACCCAATCGGCCAGCTCTTCGGCGGTCGCCTCGACCCCCTGGTTCAGCACCACCGCGGCGGCCACCGTCTCCCCCCACTCGTCGTCGGGGACGCCGACCACCCCGGCCTCGGCCACCGCCGGGTGCTCGAGCAGCACGTCCTCCACCTCGCCGGGCGAGATGTTCTCGCCGCCGCGGACGATCACGTCGTCGAGGCGGCCCTCGACGAACAGGTACCCCGCCTCGTCCAGCCACCCGCCGTCGTTGGTCGGGAACCAGCCGTCGTCGGTGAGGACCCCGCCCTTGCCGAGGTACTCCCCCGCCACCTGCTCGCCCCGCACGTAGATCTCGCCCCGCTCCCCCGGCGGGAGCGGCTTCCCGTACGGGTCGCGGATCTCGACCTCCAGCGACGGCAGCGGGCGGCCGACGGAGCCCAGCCGGGCCCGCACCGCCGGGTCGTCGCTGGCGAAGGCCGTCCGGTGATCCTCGGGGCTGAGCACCGACACGGTGGAGCTGGTCTCGGTGAGCCCGTAGGCGTTGACCAATCCGACGTGGGGCAGCAACGTCAGCGCCCGCTCGATGACCGGTACCGGCATGCGGCCGCCGCCGTAGGCCAGGTGCACCAGCGACGGGAGCGACTCCGCCCGCTCCTCGAGCACGTCGAGGATCCGGCCCAGCATCGTGGGGACGACCATGGCGTGGGTGACGGCCTCGTCCCGGGCCAGGTCGACCCAGGCGGCCGGATCGAAGGCCGGCAGGTAGAGCAGGCGGCGGCCGCCGTAGACGCCGGTCAGGATCGTGGCCATGCCGGCCACGTGGTACGGCGGCACGCTGACCAGGCCGGCGTGGTGAGGGTCGGCCCCCATGAACTCGACGGTGGACAGCACGTACGACGTCAGGTGGCGGTGGCGCAGGACGGCGGCCTTGGGGTCGCCGGTCGTGCCGCTGGTGAAGAGGAGGACGGCGATGCCGTCGGGATCGGCGGTGTCGCCGGCCGCCGGCGCCGTGTCGGGCAGGCGGGCCCGCAGCTCGCCGGCACCGACGTACTCGATGCCGTCTCTCCGACCGACCCGGCCGGGCACGGCCGCCTCGACCACGGCCAGCGCCGGGGCCGTCCGGTCCAGCAGCAGGGCCAGCTGATCGTCGGCCAGCCGGTAGTTGAGCGGGACGAAGGGGATGCCGGCCAGGACGGCGCCGAACAGGAGGGTCGGGACGGCGTCGGAGTTGACGTCGACCAGGACGAGCCGCTCGACGCCCGACGCCTGCAGCAGCCCGGCCAGCCGCCGGGCGTCATCGAGCAGCCCGGCGTAGGTCGTGCCGCCCGTGGCCCGTCCGACGGCGACGCGGTCGCCCATGCCGTCGGCGGCCATCTCCAGCAGCATCCCGATGTTCAAGAACCGGCCTCCTGTGGCGGGCTGAGAGCGGCGCTCAGAATACGGTGTATCCGCCGTCGACCACGATCGTGTCGCCGGTGTGGAACACCTGCGCCGGGTCGGCCAGGAACGCCGCCACCGCCCCGAAGTCGTCGGGCGTCCCCCACCGTCGAACCGGGGTGCGGGCCGTGGTGTTGGCCAGGAACTTCTCGTGCGTCCGGCTCTTCTCGGTCATGGGCGTCTCGGTCCAGCCGGGGACGAGCGCGTTACACCGGATGCCGTACCGGGCCAGTTCCACGGCCAGGCCCCGCATGACGGCCAGCAACGCCGTCTTGGCCGCCGCGTAGTGCTGGTTGCGGGGCGCGCCGTGGATGGCCGAGGTCGACGACACTCCGATCAGCGCTCCGCCTTCACCCCGATCGACGAGATGCCTCGCCCCTTCCCGCAGGGTGAGGAACGCGCCCTCGAGGTTCACCACCATCATCGACCGCCATTCGTCGAGGGTCATCTCGGTGAACGGGCGGGTCCGCACGCCGCCGATCCCGGCGTTGGCGAAGACGCTGTCGATCTTGCCCATCTCCTCGAGGGTGGCGGCGAAGGTGGCGACGACCTGCTTCTCGTCCGACACGTCGCAGCGGAAGGCCACCACCCGGCGGCCCGGGGCCCGCAGCTCGGCGACCGCCCGCTCGTTCTTCTCCTCGTTCGTGCCCCAGATCACCACGTCGGCGCCGGCGGCCACGAGGCCCCGGACCATGCCGAGCCCGATGCCGCTGTTCCCCCCGGTGACGAGGGAGACGGTGCCGTCAATCACTCGACGGCAGCGGCTTGGCCGTGACCAGCTCCATCGGCGCGCCGTGGCACGTGAACCGGCCTTCGCCCTTCTTCACGCAGATGACGGCGGTGCCGCAGGTCGGACAGGTGTAGCGCTTCCCGGTCTGGTTCTGGTCACTCATGCCTTCGCTCCATGGTCGCTCTGGATGCACACCGTACCGACGAGCTCGTCGATCCGTCCGGCGTCGTAGCCCAGTTCGGCCAGGATCTCCCGGGTGTGCTGGCCGAGCAGCGGGCTCGGCCCCTTGTTCAGCCCGGGGGTGTCGGACAGGTGGACCGACAGCCCGAACTCCCGGATCCAGCCCCACACCGGGTGGTGCTGCTCGAAGACGCGACCGGTCTCGACGGCCCACTCGTCCCACAGGAAGTCGGGCATGGCCGGATCGGGGACGGCGATCTCGCACGGCACCCCGTGACCGTCGAGAAGGGTGAAGGCCTCCTCGACCGTGAGCTGGGCGAAGCGCTCCTCGAGCAGCCCGGCCAGCGCCTCGTCGTCGGCCGGCAGGTCGTCGACGCCCAGGGCCGTGCGCAGCTCGACCCGGTGGCGGTCCCCGACACAGGCCAGGCACAGCCAGCCGTCCCCCGCCGTGCGGTACAGCCGGTACAGCGGCCCGTAGCCCATCTGCGCCGGATCGAGGGCGAACGCCTCGACCGGCCGGCCGGCCCCGTCGAGGCACTGCTCGGTGGCGGCGAACAGGCTGGAATGCAGCTGGGGGCTCTCGATGTACTGGCCCTCGCCGGTCTTCGCCCGGTGCTCCAGCGCCATGAGGACGGCGACCGCGCCCAGGAACCCGTTGTAGTAGTCCTCGTTGCCCATCACGCGCTTGATCGGCGGGTTGCCCCGGCCGGCGCCGAGGTACAGCAGCCCGGTGAAGCCCGAGATCAGCGGAGCGAAGCTCTTGAGATGCGCCTTGGGCCCGGTCGACCCGAACCCGGGCAGGAAGCAGTAGATGAGGCCGGGCCGCAGCTTGGCCAGCCGGTCGTAGCCGATGCCGAGCTTCTCGGCCTTGCCCGGGCGCAGGTTGTGCATGACGACGTCGGCCGAGCGGACGAGGTCGTCGACGATCGCCAGGCCGGCCGGCGAGCGGAGATCGAGGGCGATCGTGCGCTTGCCCCGCTGGCAGCCCTCGAAGGGGTCGGCCATGCCCCGCATCTGGTCGCCGCCCGGCGTCTCGACCTTGATGACGTCGGCGCCGAGGTCGGAGAGGATCTTGGCCCCGTAGGCGGTGGCGAAGAAGCTGGAGAAATCGAGGACCCGCAGGCCGTCGAGGGCGTGGGCCAGGGGCCGCCCCCCTCGTTCTGGCGTTCGATTTCCGCTATATCCCGGTAAACGAACGCCAGTTGCGGCAGAGCCGTTGTGCTGGCCCACGGTGGGGGCCGGCGCCGGCGGGGCGGCCGGTGTCTTTTCGAAGCGGATCACCGGCCCGGCCTGACGGAGGCGCCCGTACACCGGGTCGTCGAGCTCGACGACCACGCCGGCGTGCTCCACCTGCTCGTCGAGCAGCGCTTCGCCCGGCCGGAGGACGGGCAGGGCGGCGACGTCGGCGTCGTGGAACAGCTTGAGCCATTCCGCCCGGGGCCGGGACTTGAACGCCTCGGGGGCGCGGTGGCGGGCGGCCTCGTACTCGTCGTCGTCGAGGCGGACGGACATCTCGACTCCGGGAATCGTGCGGACCTTCTCGCCGACGCCGAGGATGTCCATCGCCCGCTTGAAGGCGCCCGGCCCGCCGGTGTGGATCATGATCCACTCGCCGTCGGCACACAGGAACGGGTCGGTCACGACCCGGGTCCGGCCGAACCCCTTCTCGGTCCCGGAGCGGGCGAGGTACGACACGTCGTTCTCGTTCCACCACCAGTTCATGCTGCTCTGGGCCACGAGCCCGTCGAGCAGCGACACGTCGACCCGCTGTCCGGTGCCGGTCAGGCGCCGGGCCCGCAGCGCGGCCAGGATGCCGATGGTGGCCAGCGACGCGGTGCCGTATCCGATCATCGGGTGGCCGAGGAACTTCGGCCCCTTGCGGTGACCGGGCTGCTCGGCCATCGCCCCGAGCCGGGCGGCGACCAGGCAGTCGTACCCCGGCCGGTCCCGCCAGGGCCCGTCCGGCCCGTAGCCGGAGATCGAGCAGTACACGAGCGCCGGCCAGCGCCCGTGGACCGCGTCGTAGCCGAAGCCGGCGGCATCGGCCCGGCCCGGTCCGCCCGATTCGAGAAAGACGTCGGCCGTCGCCAGCAGGCCGAACAACGCCTCGCGGCCCTCGGCCGTCGAGAGATCGGCTTCGACGCTCCACTTGCCACGGTCCCAGGCGCTGCGGGTCACCGAACGCCGGTCCGGGCCGCCGCCGGGTCGCTCGACCTTGACCACCCGGGCGCCGTAGTCGGCCAGCAGCATCCCCGTCACGGCGCCGGGCATGCCCCAGGTGGCATCGACGACGGCGAGGCCCTCGAGCGGACCGGGCATGTCAGCTCTGCCCTCCGCCGGTCGCCTCACTGGGCGCCGGCTCGAAGGTGACGGTCATCGGCGCCCCGCAGCATTCCAGTTCGGCGTCGCCCGGGGCGGTGACGATCGCCTCGGAACCACACTTGTCGCATCGCAGGCGCATCCCGACTCGGACTCCCACCCGTGTCCTCCCCTCCAGCGTTCCGGACTCCGGCGCCCGAGATTACCGCTCCCTCCTCAGGCGTGTAAACGTTTACTTGTATTACGCTACCGCACATGACCGGCCGGGCGGACACGGGGTTCATCCTGGTCCACGGCGGGTTTCACCGGGCGGCGTGCTGGGACGCCGTCCTGCCCCACCTCGCCGCCCCCGCCCTGGCCGTCGATCTTCCCGGCCGCGGCGACCGCCGGGCCGCCGGACGGGCGACGCTGGAGGACTTCGTCGCCGTGGTGACCGCCGCCATTGACGCCGCCCCCTTCCGCCGGGCCGTGCTGGTGGCCCACTCGCTGGCCGGGATCGTCGTCCCCGAGGTGACCCGCCGCCGCCCCGACCGCATCACCGGGCTGGTGTTCATCTCGGCCACCATCCCGGCCGAGGGACGCAGCGCGCTCAGCACCGTTCCGCACCTGATCCGGCCGCTGCCGTGGTGGTGCGGTCGCCGGCGCCGGGCGACCGTCGCGCCCCGGCCGGTGGCCCGCTGGCTGTTCACCAACGACCTCGACGCCCCGACGGCCGCCCGGTTGCTCGACCAGCTCAGCCCGGAGTCGGCCGCCATCGGCCTCGAACGGATCTCCTGGGCCGGCCTCTCCCCGGCCGTCCGGCGGACCTACGTCTGCCTCAGCCGGGACCGGGCCCTGCCACCCCGCCGGCAGCGGCGCCAGATCGCCAACCTGGGCGTGCCCTGCGACGTCGTGAGCCTCGACTCCGGTCACGATCCGTTTCTGAGCCGCCCCGCCGAGCTGGCCGCCCTCCTGAATCAGACGATCCGGGTGGTGTGACGCTCCCAGTAGGCGTCCCCGGCGAGATCAAGGCTCAGCCGGATCGGCGGCCGGGGGTGAACCGGGCCGGCAGATTCGTGTGCCCCCACACGACTCCGATGTCCTTGAAGCGATACTGGTCCGGGTCGCCGACCAGCTCGTAGTCCGGCATGCGGGACAGGATCGACCCGAGGATCAGGCGGAACATCGTGCGGCCGAAGTTCGAGCCGAGGCAGCGGTGGAGGCCCACGCCGAAGCTCATGTGCCGGTTGACCGGCCGCCGGAAGTCGACGACTTCGGGGTTCGGGAACTCGGCGGGGTCGCGGTTGGCCGCGCCCCAGCTCAGCAGAGCGCGGTCCCCGGCTCTGAGTTGCTGACCGCACATCTCCACGTCGTGGGCGACGGTCCGCGCCAGCGCCTGCACCGGTGCGTCGATCCGGAGAAGCTCTTCCACGGCCTGGGGCAGGACGTCGGGGTGCTCGATCAGCTCCCGCCGCAGCTCGGGCTGACGGTCGAGGCGGACCAGCGCGTTCCCGACCGCCGACGCCGTGGTGTCGAGCCCGCCGAAGATCAGCAGCAGCGTGTAGTTGGCGATCACGTCGTCGTCGAGCGGGACTCCGTCGATCTCGCTCTGCAGCAGCTCGCTGACGATGTCGTCGCGCAGGCCGTTCGCCCGCCGCTCCTCCATGAGCTCGAGAATCGCGCCATACAGGCTGGATGCGGCGAGTAGGGCCGCCTCGGGGTCGTTGGTCACGTCGTGGACGACGTGATGCACCCAGTCGGTGAATTCCTCCCACCGGATCTCGTCGAAACCGAGGATCCGCAGGATGAAGCGGGCGGGCGTCGGCGTGGCCACCTCGGTGATGAGGTCGCATTCGCCGCGCTCGATGACGGCGTCGATCAGCTCGTCGATGATCGCCTGGATGACGGGCTCGGCGGCGGCGGCCGCCGCCGGCGAGAACCGCGTCTGCAGCACCCGCCGGTACTTCTGCGTCATCGGCGCGTCCGTCTCGAGCGGGATCTGGGCATCGATCCCGTAGCTCGGGATCCCGACTCCAGGTGGGCCGGAGAGGAATGTCTCGTCGTTGCGCGTGGCTTCGTAGACGCAGGCGAAATCGGTCAGCACCCAGTAGCCGTCGTGGGCGTCGGTCCAGGTGACCGGGCACTTGCCCCGCAGCGCCTCCCAGGTGGCGTAGGGGTCGACGGCGATCTCGGGCGAGTGGTGATCGAAGTCGACCGTCACGTCATCCCGCGACGCCTCGCTCATGCCTTGTGACCGGCCTCGCACACTCCGTCCGGCCCGACGGCCTTGCCGCACTTGGTGTAGATGCTGCCCTCGAGGATCCGCTCCTCGCAGGTGGCGACGCCCTCGGCGCCGAGCCGCGTCACGCCCTCGACGTCGTGGCAGGTCTGCAGGGCGGCGTACGGATCGGCCTCCAGCGTGGACCGCCACTCCGACACATCGGGCGACGTGAGCAGGCTCTCGTCGGCCATCTTCCAGTTGAAGAGCCGCTCGGCGTTGGTGTGGGTCACGGCCTCGATCACGTCGTCGGGCATGCCGGCGAACACCTCTTCGCACGACTTCTGGGTGTAGGGGTACGTGCTGTCGGAGTGCGGGTAGTCGGTCTCCATGACGATCCGGTCGAGGCCGATGTCGTTGTAGTACGTCAGCCCGAGCGGCTCCTCGATCATGCAGGCGTACATGTTGCGCCGGAAGACCTCGGAGGGCATCAGGCCGCGGTCGAGGCCGGCCCACTGCTGACGCTCGACCTGGCGGTCGGCCCGTTCCAGGACGGCCGGGATCCAGCCGACGCCGCCCTCCGAATAGACGATCTTGATCGTCGGGAAGTTGTGGCACACGGGCGACAGCACCAGGTTGACCATCGACATCATGGCGCCGACATTGGCCAGGACGATCGCACCGCCCAGGCCGGCGGACGGGTCGGGCATCGGCACGTAGCCCGACGACGCGATGTGCATGCACACCGGGATGTCGACCTCGGTCACCGCCTGCCACAGGGGATCCCAGTGGTCGGTGTAGAAGCCGGGCAGCCCGTCCGGGACGGGGTTCTCGGTGAAGGCCAACGCCTTGGCGCCCTTGGCCGCGCAGCGGCGGATCTCGTCGGCGGCCAGCTGCGGATCCCACACCTGGCAGATGATCATCGGGACGAACATGCCCTCCGGCCCGCCCGGGCACCACTCGTCGAGGATGAAGTCGTTCCAGGCCTTCACGCAGACGTCGGCCAGCTCCTTGTCCTTGAACGAGTTGAACAGCATCCCGCCGAAGCGGGGCAGAGTCGGGAAGCAGACGCTGGCCAGCACGCCCTGCGACAGCATGTCCCGGGCCCGTTCCTTGGGGTCGTAGCAACCGGGGATCATGTCGGCGAAGCGGGTCGGCTCGAGGCTCCACTGCTCGCGGGGCTTGCCGGCCACGGCGTTGAGGCCCATGGTCATCGCCCGCTGGTCCTCGTAGACCCAGAACTCCCGGCCGCCCTCTTCGATCACATGGGGAGCGGCATCCCTGAACTTGGCCGGCACCCGTGAGCTCCACACGTCGGCCGGCTCGACAACGTGGTCGTCGACGCTGAAGATCTTGTACATCGGACCCCCAAAGTTCCTAGCGACGAAGGCCAACCTAGCACAACTACTAACTATTTACTAAGCTAATTTCCATGGATCTGCGCGAGCTGGCCGACCTGAACAATCCCGCCTTCTACGCCCGGGATCCGTACCCCGTCTACCAGCGGCTGCGGGTCGAGGCGCCGGTGTTCTGGTACGAGCCGGGCCAGTACTGGGCGCTATCCAAGCACGAGGACGTCAAGTTCGTTTCGCGGGACCCGGGCCTGTTCTCCTCCAACTACGGCCTGCGGCCCACCGAGTCGATCCCGCCCGACGACGAGGCGGAGATCACCGACCCGACCGGGCTTCCCCGCCGCGCCGAGCTCCGCCGGCAGATGGACCTCTCCCAGCTGCTCGGCGGCGAGATGATCGTGGCCCTCGACCCGCCCCGCCACACCAAGCTCCGGCGCCTCGTCAGCACCGCCTTCACCCCCCGGATGGTGGCGAACCTCGAAGCCGAGGTCGAGGTCCTCACCCGCCAGGCGCTCGACGCCATCGAGCCGGGGACCGTGCACGACTTCGTCGAGTCGGTGGCGCTGCCGATCCCGATGTACGTGATCGCCAAGATGCTCGGCGTTCCGCCCGAGGACTACCCGGCCTTCCGGCGGTGGTCCGACGCCATCGTGGCCGCCACCGACGCCATGGCCGACCGCCACTCCGAGACCATGGGCCACCTGTTCGAACAGCTCATGGAGCTCATGAGCTACTTCATGGAGGCGCTGACCGACCGCCGGGATAACCCCCGCGACGACCTGATCACCGCCCTCGGCCAGGCCGAGGTCGACGGGGAGCGGATCAGCGAGCCCAACCAGCTCCTGCTCCTGCTCGTCGTCCTCGTCGGCGGCAACGAGACGACCCGCTCCCTGCTGTCGGGCGGGATCAAGCTCCTGGCCGACTTTCCCGATCAGCGGCGCCTGCTCATGGAACGGCCGGAACTGATCAACCTGGCGGTGGAGGAGATCCTCCGCTACTGGACCCCGGTCGTGACCATGGGCCGCACCGCCACCCGGGCCACCGAGATCCGGGGGCAGGCCATCGCGCCGGGCGACTTCGTCGTCATGCTCTGGCAGTCGGCCAACCGCGACGAGGACGCCTGGGAGCGCCCCGACGTGTTCGACATCACCCGGGAACCGGATCCCATGCACATGGCCTTCGGGTTCGGGCAGCACTTCTGCCTGGGGGCGGCGCTGGCCCGCTGCGAGGCCCGCATCGTGTTCTCCGAGATGCTGCGCCGCTTCCCCGACTACGAGATCGCGGGCGAGATCAAGCGGACCGAGTCGATGCTCACGCCGGGCATGGAGCTCATGCCCGTCCTGTTCAAGTAACGATCATCGGCCGCCTCACGAGGAGGCGGCCACCGCCACGTCCTCGACGACGACTTCCTCGCCCGGGACTTCTTCATCCGGGAACTCGGGCATGACCTCGTCGGCGAAGCGGCGCATCGACTCCTTGGCCAGCTCGTGGTCGAGGCTGCCGAGGTTGAACCAGCCGATGAGGTAGTCGACACCGGCGTACTCCTGCAGGTGCCGGATGCGCTCCACCACCCGCTCGCCCGTCCCGAACAGGACGGCGTTCTCGTAGAGGTAGTCGTAGCGGAGGTCGGTCATCTTCCGCTGCGTGCGCCGGAACTGCTCGTAGCTCTCGCCGCCGGACTGCTGCGGGTCCTTGATCTCCTTGGGCAACAGGCCGGAGAGCTTCTGGAAGAAGTTCATGCAGGCTTCCTGCGGCTCCTCGTAGGCCCGGTCGGGGTCGGCGCCGACATAGACCTGCTGCATCACCGGGTACTGGAAGGCGGCCGGGTCGAAGCCCGCCGCCACCAGCGCGGCCTTGTAGCGCTCGAAGTTCTCGGCCACGATCTTGACCGGCGTGAAGTTGGGCGAGGTCATGATCTGCCAGCCGTTCTCGCCCGCCATCTCGAACGTCGAGGCGCTGACGCAGGCCAGCCACAGCGGCGGGTAGGGCTTCTGGACCACGCTGGGCAGGACGGCGATCTCCCGGCCCTTGTAGAACTCGCCCTCCCAGTCGAACGGCTCGGTGGCGGTGAACGCCTTGCGGAGGAACTCGACGCTCTCGTTGAACCGCTCGCGGGACTCGTCCATCGACATCCCGAAGGCGGCGTACTCCCGGGGCTGGTAGCCCCGGCCGAGACCGAGGTCGAGCCGGCCGCCGGACAGGACGTCGACGAACGCCGCCTCCTCGGCGATGCGGATGGGGTTGTGCAGCGGCGTCACCACCACCGCCGCGCCCAGCCGGATCCGCTCGGTCAGCGCCGCCGCCGCCGCCAGGTACTGCAGCGTGTTGGGGACCAGCCCGTAGTCGGTGAAGTGGTGTTCCGCCACCCAGACGGAGTGGAACCCGAGCTCCTCGGCGAGCTGCACCAGCTCCAGGTTGTTGCGGTAGACCTCGGCCTCGGTCCGGCCGTAGCCGCCCGACACCAGCTGCATCACACCGAACTTCATGGAGCCCCCAAAAGTCTGGATACGTCCGCCGATCAGGTCCAGCTCATGGTAAGAAGGACCCCGGAAAAAAGTCAAGTAACCGTTTACAAATTTTGGAGGCAGCGTGGCCGTCTTCCAGTCCCCTGACGAGCTCTACAAGATCCTCGGCGGCTTCCTCGAGCAGGTCACGGCCGACCCGCAGCTGGGCCCGAAGTTCGCCAGCGCCGGCCTGACCGTGCTGATCAACTACACGGACCCCGACACGACGATCCTGCTCGACTGCACGCAGAACCCCCCGCAGGTCACCTGCGACCCGCCGGCCGGGACCGACGGCGAGTTCAAGATGACGATGAGCGCCGACGACGGGCACAAGTTCTGGCAGGGCAAGTTCAACGTCGCCCTGGCGCTGGCCAAGAAGCAGGTCAAGGTCGAGGGGCCCCTCCCGAAGATGATGAAGCTGCTCCCCGCCCTGCAGCCCGCCTACCCGAAGTACAAGGCCTTCCTGGAGTCCATGGGCCGCACCGACCTGATCGCCTGACCGCCGCCTCGCGGGTTCCTATGTAAATACTTACTTGACGGCGTCCGGGGGTCGCTCGTACTGTCGGGGCCATGTACAAGATCTTCAGCGTCGACGACCACATCATCGAACCCGCTGACCTGTGGACGTCCCGCCTGCCGGCCAAGTACCGGGAGATCGGGCCGCACGTCGTCGATGAGGGTGGCCGGGAGTTCTGGGCCTACGAGGACCAGCGGGTTCTGACCGTGGGCCTCAACGCCGTGGCCGGCCATCCCCGGGACCAGTGGAACGCCGAGCCGACCCGCTTCTCGGACATGATCCCGGGCTGCTACGACCCCAAGGAACGGGCCCGGGACATGCTGTCGCAGGGCGTGCTGGCCAGCGTGTGCTTCCCCACTCTGCCCCGCTTCGGCGGGATGCTGTTCAACTCGTTCAAGGACAAGGAGCTGGCCGACCTCTGCGTCAAGGCCTGGAACGACTTCATCCTCGACGAGTGGTGCCCGGCCGGCCCGCCGGGGCTCTTCGTCCCCATGACGATCTGCCAGGTGTGGGACCCGGTGGCGGCGGCCGACGAGGTCCGGCGCTGCGCCGACAAGGGGTCGCGGGCGCTGTGCTTCGTGGAGAATCCCGTCCCCGACGGGCTGCCCGGATTCCACAGCGACCACTGGGACCCGCTGTGGCAGGCGGTGACCGAGACCGGCATGCCGGTCTGCATGCACATCGCCTCGTCGGGCTACGTGCCCATGCCCGACCCCAAGGCGCCGGTTTCGACCCTCATCACACTGTTCAACGTCTGCGGGATGCTGGCCATGGTCAACCTGCTGACGTCACCGGTCTGCCACAAGTTCCCCGACATCCAGATCGCCTTCTCCGAAGCGGGAATCGGGTGGATTCCGGCCATCCTGGAGCGGGCCGACCGCCAGGTCGACCGGCACGCCGGGTGGGCCCAGCCGAAACGGGAGCTCAAGCCGTCGGAGATCTTCGCCCGCAACATGTACGCCTGCATGGTGGAGGAACCCATCGGCCTGTCGTTCTACGAGACGATCGGGGTCGACCGGATCCTGTCCGAGACCGACTATCCGCACTCCGACAGCCCCTATCCCTATGTGCAGAAAGCCTACGAGGAGGTCTTCGCCGGGATCCCCGACCAGGTCGTCGAGGCGGTCACCCACGGCAATGCCGAGCGGCTCTTCAACTGGAAGATGGCCGACGAGAGCCTGCTCACCTCTCCCGACGTGTCGGAGTGGCGGGCGACCCTGGAGGAGGACCCGCAGGCGGCGCTGCAGCGGCGCCACTCGGTCGAGGGCATCGAGCGCGTCACGGTCGACGTGAAGCCGGGCGACCCCTGCCCCCGCCTCGTGATGCACTCCACCCAGTACGCCAAGTGCGGCAAGACGATCGGCGCCGACGGCCGGTGCGAGGCGGGTCACGTAGCCATCCGGTCCTAGATTGCTCCCATGACGGGAGTGATGGACGGCATCAAGGTCGTCGAGGTCGGTCTGTTCGCGCTGGTCCCGGCGGCGGCGGCCGTCCTGGCCGACTGGGGCGCCGACGTGATCAAGATCGAGCACCCCGAGCACGGCGACCCCTTGCGGGGCCTGGCGGCCTGGGGCGTCAAGCCGGGCACCGGTGGCTTCACCTTCATGTGGGAGGCCTGCAACCGGGGCAAGCGGTCGGTGGGCGTCGACATCTCCACGCCGGACGGGCGGGAGGTGCTGCTGCGCCTCGTCGAGCGGGCCGACGTGTTCCTCACGAACTTCCTCCCTTCGGCCCGCCGCAAGCTCGGGATCGACGTGGAGGACGTGCGGGGCCGGAACCCGGCCATCATCTACGGCCGCGGCAGCGGCTACGGCCCCAAGGGTGAGGAGGCCGACGTCGGCGGGTTCGACGCCGCGGCCTACTGGTTCCGCTCCGGAGTCGGCTCGGCGGCCATGCCGCCCGGAGCGGGTGAGCCGATCAACCTGCCCGGACCCGGTTTCGGTGACATCCAGACCGGCGCCCACCTCGCCGGCGGGGTCGCCGCCGCGCTGTTCCGGCGCAACCGCACCGGTGAAGGGGCGGTGGTCGACGCCTCGCTGCTCTCGGCCGGGCTGTGGGCCATGCAGGGCAACATCACCGCCGCCGCCACCACCGGTGCGAGCGAGCTGCCGAAGCGGGCCCGGACCGAGGTCACCAACCCGCTGACCATCGCCTACCGCACCGCCGACGACCGGTGGGTCGGGCTGGTGATGCTCGACAGCCAGCGCTACTGGCCCGGCTTCTGCGCCGCCATCGGCCGCCCCGATCTCATCGACGACGAGCGCTTCGCGCTGGCCCGGAGCCGGGCGGTCAACGCCGCGGCCTGTGTGGCCGAGCTCGATGCCACCTTCGCCGCCCAGCCCCTGGCCCACTGGCAGAAGGCGCTGGCCGACCAGGCCGGCCCCTGGGCGGTGGTGGCCCACGCCGGCGAGGCCCTGTCCGACCGGCAGGCCCGGGCCAACGGCTACGTGCAGGACGTCGACTACGGCGAGGGCCGCCGCCTGCCGCTCGTCTCGTCACCGCTGCAGTTCGACGAGACGGCCGTTCCCCTGCGGCCCGCCCCGGAACACGGTGCCCACACCGACGAAGTGCTGCTGGAGCTGGGGATGGACTGGGACGAGATCGTCGAGCTGAAAGTGGCCGGCGCGATCAGCTGACCGTCGACGGCGTCCAGTGCAGGACGAGATCGGTCATCACGTCGACCATGTGGTCCTCGTCGAGCTCGACGCCCCGGAACCAGCGGTCCATGGCGGCCACGAAGCACATGCCGTGCACGGCGGTGGCCACCGACGGGTCGACCGGGTGCCGGGCCCACTCCGACATCGCCTGGGTCCCGACCTCGTAGCCTTGCCGGAGCAACGGGTAGTACTTCTCCTGGTAGAACCGCCGCCCGGTATCGGGATCACCGAAGAGGACCATTCCGAGCAGCGGCAGGATGTCCTGCATCGTGCGGATGAGGTGCAGGACGGTCCGGCGCACCTCCTCTTCGGCATCGCGGGCCTCGACGGCCAGCGTGGCGCTGGCGAAGAGATCCGTCATCATCTCCTGCAGCGGCTCGAGGACCGCGACCTCGAAGATCGCCTCTTTCGAGTCAAAGTGGTGATACAGCAGCGCTTCGTTGACGCCCGCCTCGTCGGCGATGTGGCGGGTGCGGGCGCCGCCCAGACCGTGGCGGAGGAACACCCGCCGGGCGGCCTCGATCAGTTGGGCGCGCCGCTCGGGCCCGCTCAGGCGGGGCTCCCGCGACGCTGTTCTCGTAGAGCTCACCCGCCGACCGCCCTCGCTAGGTAAATACTTACTTGACGTTAGCACATGGCTCGCCTACGGTGGTTCCGAACGGGAGATTGCCCCGCCGACTCGGGCGCGGGGCCCGACTCTGGGGGGAGCGTGAGATCGGCGATGTCGTTGGCCGAGCACAAGCAGCGCACAGTCCGCGGCGTGGTGGCGCTCCTGGCGGCCGTCTCCCTCACCACCGCGGCGTGCGGCAACCGCACGGAGCGGCCGGCTGACAACGCCGCCGCCCCGGCCGCCAACACGCCGGCGGCCGGCGACGCCGCCGCCTCGACCCCGGCTCCTGACGCGGCCGTGGGCGCCGACCCCGGCACCGCCACCGATCCCGGCGCCGCCGCCGGAGCGACCGGGTCCGCCGCCGCGCCCTCGGGCACGCAGCCGGCGGCCGCCGCTCCCGGTGCTACCAACCGGCCCGGCCCGGCGGCGAAGTCCGCTCCCGGCGCCAAGTCGGCGGCCGGTTCAGCGTCGCCGGGCGGCGCCGCGGCGGGCGGTGGCGCGGCGTCGGGCAACGCCGGGTCGGGCAGCAATGCCGCGACACCGAAGCCGACGGCGCCCAAGCCCGCGCCCGGCCAGCCGGCCACCCCGGCCGTTCCGCCCCCGGGCAGCAGCCCGGTCATCCTGGCCAGCATCGGCACGCAGTCGGGGCCGGCGGCGTCGACGCTCAAGCCCGTGACCGACGGCGCCCAGCTGTGGGTGAAGCACATCAACGCCAAGGGCGGCCTCAACGGCCATCCCGTCAAGCTCTTCGTCTACGACGACAACGGCGACCCGGCCCGGCACCGGGCCCAGGCCCAGGAAGCGATCGAGCGCCAGAAGGCGATCGCCTTTCTGGCCAACGCCAAACCGCTCACCGGCCAGGGGTCGGTGGACTACATCAACAGCAAGGGCGTCCCGGTGATCGGCACCAGCGGCGGCACCGTGTGGTCCTACAGCAGCCCCATGTACTTCCCCCAGGCCTCCGACGGTGACCCGTTCCTGTTGATGGGCCTCGCCGCCCTGGCCGACCAGGTGAAGGACAAGAAGAAGCTGGCCACGGTGACCTGCGCCGAGGCGACGGCCTGCGGTGACGCCGACCGGCTCTTCGCCGAGAACGCCAAGAAGTTCGGCTACAACCACGTCTACCGGGCCCGGGCGTCGATCGCCCAGCCCGACTACACCGCCGAGTGCCTGGCCGCCCGCAACGCCGGCGCCGACGTCTACATGGTCGTCCTCGACGGCAACAGCGTGAGCCGGTTCGCCGCCGCCTGTGCCCGCCAGGCCTACAAGCCGCAGTTCTCGACGATCGTCACGATCGTGCTCGACCGGTTCAAGGACGACCCGAACCTCGGCAGCATCGCCGCCTCCAGCCACGTGTTCCCGTACTTCCAGACGGGCACGCCGGCCACCGACGAATTCCAGGCCGCCTTCAAGGCCTACGGTGGCGGTCTCAGCAACGGCGTGGGCGTCGCCGCCGGCTGGACGGCCGGGAAGCTGCTGGAGAAGGCCGCCGCCCGGCTGCCCGAGCCCCCGACGACCCAGGCCATCCTGGCCGGGCTGTGGTCGATCAAGAACGACAACCTCGGCGGCCTGACGTACCCGCTGACGTTCACCGAAGGGAAGCCGGCGACTCCCCGCGGCTGCTGGTTCAACACCGCCGTGAAGGACGGCAAGTGGATCAGCCCCGACGGGTACAGGCTGCGTTGCCTCGACGGGTAGTCCCGGCGGCCCTCCTGGCCGCACTGCTGGCCGCGACCGCCTGCGGGACGCGGGTCGAACGACCCCGGGCGGCGCCGGTCCTCCCATCGGTGCCGGGCGCCGCTGACGGACCGGTCACCGAGCCGGCGCCCGGTGACGACACGGCCGCCCCGCCGGCGACGACGGAGACCACCGCGGCCGGCGGAGCGGCGGCGCCGGCGCCGATCGCCCGCCC
>JBFLYK010000084.1:0-22608 GCA_040756995.1 Actinomycetota bacterium | reverse complement strand
GCGGGCCCGATCGGCCCCATCTCTCCTTGCGGTCCGGCCTGTCCGGTCGGGCCGGCGTCGCCCGCCGGGCCGGTAGGGCCCTGAGGGCCGGCATCGCCTTGCGGGCCGGCCGGACCCTCCGGCCCGGCCGGCCCTTCCGAGTTCCACTCGAGGGCGGCTTCGTGGCGCCGGCAGTGATCGTCGGCCGACACGATCCGGACCTGTCCGTTGTTCCGGTCGACGCAGGCATGGATGGTGTCGCCCGGGTCCTGGGTGGCGGAGGCCCAGGCGGTCACGCCGGGGACGGCGACGACGATGGCGAGGGCGACGGCGGTGCGATGACCCATGCAGCCTCCTGGATGGCCGTTGTTGCCGACTGCGGGTGCCCCCCGGTTCGCCTCGCTCGGCTTGATGTTTCCTTGACGTGTCGGCCGGCCGGCCGCACCGCTGGAGCGACCATGAGAGCCTTCGCCCGGCCTCGCGCTTCGTACGCCAGGAATTGCCATTGGAGTGGCCGGTGCCCGACCGCCGGTTTGGAGCCCGATCGCGCCCTGGACGAGCCGCGTCCTCTACGATGAGACGTCCTCAGCGGGCGGTTAGCTCAGGGGTAGAGCACCTCCTTGACGCGGAGGGGGCCAGAGGTTCAAATCCTCTACCGCCCACCACGAAAGCGCAGATCAGGCCCGGTTTTCCGGGCCTGATCGGCGTTCGGAAGAGCTCCGGATCGCGGCCGTGCCCCGAACGTGCCAGGTCTAGTAGCCGATCACCGCCGTGTTGCGACTCGTCATCGGGATTGCAGGCGGCCCGCCACGTGCTGCCCTTGCGGTAGACCGTTTCGACGCTGTTGAGGTCGGCGTAGTTCTTGTCGGCGTCTTCGGCGCAGAAGACCCCACGGCCCAGCCGGGCGTAGACCTGGAAGTCGCGGTAGTTCGTCGCGCCGTTCTTGTACCTGGTCCCGGCGGCGACGTTGATGATCCAGCTGTCCTCGTCGGTGTCGTGGAAGACCATCTCCACCCACTGCTTCGAGTGGTCACCGCACTTGTTCTCCACCTTGAACGGCGACAGCCAGACCTTGGCGTACTTCCCGTTGGGGGTGTCCTCAGCGCGACCGGTCGCGTCTGAGGCCCAATAGGGGCCCTGGGCGCGACCGGTCGCGCTGGGGCAGGGAGTGGCTGGCCGTGCCGTTTGGTCGTCCGACCGGGTCGGGTACGCGCCTTGGCAGGGAATGACGACCGCAAGCGAGACGGAGAGTCAACCATGGCCAAGACCGAGAACAGCTTGCAGGGCAAGACCATTGCCTTCCTCGTGGCCAATGAGGGTGTCGAGCAGATCGAGCTCACCGAGCCGTGGCGGGCGGTGGAGGAGGCCGGCGGCCGGCCGCGGCTGATCGCCCCCGACGCCAACAAGAAGGTCCAGGCCTTCAACCACCTCGACAAGGCGGACACCTTCGGCGTCGATGTCGCCACCTCCGATGCCGATCCCGGCGACTTCGACGGAATGGTGCTGCCGGGTGGCGTGGCCAACCCCGACCAGCTCCGCACCGATCAGGCCGCGATCCGGTTCGTTCAGGGCATGTTCGAGGCCCGGAAGCCGGTGGCGGTGATCTGCCACGGGCCCTGGACCCTCGTCGAGGCCGGGGTCCTCAAGGGCCGGACCATCACCTCGTGGCCGAGCGTGCAGACCGACATCCGCAACGCCGGGGGTCAGTGGGTCGACGAGGAGGTCCACGTCGACAACGGTCTGGTGTCGAGCCGCAAGCCCGACGATCTCCCGGCCTTCTGCAAGAAGATGGTCGAAGAGTTCGCCGAAGGGACGCACCGGCGCTGACGTAGGTGCCACCATGAGAGGGTGACGGTCGAGGAGGAAGTGGCCCGGGCCAACCTGGCCTTCTACGGCGCCTTCGAAGCCCGCGACCTTGCCGCCATGGGCGACGTGTGGGAGCGGAGCAGCCGGGTGGCGGTGACCCACCCCGGCTGGCCGACGCTGCGGGGCTTCGAGAAGGTGCTGAGTTCCTGGCGGGCCATCTTCGCCAACACGCCCTACATCCAGTTCTTCCTCACCGACGAGGACGTGACCGTCGACGGCGACGTCGCCTGGGTCACGCTCTACGAGAACATCCTGCAGGAGGTCCCCGGTTCGGGCGAGGCCGGCCAGTCGCCCGAGCTGGGGGACTCCCGCGTCGCCGCCACCAACGTCTTCTGCCGCACCGCCGGCCGGTGGCGGATGGTCGTCCACCACGGCTCCCCGGTCGCCCGGGGCTTCCAACCGGACTAGACGGCCCCGATCAGCCGGCGGCGGCCCGGAACTGCGTCTCGAACAGTTCGGCGTACAGCCCGCCGGCCCGCAGCAGGTCGGGGTGGCGGCCCCGCTCGACGATGCGCCCGCCGTCGAGCACGAGGATCTGGTCGGCGGCGGCGATGGTCGACAGGCGGTGGGCGATCACGATGGCCGTCCGACCGGCCAGCGCCACGGCCAGCGCCTGCTGGATGAGCGCCTCGTTCTCCGAGTCGAGGTGGGACGTGGCCTCGTCGAGGACGACGATGGCCGGAGCCTTGAGCAGCAGCCGGGCGATCGACAGGCGCTGCTTCTCCCCGCCGGACAGGCGGTACCCCCGCTCACCGACCACGGTCTCGTAGCCCTCGGGCAGCCCGGCGATCACGTCGTGGATCCGGGCCGCCCGGCAGGCGGCGACGATCTCGTCGTCGGTCGCCTCGGGCCGGGCGTAGCGCAGGTTGGCGGCCACGGTGTCGTGGAAGAGGTGCGGGTCCTGGCTGACCACGCCGACGGCGGCCGTCACACTCTCCAGCGTCAGATCCCGCACGTCGCGCCCGTCGATCCGCACCACACCCGACGTCACGTCGTAGAGCCGGGGGATGAGCGACGACAGCGTCGTCTTCCCGGCGCCGGACGGCCCGACCAGCGCCACCATCGTCCCCGGCTCGGCCGAGAACGACACGCCGCGCAGGACGGGATCGGACGGCTGGTCGCGCCGCTCCCGGGTGCCCTCGCCCTCCAGCGACTCGATCGACACCGTGGCCGCCGACGGGTAGCGGAACCAGACGTCCTCCACGTCGAGGCGGCCGGCCAGCGGCCGGGCCAGGGGCGTGGCGCCCGGCAGGTCGTCGACCGCCGGCGGTGTGTCGAGGACCTCGAAGACCCGCTCGAAGCTGACCAGCGCGGTGAGCAGGTCGACCCGGGCGCTGGCCAGGTTGGTCAGCGGCGAGTAGAGCTTGGCGACGTAGGTGGCCAGGGCGGTCAGCGTGCCGACCTGGAGCGATCCGTCGATGAGGCCGCGGCCGCCGACCCAGTAGACGCCGGCCGTGCCGATGGCGCCGACCAGAGCCAGGCAGCCGTAGTAGAGCCGGCTCTGCACCGCCAGGCGGATGCCCGACTCCCGCACCGCCGCCGCCCGGGAGGCGAACTCGTCGGCCTCGAAGCGAGGCCGCCCGAACAGCTTGACGAGAAGGGCCCCGGCCACGTTGAGCCGCTCGGCCATGTTCGACGACATGTCGGCGTTGAACCCCATCCGCTGCCGGGACAGCGTGGCCAGGCGTTTGGCCATGCGCCGGTCGAGGATCACGAAGCCGGGCACGACCAGTAGCGCCAGCAGCGTGACCTTCCAGCTGAGCAGCAGCATGGCGGTGAGCGTGGTGGCCAGCGTGAAGACGTCGGAGGTCACCGACGACAGCGTCCCGACCGCCTGCTGGGCACCCAGCACGTCGTTCGACAGCCGGGACAGCAACGACCCGGTCTGGGTGTAGGTGAAAAAGGCCACCGGCATGCGTTGCACGTGGCGGAACAGCGCCACCCGCAGGTCGTAGATCAGCCCCTCTCCGATGCGGGAGCCGAGCCACCGGTTGATGAGGCCGAGCCCGGTCATGGTCAGGGCGATGGCCACGGCGGCCAGAACGAGCAGGTTGACACCGCCGGTCGTCAGGCGACCGGCCACCGCCCGGTCGACCAGGGCCTTGAGCACCAGCGGCGGCAGCACGGCCATGAAGGCCATGGCGGCCAGCCCGCCCAGTTGCAGGGCCAGGAGCCAGCGGTAGGGACGGGCGAAGGCCCACGCCCGGCGCAGCGATCCCCGGTCGATGCCGCGTTCGAGCTCCGACGGATCAAGATGCGGAGCCGGACGCCAGCGAGCCATAGCAGTTCAAGAACGCTTCGCTGGCGACGGTCATTCCCCTGCCAACGGGACGAAGGGGACGATCCGTCAGTCGGCCGCCACGAGCCGCCCGGACCGGTCGGCCATCGGCCGGACGTCGGGCACCGGCGGAGCCTCGATGACCGCCCGGATCGTGCCCTGCTGCCGCTCGTAGCGGACGACGTTGACGACGGCCGAGTACACCACCAGCCGCCCGAAGAGGAGCAGCCAGGCCAGTACGGCGAAGACGATCCCCAGCGAGCCGTAGAGCTGGGACGACGAAGCGACCGCCTTGGGGACGTAGTAGGCGCCGACCGCCTTCAGGACCTCCAGGCCGATGGCGCCGAAGAGAGCGCCGGGGACCAGGGCCCCCCACGGCAGCCTGGTGTTGGGCAGCACCCGGGACGTCCACAGCCACAGGCCGAAACTCACGGCGAACGTGACGAGGATCCCGACCGGCGCCAGGAACCCGGGCAGCCACCGCAGGGCCGTGGTGGCGGCCGCGCCGCCGACGAACAGCACGGCCGCGCCGCCCAGCCAGGCGAGGCCGAAGACCTTGTCCTTCATGCCGCGGTCGTGGACCTGCCACACCGAGTTGTAGGCGAACTGCAGGGCGGCGACGAGGCCCAGCCCCGACCACAGGAGGCCGAGGAACCCGACCAGGGACGCCGCCTTCCGGCTCCGTTCGGCGGCGTGGACGGCGTCGGTCAGCATCCTGGCGCTCTCGCCCTGGAGGCCGAGCTGATCGACCAGCCGGCCCGCCAGGTCGCCCTGCCCGCCGGTGATCCCGGTGGCGACCCCGCCGGAATGGGCGGAGAGGAAGCCCAGCACCGCCAACCCCACCAGGATCAGCGGGAAGATCGACAGGAAGGCCTGGAGCGTGAAGGCCGCGGCCAGCTGGTTGCCGCCGACCTCGCCGTAACGGCGCTGCACGGCCGCCACCGGCTTCAGGAACGGCGCCTTGTTGGCCACCTTGTCGAGGAAGGACGGGGACTCGGGCTCTCGGGCCGGCCGCGGCCGGTCGGGCCGGCGGTCCCCGTTGCCGCCGCCGTCGCCGTCGCCATGGCCGTCCCGGTGGCGGTCGGTGAGCGTCTGGACCGCCGCCGTCGTCACGATGGCCGTCGAGGCCACCGGGACGAGCACCGACTCGACGACTCCGCGCTTCTTCTTCTTGTTCGCCCGTTTCCCGTTCCTGGCAGCCACGGCGGAGACATACCCCAACAGGTCCGTGTGCCATCCTCAGCGCCGTGACCGTCTATCTCGTTGGGGCCGGCCCCGGGGACCCCGGGCTGATCACCGTCCGGGGCGCCGAGGTCCTGGCCAAGGCCGACGTCGTCATCTACGACCGGCTGTCGGTGGCCAGCCTCCTCGACCTGGCGCCGCCTTCGGCGGAGCGGATCAGCGTCGGCAAGGCCCCCGGCCGGGCCAGCCGGCCCCAGGCGGACATCAACGCCCTGCTGGTCGAGCGGGGCAAGGCGCAGGACGTGGTCGTGCGGCTGAAGGGCGGCGACCCGTTCGTCTTCGCCCGGGGCGGCGAAGAGGTGGCGGCGCTGCAGGCGGCGGGCGTGCCGTTCGAGATCGTTCCCGGCATCACCTCGGCGGTGGCCGTGCCGGCCTATGCCGGTGTGCCCGTCACCCACCGGGGACTGGCGTCGACGTTCACGGTCGTCACCGGTCAGGAAGGAGAGGCCGGCGTCCCGGTCGACTGGGAGGCCGTCGCCCGCCTCGGCGGCACCATCGCCGTCCTCATGGGTGTGGCCAAACGGGAGGAGATCGCCCGGCGGCTCATGGCCGGCGGCCTCGGCGCCGACACGCCGGTGGCGGCCATCACGTGGGGAACGCGGCCCGAGCAGCACACCTGCCGCACGACCCTCGGGCGCCTGGCCGGCGAGGAGATCGAGTCGCCGGCCGTCATGCTCATCGGCGCGGTGGCCGCCCTCGACCTGCCCTGGTACGAGAACCGTCCGCTCTTCGGCAAGCGCATCATCGTGACCCGGGCCCGGGAACAGGCCTCGGGCCTCGTCGAGCGGCTCCACGAACTGGGGGCGGCCACGGTGGAGCTGCCGGTGATCGAGATCGCCGAACCGGCCGACGGCGGCGCCGGCCTGCGGGAGGCGGCCCGCCGGGTGTCCGACTACGACTGGGTGACGTTCACGTCGGCCAACGCCGTCACCCGCTTCTTCGCCGCCCTGGGCGACGTCGGGCGCGACACCCGGGCCCTGGCCGCCGCCCGGGTGGCGGCCATCGGCCCCGGCACCGCCGACGCCCTCGCCGCCGCCGGCGTCCGGGCCGACCTCGTGCCGGAGCGGTTCGTGGCCGAGTCGCTGCTCGAGGCCTTTCCGGACGGGCCGGGCCGCGTTCTGCTGCCCCGGGCGGCCGTGGCCCGCGACGCCCTGCCCACCGGATTGACCGAGCGGGGATGGACGGTCGACGTCGTGGAGGCCTACCGCACCGTGGTCGGCCGGCCGGCACCGGAGGCGCTGGCCGCGGCGGCCACCGCCCACGCCATCACGTTCACCTCGTCCTCGACGGTCACCAATTACCTGACGGTGGCCGGCGACGGGCCCGTCCCCCCGGTCGTGGCCTGTATCGGCCCCATCACCGCCGACACCGCCCGGTCAGCCGGGCTGACCGTCGACGTGGTGGCGACCGAGCACACCATCGAAGGTCTGGTTCAATCGCTGGTGGAAAGGTTCCAGGCCGGCGGTTGATTCCGCCGCCGACGCGCCACTCACCCGATATGAGAATCCGCACACTCGCCATCGCCGCCCTGCTGATCGTCGCGCTGACCGCCGGCCCGGCGGCGGCCGCCACGTCGCGGTCCAAGGACCGGGCAGCGCAAACCTGGGTCGGCCAGGTCCTCCGCCACTCTCCCGAGCGGCTCACGCCGCCGGGATCGGGGGGACACCCCCCGGCCCCCGGGCGCCACTTCGACTACCAGGGCAGCTACTGCCCGACCAGCGCCGAGGCCTGCATCAAGATCCTGGCCAGGTTCCGGATCGTGCCGCTCAACCCCCAGGCGGCCGTCGCCCTGCGCCGGGTCTCCGGCGGCTCGGCCAAGCTGGTCGGCTGGCGGGCCCCCGCCTCCGACGGCGAGCACAACGGCATCCTCTACGTCCGCCGGGTCAAGCGGCACTAGCAGCCGGGGCACCGCACCGGCTGGCACCGCACCGACCGGCGTCACACCGGTCACCGGAGCAGCCGCGTAGCAGAATCACGCTGTGAGGGTGCGGGTGCTGGGTGGCTTCGCGGTCGACGGCGTACCGCCGGGGGAACTCGGCAGCCGCAAGGCCCGCACGCTCCTGAAGGTTCTGGCGCTGGCTCGGGGCGCGCCGGTGAGCGTCGACCGGCTGGCCGACGTGTTGTGGGCCGACGACCTGCCGGGCCGCCCCGCCGACCAGGTTGGTGTGCTGGTGTCCCGCTTGCGCCGGGTCCTCGGCGCCGACCGGCTCACCCGGTCGGAGACCGGCTACCGGCTGGCCACCGATTGGCTGGACATCGACGAGGTGGCCCGGCTGGCGGCCCGGGCCCGCGAGGCGCTGGCCGAAGGCCGCGTCGGCGCCGCCCGGACGACGGCCGACACCGCGCTGTCGCTCGTGCGGGGCCCGCTGCTCCCGGAAGAACCCGGCGAATGGGCGGCGGCGGAACGGGCCGCCGCCGACGCCGTGATCGCCCGGGCCCGAGCCGTCGCCCTCGACGCGGCGCTGGCGGCCGGTGACCCCGGCGGAGCGGCGGCGTTGGCCGAAACGGCCCTGGCCCATGATCCCTACGACGAGGTGGCGCTGCGGGCGCTCATGCAGGCGCACCTGGCGGCCGGCCGCCCCGCTTCGGCCCTGGCCGCCTACGCCCGGGTGCGCCACCGCCTGGCCGAAGAGCTCGGCGTGCCGCCCACCACCGAAACGGAGGCGCTGCACCGGATGGCCCTGACCGCCGCCGACGGTGACACCGCCCGGCCGGAGGGGCCGACGGATCCTGCCGGGCCCGGCCCGGCCGGCGGGAGCGCCGTCCTGCACCCCGAGGAGCGATCCGCGCCGGTCACCACGACGGGCGGCCCGATCGTCGGACGGGCGGAGGAGCTGGCCGCCTTGGACTCCGCGCTGGCGGAAGCGGCCGCCGGCGCCACACCGCTCGTCATCGTGGCCGGCGAGGCCGGCATCGGGAAGACGACCCTGGTCGACTGGTGGACGGCATCGGTGCTCGGGAAGGGGACGGTCGTGCTGCGGGGCCGGTGCGACGAACTCGGGCGGGACCTGCCGCTCCAGCCGGTGGCCGACGCGCTGGCCGACCATCTCCGTTCGGTCGGCGCCGAGCGGGCCGCCACCATCGTGGCCGGGGACGAGCCGCGGCTGGCGGCACTGCTGGGCCCCGTCGCCGGGCCGTCGGCGACAGTGGTGCCGGACGTCGAAACGTCCCAGGTCAGCTTGTTCTCGGCCCTGGCCCGGGCGGTGACCCGGGCAGCCCACGGCGGGCCGGCGGTCCTCGTCGTGGAGGACCTTCACCACGCCTCCGCATCGACCATCTCGTGGCTGGCGTTCGCCCGCCACCGCTGCCCGGGAGTGCTCCTGATCGTCACCACCCGCCAGCCGGACCTCGACCAGCTGGCTGACGGACTCACCCTTCGACTGCGGTCCCTGACCGTCGACGAGGTGGCCGAGCTGGTGGGCGGGCCGCGGGCGGCAACGCTGCACGAGCGCAGTGGGGGACATCCGCTGCTCCTGGCGGCCCTCGCGCCCCTGGCGGATGAGGCCGGTGCCGGCGGCGAACTGCCTGCCTCCGTCCGTGACGCGGTGGCCGTGCGCGTCGACGCCCTCGGCGCCGACGTCGGAGCCACACTCCGGGTCGCCGCCGTTCTGGGCGTCGACTGCGATGTCGACCTGGTGGCGCAACTCCGCCGGCTCCCCACGCTGGAGGTGCTCGAGCATCTGGAGGCCGCCGCCCGGGCCGGTCTCGTCGTGGAACGGGGCGCCGCCTTCGCCTTCGGGCACGACATGGTGCGCGACGCCCTGGCCGCCGAGGCCGGTGCCGCCCGCCGGGCCCTCGTGCACCGCGACGCGGCCCGGGTGCTGGCCGCCCGGCCCCGCCCCGACGTGCTGGCGGTCGCGGTCCACGCCCGCCAGGGCGGCGACGCGGTGCTCGCCGCTTTGTCGTTCGTCGCCGCCGCCGAGGCGGCGGCGGCCCGGTTCGACCTGGTCGCCGCCGAGGACTTTCTCGATCAGGCCCTGGCGCTCGACGAGTCGGCCCAGGCCTACCTGGTCCGGGCGCGGGTCAGGATGAGCCGCTCGGCGCTTGACGGCGCCGCCGACGACGCCGCCCGGGCGGTGGCCGCCGGGGGCGGACCGGCGGCCTTCGAGGTGGCCGGCTGGGTGGCGTACTACCAGCGCCGCTACGAGGAAGCCCGCCGCCACGCCGACCGCGTCCTGGAGGCTCCCGATCCCTCCCTCCGGGCCAGCGCACTGGCGCTCGCCGGACGGGTCCGCCACGCCGCCGGCGACCTGAGCGGTGCGGTGGCCTGCCTCTCGTCACCTGTCCCCGGCGCATCGGACGGCGTGACCGGAGTGGCCGGCGTGTGGCTGGCCCAGGTCCGCAATCATCAGGGGCAGCCGGTGCAGGCGCTCGAAGCCCTCGACCGGTCGGCCTCGGTGGCCGATCGCCTGGCCCACCCCTGGGCCCCCTTGCATCTCGAATTCAACCGTGTGATGGCGCTGGGACAGCTCGGCCGGGTGGCCGACGCCACCGCCGCCGCCGCTCGCCTGGACGAGGCCGTGCGCCGCAGCGGGCCGGTCGGTACCCGGTTCCGGGGCCCCTCGCACAATGTGTCGGCCTGGATCCTGCGCTGGTCGGGCCGGGCCGGTGAAGCCGACGATCGCAACGAAGCGGCCATCGAGGTGAGCCGCAACGGCGTCATGACCGAGGCGTACTTCGTCGCCCTGCTGGATCTGGCCGACGGATGCCTCCAGCGCCAGGCGCCGGCCGACGCTCAGGCCTTCGTCGCCCGGCTCGAGGGGCTGGCGACATGGACGGGGACGATGGCCTGGCATCAGCGCCACCGGCTCGGTCTCCTCCGGGCCCGCCTGGCCCTGGCCGCCGGAGACCGGGACGCCGGCGCCGGCTTCGCCGCCGAGGTGGCCGGCGACGCCGCCGCCCGGGGCGCCGCCCGTTACGAGTGGCTGGCCACCGCCGTCCTCGGCCTGGCCGATCCGACGCTTCCGTCCCCGCGGCTCGAGACCGCGGTCGACGGCCTCGGCCACTGCGCGGCGCTGGACGGCTGGCCGCTGGTGGCGGCCCTCGGAGCCGCCCGGCGGGAAGAGCGGTGGCGGCAGGCGGCGGAATCGACCGTGGCCCGGGTGGTGGCGGCCAGCGGCCCGGCGGAGGACCCCGTCCGCCGGCTGGCCACCCGGCTGCTCGAGGCCGTCAGCGCCGCACCGCTCGGAGGATGACGACCGACCGCACGAGCGGGGGCCAGTCGTCCCCGAGACGCCGGCCGGCGTCCTCGACCAGCGCGGCCCGGTCCCCGGCGGTCGGCAGGCGAGCGACGAACGGGGCGTGCTGCGCCAAACCCAGCCGCCAGGCGACAAGCTCGGCGGCACCCAGTTCCGGGAAGGGCACCCGGCAGGTCTCGACCTCGGCATCGAGCCCGGCGGCGGCCGCCGCCTCCCGGGCCGCGGCGGCCGTCGCCAGTTTGGGAGCGGCCCGCTCCCGCACGGTCCGGTACCACGGCTCCGGCTTCCACCCTCGGGCCGCCAGCGCCGCTTCCACCGCCTGCTTGACGGGATGGTCGTCGTCGGCGGCGTAGGCCGAGGCGACGATCCCGCCACCCGGTCGGGTGACCCTGGCCGCCTCCCGCAGTCCGGCGGCCGGCTCGGTCAGATGGTTGAGCGAGAAGGCGGCAACGGTCACGTCGAACGCCGCGGCGGCGAACGGCAGGGCGACGGCGTCACCGACGACGGCCGGTGGGCGGGTCGCGGCCTCGTGGGCCAGCATCCCGAAGGCGGCGTCGACGGCGACCACGCTGGCCGCGCCGCTGTCCAGCAGCGCCCGGGTGGCGGCCCCCGTCCCGGCGCCGAGGTCGAGGGCCGCGGCGCCCCGCAGGGAGACGGGTGACGCGGCCACCACCACTTCGGCCATCCGGTCGTAGATCCGCCCCGGCCCCTGCTGCCAGGCGGTGCCGCTGGCGGAATAGGCGGCGGCGACGCCGGCCGCGGCGCGGGCCGGGGCTGTCACAGGAAGCGCGCTCCGTCCCGGGCGGCGGCGCACCACCAGCCCAGCTCGTCGTCGTCGCCCAGCGCCTTCTCCCATCCGAACTGCACGAGCGTGCCGAGCAGCGCCAGGCCGAGCTGGCGCTCCCACCAGCCGGTGGTGTCGACGCCGTGCCGCTCCAGGCCGGTGCGGAAGGCCTCGATCGTCTCCTCCTTGGAGACGGGGAGCTTCTCCCGGTTGAGGGCCGCGTACCAGCTGATCTCGTGGGCGGCGGGGCCCTCGCCCACGTAGGCCCAGTCGATCAGGATCATCCGTCCGTCCGGGGCGATGCCCATGTTCGATGCTTTCGGGTCTCCGTGGAGGAGACACGAGGGCGTGGATCGCAGCGCGGCCGCCAGCGGCGCCGAGTCCCGCCACAACTCCTCGATGACGCCGGCGGTGGAGCGCGGAGCCCGCTCCCAGAAGCGGGCCCATCCCTCGGCGGCGATGCGGGGCACGCGCTCCCTCCAGCCCAGGGCCGCCTCACCGTCAAGGGTGGTCTTGTCGAAGTAGGCCCAGCGGATGACGTAGGGCTGCAATCCGGGGCCGGTGTCGGCGTCGTCGCGGAATCCCCAGGTGGACGCGCACCACCCGGCGAGGTGGTCGACGAACAATTCGTGCGCCTCGGGCGTGAAGGGCGGGCCGGCGACGGCGACGAGTTCGGCCGAGACGTCGCGCATCAGCAGCGCCGCCCCCCAGCCGTTCCGGCCATAGCCGCCGGCGGCGCCGACGATCGTGTGGTCGACGAGAGCCGGAGCGGAGTCGAGCAGCCCGGCCGCCCACGCCCGCACCGGCCGGCATCCGAGGTCCCCGGTCATGCGCATCATGAAGTCGTCGTCGAGGTGGAGGTACTTGACGATGTGGGGGCGGCCGTCGATCCACACCCGCTCGAAGGCCGCTGTCGATCGACCGTCGGGGTTGACGAACGGCTCTCGCCGTTCCGCCCCCGCCAGGAGCTCGTCGACCGTGGTGGCGACCCGGTGCGGAGCGGTCGGTCGCACGTCGACCATCATCACTGGACTCCCGCCATCTCCGCCAGCAGGGCGGCGTCGAGCAGCCGGTCGATGACGTCTGAGGTCGTGGTGGTGATCATGGCGTCATCGTGCCGCCCGGCCCTTGCAGAGAACCTGCAGCCGGGCTGCAGGGCGCCGGTGGCGTTACCAGTCGCGGTGGACGACGAAGGCGGCCAGCTCGACGAGCGCCGAGCGTGCCTCGTCGGTGAGCGCGGCCCGGTCGAGGGCGGCCACTGCCTCGGCGGCCAGCTCATCGACGAGGCGCTCCGTCTCCTCCTTGGCCCCCGTTTCGACCATCAGGGTCTGGATGGCGGCCACCTCGTCGGCGCCCAGATCGGGGGAGCCCACCCGGCCGAGCAGGTCCGATGCCGCCGCCCCGGCCCGGGCGGTGGTGATGGCCAGCAGCGGGGTGGGCTTCCCTTCCCGCAGGTCCTCGCCGACCGGCTTGCCGGTGACGGCCGGGTCCCCGAACGTTCCGAGGATGTCGTCGCGCATCTGGAACGCCTCGCCGAGCGGAAGGCCGTAGGCCGACAGCGGCTCGGCCAGGTCATCGAGGCGGCCCTGCAACGCCGCGCCGAGGTGCAGCGGCCGCTCGACCGTGTACTTGCCCGACTTGTAGCAGGCGATCCGGCGGGCCATCGCCCGGTCCCGTCGGGCCTCCGCCGTGCCGATCAGGTCGAGGGCCTGCCCGATGTTCAGCTCGACCCGCAGCTCGTTGAAGACCTCGATGGCGGCCGGTGGGACGCCGACCATCAACAGGTCGGCGTAGACGAAGGCGAGGTCACCGACCAGGATGGCGACGCCTTCGCCGAACCGGCGGGCCTCGCCCCGCCACGACGCCGCGACGTGGCGGCCGGCGAAATCGACGTGCACGGTGGTGCGACCCCGGCGCAGCGGCGAGCCGTCCATCACGTCGTCGTGGAGCAGCGCGAAAGCGTGGAGCAACTCCAGTGCCGCGCCGGCGTCGATCACCGCCGGGTCGGCCGGGTCACCCCCGGCGCCGACGAAGGCCCAGTGGCAGAAGGCCGGTCGCAGCCGCTTGCCGCCGTCGAGCACGAAGCGCCGCAACGCCTCGATGGGAGGCACGAGCTCCGGATCGACCAGGCCCCAGCGGGCCGCTTCGCCCGAGAGCAGGGCGTCGATGCGAGCCTCGACCGGCGGAGCCACCGCCGAGAGGCTGGGCGGAGGTGCCCCGGAAACTAGGCCGGGCCGCAGTAGTTCCCCGCCTGCATGTTCTTGATCTTGCCGGCGTCGGTCAGGGCGTCGAGCTGACCGAGCAGGATGCCGCCGGGCACGGTGACCGTGAAGCCCGGCCCCGACTCGCCCCGGGCGACGATCGCGTCGCTGTAGGCCGCCTTGAGCTGGGCCACCGTCGAGCCGAGCCCGATGCCCTTGTCGGTCTTGAAGTCGAGCGGTGCGCCGGTGGTCGCCCCGAGGAACCAGCCGGCGAAGCCCGGCCGGCCGGCGCCGGACGTCGAACTGACCTCGTTGACGAGCACCTGAAAATTGCCCCACTGGAGCCGGCGGGTGGCGCCGCAGGCCGTGCCGGCGGGGAGCGGCTGGTTCTTCTCCGGCTGACCAAGGGCCTGCATGAACCGGGCGATGGTGTGGGCGGAGTTCGTCCCGAACTTGAGGGGGCCGACACCGTCGCCGGCCAGGACGATGGCCTCCTTGGTGAGCGGCGCGGTGGTCGTCGTCGTGCCCGTCGGTTGCGTCTCAATAGGGATCGACGGCGGGGTGCCCTCGGTGGTGTCGGAAGCGCCACCGTTGTCGTCGCCGCCGTTGCAGGCCGCGCCGACGAGCAGGAGGCCCGAGAGCAGGATGAGGGCGGCCCGGGGCCGGCGGCGGGCGGACCCGCCTGGCCCACCGGGCCGTCGAATGGTCGTCATGACCGCGCAGAGTAGCCAGTAGGGGCGGAGGACGGGGGACCAGGCCCGGTAGCCTGCGGCGCAATGGCCCGGTTCCTGTCCGCGGAGTGGATCGCCGCGCTCGACGAGGCGGCTCGGGCGGCGGCCGTCCCGGCCGGTGTCCGGCTCACGATCCAGCAGGTCGTGACCGACGGTGACCCCGAGGGCGGCGAGGTCCGCTATCACCTCGTGCTCGACGACGGGCGCCTCCGGGTCCATCCCGGTGAGGCGCCGGCGGCCGATGTCACGCTGGTCCAGAGCCGGGAAGTGGCCGCCGCCCTCAGCCGCGGGGAGCTGAACGCCCAGCAGGCGCTCGAAGCCGGCCGCCTGAAGCTCCGGGGTGACATCGGACACCTCGCCCGGCAGGGGAAGGCCCTGACCGCCATGGAGGACGCCTTCGCCGCCGTTCGGGCGGAGACGACCTACTGAGTCGGCCCGGGAAAAGTCGTCACGGAAAATCGGCCGGGAAAAGGGGCGCCCCCCGACCCTGGGTGCGGGGCCGGGGGGCTTGGGAGGGCCGCTGGGGGGAACGGACTTCCAACCACAACAACGGTGCAACCCGGCACGAATGACGCGGTTGGGACAAATTTTTTGCCTTTGTGGAGTTCTCTCGGGGCCGAGCCCGCCGCGTGCGGCATGATGGGGCCCTTTTCGCCGACGAAACCTCCGGGGGGTGGTGCCAGTGCGGGTTTCCATGACCGTGAACGGCTCGACGCAGGAGCACGACGTCGAGCCCCGGTTGCTGCTCGTGTTCTACCTGCGGGAAGTGCTCGGTCTGACCGGGACGAAGATCGGCTGTGACACGACGTCCTGCGGGGCGTGCACCGTTCTGCTCAACGGTGAGTCGGTCAAGAGCTGCACGATGTTCGCCGTCCAGGCCGACGGCGCCGAGATCACCACCATCGAGGGCCTGGCCACCAACGGCGATTTTCATCCCATGCAGCAGGCGTTCCACGAGAACCACGGCCTGCAGTGCGGCTACTGCACGGCGGGGATGGTGATGGCGGCGGTGTCGCTGCTCCAGGAGCACCCGAACCCCACCGAGGCCGACGTCCGGGAGGGCCTCGAGGGCAACCTGTGCCGCTGCACCGGCTACCACAACATCGTCAAGGCCGTGCTCGCCGCCAGCGGTGGGGGGAGGTGATCGTATGACAACCGTCCTCGGTCAGCGTCTCCTCCGCCGGGAGGACGCCGAGATCCTGACCGGCGAAGCGAAGTACGTCGACGACCTGAACATTCCCGGCGCCCTGTGGCTGGCGCTGGTCCGCAGCCCGGCGGCCCGGGCGCGGGTCCGTTCGATCGACACGTCGGCCGCCCGGGCGATGCCCGGGGTCGAGGCCGTCTACACCGGTGAGGACCTGATGGGGCAGTGGGCCGCGCCGCTGCCGGTGGCCATGAACGCCACCCCCGACCAGAAGGTCCCGGCCCACTACCCGTTGAGCAGCGGCACGGTGAACTACGTCGGTGATCCGGTGGCGGTCGTGGTGGCCCAGACCCGCCAGCAGGCGATGGACGCCCTGGAGGGGGTGACGGTCGACTACGAGGAGTTGCCGGCCGTGGTCGATCTGGAGGACGCCATCTCGGACCGGGTCGTCATCCACGAGGACCTCGGGACCAACGCCTCCTACACCTGGCCGCTCCAGCCCGACGAGGCCGGAGTCGACGCCGCCTTCGCCGAGGCGGCCTACACGGTCAAGGAGCGGTTCATCCAGCAGCGGCTGATCCCGTCGGCCATGGAGCCCCGGGGGGCCTGCGCCGTGCCGGCCCCGTTCGGCGGCGACTACACGCTCTACACCTCGACGCAGATCCCGCACATCCTGCGGGTCCTGCTGGCCCTGACGCTGGGAATCTCGGAAACGAAGATCCGGGTCGTAGCGCCGGCGGTGGGCGGCGGGTTCGGGGCGAAGCTCAACATCTATCCCGAAGAGGTGCTCTGCCTGGCGCTGGCCCGAAAGCTGAAGAAGCCGGTCCGGTGGACGGAGTCCCGGACCGAGAACACCCAGGCGTCGATCCACGGCCGCGGTCAGATCCAGGACATCGAGCTGGCCGCCGACGCCAACGGGAAGATCACCGCCGTGCGGGTGAAGCTCATCGGCGACATGGGGGCCTACTTCCGGCTGCTGACGCCGGCCATCCCGATCCTCGGCGGGTTCCTGTACCACGGCGTCTACGACATCCCGAAGTACTCCTTCACCTGCACGTCGGTGTTCACCAACCTCAACCCGACCGACGCCTACCGGGGTGCCGGCCGGCCCGAAGCCAGCTACGCCATCGAACGCTGCATGGACAGCCTGGCGGCCAAGATGGGCAAGGACCCGGCCGAGATCCGCCGCATCAACTTCATCCCGCCGTTCGACAACGGGTTCGCCACCCCGGCCGGGCTCCAGTTCGACTCCGGGAACTACGAACCGGCGCTCGATCGGGCGCTGGAGATCGTCAACTACGAAGGGCTGCGCAAAGAGCAGCAGGCCCGTCGGGAATCGGGCTCCACCAAGCACCTCGGCATCGGCCTGTCCTCCTACATGGAGATCTGCGGGCTGGCCCCGTCCCGCATCATGGCCGCCCTCGGCGCGGTGGCCGGCGGGTGGGAGTCGGCCACGGTGCGGGTCCTGCCGACCGGCAAGGTGGAGGTCGTCACCGGCACCACACCCCACGGCCAGGCCCACGAGACGTGCTGGTCGATGATCGTGGCCGAGAAGCTCGGCTGCGCTCCCGACGACGTCGAGGTCCTCCACTCCGACACCGCCATCTCACCCCACGGCCTCGACACCTACGGGTCCCGGTCGCTGGCGGTGGGCGGCACGGCCATCGCCCTGGGCTGCGACAAGATCATCGCCAAGGCCCGGTCGATCGCCGCCCATCAGATGGAGGTATCCGAGGCCGACCTCGAGTTCGCCAACTCGCTCTTCACCGTCAAGGGGTCGCCCGACAAGGCGATGCCCCTGGCCGGCGTGGCCTTCGCCGCCTTCCAGGCCCACAACCTGCCCGACGGGATGGAGCCGAACCTCACGGCCGAGACGAGCTACGACCCGCCCAACTTCACCTTCCCGTTCGGTACCCACGTGTGCGTGGTCGAGGTCGACGAGGAGACCGGGCAGGTCGAGCTGTTGAACTACGTCGCCGTCGACGACTGCGGCAACCAGATCAACCCGCTCATCGTCGAGGGGCAGGTCCACGGCGGCATCGTCCAGGGCCTGGCTCAGGCGCTCTTCGAGGAAGCGGCCTACGACGAGAACGGCAACCTGCTGAGCTCGACGCTGGCCGACTACCTGGTGCCCTCGGCGGCCGAGATGCCCAGCTTCACCCTCGACAGCACCGTGACGCCCAGCCCCTCCAACCCGCTCGGGGCCAAGGGCGTCGGCGAGGCGGGCACGATCGCCGCCGCCCAGGCGGCCATCAACGCCATCGTCGACGCGCTCCGGCCGTTGGGTGTGAACGACATCCGCATGCCGGCCTCGCCGCAACGTGTGTGGGCGGCGATTCAGGAAGCAAAGGGGGCCTAGCCGTGATTCCGGCTGCATTCGACTACGTCCGGGCCACCTCGGCCGACGAGGCCGTCAGCCTGCTGTCGCAGCACGGCGACGACGCCAAGCTGCTGGCCGGCGGCCATTCGCTGATCCCGCTGATGAAGCTCCGGCTGGCCTCCCCGGCGGTGCTCATCGACGTGGCCCGCATCGGCGACCTGTCCTACATCCGCGACGGCGGCGACCACATCGCCGTCGGAGCGCTGACCCGCCACCACGACATCGAACACAGCGACGTCCTCAAGACCGAGGTGCCGATCCTGGCCCACGTCGCCGGCCTCGTCGGCGACCCCCAGGTCCGCCACCGGGGCACGATCGGCGGCTCGCTGGCCCACGGCGACCCCGCCTCCGACCTCCCGGCGGTCATCCTGGCCCTCGGCGGGACGCTGGTCGCCCGCGGCCCCGGCGGGGAGCGCACCATCGCCGCCACCGAGTTCTTCACCGGATTCCTCGAAACGGCCCTGGCCCCGGACGAACTCCTCACGGAGATCCGCCTGCCCAAGGTGCCGGGCGCCGGCTGGTCGTACCAGAAGTTCAACCGTCGGGCCCTCGACTGGGCCATCGTCGGCGTCGCCGCGGTCAAGAACGGCCACACCGGCGTGGCCCTGGTCAACATGGGCTCCACTCCGCTGCGGGCCACCGCCGTCGAAGAGGCGCTCAGCCAGGGCGCCTCGGCCCGGGACGCGGCCATGAAGGCGGCCGACGGAACCGAGCCCCCTACGGACCTCAACGCCTCGCCGGAGTACCGTCGGCACCTGGCCCAGGTGCTCGTGCGGAGAGCCCTGGAGGAGGCCGGAGGCTGAAGAACTGACCGTCAGACCCGAGACCGTCGAAGAAGTCAGCGAGGCCCTCGCCCGCCACGAGTACCTGGCGGACGAGGGCCTCGCCACGGCCATCTTCCTCGCCCTGCGGCTCGGCCGGCCGCTGCTGCTGGAGGGCGAGGCCGGCGTGGGCAAGACCGAGGTGGCCAAAGTCCTCTCCCGCTGGACGGGCGCCGAGCTTCTGCGACTGCAGTGCTACGAGGGCATCGACGCCGCCCAGGCTGTCTACGAGTGGGACTACTCCCGCCAGCTCCTCCACCTCCGGGCGGTCGAGGCCAGCCATGCCGAGGTCCGGGAGGACGAGCTGTACTCGGAGCGGTTCCTCGTCCGCCGGCCCTTGCTGCGGGCCATCGATTACCGGGGGGAGGTTCCGCCCGTCCTGCTCGTCGACGAGGTCGACCGGGCCGACGACGAGTTCGAGGCGTTTCTCCTCGAGATCCTCTCCGACTACACGATCACGGTGCCGGAGCTGACCACCTTCCACGCCGACGTGCCGCCGATGGTCGTGCTCACCTCCAACCGCACCCGCGACCTCCACGACGCCCTCAAGCGCCGCTGCCTCTACCACTGGATCAGCCATCCCGACTTCGAACGGGAGCTGGCCATCCTGCGGGTGCGGGCCCCCGGGGTGGCCGAGGCCCTGGCCCGGCAGGTGGCGGCGGCCACCGAGGCGGTCCGGACGCTGGAGCTCTACAAGCCGCCCGGCGTGGCCGAGACGATCGACTGGGCCATGTCGCTGGCCGCCCTCGGCCGCACCACCCTCGACGAGCACACGGTCGAGGTCACCCTCGGCTCGCTGCTCAAGTACCGGGAGGACCAGGAGCGGGTCCGGGGCCATGGTGTGGCCGACATCGTCCGCACGGCCATCAAGCGCGGTGCCTGAGCACGACCCGGAACCGGCGCCCGAAGCGGAACGCATGGCCGTCGCCTTCGCCCGGGTCCTGCGGGGCTCGGGGGTCGACGTCCCCGTCGGCCGGGCCGTCACCTTCGCCCAGGCGCTGACGCTCACCGGGATCGACCGCTCCGGACCGGTCTACTGGGCCGGCCGCACCACGCTGCTCGGCCGCCCGGAGGACATCCCGGCCTACGACCGGGCCTTCGACGCCTTCTGGCGCCAGCGGCTCGGCTTCATCATCGCCCGCACGCCGCCGGTCGAGCTGACGGTCGTGCTCGACACGGAAGAGGAGGACAGCGGCGCCGGCGAACAGGAGGAGCCGGTCGAACCCGAGGGCCCGACCCTGGTCGTCCGCTGGAGCCGCCAGGAAGTGTTGCGGCAGAAGGACTTCGCCGCCTACACCCACGCCGAGTTCGAGGAGGCCCGGCGGCTCATGCACGACCTCCGCCTCCACGGCGCCCTGCGCCGCTCGCGCCGCCGCCGCCCGTCCCGCAAGGCCGAGGGCCGTCCTGACCTCCGGCGGACCGTGCGGCGCTCGCTGCGCTCCGGCGGCGAACCGATCCGCCGGGCGTTCTCGGAGGCGGGGGAGCGGCCCCGGCGCATCGTCCTCATCTGCGACGTGTCGGGGTCGATGGAGCCCTACTCCCGGGCGCTGGTGCGGTTCCTCCACGCCGCGGTGGTCGGTCGGGGCCGGATCGAGGCCTTCGCCCTCGGCACCCGGCTGACCCGCATCACCCGGGAGCTGTCGTCCCGGGATCCCGACGCCGCCCTGGCCCGGGCGGCCCGGTCGGTGCCAGACTGGTCGGGAGGGACCCGCCTGGGGGAGGGACTGCGGGCGTTCAACGACCAGTGGGGCGTGCGGGGCATGGCCCGCGGGTCGGTCGTGGTCATCCTGTCCGACGGCTGGGACCGGGGCGACCCGGCCCTCCTCGCCGAGCAGATGCAGCGCCTGCAGCGGGTCGCCTACCGGACAGTGTGGGTGAACCCACTGAAAGCGTCACCGGGTTACGCTCCGTTGGCGGCCGGGATGGCGGCGGCGCTCCCGTATGTTGATGAGTTCGTGGAGGGGCATTCGTTGGACTCCCTCCAGAAGCTCGCCGAGGTGATCTCTCGGTAGTCGCAGTCGTAGGGGGGAGGCAGCAGTGAAGGAGCTACTCGAGGACATCGGCCGCTGGCGCGCCGCCGGCAAGCAGGTGGCGCTGGCCCGGGTGGTGGGCACCGATGGTTCCGGGCCCCGTGACCCGGGGGCGGCCATGGCCGTCAACGAGGACAGCGAGGTCATCGGCTCGGTGTCGGGGGGATGCGTCGAGGGCGCCGTCCTCACCGAGGGGCTCAAGGTTCTCGAGCGGGGGATCCCGAAGCTCGTCACCTACGGCATCGCCGACGACGACGCCTTCGCCGTCGGCCTCACCTGCGGCGGCACGATCCACATCTTCATCGACGACTTCAACGACGAAATCGACGTCGCCATCAGCGAAGCGCTCCAGACCGGTGAACCGGCCGCCCTGGCCACCGTCATCGAGGGGCCCGGGGCGGGGTCGAAGCTGCTCGTCCGCCCGGACCAGGACCCGATCGGCTCCCTCGGGCATCCCGACCTCGACCGCGTCGTCGCCCGCGACGCCCTGGGCGAGCTGGAGGCCGGCCGGACGGGCACCCGGAACTACGGCGTCCACGGCGAGGCTCGCCGGGAAGAGGGCGTCAAGGTCTTCATCGAGTCCTTCGCCCTGCCCCCCAAGATGATCATCTTCGGCGCCATCGATTTCACGGCCGCCCTGGCCCGGCTCGGCCGGCTGCTCGGCTACCACGTGACGGTGTGCGACGCCCGGCCGGTGTTCGCCACCCGGAAGCGGTTCCCGATGGCCAACGAGGTCATCAACGAATGGCCCGACCGCTACCTGGAGGTCGTCGGCAAGGAGCTGGGGCCCCGGGACGCGGTCTGCGTGCTGACCCACGACCCGAAGTTCGACGTCCCGGCCATCATGGCCGCCGTCGAGACCAAGGCCGGTTACCTCGGGGTGATGGGCTCGCGCCGCACCCACGAGAAGCGCCTCGAGCGGCTCAAGGAGGCGGGGCTCGACGACGAGGGCTTCGCCCGGATGATGTCGCCCATCGGGCTCGACCTCGGCGCCCGCACGCCGGAGGAGACGGCGGTGTCGATCTGCGCCGAGATCATCGCCAGCCGGACCGGCCGCCAGGCCCCGTTCTCCCTGCGCGACACCGAGGGCCCACTGCACAAGCGGTAGCCGCCCGGCGCTCCCTCGCTTCACAACCGGTCGCTCCCAGCCCGTAGGCTGCCCGGCTATGGAGCTGACGAACGAGTTTGTCGTGCCGGTCGCGGTGGACGAGGCCTGGAAGCTGCTGACCGACGTCGAGCTGATCGCTCCCTGCATGCCGGGCGCCCAGCTGCAGGAGATCGAAGGCGAGGAGTACCGGGGCATCGTCAAGGTGAAGGTCGGCCCGATCACCGCCCAGTACAAGGGGAAGGCGACGTTCGTCGAGAAGGACGACAGCGCCCACCGGGCGGTCCTGCGGGCCGAAGGTCGTGACACCCGGGGCCAGGGCAACGCCAACGCCACCATCACCGCCACCCTCATGCCCGAGGGCGGCGGCACCCGGGTGAGCGTCGTCACCGACCTGGCCATCACCGGCCGGGCGGCCCAATTCGGCCGGGGCGTGATGGCCGACGTCAGCACCAAACTGCTCGGCCAGTTCGTCCAGTGCCTGGAGAAGAACGTGCTGGCCGGCGGCGCGGCCGTGGCCGAGGCCGCTCCGACCGGTGAGGCGGCCGCCGCGACGCAGGAGGCCCCGGCCGAGGTGGGCGTCGGCCGGGCGGCCGCCACCGGTGGCGGCGGAGGGGCGCCCGGGGCGCCCCAGACCCGCGAGCCCGGCGGGGCCAGCGACGCCGCCCTGGTCGGGACCCCGAGCGGCAACGGATCGAAGTCCGACCAGGCGACGGTGTCCTCCGGCCCCCGGCAGGTCGTGTCCCGGCCGGCCGAGCCCGTCGACCTGCTGGGCACGGCCGGCTCGCCCGTCGTCAAGCGGCTGCTCCCCGCGCTGGTGGGGGCGCTGCTCGCCTTCCTCGTCGGCCG
>JBFLYK010000083.1:0-22726 GCA_040756995.1 Actinomycetota bacterium | reverse complement strand
TCGCTTCGGCGGGCGGCTCGGTCGCTTCGGCGGGGGGCCCGGTCGCTTCGGCGGGCGGCCGACCGTCCGACGCCGGTGGGGCTGGCGCCGTGGAGCAGGCGGTCAGCCCCCGACGCCTCGGCGTCCTCAGCGGCCGACGTCTCGGCGTCCTCAACCGCTGGCGGTACGGCCCGGCGGCCGCAGTGCGCCGGCGGGGCCTGCACAGTCTGCTGCGCTGGCCCGCCACCCGGATTCTGCGGGTGCTGGGGCTCGGCATCGTGGCGGGCCTTGCCGGCGGGGGCGCCTGGAAGGGGACCACGCCGCTGGTGATCGTGGCCGGCGTGGCCCTGTTCGTGGCCGCCCTCGATGCGCTGGAGCCGCTGGCCCAGGAGTGGGACCACCCGGCCCGGCGCGACAGCGTCCCCCTCATGCCCGGGCGGCTGGCGGCGGCGTCGCTGCTCGTCCCGACCGTCGTGCTCGGCGCCGTCACCGCCGCCGGCGTCGCCGTGGCCATCCCCCTCCTCGACGTGCCGGCCGGGCCGATGGTGCTGACCGTCATCCCGGCCACGGCGGCGGCGGTGGCCGGCGGCACCGCCAGCCTGATCCTCGAACCGGTCAGCGCCGCCGAGCTGATGTCGCGCTATCCGGTGCCCGAGGCCGCCGGGCCGGTCCTCGTGGCCCGCCTCGGCTTCGCGCCGGGCCTGGCCATCTCGGGCTGGCTGGCCCTGATGGCCGGACGGACGGCCATCGATCAGGAGGTGTCGCCCGGCGCGGCGGTGTTCCAGGCGGGCATCGCCCTCGTCGGGCTGTCGGTCCTGATCGTGCGGGCCCTGACCGCCCATTTCGAACGGAAACGGGCCATCCCCGAGCCATGAGCGTGCGCCGAAGCCCAACGACCGGCCGAAGGTTTCGGTTGGCGCGGCCGGGAGGTGGCTGAGGTGCACGGAGATCCGCAGCCGCCCGTCCTCCAGGTCAAGGGCCTCGTCCGGCGCTACGCCGCGCTGGTGGCCCTCGGCGAGCTCGACCTCGACATCGACGGCGGCGAATTCGTGGCGCTCGTCGGCCCCAACGGCGCCGGCAAGTCCACGCTGTTGGCCTGCATCGCCGGCCTGCTCGAACCGAGCGAGGGCGAGGTCCGGGTGGCGGGGGCCCTCGCCGGCTCCCTCCCCGCCCGGGCGGCGACGTCGTACCTGGGCGACGAGCCCGTCCTCTACGACGACCTCAGCCTGGAGGAGCATCTGGAGTACGTCGCCCGCCTCCACGGCGTCGAGGACTGGGAACGCCCGGCGGCCGACCTCGTCACCCGCCTCGGGCTCGACGAACGGGTCGACGACCTGCCGGCCCACTTCTCCAAGGGCATGCGCCAGAAGACGTCGATCGCCCTGGGCCTGGCCCGGCCGTTCCAGCTCCTGCTGGCCGACGAGCCGTTCGACGGGCTCGACCCGCCGAGCCGCGAAGTCCTCACCGACCTGCTCACCGAGGCCGCGGCCAGCGGCGCGGCGGTGATCGTCTCGACCCACCGGCTCGATATCGCCGAACGGGCCAGCCGCTGCATTGCCCTCTTCGACGGCCGCATCACCCACGACGGCCCGGCCGACCAGGCGACGATGAGCAAGCTGCTGCCGTAGCGGCGGCGAGCGCCACTCAGGCGTCGAGGTCGAGGCGCTCGGGGTGGCAGTAGACGTTGAAGCCCCGGCCGCGGACGAAGCCGACGACGGCCAGGCCGAGGCGGTCGGCGGCCTCCACCGCCAGGCTGGAGGGGGCCGACACGGCGCAGATCACCGGCAGGCCGGCCACGGCCGCTTTCTGCACCAGCTCGAAGCTCACGCGGCCCGACACCATCAGCACCCCGTCCGACAGTGGAAGGTCGCCGGCCAGCAGCGCCCGACCGACGAGCTTGTCGACGGCGTTGTGGCGGCCGACGTCCTCCCGGACGGCCACCACCTTCCCGGTCCGGTCGAACAGGCCGGCGGCGTGGAGGCCCCCGGTCTGCTCGAAGATCCGCTGCGCCCGCCGCAGCGTGTCGGGCAGCGACACGACCACCGACGCCGGCAGGGGGTCGCCGGGCGGGATGGCGGCGCAGTGCACCTCCACCTGGTCGAGCGACGCCTTGCCGCAGATGCCGCAGCTCGACGTGGTGTAGAAGCGGCGCTCGGCGCCGCCGGGGTCGAACGGGCGGGTGAGGAAGACCGACACCACGTTGTAGAGCTGCGGCTGGTCGGCCGGCAGGTCGCAGTACCGCACCGAGGCAACCTCGTCCCGGCCACCGATGAGGCCCTCGCCGACCATGAAGCCGACGGCCAGTTCGAAGTCGTGGCCCGGCGTGCGCATCGTCACGGCCACGCTGGCCGGCTCCTGGCCCGGCCCCCCGGCCCGGATCTCCATCGGCTCCTCGGTGGCCAGCCGCTCCGGGCGCTCGATGACCTTGCCGTCGCGCCAGGCCCGGGCCCGGGCCCGCGTCACCGTCCGGCGGACGGGTTCCGGTGACCCGGACGACGAGGCGGAGGACGGGGAGGCGGGCGGCGAGGCCATCCCCTCCATCATGGCCCCTGTGGAGCCTCCCGGAGACGCCGGAGGTCCTCGGGCGTGTCGACGTCGGAGAAGGCGTCCGGTCCGGCCACCGGCTCCCACTCCTCCCGCTCCACCCAGGCGACGGCGCCGGACGCGGCCATTGATTCCAGCAGATCACGCAGCGAGCGGCCTCCGGCGGCCAGCCGCTCGTCGACGGCGGCCAGGACGTCGGGCCCGTAGCGGGCGCACATGGGCTGGGGATGGCCGTCGGCCCGGGGGACGGCCGTGGACGGTCCGGCCCGTCCGGCCAGGAACCGGAGCAGCTCCACGCCCACCCGAGGCATGTCCACCGCCAGAACGAGCACCGGTCCGTCGTGCCCGAGGGCACGGAGCGCGTCGGCGCCGACCCCGATGGCGGCCAGCGGCCCACTCCCGGGCGGGTCCTCCCGTACCGCCGGCAGCCCCGACCACCCGGGCCCGACCTCCATCACTGGATCGGCCACCTCGGCGAGCACGGCGGCGGCCCGATCGACCAACCGCTGCCCACCGAAGTCGATCAGGGCTTTGTCGCGCCCCATCCGCCGGCTGGCCCCACCGGTCAGAAGCAACCCCGCGATGGCGCCCATGCCTTCCATTCTGGCGTTCGATTTCCGCTCTATTCCCGGAAAACGAACGCCAGAACGGGGATCAGCGGGAGTAGAGCTCCACGACCATCGCCTCGTCGACGGGGACGTCGATCTGTTCCCGCATCGGCACGGACAGCACCGTGGTGGCGGTGCCCTCGCCGTTGCGCTCCAGCCAGGCGGGCACGATCCGGTCAAGCGTGTCGAGGTTGTGGCGGACGGCGATCATGTTGGCGGTCTTCGGCCCGAGGGCGACGACGTCGCCGGGCCGCACCCGGAGCGACGGGATCGTGACCCGCTTGCCGTTGACCGTGATCAGGCCGTGGCTCACGAACTGGCGGGCCTGGGGCCGGGTCCGGGCCCAGCCGCTGCGGTACACGACGTTGTCGACCCGCAGCTCGAGATAGCTCAGGAGGTTGTGGCCGGTGATCCCGGGCCGGCGGGCCGCCTCCTCGTAGAGCCGGCGGAACTGCCGCTCCATCACGCCGTAGGTGTAGCGGAGCTTCTGCTTCTCCCGCAGCTGGAGGGCGTACTCCGACAGGCGCTGCCGGTCGCGGCCGTGTTCGCCGGGCGGGTAGGGCCGGGCTTCGAGGGCCCGGGAGCCCTTCTCGTTCTCGTAGATGTTCACGCCCAGGCGGCGTGAGATTTTGACCTTGGGTCCGGTGTAGCGCGCCATGAGACGGGCATCTTAGGCGCCCCTAATCCAGCCTGCGCTAAGCGTTACCAGTCGGCGTCGCCGTAGAAGCGGTCGGCGACGCCATTGGTGATCGCCCGGATCCGGGCCGCTTCACCGGGCGAGACCGTCTTCTTCCAGGCCCAGATCATCGCCTTGGAGTCCATCGGCCGGAAGGCGGTGCGGGACAGGCCGCCGTGGCGGGAGACCCGCCACGAGTGCGACTGGTTCTTGGAGCTCCCCTGCGTGCCGGCCACGACCTCGGCCCGGGCGGCGTCGTTGAACTCGAGGCCCATGCGGGTGAAGAGTCGCTCGAACTCCTCTTCGGGATCGGCGCACAGGTCCTCGTAGCGGACGACGTGAAGCCGGCCGGACCGGTCGGCCATGTCGGCCAGCACCCGGTGGAGCATCGCCCAGAAGGTGGCCACCTGGGCCACCCGGTCCTCCGTGTCGACGAGGGCCTCCATCTCCTCCCGCCACGGCTCGAGGTGGTCGGCCATGAGCTGCGGCTGGTCGAGGAAGTGCCGGAAGTGGGCCCGGTAACCGAGCTTGCGGTAGCTGGCCACCATGGCCGCCGGGTGGCGCACCAGCACGGCCACCTGACCGTCGAACTCCTCGGCGATCCACGGCGCGGCCAGCGAGGCGTAGGGGTCGTCGAGCAGCGGCCGCTTGCGGGCCAGCGCCCCCATGGTGAAGGCGGTGGAGTACTTGACCATCTTGGCCAGGTCGAACCAGGAGCGGTTCTGGCGGAGCTCGGCCAGGTGCCGGTAGCGGAAGCGGAACGTGTCCCGCAGGGCGGGGCGGAACTCGTCGGCGTTGTGGGCCGCGACGTAGATGTAGCCGACCCCGACGGTGGCGTTGAGGATGCCCGGGGACCGGCCCGGCGGCCGCTTGGGGTTGAAGGGCTCGTTCAGGTGGACGAACCCGCCGGCCGCCCGCAGCATCTCGGCCACCCAGCTGGTGCCGGCCCGGGCCATCCCGGCGACGTGGATCGGGCCCCGGGAAGGGGTGGCGGGAACGGCCGGTCCGGCCGGCCGCTCGAGGTCGGAGTGCCGCAGGGCGCTCAACGCACCGGCTCCTTCGTACGATCGGTCAGATGGGTGACGGGCGCCAGCGGGGCGCCGTCGTCGACGGTGTCGGCGTCGCCGTCGTCGGGCAGGGGCTCACCCCGCACCCGCAGCAACGGCCAGCCCTGGTTGAGGACGTACCGGAACCAGACACCGGCGAACAGCGAGGTGACCACGGCGGTGAGGACCATCGTGATGAAGAACCGCTCGTCGATGATGCCGGCGTCGAAGGCGACCGAGGCCAGCACGATCCCGGGGCCGCCCCGCGTATTGAGGGCGGCGGCCAGGTTGGCGGTGGAGAGCCAGTCGCCGGTGGTGAAGCGGCCGGCCACGGCGGTGGCGAAGCTCTTGACCACACAGCAGAAGACGAAGAAGCCGAGGAAGAACGCCGGGTCGAAGCTCTTCAGCAGGTCGAGCTTCAGGCCGACGATGGCGAAGTAGATCGGGGTGAAGAAGACCAGGGCGAAGGCCTTCACCTTCGTCCGCACGACCTCGACCACGTCGTGGGGAAGGCGGCAGATGGTCATGCCGGCCAGCAGGGCGCCGAACATGTCCTTGACCCCGATGAGCTCGGAGATGGCGACCATGCCGAAGCAGGTCAGCAGCGCCAGCCGCACCGGCCGGTTCTCGACCACGTTGCGGGCCGGGGTTCGGGTCAGGCCGTTGAGCAGACGGGGCACGACCACCATGGCCACGGCGAAGAAGACCAACGTCACGAGCGGCGTCTTGATGACCTCGTACATCGACGGATCGGCGGACTTCGACAGCGAGATCGCCACCGCCAGCAGCCCCCAGAGGGCGATGTCCTCCACCGTGGCCACCGTCAGGACGATCCGGGCGAAGCGGGTGTGCATGATCCCGAGGTCGAGAAAGATCTTCGAGATCACCGGGATCGACGTGATGGCGACGGCGATGCCGATGATGATCGTCAGCGAGCTGAGGTTGCCGTTCGGGCCCATGTAGGGCTTGAAGTCGAAGACCCTCGGAGCCGCCGCGCCGACGACGAAGGGCAGCAGCGTGGCGCCGGCCAGCAGCGGGAAGGCGACCTTGCGGTCCTCCCGGGCGAAGCGGGCCTTGATCTCCATCCCCGACATGAACATGAGGAGGACCAGGCCGAACTCGCTGGCCATCGCCAGGAGCTTGTCCTCGCCGGCGAAGCCGTTGAAGATCCAGTCGTAGGTGCTCGGGGAGATCGCGCCGAGGACCGTCGGCCCGAGGACCAGCCCGCCGGCGATCTCGCCGATGACCCGGGGCATCCGCAGCCGGGCGAAGAGGCTGCCGACGAAATGCGCCATGCCCATGAGGGCGACGATCGCCACGAAGAAGCGCGTGATCTCCACTTCCGTCAGCGAGATGGCCGCCAGGGGCAGATGGGGCATGGAACGACCTCGTCAGTGGGGGGATCTGACCTGCATGTCTTCTGCAGCCGGCCCGTCCGCTCCTGCCGCCCGAAACGGACGGAACGGGACGGGCCGGTCGCCGCGACCGCTCAGGGGGCCGTCTCGGTGGCGAAGGTGAAGACCTGCGGGCTCTTGGGATCGACCGTCACCCGGATCCACTTGTCGGGGTTCACGGGTACTCCGGCCGAGTACGCCCCACCGGCGTAGGTCTGCAGCCGGGTGAAGTTGGGCACGTCGTTCAAGGCGTCCTGGACAATGGGTCCGCCGGGACCACTCCCCCGCCCGCCCTTGTCGAGACGGAAGGAGCCGTCGGGCCCGACGTCGTGCGTGTCGCCGTGGACCAGAACCACCGGCTTCCCGAAGGCCATGGCCTGTGCCTTCAGTTCGTCAACGAGGTACTTCCACGTCTTGCCGAACGTGGGCGCCCACGGGTCCGCCTGCCAGATGATCATCACGGCCGGCGCGTTGGTGGCCGCCGCCTCCTCGAAGGTCTCCCGGAGCCAGGCGACGTTGGCCTGCCGCCGCGGATTCGATTCGACGCCGATCTGGTCCGGTTGGCACGTCGCCTGCGGGTCCACCCACTGGGGGCCGCAGTACGCCTGGTTGTCGCTCGGGCCGGGGGCGTTGATGGTGGCGAAGACGACGCCCTCCTTCGTCCAGCGGGCGTTCTCGGGGTAGCCCTGCTGGCGCTGGGTGGTGAGCGGCATCCGGTTGACGCCCAGCGACTCGTCCGCGGCGAAGAACACCTCCCGCAGCTTGCCGAGGCGCTCGACCGGGTCCATCCGGTTCTCGACCTTGGCCATGGCGTTGCAGTCCATCCACTCGTTGTCGCCGGGGGTGTAGACGAACGGCGCCTTCGACCGGTTGAAGGACTCCTTCACGTTCCTGAACCGCTCGTCGGTGCAGGCCGGTGCCGGGTCCTTGAAGTCGCCGTCGTGGACCACGAACGACAGCGGGAAGCCGTTCATGTGCTCCACGACGCGGTCGAAGATCGGGTACTGGGCGGCGTTGTAACCGCTGTCGCCGACGAGACCGATCTGGAACGCCTCGCCGGTGGGCGGCGGGCCGGTAGGCCTCGTCGTCTGGGTCGTCTGGGTTGTCCCGGTCGTCGACGAGGTGGGCACCTCGGTGGGCGAGGTCGTCGCGCCGCTGGGGTGGGCACCGGCCATCACCACGATCCCCGCCGGCAGCGGCGAGCCGCCCGCCGAACCGAGGAAGGTGGCGTCGCCGAAGGTGAAGATCCCCCCGTCGGAGGCGACGAACCAGTAGCCCTTGCCGGTGGGGGTGGCGGCCATGCCGACGATGGGCTTGTTGAGTTTGACGTTGCCGGTCGATCCGTAGAACTGGGCGTCGCCGAAGGAGAAGATGCCGCCGTCGGAGGCGACGAACCAGTAGCCCTTGCCGGTGGGGGTGGCGGCCATGCCGACGATGGGCTTGTTGAGTTTGACGTTGCCGGTCGATCCGTAGAACTGGGCGTCGCCGAAGGAGAAGATGCCGCCGTCGGAGGCGACGAACCAGTAGCCCTTGCCGGTGGGCGTGGGGGCCATGCCGACGATGGGCTTGTTGAGTTTGACGTTGCCGGTCGATCCGTAGAACTGGGCGTCGCCGAAGGAGAAGATGCCGCCGTCGGCGGCCACGAACCAGTAGCCCTTGCCGGACGGGGTGGCGGCCATGCCCACGATCGGCTGGTTGAGCTTGAGGGCACCGGTGGAGCCGTGGAAGCCGGCGTCGCCGAAGGAGAAGATGCCGCCGTCCGTCCCCACCAGCCAGTAGCCGGCGCCGCTCGGCGTCGGGGCCATGCCGGCGATCGGACGGGCCAGCTTCGTTCCCCGCAGGGAACCGAGATCACCGGCCGATCCGTAGGAGTAGACCGATCCGTCCCCGCCGACGAGCCAGTACCCCGGCTTCGCAACGGCGGCGGGCGTGAGCGCCTCGGCGCCCAGAGGGCGGGGGCTCACGACGGGCAGAGCGGCGAGCAGCCCGGTGGCGACGAGAGCCAGGCCGGCTCGCAAGAGGGGGCGAGGGGATCGGGGCACGCTGGGGGGCTCCTTGTTGGGGCCGCGGGGTTCGGCCGGTCATGTATTCGTCGCATCCGGCCGTGAATCCTGGGGTGGAGACCGACCGCGGCCCCCCTAGCGGCCGCTGCCGCCGGGTAGGGAACGGGCCCCACGGCGGTACGGTGGTGGCATGACGTACGCACGGATCACCCAGCCGCTGGTGCGGCGCGGGGGCGAGCTGGTGCCGGCCTCGTGGGACGAGGCGCTCGACCGGGCGGCGGCCGGTTTCCGCCGGGCGGTGGAGCAGCGCGGCCCCGATTCGGTCGGGATGTTCTCCTGTTCGAAAGCGACAAACGAGGTCAATTTCGTCGCTCAGAAGTTCATGCGGGTGGCGATCGGCTCCAACAACATCGATTCCTGCAACCGCACCTGACACGCTCCGTCGGTCGTCGGTCTGGCGACAGTCTTCGGAGCAGGGGGCGGGACCAGCAGCTACGCCGAGGTGGAGGACACCGACCTCATCGTGCTGTGGGGCAGCAACGCCCGGGAGACCCACCCCATCTTCTTCCACCACGTGCTGGCCGGGGTCCGCAACGGCGCGAACCTGATCGTCGTCGATCCCCGGCGGACGGCGTCGGCCCGCTTCGCCGAAGCGTGGCTGGGTCTGAATGTGGGGACCGACATCGCCCTGGCCAACACGGTGGCCCGGGAGATCCTGGCCGCCGGCTTGGAGAACCGGAGCTTCATCGAACGGGCCACGACGGGGTTCGAGGAGTTCGCCGCCTCGGTGGAGCCGTGGACGCTGGAGCGGGGGGCGGCCGAGACCGGTGTCCCGGTGGAAGCCATCCGCCACCTGGCCCACTCGTACGGGCGGGCGGAGCGGGCCCAGCTGTGCTGGACGCTGGGCATCACCGAGCACCACAACGCCGTCGACAACGTCCTGGCGCTGATCAACCTGGCGCTGCTGTGCGGTCATGTCGGCCGCTACGGGTCGGGGCTGCAGCCGCTGCGGGGCCAGAACAACGTGCAGGGCGGCGGGGACATGGGGGCCATCCCCAACCGGCTGCCGGGGTTCGGGGACATCCTCGACGACGAGGTCCGGGCCCGCTTCGACGCGGCCTGGGGCAGCGCGATTCCGCCGCGGTACGGGATGCACCTGACGCAGATGTTCGCCGCCATGGAGCGGGGTGATCTGACGGCGCTGTACGTGATGGGGGAGAACCCGGCCCAGTCGGAGGCCGACGTCGCCCACGCCATCGGTCTGCTGGAGGGTCTCGATCACCTCGTGGTGCAGGACATCTTCCTCACCAAGACCGCCCAGCTGGCCGACGTGGTGCTGCCGGCCACCGCCGCCTGGTGCGAGACCGAGGGGACGGTCACGTCGTCGGAGCGGCGCGTGCAGCGGGTCCGCAAGGCGATCGAGCCGCCGGCGGGGGCCCGCGACGACGTCGACATCCTCTGTGAGGTCGCCCGCCGTCTCGGGCACGACTGGCGCTACGAGTCGGCCGAGGCCATCTGGGACGAGCTGCGCTCGCTCTCCCCGCTGCACCGGGGGATGACGTACCGCCGCCTCGAGGAGCTGGGCGGGATCCAGTGGCCGTGCCCGTCGGAGGACTCGTTGGAGCCGTCGTATCTCCACGGCCGGCTCTGGCGCGAGGACCCGGCGGAGCGGGGCCGCCCGGCGCCGTTCTCAGTGGTGGAGCACGAATTGCCGGTCGACGAGCTGACCGAGGAGTTCCCCTTCCGGCTCACCACCGGGCGCCGGCTCGACTCCTACAACACCGGTGTGCAGAGCGGCAGCTACGCCTCCCCGCTGCGCCGGGGGGAGACGCTCGACCTCTGCCCCAAGGACGCCGCGGCGCTCGGAGTGGCCGAAGGTGAGCTCGTCCGGGTCGTCTCCCGGCGGGGCTCGGTCACCGCGCCCGTCCGCCTCGACTCCGGCCTGCGGCCCGGTCTGGTCTTCATGACGTTCCACTTTCCCGACCAGGTTGACGTGAACCAGCTCACCATCGAGGCCACCGACCCCAAGTCGGGAACGGCCGAGTTCAAGGCCGCCGCCGTCCGGATCGAACCGCTTCCGGGTGAACCGTTGCGGGCCACCGGCTCCTAGGTTCTCTGACCGATGGATCTGCGGTTTGCGGGACTGGCGCCGAGCGCGGCCGAACAGGCCGCCCTCGACGCGCTGCTCGGGATCCCCGTTGAGAGCTGGCGGGGCAACGGGGCGCTGGGCGAGCGTCGCCATCTCCTGCTGCCGGCTCTGCACGCGGTGCACGACGCGGTCGGCTGGATCAGCCGGGGAGCGGTCGACGAGATCGCCCGCCGGCTCGAGGTGGCGCCGGCCGACGTCTATGGCGTCGCCTCGTTCTACGGCTTGTTCTCGCTGGCCGAGCGCCCGTCCCGGGTGCTGCACGTGTGCACCGACCTCGCCTGCCAGGCCGGCGCGGCCCCTCTGGTCGGTGCGCTGCGGGAGCGGTGCGGCCCGCCCGGCCACGGCGAGGAGTGGCCGGCCTGCGCCGGCGGCGTCGCCACGTGGGCCGAGAGCCCCTGCCTCGGAATGTGCGAACGGGCGCCGGCGGCGTTGGTCACCCAGTACGGCGAAGGCCACGCCGAAGCGGTGCTGGGCCCGGCGACGCTCGACGGTGTGCTGGCGGCTCTCGAGGGCGGGCCGGCGGCCATCCCGGCGGAGCCGCCGGTCATCGCGGCGGTGCCGCAGGCGTCCGGCGTTCATTCTCGAGCGACGGGTGTCGCCAATGAACGCCGGAACGGGGCGTCGCGCCCGGACCTGATCCTGTTGCGGCGGATCGGTCTGGTGGACCCGGCGAGCATTGATGACTACCGCCGTCACGGCGGCTACGAGGCATTGCGGCAGGCGGTGAAGCTGGGCCCGGCGGGTGTGATCCGGGAGGTCACCGATTCCGGGCTCGTCGGACGGGGCGGGGCGGCGTTCCCGACCGGGCGGAAGTGGGCGGCGGTGGCGGGGCAACCGGTCCGGCCCCACGAGCTGATCTGCAACGCCGATGAATCGGAGCCGGGCACGTTCAAGGACCGGGTGTTGATGGAGGGCGATCCCTATTCGGTGCTGGAGGCGATGACGATCGCCGGCTACGCCACCGGCGCCGAGCGCGGCTACCTCTACCTCCGCGGTGAGTACCCCCGGGCTTTGCGGGCGCTGGAGACCGCCATCGACACCGCCCGGGAACGGGGCTTCCTCGGCCCCGACGTCATGGGCCTCGGATTCGCCTTCGACGTGGAGATCCGCCGGGGCGCCGGCGCCTACATCTGCGGCGAGGAGACGGCGATCTTCAACTCCATCGAGGGCTACCGGGGCGAGCCCCGCAACAAGCCGCCGTTCCCCGTCGAGGTCGGCCTCTTCGGCCGGCCGACGCTGGTCAACAACGTCGAGACCCTGGTCAATGTCCTGCCGATCCTGACCGGGGGCGCGGCGGCCTACGCCGCCGTCGGGACGGAGCGGTCGACCGGGCCGAAGCTGTTCTGCCTCTCCGGCGCCGTGGCCCGGCCGGGCGTCTACGAGGTCCCGTTCGGGGTGACGCTGCGGGAGCTTCTCGACCTGGCCGGCGGGCTGCCGGCGGGCCGGTCGCTCAAGGCCGTGCTGCTCGGTGGAGCGGCCGGCGCCTTCGTCGGCCCCGACGGCCTCGATGTGCCCCTGACCTTCGAGGGCGCGGCCGCCGCCGGCGTCACGCTCGGCTCGGGCGTCGTCATGGTCCTCGACGACACGGTGGACCTGGCACCGTTCCTCCTGCGGATCGCGGCCTTCTTCCGGGACGAGAGCTGCGGCCAGTGCGTCCCGTGTCGGGTGGGAACGGTCCGCCAGGAGGAGGCGCTGGTGCGCCTGACATCCGGCCGCCCGACGGGCGGTGTGGACGACGAACTGGCCCTGCTGGCCGACATCGCCCAGGTCATGCGGGACGCCTCGATCTGCGGTCTCGGGCAGACGGCGGCCAACGCCATCGCCTCGGCCATCGAGACCCTCGGCGCCTTCGGAGCGGAGCGGTGAAAGGGACCTCGGTACGGATCGGGCCGCCGCCGCGCCTGGTCGAGCTGATCCTCAACGGTGAAACGGTGGCCGTGCCGGAGGGTTCCACGATCCTCGACGCCTGCCGGCGGGTCGGTCTCGACATCCCGACGCTGTGCTGGGGCGACACGCTCACCCCGAAGAACGCCTGCCGGGTGTGCATGGTCGAGGTGGAAGGCGCCCGGGTCCTGGCGCCGTCGTGCTCCCGCAAGGTCGAGCCCGGCATGGTCGTCCACACCGACTCGCCCCGGGCCCGCCACGCCCGCCGCCTGGTGCTCGAGTTCCTGGGCAGCTCGGTCGACCTGTCGGCCGCCCCCGGGGTGGCGGAGTGGAACGCGCAGTACGGCGTCGACCCCTCCCGCTACGGCCCGGAGGCGGCCACGGTGGCCGAGCCGGCCAAGGTCGACAACGGCCTCTACGTCCGGGACTACGAGCGCTGCATCCTCTGCTACAAGTGCGTCGACGCCTGCGGCGAGCAGTGGCAGAACACCTTCGCCATCTCCGTCGCCGGACGGGGATTCGACTCCCGCATCTCCACCGAGTGGGACGTGCCGCTCCCCGACTCGGCCTGCGTCTACTGCGGCAACTGCATCGAGGTCTGCCCGACCGGCGCTCTGGCCTTCGCCGAGGAGTACGAGCTGCGGGAAGCGGGGGAGTGGGCGCCGGAGCGCCAGACCCGCACCGACACGATCTGCTCCTACTGCGGCGTGGGCTGCACCCTGACCCTGCACGTGCAGGACAACCGCATCGTCCGGGTCACCTCACCCCACGACCAGTTCGTGACCCGCGGCAACCTCTGCATCAAAGGCCGCTTCGGCTACCAGCACGTCCAGAAGCGGGACTGACGCCTTCTAGGAGGCCGCTGAGCAATCGGGCCGCACGTCTCGCCGGCCAGATTCGCCGCTCGCGGCGTCCTCGTCCTCGCCTATAGGCCCTGCTATTGCTTCGTCCTGCGTCCTTGCGAGCGACGAATCTGACTCGCCGATCCGCACAACCGGATTGCCCAGCGGCCTCCTAGGCGGGGAAGTACTTGGACGACCGGTTGGCGTACTTGTAGCCCGCCGTTCCGATCCCGAGGGCGCCGAGGCCGAGGCCGCTGACGATCAGCAGCTTCATGGCCCTCCCGCCGTTTCCCTTCTCCGGCTTCAGCAGGGCGATGGCGTCGCCCTCCGGTGTCGATGCGGGCTGTTCGATGCCGTTCTGGGTGGTGGTCGGCGTGGAGTCGAAGCCCGGGAACCCCGGCACGATGGCCGAGTCGGGCAGGTCGACCGGCGGAGGAGGCGGCGGCACCGTCGTGGTCGTCGTCTCCTCTTCCTTCTTGCCCTTGTCGTCCTTGTTCTTCTTGTCCTTGGCCGTGGTCGTCGTCGGAGCCGGAGCCGCCGTCACCGGCGGCTTGGCGCCGGCCGAGGACGCCGGAGCGGACGTCGTGGTGGTCGTCGGCCCCGGGATGACGGCCCGGGTGGTGGTGGTCGTCGGCGGGGCCGTCGTCGTCGTGGTCGTGCTCGACGTGGTCGCCGGGTTCTGGTCCTTCACGTCGACGACGCCGACCATGCCGGCGTGCTTCTCGCAGAAGAAGAAGTAGCGGCCCGCCTTGGGGAAGGTGACTTTGTAGGAGTCGCCGGACTTCAGAGTGCCGGAAGCCGGGGCCTCCGGCCACACGCTGTATCCAGGCTCGTCGCTCTTGGGAGTAACCGTGTGCTCGCCGTTCTCGATCCGCCAGAAGACCGAGTCGCCAGGGGCGGCATCCGTTGTGGGTTTCCCGTCCTCGATATTCCCGCTGAAGGCCTGGTCCTTGGCGAACACGTTGCGATCTGCCGCGTAGGCGCTGAGCATCGGAGCGACGGTGAAGCCCGCCGCCACGGAGGCTGCCAGCACGAGTCGGGTCATTTTGCGGGACACGGCACCTCCTCGGAGCGGGCGCGGAAGGCCCTTTCCGCTCTCGCTCCGAACTCGCGGTCGGCCGACCGGGGGTTGATCAGCCACGCTCCGTAGTTCTGCGCTGCAGGTCATTCCTCCTGCGCTGGGGGCTCGGGAAGGTTCAGAAGTTGTTGGGCCACGACCGAGCGGTCGGCGGCGTCGGGGATGGCGCCGAGGGCCACCGTGCAGCGCTGGACCCAGTAGTCCCGGCCGGCGGTGTCGCCCGCCGCGGCGCAGGCCCGGGCCATGCCCTCATAGGCCGCCGCCACCTGCCAGTCGCCGTAATGGCCGACCTCGATGGCCTCCAGCGCCCGGCGGGCGTAGTGCAGGGCCAGCGCCGGCTGGCCGACGTGGCTCGCCACCTTGGCGATCTGGTGGTCGGCGAGGGCGACGTTCTCGGCCGTGCCCACCTGCCGCCAGTGCCAGGCCGACCCGAAGGCGGCGGCCAGCATCTCGGCCTCGTCCTCCGCCGACCGCTCCGGCAGCTCCAGCAGATCCCAGCTCCGGTTGAACATCTCCACCGCAAACCGCCGGTGCCAGCGGGCGACCTCTTCCTCCGCCCCTTCAACCACCGGAGCATCATCACTCACAAAAGTGATCCTACGTTGCGCTCAGGACCCCGACGGCGACCCCTGAAACGCCCGGCTGCGCTACCCCGGCTCGCCGCCGGCGGCGTCGAAGCGGACGGCGACGTCGAGTTCCTCCACCCCTCGCACGACGTGGAGCGCCAGTGACTCGTCGTCGCCGAGGGCGTCGAGGGCGGCGAAGAGGTCGTCGGGCGTGCGCAGCTCACGGCCGTTGGCGGTGGTGAGGAGGTCGCCCTCCCGGAGGCCGGCCGACTCGGCCAGGCTGCCGTCCTCCACGGCCCGGACGAGGACGCCGTCGCGCTCCGGCAGGCCCACCGCCCGGCGGAGGTGGCGGGCGGCGGGCGCGGGCACGAGCGCCACGCCCAGCCGGCGCCGGGCCGGGACGTCGCCCCGGGCCAGGCGGTCGATCCGGGTCCGCAGCTCGGGGCCGGCGGGGAGGGCGAGGTAGAAGCCGTCACCCAGCCGGTTGGTGTTGATGCCGAGCAGCCGGCCGGCGGTGTCGACCACCGGGCCGCCCGAGGAACCCCGGCTGAGGGGAGCGGTGTGCTCGATCGAGCCGCCGACGAGGCGCCCGCCCGGCCCCCGGAAGGCCTGCCCGACCGCCGACACGAGCCCGAAGGTGACCCGGGGCCCGAAGGGACTCCCGCCGAGGGCGAAGACCGGGGTGCCGACCTCGGCGGCGGCGTCGGCCCACTCGAGCGGCTCGACGTCGCCGGTCGGGACCTGGATCACGGCCAGATCGCCGTCGATGTCGGCCCCGGCCACGGTCCCCGTCTCCTGCCGCCCGTCGGCGAAGGTGACGGTGACCGTGGAGCCCCGCAGATTGTGGGCATTGGTCACGACGAGCCCGGGCCCGACCACGACGCCGGCTCCCCGCCCGAACATCCCGCCGCGGCCACCGCCTCCCCGGCCTCGGCCGCCGCGACCCGGCGGGCCGTCACGCCCGATGCGGACCACCCCCGGGGCGACCCGGGCGGTGACGGCCGCCGCCGCCTCCTGCAGTTCGTCGACGAACGACATGCTGGCCTCAAGGATCATTTGCAAATTGCAAGTGACAAGTAGGATCGCAGCCATGGAGGCCAGGGTCAAGGTCGGAATCGGTCGAGGCGACAAGATGGGGGCCATGCCTACGGAGCGGCCCGGTGTCGACGCCGAGGATCCGACGGCGGCCTCGCTGGCCTGGGCGGCGGAGCGGGTCGGGGATCGGTGGACGCTGCTCATCATCAACGCCCTGCTCCGGGGGCCCCTGCGGTTCGGCGAGCTGGCCGAGGCGCTGCCGGGGATCGCCACCAACGTCCTGTCCCAGCGGCTCAAGCGGCTCGAGGCCGACCGGCTGCTGGTGTCGACGGCCTACTCCGCCCGTCCGCCCCGGTTCAGCTACGAGCTGACCCAGGCCGGCCGGGAGCTGGCCGGCGTCCTGACCCTCCTGGCCCACTGGGGGGCGGTGGCCGGCGGCGGCGAAGGAGTCCGCCACCCGGCCTGCGGCACGGCGCTGGAGGCCCGCTGGTGGTGCCCGACCTGCGACCAACCGGTCGACGACCCCGGCGACGAAGGCGAGCTCCGCTTCGTCTGACGGTCGGCAGGAAGTCTTCAGGGCAGCGGGCACGGTCGGTGAGGGGCGGCGCGGGTCTCAGGCGGATCTCAGGGCGCTGTCCGTAACGTCGGAATTGCGGCAACGTCGCTCGGGCGCGAGCGGCGGCTGGGGAAGCAGCTGGGGAAACGGAGACACGCATGAGCGCGACTGGGGACTGGCGCGGCGCGGGCGCCGGCGCGGCCGAGGCCATGGCCATGGCGGATCCGGGGGACACCCCCGCCGAGGCGGGGATGTAGCGCCATGGACCTGGTTCTCGACGACGCCGCCCGCGTGCTGGGGTCGGTGTTCGGCACGGTTCCCGGGCACGCCCCGGTCATATCCCGGGACCCCTGGCCCTTCGAGGGGACCTTCGACGCCGAGGTGGTCACCTGCCGGACGGCCACCGGCGACGTCCGTCGCGTCTACTGCAAGCACGGTCCCGACATCGACGGCACGCGCCATGCCGCCTACGGCCACCGGGGCGGGCTCGGCCGGGAGGCGGCCGTGTACTCCTACGTCCTCGAACCGCTCGGCGTCAGCGCACCGCGGTGCATCGCCTTTCGCCACGACGACCTGACCGACGCCGACTGGCTCGTCCTCGAGTTCCTGGAGGGAGCCACGCCGCTGCTGGAGAGCCGCCGCACGCGCTCCCTCGACCGGGCCGCCGAGTGGCTCGGTGCGTTCCACGGCGCCACGGAAGGGCTCTGGCCCGATCTGCTGCTCTCCGGCGTCCCCTTCCGGGACGCCGCCTGGTACCAGGGCTGGATGGACCGCACGGCGGGGTGGGCCGGCGTCCTCCACCTGCGCTACCCCTGGTTGGCCACCGCCTGCCGGCGCTACGAACTCTTCGAGCCGCTGCTCACCGCCCCGCACTCCGTCGTCCACGGCGAGTTCTCGCCGGCCAACGTGCTGCTGCGGGACGGCGAGGTCTACCCCGTCGACTGGGAGTCGGCGGCGATGGCCCCCGGCGAGCTCGACCTGGCCTTCTTCACGCTGGGCTGGCCCCGCCGGCTGCGCCGCCGGGTGGAGGCGGCCTACGCCCGCCGCCGCTGGCCCGGTGGACCGCCACCGACGTTCGAGGAAACCCTGCGGGCCGCCCGCATCCACGCCTGCTTCCGGGTGCTCGGCGACTCGCCGATGGGCCCGTCGGCCGACGACGCCCGCACGATCTTCAAGATCCTGCAGTCGTTGCTGTAGCGACCCGAGCTCGGGCTTCCGGCGTCCCGGAGGCTCCGGGTGGGCCCCCGGGGACGCCGGACCCTGCCGCCGTTACGGCTGCGCGTCGGACCCCTCGTCGGGAGCCGAGGAGCGCCGCCGGCGGGCGGTGATGGCCGACACGAACCCCAGCAGGCCGAAGACCATGCCGAGGACGCCGAACGTCCGGGCGGTGTCGACGTCGCTCTTCGAGGCGACGTTCCCGGTGTCGGAGTCGGCGACCTCGCCGGCCTGGGATTCCGAGGCGGGGACGGAAGTGGCGGTGGTCGCCGTACCGGTGTCGGCCGCCTTCGTCAGCTTGAGGACGGGCGCCGGCCGTTCCGGTTCACTCCCGCCGGGCGTCACCTCCTCGATCCAGCGGACGACCTCCCCGTTGCCGTAGGTCTGGAGCGCCTTGAAGGTGATGGACTCGACATCGGTCGGCAGCCGGCCGACCGACACCTCGAACTCCTCGAACTCGCCGGGCTTGATCTCCCCGCCCGTCCACGTGACCCGGGACACGACCTCGGAGATCTGGTCGCCGTGCGAGTCGATCGGCGTGTCGAGCGTCCGCTTGTCGACGGTGTACGTCCAGCCCGGCCGGGGGCGGACGCTGACCGAGGCGAAGGGATGCTCGGCGGGGAAGTTGATCTCCAGCTTGGTGGTGCCGGCGTTGTCCCGCTCGTTGGGCACCCGGAAGGCGAGCTTGGCGTAGCTGCCGGCCGTGGCCTCCCGGGGGTTCACGGTGACGTGGGCCAGGGCGCTGGTGGCCGGCAGCACGAGGGCGGCGCCGGCGGCCAGCACCATGAACACACTTCGCTTCATTGCGAAAACAACTCCCTTGATGTGGCGCCAAGCGCACTGACCGTGAGAGTCGTTCCCCCGGCGGCGAAAGTTCCCGGCCCGGCGCGATCACACAGCGACGCCCCCGGGATGCGACGATGATGGCCATGCGCCGGACCCTCCTCGCCGCCGTCGCCGCCCTCACCTGGATCGGGATCGCCGCCGGGCCCGCCTCGGCCCACAGCGTGTCGGGCCAGAGCGCCACCAACCTCCAGACCAACCTGCGGTCGGTGACGCCCACCGTGCCCGGCCTGACGGTGAAGGTGGTGGAGTCGGGCAGCCGCATGGAGCTCACCAACAGAACGGGCCAGGAGGTCATCGTCCTCGGCTACAAGAACGAGCCCTACCTCCGCGTCGGCCCCGACGGCGTGTTCCAGAACCGCCTGTCGCCCGCCACCTACATCAACAAGTCGCGGGAGGGCGAGGAGCCGCCCGAGGCGGCGACCAAGGCCCAGGTCGGCGAGACCGACTGGGAGAAGATCTCGTCGGACCCGGTGGCCCGCTGGCACGACCATCGCATCCACTGGATGGCGCCCAACGACCCGCCCGCGGCCCGGGCCGAGCCGGGCAAGCGCCACGTCATCACCGCCGAATGGGTCGTGCCGCTGAAGTTCGGCGCCCAGACCATCGCCGTCAAGGGTGATCTCGTGTGGGAGCCGGGGCCGAGCGCCCTGCCGTGGTACCTGCTGATCGCCGTCCTGATCGCCGCCGTCGTCCTCGTCGGCCGGGGGGCCGGCTGGGCCGGTGGGCTGGCCGCCGTCACCGGCGGGCTGCTGGCCATCGACGTCTTCCACATCCTCGGACTGGGCCTGGCCAACGCCGGTGACCTCGGCTACCAGCTGGGCGAAGCCCTCTCCGGCAGCCCGTTCGCCGTCGTCGGGTGGGTGGTCGGCCTGCTGGCCATCGTGTGGCTGCTGCGCCGGGGGTCCGACGGGCTGCCCCTGGCCGCCCTGGCCGGCCTGGAGATCGCCCTGATCGGTGGGGTCAGCGACATCAACGCCCTGTCGCGCTCCGAAGTGCCCTTCGGCTTCGGCGCCGGGCTGGCCCGCTTCGCCGTGGCCGCCTCGATCGGCATCGGTTTCGGCCTGGCCATCGCCGCCGCCCTGCGCCTCGGCGGCGTCTTCGGGCCGGTCCGCACCGCCAGGGCCAGCGCCGCCCGCGACGAGGCGCTGGCCGCCCCGGCCGGGTCCTGACAGGCAACGGGAACTTCCACCGCCGGGAGGGCGACTACCGGAGCATGGACTGCGAGAACTACCGCCTGGGCATCTCGGCCCGGCTCGACGGCGAGGACGCCGGCGTCGACGACGCCACCCTCGCCTGGCATCTGGCCAGCTGCGAGGCGTGCCGCCGGTTCGAGTCCGAGGCGATCACCATCACCCGGGCGGTGCGGGTGGCGTCGTCGGAGGCGCCCCCCGACCTGACGCCGACGATCATGGCCGCCATCAATGCCGAGCGCGCCTCGAAGGCCCGCCGCTTCGACCCCCAGCCGCTGCGGGCCGGGCTCGTCGCCGTGGCCGTGGTCCAGATGCTCCTCGCCCTGCCGGTGCTGCTGTTCGGTCGGGACGCCGGGGCGCCCGTCCACATCGCCCGCGAAGTGGGGTCCTTCGACTTCGCCCTCGCCGTCGGCTTCTTCTTCGTCGCCTGGAGGCCCGCCCGGGCCTACGGGATGCTGCCGCTGGTCGCCGCCCTCGTCGGCTGCCTGGCGCTGAGCACCGTCGTCGATGTGGTGCGGGGCACGGCCACGCTGCTCGACGAGTCGGCCCACCTGCTCGATCTGCTGGGCCTGGCCGCCATGTGGGGCCTGACCCGGGCCGAGCGCTACCCCGGTTCGTCGGGCACGAGGCTGGCCACCACCGGGTCGTAGCGGCTGCGCACGATCAGCCGGATCGGCCGGTCGCGGCGCAGGTAATCCCACCCCCACGACGCCAGCACCGCCGCCCGGTTGCGGAACCCGATCAGGTAGTACAGGTGGACCACGAGCCAGGTGATCCAGCCGAGGAAGCCCCGCAGCCGCACCGGGCCCACCTGGGCCACCGCCGCCCGCCGGCCGATGGTGGCCATCGTTCCCTTCTCCCGGTAGCGGAACGGCTCGGCGGGCTCGCCACCCCGGCGGATGGCCCGGGCGACGTAGCGGCCCTCCTGCATGGCCGGCGGGGAGAGCATCGGCAGCTCCGACCCCTCCGGTCCGCCGGAGCGGACGGAAGCGACGTCGCCGATGGCGTACACGCCCGACCGCAGGCGCAGGTGGTCGTCGACCCGAACCCGCCGGGACCGGCTCCGGGGGACCGCTTCGCCCGGGGCGTCGTCGGGCGGCGGAGCCTTGTCCGGCAAGGGATCGGCCGGGCCCACACCGGCGCACCAGACGATCGTCCGGGCTCCGATGGTGTCGCCCGACGAGAGGACGGCGCTGCGGTCCGTCGCCTCCCGGACCAGCGTCGAGAGCCGGACCTCGACGCCCCGGCTCCGGAGGGTATCGGCGGCGTAGGCGCCGAGCTTGGGATGGAACGCCCCCAGCAGCCGGTCGGCGCCCTCGACGAGCACCACCCGTCCGTCGCCCCGGGCCAGCTCGGGAAAGTCGTGGCCCAGCACCATGTCGAGGAGCTCGCCCAGCGCCCCGGCGTACTCGACGCCGGTCGGCCCGCCGCCCACGATCACGAACGTGAGCCACTCGGCCTGCTCGGCGGGATCGGTGCTCTGGGCCGCCCGCTCCAGGCACGACAGCACGTGGTTGCGCAACCGCATCGCCTCGTCGAGCGCCTTCATGCCGATGGTTCGCTCGGCCAGCTCCGGGTTGCCGAAGTAGGCGTTGGCGCTGCCGGTGGCCAGCACCAGCGTGTCGTAGGGGATGGTGTCGCCTCCGGCCACGGTCAGCCGGCGGGCATCGAAGTCGACGCCGGTCACCCGGGCCTGGCGGAAGCGGACGTTACGGGACCGGCGGAACACTGTCCGGAAGGGATAGGCGATGTCCGATGGGTCCAGCAGCGCCGTCGCCACCTGGTACAGCAACGGGGTGAAGAGGTGGTAGTTGCGGGCATCGAGCAGCAGCACGTCGACGTCGGCGCCGTCGAGCGCCCGGGCGCAGGCCAGGCCGCCGAAGCCGCCGCCGACGATGACCACGCGCTGGCGAGTCGACGCTGACGCTGCCATCGCCCGCCATGGTGTCAGACGCTTCCCGTTCGGGGCGCACCGGCTACCCGGCGGTAGGGTCGCCGGCCCATGTCCAGCTACGCCTTCGACGAGGACACCGCCCTCGAAGCCGGCGCCGACGCCCTCACCTTCCGGGCCGGGATGAGCCACCGGTGGGACACCGTCGGCCCGCCCAACGGCGGCTTCCTGCTGGCTCTGGCCGCCCGCAGCCTGGCCCGGGCCGTGCCCTTCCCCGACCCGGTGACGCTGACCGGCCACTTCCTCCGGCCGTCCCGGCACACGCCGGTGGAACTGGCCGTCGAGACCGTCCGGGCCGGGAAGGCCCACGCCACGGTCACGGGCCGGATGCTCCAGGACGGCAAGGAGATCCTCCGCACGCTGGCCACGTTCTCCGACCTGGAACGGGCGGACGGGCCGACCGAGAGCGGCGGCCGTCCGCCGGCACTGCCGCCGCCGGAAGAGTGCCTGCCGGTCGAGGACCTGCGGTTCTCCGTCTGGGACGACCTCCCCGGCCGGCTCCCGGCCCTCTACCGGTCGATCGACGTCCGCCTCGGAGCGACGGACCGGCGGGAGGGCGGCGAGATCGCCCGGCTCGAGGGCTGGATGCGCTTCACCGACGGGCGGGAACCCGACGTCGCTGCCCTGCCGCTCCTGGCCGACGTCTTCCCCCCGGCGGTGCTCGACATCGCCCATGCCGCCTGGGTGCCGACGGTGGAGCTCACCGTCCACGTGCGGGCCCGGCCGGCGCCGGGCTGGATCGCGGCCAGCTTCCGGACGAAGTTCCTCTGCGACGGCTACTTCGAGGAGGACGGGGAGCTGTGGGACTCCACGGGCCAGCTGGTGGCGCTCTCCCGCCAGCTGGCCGTCACGAGGACCCAGCGGCCCTCGGCCTAGCGCCCTACGCCTGGACGCCGCCCCGCGTCCACCACGTCGGCATGCCGGCGGGCGGCGCCCATTCCGAGTGCTCCTCCTCGGAGCGGGACACCGTCGAGGCGGAGGAGTCCGTGAGGACGATCTCCCCCTCGGGACCGGAATCGGCGGGCGCGGGAGCGGCCGCCGCGGCGGCGGGCGGGAACTCGACGAAGTACACCTTGGCCGACGGGCCGTCGGCCTCGTCATCGGCCTCGGGCAGGGGCGGGGCCGTCTCTTCCACGGCGGGAGAGGGCGCCGGCGTGGCGCCGC
>JBFLYK010000082.1:0-22927 GCA_040756995.1 Actinomycetota bacterium | reverse complement strand
TGCGAGGCGGCTTGCGGGCGCCGGTCGCCGCCGGCGCCTTGGGGTCGGTCCCCAGTCGGGCGGCGAAGGCGTCGAGGTCCGGCTTGTCCTGCTCTTCCGGCGGATGGTGGCCGGGCTGGTTCTCGGGTGGGACCGGGCCGGCCTCACCGCCGGCCGCCGGCTGCTTCTGTCCCTGCAGACCGGTTTCGACGTGGTCGGGGTCGAGGTCGGTCTTGGCGCTGCGAGCGAGCTCAGGTTGTTGAGGGCGTGCCATGACTTCGCGCTACCCGGGAACGGTTCGTAGCATGCGCGCTCGCTACCGCGGGGACCGCTACCGGCCGGTGAAGGTCGGCTTGCGCTTCTCCTGGAAGGCGGTGATGCCCTCGCCGTAGTCGTGAGTGCGGGCCGCCGCCCCTTGGGCCTCGGCCTCGTCGGCCAGGACGTCGTGGAGCGAGACCGCTCCTTCGGTGATGCGGATGACGATCCGCTTCGAGTGGAGGAAGGCCGCGGTCGGGCCGGCGGCGATGGTGGCGGCCAGACTCCGGGCCACCTCGAGCAGTTCGTCGTCGGGGACGACCCGGTTGGCGATGCCCCACTCGACGGCCTCCGCGCCCGACAGGAACCGGCCGGTGTAGACGAGTTCCAACGTGCGGGTCGGACCGATGCGGGAGCAGAGAAAGTGATGGGCGCCCGAGTCGAGGACGGCGCCGATGGCCGCGAACGGGCTGCCGATCTTGGCGCTCTCCCCGACGATCAGGAGGTCACAGGCCAGGGCCAGGCCGAGGCCGGTGCCCAGCGCCGCACCCTGGACCGCGGCCACCGTCGGGCACTGGAGCCCGACCAGCCGGGCCACCAGCGGGTTCAGGCCGTCCCGCAGGATCGCCTCGGCGTCTTCGGTGAGGGGCTCGGCGTCGCTCAGGTCGCGCCCGGCGCAGAACCCCTTGCCCTCGCCCCGGAGCAGGAGCGCCCGCGGCGGGTCCTTCTCCAGCTCGTCGAGGGCACCGGCAAAGGCGGCCACCGCCGCCTGATCGAGCGCGTTGCGGCGCTCCGGCCGGTTGAGGACGAGCTCGGCGACATCGCCGTCGCGCTCCAGCAGGACCGGGTCGCTCATTTCGCCGCCGCCTCCTTCGTCGCCACCATCGTGAGGACGTCGTAGGCGGCCACCACCGTCCCGTCCTGGTTGACCACCTGCGTGTCCCAGCGCACCTCGCCGTAGCCCGCGCCCTTCCGGGGCGACTTCTCCTTGCAGGTGAACACGACGTGGATCTCGTCGCCCGGCTTCACCGGAGTGCTGAAGCGGAGCCGGTCGATGCCGTAGTTGGCCAGCACCGGCCCCGGATCCGGCCACACGAACAGCCCGGCGGCGGCGGCGATCACGAAGTAGCCGTGGGCCACCCGCCCGCCGAAGATGGGGCTCTTGGCCGCCGCCTCCTCGTCGGTGTGAGCGTAGAAGTGGTCGCCGGTCAGGTCGGCGAAGCGGTCGATGTCCTCCAGCGTGATTGTCCGCTTCTCGGTCACCAGCGAGTCGCCGATCTCCAGGTCCTCGAAGTGCTTGGTGAACGGGTGCGGCCCGCCCTCCCGGCGCGTGGCGCCGGGCAGCAGGGTTCCGGTGAGGGCCGACAACGTGTCCGGCGAGCCCTGCACCGCCACCCGCTGCAGGTGGTGGTGCACCGAGCGGATGCCGCCGAGCTCCTCGCCGCCTCCGGCCCGGCCCGGTCCGCCGTGGACCAGATGCGGCATCGGCGAGCCGTGCCCGGTCTGGGTCTTGCCGCACCGCTCGTCGACCAGCAGCACCCGGCCGTGGTGGGCGCCGAGGCCGAGGGCGAGGCGGCCGGCCTCGGAGGCCGCGGGGGTGAACACCGACACCACCAGGCTGCCCTTTCCGAGCCGGGCGAGGTCGATGGCGTCGTCGATGCCGCCGTAGGGCAGCACGGTGCACACCGGTCCGAACGGCTCGACGTCATGGGCGGCGGTGGCGCCCGGATCGCGGGCGAGCAGCACCGTCGGGGCGAGGAACGCCCCCCGGTCGACGTCGGCGCCGAGCGGGTCGAACTTCCCGTCGGGCCCGCCGACGGCGACCTCGGCGCCGGAGGCCAGCGTCGCCAGCGCCCGCTCGACCTCGCCCCGCTGGTCCAGGCTGACCAGCGGACCCATGCGGACCTCCTCCCGACGCGGATCACCGACGACGATCTTGGCCAGGCGGTCGGCCAACCCCGAGACGACGTCGTTGACGAGGCCCGAGGGCACCAGCGCCCGCCGGATGGCCGTGCACCGTTGCCCGGCCTTGGTCGTCATTTCCCGGGCGATCTCCTTGACGTAGAGGTCGAACTCGGCGGTACCGGGCACCGCCGCCGGACCGAGGACCGAGGCGTTGAGCGAATCGGCCTCGGCGGTGAAGCGCACCGAGTGGCCCAGCACCACCGGATGGGACCGCAACTTCGTGGCCGTGGCCGCCGAACCGGTGAAGAACACGGAGTCCTGCCCGGTGAGGTGATCGAACGCCGAGCCCAGGCTCCCGCACACCAGCTGCAGCGCTCCCTCGGGGAGGGCGCCGGAGTCGACCATGAGGCGGACGGCCGCCTCGGCCACGTAGGCGGTCGGCGTGGCCGGTTTCACCAGCACCGGCACGCCGGCCAGCAGCGCCGGGGCGACCTTCTCCAGCATTCCCCACACCGGGAAGTTGAAGGCGTTGATGAGGACGGCGACGCCTTCCCGGGGCACGAGGAGGTGCAGTCCGAGGAAGGATCCGTCCTTGGCCAGGACCTCGGGGTCGCCGTCGCGCAGGAAGTGCCCGTCGGGCAGCTCCTTGCGGCCTTTGGAGGCGTACACCGCCAGCACGCCCGTCCCGCCCTCGATGTCGAGCCAGGCGTCGGAGCGGGTGGCGCCGGTGGCGGTGGACAGGGCGTAGAGGTCGTCCTTGTGCTCCGAGAGGTAGCTGCCGAGCGCCTTGAGGATCCCGGCCCGCTGCCCGAAGGTGAGCCGCCGCAGGGCCGGTCCACCGACCTCGCGGCCGTAGCGAAGGGCGGCCGCGACGTCGATGCCGTCGCTGCCGACCCGGGCGACGGGCTCGCCGGTGGTGGCGTCGTGGACTTCGACGCCCGCCCCCGAGGGCGTGTGCCACCGGCCGGCGACGTAGCTCTGCAGGACCCGCATGACGACCTCCCCGGGGCGACGTCGGCGTAGCGCCCGCCGCCCGTTCTAGGCCGTCCCCCGGGGGGTTTGTCAACTTTTACCGACCGCGCGGCCGGTAAATTCTCAACGGCGGGTCGCCGAGCCCTGCAGGACCTTGTGGTCGGAGTATCTCGAGCCCACCGGGCCGCCGGAGGGGCCGGAGAAGTGGCTCCGGTTGAAGAGGACGTAGTCGATCTTGTCGCCCCGGGTCCCGGCCTTCTGCGGGTCGATGTCAAAGAAGCGCCCGGCGCCGCCGAGCAGCGCCCCCATCTTCCCGGGCGTGGCGTTGAAGTCGCCACCGACGATCACCGCCCGTCCGGCCGCCTTGCGGTTCAGCATCCGGGCGGCGGAGGCGAGCTGCATGGTGTGCTCCCTCCGGCCGGGGCCGGCTTTGCCGGTCACGAGGTGCAGGCTGCAGGCCAGCACCGGCCCTTGGGCGTCGGTGTTGAGGCAGAGGATGGCCCGGTTCTCGCCTCCGAGATCGGGGAGGTCGAGCACCTCCCGGGATCCGACGCGGCCCGCGGTGAGGACGGCGTCGCCGAAGCCGCGGCTGCCGCCCTTGCAGCGCCCGTCCTGGCGCTGGGGCCGGAAGACTCCGTCCATCGGCCAGGCACTGCTCCGGAGCAGCTTCGTGATGCGCTCGAACTGGCCGTGGCAGGACTCCTGGAGCATCACGAGGTGGGGCCGGAAGGCGACGATCCGGTTCCGCACCTCTTCCACCACGTCGTTGTTGGAACCCGGCCGGTCGATGACGCCCTTGTGACATATGGCGCCGCAGAAGTTGAAGTCCAGTACCCGCACGGTTGCGGCCGCCTCGGCGGGGGGAGGCGTGACCACGAAGCCCGAGGCCACCGCCAGCGCCGCGGTACTGACAACGGCCGCGACGCGGCCACTGAGCCGTCTTCTCACTTTCTCCCCCAGCAAGTCGGATGGTCCGCCTCAGGCGCGCCGAACGCCCGAGTCATGGTGAAGTTCACCGCCCGACCGAAATATCCCTTCGTACCGGTTGGTGAATTTTCGGGGCGTACGTTCCACCGTCGTGACGCTGACAATTCGGGCGTCGACGGTGACAACGTCCGGGCGCTCGCCGCTTTCTACGGTCGGAGCACGCACGCGAACGAGGAGGGCGGCCATGTTCCGATCGATCGTCGTGGGCACCGACGGGTCCGCCACCGCGACGGAGGCCGTCCGCCGAGCGGGAATTCTGGCCAACGCCTTCGGGGCCGACCTGCACGTCGTGACCGCCTATCGGGTACCGGCCATGGTGCTGGCCGGCAGCGCGGAACCGGGCGTGCTGCCGACGGCGGTCCTGCAGTGGGAGGCGGCCGCCCGCGACGACGCCTGCCACCTCCTCGACACCGTGGCCACCGGACTCATCGGTGTCGGCGACAGTCTCACGACCCACGCCGTGCTCGCCCACCCGGCCACGGCCATCCTGTCCGTCGCCGAGGAGGTCGGGGCCGATCTCATCGTGGTCGGGAACCGGGGCATGCAGGGTCCCCGGCGGATGCTCGGCAGCATTCCCAACCACGTGTCGCACCACGCCCACTGCGACGTCCTGGTGGTCGACACCATCGGCACCGCCGGCGCGTTGGTCTGACCCACCGTCACCGCCTTTAGCCTGACGGTGTGCTCACCGGTTCAGGCCTTTCCAAAGCGCACGGCCAGCGCGTCCTGTTCTCCGACGTGACCGTCACGCTGAGTCCCGGCCGGCGCATCGCGCTGGTCGGCGGCAACGGCACCGGCAAGACCACACTGCTCGAGATCCTGGCCGGGGAACAGCGGCCCGACAGCGGCACGGTGAGCCGCCCGTCCACCCTGACCACGGCCTACCTCCCGCAAGACCGCACGGAGGCGCCGGACGGGTCAGCCCTCGACGAGGCGCTCCGGGGCGCCGGCACCATCGTCGACCTGGCGCACCGGATCGAGGAGCTCCACCACGCCGTCGCCGCCACCACCGGAACGGAGCATGATCGGCTTCTGCGGGAGCTCGGCGAGGCCCAGACGGCCTTCGAGCAGCAGGGCGGCTACGCCGTCGAGGCCGAGGCCCACCGGGTGCTGGCCGGTCTCGGCTTCACCGACGCCGACCGGGTCCGGCCGCTGGCCGAGCTGTCCGGCGGGTGGCGGATGCGGGCCGCCCTGGCCCGGATCCTCGTCGCCCGCCCCGACGTCCTCCTCCTCGACGAGCCGACCAACCACCTCGACGTCGACAGCGTCGCCTGGCTGGAGGAGCAGCTGGCGTCGTTCCCCGGCGCGCTCCTGTTCGTCAGCCACGACCGCGACTTCATCGACGGCGTGGCCAACCGGGTGCTCGAGCTGGCCAACGGCCGGATCACCGAGTTCGTGGGCGGGTTCGTGGAGTACGTCGCCCAGCGGGAGGAGCGGATCGCCCAGGCCCAGGCGGCGGCGGCCAACCAGGCCCGGCAGGTGGCGGCCACCGAGCGGTTCGTGGAGCGGTTCCGCTACAAGGCCACGAAGGCCCGGCAGGTCCAGAGCCGCCTCAAGGCGCTGGAGAAGCTCGAGGCGATCCATGTGCCGACCCTCTCCGAGGTGAAGGCCCGCTTCCAGTTCCCCGAGCCGCCCCGGGTGTCGCGGGTGGTGGCCGAACTGGAAGACGTGACGGCCGGCTACGGCGACGAGGTCGTCCTGCGGGGCGTGAACCTGGTGGTCGAGCGCGGCATGCGCATCGGCCTCGTCGGTCCCAACGGCGCGGGCAAGACCACCCTGCTGCGGCTCCTGCTGGGCGAGATCCCGGCGCTGTCCGGCCGGGTGTCGCTCGGCGCCAACGTGGAGGTCGGCCGCTTCGCCCAACACCAGGTCGAGGTCCTGCGGCTGGAGAAGTCGGTGGTGGACGAGTTCCGGGCCAGCGTGCCGGAGAAAGCGGGCAAGAACCTCCGGACCTACCTCGGCGCCTTCGGGTTCTCCGGCGACGCCGTCGAGCGGAAGGTGGGCGAGCTCTCCGGTGGCGAGCGCACCCGGCTGGCCCTCGGCAAGCTCATGGTCGAGCCCCACAACCTCCTGGTGCTCGACGAGCCGACCAACCATCTCGACCTGCCCAGCTGCGATCTGCTCGAGGACGCCCTGCGGGCCTATGCCGGCACGGTGCTCCTGGTCACCCACGACCGGGCGCTGATCCGGGCGGTCTGCACCAGCCTCATCGAAGTCCGCCACGGCACGGCCCGCTTCCACCACGACGTCGACGAGCGGGTGCTCACCCCGACGCTCGGCCCGGCCCCGGCGGCGCCGGTGCCGCGCTCCCAGCTGGCCAAGCCGACTCGGCGCGACGACCGGCGCTCGGCGGCCGAGCGGCGCGACGCCCGGCACCGGGCCACCAAAGACCTGAAGAAGGCCGTCCGCGACGCCGAGCGGGCCTGGGAGAAGGCCGAGCAGCTGGTGACGGATCTCGAGCGGCAACTGGCCGATCCCGAGATCTACGGCGACCACTCCCGGATCGCCGAACTCGCCGCCCGCCACGGCCAGGCCCGCAAGGAAGCGCTGGCCGCCATGGACGCCTGGGAGACGGCCAGCGAGCAGCTGGCGGCCGCCGAAGCGGCCGCCCCCTAGGCCGCGACCTCCGAGGCCTCCTCCGCGTCCGCCGCCGGCGGAGCGGCCGTCGCCACCACGATGTCGCCCGTCCTCGTCAGCTTGTGCCAGCGCAGGCGCGTACCGGCGCAGGCGCTGACCACCGACTCGAACACCACCAGGTAGACCAACTGGCGGAAGACGAACTGCTGGAACGGCAGGGCCCACAGCGCCCGGGGCGACTCGCCGTCGAGGCGGAAGGCGTAGAGGCCGATCGCCAGGGCCAGGATGTTGAAGGCCACCCAGTAGGTGATGTAGAGGCCCGGGTCCAGGAACAGCAGGCCGTAGAGCGTGAACACGTCGAAGGCGGGCGACAGCAGCGGCAGCACCACCTGTGTGAAGGCGATCCACGGCAGGGCGATCAGGCCCAGAGGGCTCCGTTCCCGGACGGCGCCCCGGTGCTTCCAGATCGCCTGCATGGTGCCGTAGGCCCACCGGTACCGCTGCCGCCACAGCTGGCGGAGCGTGGCCGGGACCTCCGTCCAGGCCCGGGCCCGGGGTTCGTAGACCACCCTCCAGCCGGCGCGGTGGATGGCCATGGTGAGGTCGGTGTCCTCGGCCAGGGTGTCGTGGCTGACGCCGCCGACGTGATCCAGGGCCTGGCGCCGGAAGGCGCCGATCGCCCCCGGCACCACCGGCATGCAGCCGAGCGCCTCATACATCCGGCGGTCGAGGTTGCAGCCGATGACGTACTCGATGTGCTGCCAGCGCCCGAGCAGACCCTTCCGGTTGCCGACCTTGGTGTTGCCGGCCACGGCGCCGACGGACGGGTCGACCATCTGGGCCACGAGGTTGCGGATCGTGTCGGGTTCGAAGATGGTGTCGCCGTCGACCATGACGAGGATGTCGTGGCGGGCGGCGGCGACGCCGGTGTTGAGGGCCGCCGGCTTCCCGCCGTTGGCCTGACGGATGAGCCGCACCCGCGGGTCGTCGATGGCGACCACCGCGGCGGCGGTGCCGTCGGTGGAGCCGTCGTCGACCACGATGACCTCCAGCGTGGGGTAGTCGCTGGCGGCCAGGGACCGGACGGCGGCGACGATGCCGACCTCCTCGTTGTAGGCCGGGACGATCACGCTGACCGGGGGGAGGAACGACGCCGCCTCGGCCGGCAGCGCGACCTTGGACTGCCGGCGGGCCAGCGCCACCACCGCCACGCTCCGGATCAGCGTGAGGGCCGTGAACGGCAGGACCAGCAGGCTGAAGAGGCGGGACAGGGCCGACGCCAGTCGGAGGGTCAACAGCAGGGCCAGGCCCTGGAGGCGATCGAATCGACCCACCGGCGCCACCGCCGCCCCCGGAGGCAGCCCGGCCAGTTCGGACACGGTCGTGAACCGGTAGCCCTGGCCCTTCAGTTTGGTGATCAGTCGGTCGACCGCCTCCACGGTCTGGCTCCGGTCGCCGCCGGCGTCGTGGAGCAGGACGATGGCGCCCTTGCCGGCCGGGGGAGTGCTGCGGGCGACGATCGTGCCCGGCCCCGGCTGGCGCCAGTCCTCGCTGTCCTGGGTGGCGAACACCAGGAGGTACCCGAGGTCGGCCGCCCGCCGGGCGGCGGCCAGGTCCGACTCGGTCATCTCCGTGGTGTCCGACGAGTAGGGCAGGCGGAGCAGATGGGTGTTGATCCCGGCCGCTCCGGCCAGGGCGCTCTGGGTGAGGCTGAGCTCGATGCCGGACCGCAGCGCTGACGCCCCGCCGAGGTTGGAGTGCGTGAACGTGTGGGCGCCGACCTCATGACCGGCCGCCAGTTCCTCCCGCACGAGTTCGGGATGCCGGGCCGCCTGGGTGCCGACGACGAAGAAGGTGGCCGGCACACCGTGGCGCCGGAGGACTTCGAGGATCTGCGGCGTCCACTGCGGATCGGGACCGTCGTCGAAGGTCAGCGCCACGGTCTTGTCCGGCAGCGGCGCCGAGCGGGGTTCCGGACCGGACAGGTCGAGGATGGGGCCCGGCGCGGCGAGGCCGGAGCCCTCGCCCCGGGAGACGACCGTCGATGACTGTCCGATGGCGTGGTGGGAGAAGCCGTCGACGATCAGCGCCATGCCGAGGGCGGCCAGGACGACCGCCAGCGCCAGCCAACGGGAGCGTGGGAGACGGGCGGACTGGTCCGCCCTCCGGAACGTGAGCGCCACTGTCAGCTCGCGGTCGTGGTGGTGGTCTTCCGGGCCTGTCCGGGCGCTCCGCTGCCGTCAGGTCCCTTGGCCGACGTCGGCCCGTTGGCCTGACCCTGGCCCTGCCCCTGACCCTGTCCCGCCCCGGGCATGGTGCTCGTCGTCGAGGAAGTGGTGGTGGAGGTCGTCGACGTCGACGACGAGGTGGTCGACGTCGAGGATGTGCTCGACGGAGGAGCGGTGGTGGAGGACGTCGGCGCCTTGCCGGGAGCGGCCGGGCGGCCGGCTGGTGTTGCCGCAGGCGTCACTCCGGCCGGCGAGGTGACACCCGCCGGCGGGGTCGCGGGCGGCGTCGCCGTTCCGCCCGGGGCGGGACCCGACCCCTGTGGCCCCGCCTCACCGTCCGGGCGGGGCGCCGCCGGCCCACTGTCACCCTCTGCCTCGGAGTAGGTCCGCGTCGCCTGCTCCCCGAGGACCGTCGGAGCGGGCGGGATCATCAGCCCGAGACTCGGCAGCCCGAAGGTGGGCAGGTGGATCGGCCCCACCCGGGGATCGCGGGCGAAACCAAGGGCCACGAGCCCGAGGTAGGCGGTGAAGCCGATGACGACGATCCGTCCGGCGCGCCGCGTCAGTATCCGGCGGCGGCCGGTGTCGTCGACGAAGACGGGCGGCTGCGCAACGGTCACAGCCGAGAGAACGCTCGCCGCCCCTGACTAGTTACAACGGTGGAGCAACTTTTTCCCATTCGCGGCTCTGTGGCCCGTGTTGTCACTGGTTCTTGACCGGAACGGAACACGGTGGCATGGTCGCGGCGGGAAGGGAGAGTCCATCACACACCGCACGAAATGTGCGGGTTCTCTGTATCACTGCGGCCAACTTTGCACCATCGAGGCAGTATTCCGGGGGGGACTGCTGATGGCCGAGTCGGGTAGGACCCTGAGCACTGCCGTTCACGTGCTCAGGGCCTTGGAGTTCACCGCGGAACATCCCAAGGGTGTCTCCGTCAAAGCATTGGCCCGGGCCCTGGACGTCAGCCTGTCCTCGGCCTACTCGCTCAGCAACTCGCTGCGCTACGAGGGCTTCCTGGAGCTGGCGCCGTCCGGGTCGGGCCTCTATGTCCTGGGCCCCAAGATGGTGTCGCTCTACCGCTCCTACGTGGAATCGACGCTGCAGCCGGAGCGCCTCGAACCGTTCCTGGAGGAGCTGCGCGACCGGGCGTCGGCCCGCGCCTACATCGCCCTGTGGAACTCCGGAGACCTGGAGATCGCCGAGATCCTGGGCCGGCGCGGCGGGCGGGAGCTGACCGATCTCTCGAAGGGCTTCCGGGGAGCGGCTCACGCCCTGGCGCTGGGGAAGATCTTCCTGGCCGAGGTGCCGGAGGAGCAGTGGCCGACGTACCTGCAGGGCCAGACGCTGAAGCGATTCTCGCGGCACACCATCACGGCCCGGAACCAGCTCAAGCACAACCTCCTCGCCGTGCGGGAGCGCGGGCTGGCCCTGGACCAGGAGGAATTCTCCGAAGGCGGATGCTGCCTGGCCGTACCGGTCCGGGATCCGGACGGGCGCCTCATCGCCTCGCTCGGAATTTCCGTGCCGACCCGCCGCTTCAAGAACCAATTGCCGACGCTGGCCCGAGTGCTGCGGGACGTGGGGATTGCCGCCTCCCACGAGATCGGGCGCCTGATCGGAGAACCGGCGCCAAAGGCCGTCAGCGCCGGCAATGGCGCCAGGCCGGTGTCCTAGGGCGCCGCCCTCCGAGAAAATGCCCGCGTTTTTCGCGGATTCGCGCAAAGACTCCAGCGGTCCCCCGCCTGCGCCGGTGTTACGTTCCGGCCGAGGCCAAAGCCTGGTGTCGTCGCCTGCATTTCCGCTGAGACGAGGGGGGCGAGATGTACGAAAAGGACGGCGAGAAGTATTTCATCGTTGACGGTCACATGCACTGGTGGAATGCCGCTCCTGAGAACTGGCGCCACAAGGAGTATGGCGAAGGCTGGATCAGGTGCTTCTACGGCTACCACAGCGCGCTGAGCCCCGAGGAATACGTCTGGTCGTTCGAGAAGTACTGCGCCTACTCCGAAGAAGACCTGATGAAGGACCTCTTCGAGGACGGCTACGTCGACCAGGCGGTGTTCCTTCCGACCTACCTCACCGACTTCTACCACGAGGGCTTCAACACCACGGCCCGCGACGCCATCCTCAAGGAGAAGTATCCGGACCGGTTCGTCCTCAACACCGCGTGGGACCCCCGCGACGGCGAGGAGGGGCTGAAGGTCCTGGAGGAGAAGGCCAACCGCTGGCACATCAAGGGCTGCAAGCTCTACACGGCTGAGTGGCGGGGCGACTCCAAGGGCTGGAAGATGACCGACCCGATGGCCCGCCGGTACCTCGACAAGTGCCTGGAACTCGGGATCACCAACATCCACGTCCACAAGGGCCCGACGATCTGGCCGCTGAACAAGGACGCCTTCCAGGTCGACGACGTCGACGAGGTCGCCACGCTGTACCCCGACCTGACGTTCATCATCGAGCACTGCAACCTGCCCCGGCTCGAGGACTTCTGCTGGATCGCCGTGCAGGAGACGAACGTCTGGGGCGGCCTGGCGGTCGTCCTGCCGTTCATCCACACGCGGCCGCGGCAGTTCGCCAAGTGGTTGGGAGAGCTGCTCTTCTGGGTCGGGGCCGACAAGCTCACCTTCGCCAGCGACTACGCCCTCTGGCACCCGAAGTGGCTCATCGAGCAGTTCGTCGACTTCCAGATGCCCGAGGACATGGTCTCCGAGTACGGCGAACTGACGCCGGAGATCAAGCGGAAGATCCTCGGACTGAACCTGGCCAAGCTCTACGACCTGCCCGTCCCGCCGGAGATCATGAAGTCGGACGGCCAGGTCGAAACGCCGGGTGACGTCATTCCGGATCAAGTGGCGGAGGCGACGTCGACGACATGATCGACGCTCAGGTCACGGAGGCTCAGGTCACCGACGCCCTGTCCGCCGTCCGGGACCCGGAGCTCGACGAACCCATCACCGATCTGGGGTTCGTCAAGGAGGTCCGGATAGACGGGGGGCAGGTGACCGTCACGCTCTGGCTGCCGACCTACTTCTGCGCGCCGAACTTCGCCTACATCATGGCGGTCGACGCCAAGTCGGCGGTCGGAGCGCTCGACGGCGTCACCGATGTCGCCATCCGCCTGATCGACCATCACGCCTCCGACGAGATCAACGGTGGTCTGGCGGCGGGGAAGGACTTCGACGAGACCTTCCCCGGCGAGACGGCCGGCAACGGCCTGGCCGAAGTTCGCCTGCGGTTCGACCGCAAGGCGTTCGTGGCCCGACAGCAGGAGGTGTACCGGCAGCTGGCGGAACGGGGCGTGACTCCGGAGGACATCCTCCGTCTCACGCTGGCCGACCTGCCCGACACGCCCGAAGCCCGCCGGTACCTCGACCGGCGGGCCCGGGTCGGGGTCGACACTTCCGGCACCGCGCCGTTCCTCGTCGACCTCGACGGCCAGGCGATCACCGCCGAAACCCTCGACCGACATCTGCTCTTCGCCCGGACCGTCAGCGTCAGCATCGAAGGGAACGCCAGCTTCTGTCGGGGTCTGCTGGCGGCTCGGTACGGGCTCACCGACACGGAAGCGAAGGAGGCCTGTTCATGAATGCGGCTCGGCTGCACAGCTACGACGACGACCGCCTCCGGATCGACGACGTTCCCGAGCCCAAGATCAGCGGGCCCAATGACGTCATCGTCAAGGTCGGCGGGGCGGGGCTCTGCCGGACGGACCTCCACATCATCGAGGGCATCCTGCGCGAGACGTTCCCGGACCTCCAACTGCCCTACACGCTCGGGCACGAGAACGCCGGCTGGGTCGAGGAGGTGGGGTCCTCGGTCACGACGGTGCGGCCCGGCGACGCCGTGATCGTCCACCCGCTGGTGAGCTGCGGCGTGTGCCTCGGCTGCCGCCGCGGCGAGGACATGTACTGCGACAACGGCGTCTTCCCCGGCCTCAGCACGAACGGCGGCTTCGCCGAGTACCTGCTGACCGGCGAGCGGTCCCTGATCAAGCTCGATCCGAGCCTGGAGCCCAAGAATGTGGCGGCCATGGCCGACGCCGGCATCACCGCCATGCGGGCCTGCAAGAAGGTGGCCCGCAATGCCACGGCCCAGACCCGGGTCGTGGTCATGGGCGTCGGCGGCCTCGGCCACATCGGCATCCAGTGCCTGCGGGCGCTGTCGCCGGTCGAGATCATCGCCGCCGACACCAACGAGGGAGCCCGGAAGCTGGCCGAGGAGACGGGCGCCGACCATGTGATCGAGGCCGGCGAGGGCGTCGTCGACCGGGTCATGGAGCTGACCGGCGGAGTCGGTGCCGATGCCGTGCTGGACTTCGTGGGGGAGCGGGGCGTGCCCGCCCAGGTGCCCGGAATGCTGCGGCAGGGCGGCACGTACTACGTGGTCGGCTATGGCGAGCGGGTCGAGATCCCCAACTGGGATTTCGTGATCCGTGAGATCAACGTCGTCGGCAACCTGGTGGGCAACTACATGGACCTGGTCGAGCTCATGGCCCTGGCCGCCCGGGGCAAGGTCACGCTCCACACGCAGGAGTACACGCTGAAGGACATCAACCAGGCGATCGACGACCTCTACGGCGGTCGCCTCAACGGCCGCGGCATCCTGATCCCGTAGTACGTAGTAGCTAGATACACCCGAACGGCCGGTCGTCGAGCAACTGCTTCGTTGCCCGACGGAGGCCTTCGCGGTTCTCGATCTTCGGCCCTGGGGCCGGGTACTCCTTCTCGCCGGCCGCAGCCAGGAACCCGCCGGTGACGTGACCGAGTTGGTCCTTCCAGTGGTGGCACGTGCCGGAGGACGATCTCCACATCAAGCCCACCAACACAAGCGCCGCCAAGAGCAGGAGAATCAGTTCCGGGGTCAGCCGCCGGCGAATCTCCGCCCTGTCCACGCCCTGAGCCTATCCCTCGAGGTCCTGGGGACGCACGTACAACCATGTCCCCAACGCCAGCCCGAAGAGGGCGTGCAGCGCGGCAAACGTCGCCCATCCGATCTCACTGCCCATGCGGGAGATCGGATCGCCGGCATCGAAGGCCGCCCCGGCGACGGGTAGGACGAGCGCGCTCATGAGGACCATGACCACGAGGCCGTAGATCAGTCCGCCGGTCAGAGCCTGGGTCCCCCGCAGGCGGAACTTCGTTGCCACAAGGGCGAACACGGCCCCGAAGACGCCGGCCACCATCACATGGATAGCCAGCCCGAAGACGAACGCCTCTTGGGACATGAAGAAGCGGTCTCCGATGGCGGCGCGCCCCAGCGAGAGTCCCATCGTGTTCGGATCGATGGTGAACGCCACGTGATAGGCCGGCGTGAAGAAGCCCCGGCCCTGGTAGGTGGCCGATGCCGTCATGGCGCACAGACCCATGGGGATGCTGGCCAGGACCCCGAAGAAGACGCCCTTCTCGAGGGTGCGCTCGAGGGCCTCCGACCGGCGTCCGGCAAAACCCTGGAGTGGAGGCATGGCTTCCCTTCTCGCGGGATTGCTGGTGTGCAAGACTACGCGCTCTCAAGACGAGGGGGATACAGCCGCATGAACACTGTGGCATTCGGCATTTTCATCGGGTTGGTCTCCATCTTCACGATCTTCCTCATCCAGAAGACGCTCGACAATCCCAACTCCTAAGGAGTTATCGAGCCTCTTCGCCACCAAGCGTCGAGGCCAGATCGCGGTAGCAGAGCAGGGCGACGGCAGCCACGTAAGGGATCGCCACTCCGGTCAGCGCGCCCTGCAAGGCGAAGTAGACGATGCCGCGCGCCATGCCCGGGACGTCGCCCGACAGCACGCCAAACGTGCGAAGGGTGATGGACACGAGGAGTCCGACGGCGGCGGGAATGATGAGCAGGTAGGCCAATGACCGGGTGTCGCGGCTGATCATCGCCATGGTCCGCTCGCGGGCCGCCTCGAAGCCGCGCCGTTGCAGCGTTACCTCATGGATCAGCAGCGGGGGGCCGAGCAGCATGGGCTGGACGATGAGTCCGACGGGGCCCAGCGTGATGGCCGCGAACAGCGCCAGCCCGGCCGACCACACCCCCGACCGGTAGATCGCGGAACGATCGGCGCTGAGGCTGCCCCAGGCTTCCCGCAAGCTGCGGTAGGCGTCGGTGCCGAGCACCGGCACAGCTGAGGCGACCAGCAGGCTGCCCACAAACCCGGGGATCACTGCCTGCACGAGTGTCACCACAAGGAGGAGCGTCAGGTCCGGCATGTCGATCACCAAAACGACCAGGAGCAGCTCCCGCAGGAGGATGAAGACGACCAGGAAGGTCGGGACCAGCAGGGCCGCATGCCGTCGATACAACCGCCAGGCGCGGATGAGCAGATTGATCAACCCGACGGGGTGCTCGGACACGGCGGCCATCGTAGATGTCTCGGCGATTCGTGCATTCCCGAAACGCCCCGCCTTTTTCGTCTCTTTTTCCTTGACCAGGAGTGAATTCAGCGATCTGCTGAGAGTTAGCGATCGGCTGTGACGGCCGGGCCGTTTGTCGTACCCGGGTCCCGTTCGGCCAGGTCGTCGGAGGGTGGAAGAAGGGAGCGTCATGGCACAGGTAGCTACGGTCCCAGCGGTCGAGGCGGAGGCGAAGCCCGGCCGGGGGCCGATTGACTGGTGGGGGGGTCATCGCCTCACGTTCATCGGTCCGCTCGCATTCATCGCCATCGCTGCTGCCATCCGCATCTGGATGCAGGGCAATGCGTGGACGATCGGCATCGACGCGTCGAGCAACGGATTCAACGAGACGTACCGCGCCCTGTTCTACGGCGAGGTCATCGCCGCGACCGTCGCCACCCTGTGGTGGTGGACATACCTCGTGCGGAAGGGCCGTCAGATCGTGGACATCCCGGTGTCCCACGAGGTGGAAGTTCGGCGGATCGCCAAGTTCTGGGGCTTGATCTCCACCACTTCCGTCGAATTGACCATCATGGCCAGCTTCTGGCCCAACATGGACGGCGCGTGGCACCAGACTGCGGTACGTGACACCGCCCTGACGCCGGCGCACATCCCGATGTTCTTCCTGTTCTTCCCGATCGGAATCACGCTGACGGTCGGCACCTACCTGTACGGCCGGTACTGGCTGCCGAAGGTCTACGGGGCCGAGAACGGCTTCCCCTGGTCGTTCTTCCTCCTCATCTCGGCATCGGTCACCGAGATGTTCCAGGTGGCAATGAACGAGTGGGGTCACAGCCTCTGGATCACCGAGGAAATCTTCGCCGTTCCGTTCCACTGGCCGTTCGTGCTCTACGGATGGCTGGCAGCCGGGATCTTCGCCCTCTGGGCCGAGACGATCATCAGGCTGCTGGGGATCGAGGGCGAGATCGAGGCGGGCGGAGGTGCCGGACGGGAGGAAGTCGTCGCCTGATTCCATTCCTCACATGGTGGGTTGACCGGGGCCGATAGGGCTCGCCAAAGACGTCCAGAGAGGGAGAGGGGATGTCAGACACGGGGACCCTCGAGCAAGACCAGGAACTCCAGCGACTCCGGGGACTGGTCAATAAGCAGTACAAGTACATCGACCGGAAGTGGGATGCGGTCTTCTGGATCAGCGCCGCCTTCATCGTTGGTGCCGCCGCCAACATCACGCTGCTCCTGTTCGCCGGCGACTGGGACTTCTGGACCGACTGGAAGGACCGGGTGTGGTGGCCGATCCTCACGCCCTTCGCCCTGGTCATCATCGGGTCCGCCCTCCAGTACATCCAGTGGCTGGCCTGGCGGTTCCCGACCGGGATGACCTACACGGCCATCTGCATGTGGTTCCTGAGCACGCTCGGTCGGTGGCTCCAGTGGGGGAACTTCGTCCACTATCCACTGAACTTCGTGTGGGGCACCACCATGGTTCCGGCGGGAATCTTCGCCGACTGGGTGCTGATGAAGAGCAAGAGCTTCATCATCACGTCAGTGCTCGGCTCCGCCGTCTTCGCCTTCGCCTGGTGGGTCTCCAACTACGTGATGATCGCCCCCTACCTCCAGCCGGCGGAGTGGATGGACCGCATCCTCACCGTCTCGGACATCCAGGGGATCGCCTACATCAGGAGCCAGACCCCCGAGTACCTCAGGATCGTGGAGCACGGCACCCTGCGGAGCTTCCTCGGGGAGACACAGTACGTGTCGATCGTCTTCGGCATGACGGTCACCATCGCGGGCTACTGGATCGGCCAGTTCATCGGCCGAATGCTGGCGATCTGGCCCATCGGCCGCTTCATGAAGAAGTGGTAGGCGGAGGAAAGGGGGAATGACCATGGCAAAGCGGTTCGCAGCGGTCCTGCTTCTCGGGATCGCGTCGACGTTGGTGTTCGCATCCCCGGCCTCTGCTCACGGTGAGAAGTCCCAAGAGGCCTTCCTCCGGATGCGCACGATCGGGTGGACGGACATTGAGTTCGGCGGTGGCCAGATCCGTAACGGGGAGATCCACGTCTCCCAGGGCGACAAGGTCACGCTCAAAGGCACGGCGAAGTTGATGCACACCTGGCCCGACACCCTGGCGGCGGGCCAGCCCGAGATCGGGTACATCAACATCGCCACCCAGGGCCCCGTCGTCATGATGCTCGAGCGGACCATCAATGGTGTGTCCGCACCCGGGCGCATCGAGGTCACCCGGGGCAACTTCTACACCTTCGAGATGACTCTGATGGGCCGCCGGCCCGGCCGGTGGCACGTCCATCCCTCGTTTGCGGTGAAGGGCGCCGGAACGGTGTTGGGCCCGGGCCAGTGGATCAACGTCGCGAGGAAGCCGGGCGGGTTCGAATCGCCCGTGACCCTCTACAACGGCGACAAGATCAACATGGAGAACTACGGGCTCAATATGGTGTGGACGTTCCAGGTCATCGGCTTCCTGTTCGGCTTGGCCTGGATCCTCTACTGGACGGCGGGTAAGCGGAACCCGGACGGCTCTCCGAAGGGGATACTGGGCGGCAAACGCACGGTGACGAATCCCGCGGTGACTCTCTCGATACCGCTGAACGACGACGGGGTCGCCGTGGGGCTGAACTCCAAACGGGATCACCGCGTCATCAACATGTTCGCCATCGCCACAGCCATTTTCTTGCTCGTGGGTTGGATCTACCAGGCCGCGGCCTATCCGGTGAAGATCCCCCAGCAGGTCGTGCAGTTCGAGCCACCCCCGAATGCACAAGACTCGGCACCGGTATTGGCGAAGGTGAACCCGACGGTGGCGGATTACGAGCCCAACAGCCGGAAGTTGAACCTCGAGCTCGAGGTGACCAACGTCCACAGCGGCCCGATCGAGTTCGCCCAGTTCTCGACGTCCAGCCTCACCTTCAGCCCCCCGGGCGGTTCCTCGATCTCTCCGGACGCCTACCGGAACGAAGTCATCGTGTCGCCGTCCGGCCCGATCCAGCCGGGCCAGACCACCAAGCTCAACCTGGCAATCGACGGGAACTCCTTCGTGGAGGAGCACCTGGTGCCGACCAGCGAGTCGCAGCTGACGATCGCCGGCCTGGTGATCTTCAAGGACTCGGCAGGCACCCGGTCCTCCGTCGAGATCGAGGAGCCCCTCCGGCCGAGGTTCAGCGACTTCGACTGATCGAGAGGAGTCAGAAAGCGAAGCGAGTGGCCTACCCCACCTGCGGGTGAGGTAGGCCACTGCCATCGAAGTACACTTGGACACTGGTCACCGTGGTGGGAAGGACAAGTCATGGTCATACCGGTTCTGGCTCATGGGGGATTGGGCGGCCTGATGGAGTTCTTTCCCTTCCTGTTCATCGGGGCGGCGATCTTCGTCATCGTGACGGCTATGCGGGACGGGTCGGGCAAGAAGACCAACACCCGGACCCTGCCAACGAACAGCTTGAGCCGGCAGGTGCACTTCGCCACTCGCCGTCCTCGGTCGGACCGTGCCACCGTCCCGAACTCGGAGCGGCTCGGTCGCCGCTTCGGTGCGCCCAAGCTGCACGTGATGGACGGCGAGTCGGCGGACAACCGGCCCGCGATTCCCCGCAGGTTCGAACCGCCGCCGCCGCGCCGCAAGACCGGCTGAGCAAGTCGGCGAAGGTGGCACCCAACGAGTTCAGCGGTGGGGGCGCCGTCCTGTTCATGGTCCTGCCGCTTCTCTTGATCGGCGCCGGGTTGCTGTTCATGGCTACCGCCGCCGGCGATCGTCGCAGTCGGAGCCGGGATCGGCAGGTGCGAGTGTTGCCCGTGGGGGCCCAGCACCCATTGAGCCATATGCGGGCCAAGATGAGGCCGGCCACCCAGGCAGTCGCAGCCAGGCCACACCAGAAGACGCCGCCCAGGCATCGCTCGGAACCGCCCTGGCTGACACGCGTCTAGGTCCGCCCGCGGCGACGCCGTGAGCTTCGAGCATCGTTTCGCGAGCGCCAACGGCATGGATATCCACTACGTGCGACAGGGGAGGGGCTTCCCGCTTGTCCTGATCCACGGGTGGCCGGAGTTCTGGCTCGTCTGGCGCAAGGTCATCGAGCCGCTCAGCGAGCGCTTCGACGTCGTCGCCTACGACCTCCGCGGCTTCGGCGAATCGTCCAAGCCCGACCTGCCGGCGCTGGAGGGCTACCGCATCGAGGACCACGCCGCCGATCTCCTCGGGCTGGTGGACAGCCTCGGGTTGGAGCGCTTCGGGCTGGTGAGCCACGACGTGGGGGCGTTCGTGGCCCAGGCGTTCGTGCGCGCCCATCCGGAGCGGATCGCCGGGCTGTTCTTCTTCGACTGTCCCTATCCCGGCATCGGGCGGCGTTGGGCCGATCCCGACCACCTCCGGGAGGTCTGGTACCAGTCGTTCCACCAGCTGCCGCTGGCGGCCGAGCTCGTCGGATCGAGCCGGCAGGCGACGGAGCGCTATCTCCGGCACTTCCTGGCCCACTGGGCCCACGATCCGGGCGCCTTCGACGACGACGACGTCGCCGCCTGGGTCGACAACTTCTCGGCCCCCGGAAACCTCCAGGGCGGGTTCAACTGGTACATCGCCGCCCACCCCGCCCGGCTCGAGCTGATGCGCCACGGCGCCCCCGAGCTGCCGCCGATCGGAGTGCCGACCCGGGTGCGGTGGGGCGCCAGCGATCCGATCCTCAAGGTCGAGTGGGCCGACCGGCTCGGCGACTACTTCGCCGACTGCGACTTCGCCCCAGTGGAGGACGCCGGCCACTTCGTAGCCTGGGAGCGCCCCGACGTCGCCGTGGCCGAGATCACCGACTTCTTCGCCAGGTCGTAAGGTTGGCTCCATGAGGAGGGCCGTGATGTTCGTCGGGCTGGCGGTCGTCTTCGCCTTCGGTCTGGTCGGGGCCCGGCCGGCGGTGGCCGAGGTCTCGGCCCCGGAGCTGGCGGCGTCCGACGTGGTGCTCGAGCCGGGTGCGTCGGTCTCCGACGCGGACCGGCAGCGGCTGGAGGCGGCCGCCCGGGAACTGCGGGGTCGGGGCGTCCCGACCAAGTTCGCCGTGGTGGCCAACCGGCCGGTCAACCCCACGCAGACGGCCCGCGAGCTCCGGCGGGCAATCGGGCTCAACGGCAACGTGCTCCTCCTGTCGCGATCGCCCCAGAGCCTCGGGATCGCCTCGGCGGTCGTCCCGGAGGCGGCCATCCAGGAGGTGTTCAACAGCTCGCTGGGCCAGCTGCGGGCCGACCCGATCGGTGGAACCATCGCCGTGGCGCAACGGCTGGCCGACGCCGGCGCGAACCCCGGATCGGGCGGTGCCTCCGGGGCGGCGGAGCGTCGGGGGGACGAGGGCGGGGGCGGCGGGGGTATCGGGAGCGGGCTCGTCCTCGTGGGCCTGCTCCTCGTCGGCTTCTTCGCCTTCCTGCGCATCTCCCGCCGGGCGACGGCCCGCCGGGCGGAGGCCGATCTGGCCGACCGGAAGGCGGCCCTGGAGCCGCTCGTCGACGCCCTGGCCGCCCACGTGACCGATCTCGGCAGCGACCTCCGCTTCGGAGGTGAGCGGGCGGCGCAGGCGCAGTCCCACTACGACGAGGCCGTTCTGGCCTACGGCGAGGTCCGGGACGCCCTCCCGACCGTCCGGACCATCCCGGCCACCGAGACGATCCGCCAGACGCTCGAGAGGGGTCTACGGGCCGCCCAATCGGCCCGGGCGGTCCTCGCCGGCCGTCCGCTCCCGCCCCCGGAGGAGGCCGCGCTCCTCGAGGGGCTGTGCGCCTTCGATCCGAAGCACGGCCGAGCGGTGCAGACGATGCCCGTCACCACGCCGGCCGGCGACGAGGCGGAGCTGCCGGTCTGCGCCCAGTGCGCCGCCGGACTCGAAGCGGGCCAGATGCCCGAGCCCCGCCGGGTGTACCAGCACGGCATGGCCGTTCCCTACTGGCAGGGGCTCGGATCGATGGGCTTCGGCGGCGCCGGGCTCTTCCCGTTCTTCGGCGGAATGCTCGGGGGCATGGTGCTCCACGACCTCTTCACCCCCGACGTCGCCTTCGCCGACCCCGGCGGACCGGGCGGCGACTCCGGTTGGGGTGACGGCGGCTGGGGCGGGGACTTCGGCGGCGGTGGCGATTTCGGCGGCGGCGATTTCGGGGGGGACTTCGGGGGCGGCGGCGACTTCTGAGACCCGTCAGGCTCCGGGTAGCATTCGGCGCACGTCCTGGGGAATGGGGAATCCGTTGAGAGCGCTGCTGGCGGTTGTCATCGCAATGTTCGTCCCGGCCGTCGCCACGGCGGAGTCGGGGCCGGCGTGCAGTCCGTCCGGCACGGCACTGTCAGTGGCCGCCAAGGACAAGAAGTTCGACAAGGACTGCCTGGCCGCGCCGGCCGATCAGGCGTTCACGATCGAGTTCGACAACCAGGACCCGGCCGTCCCCCACAACGTCGCCATCTACGACGTGGCCAACGGCAACAAGGCGCTGTTCAAAGGCGAGGTCTTCGTCGGCCCCCGCAAGATGACCTACGAGGTGCCGGCGCAGCCGTCGGGGACGTACGAGTTCCGCTGCGACCCCCACGACGACACGATGATCGGTACGTTCATCGTCGGCGACGGCCAGGCCGCCGCGCCGCCGAGCCCGTCCCCGTCCCCGTCGTCGACCACGACCACCACGGGCCCTCTCGGTCTGCCGGGGATCCTGGACTAAAGCCGAGCGGTCCGGGCGTTGGACCGTCCATGAGAGTCGAGATCTGGTCCGACATCGTCTGTCCCTGGTGCTACGTCGGCAAGCGGAACTTCGAGACGGCCCTGGCCGGGTTCGAGCACCGGAGCGACGTGACGGTGACATGGCGGTCGTTCGAGCTCGACCCGTCGGCGCCGGCCGCCCGGGACGGTGACTATGCCACCCATCTGGCCAAGAAGTACGGCCTGGGCCGGCCGCAGGCCCAGAACATGATCGACACGATGACGAAGACCGGGGCCTCGGTGGGCCTCGTCCTCGACTTCGACAAGGCCCGGCCGGGCAACACCTTCGACGCCCACCGGCTGCTCCACCTGGCGAAGGACCGGGGTCTCCAGGACACCCTGAAGGAACGGCTCCAGCGGGCCACCTTCACGGACGGCGAGCCCATCGGCGACCGGGAGGCGCTGCACCGCCTGGCCGTCGAGGTGGGGCTCCCGGCGGCCGACGTGGCCGCCGTTCTCGACAGCGACGCCTATGCCGCCGCCGTCCGGGCCGACGAGCAGCTGGCCATGGACCTCGGCATCAGCGCCGTCCCGTTCTTCGTCATCGACCGCACCTTCGGGATCCCCGGCGCCCAGCCGCCCGACGTGATCCTCCGGGCCCTGCAGCGGGCCTGGGAGAAGACCGAACGCGTCGGGGCGCCGCCCCCGACTGCAGGCGGCGCCCCGACGTAACCAGCTTGGTGTTCGTTACTTGCCCGCCGCGACCTGCTTGATGGCGGAGCGGATGCGGAAGTACGTACCGCACCGGCAGAGGTTCCCGCCCATCGCTTCGTCGATGTCGGCGTCGGTCGGGTTCGGGTTGCTGTTGAGCAGGGCCACGGCCTGCATGATCTGGCCGGCCTGGCAGTAGCCGCACTGGGCGACGTCGTTGTCGATCCAGGCCTGCTGGACGGGGTGCAGCTGGTCACCGTTGGCCAGGCCGTCGATCGTCGTGACGTTCTTG
>JBFLYK010000081.1:0-24150 GCA_040756995.1 Actinomycetota bacterium | reverse complement strand
CCCGGCCGGGGCGCCCGGGGCCGGAGGCGGAACCCGGTCCGCCACAGGGCCACGGCCGGGATCCCGACGAAGGCCGCCACGCCCAGCGTCCCGGCGGCGCCGAGGGCCCACCGTTCGCCCACGCTGAGGTCGAACCCCGGCGTGCCCGGGCCGTGGAGGGCCCGGAACGTCACCAGGCAGATCACCATCAGGACGGTGTTGCCGATGGGGGCCACCGCCGTCACGGTGAAGTGGCGCTTGGCGTGGAGGACGGCGGTGCTCACCGCGCCCAGGGCGTAGAGCAGGACCTGGGGCACGAACAGCCGCAGCAGGAACGTCGCCAGCTCCTGCTGCCCGGCGGCCACCGCCGGGTCGGCCGTCCCGGTGGTCAGCAACCGGGCCAGCGCCGGGGCGGCCAGCACCCCGACCAGGCAGATCGGGCCGAGTACGACCAGCGACCAGCCCAGCAGCGCTCCGGCCAGTTGCTCGGCGTCACCGTCGGCGCGCCGGTCGAGCAGCTCCACGAAGGCCGGCACCAGCACCGCCGACAGGGCGCCGGCGGCCAGCAGGTCGAAGAGGACGTTGGAGACAGAGTTCGAGGCCGAGAAGATGTTGCCCAGGTCGGTGGTGCCGAGGACGGCGGCGATGACCAGCACCCGCCCGAACCCCAGGAGCCGGGAGACGGCGGTGGCCGCCCCCATGAGCCGGGCGGCCCGTCCGAGGCCCGGCGCGGCCGCCGGCGTCACCGGCGCGCCTCGAGTGACGACGCTCATCTCCCTCCGGCGGCCGGGACGCCCTCCGGTGGCGCCGCCTCCGGCGTCGGCAGCTGGCTGGTGGCCCCCGGGCCCTCGCCGTAGTGGCCGGCCCGGCCCGTCCCCAGCTCCTGCACCGCCAGCGTCAGCGCCACCTGCCCCCGCAGGTCGTCGAGGTCGTCGACCGTGGAGATCACCCGGGCCAGGGCCGGGTCCTCCCGGACGCCCCGCACCACGGCCCCCCGCTCCTTGACGGTGGCGGTGGGCCGGAACACCTCGGCCAGCGCCAACCGGCCGCCGGCGGCGGCCGCCGCCCGCAGGATCGGCAGCGACACCGTGCCCGGCAGCGGCGAGTGGGCCTGCGAGCCGTCGATGATCAGCATCCGGGTGTTGGCCGCCGGCCAGGAGTCGAGCTTCACCGAACCCCCGCCCAGGGTGTCGAACGACACCAGCCCGGCCTCGGACAACGACACCAGCGTGTCGATCTCCGACAGCGCCGGCGTGGAGGCGGTGACGACCCGGGCGCCGGTGGCCAACCGGTTCCCGAGCGCCTCCAGCGCCACCTGGCGGAGGTCATCGGTGGCCAGGCCCGAGTCGCCCATCGCCTGCACCAGCTTCGTGCGGGCGCTGGGATCGGTGGCGCTCATGGCGTCCTCGATCCAGAGGACTCCGGGTACCAGCGCCCCGGCCGACTTCAGAATGTCAACGGCGCCCCGCACGTCTTCGGCCGGCACGCCCCGCACGGCCACGACGGTGACCGGGATCTGGTTGAGGCGCCGGCCGGTGACCTGGGGTTGGGACTGGGCGATGAACGTCTCCAGCCCTTTCATCTGATCGCGCAGCGCCCGGTTCTCGGCCCGCTCGGCGTCGGCCCGTTTCTTCACCGAGTCGATCTGGGCGCTGAGCCGGTCGACGATGGCCCGGTCGATGACCGTGGAACCCATCACCACTCCGAGGGCCAGCGCCAGGAAGACGGCGACCAGCGAGACGAGATGGAAGCGGAAGTTGATCACCCGGCGACCGTGTCCGCGATGCGCAGCCAGCCGTCTCGGATCACCACCCACAGGCCGGAGAGGAAGACGTGCAGCGGCTCCGACACGATGGTGACGACCAGCATGGCCAGGAAGGCGGCACCGATGAGCATGGCGAGGTCACGGCGGCGCAGGCGGGTCTCGTAGAGGCGGTTCACCCCCTTGGCGTCGACCAGGAGAGGGCCGAGCCGCAGGCGGGTGAGGAAGGTGGAGGCCATCCCGGCCCGGCCCTTGTCGAGAAACTCGACCATGCTGGCGTGGGTGCCGACGGCCACGATGAGCTCGGCGCCCGCCTCGGCCGACAGGAGCATGGCGACGTCTTCGCTGGTGCCCTCGGCCACGAACTCGACATAGGAGACGCCGTAGCGGAGGAGGTTCTCCCGGCCCGGGGCCCGCCCGTCGGGGTGGACGTGGTGGACGAGGTCGGCCCCGCAGACCAGCGCCTCCTCCGACACCGAGTCGAAGTCGCCGATGATGATGTCGGGCCGCAGCCCGACCTCGAGGAGGGCGTCGGCGCCGCCGTCGACGGCCACCAGGACCGGCTGGAACTCCCGGATGTAGGCCCGGAGGGCTTTGAGGTCGCTGCGGTAGTCGTGGCCCCGCACCACCACCAGGGCGTGACGGCCCCGGAAGTCGGCCCGCAGCGGCGGGAGGACCAGCGGCTCGAAGGTGAGCTTCGCTTCCCGGCGGATCCACTCCAGCGTGTTGATGGCGAAGGCCTCGAGCTCGGCGCCCATGTCGGCCCGGGCCCGGACGATCCGCTCGGCGAGGTCGTCGGCCTCCTGACGCTGGCCGGTGGCCAGGAACTCATCGCCCCGCCACAGGTCGCCGCCGACGAGCCGCAGCACTTCCCCCTCGGTGACGAGTTCGAGCACCTCGGAGCCGACGTCGTCGACGAGGGGGATCCCCGCCTCGGCGATGAGCAGCGGGCCGACGTGGGGGTAGCGGCCGGTGAAGGACGTTGAGGCGTTGACGACCGCCGAGGGCGCCGCCCGGATGAGGTTCTCGGCCGCCACCCGGTCGATGTCGGCGTGGTCGATGACGGCGATGTCCCCGGGGCAGAGCCGCTTGACCAGGTCTTTCGTCCTGCGATCGGCGCGGGCGGGACCCACGACGATCTCCCCGGGATCGATCTTGAACTCTGGTTCGGAGTACTGCTCGATAGCCATTGACTGGCTCCCTACCGGTCCGCCAGGCCGAACTTCGCCTTCAGGACCTGATGGAAGTCACGGGGGTGGAGGGTCATGATGCGGGCCGCCCGCGGTCCCTGGGTGGTCATCACGCTATCGCCCGGAGCGAGCCGACCCACCTCTCGCCCGTCGAGGACGAGCCCGACGGGCAGCTGGCTGGTCACTTCGAATTCGAGTTCCTCCTCGGGGCCGAGTACCAGCGAACGGTGAAAGAGCATGTGGGGCGACACGGGGGTGAGGATCAGGCAGCGGTGGCTGGGGGAGACAATGGGGCCCTGGGCGGAAAAGTTGTACGCCGTCGAGCCCGTCGGAGTGGCCACGATCACCCCGTCGGCGGCGTAGGTGGTGAAGAACTTCCCATTTATTGACACGGCCAACCGCACAAGATGGCCGCTGCTGCATTTCTCGAGGACGGCCTCGTTGAGGGCCAGCCACTTCCCGGCTGCCTCCCCGTCGGAGTCGACGACCACCGAGAGCACCATCCGCTCGGAGATCTGGCACTCGCCGGCCAGGGCCCGGCGCAGCGCCCCCTCCAGCTGGGCCGGTTCCACCTCGGTGAGGAAGCCCAGCTGGCCGAGGTTCACCCCGAGCACGGGCACGCCCTGGGAGGCGACGAGGTCCACCGTCCGCAGCATCGTCCCGTCGCCGCCGAGCGACACGGCGAAGTCGAGCCCGGTGGGGAACGTCTCGAGGTCCCGGGCCAGGTCGGGGAGGCCGACGTCCGTGGCGTCGGGCGCCGGGACGCGGACCTCGACGCCGTGCGCGATGAGGAACCGCGCCGCCCGCTCGGCGTAGGCCCCGGCCCGCTGCGGATGGGGGACGATGCCGACGGTCGTCACCGGTGCGCCTCCTCCACGGCGGCGTCCAGCACGGCCGGGTCGAGTGCCGGGCCACAGGGACCGCTACGGACGCGGAAGTGGCCGAGGAATTCGATGTTGCCCGACGTGCCCCGCAGCGGCGAGGGCATGACCGCCATCGGGGTCAGCCCGTCGCCGGCCAGGGCGACGATCACCTCTTCCAGGACGGTGCGGTGGACGGCCGGGTCGGTGACCAGCCCGCCCCGGCGGACCTGGGCCCGTCCGGCCTCGAACTGCGGCTTGATGAGGAAGACGGCGTCGGCGCCGTCGCGGGCCACGCCGGCCAGGGCCGGGGCGACCAGCCGCAGGGAGATGAACGACAGGTCGGCCACGACGAGATCGACGGGTGCGCCGCCGACGTCGGTCAGCGTGAGGTGGCGGACATTGCAGCGCTCCTTCACCGTCACCCGCGGGTCGTTGCGCAACGACCAGGCCAGCTGGCCGGTGCCGACGTCGGCCGCCACCACCGCCGCCGCGCCCCGTTGCAGCAGGCAGTCGGTGAACCCGCCCGTGGAGGCACCGGCATCGAGCGCCCGCCGCCCGGCGACGTCGATTCCGAACCGGTCGAGCGCGGCGTCGAGCTTCTCCCCGCCCCGGGAGACGAAGCGCGTCGGCGGGCGTTCGAGGTGGACGGGCTCGTCGGGGGACACCAGACGCCCGGCCCGGTCGGCCCTCGTCCCCGAGACGAGGACGAGCCCGGCTTCGATGGCTTCCTGCGCCCGGGCCCGGGAGTCCGTCAGCCCCCGCCGCACGAGCTCGAGGTCAAGCCGGCGGCGCATGGTCTCGCCCGATCTGTGCTCCTTCGCTCGCAGCACGGCCGAGGTTACCAGCGTCGCCTAGTCTGCCCCGGCATGGTGATCCCCCTCCGGGACGACAACCCCACCCGGGCGAAACCGCTCCTCACGATCGCCATCATCGCCGCCTGCCTCTACATCTTCGCCGCCGTCCAGCCTCACCAGTCCGGTGAGGAGGTGGAGTTCCTGGCCCGGCACGCCGCCATTCCCTGCGAGGTGGTCCACGCCGAGCCGATCTCCAACAACCTGTCTCAGCAGTGCGACGGGCAGTTGATGATTCCCGGGCTGCCCGGTTCGATCGAGCCCTTCCCGGACAAGAACGTGTTCCTGGCCGTGGTCGTGTCGATCTTCCTCCACGGCTCCTGGCTGCATGTGCTGGGCAACATGCTGTTCCTGTGGGTCTTCGGCAACAACATCGAGGAGCGCCTCGGCACCATCGGCTACGCCGTGTTCTACCTGGCGGCGGGGGTGGCGGCCTCGCTGGCCCACATCGCCACCCAGCCCAACTCGACGGTGCCGGTCGTCGGCGCCTCCGGGGCCATCGCCGGGGTCATGGGCGCCTACCTGGTGCTCTATCCGCACGCCCGGATCCTGACGATCGTGCCGCTGTTCATCTTTCTGCAGTTCCTCTACCTGCCGGCCTTCGTCGTCCTGCTGCTGTGGTTCGTGATGCAGTTCTTCACCAACCCCAACACCGGCGTGGCCGTCGCCGCCCACATCGGCGGCTTCATCTTCGGGGCGGCGGTCGGCCTGTTCCTCCGGGCCACCGCGCAGCCGTCGCCGCCCCGGGGGCCGTCGCCACCGCCGCCCGACTGGGGCTTCGGCGGCCGGAGGTACTGAGTGTCCCGGCCGGCGGCCGTTGTCCTCGATCTCGACGGTGTGCTGTGGCTCGGCGACGAGCCGCTACCGGGCGCGGCCGAGGCGGTCGCCCGGTTCCGGGCCGCCGGGCTGGCCGTCGGGTTCATGACCAACAACTCCAGCCTGCCGGTGGCCGGTTACGTCGAGAAGCTCGGCCGGCTCGGTGTGGAGGCCGATCCCTCCGAGGTGCTGACCAGCGCCCTGGCCGCCGCCAACCTCCTGGCCGCCGACCTGGCGCCGGGGTCGAAGATCCTGGCCTGCAGCGGTCCGGGGGTCGTCGAGGCGCTCGAAGCCCGAGGCTTCGAAGTCGTCGATGCCGGTCCGGCCGAGGCGGTGGTGGTCGGCTGGCACCGCACGTTCGATTTCGACCGGCTCGACCGGGCCTCGGCCGCCATCCGGGCCGGAGCCCGGTTCGTGGCCACCAACCTCGACGCCACCTATCCGGCGCCGGACGGGCTCCTGCCGGGCAACGGCTCGCTCGTGGCGGCCGTGGCCACGGCCGCCGGGCGCCGGGCGGAGGTGGCCGGCAAGCCCGAGCCGCCGACGGTGGCGCTGGTGGGGGACCGCTTCGGGGATCGGGGGGTGATCGCCGGCGACCGGCCGTCGACCGACGGGGCCCTGGCCGCGGCGCTCGGCTGGCCGTTCGCCCTGGTCGTCTCATCGGCCACGCTCTCCGGGGACGAGCCGGCCGACCACGACGCCGCCTTCGTCGGCCCCAGCCTGGCGGCCGTCGCCGACAGCGTGATCAGCAGCCTGACCTGACGCCCCCGATCTAGGCCGACGCCTGACGGAGGGCTTCCTGGTAGGCCTCGTCGTCGGGGCGCATGATCGTGGCCATCTTGAGGTGACCCCGGGCGCCGGTCCGGTCGCCCTTGCGGAGCAGGCACAGCCCGAGCCCGAAGTGGGCGTAGTCGTTGACCGGGTCGAGCTCGAGCACTTTCTCGAACTCCACCCGGGCCGCCTCCACCCGCTGCGACCGGAAGTAGGCCCGGGCCAGCGCCTCCCGGATGGAGCCCTTTTCCGGTTCGAGCTCCCGGGCCCGTTCGAGGGCCACGACGGCGGCGTGGCTGTTGCCGGAGTCGAGCAGCCGGCTGCCCTCCTGGAAGCGGACGTAGGCCTCCCCCTCGCCCTCCGGGCGGCCTTCTGGAGCTGTGCTAGAACCGGGGCCGTCACCCACTCGGGGAGCCATGGTGCCCGATCTCTTCCCCTTTCCCGGCCTCCGTTACCAACTTGGCGCGCTCGACGCAGATCTCGGCGCGCTGACAGCTCCGCCCTACGACGTCATCGACGAGGAGGGCCGGGCGCGGCTGGAGGCTGCCCATCCGCACAACGCCGTCCGCCTCATTCTCCCACGCGATGTGGAGCCCGGGGACCGCTACCGGCAGGCCCGGGCGACGTTCGACGCCTGGCAGGCGGAGGGCGTTCTCGCCCCCGATGAGCCGCACCTCTACGTGTACCGGATGACGTTCACCGACGAGGCCGGCGCCCCCCGGCGCATGACCGGGGTGATCGGCGCGCTGGAGCTCGCGCCGCTGGACGCCGAGGAGGTGGTCCCGCACGAGAAGACGCTTCCCAAGGCCAAGAGCGACCGGCTCGAGTTGCTCCGGGCGGTGCGGGCCAACCTCGATCCGGTATGGGCGCTCTCGCCGGCCGAGGGCCTCTCCGCACTGTTCGAGCCGGTCATCGCCGCCGGCGGTGCGGCGGCGTCCTGTGTCGACGAGGACGGTGTCGAGCACTGCCTCTTCCCGATCGCCGGTGACGTCGTCGACGAGATCCGGAGAATGATCGGCGAAGCCCCGCTCCTGATCGCCGACGGCCACCACCGCTACGAGACGGCCCTCGCCTACCAGGAGGAGCAGCGGGCGGCCGGCGTGGAGGACCCCGGCGCCGACCGGATCATGGCCCTGATCGTCGAAATGACCGACGACCAGCTCATGATCCGGCCGATCCACCGGCTGCTGCGGGGGGCCAGCGCCCACTTCAAGGGCAAGTTCAATTTCGTGGGGGACGTCGCCCCCATGGGGGCCAACAATCCCGACAACGTGAAGAACCTCCTGGCCGAGATGGAGCGCACGCAGTCGATGGGTCTCATCGACGGCCCGGGCATCGCGCTGTTGACACCGAAGCCCGCTGTCCTCCGACCCCTGCTCGAGTCGCTGCCCAAGCCCCTGCACGACGTCGACGCCGTCCTGTTCAACGTGATGGTGAACCGCATGGCCGCCTCCGTGGAGATCCCGGAGGTCGACTACCGCAACGACGCCTTCGCCGTGTCGGCCCTGGTGGCGAAAGGCGGGGCCGACGCCGCCGTCCTCCTTCGGGCACCCACCGTGGACCAGATCGCGGCGGTGGCCGATGCCGGCGCCCGCATGCCGCCGAAGACGACGTTCTTCCAGCCGAAGCCGCTTACCGGCCTCGTGTTCCGCTCGCTGGACCTGGGTTAGCGAGGTCGACCTCGGCCGCTTCGGCCGGGGCGCAGGTGCGGCAGGGCTCGAGGCCGGCGGCCTCCGCCTGTTCGACCGGCATCCGGCGCAGGTCCCGCCCGGCGACGAGCTTGCAGCTGGGCCGGTGATAGGCGTTGGGCCCGGCCACGACGAGCCGGGCGTCGGATGACTCGACGCCGTTGGAGGCGGGCACGCCGGTCATCCGGTCGAGGATGTTCCGCAGTTCGACGAGATTGGCCTCGAGCTGCACCCGGTCGGCCCGCTGGCTCTGGATGACCAGCAGCGCGGCGCCGATCACCACCAGCGCCAGTCCGCCGAGACCGCCCGAGATCAGGTAGGGGAACTGCTTGCGGATGTCGTTGTAGCTGGCCGCCCCGTTCCAGCCCGCCCAGATCACACCGAGCCCGGCGACGCAGAACAACAGGCCGAGCTTCCCCCCGAGGGTGTTCAACCGCAGCTTCATGGAGCTGTTCCTTTCACGCCGGGGTCCCGAGGTACGTCTCCCGGATACTCCCGCTGTGGATCTCGTCACCGGAGCCCTGGTAGACGAGCGTCCCCTTCTCCAGGATGAGCGCCCGGTCGGCGTAGGGCAGTACGCCGACGTTCTGTTCGACCAGCACGACGGTCACCCCATCCTTGTTGATCCGGTCGACCACGGAGAACACCGTCTGCGTCAGGGCCGGCGACAGCCCGAGCGACGCCTCGTCGACCAGCAGCAGCCGGGGCCGGGACATCAGCGCCCGGGCGATGGCCAGCATCTGCTGCTCGCCGCCCGACAGCGTCCCCGCCATCTGCTCCGACCGCTCCTTGAGGCGCGGGAAATAGTCGAAGCACAGCTCCCGGGACTCCTCGATCTCCTTGGGATGGCGCCGTTTCGTCCAGGCGCCGAGCCGCAGGTTGTTCGACACCGACAGCTCGGGAAAGACCCGCCGGCCCTCGGGCACGAGAGCGATCCCCAGCGCGACCCGCTCGGCGGCCGACATCCTCGTGACGTCGGTGCCGTCGAAACGGATCGTGCCCGCCTCGGGCTTCAGCAGCCCGGCGATGGTGGCCACGGTGGTCGTCTTGCCCGCGCCGTTGAGGCCGAACATCACCGCCGTCTCGCCCTCCTCGACGGCGAAGCTGATGCCCATGAGGACGGGGAAGCCGTACCCGACCCGCAGCCCTTCCACCTCGAGGAAACTCACGAGGCCTCCTCGTGCAGCACTTCCTCGGCCTCCTGGCCGAGGTAGGCCCGGATCACCTCAGGGTTGGAACGGACCTCGTCCGGTGTGCCCTCGGCCAGCAACTCGCCGAAGTTGAGGCAGTAGACGTAGTCACAGACCTGGGCCACCAGCGGCACGTGGTGCTCGATCATCACCACGGTGAGGTCGAACTCCCGCCGCAGCTCGAGCAGCGTCGAACCAAAGGCGTGGGCCTCCTCGGGACCCATGCCCGACGTCGGTTCGTCGAGCAGCAGCAGGTCGGGATCGGTGGCCAGCACCGCGCCGAGCTCGACCCGCTTCAAGACGCCGTAGGGCAACCCGGCCACCCGGGTGTCGAGGAGGTCGTCGAGGCCGAGGATCCCGGCCAGGGCCTCCGCCCGCTGCCCGAGCCGGCGCTCGGCGGCGAACGTGGCGGGCAGGCCGAGCATCCCTTCCAGCGCGGTGTAGCCGGCTTCGAGGTGCTGGGCGGTGAGCAGGTTCTCCCGCACGGTGGCGCTCTTCACCAGGCCGACGTTCTGGAACGTGCGGCCCATTCCGAGCGCGGTGCGCTCGTGGACGCCGAGCCCCGTCACGTCGCGGCCCTTGAACCAGACGCTGCCCTCGTTGGGCCGGTAGAAGCCGGTGATGATGTTGAAAGTCGTCGTCTTGCCGGCGCCGTTGGGGCCGATGACACCGACGATCTCCCACTCGCCGGCCTGCAGCGTCACGTTCCGGGCCGCCTGCACACCGCCGAAGCGGATCGAGCAGCCCCGCACCTCAAGCACGGACATCGCTCACCCGCACTTCCGATTCGTGGGTGTCCTTGAAGCTGAACCGCCCGCCCCGCAGCCAGCGCTGCACCGGCCGGATCTGCTGCCCGATCCCGCCCGGGTGCCGGGTCAGCGTGAACAGCAACAGCATCGGCCCGATGACGATCGGGGCGTACTCCTTGGGGAGAATCTTGAGCCCCGGCAGGTCGAGCCCGTGGTGGAACAGCTTCTCGAAGAAGTGCCCGACGAGAGCGAAGAAGGCCGAGCCGATCACCACCCCCGCCCGGTTCCTCAACCCACCGACCACGGTCATGATCACGAAGACCAGCGCCAGCTGGAAGTTGAACAGGTCGCGCACCACGAAGGTGTCGTTGTGGGCCAGCAGCGCGCCCCCGAGGCCGGCGAAGACACCGGCCACCACGAACGCCATCAGCGTGTAGATCTTCACGTCGGTGCCGAACGTCGCCGCCACCCGAGGGTTCTCCCGGATCGCCGACAGCGCCCGGCCGCCCTTGGTCTTCATGAGCCGCCAGTCCACCCAGATCACGGCGGCCAGGAAGGCCAGGCACAGGTAGTAGTACCGGAGGTCCGTGGTGAACCCCGCCGGCTTCGGCGCCGGTTGTCCCGCCGACCCGCCTGTGAGGCTCTGGATGTTGAACAGGCTCTCCTCGGCCATCGTTCCGTAGGCCAGCGTGACGAGCGCGAAGTAGAGCCCGGTGATCCGCAGCGAAACCGCCCCGAGGAACAGGGCCTGCAGGCCGCCGACGACCATGGCCATGCCGACAGCGGCGATGAACGGCTGGCCGTGGACGGTCACCATGTAGGCCGACGTGAAGGCACCGATGCCGACGAACGCCTGATGTCCCAAGGAGATCTGGCCGGTGTAGCCGAGCAGGACGTTGAGGGACAGGCCGATGATGGCGTAGATCACGGCCTGCGAGTAGCGCAGCACGTCGACGTTGCTGGCCGTCGCCGGCACGAGCACCACGACGGCGGCCACCGCCGCCAGCACCAGTCCCCGGGCCACCCAGCCGGCGACGCTCGGCCGGAAGGGCGGCGCGGTCTCCACCGCGATGGGCTCGGCCACCGGGCCGCTTTCGAAGACGGGCGGGGCGTCCACGCCCTCGTCGAGACTCACGAGGTCTTCCCCAGCAGGCCCTGCGGGCGGAGGGCCAGCACGCCGACGAGGATCACGAACACCATCACCGCTCCGGGGCCGGGGATCTCCTTGAGCCCGGGGACGTCCTGGAAGGCGCTCACCGCCACGCTCTGGGCGACGCCGACCACCACTCCGCCGACGAACGCTCCCGGCAGGCTCGTCATCCCGCCCAGCACCGCGGCGGTGAAGGCCGGGATCAGGGCGGTGGACGTCAGGAACCCCGGCCCGAAGCTGCCCACCACCGGCGCCGTCAGCATTCCGGCGATCCCGGCCAGCAGGCCGGTCAGCGCCCAGGTGAAGCTCGACAGGCGCCGCACGGAGATGCCCATCAGTTCGGTGGCCACCGGCTCCTGGCTCACACCGAGGATGGCCAGTCCGAGATTGGTGCGGGAGAAGAACAGCCCGAGCAGCACGGCCAGCATCACCAGTGCGGCCAGTACCAGCAGGCGCTGATCCGATACCTGGATGCCGAAGACCGACACGCGGTCGAGGCGGCCCAGCGCCGGCTGGATGAAGCGCAGCCGGGCCTCGCCGAGCCACAGCTCGAGGGAGATGGCCAGGAGCGACACGCCGGCCGTGGCCACCAGCAGTGCCACCCGGGGGGCGTCGAACAGTGGCCGGATCACGATCTGCTCCGTGGCCAGGGCCATCGCCGCCGAGGCGGCGAGGCCGACCAGCATGGCCGGCACGAGCGGCACGCCGGCCAGGTCGTGAACGCCGTAGAGCGCGTAGACGGCGACCGTCCCGAACTCCCCCTGGGCGAAGTTGAACACGCCGCTCGACTTGTAGATGAGCACGAGGCCGAGCGCCACCAGCCCGTAGCCCGCGCCGGTGATCACCCCGATCACGAGCGCCTGCTTCTGCCCCGAGGCGACCAGCAAGGCGGCCACCACGACCGCGATGGCCGTGCCGATGAGCGCCGGTCGGCTACCGAGGATCCGAGTCAACGTGGTGCTCAGAACCCGCTGGTGAACTGGGCGATGGTCTTGAAGCTGCGGGTGTTGCAGTCGGCCTCGAGCAGATGCGACGACTTGGCCCCGAAACGGATCGCGCCGGTGTAGCTCACGACGGGATAGACGTTGGTGACGAACTCCTTCCCGCTCTCCAGGGCGGCGTAGAAGCTCTGCCGGCTGAGGTCCCTCCCGGCCGCCTGCAGCATGGCGCCGACGACCTTGGACAGACCCCACTCGGCCAGGCCGATGTCGTCCCCCTTACTGCCGTTGTACTTCTGGTACGACTTCTGGTAGTCGGGATCGAGGCTGTCGATCACATCGAGCTGCGGGAAGGGCGAGAAGAACTTGGCCGGGCCGATGGCCGGGCAGCCGGCCTCGGCCACGATGTTGAGCCCGTTGGTGATGCCCGGCCCCATGTAGACGGGGCTGTAGGCCTGGGCCTGCCCGTTGGTGGCCAGCTTGATGAAGTTGACCGGCGAGGTCAGGAGGTAGACGACCTCGGCCCCGGAGGACCGCAAAGCGTTGGCTTCGGACAGCAGCTCGGAGTCGGAGGCGTTCTTCCCGATCCGGCTCTGGCGGACGATGTTGAGCCCGGCCGCCTGGGCGAACTTGGTGACGCTCTGCTGCGTCTCGTTGAGCGCCGGGGTGTTGTTGAGCACGATGGCCAGCTTCGTCTTCTTCAGCTTGTTGGCGATGTAGGAGACGAGGGCCGGATGCTGCTGGTGGTACGTCTGCGAGGTGGCGAAGTAGCTCCGCAGGCCGGTGAGCCCGTCCTCGTTGACGCCCGCCGAGAGGTAGGGGACGCCGAGGCTGTTGGCGTAGCGGGCGCAGGCCGTGATCTGCTCGGAACCGGCCGCTCCCATGAGGATGAAGACCTTCTCCTGCTCCACCATCTCCCGGCAGACCTGGACGGCCCGGGACGGGTTGAACTGGTCGTCGCGGAAAACGATCTCGATGTTGCGGCCGAAGATGCCGCCCTTCTCGGCCACGAACTTCCAGTAGACGTCCTTGCCCTTGTCGAAGGCGTTCTGGGGGAAGGGAGCGGCGCCGGTGATCGGGGCGTGGATCCCGATGCGGATCGTGGTGTCGGACACTCCCGTCCGGTCGACCGGCCCGCCCGGAGCGGCCGGACCGGGAACCGGAGCCGGCGCGGCCGGGCCACCTCCGGCGCTGCCGCCCGGCGCCGGGCCGGCGGCCGACGGGGAAGTGCGGCCGGTGGCGCCGCCCGAGCCGGCGGCGCCGGCCTGCGGGTCACCCGACGGGGTCGACCCCCGACCACTGCGGCCGGCGGCCGCCGCCGGGCCGGAGACCGGCGTCGAGGGGGCGCCGCCCGCCGGCGCGGCGGTGCCGCTGCCGGTCGAGCCGGCCGGGGGAGCGGGCGTACCCGCGGCGCCGCTGGCCGGCACCGTCTCGCCGCTGCCGCCCGTCGCGTCGCCCTGCGAGGCCGCCGGCACGCCGGTCGCCGGGTCGGCCGGCGCCGGAGCCGCAAAGGGGTCGGAACCGATGTTGGCCTTCTGCCCGCAGGCGGCAGTGACGAGGAGGGCGATGGCGATGCAGGCGACCTTCAACGGACGACGTGTCATGGGCTCTCCTGGAGAAATCGCGGTCAGGCGGCGTCGCCGCTCCGGCGGGCGAGGGCGCGGCTGAGGCCGCCCTCCCGGCGGAGAACCGGGGCCGGGCGGCCTCCGGGCCCGAGGGCCACACCGATGAGGACGGCGAGGCCGACGGTGACGGGAACGAGGAGGGCGGTCGGCGCGGGAAGCCGTTCCCAGAAGTCGACCGCCGGGCGGGCCTGCAGCGCCGGGCCGGGACTGGCGGCGGGAGCGGCCAGTGTCACCTCGGCCGGCGGCTCAGGCACGGTGCCGGGCTGGGACAGGTCGGCGGTCGGCGGGGTCGCGAACCCGGACGCCGGTTGACCCGCCGCGTAGGCGAAAGGATCGGGGGAGAGACCGGCGACGCCGGCCGGGAGGGCCGGAGTGCCGGCCACGGAGTCGGAGAAGCCGGTGGCGGCCGGCGCCTGGGCGGCGGTCACCACCGGGGCGGGGGCGGCCGGGCCGGGCTCGGCGGACGGGCCGGGTGTGCCCGGGGTGGCGGCCAGGTCGAGGGCGATACCGCCCGCTTCGAAGTTGACCCAGCTGACCTGGGCGCCGGCCGGCACCGAGGCCGGGTCGATGGACAGCACGACGCCGTTGGCGGCCAGCGGGGCGAACGGATCGGCCCAGAGGCGGCCGATGGCGCTGAGGTCGAACGTCCACGTGCCGTCCTCGGCCCGGGCGCCCTCGGCCGCGCCGAGCCCGCAGTCGGCGGCCGGCCGGTCCTGCCAGGCGGCGTTCTGGCCCGGCCCCCACGGCATGGTGGCCGGGCAGGCGATGACCTTGGCCTTGTCAGCGGCCACGTTGGCTCCGCCCGCCGGCGACTCCTTGAGTCGCAGCGTCAACGTTTCGAGGGTGGCGCCGTCGGCCAGGGTGAGGTCGAGACCGACGGCGGCCACCTTGTCGACCTGACCGGCGGTCACCCCGGCGGCGATGGCGTCGGCCGGCACGGTGGGCGGCTTGGGAACGGCCGGCGCCAGGGAGCGGATGGGATTCCCCTCCGGCTCACCCTCCACCGGCCCCTGCAGCCGGTTCCACCACCCGTCCTGCGTGACCGCACCGCGGCTCTCCGCCGCTGAAGCGGGGATCACCGGGGCGCTGACCAGGAGCAACAGCCCGAGGCCGAGGACGCGGCCCACCGTCCGAACTGGTTCGGGACGCGCGTAGCCAAACATCGCCCGAAATGATACCCGTCGGTCACTTACCCCCGAAAACGAGGGTATGACCGGTTCGTGAACTGCGTCTCAGCCGGCCGTCAGACTTCCCAGGTGCTCCCGGAGCCGAGCAGGGCGGCGAGGTCGCCCTTGCCCTGGCGCTCCTGGACCGAGGCGATCTGGGCGTTCATCGAGTCGCCGTAGACCGGCCGATCCACCGCCCGGAACACGCCCATCGGCGTCGGTACCGTCGGCGAGTCGGCCAGGCGGGAGAGGGCGAAGGCCAGCGTCGGGTCGGAACGGGTCTCGTCGTGCACGAGCAGCCGGTCCTCTCCCACCGAGGCGACGTCGACGATCTCCAGCTCGCCCAGCCCGGTGGCGACCACGCCCCTGTCGAGGTCCTTCCCGAAGCGGATCGGCTGACCGTGCTTCAGGTCGATCAGCATGTCGGGTCGGGCGTCCTTGGCGGTGATGGCCTCGAAGGCCCCGTCGTTGAAGACGTTGCAGTTCTGGTAGATCTCCACGAAGGCGGCGCCCTGGTGCTCATAGGCCCGCCGGAAGATCTCCATCATGTGCTTGCGGTCCATGTCGTGGGTGCGGGCCACGAACGACGCCTCGGACCCGATCGCCAGCGACACCGGGTTGAACGGGTGGTCGATCGAGCCGAACGGGGTCGACTTCGTCACCTTCCCGAGTTCGCTGGTGGGCGAGTACTGCCCCTTGGTGAGCCCGTAGATCTGGTTGTTGAACAACAGGATCTTGAGGTTCACGTTGCGGCGCAGAGCGTGGATGAGGTGGTTGCCACCGATCGAGAGGCCGTCGCCGTCACCGGTGATCACCCAGACGTCGAGGTCGGGCCGGCTGACGGCGATCCCGGTGGCGATGGCCGGGGCCCGGCCGTGGATGGAGTGCATCCCGTACGTCTCCATGTAGTACGGGAAGCGGCTCGAACAGCCGATGCCCGACACGAAGACCGTCTTCTCGGGCCGCACACCGAGCTCGGGCAGCAGGAACTGCACCGCGGCCAGCACCGAGTAGTCGCCGCAGCCGGGGCACCAGCGGACCTCCTGGTCCGACTGGAAGTCCTTCCGCGTGAGCTTGACCGGTTCCGCCTGGCCGTTGCCGTTGCCGTTCCCGGTCCCGTTGGTGGTCGTCAGGTGGCCGTTGGTCTCAGTCATTCTCGGTCAGCTCCAGGATGCAGGCCTCGATCTCGGCGGCCCGGAAGTGGATGCCCTTGATCTTGTTGAGCCCGACGACGTTCACGTCGAAGTCCATCCGCAACAGCTTGGCCAGCTGGCCCATGTTGAGCTCGGGCACGAGGACCTTGTCGTAGCCGGCCACGACCTCACCGAGGTTGGCCGGGAACGGGTTGAGGTGCATGAGGTGCGCCCAGTCGACCCGGCGGTTGCGGGCCCGGGCCCGGTACACGCCGGCGTGGGTCACCCCCCACGTGCCGCCCCAGCTGAGCACCAGCAGGCGGGACCCCTCGACCTTGTCGACGTCGAGCAGCGGGATGTCCTTGGCGATCCCGGCCACCTTGGCCGCCCGGAGGCGGACCATCTTCTCGTGGTTCTCCGGGTCGTAGGAGATGTTGCCCGTCCCGTCCTCCTTCTCGATGCCACCGATACGGTGCATGAGGCCGGGGGTGCCGGGGATGGCCCAGGGCCGGGCCAGCGTCTCGGGGTCACGAAGGTAGGGCCAGAAGTCGTCGCCGTGGTTGGGCTCGGTGGCGAACTCGACCCGCAGGTCGGGCAGCTCGGACACCTCGGGGACACGCCACGGCTCGGCGCCGTTGGCCAGGTACCCGTCGGACAGCAGGAAGACCGGCGTGCGGTACTTGAGGGCGATGCGGGCCGCCTCGAGAGCGGCGTCGAAGCAGTGCCCCGGCGAGCGGGCGGCCACGATGGGGACGGGCGCCTCGCCGTGGCGGCCGAACATGGCGTGGAGCAGGTCGGCCTGCTCGGTCTTCGTCGGCAGACCGGTCGACGGACCGCCCCGCTGGATGTCGACGATCACCAACGGCAGCTCGAGGCTGACCGCCAGGCCGATCGTCTCCGACTTGAGGTCGATGCCCGGGCCGCTGGTGGTGGTGACACCCAGCTGACCGGCGAAGGAGGCGCCGAGGGCGGCGCCGATGCCGGCGATCTCGTCTTCCGCCTGCATCGTCCGGACGCCGAACGACTTGTGCTTCGACAGCTCGTGGAGGATGTCGGAGGCGGGCGTGATCGGATACGAGCCGAGGAACAGGTCCAGACCCGACTGCTGGCTGGCGGCCAGCAGCCCGTAGGCCAGGGCCAGGTTGCCGGTGATGTTGCGGTACCGGCCCTTGGGCAGCACCGCCGGGGCGATCTCGAAGGCGTGCTGGAAGAGCTCGGCAGTCTCACCGAAGTTGAACCCGGCCTTGAAGGCGGCCAGGTTGGCGTCGCGGACCATCGTCTTGTTGGCGAAACGGGCGTTGATCCAGTCGATCACCGGCTCGATCGGCCGGGAGTACATCCACGACAGCACGCCCAGGGCGAAGAAGTTCTTGGACCGCTCGGCGTCGCGGGGCTTGGCGCCCGTCTCCTTGGCCGCTTCCAGGGTCATGGAGGTCATGGGGACCTCGTAGACGGTGAAGGCGTCGAGGGTCCCGTCCTCCAACGGGTTGGAGGCGTAGCCGGCCTTCTCGAGGTTCCGGGCCTCGAAGGCGTCGATGTTGACGATGACCGTGGCGCCGGGCATCAGGTCACGGATGGAGGCCTTGAGGGCGGCCGGGTTCATGGCCACGAGCACGTTGGGGCTGTCGCCCGGCGTCGAGATGTCGTGGTCGGAGATGTGGACCTGGAAGGCCGAGACACCCGCCACCGTGCCGGCCGGCGCCCGGATCTCGGCCGGATAGTCCGGCATCGTGGCCAGGTCGTTGCCGAAGGCGGCGCTGACCTCGGTGAAGCGGTCACCGGTGAGCTGCATACCGTCGCCAGAGTCGCCGGCGAAGCGGATGACGACGCGGTCGATCGACTCGCGCCCGCGGCTGGCGGGGATGGTTTCTGTGCCCATGGTCACCTCGGTCTCGGCAGAGCACGCATCGTTGCGGCGCACGATCCACGACGCCCGGCGCGCCGACCCTGATCATACCGGCGGAGGCCTCCATTCCCCGTATGCCGCCAGAGCTAGGCTGGGCCCATGAACGAGGAGCAACTGCAGAAGATGCGCGAAGGGGCGGGGTTCATCGCCGCCCTCGACCAGAGCGGGGGCAGCACCCCCAAGGCCCTCAGGCTCTACGGCATTCCGGAAGGCAGCTGGTCAGGCGACGATGAGATGTTCGACCTGATCCACGAGATGCGGGCCCGCATCATCAAGAGCCCGGCCTTCAACGGCGACCGGATCCTGGGCGCCATCCTGTTCGAGAAGACGATGGACCGGCAGATCGACGACCTCGACACCGGCGACTACCTGTGGTCGAAGAAGAACATCGTCCCGTTCCTGAAGATCGACAAGGGCCTCGACGCCGAGAGCGACGATGTCCAGCTCATGAAGCCGATGCCCGACCTCGACGGGCTGCTCGAGCGGGGCGTGGCCAAGAACATGTTCGGCACCAAGGAGCGGTCGGTCATCAAGATGGCCAACCCGAAGGGCATCGAGGCCATCGCCGCCCAGCAGTTCGAGGTCGGCCTCCAGGTGCTGCGCCACGGGCTCGTCCCCATTCTCGAGCCCGAGATCGACATCCACTCGCCCGAGAAGGCCAAGGCCGAGGAGCTCCTCAAGCAGGCGCTGCTCGCGGGGCTCGATCAGGTGCCGGCCGGCCAGCAGGTGATGTTCAAGCTGACGCTGCCCGAGACCGACGGCTTCTACCAGGAACTGGTCAGCCACCCCAAGGTCCTGCGCGTGGTCGCCCTCTCCGGGGGCTACAGCCGCGAGGAGGCCAACGCCCGTCTCGGCCGGAACCCCGGCGTGGTGGCCAGCTTCTCCCGGGCCCTGACCGAGGGGCTGACGGCCCAGCAGAGCGACGAAGAGTTCGACGCCGCCCTCGACGCCTCCGTGAGCAGCATCTTCGCCGCGTCGAACACCTAGGAGAGGGCCGCCAGACGTTCGGCGACGTCGACGAAGCCCGGGTCCTGGGCTGAGATCTTGCGGAACAGGGCCCGGGCGGCGGGGATGTCGCCGGCCCGTTCGTGCAGGTCGGCGAGGGCGTACCAGAGCCGCAGGTGGTGGGGGAGGATCCGCTTCGGGCTGGCGGGGGCCCGTTCCAGCACCTTGATGGCCTCCTGGAGCTTGCCCTGATCGGCCAGGGCGCCGGCGTAGACGATCCGGCCTTCGGTGACGAGCTCGGCGCCGGGTGAGACCGCCCGCAGCTCCTCCCAGAGCTGCTCGACCCGCTTGAACCGGCCGAGCGCCCGGTTCACGTCCATCAGGACGGGGTGCTGCTCGGCCGAGTCGGTGAGCCCGACGAAGGCTTCCAGCTCCTTCTGGGCCGACGGCCACTTGCCGAGCCGGTAGTACGTCAGCCCCAGCAGCTCCCGCAGCTCGACCGACTCGGGATGGACCTCACGCCAGGGCCGCAGGATCCGCAGCGCCTCCCGCTCGTAGCCGCGGTCGAGGGCCCGGGCGCCCCGGATCAGCGCCTCCTGGAGCCGCCCGCCGTCCCGGACGGGCCGGGGCCGCTGCCCCGCCGAGGCGGCGGCCGGCCCGCCCCGCTTCGCCGGCTTGGCCTTGGCGCCCGCCAAGGCCGGCTAGCCCTTGCCACCGGCCTCGGCCGGCCTCCCGGCCTTGCCCGCCCGGGCCTTCGGTGCCGGCCCGCCGTTGCCCTCGGAGTGCACGATCCGCAGGGCCGGCCGCTGCTCCCCGCTGGCCCGGGCGACCGCTTCCTCGGCCACCGAACGGACCGTCTGGGCCTCGTCGTCCCGCCTCTTCCTCGGCCGCCCCGCCCCTCGGAAGGGCCCGAATCCCGGCTCCGCCTCTTCCCGCCGCCGGTCTTCCCGGCGCCGTTCGTCACGTCCCTTGTCGAACCGATCCCGACCACCGCCGGACCGGCCCTCCCGGCGCCGTTCGTCACGTCCCTTGTCGAACCGGTCCCGCGAGCTGTCGAAGCGGTCCCGCTCCCGGCCGGAGCGGCCCCGAGCACTGTCGAACCCACCGGAGCCGGTGTCCGATCGGCTGCGCGGGCTCTCGGAGTGCGAGGGCGGCGTATCGCCGGACCGGGTGCGCCGACCGTCCGTCGCCCGCGGCCTGCCGGCCCCGCGGCCCGGCTCGTCAGCGGCGCGTCGAGATCGGGCGCCGTCGGCGCGCTGAGGCCGCTTCTTTGGATGTCCGGGGTCCGACCGACGGTCCGTCACAGGTGTCCTCCTGCCCGCCAGGCCAGAGTACGACACAGGCAGCTGGATCGAGGGCCCGTAGACGCGCAGAAGCCCCGCCGAAGCGGGGCTTCTGCAAGTTAATCCCGGCGGCGACCTACTCTCCCAGGGGGCTCCCCCCCAAGTACCATCGGCGCTGGTGGGCTTAACTGCCGTGTTCGAGATGGGAACGGGTGTTTCCCCACCGCCATAACCACCGGAAATCTATGAAAAGTACGGCGCTCCTTGAGCGCTGCATAGCGAGCACGAACAACAAGAAAACCAAGCCCTCGGCCGATTAGTACCGGTCGGCTGAACACATTGCTGTGCTTACACCTCCGGCCTATCAACCTGGTGGTCTACCAGGGGCCTTACCCGGTTAACCCGGTGGGAGATCTCATCTCGGGGCGAGCTTCGCGCTTAGATGCTTTCAGCGCTTATCCCTTCCGCAGGTCGCAAACCAGCCGTGCTCCTGGCGGAACAACTGGCACACGAGAGCTGCGTCCGTCCCGGTCCTCTCGTACTAGGGACAGCTCCCCTCAAATCTCCTACGCCCACATCGGATAGGGACCGAACTGTCTCACGACGTTCTAAACCCAGCTCGCGTACCGCTTTAATGGGCGAACAGCCCAACCCTTGGGACCTGCTTCAGCCCCAGGATGCGACGAGCCGACATCGAGGTGCCAAACCTTGCCGTCGATATGGACTCTTGGGCAAGATGAGCCTGTTATCCCCGGGGTACCTTTTATCCGTTGATCGACCGCGCTTCCACACGCCACGGCCGGGTCACTAAGCCCTGCTTTCGCACCTGCTCGACTTGTTGGTCTCGCAGTCAAGCTCCCTTGTGTCTTTGCACTCGACGCCTGATTGCCAACCAGGCTGAGGGAACCTTTGGGCACCTCCGTTACATTTTGGGAGGTGACCGCCCCAGTCAAACTGCCCACCTGACGCGGTCCCCGACCCGAATTACGGGCCCAGGTTAGAGTCCCAGCACGACCAGGGTGGTATTTCAACGTTGTCTCCACCACGGCTGGCGCCGCAGCTTCCCAGACTCCCACCTATCCTACACAAGCCGAACCAAGACCCAACATCAAGCTGCAGTAAAGGTCCACGGGGTCTTTCCGTCCTGATGCGGGTAACGAGCATCTTTACTCGTATTGCAATTTCGCCGAGTCTCTGGTTGAGACAGTAGCCAAGTCGTTACGCCATTCGTGCAGGTCGGAACTTACCCGACAAGGAATTTCGCTACCTTAGGACCGTTATAGTTACGGCCGCCGTTTACCGGGGCTTAGGTTCAGAGCTTCGCCCTTGCGGGCTAACCCTTCCCCGTAACCTTCCGGCACCGGGCAGGCGTCAGAGCGTATACATCGTCTTACGACTTCGCACGCTCCTGTGTTTTTAGTAAACAGTCGCTTGGCCCTGGTCTCTGCGGCCCTCTCCAGCTCGGGGAGCAAGTCCCGTCACCAGAAAAGGCCCCCCTTCTTCCGAAGTTACGGGGGTAATTTGCCGAGTTCCTTAACCAGAGTTATCTCGATCGCCTTAGTATTCTCTACTTGCCCACCTGAGTCGGTTTGGGGTACGGGCACCCAGTCCACTCGCTAGAGGCTTTTCTCGGCAGCATGGGATCAGTCACTTCGCCTGAAGCGGCTCGGCATCGCGTCTCAGGGTATGTGGCCGGCGGATTTGCCTACCGGCCCCCCTACACGCTTACCCCGGGACAACCAACGCCCGGGATGACCTACCCTCCTGCGTCCCCCCATCGCTACCCGCCACCGGGTGGTTCGGTTCGCCCCGAAGGGCAGCCCCTTAGCAACCCGGTCTTGGGTTGGGCGCGGACTTGGTGGTACAGGAATATCAACCTGTTGTGCATCGACTACGCCTTACGGCCTCGCCTTAGCTCCCGACTAACCCTGGGCGGATGAGCCTTCCCCAGGAACCCTTGGGCATTCGGCGGAGGGGTTCTTCCCCCCTCTTTCGCTACTCATGCCGGCATTCGCACTCGACCCCGCTCCACCCCCGTTTACACGGAAGCTTCACTGCAAGATCGACGCTCCCCTACCCATCCAGCTTGCGCTGTATGACGCAACTTCGGCTCGATGCTTGAGCCCCGTTACATTGTCGGCGCGAGACCACTCGACCAGTGAGCTATTACGCACTCTTTCAAGGGTGGCTGCTTCTAAGCCAACCTCCTGGCTGTCTGGGCAATCTCACATCCTTTACCACTTAGCATCGAATTTGGGGCCTTAGTTGGCGCTCTGGGCTGTTTCCCTCTCGACCATGAAGCTTATCCCCCATGGTCTCACTGCCGCGCTGTGGAGTATCGGCATTCGGAGTTTGGCTGATTTCGGTAAGCTTGTAGGCCCCCTAGACCATCCAGTGCTCTACCTCCGGTACTGAACACGCGACGCTGCACCTAAATGCATTTCGGGGAGAACCAGCTATCACCGAGTTTGCTTGGCCTTTCACCCCTATCCACAGGTCATCCCCCATGTTTTCAACCATGGTGGGTTCGGCCCTTCACGAGGTCTTACCCTCGCTTCAGCCTGCCCATGGATAGCTCACTCGGCTTCGGGTCTACCGCCAGCGACTGAACGCCCTGTTCAGACTCGCTTTCGCTCCGGCTCCCCTTCACAGGTTAACCTTGCCACTGACGGTAACTCGCCGGCTCATTCTTCAAAAGGCACGCCATCACGGCCATGCCCGAAGGCATGACGACGCTCTGACTGCTTGTAAGCCAACGGTTTCAGGTACTATTTCACTCCCCTCCCGGGGTACTTTTCACCTTTCCCTCACGGTACTAGTGCACTATCGGTCGCCAGAGTGTACTTAGCCTTACGAGGTGGTCCTCGCAGATTCACACGGAATTTCCCGGGTCCCGTGCTACTTGGGGACACCGCCGGGAGACCAAATACTTTTCGCGTACGGGACTGTTACCCTCTATGGTCCGAATTTCCATAACGGTTCCGCTAAGCATTGGTTTTGTAACTCCCTGGGAGGTCTGCTGCCCTCCCAAGCGGGCCCCACAACCCCGTTGCAGCATCGCCAGCAGGCTGTACCACTGCAACGGTTTGGGCTGATTCCGTTTCGCTCGCCGCTACTCAGGAAGTCGCTGTTGCTTTCTGTTCCTCGGGGTACTGAGATGTTTCAATTCCCCCGGTTCCCTCCACTGGGCCTATGTGTTCAGCCCAGGGTGACAGGGCATTTACCCCTGCCGGGTTTCCCCATTCGGAGATCCACGGATCGAAGCCTGGTCGGCGGCTCCCCGTGGCTTATCGCAGCCACCCACGTCCTTCATCGGCATCTGGCGCCAAGGCATCCACCGTTGGCTCTTTGTAGCTTGGAATCTTCAAGATGCTCGTGCTCGCTATGCAGTTCTCAAGGAGCTGTGCGTTGAGATGAAACGCAGAGGGTCTCGGTCGAGGTGATGTGCACGCTGCGCCGGCGGACCCAATGAAGAGAACAGGCCAGAAGCCCCCGAGGGGGCTCCACGGTGCCGTTCCTTCAAAACGGAATAGTGATGACCGAATTGCCATGGCTCCGGTATCCGACCCTCGGGACAACTCACCGAGGCGCCTTCGCCAGTGACAAACCGAATAACCAGTGATCGACGTGGGAGTCTGCGGTATGGCCACCCAATTTGGATGGTTGACCGACAGTGGACTCCTTAGAAAGGAGGTGATCCAGCCGCACCTTCCGGTACGGCTACCTTGTTACGACTTCACCCCAATCACCAACCCCACCTTCGACGGCTCCCTCCCTTACGGGTTGGGCCACCGGCTTCGGGTGTTGCCGACTTTCGTGGTGTGACGGGCGGTGTGTACAAGGCCCGGGAACGTATTCACCGCAGCAATGCTGATCTGCGATTACTAGCGACTCCGACTTCACGCAGTCGAGTTGCAGACTACGATCCGAACTGAGACTGGCTTTATGGGATTCGCTCACTCTCGCGAGTTCGCAGCCCTTTGTACCAGCCATTGTAGCATGTTTGCAGCCCAAGACGTAAGGGGCATGATGACTTGACGTCATCCCCACCTTCCTCCGAGTTGACCCCGGCAGTCTCCTACGAGTCCCCGGCATAACCCGCTGGCAACATAGGACAAGGGTTGCGCTCGTTGCGGGACTTAACC
>JBFLYK010000080.1:20094-24678 GCA_040756995.1 Actinomycetota bacterium | reverse complement strand
CCGCCCGTTCGGCCCGGCGGCGGGCCCGGGTGGCGGCCATCTCCGCCTCGGCATCGCAGCGGCGGAGCTCCCGGCGGGCGGCCTCCACCGCCTCGAGCGCCTCCTTGCTCGGCTTGGGCGTCTTCGGCGCCCGCTGGGCGCCGGGAAGCGTGGCGACGCGGCCTCTGTCGTCGCCGTCGGGCTCCTCGGCGGTTGGCCGGGGGGTGACGGCGCGCCGGCCATCGCCCGTGTCGCCCGCTGTCCGCCTGGTCGGGGCGGTGAGGTCACCGGCGGGGGCGCCCAGGAGTGAGAACCCGGTCGATTCGAGCTCGTCGACGAGGACGCCGCGGGCGAGGGCGTCGCCGGCCTCGTCGTCGATGGCGGCCGTCCGCAGGGTCGACACCACCTTCTCCTGCTGGGCGGCGCTGGCGGCACGGCCGGCGGCCTGCAGTGCGTCGGCCGCCAAGGCGGCGACGCGGTCGACTTCTTCGGCCAGGGCCCGGCCGGCGTCCCGCAGCCGGACGGCGTCGCCGGCCAGGGCTTCTTCCTGGGCGGCCCGCAGGTCGGCACCGGCCGCCCGCAGCCGCTGGATCGCCTCCGGATCGTCCCGGGCCACCCGGTTCAGGGCCCAGGCGGCCAGCGCCGGCTTGCGGAGGCGCTTGACCTCGGCCGCCTCATCCTTCTGACCGGCGGCCTTGAGCTCCTTCGCCAGCGCGTCACGGGCCGGCGTGAACTCCTCGAGCGGGAGGCCGTAGAGCTCCTCAGGCGCTCTTGCGCTTGCTGCCACTGCTCGAACGCCGGGACGCGGACGACGACTTCTTCGCCGGAGCCTTCTTCGCCGGAGAGGAAGACTTCCTGGTCGAAGACCTCTTGGACCCCGAAGAAGACGAAGACTTCGACGAGGACCTGGTGGCCGACGAAGTCCGGCGGGAGCCGCTCTTCTTGGCCGCTTCGAGGCTCGCCTCCAGGGCGGCCATGAGGTCGACGACCTTGGCCTGCTCTTCCGGCTCCTCCTCGACGACGATCTCCTCGCCGGCGGCCTTCTTCTTCAGGAAGTCCAGCACCTGCATACGGTACGTGTCCTCGTAGCGCTTGGGATCCCATTCCCGCGACATCGACTCGATGATCTGACCGGCCATCTTCACTTCGGCGGGAGCGGCCTTGGGGGCGGATCGCCCGGTCGGGATCTCGTCGAGGTCGGACGGAGCCATCACCTCGTCATGGAACCGCATGGTCGAGACGGCCAGCGCGCCGTCGAGTGGGCGGATGGCCGCCAGGTACTGCTTGTTGCGCATGACCAGCCGACCGATGGCCACCTTCCCCTGCTCGTCCATGGCCTTCAGCAGAAGGGCGTAGGCCTTGCGGGCGCCCTCGCTGTCGTCGGGGGCCAGGAAGTAGGTGTGGTCGTAGTAGATCGGGTCGATCTCGTCGAGGCTGACGAAGTCCTCGATGTCGATCGTCCGGGTCGCCCGGGGGTTGAACTCCGCCAACTCGTCGGGGTCGACCATGACGTACTGGCCCTTCTGGACCTCGTAGCCCTTCACGATGTCTTCGTAGGCCACCTCCTTGCCGGTCTTCTCCGACACCCGCTTGTTGCGGACCCGGGCGTTGGTTCCCTCCTCGAACTGGTGGAACGACAGGCCCTGGGGGTGGACGGCCGAGTACAGCTTCACCGGCACGTTGACGAGCCCGAAGCTGATGGAACCGGACCAGATGGCGCGGGGCATGGTGACCTCCGAAGCGGCGACAGCGTCTTGGGGGATCTCTACCCGGAAAGGCGCTCCAGCCTCCGTCGGTTGCCGCCAGGGCGAGCGTCCAGCGACAGGGGGCGCGACGAAACGGGGCCCGGTAGGCCCCGTTGCCATCATTTGCCTTCCCGAATACCCAGGCGAAGGGCTGGATGGAGCCTGGCTATCCGGAAGGCACTATTACCCACGGTCCGCCGACGGTAAACCACCTCCGAAAAAGCCCGGATCCTCGGGACAAAACGGTTACGACCAGCGGCGGAACCTTCCTCGGGCCGGTGGCCGTCTGGTACAACAGCCGGCGAAGGGCTGGCACTGGATACCAGAGAGAGGGTGTCATGGAGCTGGCCCGCGCCGCGGCTGTGTCCGGCACGAGCATCGCGGTGGAGCGATGAGTCCCGTCCGAGCCCCTGAGTCCGAGGCCGCCGCGCCGGCCAACGGGCAGCGGGTCGACGAATCCGGAGCCAAGAGGTCCCCCAGGCGCGCCAAGGCGACCGCGGCGAAATCCGCCGGGAGCGACCGGCTGCTGGCCGAGCTGCTCGAGGCTCTGCGGGCGGCGGCCGACGGCCACGCCGATATCCGGTTGTCGACCCGCCGCCAGGGCGAGGCCAAAGAGGTCGCCCGGGCCTTCAACCACTTCATGGACCTCACCACCCGCTTCAACAAGGAGCTGATCCGGGTGTCGCGGGCGGTCGGGCGGGACGGGCGCACCACCGAACGGATCGACATGGGCCCGGCCGGCGGCATGTGGGTGACCCGGGTCGAGGCCGTCAACGGGCTCATCGACGACCTCATCCGTCCGACCAACGAGGTGGCCCGGGTCATCTCGGCGGTGGCCGAGGGCGACCTCACCCAGAAGATGCCCCTCGCCATCGACGGCCGCCCCATGAAGGGCGAGTTCGCCCGCATGGGGAAGGTCGTCAACTCGATGGTGGACCTGCTCTCGACGTTCGCCGCCGAGGTGACCCGGGTGGCCGGCGACGTCGGCACCGAGGGCCGCCTCGGCGGGCAGGCCCGGATGCGGGGTGTCTCCGGCGCCTGGCGGGACCTGACCGACAACGTCAACCAGATGGCGTCGAACCTGACTGACCAGGTGCGGAACATCGCCCTCGTCACCACGGCCGTGGCCAACGGGGACCTCTCCCAGAAGATCACGGTCGACGCCCGGGGCGAGGTGGCCGAACTGAAGGAGACGGTCAACCGGATGGTCGACCAGCTCCGGTCGTTCGCCCACGAGGTGACGAGGGTGGCCCGGGAGGTCGGCACCGACGGCCGCCTCGGCGGCCAGGCCGAAGTGGCCGGTGTGGCCGGCACGTGGAAGGACCTCACCGATTCGGTGAACTTCATGGCCGGCAACCTGACCAGCCAGGTGCGCAGCATCGCCCAGGTCACCACCGCCGTGGCCCAGGGCGACCTGTCCCAGAAGATCACCGTCGACGCCGCCGGTGAGGTCGCCCAGCTCAAGAACACCATCAACACGATGGTCGACCAGCTCTCGTCGTTCGCCGACGAGGTGACCCGGGTCGCCCGGGAGGTCGGCACCGAAGGAAAGCTCGGTGGCCAGGCCAATGTGCCGGGAGTCTCCGGAACGTGGAAGGACCTCACCGACAACGTCAACCAGCTGGCCGGGAACCTCACCGGCCAGGTGCGCAACATCGCCCAGGTCACCACCGCCGTGGCCCAGGGCGACCTGTCCCAGAAGATCACCGTCGACGCCCGCGGTGAGGTCGCCCAGCTCAAGGACACCATCAACACGATGGTCGACCAGCTCTCGTCGTTCGCCGACGAGGTGACCCGGGTCGCCCGGGAGGTCGGCACCGAAGGCCGCCTCGGCGGCCAGGCCTACGTGAAGGGTGTCAGCGGAACCTGGAAGGACCTCACCGACAACGTCAACCAGCTGGCCTCGAACCTGACCGGCCAGGTCCGCAACATCGCCCAGGTCACCACCGCCGTGGCCCGGGGCGACCTGTCCCAGAAGATCACCGTCGAGGCCCGCGGTGAGGTCGCCGAACTCAAGGACACCATCAACACGATGGTCGACCAGCTCTCGGCCTTCGCCGACGAGGTCACCCGCGTCGCCCGCGAGGTCGGCACCGACGGCCGCCTCGGCGGCCAGGCCCGGGTCCCCGGCGTGGCCGGCACCTGGAAGGACCTCACCGACTCGGTGAACTTCATGGCCGCCAACCTGACCGACCAGGTCCGGGACATCGCCCGGGTGACCACGGCGGTGGCCAACGGCGACCTGTCGCAGAAGATCCTCGTCGACGTCCGGGGCGAGATCCTCGAAGTGAAGCGGACCGTCAACACGATGGTCGACCAGCTCGGGTCGTTCGCCGACGAGGTGACGCGGGTGGCCCGGGAGGTCGGCACCGACGGCCGGCTCGGCGGCCAGGCGATCGTGCCCGGCGTCTCCGGCACGTGGAAGGCGCTGACCGACAACGTCAACCAGCTGGCCGGCAACCTCACGGGTCAGGTCCGCAACATCGCCCAGGTCACCAAGGCCGTGGCCCGGGGCGACCTGTCCCAGAAGATCACCGTCGAGGCCCGCGGCGAGGTCGCCGAACTCAAGGACACCATCAACACGATGGTCGACCAGCTCTCGTCGTTCGCCGACGAGGTCACCCGCGTCGCCCGCGAGGTCGGCACCGACGGCCAGCTCGGCGGCCAGGCCGACGTGCCCGGCGTCTCGGGGACGTGGAAGGCGCTGACCGACAACGTCAACCAGCTGGCCGGCAACCTCACGAGCCAGGTGCGCAACATCGCCCAGGTCACCACCGCCGTGGCCCAGGGCGACCTGTCCCAGAAGATCACCGTCGAGGCCCGGGGCGAGGTCGCCGAGCTGAAGGAGACCATCAACACG
>JBFLYK010000080.1:0-19994 GCA_040756995.1 Actinomycetota bacterium | reverse complement strand
CCGGGGCGAGGTCGCCGAGCTGAAGGAGACCATCAACACGATGGTCGACCAGCTCCGGGGCTTCGCCGACGAGGTCACCCGCGTCGCCCGCGAGGTCGGCACCGAAGGGCGCCTCGGCGGCCAGGCCATCGTGCCCGGCGTCTCCGGCACCTGGAAGGACCTCACCGACAACGTCAACCTGCTGGCGTCGAACCTGACGTCCCAGGTCCGCAACATCGCCCAGGTCACCACCGCCGTGGCCCGGGGCGACCTCTCCCGCAAGATCACCGTGGAGCTCCGGGGCGAGCTGCTGGAGCTGAAGAACACCGTCAACACGATGGTCGACCAGCTCTCGGTGTGGACCACCGACGTGACCCGCGTCGCCCGGGAGGTCGGCACCGAAGGGAAGCTCAGTGGCCAGGCGGCCGTTCCGGGCATCTCCGGGGTGTGGAAGGACCTCACCGACTCGGTGAACTCCATGGCCGACAACCTGACGGACCAGGTCCGCAACATCGCCCAGGTCACCACCGCCGTGGCCCAGGGCGACCTGTCACAGCACATCACCGTCGACGCCCGGGGCGAGATCCTGCAGCTGAAGAACACCGTCAACAAGATGGTGGACCAGTTGTCGGCCTTCGCCTCCGAGGTCACCCGGGTGGCCCGGGAGGTCGGCACCGAAGGGAAGCTCGGCGGTCAGGCGGAGGTCGAGGGCGTCTCCGGCACCTGGAAGCGCCTCACCGAGAACGTCAACCAGCTGGCCGGGAACCTGACCACGCAGGTGCGGGCCATCGCCGACGTCGCCACCGCCGTGACCCAGGGCGACCTGACCCGGATGATCACCGTCGACGCCGCCGGCGAGGTCGGTGAGCTGAAGGACAACATCAACCAGATGATCGCCAACCTGTCCGAGACGACGAAGCGCAACGAGGAACAGGACTGGCTCAACTCCAACCTGGCCCGCATCGGCGGCATGCTCCAGGGGCACCGGGACCTCGGCGCCGTGTCCCGGCTGATCATGTCGGAGCTGACGCCGCTCGTCGGCGCCCAGCACGGCGCCTTCTACATGGCGCAGTCCACCGACGGCCGGGAGACCACCTACGAGCTGCTGGCCGGGTACGGGTACCGCGGCCGCAAGGGCGTGCCGACGGCCTACCGGCTCGGTGAGGGTCTGGTGGGGCAGGCGGCGCTGGAGCGCAAGACGATCCTCGTCCCCAACGTCGGCAAGGCGTCGCTGCGCATCTCGACCGGCATGGGCGACGGCACCCCGGTCAACATCGTGATCCTGCCGGTGCTGTTCGAGGAACAGTGCCTGGCGGTCATCGAGCTGGCCGCCTTCCGGCCGTTCTCGCCGATCAACCAGGCCTTCCTGGAGCAGATCGTGGAGACCGTCGGCGTCGTCCTCAACACGATCATCGCCACGATGCGGACCGAGGAGCTGCTGGAGCAGAGCCAGAGCCTCGGCGCCGAGCTGCAGAAGCGCCAACAGGAGCTGCAGCTGACCAACGCCGAACTGGAGGAGAAGGCGCTGGAGCTGGCCCGTCAGAACCGGGCCATCGAGGTGAAGAACGCCGAGATCGAGCTGGCCCGCCGGGAGCTCGAGGAACGGGCCGAGCAGCTGGCGCTGTCGTCGAAGTACAAGTCGGAGTTCCTGGCCAACATGAGCCACGAGCTGCGGACCCCGCTCAACAGCCTGCTGATCCTGGCCCGGCTGCTGGCCGACAATCCCGAGGGCAACCTGACGCCCAAGCAGGTCGAGTTCGCCCGGTCGGTCCGCGACGCCGGCCACGACCTGCTCAACCTGATCAGTGACATCCTCGATCTGTCCAAGGTCGAGGCCGGCAAGCTCGACGTCGCCATGGCGCCGGTGCGGATCGCCGACCTGGCCGACGACCTGTCGCAGACGTTCCGCCCGATTGCCGACCAGCAGGCGCTCACCTACACGGTGCTCATGGCCGAAGACCTGCCGGAGCACATCACCACCGACGGGCACCGCGTCCAGCAGATCCTGAAGAACCTGCTGTCCAATGCCTTCAAGTTCACCGAGGAAGGGTCGGTGACGCTGCGGATCGAGCGGGCGCCGGAGGGCAACCGGTTCTTCAACAGCGCGCTGGAGGGCACCTCCGACGTCGTCGCCTTCTCGGTGGTCGACACCGGCATCGGCATCGACTCCGACAAGTTGCTGGTGATCTTCGAGGCCTTCCAGCAGGCCGAGGGCACCACCAACCGCAAGTACGGCGGCACCGGTCTCGGCCTGTCGATCAGCCGGGAGATCGCCCGCCTCCTCGGTGGCGAGATCCAGGTGGAGAGCGAGCCGGGCAAGGGCTCGACGTTCACGCTCTACCTGCCGGCGCTGGGGACGGGTCTGGAGCACGCCGCCTCGGCATCGGTCAAGGAAGTGGTGGCGGTGCCCGCCGGCGCCGAGCGCGACGAACTGGAGGACAGCACCGCCTACGCCGGTCTGGCCGGAACGAGGATCCTGATCGTGGACGACGACGTCCGCAACGTCTACGCCCTGACCAGCGCCCTGGAGGACCGCGGCATCGAGGTGATCACCGCCGAGAACGGACGCCAGGGCGTCGAGGCGCTGGAGCGTCATCCCGACATCGACCTGGTGCTGATGGACATCATGATGCCCGGCATGGACGGCTACGAGACGACGAGGGCCATCCGCAAGATCGAGGGCTTCCGGGAGCTGCCGATCATTGCCCTCACGGCCAAGGCGATGCGGGGCGACCGGGAGAAGAGCCTGGCCGCCGGGGCGTCGGATTACATCACGAAACCGGTGGAGATCAACCAGCTGTTGTCACTCATGCGGCTCTGGCTCGACCGATGACAGCGACGGCGGCACAGGCGGGGGTCCCGCGCGTCCTCCTCGTCGACGACCGGCCCGACAACTTGCTGGCCCTCCGGGCGGTGTTGGAGCCGCTCGGTCTCGACCTCGTGGAGGCCAGCTCCGGGGAGGAGGCTCTGCGCCACCTGCTGGCCGGCGAGTTCGCGCTGATCATCCTCGACGTGCAGATGCCCGTCCTCGACGGGTTCGAGACGGCCCGCCTGATCCGGGGCCGGGAGCGGACCCGCTACGTGCCGATCATCTTCCTGACCGCCATCTCGGGGGAACCGGAGCACTACCTCCGGGGATACGAGAGCGGCGCCGTCGACTACGTCTACAAGCCGTTCGAGCCGGAGATCCTGCGGGCCAAGGTCTCGGTGTTCGCCGAGCTGTGGACCCGGGGGGCGACGATCGACGCCCAGCGCCGGGAGCTGGCGAACCGGTTGCGGGAACTCGACGAGGCCCATGCCAACCTGGCGGCGCAGGCCGTGGAGCTGGAGCGCAGCAACGCCGCCCTCGAGCGGTTCGCGGAGGTGGTCGGCGCCGAGCTGCGGGAGCCGCTCCACACGGTGGCCGGGCTGCTCGACCTGCTCGACGACCGCCACGCCGCCACGCTCTCGGACGAAGGGCGCACGCTGCTGGCCCGGGCGGTGGCCGGGACCGACCGGGCCCGCTCGATCGTCGCTTCGCTGCTCGACTACGCCCGGGCCTCGACCGGTGAACTGCAGCGGGCCCGGTTCCCCCTGGCCGAGGCGCTGGCCGAGGCCGAAGCGGAGACCGCCGCCCCGTTGGCCGAAGCCAAGGCGGAGGTGGTGGCCGAGGGCCTCCCGATGGTGTCGGCGGACCGGGCACAGCTGGTGCACCTGCTGGCGCAACTGCTCGACAACGCCGTCCGCTTCCGGGGGCCGGCCACGCCGGTGGTGACCGTGTCGGCGGAGCGGGCGGGCGACGGCGTGCGGGTGACGCTGGCCGACAACGGTCCGGGGGTGGCCGAGGCCGATCTACCGCGGTTGTTCACTGCCTTCGCCCGTCCGGCGCCGGTTCCGATCCCGAAGCCGGCCGCCGACCCCGACTCGGTGGCGGCCGGGCGGGGGGCGGGACTGGGCCTGGCCCTGTGCCGTCGCATCGTCGAGCGCCACGGCGGCATCATCTGGGCCGAACGCGGGCCCGCCGGCGGCCTCGTGGTGCGCTTCGAGCTTCCGGAGGGATAGAGCGACAACCATGGGACCCCAGCGTGTCCTGGTCGTCGACGACGATCCGGACTACCGGCTACTCGTCCGCCTCGTCCTGGCGCCGGAGACCGGCTTCGAGGTCGTGGCCGAGGCGGGGGACGGCGTCACCGCGGTGGCGGCGGCGGAGTCGACCCAGCCGGATCTGGTGCTCCTCGACTGCACGCTGCCGGGCGGCGACGCCTTCGACGCCCTGCCGGCGTTGCGGGAGGCGGCACCCGAGGCCCGGATCGTGCTCGTCTCCGGCCACGATCCCGCCGATCTGCAGGTGGCCAGCCGGTCGGCCGGCGCCGTCGGCTACCTGACGAAGGAGACGCCGGCCCGCCGCCTGGCCGTCGAGCTCGACGCCCTGGTCGGGCTCGTGGGTGCCGTCGAGCAGTTGCTCACCGAGGCCAGCCAGAGATTCGAGCAGGACCAGCAGAGCCCCCGGGCCGCCCGCCGGTTCGTCAGCCAGGCCCTGACCGGCTGGGACGATGAGGAAGGTGACCTGACCGACACGGTCACGTTGCTGGTCTCCGAGCTCGTCACCAATGCGGTCGTCCATGCCGGCTCCGAGGTCGAGGTCCTGGTCCGGCTGACCTCCACCGCCGCCCGCATCGAAGTGACCGACGCCTCCGCCGAGGCGATCAGTCCCCGGGACGCCGCCGCCGACGAGGACTCGGGCCGCGGCCTCGCTCTGGTCGGTAGCCTGGCCCGGAGGTGGGGTGTCCGGCCGGCGCCGGGAGGAGGCAAGACGGTCTGGTTCGAGGTCGATCGGCCCGGGGGTCCGGAGGTGTCCCCCGGAACAGGAATGACCGCGTGAGCGACGAGGCGGCGGCCGAGCCGGCCCTCGAGATCTCCCGCCGGGCCATCGAACAGCTCGAAGCCGAGCGGGACCGGCTGGAGGGGCTGCTGGTCCGGCTGCCGGCGCTGTTGTCGGAGCTCGATCCGGAGCAGCTGAGCGTCGGGGTCGTCGACGCCGCCCGGGAGCTGACCGGCGCCCGGTTCGGATTGTTCCTGGCCGCCGGCAGCGAGCGGGCCACCGTCTCCTTCGTCGGTCTCACCCGGGAGGACTTCGCCGCGCCGCCCGCCGTCGGCCGGGCGCCGGTGCTGGCCGGGGCCGTGGTCACCGGCGAGATCCTCCGGATCGACGACGTCGCCACGTGGGCCAAGGGTGAGGAGGCAGCCCGGAGCTACGGCGTGCTGGCCGACGGTCGGCTCGTGCGCAGCTGGCTGGCGGCTCCGGTGCGGGGCCGGGGCGACGCCGTGCTCGGCGTCGTCTACCTCGGGCACCACCGGGCCCACGCCTTCGACGCCCGCCACGAGCGGCTCGTGGCCGGGCTGTGCTCCCAGCTGGCCGCCGCCCTCGAGCACTGCGCCCTCTTCGCCGAGCGCAGCCGGGTGGCCAGCGCCCTGTCGGAGAGTCTCCTGCCGCCGCTGCTGCCGCCCCTGCCCGGCCTCGACGCCGCCGCCCGCTACCGGCCGAGCGGCGCCGACGCCCCCGGCCGGGGCAACCTCGTCGGCGGCGACTTCTACGACCTGTTCGAGATCGCCGACGGCCGCTTCGGCCTCCTGCTCGGCGACGTCAGCGGCGTCGGCCCGGAGGCGGCGGCGCTCACCGGGGTGGCCCGGTACACCGTCCGGGCGGTGGCCGAGGCCGAGGACGGGCCCTGCGCCGTGCTGACCCGGCTCAACGAGGCGCTCCTCCGCCTCGGCTCGGAGCGGTTCCTCACCGCCGTCTACGCCATCCTCGAGCCGAAGGGCGACGGCGTGGTGCCCGTCGGTCTGTGCAGTGGCGGCCACCCGCCGGCGGTGGTCCTGCGGGACGACGAGTCGGTCGAGGTGCTCGACGGGGAAGCCGGCATGCTGCTGGGAGTGTTTCCCACCGTGGAGCTGAGCGACATCCACGTGGTCCTCAACCCGGGAGACGCCCTGGTGCTGGTGACCGACGGCGTCCTCGAGGCCCGGGACGGCGAGGGCTCCGAGTTCGGGCTCGAACGCCTGACGGAGCTGCTCGCCACCTGTGCCGGCCGCTCCGCCGAGGGGATCGCCCGCCGGATCGAGCGCTCCGTCCTCGACCACCGCGGGGACCGCGCCGACGATGACCTCGCTATCGTGGTGCTCAGGGCGGCGGTGTAGGACGCGTCAGCGGGGGGCCGCCCTCAGGGGGAGGGTTCTAGGTGTCGCTGCGGTGCTTCCGCGGGCCGAAGCTGTTACTGACACTGCCGATGTTCTTCGGCGCGGCGGCCTTCGCCGCGTTCCTGTCCTCCTCCGCGCCGGCGACACCCGACCCCTTGAACCCGGTGTTCAAGGGCGTGAAGGGGCCGTTCCGGCCGCAGTTCCCCGAGAGCGACCAGTCGCAGGGCCCGTCCCCCAACTACACCGAGGCGGACCGCCAGAAGCTCGTCGCCGAAGGGAAGGACCTGTTCTTCTCCCGCACGGCCTTCGGCCAGCAGCCGAGCCAGGGTCCGCTGGTCTACGGCCAGCTCGTCTCCTGTGCCACCTGCCATGACCCCGCCCTCGGTTTCGCCGACGCCCTGACCCATCCGGTGGGCCCGGTCCGGGAGCGGGAGGTGGCGCGCCGCCAGACACCGGCGCTCCTCGGTCTGGAGCACACCGCTCCCTACGGGTGGGACGGGCGCAATCCGAGCCTCCAGGCGCAGGCCCGCGGGGCCATCATCTCTCCCCTGGAGATGAACGCCTCCCGGGAACCGACCCGGCGGGAACTGGATGCCCTGGCGGAGTTCCAGCGCACCCTCAGCGTCCCCGCCGCGCTGCCGGGCAGGGAGTACGACCCGGCGCGGGCGGCCCGGGGCGAGGTCCTGTTCCGGACTCCCCGCCCGGTCACCGACCCGACCGGCGAGTTCCCGGCGGGGGCGAAGGTCGCCTGCGCCACCTGCCACTCCGGCCCCTTCTTCACCGATGGCAAGGCGCACCGCAGCGTCGTCGTCACCGGTGACCCCCTGCTCGATCCGGGCGAGGTCGGCCCCGACGGCACCATCATGGGGTTCCATACGCCGTCGCTGCTCGGGCTCCGGCTCACCGCCCCGTACTTCCACGACGGCAGTGCCGGGGACCCGACGGCTCCCAGCAACTTCTTCTCCGGGGGGTTCGGACGCCATTCCCTCGACGGGGACATCGGCACCCACGGCGCGGCCGTCGCCCGGCGGGCGCTGCTCGACAATGTCCTTCCCTTCTACAACACCGTTCGCTTCAACTTCCGGTTCACCGACGAGGAGCTGGCCGACCTCGCCGAGTTCCTCCTGTCCCTTTAGAATCGGGTCGATGCGCATGCTGCGACTGCTTCTTCCGCTCGTGCTCGTCACTCCGGCGTTCATCGCCACCCCGGCCGAGGCCGGGCCGGTGGGCTTCATCGCCAACATGACGGCCGAGGAAGTGAAGCCCCTCCCCGGGCCGCCGGGCGCCAAGGGGACGGCGAGGGTCGTGGCCGACCAGGACGCCCGCCAGGTCTGCTACCAGCTGACCTACGACGGTCCGGGGTCGATGACCGCCGCCCACATCCACCGGGGCGAGAAGGGCATGACCGGGCCGGTCACGATCAACCTCGACATCAACGCCGAGTGCGTCAACCCGAACCCGGCCGAGATCAAGGCCCTGATCGACTGGCCCGACGGGTACTACGTCGAGATCCACACGATCGTCTTCCAGCAGAATGGCGCGGTGCGCGGTCAGACTGTCCCGGAGGGTGGCGCGCCGGCGCCGGCCCACCAGCAGCATCAGCACTAGCGCTGAACGGCGTTCGCTGAGCAGTCCTGGCCCGTCTGGGGGGGCCACGGCTACCATCCGGCCTAGTCACCACCCAGATTCACGGGGAGGGAATCGTGGGACGTCATCGTCGCGGCGTCATCGTCGCCGCTTCGCTCGCACTATCGCTCATAGCTGTCGGCCCGGTGTCCGCTGGGACGGGCCAGCAAGTCGCCAATCCGCAGTCTCCGGAGGTCAGCGGTTCACCGGCGGAGATCGGCCAGTGGACCCAGCCGTTCGAGGAGGGCGGGGCCGAGACGCCGCGGTGCCACCGGAAGGACGGCCTGCTCAAGGACGAGATCTTCTGCAAGGTCGCCGCCGTCACCATGGCGGTGCTGCCTGACGGGCGGATCTTCTACGCCAACGGCATCGAGGCCGACGAGAACGTCCGGTACCACTACGAGCTGGAGCTCGGGAACCGGACCCGGGCCGACCGCACCCGCGTCCTCGACCTCCGCGGCGCGGAGCCGAAGTGGACCACCCCGCCCCAGGAGGCGGGCGCCTCGTGGAACCCGCAGGTGAAGCCGGGGCAGAACTGGACCAACGGCGATCCCTTCGGTGTGATCGGCACGCCCGGCCGCCCCGGTGACGGGTTCGTCGGCTCGACCTGGGGCAAGCTCGGCGGCCCGCCGCAGCAGCCGAGCTCACCGCCCGACGACAAGCCGTACTCGGAGCGGAGCACGTTCTGCGCCGACATCGCCCAGCTGCCCGACGGCCGGATGCTGATGGCCGGCGGCACGGACTACTACAACGAGCCCTCCCTGGCCGACCGGGACGAGGGCGCTCCGGCCGACGTCGGGCTGCTCGAGCTCGAGGGCCTGCGGGCGTCGTGGATCTTCGACCCGAAGACCGACCAGCACCACGCCATGGCCCCGATGAAGTTCGGACGCTGGTACCCCAGCCTGGTCACGCTGCCCGACGGGAAGGTCACCGTGTTCAGCGGTGTCACCAAGCTGCTGAAGTCGACCCAGCTCGGTCAGGTTCGCCGCACCGAGACGTTCGACCCGGCCACCGGGACCTGGACGGAGAACTACGTCGGTCCCGAGTCGGAGACGGCGCTGCCGCTGTTCTCCCGGCTGAACCTCATGCCGAACGGCAAGATCCTCTTCAACGGCGTGGGCCAGAACTTCGGGCCGAACGGCACCGACTTCGAGGAAGCGACGTTCAACTTCCAGAAGATGTTCGACCCGAACACGAAGAAGTGGGAGATCATCCCGCCCACCCCCGGCTTCCTGGGGTCCCGGGGTAGCGCCGCCCAGGTTCTGCTGCCGCTCAAGGCGCCCTACAACGAGGGGTCGGTCCTCGTCTCGGGCGGCACCATCGGCATCCCGCCCGGTGCCCCGCTGGCCACCAACTTCTCGACCATCACGACCGTCACCCGTGACGGCAAGGTGACCAACCGCCTGACCAAGGGCCAGCTCAACAACCGCCGCTGGTTCCACGACGGGACGATCCTGCCGGACGGGACGGTCCTGGTCACCAACGGCGGCGACAAGGACTCGCTGCAGATGCCGGGTTACGAGGTCGCCGTCCGCCAGGCGGAGATCTTCGACCCCGCCACCGACATGTGGAAGCCGGTCGCCTCCGCTTCCCGGGACCGGCACTACCACGAGACGGCGACGCTCCTGCCTGACGGCCGTGTTCTCTCCGGCGGCATGTCGAGTGTGGCCACGATGTACGGCCACCGCCGCGACCAGAAGTACGGCTTCTTCGCCAACAACGAGAAGGACTCGAGCTTCGAGATCTACAGCCCGCCGTACCTGTTCCGGGGCGACCGGCCGGAGATCGACTTCGCGCCTTCCGGTGTCGCCTGGGGCTCCACGTTCGACGTCCGAATGAAGGGCTCGGACGAGATCGGCAGCATCGCCCTCATCCGCACCGGGTCCCCGCAGCACGGCCTCGACACCGACATCCGTTCGGTCGAGCTGGAGTTCAAGCAGGACGGGAACAAGCTGACGGCCACCGCGCCGCCCGACGGCACGATCGCCCCGCCCGGCTACTACTACCTGTTCGTCAACAAGAAGTCGTCCAAGGGCCTGATTCCCTCGGTCGCCGCCATCGTGCGGGTCGGTGACCTCGTCGGCGCCCAGGACCTCTTCGAGAAGCCGGCGCTGATTCCGATGAAGGACTCGTCGGCTGCGGCCAGCAAGGGCTCCGCCACTCCCGACGAGGACAGCTCCATGAACGACTTCGGCGAGTGCACCGGCTGCACGAAGGGCGAGCGGGGTGGCGTGCGCCACGAGCTCCAGCAGTCGAACCCGGCGCTCCAGCAGCTTCCCATCTCGTCGGAGGACGACGACCACGTCCAGCAGGCGGCATCCCGGCCTCCGGAGAGCGCGAACGCCTGGCTGAGACTGCGGGGCGTCAAACCGACGCCCGTCGGCTAGGGCCACCGATTGCAGGACTCGACCCCCCGGGAGCGATCCCGGGGGGTCTTCTTTTTGCCTGTAACAGCCGCCCGCCTGCCCCAGACTGTGCGCCCATGGCGACACCTCCGGGGCCCCATCTCGCCCGCCTTTCCGACCACTTCGTCGACACGCGCCATGCGCTGCACCGGTTGGCGGCCCATGTCCTGGCGCCGGCCCGGAAGGCGGTGACGGGGCGGATCGGGCTGCGTCCCCTGCCCGGGGGTTTCGGGACACCGGAGTTCGGCGACGGCCAGCAGTTGCGGGTCGAAGGGGTGTCGCTCGTCCGCCGGCGGGACGGCCGGTCGGACGCGGTCGGCATCACCTCGCTGGCGGCGGCGGCCGCCTTCGCCGGCGTGACGCTCTCGGCCGATCCGGGGATTGGATCCGATCCGCCGCCGCTCGGTGACGTCGAGGGTCCGCTTCCGGTCTTCCCGGCGGCGGCCACCGCGCTCGGGGACTGGTACGGATTCTCCGCCGCGGTGCTGGAGGAGTTCCGGGCGGAGCTGAAGGCCGAAGGGCGGGAGTGCTCCGAGGTGCAGCTCTGGCCGGAGCACTTCGATCTGGGCTGCAACATCGAAGGGGTGAACTTCGGCAGTTCGCCCGGCGACGGCTACCTCGCCGAGCCGTACGTCTACGTCGGCCCCTGGAACACCGAAGGCCTCCCGGACGGCGACTTCTGGAACGCGCCCTTCGGCGCCGTCCTGCCCTACCGGGAGATCCTCGAGGCCGCCGACCAGCACGACGCCGCGCTGGCCTTCCTCCGACGCGGCGCCGACCTGGCGCTCCAGAGGGCGGGGGAGGAGCCCTGAGGAACGCCAGGCCGGCCGTGGGGCCTGCCGGTGCGGAGGGTCAGTCCGCCCGGCGGCCACCCCGCCGGCGCCGGCCGGCGAGGGTCAGGACGATGCCCACCTCGATCATCGCCAGCGCCGCCCTGGTCTGCGCCCCGAGCGGTGCCCCGGTCCGGGGCAGCTCCGGCTGGGCCAGGACCGCACCGAGGACCACGGTGATGACCGCATCGTCGGAGGCGCTCACCGTCTGCCCCAGCTGGTCCGTGCCGACGGCGGTGCCGATGTTCCTCGGCGGGGTCGTGGCATCGACGTCCACTGTCTTGGCAAAGGTGACCGACTCGCCGACGCCCAGCTGCCCGACCGTCCCGATCGCCCCGAGGACGTCATCGGTGACGAGCACGTTCTGGAGCGGCGTGTCACCGGTGTTCGTCACCACGTAGGTGTAGGTGACGGTGCCTGAAACCGAGATCGACTCGGGCGCCGCCGTCTTCACGATGCTGATCGCCGGGTTGATGACGTCGACGTACGTGCCGTCGGTCGCCCCGACAGGCCTACCGAGGTCGTCCACGGCGCTGACCGCCGCGACGTTGTGGGCATCGGTGATGGCCGTCGCACCGTAGGAGCAGGTGAAGGATGCTCCAGCGGCGAGCACGGATCCGATCGCCTGCGGGCACGCCGCCACGAAGGCGGAATACAGGGAGTCGGACAGGGCGGTGATGCGAAGCGGAACCTGACCGGTGTTCGTGATCGTCACCGTGTAGGCCAGGGCGTCTCGGCCGTGGACAACCAGCGCGTCCCCCGGACTGGCGTGGTCGCCCCGGTTCACCTTCTTGTCCAGCCTGATCCCGATCGGCTTGGCCGTGTTGATGAAGCCGACGTTGGCACCGCCGGCGCTGATCGTCACCGTTCCATTCGCCGGGCTCGCCTCGGCGGTGAACAATGGGTTGTCACGTTCGGTCACCGTGCAGCTCGTCGTCGAGGGGATACCGGTGATCGTCTTCGAGCCACTGCCGTCGATCGTGACGGCCTGGTCGAAAGAGTCATCGGAGCAGTTCACGTCGAAGGTGAACGTTCCGGTACCTCCCACGACCGTCTTGGTGATCGTGAGCGGCCCGGTGATTCGAGTGTTCGTGAAGGCGACCGTTTCGCCGTTCTCGTCGATCACCACCGTGCCATTAGCCGGGATGACGGTCGAGCCGAACAGCGGGTTGTCGCGTTCCGTCACCGTGCAGCTGGTCCGGGTCGGGATGCCCTCGATCGTCTCGGCTCCGCTGTCTTCGATGACGACGACCGTCGTCAGCCCGTTGTCACAGACGACATCGAAGGTGAACGTCCCGCTTCCGCCGCTCGTCGTCTTGGCGACTGTCAAGCTCCCGGTACGGCGGATGTTGGTGATCGTGCAGACGATGTCCTGGTTGTGACCCACCTGCACCGATCCGTCAGTAATGGTCACCGTGCTTTCACCGGACAGACAGGCGCTGGTGGTGATGTAGTCGTCGAGATCAGAGTCTGTACCGGCCGTCTCGCCGAAGCTGTGCGTGCCGGTGTTGAGGATGATCTTGCCGGTCGTACCGCCGTTGCCCACATTGCCGCCAGAGCCGGCCGTCGCCCCATCGATCTGCAGGTTGAACTTTCCGGGATCACTCGAGGGCACCAACACCTTGTTGACCGTCAACGTCCCCGTCTTGCGGGTGTTGGTGATCGTGCAGACGACGTTCTGGTTGTGAGCGACCGTCACCGATCCACCGCTGGTGTTCACCGAACCGGTGCCGTCCACACAGGCGGCGGTGGAGGTGTAGTCGTCGAGGTCCGTGCCCGTCCCGGCCGACTCGCCGAAGCTGTGAACCCCGGTGTTCACCGTGACAACGGGAGTCGCACCACCATCGCCCACACCGCTCGCCTGCACCACGCTGTCGATCAGCAGATTGAACTTTCCGGGATCATCGGCCGGGGACAGGTCCTTGACCACCCTCAACGTCCCCGTCTTGCGGGTGTTGGTGATGGTGCAGACGACGTTCTGCTCGCCGACGCTGATCGAGCCGTTCGTCACGGTGACGGACGTCTCCCCCGCCCGGCAGGCGATCGAGCTGGCGTAGTCGTCGAGGTTCGTACCGGAGCCGGCCGTCTCGCCGACGGAGTGTGGGCCGGTGTTCACCTGGATCGGCCCGGTTGTGCCGTTGTGACCGACGTTGGTGCCCGTACCCGCCGTCTGACCGTCGATTTGCAGGTTGAACGTGCCGGGATCGTCGGCCGGCACGAGCAGCTTGTTGACCGTCAACGTTCCGGTCCGCCGGGTGTTGGTGATCGTGCACACCACGTTCTGGCCGTGCCCGACATTGATCGACCCGGCGGCGGCGTTGACCGGTGTGGAGCCGACGAGGCACGAGCTTTCGGCGGCGTAGTCGGCGAGACTGGTTCCGGTGCCCGCGGTTTCGCCGAAGGTGTGGGTGCCGGTGTTGACGGTCACCGCGCCGGTCGTTCCGCCGTTGCCGACGTTCGCACCCGAGCCCGCCGTCGCGCCGTCGATCTGCAGGTTGAACGTGCCGGGATCATCGGCCGGCACGACGACCTTGTTGACCGTCAACGTCCCGGTCTTACGGGTGTTCGTGATCGTGCAGACGACGCTCTGGTCCTTGGCAACGTTCACCGTGTTGCCGGCGACGATCGTCACCGGGGTCGATCCGGCGAGGCACACGGTGCTTGAGACGTAGTTGTCGAGGTCCGTCCCCGTGCCGGCGGTTTCGCCGAAGGTGTGGGTGCCGGTGTTGACGGTCACCGCGCCGGTCGTTCCGCCGTTGCCGACGTTCGCACCCGAGCCCGTCGTCGCGCCGTCGATCTGCAGGTTGAACTTCCCGGAATCACCGGCCGGCACCAACACCTTGTTGACCGTCAAGATCCCGGTATTGCGGGTGTTCGTGAAGGCGACGGTCTTGTTGCCCAGGGCGATCGTGATGCCGCCGGCGACCAGGCCGGTCTGAGTCGGGCCGCTGCCGATTTTGTAGGTCGTCGTCCAGGTGGCGGCGCCGGGATCCGATTCGGTCACGCTGCAGACGGTGTCGAGAGGGATGTCGGGAATCAGCTTCGATCCGCCATCCCCCAGCGGGAACGTCAGGTCGTCGCCCGCGGCATCCGGCTTGAGGTCGAAGCTTCCGCAGTCGACCGTGAAATTGAACGACCCGCTGCCGCCGGCCACGGTCTTCGTGACCGTGAGCGAGCCGCAGTTCGTGACCTCGATCGGGAACGGGAGGATGAGGTCCTTCACCTGGTTCTCGAACGAAGCCGACGACGAGCGGCTCTTGGCCATGGCGCTGGAGAACGACTGGCACACGCCCGGCTGGAAGTAGCCGGCGGCGGTCATGTCGATGACCAGCTCACCGAAGAGCTGGTTGTCGCTGATATCCGCCTCGGCCTTGGAAGCATCGAGAGTGACCGGAGGCGACCACTTGCCGCCCTGGTTCGTCGACGTCCAGGTGCGGACGGAGATGGCGACCGTGGACCCGCCCTGGAAGTCATAGGTGACTAGGAGGTCCTTGCCGGCCACGCGCTTGTAGAACGGGCTGGTGGCACTGCACTTGACCGTGCCGGTGTTGAGCTCGAAGTCGATGGTGGCCGTGCCCTCGTCGGAGGGGCGAGCCCAGGCCAGGTAGAGGAACGTGTGGTCGACGCCACTGACCTTGGCGTTGGCGTTGCCGACCCAGGCCGTCAGGATGTCGGACTTGTCCGGGGCGCCGCCACCGTCCGGCGACGGGCAGTCGGTGTCTTCCTTGACGCCACCGGCGAACGTGTCCGGTGTCCCGACGTCGTCATGGCCGGCGATGTTCGGGCCGCTGTCGCGCACACCGTTTCCGGCGTTGTAGGGGCTTGAGGGGAGGGCGCTGCCAGTGTCGCTGGAGGCCGCCGTAGGGAGGAGGACCAGCGGGGCGGCAATCAGGACGAGAGCGACGCCGAGGCGCGCCAAACGGCGAGTTCGGCGATGCGGGGAACGACCAAGAGCGCGCGTGAACATGGGCAACCGGCCTCCACTCGTTGATGGGTCCGGTGTGGCCGGGTTCACGACTCGCTCGCTGCCGCCCCCGTGACCAGCGATCGGGCAGACAGGTCAGTGCGTTCCACACCCAAAGGGTCGGCGACGTGAATTTTTCGCCCTGTCGCCTCGGTGCCGAAGGTAAGGAAGGCGGGTCGGCCCTGCAACCGTGGAATGGCGCCAAACCGGGCAACCGCGTCGAGGCCATTTTTCGTCGTGGTCATTCGGCTTGACCCGACCTGGTCATTCCGGGCCAGGCGAGATGTGACGTTGGTCACTACCGTGGGGACCATGAACCTGGCTCGCCGCACCGGCGCCATCACGCCGTTCCGGGTGGTCGACGTTATGGAGGCCGCCTGGGCGGCGGAACGGGCCGGCCGCTCGATCGTGCACCTCGAGGTGGGCGAACCCGACTTCGGCACTCCGGCGCCGGTGGTCGAGGCGGCCGGCAAGGCGATCGCCGACGGCCGGGTGCGCTACACGTCGTCGCTGGGAATCCCCGAGCTGCGGGAAGCGATCAGCGGCTACTACGCCGACCGGTTCGGGGTCGAGGTCCCGGCCCGGCGGGTGGTGGTCACCACCGGCGCCTCGGGCGCCCTGCTGCTGGCGCTGGCCGCCACGGTCGACCGCGACGACCACGTCCTGCTGGCCGATCCCGGCTACCCCTGCAACCGGAACCTGATCCGCATGTGTGAAGGGCTCCCGGTCGGGATCCCGGTCGGCGCGCTGACCGACTACCAGCTGACCGCCGATCTGGTCGCCGGCCGGTGGGACACCCGCACCCGGGCCGTGCTGCTGGCCACCCCGTCCAATCCCACCGGCACGATGGTGGCGCCCGGCGAACTGGCGGCCATCGCCGCCGAGGCGCAGCGGCGGGGCGGCGTGTGCTTCGTCGACGAGATCTACGGGGAACTCGTCTACGACCGGAGACCGGCCACGGTGCTGGCCACCACCGACACGCCGTTCGTGATCAACAGCTTCTCCAAGACGTTCGGCATGACCGGCTGGCGACTGGGGTGGATGGTCTGTCCCGACTGGGCCCTCCCGGCAGTGGAGGCCTTGGCCCAGAACGCCTTCATCGCTCCGCCGGCCCCCGCCCAGTACGGCGCCCTCGCCGCCTTCAGTCCCGAGGTATGGGCCACGGTCGAGGAGCGCCGTCAGGCCTTCGCCGCCCGGCGGGACCGGCTCGTGACCGGATTGCGGACGGCCGGATTCGGCGTACCCGTCATGCCCCAGGGCGCCTTCTACGTCTACGCCCGCTCCGACTCGCTCGACGGCGACAGCATGCGCCTCGCCCGCCGCCTCCTCGACGAGGCGGGCGTGGCCGCCGTGCCAGGCTGCGACTTCGGCGACCACGAACCGGAGGCCCACATGCGGTTCTCCTACACCACGTCGCTCGACCAGATCGCCGAAGGCGTCCGCCGGCTGACCGCCTGGCGGGGCGGCGCCGGCGAACCGGAACCCTGAGCCGTCACTCCTCCAGGTCGCCGAGGTAGACCACCTGGGCGGCGATGTCGCGCAACTTGATGTTGCGCTGCTGCGACACCTTGCGCAGCGCCTCGAAGGCCGCCTCGGCCGTGCAGCCCCGGCGGGCCATCAGGATGCCCTTGGCCTGGCCGATGACGTCGCGGCTTTCGAGCGCCTCCCGGAGGTGCTCGGTGAGCGTGTACGTCCGCCAGTAGATCTCCGCATTGGCGCAGGCGACGGCGGCCTGCCGGCTGAAGAGGACGGCGGTCTCCTCGTCGGCGTGGTCGTAGCCCCCGGCCGACTTGGAGTAGAGGTTGAGCGCGCCGAGCGGCTGGTCCTTGGCCACCAGGGGGACCGCCAGGACCGAGCGGACGCCGGCCTGCGTCGCCACGGCGGTGAACTCCGGCCACCGTTCGGCGCTCTCGGTGACCTTCTCCCTCACCACCGAAGCCGCGGCGTAGGCCTCCAGGCAGGGGCCGCGGCGGGCCCGGTACTGGACCGAGTCGAGGTCGGCGGCCAACGGGTTGGTCTGCACCGGCGTGGATGGCCGCCCGTCGTTGATCATGGTGACACTGGCGAAATCGCAGGCCGGCAACGTGCGGCAGGCGAGGCTGGCGACCCGGCCGTGGGTCGCTTCCAACGTCTCTTCCGACAACAGGAGCCGGGAAAGAGTTCGGACTGCCTTCTCGAGAACCTCCGGGTCGTCGGTCATGGTTGAAACTGGCCTCCACAAACAGATGTTGGCCAGCCACGACGTCGGTGCTCAAAGGCAGCTCAGGGCGAGGCCCTCTCGGCCGCCAGTCGCTCGAACGCCTCGAGCGAGTCGGGGTTGGCCAGCGCTCCCCGGCTCGCCGCGACGTCGGTCGGCGTTCCGGTGAGGATGCGTTTCACGGGTACTTCCAGCTTCTTCCCCGAGAGCGTCCGAGGTATGCCGGAAACCCCGTGAATCGCATCGGGGACATGCCGTGGCGAGAGCGAACGGCGCAGCTCGGCGGCGATGCGGGACTTGAGTTCGTCGTTGATCTCGCCGCCCTCGGCGGGCACGACGAAGAGCAGCAGCTCCCCCATTCCGATGCCGTCGTCGCTCTGATCCTCGATGTGGACGACGAGGCTGTCGGCCACCTCCGGGAAGCCCTCCACCACTGAATAGAACTCGGCCGTCCCGAGCCGGACGCCACCCCGGTTGAGCGTCGAGTCCGACCGGCCGGAGATGACGCAGCTGCGGTCCTCGTCGATGACGATCCAGTCACCGTGGCGCCACACGCCGGGGAAGTCCTCGAAGTAGGCCGACCGGTACCGGGACCCGTCGGTGTCGCCCCAGAATCCGACCGGCATCGACGGCATCGGTTCGGTGATGACGAGTTCGCCCTGTTCCCCGAGGACGGGCCGGCCGTCGGGATCGAACGCCTCGACCTTGGCGCCGAGCGCCGGGCCGGAGATACGGCCTTCCCGCACCGGCAGCATCGGGCAGGCGCCGACGAAAGCCGAGCAAACGTCGGTGCCGCCGCTCACGGAGTTGAGCTGGGCGTCGGTGGTGACCGCCTCGTAGATCCAGCGGAACCCTTCGGGGGGCAGCGGCGCGCCGGTCGACCCGATGCCCCGCACCCGGGACAGGTCGGCGATCTTGGCCGGCTGGAGCCCGGCTTTGCGGCAGGCCATGAAGAACGGAGCGCTGCCGCCGAAGTACGTCGTGCCGGTCTCTTCAGCCAGGCGCCACAACGTGGACAGGTCGGGTGAGGCGAGGTCGCCGTCGAACAGCACCACCGCCGAGCCCACCGCCAGCCCCGAGACGAGCAGGTTCCACATCATCCAGCCGGTGGTGGAGAACCAGAAGAACCGGTCACCGGGACCGAGGTCCAGGGCGAACGCCAGCTGCTTGGCGTGCTCGAGGAGGATGCCGCCGTGGCCGTGCACGATCGGTTTCGGCAGCCCGGTCGTGCCCGACGAATAGAGCACGTACAGCGGATGGTCGAAGGGGACCGCCTCATAGGCCAGCTCGCCGTCGTCGGCCAGGAGCTTCTCCCAGGACAATGCGCCGGGGAGCGCTGCCGCACCGCCGGCGGGATCGAGGTAGGGGACGGCCACGGTGGCCGCCAGGTTGGGGAGACCCTCCCGGATGGCCGCCACCTCGGCGGTGCGGTCGATCGCCTTGGTGCCGTAGCGGTAACCGTCGACGGCCAGCAGGACCTTGGGGTCGATCTGGCTGAAGCGGTCGAGGACGCTGCGCGTTCCGAACTCGGGGGCGCACGACGCCCAGATCGCGCCGAGGCTGGCCGTGGCCAGGAAGGCCACCAGCGTCTCGGGGATGTTCGGCAGGTAGGCCACCACCCGGTCACCCGGCCCGACACCCAGCCGGGCGAGGCCGGCCCGGGCCCGGGCCACCCCGGCCCGGAGGTGCCCGGCGGTGATGTCGGCCGGGCCGCGGGTCTGCGACCGGGCCAGGACGGCGACGCGCTCGTCGTCGCCCGCCTCGCGCAGCATGTGCGCGGCGTAGTTGAGGCGGGCGGTCGGGAACCAGCGGGCGCCGGGCATGGCGCGTTCCGCCAGGGCCGGCGCCGGAGCGGGCACCGACGAGGGCACCACCGGAGGGCCGACGTCGAAGTGCTCCCAGACCGTCGTCCAGAAGCCGTCGAGGTCGGTCACCGACCACTCCCACAGGTCGGAGTACCCGGCGAACTTCAGCCCCCGGTGCTCCTCCAACCAGCGCAGGTACCGGCCGAGACGGCTGCGCTCCCGCACATCGGCCGGCGGCGACCAGAGGACGTCCTGAGAACTCAAATTGTCTCCTCCTGAGGGTGACCGGAGGCTAGCTGAGCGTGACCTGAGAGAAATTTCGTTCCTTTTGCGTAATCGATGCCAAACCGCGGCGTTGTCGCGTTGTGGACGGAACAGTGGCGCCCGTCCACCGCAGCAGCGGTTCCGGCACCCCACGGCCGCGCCGGAACCGCTGCTGTTCGCGTTCCGCTCCCACCGCCGGCGCTCGTTCTTTCCGGGGGACACCCCCGGACCCCCGGGGCCGGAGCCGCTGCTGTCGCGTCTGTCTCGCGTCTGTCGTCCCTGCTCCACAACGACAGTTCACTCGGTGTCGGACTCTTGCCGCGCCGAGCGGGAGGTGGAACACTCCCCGCCCGGGAGAGGAGGCGGCTCGTGCCGCTTTGAAGGGGCGGGAGCCGCCCTGAGCCGGGGGGGAGCATGGACCGGCTGCGGGGTTTCATCAGAAAGCCGATCGTTCTCGGCGCCCTGATCGTCTTGTTCTCGTCGGCCTGCGCCGGCAACCAGGCCCGCCTCCGGGAGGAGGCGCTGCGGGCCGCCGGTCAGGCGGGAACGGCGGCGGACGGCGCCGCCCTCTCCATCCCCACCGACCAGGTCGCCTCCTCCGACGGCGCGGCACCGGCCGCAGCCGACGCCGCCGTCGCCGGTGGGGCGACGCCGGCCGGCGGCGGGGCCGTCACGGCCACCAGCGGCCCGGCGGCGGTCCGCAGCGGGGCGGCGACCCGGGCGGCCGGTTCGTCGGCGGGAGCGGCG
>JBFLYK010000079.1:0-24817 GCA_040756995.1 Actinomycetota bacterium | reverse complement strand
CAGACCGGAGAGGCCAACGGCGACGAGGACCAGGCCGACCCCCAAACCGGCGCCCAGGACCAACGCGAGGGGGCTCATCGCAGGGCGGGATCCACCCGCAGGAGGGCCAGGTCGAACCCGCACGCCTCCAGATCCTCGGCCCGGTCGGGGACCTCGCCGGTGGGCACGCCCAGGCCTTCGGGACCGGGGGTGAACAGCTCCCGGGTCAGGACCTGTTCGTCGGCGGCCCCGAGCACCTCCCGCACCGAGGCCACCACGCGGCGCCGGCGCCCGTCGACCTCCCGGGCGAAATCCAAAAAGACGATGAGATCCAGCCCGTCGGCGATGGTGTCGGCCACCCATCGGGGCGGCATGGGCCGGGGGGCCTGGGAGACATAGGAGGCGAGCCGTCGGGGTACGGCCGCCGAGCTCTTGGCGTGCAGCGTCGTCATCGATCCCGTCGCCCCCGACGCCATGGCGTTGAGCATCGGGACGGCCTCCGGTCCCAGGCATTCGCCGACCACCATTCGGTCGGGGTTCAGGCGCAGCGACCACAGCACCAGCTCCTCCACCGTGAAGGCGCCCTCGTCTTCGGTGTTGGCCTCCTGGGCCTCCATCGGGGTCACGTGGGGGTGGCGGGCGAGGCGGTGGAGGTCGAGTTCGTGGGAGGTCTCCACCGTGACCAGATGCTCGGTGGGTGGGCACAGCGACAGCAAGGCCCGCAGCGCCGTGGTCTTGCCCACGTTGGTCTTCCCGGCCACGAGCATGTTGAGCCGCGCCGGCACGGCAGCGGTGAAGAACGCCGCCAGCCGCTCGTCCATGGTGCCCAGCGCCACCAGATCAGCGAGCGACAGGTCGACGAAGCGGTGGCGGCGCAGCACGATCACCGGGCGGTCCACCACCCCCATCACCGCCGTGAGGCGACTGCCCTCCGGCAGGCGCAGGTCCAAGCGGGGATGGCCCCGGTCGAACCGCCGGGCGGCTCGGGACCGGCGGGCGGCCAGGGTGCGGACCTCCTCGATCAGCTCCTCGCTGGTGGAATACGGCGAGGGGGCGAACTCCACCCGCCCGTCGGCGAACTCCAAGACGGCCAGGTCGGCGCCGTGGATGATCACGTTGTCGAGATCCTCCATGAGCAGGTACTGCTGGATGCGCCCCGACCCGTAGATGAGGGCGTCGACCGCCTCGAGGTATCCGGCCTCCTCCTGCGGCGACAGGGGCCGATCCCCGGATTGCAGACTCGACATCGCCCGAGCCACCAGGGCGCCCCGGATCAGCGCCGCCGCCAGGGCCCGTTCCTCCTCGGCCGTGGCGGGCGATCCCGCCAGCTGCCGGGCGGTCATCTCCTCGTGGAGGCGACCGGCGACCTCGGCCCGCAGGGCAGCGACCAGCGTGTAGTCGACGCTCACCGGTCCGTGGCCTTCCCGTTGGAGGCCGCCGTCGCCACCCGATGACCGCCCTCGACGAGGACCGGCTCAGCCAGGCGGGCGGCCAGCAGCGGGGCAAGCGTGCGGGCGGAACGCCGCAGCGGGCTGCGCTCCGCCAGGTAGCCCCGCACCACACCGGAGCCGAGGGCCGCCGCCCCCTTCGGGTCGAAGGCCAACGCCCCGGCCACCTCCATGCCGAGGGCGTCGGCCACCTCTGCGGGCCCGTAGGGCTGCGCCCCGATCATCACCACCGCCACCCTCACTGCCGCCTCGGAGACCCAGTCGAGCAGCGCCGCCAAGTGCGCCACCCCCGCCGCGTCCGGCCGGGCGACGAGCACCACCAGCCCAGCGGCGCGCAGCCACGGCGATCCGTCGGCCGGTTCGATACGGCCGACGTCGACGATGACGTCCTCGCTCCCGAGCGTCCCCAGGGTGCCGGCGAGTTGCTCCTCGAGGGCGGCCAGCGCTCCCCGGGCCGGCCCGGCCCCCGGCGGGGCAACCACCACCGGCACCACACCGCCGAGCTGCTGGGCGTGGCTGAGCACCGCCTCACCCGTGAGGCCTTCCCCGCGGGCGGCGGCCCCCAGGCTCACCAGCCCTGGCACCAGCGCCAGACCGGCCCGGGCCGCCACGTCCCCGCCGGACGGGTCGGCTTCCACCAGCAGCACGTCACGGGGCCAGCTCGCAGCCAGCGCCACGGCGGTGGTGGTGGACCCGCCGCTCTTGGCTTGGCCGACGACGACCAGGCTCACGATCCGGCCCCGGCGACAATGAGGGCGACCGCCGCTCCGGCCCGCAGCATCATTGGCGCCGCCTCCTCGGGGACCCGCAGGGACACCACGGTCGTTCCCGGCGCTTCGGGGACGGCCCGCAGCGACACCACCGTCCCTGCCGCCAGCAACGTGGTACTCGGCAGCGGGGACGCCGGATCGGCGAAGATACCGGCGTCCCCGGCCGCCGGCACCGGCCCGCCCGGCGCAGCGGCAGCAGACGGGCCGGTGGAAATCACTCGCACGGTGTCACCCGGAGCGACCTCCGGTGGGAACTGTCCCGGGCGCAACGCCAACGCGATCAGCGCCTGGCCCGCTGCCGGACCGGCGCCATCCCGCAGCTGAGCAGGGGCCAGCAGCGCCCCGGGAACCAGCGCCACCGCCGGACGCTGCCCCACGATTTGGGAACGCCGTGAGGCGGGGATGGTGGCCGCGCCCGGGCCGGCGGCGACCTCCACGTCGCGCAGGTCGACATCGCTGATCGGCGTGCCGATCGGGACAGGACGGGCCACCGCCAGGACCAGCTCCCGGCTCGCCGCCCCCGAATAGAGACTGCCGATCGCCAGGGCGCACAGCACCACGACCACCACCCCGGTGGCCAGCAGCGGCGGAGAGACCCGGCGGCGGCCGCCGCTGGTCGCCCGGCCGTTGAAGGCGGCCAGGCGGGGGGTGGAGGGTGGGCTGTGGGTGACCTGGGAGGACACGGCGGACTCCTTCGTTTCCGGTGGGCTAGGAGCTGCCCTCGTAGGCATTCACGGTCTGGACCTGGACGACCCGCAGCGACGTGGTGGCGCTGCGCCGGACCTCTCCCAGGTCGCCGCCGCCGGGTGCTCCAACCGCCGTCCACGACGCTCGCCACACCACCGTCGCCGTCACCGGGAACCGCTCGTTCGGCTGGCCGATCGACGTGCGCCGGTAGGTGTAGGTGCAGTCGGCCACCTGGTCGCGCTCCCCGCGGGAGAAGTCATAAGGAGTGCCCGGACCCTCGCAAACGACGACCTCGCCGGTGCCCAGCTGCCACTCCGTCCGCTGAGGCACGGCGGTGACCGTCACCGTCACACCCGGAACGCCGGTGGTCACCGACTTCGCCTCCCAATCGGCGGCGTCGACCGCCAGGAACACCGGGACGTTCACCACCGAGTCGAACTGCGGCGGCGGACTCGTGGCGATGGACGGCTCCGGCAACGGGAGCTGGCCCAGCGCCTCCATGGCCAACTCCTCTGGTAGTGCGGTCGGCCGGCGCCGCAGATACACCATCTCAGTGGTATCCCGCGGCGCGAAGCTGCCCGCTCCGAAGGCACCCCCTATCACCGGATCCACGAACCGGGCTTCTCCGACCACCGCCTGACAGCGCTTCTCATACCAGCGGCCCATCCCGTCCACCTCGATCACCGACCCATCGGGTCGGTACACCGGGGTGCCGGCCGGGATGTCGACGGCGTGGAACGTGCAGGCACTCGGCGATCGCCGCCGCGGCCTCGCCCGACCCCGACCCGGGACTTCCTGCACATTGGTCGCCGACCCCACGCAGCCGAGGTTGTCGCATTCGGCCTTGGCGCTCTTGCCCGCTCGTGCAGACGCCGTGTCGGCCGGCGCCAGCGTGGCGGCAACGACGAGCAGCCCGACCCCGGCTCGGCTCAGACGGTGCATCGTTCCCCCGGCACCGTGGTGCGGGCAATCTTCCACTGCCCGTCGATCAGGACCATCTCGCTGATGACGACCTCGCGCCCGTCGATCGGTTCGTCGACCCGCTCGCCGGTGGACGCCTTGATCGTCGGGTGGTCCGCGGCGCAATCTCGCACCGTGGCCCGCCCCGGGCCTTCGAGCGTCACCACCGGCGCGATCTCTCCGGGCTGGAGCCCGGGAGGGCTGAGCACCTCGCCTCGCAGGCGACGCTCCTGCGACACCTTGAACGAGAAGTCGTGTTGCGAGCCGGTGAGGTACCGCCCCACCCGATCCCGGAACGCCACCGGATCGAACTGTCCGACCTCGCTGTCGAAGGCCAGTTCGGCAGCGGTCGCTTCCCGGTAGGCGGCTTCGACCGCGGCGGCCACCTGCCCGTCCAGCGGTGCCGGTGCGCTCGCCCCGGACGCCACAGTGGTGGACGTCACGGCGCGCTGGTCCCCGCCTTGATCCGGGGCAGGGGAGGCCTTGTCGTCGCCTCCTCCACCGCAGGCGGCCAGCAGGAGTGTCGCGGCCAGGAGCCCGGCCGCGCCTCGCATACCGGACCTGGGGCCGTCCGTCTTGCGTTGCACATCCCAAGAACGCCATCGCGTCCGATTCATGACGCTGCCTCCCATTCGTGCCGGTTTCTGCCACCAGCTCGTGTGCCAGCCGCCGACGGCTCCCGGCCCGACGGCCAGGCGCGCGCCGACTCCTTTTGCCCTACTACTGGCGGGTCGCCCGGCGGTCCGCGACACGGCGTTCCCGGAAGCCCTGTCGTTCACGTCTCTGGCTTTGGTGCTGCCGCCCGTCACGACACGATCCACCAGTCCCCACCAGTCCGTCGTGCTCAAACCTGGACCAGGGAGAATCGCCCGGATCGTTCCCTTTCGGCGACGCTCGCCCCACCGTCGCGCCCACGCTCCCGCCCCGCCAGTAGTAGGGCGACCCCTCCCGACCTGAAGGGAAAGGCGCCCATGGGCTACGACCGAGGCGACGTCCTCGCTCGCATCCCCCTGGCGAGTCTCTGCGACGAGCTGCTCGGCCCCCACCACGGCCGGGGAAGGACCACCAGTTGGGCCTGCCCCGATCCCGGCCACGGCCCCCAGACCGGGAGAACCCCGCCGGTCACGGTCTTCCGTCCCCGCAGCGGCATCGAGCGCTGGCATTGCCACGCCTGCGGAGCCGGCGGGACGGCCATCGACCTCGTCATGGTGACGCAGGGTGTCGGCTTCCGTGACGCCCTGGACCTCCTCGCCCACCGAGCGGGAGTGGCCGACGAACCCGGCCGATTGCCGCCGAGCCCTCGCCCGCAGCCGACCCCTCGCCCGCCGCTCACCCGGCCGGAGCCGCCATGCCCCACCGAGCCGGATCCCGCCCTCGACCGCTACGTGACCGCGTGTGAGGCTCGTCTGTGGAGTCCGGCCGGCGCCCCAATGCGCCGATGGTTGGCGGGCCGCCGACTCGACCCAGAGGTCCTCCAGGCCAACCGGGTGGGCGCCGACCCCGGGCCTCGCGCCCTCCCTCGTGCACCGGGGTTGCCGCGAGCCGGCCCCGCCGTCGTGTTTCCCCTGCTCGGCGAAAACGGGCAGGCGGTCTACCTCCAGGCCCGCTACCTCCGGCCGACCGGCCGCAAGTACGACAACCCCTCGGCCGACCTCGTTCCCGCCTCCCCCCGGCTCGGGGAAGTGCGCCTCGCTGTCCCGGCGCGGGCCCAAGACCTGATCCTGATCTGCGAGGGGATCCCCGACGCCCTCACCGCTGCTCAAGCCGGCTACCGGGCTGTCGCCATCCTCGGCGCCGGGCAGCCGGACGCACGCCTCGCCGCCCAGCTCGCCGCTCGCCATCCCGAGGGGCGTCTCCTGGTCGCGTTCGACGCCGATCACCGCGGTCGCGCCGGCTCCGCGCGCCTCGCTGAGCTGCTCGCCGAGGTGGGAGCCGGCAACCGAGTGGCCACCCTTGCCGTCCCCCCAGCCTTCGGAGACCTGAACGGCTGGGCGCAAGCGGCCCGGGACAGCTTCCCGGAGGAACTCGCAGCGGCCATCCGCCAGACAGCACCGACACCGGCCCTCACCGCCGTCGAGGTGCGCAACCACCACCAGAAGGAGACGGCCGTGAGCCCCGAACACGCATGTGACGAGTCGGTACGTCCAAACCCCGAGGAGGCGCTCTCGAACCCGGCTGCGCCGGACCTCGACGACCTCCTCGAGACCCTCGCCTACCAGCACCTCCTCCTCGACGATCAACCAGCAGTGGCGCAAAACCTCCAAGAGGTCGTCGCCGCCCTGGAGGCGTGGCACTCCGGCGCCGCGCCCCCGGACCTTGACACCGACGGCCGCCTGACCGAGACCTTGGAACAGATCGGTTACCACCACCTCCTCGGGGACAACCGCGCCGATGTTCGACAGGCGCTGGGCCAAGTGGCCCGGGCCGCCGGCCACTGGACGGACGTCGCGGCCAGCCCGACGCCGGAGGTACCCGGCGAAATCAGCCTGGTGCCCGACCGCTTCGGCTGGCCCGGTTCGCTCCTTCCCGAGCCGCCCACCGCCTTGCTCGAGGGACCCGACCTCGGCTGGTAGCCAGGCGTGGCCGCCCTCGTCGGCGCTGGCCGCCCCGACGAGGTTGGCTGTTCCGGCCCCGGGACATCGGTGCGCCTCTGGAACCTCTCCGTCCATGGTCCGTCTCCGTCCGCGCTCGTCCGGGTGCCAGCGTATGGAGCGGGTGTGACGGTCTCGCCGACGCCGGAACGTTCGCCGAGCCGAGGGCGGAGCCGCCGGAACCGGCCGAAGGTTCTACGGCTACCTCAGCCGGGAGCAACTCCACCTGCTCGACGCCGACGTCTTCGTCTGGGACCAGATCGCCTACGTCGAGGGCGGCCGGGCCGTTCCGCACCTCCGCGGGACGGTGACGACGACTGGGTTCCGGGTTCGGTTTTTCGGCGGGCCGCTGCCACATAGGGTCCAGTTGCCGACAGTCCGTGGACACGTGAAACGTCCGGGCAGCGGCCGGTTCGGCAGGGCCGGCGGTGATGATGGATTTCATGCCGCGGCGCGCGGGGTGCTTGCCATCGCCGCCGCGCCTGATCTCCACCTCGACGGGATGCTGGACGGTGCAGGCCCGGGATCGGCGGCCCGCATCGTCACGGCGGCGGTCTTCGGCGCCAACGCCCTCAACAACCTGCCGGCACTGCTCGTGGCCGTCCCGGTCCTGGAAGCCAACCCGGGATCCCGGCTGTGGCTCGTCCTGCTCGGCGTCAACGTGGGACCGGTGCTGGCCGCTACCGGATCCCTGGCCGGACTGCTCTGGCTCGACACCACCCGCCGCCTCGCCGTGCCCGTCCACCCCCGCACCTACACCAACGTCGGCGTGCGGGTTGGCCTCCCGGCGTTGCTGGCCGCCTTCGTGGTCCTGCTCGCCACCAACGCCCTCATCCACTGATCGAACGGCCGCCCCCGACCGAGGACGCAACCGCCGCAGGCAGACCGGGCGGGGCATCATCGGGGTGTGGCGCCGGTGAAGCAGGCTGATCCCATGGGGGAGGGCGACGGCCGCCTGCCGCTGCCGCACGGGGTCTCGCGGCGGGAGGCGACGGCGCTGGCGCGCCGCTACCGCGCCGGGGAGAGCATCGTCGCGTTGGCGGCGTCGACCGGCATCGGCGCGAAGCGGGTCTCCGCCGCCCTGCGGTCGGTGGGGGTGGTCCCCACGGTCGGGCGGATGACGCTGCTGCCCCGCCGGGTGCTGGTGGACGGCTACCTGCGGCGGGGCCAGTCCGCCGACGCGCTGGCCGCCGAGCTTGGCTGCTCGTCCCAGAAGGTCCGTGACGATCTGCGCCGCCACGGCCTGACGCTGCGCCCGCAGGCCCAGACCGCGCCCGGTCTCGACGCCCTCGGCGACGACGGCCTGCGCCGCCTGTACGTCGAGGAACGTCTGAGCCTGGCCGAGATCGGCGAGCGGGCCGGGTGTTCAAGGGCCGCGGTCGGCAAGCGGTTGCGGCAGGCCGGCATCACGGCCCGGCCCCGGGGCGGACGGGCCCGCCCGCTCGACGAATCCGACGTCGCCGACCGGCTCCGGGACCTGTACGTCGAGCGAGGGCTGAGCGTGCTCGAGGTTGCCCGGCGTCTGGGACGCAGCCGGGACTGGGTGATCGCCCGCCTGGACCGCTATGGGCTGCCCCGCCGCGGTTGGCAGAAGAAACCCCGCCCAGCGTTGCCCGCCGCCCGCCTGCGGCGCCTGTGGGTGGACGAGCGCCGCTCGGTGCCGGAGGTCGCCGAGCATTTCGGCGTGCCGGCCGACTGGGTGCGGGCCGAGCTCGCCCGCCATGCCATCCGCCGCCCGCGTCGTCCGCCGCGAGGGCTTACGCCGCTCACCGCGACGGTCCTCGAGGACCTCTACGTCCGCCGGGGCCTGACAGCCGCCCAGATCGCCGGCCGCGTCGGCGGCTCACCCACCCGGGTCGTCGACGCGCTGGAGCGGGCCGGCATCCCCCGCCGGCCCCGCGGCCGGCGTCCCGACCTGCCCGAGCTGTCCCGCGACCTGCTCGTTGAGCTGTACGTGGACCAAGGCCTGTCGTCCCGGGCGATCGCCGCACGCGTCGGCGGCTCGGATCAACGGGTGCTCGACGCGCTGCACCGCCACGGGATCCCGGTGCGGCCCCGCCGGCAGAGCGCGCCCCCACCAGCCGTCAAGGCCCGCAGGCTGCGGGCCCTCTACGTCGACGAGCAGCGCAGCGAGGCGGAGATCGCCGCCCTGTACGGCACCAACGCCTGGCAAGTGCGCCAGCAGCTCAGAGACCTGGGCATCCGCCGCCCCGTGTCACCCCCGCACCCACCGCCCGTGCCCCGACCGCCCCGAGCGGTGCTCGAAGACCTCTACGTCACCCAGGGCCTGGACTCCCAAACGATCGCCCGACAGTTCCGGACCTCCCCGCCGGTGGTGCGCGCCTGGCTGCGCCAGACCGGCATCCCGGTCGCGCCCCGCACGACCCGGGCGACCCGCACCGACCTGCCCGCCACCAGACTCGAAGAGCTCTACGTCGGCCAGGCCATGACCATCGCCGAGGTCGCCGACACCCTCGAGGTCAGCCACCACGTCGCCCGCCGCGCCCTGCACGACCACGGCATCCCCGTCCGCCGAGGCGGCCCCCCGTCGTCGCGAGGCCAGACCGCCACCCAGCTCCTCGCTGAGCTCTACGGCGACCCCGACGTCGCGGCGTTGCTGGCCCGCCACGGGATCCCCGCCCGACCCCAACCCGGCCCGATCGCCGCCCGGTTCCCACAAGCCGTCCCGCTCCAGGAGGCGTTCCTCCGCGACGCGTACACCGTCGTCGGCCTGTCGTCCCGCCACATCGAGCTGCTCACCGGCCAGCCCTCCGAGCAGATCCTCGACGCGCTCCACGCCGCGGGCATCCCGGTGCGGACCAACCGCGGCCTGTCACCCTGGCAGCGACACCTCCTCGCCGAGCTACGCCGCCGACCACGTTCGGGAGTGTCCTGCCTGCCGTGAGCCCAACCAGCGAGTTTTCCGTAGGAGAGCCTTCGAGGTCGACGCCTCGCACCGTCGACGAGGGAGCCTCCTTGCACCATCGGGTACAATACCCACATGAGCACAGAACCCACTCTGGTGGAGCTGGACTCCCGGCACCGGGCGGCGCTCGGCCGCCTCGCTCGTCATTCCCGGTACCTGGCCGAGGTCGACGACGACGGCATCATCACCCTCACCCCCGCCGCCGTCGTCTCCGCCCTGGAGGCCACGCTCATCTCTCGGCGTCCCGACCTCCTGCGACCGGCCGACCGCTCCAAGCTCGTCCCGGTCAAAGCCGACCGCCGGCATGCCGGCTGAGCTCCAGGCCACCGAGGAAGCCGCCGCCGCCCTCGACGCCCTCCGGGCCGACGCCACTCGCCCCAAACTGCGAGCCGCCGTGGAGGCGGCTCTCGCCCGCCTCGAAGACGACCCGGGCCAGGACGGCAACCGCAAGATCCGCTTCTCCGTCCCGTTCCTCTGGGGCATCAAAGCCCGGGGCGAAGAGGACTGGATCATCCTCTGGGAGACCGACCCCGCCGACAGCCTGGTCGTCATCGTCAAATACATCGGCCCCGCTTCGTTCCTCTAGCCCGACCTCGCTTCGATATTCGACCCGAACGCGGGGTCGGAGTCGCCTAATCAGCTGATACAAAGCTCATATGGTCTGCCGTCCGGTTCGACCGGCCATCGGAACACGGGAACCGGGCACCCCTGGCCGCCGGCCCGGCCGTGCACGGTGACCGGCGCGGCGCCCACGATCGCGTTGCCCGGCCCTGGCGGGTCGGGGAACGGACCGATCCGGGCGGCGGTGACGGGCTGGGGGTACGCGGTGCCCGAGGAGCGGCTCACCAACGCTGACCTGGCCGCCCGGGGCATCGACACCACCGACGCGTGGATCCTCGAGCGCACCGGGATACGGGAACGGCGCATCGTCGGCCCAGGGGAGACCGCGGCCAGTCCCGTGCAAGCGGGCCGCGCCGCGGTCGCGTCAGCCGGGATCAGCCCGGCCGACCTGTCCCTGGTCATCGTGGCCACCTGCACCCCCGAACAGCCCCTTCCCGAGACGTCGGCCTTCGTGGCCGACGAACGGGAGGGCTGACGGGGTGTCGCAAAGTGACGAAACTGCGGAAAGTTAGTCGGTCAGATCGCGCTGAAGCTCATCCACTAATTCGGGCGGCACGCTCCTGACCTGCACCTTCGTGACCAGCACGTCTGGTGATCAAGCACTGCGCTCCGTGGCCACTAGCCGCTTAGCAGGCGGTCACCTTCGGCCTCTCGGTCATCCCTCCGTGCAGCCCACAGTGTAGGCGAGGGCCTCGACGTCGACGCCGGTCAAAGCAGGCCGATGTGCCGCCAGGGCGGATGTTCGCCGGATGACCCGGCACTAGGGTCCGCAACAGTGGACAGCCGGTGGCCGGACTTCGAGGGGCGGCTCCGCTTCGATGAGGAGTCCCGGCAGATGGCGGCCCGCGACTTCGGCGGCATCGTCCACCGCCGGCCGTCGGCCGTGCTCGAGGCGGCGTCGGGGGACGACGTCTGCCGGCTGATCCGCTATGCCGCCGGCGCCGGCCGGCGCATCGCCCCCCGGGGGCAGGGCCACAGTGCCTACGGCCAGAGCCAGGCGGCCGGCGGGATCGTCCTCGACCTCGGCCGCCTCGACCGGATCCACGCCCGGGACGGGAACCGGATGACCGTTGACGCCGGCGCCCGCTGGACCGACGTCGCCCTCGCCGCCCTGAAGGAGGGGTTCCTGCCCCCGGTGCTCACCGACTTCCTCGGTCTGTCCGTCGGCGGGACGCTCTCCGTCGGCGGCCTCAGCGGCATGAGCTTCCGGTGGGGAGCGCAGGTCGACAACGTGGAGAGCCTGGTGGTCGCCACCGGTCGAGGGGACGTCGTCACCTGCGACGCCGGTCACCACGCCGAACTGTTCTCGGCCGTGCTGGCCGGGCTGGGCCAGTGCGGCGTGATCCTGCGCGCCACTCTCCGGCTGGAAGCGGCACCAGCCGCGCTTCGGGTGTACCGCTTCAGCTACGCCGATCCTCCGTCGATGCTGGCCGACCTGCGCCGCCTGAGCGACGGCGGCGAATTCGACTACCTGCTCGGTATCGTGACGCCGAACGGTGACGGCGGCTGGAACGCCGAGATCGAGGCGACGGCCAGCAGCGACGGGTCGGATGAGCAGCGGCTGGAGGGGCTGGCCGACGTCGTCGACGCCCGCCGGATCGAGGAGCGGGTCCAGGAGACGTGGTTACGACGGGTCGAGGAACGGGTGGCGGCGCTGCAAGCGGCGTCGCTGTGGGACCAACCGCATCCGTGGCTCGACCTGTTCGTGCCCTCCGCAGCCGCCGATCAGCTCCTCGGCGACATCCTGGCCACCCCCGTCGTCCACGGAGTCGGCCCGCTGCGGATCCTTCTCTACCCCCTGCGGCGATCGCGCCTCCGCCAGCCGCTGCTCCGCACCCCCGACGACGAACGCTTCTTCCTGGTCGACGTGCTCTGCACCGCCGGGCCCGGAATGGCCGACGAAATGGTCTCGGCCAACCGGGCGCTGTTCGAGCGCTGCCGCGAGCTCGGTGGAACGCAGTATCCCATCGGAGCCGTGCCGATGACCCGGGCCGACTGGCAGGTCCACTTCGGTGGCGAGTGGTCGCGGCTCGAGGCCGCCAAGCAGGCGTTCGACCCTGACAACATCCTGACGCCCGGTCCCGGGATCTTTCCGTAGCCACCGGCCGACCGGCCCACCGGCGTAGGCGCACCCGGCGCGCCGTGCGAAGCGGCTACCGTCAGCGCTGCCGATGTCCCTCGCCGCCCGTTGCCAACGCGCGCTCCTCATCCTCACGGTCGTGGCCGCCACCCTCGGTATGGCCCGGCCGTCCCGGGCCGCGGATGGCTCGACACCGCCCGGGGGCTACTGGCTGGCCGGGGCGGACGGTAGGGTCTACCGGTTCGGCACCGCTCCCGAGCTCGGGTCGCCATTGGGGGCGAACCTCAACCAGCCCGTCGTCTGCATGACGTCGACGGCCACCGGCGCCGGGTACTGGATCGTCGCCCGCGACGGCGGCATCTTCGCCTACGGCGACGCCGCCTATCTCGGCTCGACCGGCGGCGTGCGGCTGAACCAGCCCATCGTCGGCATGGCCGCCGTCCCGCCGGCCTCCGGCGTCGCCGCCCCGGGCGACCCCGGCGGCGGCTACTGGCTGGTCGGCGCCGACGGCGGCGTGTTCGCCTTCGGAACCGCCTGGTTCTTCGGGTCGACGGGCGGCGTGCGGCTCAACCAGCCGATCGTCGGCATGGCGGCGAGCCCGTCCGGCCAGGGCTACTGGCTCGTGGCCCGGGACGGCGGCGTGTTCGCCTTCGGTGACGCCGCCTTCCGCGGCTCGACCGGCGGCATCCGGCTCAACCAGCCGGTCGTCGGCATGGCGGCCACCCCGTCCGGCCAGGGCTACTGGCTCGTGGCCGCCGACGGCGGTGTGTTCGCCTTCGGCGACGCCCGGTTCTTCGGTTCGGCGGCCGGCCGTCCCGCCGGGAGCCCGGTGAGCGGCATCGCCGCCACCTCCACCGGAACCGGCTACTGGGTCGCCGGCCGCGACGGCGGCGTCTACGCCTACGGCGACGCGCCCTTCGCCGGTTCGGCGGCCGGAGCGACCTCCGACGCCGTGGTCGGGATCGCCCCTGTCGGCCGGCCCGGCGGGTGCGGCGGCTTCGAGGAGACGGTGGAGACGCCGGCCGACCGGATCGCCGAGGCCAGCCGCTTCGCCGCCGGCCGGGCCGGCACGGCCGGCTTCGCCCTCATCGACACGGCCACCGGCAAGGTGGAGGGCAACGGCGCCGGCGGGGTCGCCCTGCGGACGGCGTCGATCGTCAAGGTCATCATCGGCATGCGCCTCTTCGCCGTGGCCGCCGAACAGAAGCGGGGCCTCACCGCCGACGAGCAGGCGAACCTCTCGGCCATGATCCGCTCCAGCGACAACGACGCCGCCAGCCGGCTGTGGAGCGCGCTGGGCGGTCCGGCGGTGATCAACTGGGTCCGCCGGGTGACGGGCGTACGCAACACCGCTCCGCCGGCCAACCCCGGGTCGTGGGGCTTCACCACCACGACGGCCCGGGACATGGCCGTGATCCTCAACGCCCTGGTCCACGCCCGGGGTGTCACCGCCGCCCACCGCGACGCCCTCCTCCGGGAGATGCGGCAGGTGATCCCGTCGCAGCGGTGGGGCATCGCCGCCGCCGTCCACCGCTCGGTGGCGGCGGTGAAGAACGGGTGGTACCCCGACACCGACGCCCCGGTCTGGCGGGTCCTCTGTACCGGCGTGATCGACCACGGCCGCCCGAACCGCTGGGTGCTCGTGGTCACGACCCGCTACCCGGCCGAACTCGGGATGGCCTACGGCCAGCAGACCTGCTCCGGCATCGCCGCCCGGGCGCTGCCGCCCGACGTCTAGTCACTGGCGCGAAAAGTGGTGACTATCCCCACTTTCCGCGGGTGTGACCTGTGACCAGGGGTGTTACCGCTCGACGACCACACCCTCCCAGGGACCGAGCCGGAGCCCAGCCTCCACCACTTCGCCGTCCCGGGCCCGGTTGGTGCTCAGCCGGATGCATCCCGGCCCGGCGCGGTCCTCAAGCTCGGCAGACCGGTCGGACAGATTCAGCGCCACCACGAACCGCTCGCCCCGGCGGTAGGCCCACACGCCCTCCGGCGCTGGGAGTGAGCCGTAGCCGCCCCGGCGCAGGTCGGGCTCGGCCCGGCGCAGGGCGATCAGGTCCCGCGTCAGCGTGAGCATCGAGTTCGGATCGGCCCGCTGCTCCTCCACGGTCACGCCCGGCTGGGCCGACAGCGGCAGCCACGGCTCGGCGTCCGGAGTGGTGAACCCCCCGCCGGGCTGCGACGACCACGGCATCGGCGTCCGGCAGGGATCCCGGCCCGGCCCGGCGTCGTAGGCGCCCGTCCCCACCGGATCCCGCCGGCGCTCGGGCGGCACCGGCACGTCGCGCATCCCCAGCTCGTCGCCGTAGTAGAGGACGGGTGTCCCCCGCAGCGTCAGCAGCATGACGAGCGCCGCCCGGGCCCGCTCGACGGAACCCCCGCACCATCGGTCGACGAAGCGGGGCAGGTCATGGGTCGACACGGCCCACACCGGCCAGGCCGGCTCGTCGAGGACCCGTTCGGCGGCATCGACGACCGTCCGCAGCCCCTCGGCCGTGAACGGTGAATGGAGGAAGACGAAGTTGAAGGCCAGCTGCAGCTCGTCGCCGTCGCCGTAGAACGGCCGCAGCCGCTCGACGTCGAGGACGTAGGTCTCCCCCAGCAGCAGCCTCGGCGGGTCGTACTCCTCGGCGATGGCCCGCCACCGGCGAAAGATGTCGTGGGCCTCGGGCCGCTCGGCGTTGTAGACCTTGCGCTGCCCGAACCGGAAGACATACGGGTGGTCGCCGGGCTCGGCCGGCGGGTTGTCCCGCAGCTCCCTGTCCTTGACGATGGCGTGGCAGACGTCGATGCGGAAGCCGGCGACGCCCCGGTCGAACCAGAAGCGCAGGATCCGGTCGAACTCCTCCCGCACGTCGCCGCTCCACCAGTTGAGGTCCGGCTGCGTCGGCAGGAAGTTGTGGAGGTAGTACTGGCCGCTGGTCGGGTCCAGCGTCCAGGCCGGCCCGCCGAAGCTGGAGCGCCAGTTGTTGGGCGGTGCACCGTCCGGCCCCGGTTGGGCCCAGACGTAGTAGCCCCGCCGGGGCGAGTCGGGTGAGGACTTCGCCTCGATGAACCACGGATGCCGGTCGCTGGTGTGGTTGGGCACGAGGTCGAGCACCACCCGGATTCCCCGCCGACCGGCCTCGGCCACCAGCCGGTCGAAGTCGGCCAGGTCACCGAGGACGGGCTGGATGGCCGTGTAGTCGGCGACGTCGTAGCCCCAGTCGGTGTCGGGCGAGACGGTGATCGGCGTGATCCAGATGGCGTCGACGCCGAGCCATTCCAGGTGATCGAGGCGCTCGGTGATGCCGGCCAGGTCGCCGACGCCGTCGCCGTCGGTGTCGCGATAGGAGCGCGGATAGATCTGGTAGATCACGCCGTCCCGCCACCAGGCCACCGACCACCTCCGTTCCGGTACGGCCGCCGAGGCTACCGAGCGCCCAACGCCGCACCGCATCACCGCTCGGCCGGCAGGAACGGACGTTCGGCGCGACACGGGCAAGTTGCCGGCGAGGTAGTCGACCGCCGACCCGCAGGATCCGACACCTCTATGGCCGGCGCACGAGGCGCCGCTCCAGTTTCAGGAAGGGTGTCGATGGTTCGCAGGAGGTCCGGAGTGCTGGCGAGGGCCGGCCTCGTCGTCGCCGCGGTCCTCGGCGGCGCCGGACCGATCCTCCTCCCGTCCGGCGCCCCGGCGGCATCGGCGTCGGAAGACAACCGCCTGGCCGAGATGGCGTCGCCGTCGCCGACCCGGGGCCTGGTCTACACCGGGCTGACTCTCGGCAAGGACGGCACCGCCTGCGAGGGCGTCTTCGAGGCCAAGAGCCGGACGGGCGCCTCGCTCGGATGCTCCCACGGACCCGACCCGGCCCCGCCCGGCGTCGACGTGCGCCGGGGCCGCGACGACCGCCAGCTGGCCGCCGACATCGCCGCCTTCGGCGACGCCGGCTCCGCCGCCGCCGCCCAGGGCAGCATCGGCTGCATCGGCGACGGCGTCTCGGGCGCCCGGGTGCAGGCGATCTACGCCGTGGCCGCCGATCGCACGGACCGGTCGGCGACCGTCATCCCCGCCATCCGGGCCAACTACGCCCCACGCATCGACTGGCAGTTCAACCAGTCGGCGGCCGAGACCGGCGGCGAGGCCCACGTCGCCTTCGTCACCGAGCCCGACGGCGACGGCAACGGCTGCCGGCTCTCGGTGGCCGTAGCCCGCCTCAGCGCCAGCGGCGACGACTCCTTCTCCAACACGATGTCGGAGCTGAAGGCCAAGGGCTTCAACCGGAAGGACCGCAAGTACCTGGTGTGGGCCGACGCCAACGTCCTCTGTGGAGTGGGCAGCATGTTCTCCGACGACCGGCCCGGGCTCAACAATCTGAACAACGGCTACGCCGCCATGTACGCCCGGGTCGACTCCGCCTGCTGGGGCCACGCCGAGGCCCACGAGCTCATGCACAATCTCGGCGCGGTCCAGGAGAACGCTCCCCACGCCACCGCCAACGGTCACTGCAACGACGAGCCCGACGACATGTGTTACGACGACGACGGCAACGGGCCCGCCACGATGATCACGGTCTGTCCCGGCCGCAACGGCGCCCTCTTCGACTGCAACCACGACGACTACTTCTACGCCGGCACGCCGCCGGCGCTGAACTGGCTGGCGACCCACTGGAACACGTTCAACAGCCACTGGCTCTGGCGTGGCCCCCTGCCCGGAATCGCCACCGTTCCGCCACCGACCGGCACCGCTCCGCCGCCGACGACCACCACCACCGCGCCGCCGCCGACGACCACCACCACCCGCCCGCCGACGACGCCGACCCCCGGTCCGGCACCGACGGTCCCGGTCGTCCCGCCGCGGCCGTCGGGGCCCTCCGGCTACTGGATGCTCACCGCCGACGGGCACGTCCACCCCTTCGGCGCCGCCGCCTTCCACGGGCAGCCTCACCCGCTGCCCTCCGGCGGGCGGGCCGTCGACCTCGAGCCCACCCCGAGCGGCCACGGTTACTGGACCCTTGACGACAGCGGCCGGGTCCGGGCCTACGGCGACGCTGGCCGCTACGGGAGCGTCCCGTTCGACGTCCTCGATTTCGGCGAACGGGCGGTGAGCCTGTCGGCCACCCCCACCGGACACGGCTACTGGGTCTTCACCAGCCGGGGACGGGCCGTGACCTTCGGCGACGCCGGCTTCTTCGGTGACGTGGCGTCGGTCCGGCTCAACCGGCCGGTCATCGGCTCGGTGGCCACGCCGAGCGGGCGGGGATACTTCATGTTCGCCTCCGACGGCGGCATCTTCACCTTCGGGGACGCCGCCTTCCTCGGCTCGACGGGGGCCATCCGCCTCAACAAGCCCATCGTCGGAATGAGCACGACACGGTCCGGCACCGGGTACTGGTTGGTGGCGGCCGACGGAGGCCTCTTCGCCTTCGCTGACGCCGGCTTCTTCGGTTCACTGGGCGGCGTGCGGCTCAACCGGCCGATCTCGGCGGTCGTCCCCGGCGGCGCCGGCTACCTGATGGTCGGTGAGGACGGAGGCGCCTTCAGCTTCGGCGATGTGGCGTTCTTCGGCTCGCTGGGCGGGAACCCGCCGGCGACGCCGGTGGTCTCCGTCGCCCTGCGCGACTAGACGACGCGCCGGGAGCTGATCACGCCGGTGTCGAAGCCGGCCAGGTGGAGCCCGCCGGCCCAGCGGGCGTGCTCGATCTTGAGGCAGCGGTTCATGACGACGTTCAGCCCGGCGGCGTGGGCGTGCTGGGCGACGGCCTCGTCCCACAGGCCGAGCTGCAGCCACAGCGTCTTGGCGCCGGCGGCGATGGCCTCGTCGGCCACCTCGGGCAGATCAGCCGGTTTCCGGAACACGTCGACCAGGTCCGGCGGGCCGGGCAGATCGGCCAGGCTCTTGTACACCGGCCGGCCGAGGATCTCGTCGGCGGCCGGGTTGACGAACCACACGTTCTCGAACGAGCAGCTCGAGCTCAGCAGGTACGTGGCGACGAAGTAGCTCGGCCGGGCCGGATTCGACGAGGCGCCGACCATGGCCACCGACTTCGTGCCGCGGATGATCTCCCACCGCTGCCGGGCCGACGGCGGCGTCCACTGCTCGGCCCGTTCACCGTTGAAGCTCACGCCATCACCGCCTTGTGGAGGGCCTGATCCAGGTCGTAGAGGATGTCGTCGACGTCCTCGATGCCGACCGAGATCCGGATGAGGTCGGGCGACACGCCGCAGGCCACCAGCGCCTCGTCGGAGAGCTGCTGGTGCGTCGTCGACGCCGGGTGGATCACCAGCGTGCGGGTGTCGCCGATGTTGGCCAGATGGCTGGCCACCTCCAGCGACTCGATGAAGACCCGGCCCGCCTCCCGGCCGCCGTTGACGCCGAAGCTGAACACGGCGCCCGGCCCCTTGGGGAGATAGCGCTGCGCCAGCTCGTGGAACGGCGACGAGGGCAGCCCGGCGTAACGCACCCACGACACCGCCGGGTGCTCCTCCAGCCACCGGGCCACCGCCGCGGCGTTGGCCACGTGGGTCTCCATCCGGAGGGCCAGCGTCTCGAGGCCCTGGAGGAGCAGGAAAGCGGAGAACGGCGACATGGCCGCCCCCATGTCCCGCAGCTGCTCGACCCGCAGCTTGGTGCAGAAGGCGTACTCGCCGAAGTTCTCCCAGAACCGCAGGCCCCCGTAGGACGGGACATTCTCGGTGAAGCCCGGGAACCGGCCGTTGCCCCAGTTGAAGGTGCCGGCCTCGGCCACGACGCCGGCGATGGTCGTGCCGTGACCGCCGATGAACTTCGTGGCCGAGTGGATGACGATGTCGGCGCCGTGCTCGATGGGCTGGCAGAGGTAGGGCGTGGCCAGCGTGGAGTCGATGCACAGGGGCAGGTTCTCGGAGTGGGCGACGTCGGCCAGGGCGGCGATGTCGGCCACCGTGCCCGAGGGATTGGCCACGATCTCGGTGTAGAGCAGCTTGGTCTCGGGCCGGATGGCGGCGGCGAAGGCCCCGGCGTCGGCCGGATCGACGAACGTCGTCTCGATGCCGAGGCGGCGCAGCGTCACGTCGAAGAGGGTGTGGGTGCCGCCGTAGAGGGCGGAGCTCGACACGATGTGGTCGCCGGCGCCGGCCAGGCAGACGACGGTCATCAGCTCGGCGGCCATGCCGGAGCTGGCCGCCACCGCACCGATGGCGCCTTCCAGGCTGGCCACCCGTTCCTCGAAGGCGGCCACGGTGGGGTTGGCGATGCGGGTGTAGATGTTCCCGTACTTCTGGAGGGCGAAGAGGTCGGCGGCGTCGGCCGTGTCCTCGAAGACGAAGCTCGTCGTCTGGTAGATCGGCACCTGGCGGGCGCCGGTCGTCGGGTCGGGCCGGCCGCCGGCATGGACAGCCCTGGTCCGGAAGCCCCAGTTGCGGTCGCTGCTCATGACCGGAGGCTAATGGGCCGTCGTGGCAGTGGCGCCCTCAGCGGCCTCCTAACGCCTGGCGCAGGTCGTCGATGATGTCGTCGACGGTCTCGATGCCGACGGAGAGACGGACGAGCCCGGGGTCCACTTCGTTGGTGGAGCCCGCCACCGACAGGTGGGTCATCAGCGCCGGCACCTCGATGAGCGACTCCACGCCGCCGAGGGACTCGGCCAGGGTGATCAGCTCGGTGCGCTCGACGAGGGCGGCCGCCGCCTCGGCGCCGCCGTGGAGTGTGAAGCTGACCATGCCGCCGTAGTGGCGCATCTGCTTGCGGGCCACGTCGTGGCCGGGATGGTCGGACAGCCCCGGCCACAGCACCGATGCCACCGCCGGATGGCGGGCCAGGAACTCGGCGACGGCGCCGGCGTTGGCGCAGTGGCGGTCCATCCGGACGCCCAGCGTCTTGAGGCCCCGCATGGTGAGGAAGCAGTCCATCGGACCCGGCACGGCCCCGGCGGCGTTCTGCAGGAACCCGAGCCGCTCGGCCAGGGCGCCGTCGTTGACGCCGACGAAGCCCCCCACCACGTCGGAGTGGCCGCCGAGGTACTTGGTTGTCGAGTGGACGACGATGTCGGCCCCGAGGGCCAGAGGTGATTGCAGGTACGGCGTGGCGAACGTGTTGTCCACCACCGTGCGGGCGCCGCGCTCGGCGGCGTACGACGCCACGGCGGCGATGTCGACGATCGACAGCAACGGGTTCGACGGCGTCTCGATCCACACCATCTTCGTCTCGGGCTTCCAGGCGGCGGCCAGGTTGTCGAGCGAGGTGAGGTCGGCGGCGGCGTAGGCGAGGCCGGCCGGCGCGTGCACCTTGTCGACCAGCCGCCAGGTGCCTCCGTAGGCGTCGGTGGGAATCACGACGTGATCGCCGGGAGCGAGGAGCCGGAGGATGGCATCCTCGGCCGCCATCCCGCTGGCGAAGCAGAACCCGAAGGCGGCCCCTTCCAGCGAGGCGAGGCAGGCCTCCAGGGCCGTCCGGGTCGGGTTGGCGGTGCGGGCGTACTCGTAGCCCTTGTGCCGTCCCACGCCGTCCTGGGCGAAGGTCGACGTCTGGTAGATCGGGACCATGACCGCGCCGGTCTGCGGGTCGGCCGGCTGCCCGGCATGGATGGCCCGGGTCTCGAATCCCGTCATCGACCGGTGAGGAAAGCGAGGAGGTCGGAGCGGGTGAGGATCCCCACCGGGTGGCCGGCGTCGAGCACCAGCACGGCGGCGGCCCCTTCGAGGGCGTGCACCACGACGTCGACCGGCTCGCCGAGCCCGACGCTGGGCAGCGGCGGGGACATGACCTCGGCCACCGGGCGGTCGAGGACCGCCGGGTCGGAGAACGCCCGGCTCATCAACTCCCGCTCGGCGACGCTGCCGGCGATCTCCGAGGACGTCCGCAGCGGCGGCTCGGCCCGCACCACCGGCACCTGGGACACCTCGTACTCCCGCATGGTGGAGATGACGTCGCGGACCTTCTCGTCGGGGTGGACGTGCACCAGCGCCGGGAGGTCGGGCACCTTCCGCAGCAGGATGTCACCGGCGGTCTGGCCCGGCGTGGAGAGGAACCCGTAGTCCGACATCCAGTCGTCGTCGTACACCTTCGACAGGTAGCCCCGTCCCGAGTCGGGGATGATCAGCACCACGACGTGATCGGGCCCGAGCTCCTTGCCGATCTCCAGGGCGGCCCACACCGCGGTGCCCCCCGACCCGCCGATCAGGATGCCCTCCTCCCGGGTGACCCGGCGGGCGGTGAGAAACGAGTCCCGGTCGGTCACCGCCACCACCCGGTCGACGACGCTGCGGTCGTAGGTCTCGGGCCAGAAGTCCTCCCCGATGCCCTCCACCAGGTAAGGCCGGCCGTCACCGCCGGAGTACACCGAGCCCTCGGGATCGGCGCCGATCACCTGGACGGCGGGGTTCTGCGACTTCAGGTACCGCCCCACGCCGCTGATCGTGCCGCCGGTGCCGATGCCGGCCACGAAGTGCGTGATGCGTCCGGCGGTCTGGCGCCAGATCTCCGGCCCGGTGCTCCGCACGTGCGACGCCGGATTCTCCGGGTTGCGGTACTGGTTGGGCTGGAAGGCACCCGGAATCTCCTCGGTCAGCCGGTTGGCCACCGAGTAGTACGACTCCGGGTCCGACGGTGCCACGGCCGTCGGGCACACCACGACCTCGGCCCCGTAGGCCCGCAGCAGCTTGATCTTCTCGGGCGCCATCTTGTCGGGCATGACGAACACGCAGCGGTAGCGCCGGCGGGCGGCCACGATCGCCAGGCCGACCCCGGTGTTGCCCGACGTGGGCTCGACGATCGTCCCCCCCGGCTTGAGCAGCCCGGCCTTCTCGGCGGCGTCGACCATGGCCACCGCCGGCCGGTCCTTCACGCTGCCACCGGCGTTGAGGAACTCGCACTTGGCCAGCAGATGGCAGTCGAGCCGCCGGCCGATCCGGTCGAGGCGGACGAGCGGCGTGTCGCCCACCAGGTCGAGGAGCGAGTCGGCCACCTCCATGGCCGGGCCCGTGTCGGTCAGCCGGCGGACGCGCAGCCCGTCCGGCTCGGCGGGGGGCGTGTCGGTGTAGAGGGTGACGGGGAAGCCGTGGGCCCGCAGCTCCAGGGCGGCGGCCGTGGCCTCGGTGCGGCCGGCGGCGCCGACGACGGCGACGTCCTCCGGTATGTGGGCCCGCACGTCGGCCAGCAGCTGCGGCTCCAGGTCCGGACCGGCGCAGCGCAACACGCGGTCGGCCCGCACCTTGAGTCGTTCCGGGGGCTCGGTCTCACCAACGACCACCAGGACGCGCATGCCCTGTCCCTCCTCCAGAGTCATCAGCCGGCCCGCTCCTCGGCGGCGCCCGGCGCCTCGTCCTCCAGTGCGGACCGGATGAAGTTCCCCACCGCCTCCGACTCGATGAGGAACGAGTCGTGGCCGTACAGGGAGTGGATGACCGTCACCTCCGGCCGGCCCGGGAGCAGCTCGGCCATCTCCTGCTGGAGGTACAGCGGATAGAGCCGGTCGCTGTCGATCCCGGCGATGGCCACCTTGCACCGGACCCGGCCGAGTGCCGCCGCCAGCCCGCCCCGCCCCCGACCGACGTCGTGATGGTTCATGGCCTCGGACAGCACCACATACGACCCGGCGTCGAATCGCCGGGCGAGCTTGTCGGCGTGATGGTCGAGGTACGACTCGACGGCGTAGCGCCCGTACCGCTCGCCGATGCCGATCTCGGCCGCCACCAGCGGGTCCTCGCTGGGCTGGGGGGAGCGGCCGAAGCGGACGGCCAGTTCGGGTTCGCTCCGGTAGCTGAGGTGACCGATCCGGCGGGCGATCCCCATCCCACGGTGGGGGCCTTCGCCGGGCCCGGCGTCGTAGTAGTCGCCACCCCGCCAGGCCGGATCGGCCCGGATGGCCTCGTTCTGGACCGCGCACAGACCGATCTGCTCGGCGCTGGCCGCCGCCCCGCAGGCCACGACCACCGCCCGCTGGAGCCGGTCGGGATGGCCGACGGCCCACTCCAGCGCCCGCATCCCGCCCATGGACCCGCCGATGACGGCCGCCCACCGGTCGATGCCCAGGACGTCGGCCAGGGCGAGCTCCACCGCCACCTGGTCCCGGATCGTGATGCGGGGGAACCGGCTGCCGTAGGGCCGCCCGTCGGGGGCGATCGACGACGGTCCCGTCGTCCCCTGGCAGCCGCCGAGGACGTTGGGGCAGACGACGAACCAGCGGTTGGTGTCGATGTCCTTCCCCGGGCCGATCGAATGGTCCCACCACCCCGGATAACGGTGCCCGGGCCCGGCCGGTCCGGCGGCGTGGCTGTCGCCGGTCAGGGCGTGGGCGATGAGGACGGCGTTGCTCCGGGACCGGTCGAGCTGGCCCCACGTCTCGTAGGCCACCACCACCGGCGACAGCGTCCCGCCCAGCTCCAGCCGCAGCGGCTCGTCGTCGAAGAGCGTGACGAACTGGCGGTGGCCGGGCGGGTCCCCCGGGCGCCAGGCTCCGGTGGCCGGCGGCGGCCCGGAGCTGGCGGTCGTCACCTCGTCAGCATGCATCCGTAGGACGATACGTCGCCCGCCGCCCGCCGGCGTCCCGGGAGCGCCCGGATCAGAAGATCAGAAGAGCGTGGGAGTTCCGGCGCCCAGGCCGCGGAGGCGGTCGTAGTCGATCTCGGTCCAGCCGAGGGCCCGGACCTCGGCCAGCGTCCGGGCCTGGGGCACGACCTTCTGGGCGGCGAGGACGCCCCGTACGGGGGTGTGCCCGTCCCGCTCCAGCATCTCCACGTAGCGGGCCAGCTGCTCCACCCCGGCGATCTCCCCCCGGCGCTTGATCTCCACCGCCACCCAGCAGCCGTTGGCGTCGCGGCAGAGGAGATCGACCGGGCCGACCGACGTGGCGTGCTCCCGCCGCACCAGCTCCAGGCCCGGCTCGACCTCGTAGGGATGGGCGGCCAGGAGCTCCTGAAGGTGCGCTTCGACGCCGTCCTTGGCCAGGCCGGGCTCGGCGCCGAGTTCCACGGTGGAGTCGAAGACGACCTCACCGGTGAAGGTGATGACCAGGCGCTCGCCCTTGGCGTTGGTGACCTCCCAGACGTCGCCGCCGTCGAGGAGGGCGCAGGGCCCGGACATCCAGTTGAGCGGCTTGTAGCCGCCGGAGTCGGCGTGTACCAGGACGGACCCGTCAGCCTTCACCACCAGCAGCCGGCGGGCCTCGGGCAGGCTGGCCGAGAGCCGGCCGGCGTAGTCGACGGTGCAGGCGGCCACCACGATGCGCATCGGCGCCCGACGGTAGCCGTCCGCTCGTCGATCAGAGTGTCATCGAACGATGACCCGGCCCTTCATCTCGGGATGGAGGGCGCAGTGGTAGCTGTAGCTGCCGGGCTGCTCGAAGATGAGCCGGAACTCGCCCTGGGTGATCTGACCGGAGTCGAACGACCCGTTGTCAGCGGTCACCGTGTGCGCCTCGCTGTCACGGAAGATCCAGAGCACTTCCTGACCCGGGTAGGCGAAGACTTCGGGCGGGTTGAACGCGTGCCGCTCGACATACACGTTCCGGTTCCGGGAGCCGTAGTAGCTGTACCCGGGGTGGTAGCCGCCGCCGTAGTAGTCGCCGCCGTACGGCTCACAGTTGTAGGCACCGCTCGGGCCGTACCAGCACTCGTACGGCTCGCCGTAGTAGTAGCCGCCGCCGTAGTAGTACCGGTCGCCGCGGTGGTAGCCGTGGCGGTGGCGGCCGTCACGATCGCGGTCGCCGCGGTCGCCCCGGTCACCCTTGTCGCCGCGGTCGCCACCCTTGTTGTCGCCGCGGTTGCCGCCCTTGTTGTCGCCGGCCTTGTTGCCG
>JBFLYK010000078.1:0-26412 GCA_040756995.1 Actinomycetota bacterium | reverse complement strand
TGCTGCATGGCGTGCAGCTCTTCGGGGTCGATCGCCCGCAGGCGCCGGTCGCGGGCTTGGTCCTTGAGCGTCCGAAGGCTCTGACCCTTGGCCACCTCCAGCAGCCCAATGGTCGAGCCGGGCACGGCCGCTTCGGTCTTGACCAGTTCCCGGGCCTGCGCAAACGACAACTCCCCCCCGTCCAGCGCTGCTTTGGCCTCCGGCTGCGCCTCCAAGGCCGCCGCCGTCTCTAACGCCGCTTTGGCCGAACCAGCCGTCGACCCCGTCGCCCGGGCGACCCAGTCCGACACATCGGCGAACCCCCGCTCCCGATGCGCCCCGCATGCACCGGCCCGCGCCGCGGCCCGCACCCGAGCCGCCGCGCTCACCTTCTCCAACGCCGCCAGCTCCTCCACCAGCACGGCGCAATCCTCCCCCGAACACTCCTCGGCCCGGAAGGCGACCAGTGCAGCGCGCAACGCCCCCACGGAGGAAACAAGAGACTCAGCCACGCACCACACCTCCTCAACCAGCTCCGCGCGCCCCAGCACGCATCTCATCGAAGGGGAGGAGGGCCGTTACGCCCGGCACCTCGAGGCTGCACCAATCCTACCCCGAACAGGCGTGCGGGTCAAGGAAGAAACCCTTATCCCACAACGATTTCCGGGCAAATCGGCCGCCCCCGGGCCAGCCGCCACAAGCCGGTGTCAAGGGCGCCGAAGGCGGCGAACGAACCCTTGACACCGGCGGCCCCAACCCGGCCCACCACGCCAACAATGGACCAAGGCCCGGCCCCGGCCGGGCCTTACAAGCGGACGTAACTGCACAAGGAGCAAGACCCGGAGCGCTGACGTCAACGCTCACCAGCCGGCAACGGCGAAGACCCGAGACCAGCTGTCATCCCGGGCCGACAGGGGCCACCACAAAGCCGGTGCCAAGGGCGCCGAGGGCGGCGAAGCGAACCCTTGACACCGGCGCCCGTGACCGGCCGACACCACCCGACAATGGAAGCGGCCCCGGCCAGGGGCTTACAAGCGGATGGGAACTGCAGAAGGAGCGAGACGCGAAGCGCTGACATCAACCTCATAAGCCGGCAAGAGGCAAGCACGCGACCAGCGGCGCGCCCGTGCTGACCCGCCGCCGCCACGCCGGTGTCAGGGGAGCCGAAGGCGGCGGAGCGAACCCTTACGGCGAAGCGAGCCCTTGACACTGGCGGCCGTGTCCCGCCACCACCAGCCAACAATGGAAGAGGGCCCGGCCCCCGGCCGGCGCCCTGCAGGCCAACGCCAAACAACACAATGAGGGAGACCCGGAGCGCTGCCGTCAATGATCACAAGCCGGGAGCCCGCGAAGCTCGACCAGTCGCACGCCCCGCTCCCCGGCCGCCACCAAGCCGGTGTCAAGGGCGCCGAAGGCGGCGAAAGCGGACCCTTGGCACCGGCGCTCGCAACCGGGCCCACCACGCCAACAATGAAGAAGAGCCCCGGCCCCCGGCCGGGGCCTTACGAGCGGATCGGAAACCCTACCCCCGGGCCGAATTCGCCTCGGGCAGTAGTCGCGGCTCCCAGCCGGCCCTGGTCGGAAGAGTCGATCAGGCTCGCCACCAGGCAACCCGCCCGGAGGCGTACTGACGAAGCGGGTCACTGCCCGCGGACGCAGAACGACGCGCCCTCTATTGGAGCCCGCGGACCGTCTCACTCAGGATGTGCACGTACTTCAGCACCGTCACGCAGAAGACCATGCCGGCCGCGCCGATGGCCAGCGAACCGACGCCGAGCCAGAACGACCGGCGAGCCGGCGTGACATGAGCGGCCGAAGCGGCGACATCGGTCCCGACCCGACGGGCGGCGGACGCCGCAACAGCGGCCGGTCGGGAGGCCAGCGCCGTCCCCGATCGCCGGGGCGTCAACTGGATCGCCCCCGCCGGGGCCGCCGCGACGGCCACCGAAGCAGGCGGGACCGCGGCCGCCGCCGCTTCAGCCCGTTCCGCCCGGAACCGGGCGTCGTCGAACTCGGCCACCCGCCGCTTGGCCTCCTTGACCAGAGCGACCGCGGCCAGCGTCAACACCACGTACAGGCCAATCTTGGTGTAGAGCGCCAACGTGTACGGCTTGGCGTACGGGAGGCGGAACAGCTGCGTGGCCTGATCCGACGACAGCGGCGGCGGGAAGGCCACGGTCTTCTGCAGGTTGAGCAGGCCGGTACCCCAGACGAGAACCGTCGACCAGAGGAGGCCCGACGTCAGCTTCCGGACGTTGCGGTCGAGGAGGTCGCTCAGGGGCCCGGCCAGGAAGCGGCGCCGGTTGGGCAGGCCGAGCAGCGCCAGCAGCGCGGCCAGGGCGAACCAGGCGCCGGCCACGATGGTGTGGAAGAACAGAAGGGCGACCTCCGACTCCTCCGCCCTGGGGTTCACGTTGCCGGCCACGTCGTTGCTCCGCCGGCCCTGGCTGGTCTGGAGGGCGGGGCCGGTGGCCTCCACCTCGAACTCCGCCACCCCGAGCGTGCGGGGCAACCGCTCCCGTTCGGCCTCCTTGGTGTTGTAGGCGTTGGCGACCACCGTCCACCGGCCGCCGGCCGGGACGATGACGACGCCGTGGTAGATGCCGGCCTCGGCGCCCTCGACCGTCCCGTGGGGATAGGCGAAGTCGTAGGTCTCGGCCGACGGCCGGCCGGGCACCCGCACGCTGGCCCGGACGGTGTAGGGATCGGCGACCGGTTGCCCCGTCTCGGCGTCGGTGAGCCGGGCCCGCAGCGGGATGTAGAGCGACGACGGCAACGTGTCGGGGTAGTCGGTGCGCACTTCGAGGGTGATGTTCACCGGACGGGTGCCGTACTGCGGCACGGTCGTCGTCGTCTCCTGCGCCCCCGCCTTCGGTGCCGGTCCCGCCAGCGCGACCGCCACCACGAGCAGCGCCAGCAGACCCGGCCGCCGCCCAAGCGGCGACGCACCCGTCCGGCGCGTGATCAGCAGGACGCCGCCGGCCACCAGCACCACCGCCGCCGCCCCCGGCACCACCCAGAGAGCCACATTGGAGTCGCCGCCGGAGCGGTGCGAGCTGACGGCGCCGGCCTCGTCGACCTCGACCTTCGTCGTGCGGGAACTGCCGAGCGCCGGCAGGGCCGATGAGCCCTGTTCCGCCCGGGCCGTCACGGTCCACGAACCCGGCCCGACCGCCAGAAGCCCTTCGTAGTGGCCGGCCTGGCGCTGATCGGTCATCGTCACCGGGCCGGCGGAGGCGCCACCGGCGCCGGAAGCGGTGACGACGATGACGAATCCGGCCGCCGTGTCGCCGGAGTCCCGGTCGATGAGATCGGCGCTGACGGCGAGGCCGTCCGGGGCGCGGTCGAAGCTCAGGTTGGTGACGAGGAGCTCCACCCGGCCGGCGTTGTGGGCCCATGCCACGCCGGGCAGGACGAACAGCGCCCCTCCGACCACGACGGCGACGGCGATGGCGATGGCGATGGCGGCTCGTTTCAATTCACCGACCCCCGCTGCTTGTTCCACTTGCCGTAGAACGAGGCGACCTTGACCGCGGCCTTCTTCTCCCGTTCGTCGAGCCAGTCGGCGAAGAGCCGCTGGCGCTTCTGGTCGGCGACCGCGGCCCGCACCTGCTCCCGCACGTCGGCGAAGGTGCGCTCCGCGGTGTCCTGGCGCTCCTCGCAGAGGAACACCAGATAGCCGTCGGCCACCTGGACCGGCAGGCTCAGCTGTCCGGGCTGCAGCGTTCCGATCACGTTGCGGAGCTCGAGGGAGAGTTCCTCGGTGCCGGCGGTGACCCGGCCCATGCTGCCGGCCTTGGTCGCCCCGAGACCGGTGGCGGTCTCGTCGAACGGCGCCCCCGCCCCCACCTTCGTTCGCAGCTCGTCGGCCGCCGCCCTCGTCGGCAGGTAGGCCGCCCGGACCGTCGACGACCAACCGGCCTTGAACCGGTCCTTGACCGTCTCCCAGTGCTTCTCCATGTCGCTCTCGGAGACGGCGACGTCGGGGAAGAGCTTCTCGGCCAGCTTCTTGGAGACGTCGCCGGCCATCAGGCCGTTGCGGAGGTCCTCCCGGGTGTAGGCGCTGTGGCTGAACTCCGAATCCGGGGCCACGCCCAGCGCCTTGTCGAGCAGGCCGCCCGACTCCAGCGGGACGCCGTGGTCGGCGGCCAGCTGCTTGAGCAGCGTCAGGCGGATCAGGTACTCCAGGACGTAACGGCGGCCGACCTTCCTGTCCAGCGGCTCGAGGGGCGCGCCGTCGGAGCGGGTTCTTCCCTCGACCTTGGACGAGGCGCTGATGTACTGCGCGGTGAGCCGCTCGACGTCCTCCGACGAGACCGTGGCCCCGTTGACGTCGGCGGCCACGGCCGGCGGCCGGCTGCGCTTGTCCGAACAGCCCGCCGCCGCCAGTGCCACCACCAGCAGCGGGATCAGCGCGCCGCAGACGGGCTTCCTCCTTCGAGGATCTGACCGAGCCACGGATTCGTCACCTCCTCCGGATCCTCGTTCTGAATGCTCTCGGCCAGCGCCTTTTCGACCCGGGGGTCGTCGGGCCGGACGACCTCGGTTCCGGTGAGCAGCGAGCGCACGTCGTCGAAGACCTGCTGGGCCACGACGTAGACGGCGGGATCGCCGTCGCGCCGCACGTAGTAGCCGCCACCGGTCGGGCTGGGTCCGCCGAATCGGATCGTCAGGCGCTGCGCGGTGTGGGTCTCGACCGTGAGGGTCACGTCCGTTCCACCGAAGCCGAAGGCCGGATCGGCCGACGGGTCGACCTCGAGCCGCCGGTAGGCGGGCATGGGGATCAGGCGGTCCTGCGCCGCCGACATGAGGGCGCCGGCCGCCGCCACGGCGCCCGTCCCCGGCTGCCACAGACCGGCGGTGCTCCGCTGCACCTCGACCTGCCGGCCCTCGCCGGTGGCGAGAATCCGGTAGATGTCCTCGAGGGGCACCGGGAACATCGGCCAGGTGGCGGTGGCGTCCTCGGCCCGCTGGGCGGCCAGCTCCCGGTAGGGCTTCACGACGTCGACCGGCGTGCACCCTCCGGCGAGGGCCACCACCAGAAGCACCCCGAGCCGTTTCATCGCCGGCGGAGCCGGAGCAGGGTCAGCACGAAGGCGACCGCCGTGACGCCGCCGGGAGCGACGATGGCGCTACGGATCAGCCGGCCACGGTCGTCCTGCGTCAACGCCAGCTTGGCCGGGCCGCCCGGATTCCGGGACGCGGCGATGATGTCGTTCTCGATCGCCACCCACGAGACCAGCTGGCTGGCGAATTTCGAATTCCCGAACCGGCCGAGGAAGGTGTTGGAGGCGACGTCGGCCGAGCCGACCACTCCGATCCGGGTCCGCGACAGCTCCGGGCCCACGGCCGACTGGTCGACCCGGCTCCAGTCCGTCAGCGCTCCGGCCACGAACGGACCCTTCGCTCCGTCGGCCGTCGAACTCTGCGTGCTGGTCTGCAGGAGCGCCGTGAGCCAGGCGCCGTCGGCCTTCTCCGGCCCGACACCGACCGACTCGACCGGCAGGGCGCCGACGAGAAGCGTGGGGATCGTCTGCGCCTTGAGGTCGGCGGTCACCGGGCTCTGCGAGGGGTACTTGAAGATCAGCACCGAGGCCGGGTCGTTGATGAGCGAGCTGCGGTCGCGGATGACCGACGGCCGCAGGGCCAGCCCCCAGGGTCGCACGAGGTCGTTGAGCTGGCCGATGACCTCGGGCGCCGCGCCCAGCACGGCCGAATCGGCCAGCACCACGAGTCGGCCCTGGGCCTTGGCGAAGTCCTGCAGCCGGCTCAGCTCCTCGGGGAGGAACGGCGCCCGGGGCCCGGCCAGGATCACGACCTTGCACGTCGCCAGCCGGGCCGCGCCACCCTCGGCGCCGATCGCCAGCGACTTCGTCTCGTACCCGAGCCGCTTCAGGCGGGTGGCGAAGTTCTGATAGCCGTCCGCCCGCTGGTCGGCGATGTCCCGCTCGCCGTGCCCGACCGTGAAGCAGGCCACCGGCGGCTCCGCCCGGGACAGGCGCTGGATGGCGCTCGTGAGGTCGACCTCGGAGATCTCGTTGACGAAGTCTCGGTTGTCGCCCACCCGGAGCAGCATCTCGCCGTAGGAGCCGGCCCCGAGTTCCTTCACCTTGCCCGGTTGGGCGTCGGGATCGATGAACTCGAATGTGAAGTCGCGCTTGGCCAGCTGGTAGCGGCGGAGCAGCGATCGCATCTCCACCTGCTGGGCCGATCCCGGCTGGGTGAACCCGATCACGTGGATGGGCGCCTTCACCTGCGCCAGCACCGCGCGGGACTGGGTGGTGAGGCTGAAGCGCTTCTCGGGTGTGAGGTCGATCTGGCCGCGGGCCTGCGCCGAACCGACGCCGGTTCCGAGCACCAGAGCGAGGCCGAGCAGCGCCCCGGCCCGCCGCGGATCGACGAAGCGACGCCAGCTCCGTCGCCCCGGCTCGGCCAGCGCCACGCCGGCCAGGGTGAGGCCGAACACCGTGCCCATCAGGAAGTAGAGGCCGTCGCCGGCGTCGAGGATCCCGCGGCCGCTGTTCTCGATGTGCGTCGTCGGCGCCAGGAACGAGACGATGCCGTCGAAGCGGCCGCCGAGCCATCCCGGCACGAAGTCGAGAATCCACAGGCCGAGCAGCACGCCGAAGCCGACGAAGGCGGCCGACGTCGGGGAGGCCGACCGGGCCGAGATGGCCAGGGCGAGGGCACCGAACATGGCCGTCAACGCCAGGAGGCCCATCCAGCCGGCGGCGGCGTTGCCGAGCTCCACCCGCCCGAGCGACTGCAGCAGGGCGATGTACAGCCAGGCGATCGACACCATGGCCCAGGTGAAGACGGTGTTGGCCACCCACTTGCCGGTCACCAGCGTCCAGCGGGAGACGGGCCACGAGAGCGTGATGTCGAGCGCCCCCGTGCGGCGTTCCTCGGCGAAGGACCGCATGGCCATGATCGGGGCGACGACGATGAGCGTCGTCTCGATGTTGGAGTAGTAGCGCTCGAGGTCGGCGTAGGGCCGGGAGAAGAGCAGCGCCACGAAGAAGAGCCCGGAGATCAGCAGGTAGGCGGTGGCGATGGCCCACGCCTGTGGCGACGTCACCAGCGTGCGGAGCTCCCGGCGGAAGACGATCATCGCAGACCCGCCTGCCGGAAGGCGCTGTCGATGAGGTCGGTCATCGGCTCGAGGTGGGCCAGCGACCACCCTTCGGCCAGCACCGTCCGGGCCAGGGCGTCGACGACCGCCGGGGAGCCGGCGTCGACGACGAGGCTCGTGCTCGTGCCGTTGCTCGTGGAGTGGAGGACGGTGGCGCCGGCCGCGGTCACCGCGGCCCGCAGGCGGTCGGGCGGCGGGCCCGACACGCCCAGCCGCCACCGCCGCGTCACCGCCCGCTCGAGCTCCGCCTCGACCAGCGTGCCGTCGAAGGCCAGGAGGCCGGCGGCGATCACCATGATCCGCTCGCACAGCACCCGGGCCTCGGGCAGAACGTGGGTGGAAAACAGCACGAGGTGTTCCCGGCCGTACTCCCACAGGACGTCACGGATGTCCCAGACGTTGAGGGGGTCGAGCCCGGCCATCGGTTCGTCGAGGATGAGGACGGGCGGCGACCCGATGACCGCCTGCGCCATCCCCACCCGCTGCCGGTAGCCCTTGGACAGGTTGCCGATGACACGCTCGGCCATGTGCTCGAGATCGATCTGGCGGAGCACCGTGTCCACGGCCTCGTCGACGTCCCGCCGGCCGACGCCCTTCATCCGGGCGGCGTAGCCGAGGTAGGCCCGCACGGTCATCTCGGGCGGGAAGCTGGCCCGCTCCGGCATGTACCCGACACGGGCCCGGGCGGCCCGGGGCCGCTCGGCGGCGTCGACGCCGTCGATGACGATGTCACCGGCATCCCAGTTGAGGATGCCGGTGACGCACTTGATGATCGTGCTCTTGCCGGCGCCGTTCGGCCCGAGCAGCCCGGTGACCCCGTCGGTGAGGGCGAACGACACGCCCTTGACCGCCTCCCGCTTGCCGTACGACTTCCGCAACCCCTCGACGGCCAGGCGGACGGGCCGGGGCGCGGCACCGGCCGGGCGGGAGACGGGCATGACCGCGGTGTCGGTCACCGGCATCACCCTCAGCTCCGCACGGAAACGGAATCGGCTTGAGCGGCCTCGGACGACGCGGCCTGACGGTTGAGGTGGACGGCGATCTGCTCGACCGTGTCGGCCAGCCAGTCGATGTTGTCGGCCATCTGCTCGATGCGGGCCACGACGTCGTCGCTCGGGGCGGCCGGGGCGGCCGCGCCGCCGCCTCCGAGGAGCGCGGCACCGACCGCCATGAGGCCGACGCCGATCAGCCCGCCGCTGGCCAGATAGGGGATCTGGGCGGCCGGATTGTCGATGTCCTTCACCTGACCCCAGGCGATGAGGACGCTGACGAGACCGGCGACGACGAGGGCGCTCCCGAGCAGCAGCCGGGGGGGAAGGGCCGGCAGGGCCAGACCCTTCTTCCCGGCTTCGGGCAGCTCGGCGACGTGGGCGGGAAGCGGGGCAGGGCTCGCCATCGTCGATCACCGGACCCCTGTGGCGACGGACGTCAACCGGTTCGGCGCCCCCCGGAGGGTCAACGCCCCCTCCCCCGGACCGGTCTGCCGGTGCGTCGCCGGAAGACGGACGTCCAAGCGGTCCGCCGGCCGTGCCGCCGCCGGCGCAGGGATCGCGGACGGCGTGCCCCGGGCGGCGCCGGTCGGGCTGGGTGGAGCGATGGCGCCGCCGGTCTCGTTCGGGTTCGGCGGCGTGTCGATGACGTTCACGCTGTTGGCCGAGGAGTCGATGTAGTTCCGGGTCCGGGCCCAACCGAGGTAGAAGCCGGTGTTCTCGCCGCCGGCGTTCTTGCAGCACCAGTAGTTGTTCGTGCGCACCCTCACCACCGGTGCCCACACGGCGATTTCCCTCGGGTTGATGATGCTGAAGTCGCCGAAGGCCCGACCCGGCGTTTCGCCCGGCTTGTAGACCTTGGGCGCCAGGACGTCGACCTCCCACGTCTGCTTGTCCGGAGCGGCCTTGGCGCCCATCTGGTTGGCCTGCGAGTTGAACTGGTCGACGACCTGGCTGGCCGGAATGGCGCTCCCGCCGAGCGTGAACGACTTGTTGCCGGCGTCGAGCGCAGACGTCTTGCCCGAGGAGATGTTGAGCGCCGACACCTTGTACGACACGATCGGCTCACCGTCGATCGGGTAGTCGACCTTGACCCAGCTCTCGACCGCGCCGATGTGAAGGTCGCCGACATCGACGCCCACCAGGCGGGCGGTGGCCTCGCCGACGATGCGGCCGGGTGAGGTGATCGAGGAGGCATCCGTGAAGCCGTCACTGATCGAGAGCTGCTCGGTGACGAGCGGACCGGTGTTGCTGGTGCCGTGGGCCTTCAGCCGGGACGTGCAGTCGGTGACCGCTTTGCGGCCCACTCCACCGCCGCCCATCTCGACCTTGCCCGAAGTGCCGCGACCGGCGTCGGGGTTGTTGCACCGGGTCAGCGTCGGGTTCTGGAATCCGCCCCCGGGCCCGATCTCGAAGACGCCCTCCTCGATGATCTCGTCGCCGTAGTAGAAGCTGGCGAAGGCCGACGACCGGCCAGGGACGGCGTCGATGTAGCTGCGGGAGAAGGCGGTCGGCGTCGGGTTGAGTTCGTAGGGCAGCCCGGCGGACGGCACGACCAGGCGGGCGTCGGACCAGCCGCGCCAGGCCTGCCCGAGGGCCAGGTCCTCGAGCTCGTCGGCCTGGGCGGGCACCGCCAGTCCGGCGACTGCGGCGGCCATCGTTGCTCCGGTGATCCATCGGGCGAAGCGGCGGTGTCGGTTCACTGCTGGTACCCCCATTGGTTCGATGCGGTGTGCCGGCTGAATGTCACGGTTACTTCCGGTCGAGGCCGACGGCCGCTCCGGCGAGCAGCTCGGCCTGGCTTTCTTCACCCGTGCCGTCGAGGACGATCCGGCCCTTCTCCATGACGCAGGCCCGGTCGGCGACGGCGAGCATCTTCGAGGCGAACTGGTCGACGACGACGATGCCCAGCCCCTCGTCGGCCAGGGAGCGGAGCGTCCCGTAGAGCTCGGCCACGACCAGCGGAGCGAGACCCATCGAGAGCTCGTCGATCATCAGCAGCCGGGGCGCCGAGATCAGCGCCCGCCCGATGGCCAGCATCTGCTGCTCACCGCCGGACAGCGAACCGGCGCGCTGCCCCTGGCGTTGGCCGAGAACAGGGAAGAGTTCGAAGATCCGCTCCATCTGCCGGGCCACGACGTCGTTGGCCACGCCGGAGGAGCCGGTGACGAGGTTCTCCTTGACGGTCAGGTTCATGAAGATCCGCCGGCCCTCGGGCGACATGGCGATGCCCCGCAGGAAGCGGCCCGAGGGTGGCTCGTGGGTCACCCTGGTCTGCTCGAAGACGATGGTCCCCTTGGTGGCGGGGACGACGCCGAGGATCGTCTTCAGCAGCGTGGACTTGCCTGCGCCGTTGGGTCCCAGCACGGCGACCAGCTCGCCGGCGGCGATGGTGAAGTTGATGTCGAACAGCACGGGCAGGCGCCCGTAGCCGGACGACACGTTGTAGAGCTCAAGCACCGGACACCCCCAGGTAGGCGGTCTGGACGGCCTCATCGGCGGCCACGACCTCGGGCGGGCCGACGGCGATGACCTGGCCGGCGGCGATGGCGTGGACCCAACCGCAGTTGTCGAGGACCATGCGGACGAAGTGCTCGATGAGCAGCACGGCGAGACCGAGGTCGGTCTGCAGCCGCTTCACCAGCATCAGCAGGTGCTGGGCCTCCACCGCGTCCATCCCGGCGCTGGGCTCGTCGAGCAGCAGCAGCCGCGGCCGGCTCATCAGGCTGCGGCCGATCTCGATGCGCCGCTGCGCCCCGAAGTTGAGCGACCCGGCCCGCACCTCCAGCACCGGTTCGAGGTCGAGGAGCCGGCCGACGGCCCGGGCCACCTCGGCGGCGCGCCGCTGGTCGGCCCGCACCGCCGGGAACCCCAGCACCGAGGCGAGGACGCCGCCCCGCACGTTGAGGTAGGCGCCGGCCAGCAGGTTGTCGAAGACGGTTAGGTCGAGGTCGATGTGGTTGGCCTGGAAGGTGCGGCTCATGCCGAGCTTGGCCCGGTCCCAGGCGTGCTTGCGGGTCACGTCCTGGCCGAAGGCCTCCACGGTCCCCTGGTCGGGAGCGGTGAACCCGTTCAGGACGTCGAACAGCGTCGACTTGCCCGAGCCGTTGGGACCGATCAGGCCCACGAAGGAGTGCGCCGGCACCTCGATCGACGCCCCGCGCAGGGCGTAGACACCGCCGAAGCGCTTGTGGACGTCGGTGGCCCGCAGCACGGTCCCTTCCCGGACCTGCTCGGGGAGGAAGTCCTCCACCGTCTCCAGCGCCGCCAGCTCTCCTTCGCTCCAGTCGACGGTGAGTTGGCCGGCGAGGGCGTCCTGTCGAAAGGCTGCCATCGTTGCTCCTTCTCAGGCCCGCAGGCGGGGCGGACGGGTCCGCAGGACGATCTCCTCGCCGCGGCCGTTGCCGTTGGTGGTCGTCGTCACCGAAACGGCCGGCGCCTCCATCTCGGGGTCCTGGGCCTCCGACGTGAGGTCGACGTCGACTTCACCCAGCCGGTCTCCGTCGAGACCGGCGGCCGAGAGGATCGCCACCTCCTTCTTCTTCTGGAGGATGTCGAGCAGGTTCCCGCCCATCCCGCCGGGTCCGACGATCGTCCCGCCGATCAGGCCGATGCCGCCCAGCAGGTAGGGGGACAGGTGGTGGCTCTCGAGGGCCTGGGGGATGAGGGCGAAGGCGATCGAGACGGAGGCGATGCCGAGCAGCGTGCGGGTTCCGGCCACCACCGGGATCGCCAGCAGGAACAGCGACTGGAAGGCGATGAACTGGATGATGGCGGGCGGCGACCGGTACAGCGGAGCGGTGAACGCACCGGCCAGGCCGATCAGTGCGCCGCCGATGGCGAAGGCCATGATCTTGTACCGCCACGGCGAGATGCCCACGGCCGCCGCCGCCCGCTTGTCGGTGCGGACCAGATTCATGGCCCGCCCGTGGCGGGACTGGCGCAGGGCGTGGACGAACAGGCCCGCCGCCACCGCCACGACCAGGCAGAGGTAGAAGAAGCTGAGGTCGGTGTCGAAGGTGATCCCGAGGAACTCGGGCCGGTTGACGATGACGTTGCGGCCGAAGCCGCCGATGATCCACTCGAAGCTGAACAGCGTCCGCTCCAGCGTGATCTGGAGACCGAGCGTCAGGACCATCACGTAGATCCCGGAGAACCGGGCGGTGGGGATGGCGACGAGGCCCGACAGGAAAGCGGCGAAGAGGATCCCGACCAGGGCGGCGGGGATGAAGGGCCACCCGTTCAGCGAGCTCTCCCCCACCCGGTAGAAGTAGCCGGTGACGTACACCGACGCTCCGAGCAGACCGGCGCCGGCCAGGGTCACCTCGCCGGCCCACCCGACGATGATGGCCAGGCCCATGGCGGTGATGGTGGTGAGCAGCCCGGCGGTGACGAGGAAGACCCAGTAGTCGGCCAGCAGCGGCGGGACGATCAGCGCCACGGCCACGAAGGCCACGATCCCCTGCAGCAGTTGTTTGCGCGGCATTGCGTCAGCCCTCCGCGAGCTGGAAGCGGTGCTGGTTCCGGCGGGCCAGGAGGATCACGCCGGCGAACAGAACGGCCATGAGGATCACCTCACGCCACCCGGAGCTGACCGCCCCGAACGTGCCGCCCTGCACCTGGGCCTCGACCTGGCCGAAGAGAATCGCCCCGCCCAGCGCCAGGGGAAGGCTGTCGAAGCCTCCGAGGACGGCGCCGGCGGTGGACCGCAGCAGGACGAAGAGGATCACGCCGGTCCCGAGCCGGGTCATCGGAGTGAGGAGCACACCGCCGAGCCCGGCGAGCCCGCCGGCGGCGCACCACACACCGATGGAGATCTTCTGGACGGGGATGCCCACCATCTCGGCGGCGTCGATGTCGTCGGCGATGGCCCTGATCTGCGTGCCCAGCTTCGTCTTGGTCAGCACGAAGTTCAGGCTCACCACCAGCAGAACCATGATGATCACCACCGCGATGTCGTGGTGGCGGGTGGCGCTGCCCAGGATCGTGGTGACCTTCTCGCCGAACGGGCTGGGAACGTTCTCGAAGGCGCTCTTCCAGATGCTGGCCGAGATCCCGGCCAGGAGGAGCATGACGCCGAGCGAGAACGTCGTGACCGTGACGCGGGGCCAGACGGCCATCCGGCCGGTCACGATCGAGCCGAACACCGCGCCGAGGCCGCAGCCGAGCAGGACGGCCAGGAAGACGGCGGGGGCCTTCGGCCACTCGTGGGTGTTCCACGCCGAACCGCCGACGCTCTGGCCCGACACGAGGTCGGGGTTGGCCACCAGGTACCAGTAGAAGAAGGCACAGGCCGTGGCGATGCCGCCGTGCACGAAGCCGACCACCCGGCTCATCCGGAACGTGAGCACGAGAGCGATGGCCAGGATTCCGTACAGGGCTCCGAGCGCCACGCCCTGCACGAGCGAGAACTTGAACAGATCGAAGTTGAACGCCGCCAGGAACATGGGTCGATCTTGGCGGCCGTGGCGAAACGGTCACCTCGTCTCGCTCTGCCCAATCTCGTCCGCGTGGTACTCCCCCGCAGACAAAGGTGGGCCCCGGCTCTCGCCGGGGCCCACCCTCTGATTTACAGGTGTTGTGCCTACAGGTCAGTCATGCGTGTCGCAGATGTCGTAGCGCTCGGGGGCCGGAACCCAGACCTTGTAGTCACCGGCCTGCGACTTGTTGTACTTGAACTGGTACTCGCAGCGCATCGTGTCGTGCGCCTCGGGATTGCCGCCCTTCCCGTCCCGGGCGGCCTTGGCCTCCGGCTTCCAGGTGAAGACGACGCCCATGCCCGGGCCGCCGTCCCACGGCCGGCTCTCCCACATGTCCATCATCCGTTCCCGGGTGAGATTCGGCCCGACCTCCTTGGCCGCGCTGATGAACACCCGGCTGCCGGCGTAGGCCGTCTGGGTGATGTGGTGGATCTTCGTCTTCATCTCCGGGGCGTACTTGGCCATCACGGCCAGGTACTCGGGGTTGTCCGACCAGACCTTGTAGCTGGTGATCGTCCACATGCCCTTCAGCGGCCAGTCACCGACGAGCGGCCCGAGGGCGTCGGCGGCGAAGTGGTTGCCGGAGAGGCCCATCGGCGGCCAGTAGCCCTGGTCCTTGGCGCTGAGCATCCACTTCACCATCGGCGGCGACCAGGCGAAGTGGATCACGTGGTCGGGGTTGGCCGACCGCATGGCCACGACGTTGGCCGTCTCGTTGGGGTCCTCGACTTCGAGGGGGATCTCCTTGACGACCTTGATGCCGGCCGGGTCGAAGATCTCGTGCATGGCCTTCACGGCCGCCCGGTTCTCGGGGATGTTGAGGTACAGAATGCCGACGGTCTTGACCTTGAAGACGTCACGCACGTAGATCGAGTTGGCGTGCGCCTCGTGGACCGAGGCCATGTGGGCCGGGAACATCCAGGGGTCCTTCCACTCGCTGGTGAAGAAGCCCCAGGAGCCGAACCACGGGACGCGGGCCTTGGCCAGGTCACCGTGGACCTCGCCCGTCCCCCACGTGATGCTGGTGATGAAGGCGAAGATCTTCTCCTGCTCCACCAGCTTCTTGAAGCAGGCGCGGAACCGGGTCAGGTCGCCGGCCGAGTCGCAGTCCTGCACGACGACCTTGCGGCCGTAGATGCCGCCGGTGTCGTTGACCGCCCGCATCATGCCGATGACGGTGGTCACCACGGGGATGGTCACGATGTTGCCGAGGGGAGCACCGTTGTCGGAGATCGTCCCGAGCTTGATCTCGGTGGCGGTCACGCCGACGTCGGTGGCGCCGCCGTTGTTGCCCTGCGAGGCGTTGCCGGTCCCCGTCACGCCGCTGCCGGCGCCGCCGGGAGTGGGAGCGGCCGGCGTGCCGGGAGCGGGCGCGCCGGGCGCGCCCGGAGCGGCGGACGCCCCGGCCGCCGGAGCCGCCGATGACGACGAGCCACCGGCGGCCGACCTGGCCGTCGGGGCCTTCGACCGGGCCGCCGCCGGAGCCGACGATCCGGCCGTGGCGGGAGCGGGTGCGGCGGTCGCGGCGGCCTCCGGCGTCGCCGTGGTCCCGGCGTCGGCCGCCGGAGCCGCTTCGGTCGGGGTGGCGGCCGGCGCTTCGGTCGCCGCGGTGTTGCCGGCATCAGGCGCGATCGTCTGCGCGTCGGCCGGCTTCGGGGCCGCGGAACTGTCATGGTCTTGATCTCCACCACACGCCGCAGCGAGGAGCGCGAGACCCACGCTGAGCGCAACTAGCCCACGTATTCTTCGCATCTGGCTCCATGCCTTTCTGTTTTTGGACAGCCGACATGGGGCGGGGTTGTCGGGGACACCCCGAACCCCGGGGACGCCGGCCGCATCTGTAGTCCGGGGGCACGAGGACAGATGATCCGGACCCCCCTTCCCGTTGGTGTGAGGTCACGGTATGACGGGCCCTTCGGGCGCGAAGTATCTCCGGGAGACCAATTTCGGGCTCCGACCCCCCGCCTGAGGGCTAGGAAAGCGTCAAATGGCCAGCCCGGATACCACGCTGCGTGCTAGCGACCTTCGAAGCGTGGTGGACGGCGCTCGCGGCGGGCGGCCCGGCCCTCGGCGACGTCGCCGCTGCGCCACACCTCTTCGAAGAGCGACTCGAGCCCCGGATCGTTGATCTCCGGCTCCTGGAGCCGGTTGAGCACCTGCTTGGAGTAGGCCAGCGTGAGCGGCGCCAGGGCGGCGATGCGAGCCGCCCGCTCGAGGGCGGCGTCGAGATCACCGGCGGCGTCGGCCAGCCCGCAGGTCAGCGCCTCCTCGGCCGACAGCGGCTCGCAGGCCAGGACGATGCGGCGGGCCATCCCTCCGCCGGCCAGGAGCGCCAGGCGCCGGAGCGTCCAGGGATCGACGGCCAGGCCGAGCGTGGCGGTGGGGATGGCGAAGGTGGCGCCGGGGCCGACCATGCGGAGGTCGGCGGCCAGGGCCAACTGCGTGCCGGCCCCGATGGCCGGCCCGTTGACCGCGGCGAGGATCGGCACCGGACTGGCGGTGAAACGCCGCAGCATCTCGTAGAGCGCCTTGCGGAACCCGTCGCCGTAGACCTCGCCGAAATCGGCCCCGGCGCAGAAGCTCGACCCTTCACCGGTGACGACGACGGCCCGGGCGCCGGCCGCCTGCACTTCGCCGAGGGCGTCCCGGAGCAGCTCGCAGTGCTCGGTGTCGAGGGCGTTGCGCTGCTCGTGCCGGTCGATCCAAAGGATCGCCACCCGGCCCCGCTCCTCCGTTCGAATCATGCCCGGGAAAGTAGCCTCGGACGCCGTCGTGGAGCGCACCATCCCGAATCTGCTGGCCAGCGCAGTCGAGGCCGCCCCGGACAAGCCCTGGCTGTTCCACGAGGACTCCGTCTTCACCTACGAGGCGGCCTGGCGCCGGATTGGAACCGCCGCCGCCGGCCTGGCGGGCCAGGGGGTCGGCCGGGGCGACCTCGTGCTGGTGCCCATGCGGAACACCGCCGATCACCTCTTCGTCTGGCTGGGACTCATGCGGCTCGGGGGGATCCTGGTGGCCGCCAACCCCGCTGCCGGCGAGGCCGAACTGGCCGGCCTGATCGGCCAGACGGAGCCGCGGCTCGTCCTCTCGGACGCCGACGTCGCCCGTCTTCTCACCGTTCCCGAGACGGAGCCGTCCGAGCGGCCCGGCCCGACGCCCGACGACCCCGCCGTCCTCATCCCCACGTCGGGCACCACCGGCCGGTCGAAGCTGGTCACGCAGACGCACCGGGCCTACGTGATGGCCGGGGAGGGCTTCCCGTGGTGGATGGAGCTGACGGCCGAGGACCGGCTGATGACTTCCCTGCCGCTGTTCCACATCAACGCCCCGGCCTACTCGGTGCTGGGCTCGGTGGCCGCCCGGGCGAGTCTGGTGCTCCTCCCCCGCTTCTCGCCGTCCACGTTCCTCGACTCCGCCCGCCGCTACGGCGCCACCGAGTTCAACGCCATCGGCGCCATGATCGAGATGATCATGCAGCAGCCGGAGCGGCCCGACGACGCCGACACACCGCTCCGCCTGGCCTACTCCGGTCCCGCCCCACCGGACGCCCGCCACCTCGAGATCGAGCGCCGTCTGGGCATCAAGCTGGTGTGCGGCTACGCCATGTCGGAGACGCCCTACGGCACGATCTGGCCCCGGGGGACCCGCCCCTACGGCACGCTCGGCGCCATCCGCCAGCACCCGACGCTGGGCCGGATCAACGAGGGCCGGGTGTTGCGCGACGACCAGCCGGTCCCGCCCGGCGAGGTCGGCGAACTGGAACTGCGCAACCCGGCGGTGATGCTCGGCTACTGGGGGATGCCGGAGGAGACCGCCCGGGTGCTCCGCCCCGACGGCTGGCTCCGGACGGGCGACCTGGTCATGGAGAACCCCGACGGGACCTACACGTTCGTGGGCCGGGAAAAGGAGATCATCCGCCGCCGGGGCGAGAACCTCTCCCCCGCCGAGGTCGAAGAAGCCCTGTCGACCCACCCCTCCGTGGCCGAAGTGGCCGTCGTCGGCGTCCCCTCGGAGCTGACCGAGGAAGAGGTCAAGGCGTTCGTGGTTCTCGCCCCGGAACCGCCGGACGCCGCCGGGCCACCGCCCGGCCCGGCCGACCTCCACGCCTGGGCCGCCGCCCGCCTCACCCGCTTCAAGGTCCCCCGCTACATCGAACTGGTCTCCGAACTGCCCCACACCCCGACCGGCCGGGTGGCCAAACACCAGCTCCCGAGGGACCGCACCCCCGCCGAATGGGACAAGGAGAATGCCGCCCATGGGTGACGACAGCTGGCTGCGCAGCGGCATCGGGCGGTCGACGCCCGATGCCATCACCGTGCGGGGGCGCGACCTCGCCACGGAGCTCATGGGGAAGGTCACCTTCACCGAGCTGGCCTTCCTCCTCACCGCCAACCGGATGCCGTCGGCCGGCGAGACCCGCCTCTTCGACGCCGCCCTCGTGGCGCTGGCCGACCACGGCCTGACACCCAGCGTCCTCGCCGCCCGGCTCACGTGGACGGGCGCCACCGAGTCGCTCCAGGGTGCCGTGGCCGCCGGCCTCCTCGGCGCCGGCAACGTCTTCCTCGGAGTGGTGGAGGACACGGCCCGCTTCCTGGCGGCCATCCTGGCCGACCCGGCCGCCGGCGCCGCCGAGCGGGCGGTGCAGGCCGAGATCGCCGCCGGGCGGCGGATCCCGGGGCTCGGGCATCCCGTCCACAAGGTCGGCGACCCCCGCACGCCCCGGCTCTACGCCATCGCCGCCGACGCGGGCGTCCCGACGCCGCACCTCAACACGCTGCAGGCCGTGGCCGAGGCCCACGCCGCCGCCACCGGCAAGCGGCTGCCGGTCAACGGCGCCGGAGTCGCCGGGGCGGCCTTCGCCGACCTCGGTTTTCCGCCGGAGATCGTGCGGGGTTTTGCCCTCCTGGCCCGCACGGCGGGGCTCGTCGGCCACCTGGCCGAGGAGATGACCGACCCGATCGGCCGCCGGCTCTGGCTCGACGTCGAGCACCGGGTGAACTACACCGCTGACCCGCAGTAGCGTCGCCGGCATGGCGGAGGGGGAGCCGATCATCGTCGTCATCGTCGACGACCATGGCCTGTTCTCCCGGGGCCTGGAGCTGCTCCTCAGCGCCGCCTCCGAGGGCCGGATCAGGGTGGCGGGGCGGACGGAGAGCGCCGAGGAGGCGCTGGGGCTGGTCCGCCGCAACCGGCCTCAGGTGGCGCTCGTCGACCTGGCCATGCCGCCGCCTGGCGGCATCGGCGCCATCCGGGAGATCGCCCACCACTACCCGGACGTCCGGATCCTGGCCCTGTCCGGCACCGACGACCGGGAACTGGCCCTCGAGGCGCTGGCCGCCGGCGCCCACGGGTTCATCCCCAAGTCGTCCGACCCCGACGTCCTCGTCCCCCCGCTGCTCAGCCTCGGGGCCGGGCTGTCGGTGCTGCCGACCTCGCTCCTCGAGGCCCTCGTCCAGCTGCGGGCCACCCGCCGGCCGGCCGTCCTGGCCCGGCTCGACGACGAGGAGATCGCCCTCTGGCGCCTCGTGGCCCGGGGCCTCGAGAGCCTGGAGATCGCCGAACGGACCTACGTCTCCGAGCGCACCGCCAAACGGATGGTGGCCTCCCTCCTCCGCAAGCTGGAGGTGTCCAACCGGGTCGAGGCCGCTCTGCTGGCCGGCCGGGTCGGCCTCCTCGACGGCGAGGACGTGACGGCCGACGAGAAACCCTGACCCATTCGGGTCACTGCTTGGCCCGAGAAAGACCTGACCGGACGACCGCCCGCGTGATGAACTTCGGCCCACAGGCACCACCAGCCGCGCGGAACCAGGGGGGATCCAATGCCGGTGTTCAAGGATGAGGCCGAGGTCTACCGGTACACCGGCGGCATCTTCGAGGAGGCGCTCGCCGACCCGGAGATCGGCCCGAAGTTCGCCGAATCGGGCGTGATCCTCAAGGTTGTCCACACCGAGCCCGACGCCGTCTTCACCGTCGACATGCCGGCCGGCAAGGTCCTCTACGGCGACGACGCCCGCAACGGGCCGAAGCCCGTCGTCGAGATGAAGATGGCCGCCGACGTCGGCCACCGCTTCTGGCTCGGCAAGGTCAACATCTCGCTCGCCCTGGCCAAGGGTGAGATGCGGGCGAAGGGGCCCGTCCCCAAGATCCTCAAGCTGGTCCCGCTGGCCAAAGGGCTGTTCCCCCGGTACCGGGAGATGCTGGAGAAGAGCGGGCGCACCGACCTTCTGGAGGCGTGACGATCCCATGGCCGACCTGACCGACACCATCGCCCAACTCGACCCCCCGCCGCTGGCCACCCACGGCCGGGAGGAGGAGCTGTGCGCCGCCTACGAAGCAGCGTTCGAGGCCGACCGGGAGACGTGGATCAACTACGCCGCCCCGGCCGTCGAGCGGCTGGAGAAGGGCTCGTTCTCCCTGGAGTGGATGAACACCGACGGCAGCCCCTGGGGCACCAAGGTCAAGCCGTCGTCCCGGGGCCTCACGTTCATGGACTGCAACCGGCCCAAGGCCTACGGCACGGTGGCCGACTCCGTCCCCGACTGCTACCGGAACCTCACCCCCCGGGGCTCGATCCGGGAGCCCTACAAGGACATGCTGCCGGTCTACGACGACTTCGTCGTGACCGAGAAGTGGGACCTGTGGGCCGACAACGTCTCCACGCTCTACGAGGAGGCCAAGGCCCGGCAGTGGAACGCCACCAAGGACATCGCCTGGGACGAGCTCGAGGAGCTCCCCGAGGATCTGGAGAAGGCCGCCTGTCAGCTGGCCACCTTCCTGACCGAGATCGAGTTCCTGGCCGGTGACTTCCCGGCCAAGTGGATGTACCGGATCCCGGCCGAGTTCCTGGAGATCAAGGCCTTCCTGGCCACGCAGATCATGGACGAGGCCCGCCACCTCGAGGTCTTCCGCAAGCGGGCCCTGGCCGGCGGCGGTGGCCTGCTCCACGTCAACCCCATGTTCGAGTGGGCCTCCAAGGCCCTTATGGCCAGCCCGACCCACACGTCGGGGGCCTACTTCCTCAACCTGATCGGCGAGGGATTCATCCTCTCGGTGTTCCGGGGCGGCGAGTTCCTGGCCCGGACCCACGTCGACCGGGAGATCTTCCGCCGCTGCCTGCAGGACGAGGCCCGCCACGTCGCCTTCGGCACCATCGAGCTGAAGAACTACCTGGAGAACCACCCCGAGCCGGAGCAGGCCATGGCGCTGATGCACCGCTACGCCGACATCGCCGAGGTGCTGGTCTCCACCTCCATCCTGCAGCCGGTGGTGCTCGAGCCCCTGGCCGTCCTCATGGGCGGCGGCCTCGACGAGATCGACACCGGCATGGACGGCGTGGCCTTCCTGTGGGACGTCGTGAAGGAGGAGTACCTCCAGCGCTGTGACCGGGCCGGCCTCCACCGCCGCGAGGTGTGCAAGTTCGGGGAGCTGCCGTGGAAGGCCGCATGCTGATTTTCCCCTCGGTCGAATGGTTCGCCCGGCTCGGCGAACTCATGGAGGAGAACCGGGCCGTCCACGAACACGTCGGTGAGATCGACTGCAGCTGCGTCTGGACGGTCTTCGATGCGGACGGGGAAGGCACCGACCGCCACTTCCAGACCACCTTCGAGCTGTACTCGCTGATCGACGTGCAGGAGATCTCCGAGGACGACCGCGTCAAGGCCAACTTCATCCTCGAGACGGACGTCTGGGTCTGGAAGGAGATGCTGGAGAACATTGCCGAGAACGGCGGCCGGCCGGACCTCGAGCATTCACTCAACCGCCTGAGTCTTCCGGGCGTCCCCATCCGGCTGTGGGCGGAGGACCCGCTCGACCGGGACATGTTCTTCCGCTTCAACGGCAGTCTGCAGGAATACATCAACGCGTCGCACAAGATCCCGACGAAGTACCTCGTCGAATGAGTCCCGGCAATAAGAAGCACAGCCGGATCGGGCACTTCTACATCGAGGACACCTGCATCGGCTGCGGCGCCTGCGAACACGCCTGCCCGGGCAAGGTCGACGCCATCTACAAGCTCGAAGACGACTTCATGGGCCGGTTCGCCATCGTCCTCGAGGACTGCATCGACTGCGGCTTCTGCGTGCCGATGTGTCCGGTGGACTGCATCCGTGACGCCCGCCAGGCCGGTCTCGACGCCGACAGCGAGAACGGCTGGAAACGCATCCGTGAGCTCCAGGCTTGGGCGCAGTCCCGTAACTGAGCCACACTGGGCCGGGGGGATGGGGATGCGCGGCCCGTTTGACGACCTGCGACGGCGTTTCGAGGACACCGACCGGACGGCCGGTGAGGTCGTCGTCTCCTGGATCCGGGTCGCCATGGGCCTCTCGATGGTCAGCGTCCTGGCCGCCGGCGACGACATGCGCTACTACCGCACCGCCGCCTGGACGGTGCTGCTGGCCGGCATCTGCTACTCCTGGGCGGCGCTGTTCTGGGTCGCCCGGGAAGCGGGACGGGGCCGCGTCTCGAACGCCACCGCCTACACGCTGAGCTTCTTCGACGGCGGCATCGTCGTCACGCTGACCGGGCTGACCGGGCTGTGGACCAGTCCGATGCTGCCGATCCTCGTGCTGGTGGTCTTCACCTTCGGCGTGCGCTTCAGCCTGCCCCAGACCATGGCCGTCGCCGTCGTCACCAGCGCCGCCCTCGTGGCCGTCATCCTCTGGGTCCCCCGGCCCGACTTCGACGACGGCGAACGGGTGCGCATGGCCGCCTGGTGGTCGTGGATGCTCGTGTCCGGCGGGGTGCTGGCCGGCGTGCTGTCCCACGCCGCCGATCTGGCCCACCGCAAGCGGGCCCGGGCCGAGGCCGCGGCCGTCGCCGAGCACCGCCGTCTCGACGAGGAGCGGGCGCTGCGGCAGCGGCTCGAGGCCATCGACGAAGCCCGCAAGGACTTCCTCCATGCCCTGGCCCACGACTTCCGGACACCGATCGCCTCCCTCGAGGCCCTGTCCCAGGCGCTGGGCTGGGAGCAGCACCCGCTCTCCGACGCCGAGCGGGCCGAGGTCATCTCGCTCATCCAGAGCCACGCCGGCCAGCTCGGCGCCATGCTCCAGGAGGTCCGGGAGGTGGCCATCACCGAATCGCTCGGTGCCCCGCAACGGGTCGAGGTCTCCGACCTCTACATGCCGGAGCTGATCCGTTCGGCGACGTCGGCCGCCGGCGTGGCCGCCGATCGGGTGACGACCAGCATCGACCCCGGTCTCAAGGTCCTCCACAGCGACTCCCGGAAGCTGTTCCGGATCCTCACGAACCTGCTGGAGAACGCCCACAAGCACTCCCCCGCCAAGGAGCGCATCGAGGTCCGTCTGGCCTGGCGCAAGGAGATGGTGGAGCTGGCAGTGCTCGACCGGGGCCCCGGCATCCCGCCCGAGCTGACCAGCGAGGCGCTCGAGAAGTGGGTCAGCTTCGGGCAGCACCGCTCGTCGGGACTCGGGATGTGGATCGTGTCCCAGTTCATCGCCGCCCTCGACGGGGAGATCAACGTCGATGCCCGCCCGGGCGGCGGGCTCATCGTCCGGGCCCGGTTCCCGGCCCGAATCGCCACCGGCCGGGCGACCCCGGCGGCGGCGGAGGCCGGCGAAGCCGAGACCGCCCGGCCGGCTGCGGTGAATACTCAGAGTTCATTCCACTCCGAATTCACAGCATGAACCTCTGAGTATTCATTGTGAGTTCCGACCTCGACGCGGCACGGGCCGGGCGGCTGCCGGCCCTGTTCATCTCCCGGGTGCGGGCGGCGGTCGGCGGTTACATGCTGCTGCTGGCCGTCCTCGGTGATCCGCACCTCGGCTACTACCCGGTGGCGGCCTGGGCGCTGCTGTTGACGGCTGTCACCTACGCCTCGGTGATCCTGGTCATCCGCTGGCGGCGCAGCAGCCGGGGCTGGCTCGTCTGGGTCCTGATCGGGGTCGACACCGTCCTCATCTCGGTCCTGGCCGGCCTGACCGGCGGCGGACAGAGCCCGTTCGCGCCCGTCCTGCTGCTGGTGGTCATCGCCGTGGCCATCCGCTTCGGCCTCCGGCGGGCCGCCGTCGCCCTCGGCTGGACCGTGCCCATCCTCGTCACGCTGATCCTGCTCGTCCCGGAGCCCAGCCGGCCCGGCGACCAGCGGGCCCGCGACGCCCTGTGGTGGACGGGTCACCTCATCGCCGGGGCCGTGCTGGCCGGCGTGCTGTCCGACCGGCTCGATCTGGCCCACCGGCGCCGTTCCCAGGCCGAGGCGGCAGCGGCCGTCGAACGGCAGCGCCTGGAGCTCGAGCGGGACCTGCGCCGCCGGCTCGAATCACTCGACGAGGGCCGGCGGGCCTTCCTGTCCTCGCTGCTGCACGAGTTCCGGCCGTCGGTGGCGTCGTTGTCGACGCTGGCCCGGGCCCTGCGCCGGGAGGAGGAACTGACCGCCGACGAGCGCTCGGAGATGCTGGAACGCATCGACGGCTACTCGCACCATCTCGATGTCGTCCTGCGGGAGGTGGCCGAGGTCCTCACCTCCGAATCCCTCGAGGCCGAGCACCGCCTCCATCAGGCCGACATCTACCTGCCGCAGCTCGTCGGCGAGGCCGCCGCGCTCTCCGGGCTCGCTTCCGAGCGGATCGTCACCCACTCCAAGCCGGGCGGCAACGTCGTCCGCAGCGATCCCGACAAGTGCCTCCGGGTCCTGGTGAAGATGCTGGAGGAGGCCGGCCGCCATGCTCCCCCGGACGGTGTGATCGAGGTCGACATCCGGGGCGACGACGGGCTCGTGGAGGTCAGCGTGACTCCCGGCGGCGGCGGCGACGAAGAGGAAAGCCTGGGATTGTGGATCGCCGCCCGGCTGGCCGAGGCCATGGGCGGGGGGCTGACGGCGGAGGTGGGAGCGAACGGCCGGGGAACGGTCCGGGCCACGTTCGGGGCCCAACCGCTGAAGAAGACGCCTCGATAGTGTCGGATCCGTCTGAAGAGACAGTTGCCCCGGGTGGCATGGGCGCAGAAGGCTGTGGAGACCTCGGGAGGGGGGATTCGCGCTGGATATCGTGCGACTGGCTCTCGTCGATGACGGAGGGCTGTTCGGCCGCGAGGTCGAGCAGCGCATGGATCGGGCGTCAGCCGGCGCCGTCAACGTCGTCGGTCGGACCGACGACGGGCGCGCCGCGGTCGACCTCGTGCGCCGCCGCCGTCCCCATGTCGTGCTTCTCGACCTGGCCCTCGGACCGGCCGGAATCACGGCCCTGCGCGAGCTCCACCGCTCCACCCCGGTCACCCGGATCGTGGCCATGGCCGACGAGGCCGACGTCAACCTCGTGTCGAGCACCTTCCGGGCCGGGGCCCACGGCCTGCTGCTGAAGGCGACCACCGCCGAGGATCTCGTCGCCCCGGTGCTGGCCGCCGCCTCCGGCCACTGCCTCCTTCCGTCCGTGCTCCTGCCGTCCATGGTGGGGACGACCGTCGTCCGCCGCCCCGAGCTGCTCGAGAGCCTGACGCCGGAGGACCGCCAGCTCTGGCGGATGGTGGCCGACGGCGTGGAGACCATGCAGATCGCCGAATCCCTCTTCGTCTCCGAGCGGACGGCCAAGCGGATGGTGGCCCTGCTGCTGCGGCGGCTGGGCGTGTCGAACCGCATCCAGGCCGCGGCCCTGGCCGGTCAGGCGGGGCTGCTCGACGCCGTGCCCTCATGATGCCGGGGGCCACGGGATGATGACCGACGAAGACGTCCTCACCGTCGTCCTCGTCGACGACCATCAGCTGTTCTCCCGCGGCCTCGAACTGCTGCTCAACACCGATCCTGAGAGCCGGGTGAGGGTACTGGCCCGCACCGAGGAGGCCAGCCGGGCCCTCGAGCTCGTTCGCCACCACCGGCCGAAGGTGGCGATCATCGATCTCGTCATGCCACCGCCGGGTGGGCTGGCGGCCGTCGAGGCGGTGAAGCACCACTACCCCGAAGTGCGGGTGCTGGCCCTGTCGGGCAACGACGACGTGACCAGCGCCGTCGACGCCCTCCGGGCCGGCGCCGACGGGTTCCTGCTCAAGAGTTCCGAACCCGACGAGCTCGTGCCGCCGCTCATCGCCCTGGCGTCAGGGGTTTCGGTCGTCCCCGCCCCGGTCATGAACGCCCTGCTCGACGCCAAGGCCGCCTGCGCCGAGACCCGGCTGGCCGGTTTGTGCGAGGACGACATCGCTCTCTTGCGCCTGGTGGCCGCCGGGCTCGAGAGCGTCGAGATCGCCGAGACGCTGCACGTCTCGGAACGGACGGCGAAGCGCATGGTGGCGGCGCTGCTGCGACGGATCGAGGTCGCCAACCGGGTTCAGGCGGCCGCCTTCGCCGGCCGCGCCGGCCTGCTGGAGATTGGCCCATCCGGGTCCGCGAACCCGCCATAGGGCCTGCCCAGAGGGGGTGAGTGGCCCCGGAGTGCCACGTCTGGCCCTCACACCCGGTGAACACCGCATTTCGTCTGTGATGCAATCGTCCCCGCTCGCACCATTCGTACACCTGTGCCCGAGTTCGACCCAAAGAGTCCCGGGGGTTCGGGGGTGTCCCCCGAAGTCTCAGTCCATCGCAGCATGCTCATCGAGCAACCAACCCACACGAGCAGCGTGCCGCTAGGGGGAGGACGTCCTGTCGGCGGCAAGGAGAGGTGATGGCTTTGCGTAGACGTTGGAGCTACCTCGCGTTATTCAGCGCCCTCGCCGTACTCGGCTCCGCCTGTTCCGGCGGGTCGTCGGAGGACGCGTCGAAGTCCAAGGCTGACCAGACCGAGGCAGCCTCGCCCGCCCCCGCCGACACGTCCGCACCCGCGGAGGCGACGCCGACGACCGTGGCGGCGGACCCGGCGGCCACCGCCACCACGGCGGCCGCGGCGGCGCC
>JBFLYK010000077.1:0-26594 GCA_040756995.1 Actinomycetota bacterium | reverse complement strand
CCGCCGGACTCGCAGCCGACGCCTCCGCCGCCCGAAGACGGCCCGCCGCCCCAGCCGGCGCCGCCAGACTCGCAACCCACGTCTCCGCCCCCGGAGGACGGCCCGCCGCCCCAGCCGGCGCCGCCAGACTCGCAACCCACGTCTCCGCCCCCGGAGGACGGCCCCTCGCCCCAACCGGCGCCGCAGGGTTGACCGGGCGGGTCAGCGGAACTGGGGCATCACCCGTTCGGCCAGGAGGGTCATCGAGGTCAGGTCGGGATAGTCGTTGCACCAGGGGATGAAGTAGGTGCAGCCGAGTTCGACGTAGCGGGCGATCTTCTCCGCCACCTGGTCCGGGGTGCCGACGAGGTTGCCGGCCCGCCACGAGTCGAACTCCTCGCCCCAGATCGAGCCGGCCCGGCCGGCGGCCACGACCTCGCGGATCTCGGCCTCGCTCTCCCGGATCAGCAGGTCGGGGCTCCACGACTTGCCGATCTCCTCCTCGTCGCGGCTCACCGCCTTGCAGTGCTCCTTGAGCACCTCCCGCTTGGCGGCCCACTCCTCGGGCTTGCCGCCGAAGTTCGACCAGTCGGCCAGGCGGGCCACCACCCGCAGGGTGAGCTGCTCACCGGCCCCGCCGATCCACACCGGCGGCCGGGGCGACTGCACCGGCTTCGGTTCGCACTGGGCCCGGTGGAGCTGGAAGTACGTCCCCTCGTAGGTCGTCTCCGGCTCCGTCCACATCGATGTCACGATCTCGACGGTCTCCCGCATCCGGCCGATGCGCTCCTTGGGCTCGGGGAATTCGAAGCCGTAGCCGGCGAACTCGTTGCGGTACCAGCCGGCGCCGATGCCCCACTCCAGCCGCCCGCCCGACATCACGTCGATGTTGGAGGTGATCTTCGCCAGCAGCGCCGGCGGCCGGTACAGCGCGCAACCGACCATCTGCCCGAGCCGGATCCGGCTGGTGACCTCGGTCAGGGCGGCCATCACCGTCCAGCACTCGAAGACCGCCTCGTGCGACGGCTTCGGCACGTTGTGGAAGTGGTCGTAGACCCAGATCGAGTCGTAGCCCGCCGCCTCGGCGGCCAGGGCCGCCTCCTTCGCCTTCGTCCAGGCGACCTGCGGGTCGTCGTAGCCCCGCAGCTCCCGCTTCCAACCCTGTTGCACGAAACAGCCAAAGCCGATCTGGGGCACGGCACCACTCTCCTCCGACGGGGGGATCCGCAGACCGTACCCCTACCCCCGGCCGGGCCTCGGCTGGTGAAATGATGTCGCGATGAGTACCGCAGTCACGGGCGGGTGAGCTGAATGCCGCGAGCAGCCAAGCCGACGCGTTTGCCGGGTGGTGGCCTGTCGATGGCCACCGAGCCGGACTACTTCGTCAAGCAGGGGGACTTCCAGGCGCTGGCCGCCGGACGGCCGATGCTGTTCTACCGGGAACCGGCCAAGGCATTGGCGGACTGGCAGGCCGGCTGGCGCGACCTCTTTCTCGGCTCCTTCCCCGGCTCGGTGGCGGCCATCGACGCCGCCCTCGGCTTCGACCCGGACGCCGAGGACGACGACGGCGACGAGGACGGCGAGGACGCCGGCGGCGGAGGCGGGCCCGAGGCCGGCTAGGTCGCCGGCCAGTCGGGATCGAGCTGGCGGAGGAACTCGGCGCAGCGCGCCTCTTCGTCGGCTTCGCCGATGCGGCCGGCCTGGCGGCGGAGGCCGTCGAGGGCCCGGAGGAACCCGAGGTTCTCCGCGTGGACGGAGCGGACGTAGCCCGAGCCCCGCCAGCCGGCGGCCCGAAGGGCGTCGAGCCCCCGGTGGTAGCCGACCCGGAAGGCGGCGTAGGCCTCGACGTCGTCGCGGGCGTGCTCGCCCAGCCGGGCCCAGCCGTCGAGGAACCGGGGGAAGCGGGCCACCACCGCGGCGATGGCCTCCCGCCGGGCGTCACCGTCGAGGGTGAGCGCCTTCTCGAGCGCCTCCCGGGCCTCGGCCGGCGCCGGCGGAAGCACGGTCTCCGGCAGCCCGCCGGGTGAGAACTGGATCGGCTGGTCGGACATGCCCGGAAACTAGCGCCCGCTCGCAACGGCGAACGGACCGCGGGCCCGGGTCAAGGAGCGGATCTGCCAGGGGCTGGAAAACCGTTCGCCGGTCGTAGATGACGGTTTGGAAACGATCCTGTCCTGACGGGAACGAAGCGGGGTCGGCAGGCGTTTCACCAGATACGGAGCGTGCCGATCGGCTCGCGCCGTACAAGCCAGGCTCGGGGATCCGCCGCCCCGAGAGGCACGGGGGGCGGCGCCGAACAGGCGCCGCCCCCTGCTCGATGTTCCTTTCGCGACGCGGGCTGGCAACACCCCTGCTGCCAGCCCGTTGTCGCGCCCGGCTACTGCGAGCCAGCCAGTTCGGAGAGCGCGGTGAGCGCCCGGTCGATCGTGCGGCCGGCTGTCGTCAACGCCCGGTCGGCCTCGAAGAGCTCGGCGGCCACCGCACTGTCGGGTGTGCCCATGTACGTGGTGGCGATCTTCTCGACGCGGGCCCGCAGCTCTTCCAGCTGCGACCGCACGCTCGACAGCTCCGCCTGATGGGAGGACGCGCTCATATCGAGCCAGGCTAGGCGCCGCTTATCGAGCGGCGGGATCGCAGGCACGGCCAGGCGTGGGGCAGGGGCCCCACGCTCTGGAGGAGGGCCAGAGGCCCGGGGCGGCGAAGCCGCCAGAAGCATGGGCCTCGGCTGGGCGCCCGTTTTCGAGGGGCGCCCAGCCCAGGTCCCCCGGTACGCTGGCTTTTCCGATGCTTTCCCGTCTCGACCTGCGCGGCCGTACCGGCGACGAGCTCGCCTCAGCCCTGGCGCGCCCCGACGCCGACGGCGGCGAGGGGCCGCTCGACGCCGTCCGGGAGATCATCGCCGACGTCCGCAAGCGGGGCGATGAGGCCCTGCGGGATCTGACCGCCCGCTTCGACGGGGTCGAGCTCGAAGACCTTCGGGTGCCCCGGGGCGACCTCTCCTACGCCCTGGCCGAGCTGCCCCCCGGCTTCCGGGAGGCGCTGGAGTTCTCCCGCGACCAGATCATGGCCTACCACCGCACCCAGGTGGAGGAGGAGTCCCGCCACGAGCGGGAAGGGATCGTCATCCGCAACCTGGTCCGGCCGGTCGACCGGGCCGGCTGCTACGTCCCCGGCGGCCGGGCCGTCTATCCGTCCACCGTGCTGATGACGGCCATCCCGGCCCAGGTGGCCGGCGTGCCGGAGATCGCCCTGTGCGTCCCGCCCGGGCCCGACGGCAGCGTGCCGCAGGCCACGCTGGCCGCCGCCGAGCTCCTCGGCATCGACGAGGTCTACCGGGTGGGCGGCGCCCAGGCCATCGCCGCCATGGCCTACGGCACCGAGTCGATCAAGCCGGTCGACGTCATCGTCGGTCCCGGCAACGTCTACGTGACGCTGGCGAAGCGGGAGGTCGCCGGTGTCGTCGGCATCGAGGCCACCGCCGGCCCCTCCGAGCTCGTGGTGGTGGCCGACGAGTCGGCTCCGCCCGACTACGTGGCCATCGACCTCATGGCCCAGGCCGAGCACGGCCCCAACGGCGCCGCCCTCCTCGTCACCTGGTCGGAGAGCCTGGCCGCCGACGTGGCCCAGGCCATCGACCGGCTCCTGGCCGAGTCCTCGAGGCGATCCGACACCGAGGCGACCCTGCGCAGCGGCGGCGCCATCGTCCTGGTCGACGGGCCGGAGCAGGCGATGGAGGTGGCCAACATCGTCGCTCCCGAGCACCTCGAACTGATGAACGCCGATCCGGCGGCGCTCGTCCCGCTCGTCCGCCACGCCGGTGCCGTGTTCTGCGGCCAGTTCGCCCCCGCCGCCGTCGGGGACTACGTGGCCGGCGTGAACCACGTGCTGCCCACCGCCCGCACCGCCCGCTTCTCGTCGGCGCTGCGGGTGGCCAACTTCTGTAAGCATCTCCACGTCGTGGGGCTCGACGAGAGCGCCCTCGGTCGGGTGGCGCCCTACGTGGCCGCCTTCGCCGACACCGAGGGGCTCGAGGCCCATGCCAAGTCGGTCCGCCTGCGGGGGGCCCGCAAATGAGTGCGGAGCAGTGACTGGCCCCAAGCGGCGCGACGACCTGGGCGACCTCGAGGGCTACCACTCGCCGCAGGTCGACGTCGCCGTCCGCCTCAACACCAACGAGAGCCCCTACCCGCCGCCGCCGGAGTTCTTCGAGGCGTGGACGGCCGAGGTCAGCCGGGCCCGCGCCCACCGCTATCCCGACCGGGCCGCCCGCGACCTCCGGGCCGCTCTCGGGGGGTTCCTCGGCGTGCCGGCCGGACGGGTCTTCTGCGCCAACGGTTCCAACGAGGTGCTCCAGACGCTGCTGCTGACCTACGGCGGCCCCGGGCGCAGCGCCATGGTGTTCGAGCCGTCCTACGTGCTCCACGCCCACATCGCCCGCATCACCGGGACCGGCGTCGTCACCGGTGAGCGCCGGCCCGACTTCACCCTCGACCCCGACCGCGCTGTCCGTCTCGTCGAGGAGCACGAGCCGGACGTCGTGTTCCTCACCACACCCAACAACCCGACGGGGATGGTGGAGCCCCGGGAGACGGTCGAGGCGATCGTGGAGCGGATCGCCACCCGATCCAAGCCCGGCCTGCTGGTGGTCGACGAGGCCTACGCCGAGTTCTCGCCCTGGAGCGCCATCGACCTGGTGGACGACGGCGTGCCGCTGGTGGTGTCGCGGACGTACTCCAAGGTGTGGTCGATGGCCGCCTTCCGTCTGGGTTTCTGCGTCGCCCCGGAAGCCATCGTCGAGGAACTCGAGATGGTGGTGCTGCCCTACCACCTCTCGGTGCCGACCCAGCTGGCGGGGACGGCGGCCCTGCGCTTCACCGACGACATGGACGTCCGGGTCACGTCGATCATGACCGAGCGGGACCGGGTGGGGGCGGCGCTCAGGGCCCTGGACGGCGTCGAGCCGTTCCCGTCGGGCGCCAACTTCATCCTCTTCCGCACCGCCGACGGGCAGGCGACGTGGGAAGGGCTGCTGGAGGCCGGCGTCCTCGTCCGCAACTTCGCCCGGTGGCCCCGCTTGGACAACTGCCTGCGCGTCACGATCGGCCTGCCCGAGGAGAACGACGCGTTCCTGGCGGCACTGAAGGAGGTCCTCGCAGCATGAGCCGCGTCTCCGAGAAGAAGCGGTCGACCAAGGAGACCGAGATCTCCGTCCGGATCGACCTCGACGGCACCGGCAAGGCCAAGGTCTCGACCGGCATCCCGTTCTTCGACCACATGCTGGAGCAGATCGGCCGCCACGGCGGCTTCGACCTGGAGCTGACCGCCCGGGGTGACCTCGACGTCGACACCCACCACACCATCGAGGACACCGGCATTACCCTCGGCGCCGCCTTCGCCGAGGCGCTGGGCGACAAGGCCGGCATCCGGCGCTTCGCCTCCTACCTCCTGCCGCTCGACGAGGCGCTCATCCAGGTGGCCCTCGACCTGTCGGGCCGGCCCTTCCTCGTCTACGACGTCGACTGCCCGTCGCAGATGATCGGCACGTTCGACCCCCAGCTGGCCGAGGAGTTCTTCCGGGCCTTCGTCACCTCGGCCGGGATCACCCTCCACCTCAAGAGCCTTTCGGGCAAGAACGGCCACCACGTCCTCGAGGCGTCGTTCAAGGGCGTGGCCCGGGCGCTGCGCGACGCCGTGCGGGTCGAGGGCGGCGACATCCCGTCCACCAAAGAGGTGCTCTGAGCCCCGCATGATCGCGGTTCTCGACTACGGGATCGGCAACCTCCGCTCGGCCGAGAAGGCCCTCCAGCACCTCGGGGTCGACGCCGCCCTCACCACCGATCCGGAGGTCGCCCGGCGCGCCGCCGGTGTGGTGCTCCCCGGCGTCGGCGCCTTCGGCCGCTGCATGGAGCAGCTGCGCGAATCGGGGTTGGAGCCGGTGGTCCACGAGGCGGTCGAGGCCGGCAAGCCGTTCCTCGGCATCTGCGTCGGCATGCAGATGCTGTTCGACGCCAGCGAGGAAGCACCGGGGTGCAAGGGCCTCGGCATCATCGCCGGCGAGGTCCGTCGCCTCACCGTCACCACCGAACGCCTTCCCCACATGGGGTGGAACACCATCAAGGTCCGGACCGGCTCCAAGCTCTTCGACGGGATCGACGACGGCAGCTGGCTTTACTTCGTCCACTCCTACGCCCCCGTTCCCGACGACGAGACGGTGATCGCCGCCACCACCGAGTACGGCGGGACGGTGGTGGCCGCCGTCGAGCAGGGGCCGCTGTGGGCCACCCAGTTCCACCCCGAGAAGAGCGCCACGCTCGGCCTGCGGTTGCTGAAGAACTTCGCCGAGGCCTGCACCGGATGACCGAGCTGTACCCGGCCATCGACCTGCGGGGCGGGCGGGCGGTCCGGCTGCTGCGGGGGGACTACGCCGCCGAGACCGTCTATTCCGACGACCCGGTGGCGGTGGCCCGCTCCTTCGAGGCGGCCGGCGCCCGCTGGATCCACGTCGTCGACCTCGACGCCGCCCGCAGCGGCGAGGCGGGCAACCTGGAGTACGTGGCCGCCATCGCCCGCAGCGTCGGCTGCGAGATCGAGACCGGCGGCGGCGTCCGCACGGTCGAGGCCGCCGAGCGGCTGATCGACGCCGGGGTGGCCCGGGTCGTCATCGGCACCGCCGCCGTCGAGCGGCCCGAACTGGTCTCCGAGCTCGCCGGCCGCTACCCCGGCCGGGTCGCCGTCGGCCTCGACGCCCGCGGCCGGCAGGTGGCGGTCAAGGGCTGGACGGAGACGACCGGAGCCGACCTCGTCGACCTGGCGAAGCAGTTCGAGGGCGAGGGCGTCGCCGCTCTCATCGTCACCGAGATCGGCCGCGACGGCACCATGGAAGGCCCTGACCTCGACCAGCTCGGCGCCGTCCTCGAGGCCACGAGCCTCGACGTCATCGCCAGCGGCGGCGTCGGCACGCTCGACGACATCCGGGCCCTGGCCGCGTTGCGGGCCGACGGGCCCAACGGAGGAGGCCGCCGCCTGGCCGGCATCATCGTCGGACGGGCCATCTACGAAGGCCGCTTCACCGTGGAGGAGGCGCTGGCATGCTTGGCGCCCGTGTGATCCCCTGCCTCGACGTCACCGCCGGGCGGGTCGTCAAAGGCGTCAACTTCGTCGGCCTGCGGGACGCCGGCGACCCGGTCGAGCTGGCCGCCCGCTACGACGCCGAGGGCGCCGACGAACTGGTGTTTCTCGACATCACCGCCAGCTCCGACGCCCGGGAGACCATGGTCGACGTGGTGGCCCGGGTCGCCGAGCAGGTCTTCATCCCCTTCACCGTCGGCGGCGGGCTGAACGACGCCCGCGACGTCCGCAAGATGCTCCGGGCCGGCGCCGACAAGGTGTCGTTCAACACCCGGGCCGTGGCCAGCCCCGAGATCGTGGCCGAGTCGGCCGACGAGTTCGGCTCCCAGTGCATCGTGGTGGCCATCGACGCCCGCCGGGCCCAGCGGGGCTGGGAGGTCTACACCCATGGCGGCCGCAAGCCGACCGGCCTCGACGCCGTCTCCTGGGCCGAGGAGGTCGTGGGCCTCGGGGCGGGGGAGATCCTGCTGACGTCGATGGACCGCGACGGGACGAAGGCGGGCTACGACTGCGACCTGCTGCGGGCGGTGGGGGACGCCGTGCCCGTCCCCGTCATCGCCAGCGGCGGGGTCGGTACCCTCGACCACCTCTACGAGGGGCTGGCCGAGGGCGGCGCCAGCGCCGTCCTGGCTGCCTCGATCTTCCACTTCGGCCAGCACACGGTCGGCGAGGCCAAGGACTTTCTGGCCGCCAGAGGAATCCCCGTCCGAAGGTGACACCTTCGTGACAAACCTGAACTGGGTCTTTCTGGGTCGGCCGTAGTTCGGTACCTTGACTCAAACCGAAGCCGGCCCGACGTGGGTCGGTCGCGACACGGGGGTGGCCATGGAAGACCCAGTGCTCGACGAGGGTTTCATGCGGCGCTACCGGGAGCTGCTCGACGCGGAGGACAATGCCTTCGACGAACTCGAGCATGCCTATGAAGACGGCGATCGGGAACATTTCGAAACCGATTACGCCGCCTGGCAATCGGTCCTGAGTCGCAAGATGGCCTTCCTCGAACGCCGGGGCATCGCCATGGAGAGTCCCTTCGCCTCTCGCTCGGCGTAACACCAGACCGTCCCCATTACGATGGCGGTGTGTCCACCGCCTTCACTGCCACGCCCATCACCGCTGCCCCTGAGCACCTGGCCCGGGTGAAGTACGACGCCAACGGCCTCGTCCCGGCCATCATCCAGGAGGCGGAGACGGGCGCCGTCCTCATGCTCGCCTACATGAACGACGACGCCCTCCGCCAGACGCTGGAGACCGGCCGCACCTGGTTCTGGTCCCGCAGCCGGCAGGAGTACTGGTGCAAGGGCGAGACGTCGGGCGACCGGCAGTACGTGCGGGAGGCGTACTACGACTGCGACGGCGACACGCTGCTGTTCGTCGTCGACCAGGAGGGGAAGGGCGCCTGCCACACCGGCGAGCGGACGTGCTTCTATCGCAGCTTCGCCGACCCGGTCGGCTGAGCCCGGCGCGCCCGGATGGCCGAGCCGTTCCACCCGTCCCCCACCGAATTCGCCGAACTGGCCCAGACCTACACCGTGGTGCCCGTGTGGCGCGAGGTGCTGGCCGACCTCGAGACGCCGGTGTCGGTCTTCCTCAAGCTGGTCGGCGGGGGCGAAGGGTTCCTGCTGGAGTCGGTGGAGCACGGCGAGCGCTGGGGCCGGTACTCGTTCGTCGGCCGTGACCCGTCGCTGACGCTGATCGCCCGGGCGGGGTCGGTCCGCTGGCTGGAGGCCGAACCCGAGCCCGGCTCGGACCACGAGCGCCTCGCCACCGGCCTGCCCGACGACCGCGGCGCCCTCGGCGCCCTCGAGGCCCTCCTGGCCCGGTTCCGGGCGCCCCGGCTGCCCGACCTGCCGCCGTTCCACGGCGGGATCGTCGGCTGGTTGGGCTACGACATCGTCCGGGAGATCGAGCGGCTCCCCAACGTGCCCGCCACCGACCCGGGCCTGCCCGACGCCGTCATGTCGCTGACCGGCCACGTCGCCGCCTTCGACCACTTCCGCCAGCGGATCTACCTCATCGAGAACGTGCTGATCCGCCCGGGCGCCACCGACGCCGACGTCTCCGCCGCCTACGAGGCCGCCGCCGGCCGGCTCGACGCGCTGGTCGACGACCTGGCCCGGCCGCTGCCCTACACGCCGGTGGCCCCGCCGACCGACATCGCCGAGGGCGGCGAGCTGCCGGCGTTCACGTCCTCGATGGCCGGCGGCGCCTACGGCCGGGCGGTCGAGGTGGCCCGGGAGCACATCCTGGCCGGCGACATCTTCCAGGTGGTGCTGGCCCAGCGCTTCGACTTCGAGCTGGGCTGCGACCCGTTCGACGTCTACCGGGTCCTCCGCCAGGTCAACCCCTCGCCGTACATGTACTTCCTGCGGGGCGCCGACGGCATCACCATCTGCGGAAGCTCGCCGGAGCCGATGGTCCAGCTGCTCGACGGTCGGGTCATCAGCCGCCCGATCGCCGGCACCCGCCGGCGGGGCCGGGACGACGCCGCCGACAAGCGCCTGGCCGGCGAGCTCATCGAGCACCCCAAGGAGCGGGCCGAGCACGTGATGCTGGTCGATCTCGCCCGCAACGACGTCGGGCGGGTGGTGCGCTTCGGCACCGAGCGGGTCGACGAGCTGATGACGCTGGAGCGCTACAGCCACGTCATGCACCTGACCTCCCAGGTGTCCGGCGAGCTGCGCCCCGGGCAGGGGCCGGTCGACGTGCTCCGGGCGACGTTCCCGGCCGGCACGGTGTCCGGCGCCCCGAAGGTGCGGGCCATGGAGATCATCGACGACCTCGAGACGGTCAAGCGGGGGCCCTACGCCGGGGTGGTCGGCTACGTCGACTTCTCCGGCAACCTCGACACCGCCATCGCCATCCGCACGATGGTCGTCGACGCCGCCGGCGGCGCCTCGGTCTCGGCCGGCGCCGGGATCGTGGCCGACTCCGACCCCGCCGCCGAGGACCTCGAGTGCCACAACAAGGCCCGGGCGATCCTGGCCTCGGCGGCCGCCGCCCGGAACCTGCGGGCCCGTCCCCAACCGACGGAGGCCTGGTGAGATGAGCGAAGACACGAAGACGCTGGACCGCACCCCCCTGACCGTGGCCGCCGAGGGCGCCACCGCGATGGCCGACGATCTCGGTGTGGCCGTGGCCGCCGACTACGGCGACCCGGCGGCCGAGGAGCGGGCCTTCAGCGGGGGCGCCGCCCTCGTCGACCGCAGCGCCCGGGGCGCCGTGCTGGTCGAGGGGCCGGACACGCTCAAGTTCCTCCAGAGCCTGCTGTCCCAGGACATCGAGCACCTGGCCGACGGGCAGGGCGCCCACGCCCTGCTCCTGCAACCCCAGGGCAAGCTCGACACCGACCTGCGCCTGCTGCGGGTGGGCGACACGGCCTGGCTCGACTGCGAGGTCGGCCGGGGCGAGGGGTTGGCCGCCTCCCTGCGGCGGTTCAAGATCCGCATCAAGGCCGAGGTGACCGATCGGACCGGCCGGTGGGGCTGCCTGACGCTGCGGGGGCCGGAGGTCGCCGCCCGGCTGGAGGCGGCCGGGGCGGCGCCGCTGCCGGGCGAGCTCCACACCCACGTCCCCTGGAGCTCCGGCGAGGGCGGCGAGGCTGACGCCCGGCTGGTCCGGGCCGACTGGCCCGGCGGCCCGCCGGGGGCTGATGTCGTCGGCCCGATCGAGGAGCTGGCCGGAATCTGGAGCGCCCTGGTGGCGGCCGGGTTCACGCCCGCCGGGCTCAGCGCCTACGAGGCGGCCCGGGTGCAGGCCGGCGTCCCCCGCCAAGGCTTGGATCTCGATGAGAAGACGATCCCGCAGGAGGCGTTCCTGGAGCGCGACGCCGTATCCTTCACGAAGGGCTGCTTCCTGGGACAGGAGCTCGTGTGCCGCATCGACACCCGGGGGCACGTGAACCGGCTGTTGCGGGGCCTTCGGATCGATCCGGCCGGCATTGCCACCACACCGCCCGCCGGAGCGGGCATCGTGGTGGGTGACAAGGAGGTAGGGGCGCTGACGACGGTGGCCCGATCGGAAGCTGGCGTGGTGGCGCTGGGCTATGTCCGGCGCGAGGTCGACGTGCCGGCCGACGTCCTCGTCCGGTGGGACGGCGGCGAGGCGGCGGCGGTGGCCGCCGCGCTGCCGGAGCGGGCATGAGGCGCTCCCCGAGGTTCGTGGCCGCCGTCGTGCTGGTCGGCGGAGCGCTCCTGCTGCCCTTGCTGGCCGGCTGCTCCAAGGATGAAGGCCGGGCCCTGCCCGACCCCGGGCCGGTCGAGACGACGACGACCACCGAGCCGATCGACCTGACCCACGTGTCGCTGGAGCCGATCGCCGTGGCCGGCAAGCCGACCTCGACCACCCGGCCGCTCGGCGGCGGGAAGGCGGCGATCTTCGGCCGGGTCGTCGACGCCGAGGGCAACGTCGTGCCCGGCGCGCTCGTCCGGGCGACGTACTACGGCGATCCGAACAAGCCCGAGGTCATCGAGGTCCTCTCCGCCGAGGACGGGAGCTACCGGTTCGAACAGGTCCTCGGCGGCCGCTGGCGGGTCCGGGCCTGGAAGACGCCGGAGCTGGCCACCCTCGAGGACCACACCTTCTTCCTCGGTTACACCGAGCAGCGTCAGCTGGAGCTCAAGGTCAAGGCGGCCACCAACTACGTCGTGACGTCGAACATGGCGCCCAGCCCGTTCATCGGGACGCCCGTCGAGCTGGCCGTGGCCGTCATGAGCCAGTCGGTCGACCAAGAGGGCGTGGTGCGCCGCACGCCGATCGCCGGGGCGGCGATCACGGTCAACATCATGGGAGCGTGGTCGTTGGTGGGGGATCCCACCCAGGCGACCGACCACAACGGCCGCGCCGCCTGGCAGCTCACCTGCACCGAGGTGGGCCCGCAGAAGATCACCGCCATCGTCACCGGCCAGGAATGGCCGCTCAACATTCCGCCGTGCCGGGACCCGATGGAGACCACCACCACGACGACCACGACGACGACCCTCCCGCCGGGGGTGACGACGAGCTCGACGAAGCCGAAGCCGAAGACGACGTCGTCATCGTCGACGAGCTCGACCCGTCCGCCGTCGTACGCCACGACGTCGACCCGCCCGCGCTCGTCGGGTCGTTAGGGCCGGCTGGCACCGCCACGGAACGGGTGCCTCCGTCCGGTCCGGTCACCAGTGGCCGCGGTGGATGACCTCTTCCGGCGGACGCCGGCCCCGCCGCAGCGAGGGCGACGGCTCGTCGGGGGCCGGCCAGCCGACGGCCACCGCCCCGATGGGGTGGAACGTCTCGGGAATACCGAACGTCGCCCGTAGCGCCGGCAGGCCGTCGAAGATCCCGAAGAACAGGGCGCCGAGCCCTTCGTCGACGGCGGTGAGCAGGATCGCCATGGTGGCGAAGCCGCAGTCGATGTCCCAGTAGGGGACGGGCCAGCGGTTCTCGTCCCGGTCGGCCCAGCCCTTGTCGGGTTCGGCATACCGGTCGAGGTACGCCTCCTTGGAGGCGCAGGGCAGGATGATCACCGGCGCCCGGAACAGGCCCGGCCACCGGAATCCCTCCCGGCGCTCGGCCGGAAACGTGCAGTCCCAGAACCGACCCACCTGCTCCGCCCCCTCGAGGACGAGGAAGGCGAACCCCTGCGTGTGTCCGGCCGACGGAGCCCGGCGGGCGTGGTCGAGGATCCGCTGGAGGGCCTCGGCCGGGACGGGCCGGTCCTCGAAGTTGCGGACCATCCGCCGCCGGCGGATCGCCTCGCCGAGCTCCATCCGGGGAACCTCAGCTCTTGGGCAGTCCCAGGACCCGTTCGCCGACGATGTTGCGCAGCACCTCGTCGGTGCCGCCGGCCACCCGCAGGCCGGGCACGCTGAGCACGAAGTCGGACCAGGCGAACGTGCCCCACTCGCCGGTGTCGGCCACCAGCCGGGGGCCGAGCAGGCTGGTCAGCACGGCCGACATCCGCTGCATGTTGTTGGTCAGCGCCAGCTTGAGGGTCGACAGCTCCGGCCCGGGCAGCTGCCCGGCCCGCAGCTTGGCCATGGCCCGCAGGTTCGTGTAGCGGTTGACCGAGTGCCGGATGAGGACGTCGGCCAGTTGCTGGCGGACGATCGGATCGTCGGCCACGCCCATGTGGCGGGCCAGGGCCTGGAGGCGGCCGGCCAGGTTCAGCCCGCTGCCGACGCCGCCGCCGCCGATGGCCATGCGCTCGTTCATGAGCGTGGTCAGCGCCACCGTCCAGCCCTGGTCGACGTCGCCGAGGCGGTGGTCGTCGGGCACCCGCACGTCGGTGAAGAACACCTCGTTGAACGACGCCCCGCCGGTCATCTGGCGCAGCGGCCGGACCTCGACGCCGGGAGCCTTCATGTCGACGACGAACATCGTCAGGCCCCGGTGGCGGCTGTCGGGGTAGGTGGCCGTCCGGGTGATGATCTCGCCGATGTCCGAGTAGTGGGCGCCCGAGGTCCACACCTTCTGGCCGTTGAGGACCCATTCGTCGCCGTCGCGCAGGGCCTTCGTCTGGATGCCGGCCAGGTCGGAGCCGGCCACCGGCTCGGAGAACAGCTGGCAGGCCACGATGTCGCCCCGGTAGAGCGGCTTGAGGTAGCGCTGCTTCACGTCCTCGATGGCGTGGGCCAGGATCGTCGGGGCCACCATGCCGAGGCCGATGCCGAACGGCGCCATGCTCGGGACGTCGTAGTCGTTCTCCAGGCTCTGCCAGATCCGCTCGTAGTCGCGGGGCAGGCCCCGGCCGCCGTAGGCCTCGGGGCCGGTGATCCAGCCGAAGCCGGCGTCGAACACCTTGGCCCGCCACTCCTTGGCCGCGGCCAGGATGCGGGCGTCCTCCTCCGGGGTGCGCTCGGGGAGGATCGCCACCTCGTCGTCGCCCTCGCCCCACGCCTGCGTGACCTCCACCCGCCGCTTGGCGTTGGCCTCGAGGAAGGCGCTGGCCTCGGTCCGGAATTCGTCCTTGGTGATCATGGGGGCGATCGTACTGTGGGGTAACCGGCTCACCCGGAGCCGGGCGGCTGGCGGCCCGGCGGCTAGCTTCGAGAGGCGATGGACGCCACGCCCTGCCGGCTCTGCGGTGCCGTGCTCCCCGACGACGAGCCCCGGTGCCCGAACTGCGGGATGCACCGGGCCGGCGATCTCGGCCGGGCCGGGTACCGGCGGCTGATCATCGGCCTGGCCGGCGTCTACGGCCTGACGGCGCTGCTGGTGTTTCTGATCCGCGGCAGCTGAGGGGCGGCGGTGGCGGAGACTCCGGCGGTCGTGGTCGACGGCCTCACGAAGGTCTACGGCGCCCATCTGGCGGTGGACGGGCTGTCGTTCACCGTCGAGCGGGGCGAGGTCTTCGGCCTCCTCGGGCCCAACGGCGCCGGCAAGACGACCACGGTCGAGACGCTGGAGGGCTACCGCAAGCCCGACGGCGGCGCCGTGCGCATCCTCGACCTCGACCCGATCCGGGACCACCGCAAGCTCACCCCCCGGATCGGCGTCATGCTCCAGGAGGGGGGCCTGTATCCCGGGATCCGGCCACTGGAGGCGCTGCGGCTCTTCGCCGCCTACTACGAGGAGCCGGAGAACCCCGAGGCGCTGCTCGACCTCGTCGGTCTGCGGCCCGTCGCCGGCAAGCTGGTGCGCCGCCTGTCGGGCGGGCAGAAGCAGCGGCTGTCGCTGGCCCTGGCGCTGATCGGCCGGCCGGAGGTCGTCTTTCTCGACGAACCCACGGCGGGGATGGACCCTCACGCCCGGTTGACCACCTGGGAGGTCGTCACCGGCCTGCAGGAGCGGGGGACCACGGTCATCCTGACCACCCACGCCATGGACGAGGCGGAGCGGCTCTGCGACCGGGTGGCGATCATCGACGGCGGCCATCTCGTGGCCCTGGGGACGCCCGGTGACCTCACCCGCTCCGCCGGTGGCGGGGAGACGTTGTTCACCGCCGCTCCGGGGCTCGACACCGCCGGCCTGGCCGCCGCCCTGCTGCTGGCGCCGGCGGCGGTGGTGGAGAGCAAGCCCGGGTACTACGTGGTGCACGCCGCTCCGAGCCCGGAGCTGGTGGCGGCGCTGACGGCCTGGTTGCGTGACCACGGCATCGCCCTCGGCGACCTGCGGGCGGCCCGCCGGACCCTGGAGGAGGTGTTCCTCCAGGTGACCTCGGAGCCGTCGGCCGCCGGCGGGGAGGAACCATGAGCTTCAAAGGGGTGGGCGCCCAGGTCGGGGTGGAGACCAGGCTGACGCTGCGGCGGGGCGAGAGCCTGCTCGTGACGCTCGGGATCCCCGTCGGGATCCTGGTGTTCTTCGGCAACGTCGACCTCGTCGACACCGGCTACCGGGACCCGCTCGACTTCCTCGTTCCCGGGGTGCTGGCCCTGGCGGTGATGTCGACGGCCATGGTCAGCCTCGGGATCGCCACCGGGTTCGAGCGCCGCTACGGCGTCCTCAAGCGGCTGGGCACGACACCGCTGGGCCGGACTGGCCTGCTCACCGCCAAGACCCTCACCGTCGTGGTGGTCGAGGTCATCCAGGCGGTGATCATCGTCGTGGCCGGGCTCGTGCTCGGCTGGTCACCCGGCGGCGGCCTCCTCGAGGCGGTGGCGGTGATGATGATCGGCACCGTCGCCTTCGCCGGCCTGGGCCTGCTCATGGCCGGCACGCTGCGGGCCGAGGCCACCCTGGCGGTGGCCAACGGCGGCTACCTGTTGCTGCTGGTCCTGGGCGGCATGGCCTACCCGCTGGCCAAGCTGCCGCTGGCCCTGCAGGACGTCGCCCGCGTGCTGCCCGCCGCCCCCCTGGCCGAGTGCCTGCGGGGCGCGCTGACCGGTGCCGGGATCCCCGGCGCCCGCCTGTCGATCCTCGCCGGCTGGGCGGTGCTCACGCCGCTCCTGGCCGTCCGCAGCTTCCGCTGGGAAGAGGGATAAGACGGGAGCTACCGCGACGTCGACGGCGTGCTGCCGGGAGCGATCCTCAGGTAGCCCTTCTGGAGGACGCCGGTGGAGACGGGGCCGACGAGGTCGGCGGCGATCGTGCCGTCGGCCCGGATGAAGAACGTCGCCGGGGCGCTGGCCACGCCGTAGGCGGCGGCCACCCGCCCGTCGGGGTCTATGAGCGTGGGCCAGGTGGCGTCGCCGTGGGCGGCGGCGCCCCGTCCGACCTCCGGATCCTCCTGGAAGAGGATCCCGACGATCGGCACGGCCGGGAAGCGGCGCTTCATCTCGGCCAGGAGCGGCAGCTGCAGGCGGCACCCCTCGCACCAGGCGCCCCAGAAGTTCACGACCACCGGCCCGCCCCGGAAGTCGGACAGCGACACGGTCTGGCCGTCGAGCGACTGCAGGGAGAACGCCGGGGCCGGCCCGGAGTGGAGGGGGTCGACCCGGTCGTCGGAGTTGAGGGCCCGCCGGATGACGAGGCTGATCGGCACCGACAGCACGATCAGGACGAAGGCGATGTACCGGAAGGTCCGGCCGCCGGTGCGCCTGTCCGCCGGCTCAGAAGCGGTGCTGGACGACCGCGTCGACGGCAATGGCGGCGAAGAGCAGGCCAAGGTAGGTGATGGAGTAGGAGAAGAGCCGCAGCGCGGCCTTGGGGGAACGGTCCCGGTTGAGCTGGCGGGCGCACTGCAGGAACCGGGCGCCGAGCACGAGGGCGGCCACCAGGTACACCGGGCCCATCTGGGCCGCCGGGCACAACGTGAGTGTCACGCCGACCAGCACCACGGAGTAGGCCAGGATCTGGCGGGCGGCGGCCTTGGGGCCGGCCGTGACCGGGAGCATGGGGACGCCGGCCGCGGCGTAGTCGTCCTTGTACTTGAGGGCCAGGGCCCAGAAGTGGGGTGGCGTCCACATGAAGATGATCGTGAACATCACCCAGGCCGGCAGTCCCACCCGGCCGGTGACGGCCGCCCAGCCGACGAGGACGGGGACCGCTCCGGCGGCGCCACCGATGACGATGTTCTGGGCCGTCGTCCGCTTCAGCCACATCGTGTAGATGAAGACGTAGAAGGCGGTGGCGCTCACGGCCAGGGTGGCGGCCAGCAGGTTCGTGGTGGCCCACAGCCAGATGAAGGCGAAGATCTCGAGGGCGATCCCGAACCGCAGGGCCTGCTCCGGCGTGACCAGCCCGAGCGGCAGGGGCCGCCCGTGCGTCCGTTTCATCTTCTCGTCGATGTCGCGGTCGCAGACGCAGTTGATGGTGTTGGCGCCGGCGGCGGCCAGCGTCCCGCCGAAGAGCACCGTGAGCACCAGCCACGGCGAGGGCATGCCCTTGTCGGCCAGCACCATCGCCGGCACGGTCGTCACCAGCAGCAGCTCGATGATGCGGGGCTTGGTCAGCCCGATGTAGGCGCCGACGCGGCTCCGCCAGCCTGGGCGGGCGGTAGTGACAAGGGCGCTGGCGTCGGCCGCGCTCACCGGGATGACTCCTTCATGACGGCCCGAGCGTACCGCCTCGATCCCGTTCGACCCGGACCGGAGCGGTCGTACCGGTAACCTTTCCAACGTATGGCTGAACGGGATGAGTCGGTGGCCAGCTCCGACGTCAAGCAGTCGATCCGGATGACCGCCGACCGGCTCCTCGTCTCGCCCTCCAAGGAAGCGGGGGAACGGAAGTCCCGCAGCGGCATTCTCATCCCGGCCACCGCCGCCGCCGACCGGCGCCTGGTCTGGGGCGAAGTGATCGCCCTCGGTCCCACCGTCCGCAACGTGGAACCCCACGACCGGGTGCTGTTCTCGCCCGAGAGCGGCTACGAGGTGGAGATCCGCGGCGACGACTACCTGATCCTCCGCGAGCGCGACATCCACGCCGTGGCCTCGGAGCGCAGCGAGGGAGCGACCGGGCTCTACCTGTAGCCTCTGGGAAGTGAAGATCGGAATCCTCGGTGGGACGGGGCCGGCGGGCAGCGGCCTCGCCGCCCGCCTGTCGGCCGGCGGGCAGCGGGTGTTCCTCGGGTCCCGGGACCGGGCCAAGGCCGAGGCCACACTCCAGGAGCTCGTGGCCCGGTGGGGGCCCCGCCTGGCGCACATCGAGGCGGTCACCAACGCCGAGGCGGCCGAGGCGGGCGAGATCGTGGTGCTCGGCACCACAGCCAAGGCGACGGTGGCCACGGCCGCCGAGCACGCGCCGCGGCTGGCGGGGAAGCCGACGGTCTCCATGGCCAACGCCATGCGGCGGGTGGGGTCGAACTTCGAGCCCGTCCGCATCGAGGAGGGCTCGATCGCCCAGGCGGTGCAGAAGGCGGCACCGGAGGCGCTGGTGGCCGCCGCCCTCCATCACATCCCGGCCGCCGCCCTCCAGAACCTCGACAAGGCGACGCTGCACGGCGACGTGGCCGTCGTCTCCGACGACCTCGAGGCCATGCGGGCCACCCACGCCCTGGTCTCGGCCATGCCCGAGCTGCGGCCGCTCGACGGCGGTCCGCTGGAGAACGCCATCGCCCTCGAGGCCTTCTGCGCCGTGCTGCTCACCGTCAACGTGCGCTACGGCGGCAAAGCGACGCTGCGCCTCATGCCGGCCAGTTAGTCAGGACCTTCCAGTTAGCCTGCGAAGCGTGCCGATCCGCCTCTACGACACCGCCCGGCAGGCGATCGTCCCGTTCGAGCCGCCGAAGCTGGTGCGGATGTACGTCTGTGGCATCACGCCCTACGACTCCACGCACCTGGGTCACGCCGCCACCTACCTGACCTACGACGTCCTCATCCGGCGGCTCGAAGAGCTCGGCCACGAGGTGGCGCTGGTCCGCAACGTGACCGACGTCGACGATTCGATCCTCCCCAAGGCCCGCGAGCTCGGCGTGAACTACCTGGAGCTGGCCGACGCCGAGATGGCCCGGTTCCGCTCCGACATGGAGGCGCTGGGCATGCGCCCGCCGGCGGCCGAGCCCCGGGCGACCGAGGCCGTGCCCCAGATCATCGAGCTCGTCGGGAAGCTGCTGGAGAACGGGCACGCCTACCGGGCGGACGGGTCGGTGTTCTTCGACGTCTCCACGTTTCCCGCCTACGGGGAGCTGTCGCACTACAGCCGGGAGGACATGGTCCGCATCGCCGCCGAGCGGGGCGGCCGGCCCGACGACCCGGTCAAGCGCGACCCGCTCGACTTCACGCTCTGGCAGCGCTCGGCCCCCGACGAGCCGGCCTGGGACGCCCCCTTCGGGCCCGGCCGGCCGGGCTGGCACATCGAGTGCTCGGCCATGGTGCTGGCCGCCCACGGCGCCACGCTCGATCTCCACGGCGGCGGCACCGATCTGATCTTCCCCCACCACGAGAGCGAGATCGCCCAGAGCACCTCGATCACCGGCGAGCCGCTGGCCCGGCACTGGATGCACTCGGCGATGGTCGCCTACGACGGCGAGAAGATGAGCAAGTCGCTGGGGAACCTGGTGTTCGTGAGCGACCTGCTCAAGGTGGCCGATGCCCGGGCCATCCGGCTGGCCCTGCTCCGTCACCACTACCGGGCCGGTTTCGAGTGGTTCGACACCGACCTCGACGAGGGCAAGGCGCTGCTGCGCCGGCTGCTGGCCGCGGCCCACTCCGGGTCCGACCCCGGGTTCCGGGGCGGCCCCGACCCCCGCCCGTTCGCCGAGGAGGTCCGCGCCGCCCTCGACGACGACCTCGACGTCCCCCGGGCCCTCGACGCCCTCGACGACCTGGCCAGCGCCATCCTCTCCGGGGGCGAGCACCGGGACGCCTCCGGCGTCCTCCTGGAGCTGGCCCGGCTGATCGGGGTTGATCTCACCGTGCGAGCTCCGGCCACCTGATGCCAACTGGCGTTCGTTTACCGGGATATAGCGGAAAGCGAACGCCAGAACGCGGCGGGCGGCCGCCGGGTGCGAATTGGCGTTCCTTTACCGGAATAGAGCGGAAAAAGAACGCCAGTTGGTGGGGGCCCCGGGCGGCGTTGTTCCTTGCCGCCCTCGCGGCGGCCTCGGTCGTGCAGGCAGGCGCTGGGGCCCAGACCGCCACCCTGACGGTGACCCGGGAGGACGCCGTCCGGCGGGTGCTGGCCGAGCGGGTCGATGCCCTCCGGCGGGGCGACCGGGCGGCGTTTCTCGACACGGTCGATCCGCTGGGCAGCGAGGAGTTCAAGGTCCGCCAGGGCCATCTGTTCGACGGCCTGCGGTCGCTGCCGCTGGCCTTCTACGAACTCGAGATGCGGACCGACGAGGTGCCGGACCTCAGCGCCGGCCTGGCGGCGAAGTACCCCTCCGCCGAGGCGGTGTTCCTCCCGCCGGTCGAGGCCCGCTACCGCCTGACGGGCATCGACACCGTCGACGCCGTCGACGGCTACTACTACACGTTCCTCCTCCGGGAGGGCCGCTGGCGGATCGTCTCCGACCGGGACCTGGAGGACGTCGGCCTGCCGTCGGCCCGGAACCTGTGGGACTACGGGCCCGTCAGCCAGCAGCGCACCGAGCACTTCACGATCCTCCACGACCCCGCCGACCGGAAGCGGGCCCAGGCGATCGGCGGGCTGTGCGAGCAGGGCTACGCCCGGCTGACGGCGGTCTTCGGCGGCACGCTGCCGGCCCAGATCGTGGTGGTGCTGCCCCACACCCTCGACCAGCTGCGGGAGATCCTCCAGGCCACCTTCGACCTGTCGAACTTCGTGGCCTTCGCCAGCGCCACCGTCGACCGCGACGACGACTGGCAGTCGACGGCGCCCCGGGTCTACGTCCAGGACACCAACCTGGCCCGCAGCCGGCGGGACTTCCAGCTCCAGACCTTCCATCACGAGTTCACCCACGTGGCGGCCTTCCCGCTGGCGGGGCCGTTCGTGCCGTCGTGGATCCACGAGGGGCTGGCCGACTGGATGGCCACCGGTCAGGACGGCCCGGTGCCGGTGGACGGGACCGACGGGATCCTCCCCGAGGACTGGGAGTTCACCACCGGCGGCGGCGAGGCGATCGTCCGGGCCTACGACGAGAGCACGTCGGCCGTGGCCTTCCTGGCCGCCCGGAAGGGGAAGGGCGCCCCCCTCGACCTGCTGATGCGGGTGGGCCAGGTGCGGGTCGCCCCGGGGACGAGCCGCTACCGCGTCGACCAGGCCCTGCAGGCCGTCTACGGCGCCGGCCTCGACCAGTTCCAGAAGGACTGGAACGGCGGGAAAGGCTGAGGGCCCGCCGGAGCGGGCCCTCGAGCGTCGAACCTCCGAGACTGGCGCTAGGAGATGCGCCGGACGTTGCCGGCCTGGGGGCCCTTCGGGCCCTGGCTCACCTCGAACTCGACCTTGTCGTTCTCGTTGAGCGAGCGGTAGCCCGTCTCCTGGATGGCGCTGAAGTGCACGAACACATCAGGGCCGGATTCCTGGGAGATGAAGCCGTATCCCTTCTCGGCGTTGAACCACTTGACTACTCCAACCGGCACGAACGTCCCTCCTGGTGATGCGCCGCCCCGGGCAAGCGAACCCCGGCCGTGGCTCGGAGGGGATTCGAAAGGGAACTGCTCGAAGCGAAATTGGATCGTGGTGAACCCTTCGAGCGCACCGTACCAGGCAGACTCCGGGCGGTGGCACGCGGCCTTACCGGGGCGCATCTCGGCGCCCCGGGCTTGTCCGGGGGGCACCCCCGGTCCCCCGGGCCTGACGGTTTCCCGACCGGTCACTGCTACGCTGGCGGGCCGTTCACGCACGAGGGAGTTTTGATGGCCCGCAACAACGATCGCAGCCGAGGTTCGAAGCGGGCGCCGGCCGCCGCTGCGCTCCGCCCCCGCCGGGGTAAGCCCAAGGTCTGCGTCTTCTGCCGCGACAGCATCCCGTGGGTCGACTACAAGGACGCCAACCTCCTCGGGCGGTTCCTCTCCGAGCGGGCCAAGATCAAGGCCCGCCGCACAACCGGCAACTGCAACCGCCACCAGCGGGAAGTGGCCGTGGCCATCAAGACGGCCCGGGAGCTGGCTCTCCTGCCCTACGCCAAGCGCACCGTGGCCGAGCGCCTCGGCGGGCGCGGCGGCCGGGGTGGCCGTGGTGGGCCCGGTGGTCCGGCTCGTCCCCGCGAGGAGCAGGCCGAGGCGGCCGCCGGCGCCGAAGAGGCCGCCGTCGAAGCCGCGGACGTCGCCGCCGAGGACATGGAAGACCTCGAGATCGGCGCCGAGGACGTGGGCGCCGACGAGGACGAGGGCTGAGCCCTCCCCTAGGACGTGGCTGACGCCGATCGGGGCGCCCCCGAAATCACCGTCAAGCTCCCGGACGGCTCGACCCGACAGTATCCCGCCGGGGTGACACCGGCCGAAGTCGCCGCCTCCATCGGGCGGCGGCTGGCCGACGCGGCCGTGGCCGCCTCGGTCGACGGCGCCACGGTCGACCTCGACCGGCCGATCACGGCCGACGCCGAGGTGGCGATCATCACCGCCGACTCGCCCGAGGGTCTCTATGTCCTGCGGCACTCGACGGCCCACGTGCTGGCCCAGGCCGTCCTCGACCTGTTCCCCGGTGCCCGCTACGCCATCGGGCCGCCGATCGCCGACGGCTTCTATTACGACTTCGAGCTGCCGGGGGGCGCGCATTTCACCGAAGCCGACCTGGAGCGGATCGACGCCCGGATGCGGGACATCGTGGGCGAGGGCCAGCCCTTCGTCCGGGAGGAGATGGACAGGGCGGCCGGGCTCGACCTGTTCGCCGACCAGCCGTTCAAGCGGGAGATCATCGAGGGGGCCGAGAGCACCGAGGGCGCCGAGGGCGGCGTCGTGTCGGTGTACCGGAACCCGCACCCGTCCGACGGTGAGGGCGACGGCTCCTTCGTCGATCTCTGCCGGGGCCCCCATGTGCCGAGCACCAAGCGCCTCGGGGCCTTCAAGCTCATGAAGGTCGCCGGCGCCTACTGGCGGGGCGACGAGAAGCGCCCGATGCTGCAGCGCATCTACGGCACCGCCTGGGCGACCAGGAAGGATCTCGACGAGCACCTCCACCGCCTGGAGGAGGCGGAGCGGCGTGACCACCGCAAGCTCGGCGTGGAACTCGACCTCATCTCGTTTCCCGACGAGCTCGGCGGCGGGCTGGCGGTGTGGCACCCGAAGGGGGCCAAGGTCCGCAAGCAGATGGAGGACTTCTCCCGCACCGAGCACGAGAAGGCCAATTACGAGTTCGTCGTCACGCCCCACCTGACGAAGGGCCAGCTGTTCGAGACCAGCGGGCACCTCGACTTCTACGCGGAGGGGATGTACCCCCCCATGGAGATGGAGGGGGCGAAGTACTACCCGAAGCCGATGAACTGCCCGATGCACTGCCTGATCTTCAGGTCGCGCACCCGGTCGTACCGGGAGCTGCCGCTGCGGCTCTTCGAGTTCGGGACGGTGTACCGCTACGAGCGCTCCGGCGTCATCCACGGCCTGCTGCGGACCCGGGGCTTCACCCAGGACGACAGCCACATCTACTGCACTCCGGAGCAGATCGTTCCCGAGCTCACGTCGCTGCTCGGCTTCGTGCTCCGGATCCTGCGGACGTTCGGCTTCGAGCACTTCGAGGCCGAGTTGTCGACCCGGCCGGAGGGGAAGTCGGTCGGCTCCGACGAGGACTGGGAGCGGGCCACCGACGCGCTGCACGAGGCCCTGCGGCAGTCGGGTCTGGCCTACACGGTGGCCGAGGGCGAGGGTGCCTTCTACGGCCCCAAGATCGACGTGCACTTGAAGGACGCCATCGGCCGGCGCTGGCAGCTGTCAACGCTGCAGGTCGACTTCAACCATCCCATCCGCTTCGATCTCACCTACGTCGGCGAAGACAATGAGCGGCACCGGCCGATCATGATCCACCGGGCGCTGTTCGGGTCGGTGGAGCGCTTCTTCGGGATCCTGGTCGAGCACTACGCCGGGGCCTTCCCGACCTGGCTGGCCCCGGTGCAGGTGCAGGTGCTGCCGGTGGCCGACCGCCATGACGACTACGCCGCCACCGTGGCTGACCGGTTGCGCTCGGGCGGGTTCCGGGTGGAGATGACCGACGCCACCCATGACACGCTCGGCGCCCGGGTGCGGAAGGGCAAGTTGGAGAAGATCCCGTACCTGCTGGTGGTGGGCGACTCCGACGTGGAACACCAAACGGTGGGCGTGAACGTGCGGGGGGCCGACCGGCCCGAACGCGACGTCCCCCTCGACGACTTCGTGCAACGCCTGGCCGCCGAGGTGGCGGCCCGGTCGTAGCGCCGATGACGATGGAACGGCTCTGGGCCGGTTGGCGGTCCGCTTATGTCTCGGGCATCGCCGGTGGTGAGGACGGGTGCCTGTTCTGCACGCTGCTCTCCGGAGAGGACGAGGAGTCGCTCATCCTCGAGCGGACGCCCCACAGCTTCACCGTCCTCAACGCCTTTCCCTACACGTCCGGTCACCTGATGGTGGCGCCGATCCGTCACGAGCCGGAGCTGAACGGCCTGTCCGTCGACGAGGCGGCGGCGCTGTTCGGTGGGCTCCAGCGGGCGACCCAGGCGTTGCGGGACATCAGCCACCCCGACGGCTTCAACGTCGGTGCCAACCTGGGTCGGGAAGCGGGCGCCGGTGTGCCGGGCCATCTGCATTTCCATGCCGTTCCCCGCTGGGGCGGTGACACGAACTTCATGACGTCCGTCGCCGAGGTGCGCGTGATCCCCGAAGACCTCCACACGACGTGGGAAAAGCTGCGGGCGGCCTGGCCCCGATGAGCGAAGAGCACAACGGCACCCGGCGCTCGGAGGACGAGCTCCCCGAAGAGCTCGACATCACCGTTGCCCGGCCCTACAAGGTGCCGGACAACCGCAAGCGCCGCATCGCCGCCTGGTGCCACGTGGTGGCCGCCGCCGCCTGCGGAGCCGGCGCCGCCGGCTCCGGCAACGGAGGTCTCCTGGCCGCCGCCATCTTCCTGGCGCTGGTGGCCGCCTACCACTTCGCCGCCGCCTGGCCGCTGCGCCTCGACGAGACCGGCGCCCTGGCCGCCTCGGCCGCCGCCACGGGTTTCCCCGTCGGCCACGCCTCGGCCCAGCTGGCCTGGCGGGGCCTGCGCAGCCGGCCGGTCTGGCGGGTCCTGCTCTACTCCGCCGACGAGCCGCCCTCCAAGCGCGGCCTCGTCGAGCTCGACGCCGTCGACGGCGAGGTCCTCGGCACCTACACGGAGGACAATCCCGAAGACTGGTCCGCCTACGGCTTCCCGCCCGGCGGATCCCCGCCCGCTCCGGCCTCCTGATCCCCGGCCGATTCCCGGCCGCGGGGGTCAACCTCCGTTGGGCTCTCCTCACCGACCGTCGCCTCCGATGGAAGCCCCTTCGGGTCGACGTCGGTGGGGCGCACTTCCGTTTCCGGTAACAGCCAGGCGCCGGACTCGGAAGCCGCCGGTTGCGTCGCGCCGGACGGCGCCACGACCGTGGTCGCCTCCTCCGGCGGCCTGGCGGGAGGAGCGGGTGGGCCCGCGGTCGCCGCGCCGGAACCGCTGATCTGCCAGCGGGCGTTGTGGCGCGACGCCCACAGGAACGCCGCCCCCAATCCGCCGGCCAGCCCCCAGAGCAGAGCGAGGGCCAACACCGCCGCCGGGTTCGGCCGCAGCGCCACCAGCGTCCCGACCGTGGCCCGGGCCGGGATGGGAATCATCTCCGGCGCCGAGCCGAAGGCCTCACCCCTCGGTCCGGTCACGGCCGCCAGGACCACGACGCGGCCCAGCAACGCCGCCAGCCAGGCCGCAGCCGTGAACCCGACGGCGGTCGCCGCTCCCACCCGCAGGGCGCCCTGCTCGTCGGCCGGCCGCTCCCGCTCCAGCCGTCGCCACACCACCGCCGCCACCGCGCCCGGCGCCAGCAGCAGGGCGGCGAAGACCCACACGGGGGCGGCACCGGCGTCCGGGCCGGCCGGCATCCCGAACTGCGCCAGGCTGGTATGCCCCCTGACCCCGCCCAGTCCGGCGCCCATCGCGCCGTCGAGCAATGCCGCCCCGAAGCTGAACCCGACGACCGGAAACCCGAACAGCAAGCCGATGCGCTCGTGCAACCCCTCGGTGACCACGAGGGCAAAGATGAGCCCGAGCACGGCCAGCCCGGCGGCCAGCGCCGCGAACAGCGCGGCTCCCTCGCCCGCCAACCGCCCGAGCCGCCCGATCCCGGCGGCCTGGCCGGCGCCGGGGGCCGCCGCGACACCGCTTGTCTCCGGTTGGTCGAGGCGGGCGATCCGCTCCGGCACACCGCTCAGGACGGGCACGCCCCGGCGCCGCAGCGCCGCCCAGCTCCAGAACCAGATCAGGACGGTGCTGTAGAACCACACCTCCCCGCCGTTCAGCGAGCTGGCGAACCCCGAGCCGCGATTGGACGGGTCGCCCTGGGCCACCAGCCCGGCGAGGAGACCCAGCCCCACTCCGCAGCCGACGGCCAGCTTGCCGGCAAAGGCGATCCGCCGGATCCGGTCCTCGGGCAGCCGGTGCCAGGCGAAGCGCAGTGCCGCTTCGGTCGCCAGCCCGGCCGCCAAGGCCCATGGCAAGGGCAGGAAACCGAGGGCCAGCGCCGCGCCGTGCTCCGCACCGCAGGCCGCCGCCGCCCGAGCGCCGAAGGCGGCGAAGGCCAGATGCGACCCGACCGCCGC
>JBFLYK010000076.1:0-27371 GCA_040756995.1 Actinomycetota bacterium | reverse complement strand
GGCAGGGCCACACCGGCGACGGCGAAGCGGGAACGGCGCAGCGGGGCCGGCACCGGTTCCGACCGCAGCGCCGCCCGCACCCGCCGCAACTCGTGGAGCCGCCGCTGGCAGCGCTCACAGCCCGGCAAGTGGTCGGACACCCCGGGGGCTTCCTCGCCGTCGAACCAGGCGCCGAGCAGCAACGGCGACGGATGCCGCCGGCGAAGACCCCACCTCCGCCCGCCGGCACTACTCACCACGGAATCCTCTCGACCATCCACCGTCGTCTGTCTCCCCTTCCGGGAAGCGCACTGCCCGACCCTCGCGGCGTACAGACGGAGCGGGACACGGGAATATTCACCGAACCACCCCGAAACGGCAACATCCCGGTCGGAGCGAGTCGAGACCATCGCTGCGGGCGGGTCACCCAACGAGGCGCGCGTTTCCGCCGCTGTTGAACGGCATCCGTTCTGATCCGGAGTCGGCGTGTAGCGACATCGCGGATAGTGACGGCGGGGCTGACGGGTCGGCTACCCGTTCTCCGGGGAGGTGCGTACCGGAAGGTTCCTCCTCGTCGTGTTGGGCCGCGTGGACGACCAGCGGCGCTCCCGCCGGCCTCGGCGGGACTTCGGCATTGACGACGCCCGGAGCGGGAGTTGCCTAAGGTGTGCCGGCCAGGTGGCCGGTCCCGGCCACAGAGCCGCCGTAAGCAGCGGGAGACGCGAGAGGAGAGCCCGTGAGTACCTACCTGCTCGATCACGGCTGGTCCGGTGAGCGTGAGCGACTCGACGGGCTCGGGTCGGTGTTCGACTCCGGCACGGTCCGGGAGTTCGAAGCCGTCGGGGTCGGTCCCGGCTGGCGGTGTCTCGAGATCGGTGGCGGTTCGGGGACGGTGGCCCGCTGGCTCTGCGAGCGGGTGGGGCCCGAAGGACGGGTGGTCGCCACCGATCTCGACACGGGCTTCCTCGAAGGGCTGCGCCTCCCCGGCCTGGAGGTGCGCCACCACGACATCGTGGTCGACGAACTGGAAGAGGGCGCTTTCGATCTCGTGCACACCCGGCTGGTCCTGGAGCACCTCCGCGACCGCGACCGTGACCTGGCCCTGGCCCGGATGGCGCGGGCGTTGGCACCGGGAGGTTGGCTGGTGGTCGAGGCGTTCGAGTTTTCGAGGGTGGCCGTCACGTCGAGCAACCCGTCCCCGGCGGTGCGGCGGGCGGCGGTGGTGCTCCCGGCGCTGTTCCGGGCCGTGCTGACCGCGGTGCGGCCGGCCGGGCTCGACGCCCGGGTCGGTCACCGTCTCCCGGCAGAACTCTGCCGGCTCGGCCTGGCCGACGTCACCGCCGAAGGCCGATCGGTGTTCATCCAGGGCGGTTCTGCCACGGCCGGCGTGGCCCGGCTCAGCCTGGCCCGCTTCGCGGAGATCATCGCCGATCCGCCCGACACCCTCCATTCCGCCGCTCTCTGGACGGCACCCGGCGTGCTGCAACGGCTTGCGCCCCTCCGCCGGCAGATCGCCCGCCAGCTCCGCGCCATAGAACCGCTCTTCGACGACGCCGCGGTGTGGACGATGGCGCCGGCCATGGTCGCCGCCCGCGGCCGGCGCCCGCCCGGCTCACCCTGACCGCGCCACGGTCGCCCGGAGCCTCGGCGAATCCGCCAGGGAGTTCAAGAACGCGACGACGGCCGTCGACCGCCTCACGAACCACGACCGTAACGCTCGACCAATCAAGGAGCTGGGCAATGCCGAAGCGCTTCGCCGTACTGTTCGCCGCTACCACCGCACTCGTCATCCCCACCGCCGGCGCATTCGCCGCTCCGCCCCGGAGCCCGGGTGAGGGGCGTTATTCGTACCGGAGGGCTTCCATGGGTGTGAGGGCTGCGGCCCGGTTGGCGGGGTAGGCGCCGAAGAAGATGCCGATCAGGACGGAGACGCCGAAGGAGACGACGACGGATCCGGGGGAGACGATCGGTTTCATGGTGGCGCTTTCGAGGTTCCCGATGCCCACTCCGACGGCGACGCCGATGACGCCGCCGAGGGCGGCGAGGAGCATGGCTTCGGCCAGGAATTGGGTGACGATGTCGCTCTTCTGGGCACCGAGGGCTTTGCGGATGCCGATCTCCCGGGTTCGTTCGGTGACGGTGACGAGCATGATGTTCATCACGCCGATCCCGCCGATGAGCAGGGAGATGGCGGCCACGAAGCCCAGCAGTAGCTGGAACTGCTTGGCGGCGGCTTTGCCGGCGGCCAGGAGGGCGGCGGCGTTGAACACCCGGAAGTCGGGCGGGTCGTCGGGGGTGAGGTTGTGGGTCTGGTGGAGGATGGCGGTGATCTCGGTCATGGCTGAGGGGAGCGCATCCCGGGAGGCGGCCCGGGCGGCGATGATCGAGTAGGAGTCGACGTTGCCGACAATGTGGTCGATCACGGTGGTGAGAGGCGCCACGAGCACGTCGTCCTGGTCCTGAAAGCCGTTCGATCCCTTCTCTTCGAGCAGCCCGACGATCCGGAAGCGGACGCCGTTGAACTCCACCGTCTGGCCGATGGGGTCGACGCCGTCGCCCATGAGGCGGTCGACGACGGTGGCGCCGATCACCGCGACCTTGGCCCGGGAGTTGAGGTCCTCTTCCGTGATGGATCGCCCCCGCTGGACGGGGGCGTTGCGGACCGCGGCGAAGATCGGTTCGACGCCGAGGAAGCTCTGGAGGGCGTAGGTGGAGCCCTGCCAGGTCACGGTACCGCTGGTGCTCATGGCAGGGGTCACGGCATCGAGGCTCGGGGCCCGGGTGCGGTCCCGCAGGGCCTTGACGTCGGCCTTGGTCAGCTCGATCTTCCGGGTCTCCGTGCCGCCCCGGTCGGCTCCGCCCCGGTTGCGTTCGGGGAAGATGTAGACGGCGTTGGTACCGAGGTTGCGGATCTGGACCTGGACCTGGTTGGAGATCCCCGTGCCCACGGCCACCAGGAGGATGACGCTGGCCGTCCCGATGAGGATCCCGAGCATCGTGAGCGCGGAGCGCAACCGGTTGGCCAGGATCCCCCGCAGGGCCACCAGAATGCTGTCGAGGGTCACGCGCCGGTCACCCGCCCCGGCCGGATGGCGGAGATGAGGTCGATCGCCCTCCCGGCGCAGCGTCGATGGTCACCGCGACCGGACCCGGCACGGTTCCCACCCGGCACCGCAGCGGGCCACGCCGCCACCGGGCCGACACCGGCCAGAAAGGCACAGCCGGCACGCCGACCATCGAACCCCGCACGTTCCGCACGATGTCCTCCCGCCCGCCGAACGGCGCGATCCAACCGCCCCGAGCGCGGGCCTTTCATACGCTTCGATGACTTGACGGCGGCGGGACCGACGGTATTCGCGGTGTTCGGTGTTCCCTCGGGGTTCCTCCCGGAGGATTTCTTCCGGACGGCTATCACCATCCTCCTGGCCGGTTCGGTGCTCGCGCTACCCTGGCGAGCCGGGCTGAGCCTGCCCCGGGGTCACTCAGCCGCGGAAACGAAGGCTTGGGCCAGGCTCCCACTCGCTTGGCTCTTACCGGCTCGGAGCGCCGACGGCTTTGGCCACGTTGAGGCGGCCCCGGCAGTTTTCGCTGTTGGGCCCGCAGGGGATGGGGTCGGTGGTGGTCAGGATCCGTTCGACGGCTTGTTCCGTGGTGAGCCCCTGGGCCAGCAGGAGGGCAACGGCGCCGGTCACGTGGGGTGCGGCCATGGAGGTGCCGGCCAGGTAGCCGTAGGCGTTTCGTTGGCCCTTCTTCCAGATGGTGGAGTAGATGTCGTCGGCCTCGCTCGGGCCGCCGGATCCACCGGGGGCGATCACCGCCCATTTGGCGTTGCCGGTGGGGCTGGAATAGGGGGCCAGCTGGTCGTCGTGGCCGGTGGCCCCGACGACCAGGGCGTTCATCCTGCCGTATTCGGCGCTGCCGATGCCGGAGCCGAAGAAGCCCTCGTTGCCCGAGGCGACCACCGGGACCGCGCCGTGGGCCCAGGCGTACTCCACTCCCTCGCTCAGGTCGGAGCCGAAGGCGGCGGTGATGATGAAGAAGGGCCCGCCGAGGCTGAGGTTGACGACCCTCGCGCCGTGGTCGACGACCCACTTGATCCCGGCGATGACATCCCGCGCCTGGGCGGTGTCACCCTTGAAGACCTTGGCCATCACCAGCGTGGCGTCGGGGGCGACGCCGGCCACCCCTTTGCCGTTGTCCTTGACGGCCGCGGCGATGCCGGCCACATGGGTGCCGTGACCGACGTCGTCCTGGGCGGAACCGGCGCACTTGGCGGGATCCCCGCCGGTGTCGAGGCAACTGGTCGACTCCACGATGTGGGCGGCCAGGTCCTCATGGGCCAGGTCGATGCCCGTGTCGACGATGCCGATCCGCACGCCGGCGCCGGTACTCCTGGCCCAGGCGGCCGGCGCGCCAATAGTGGTGATGCCCCACTGGTTCTCGAGGAACGGGTCGCCGCCGGCCCGGGCCGGTTCGGCGAAAAAGCTCGCAGCCAAGATGACCGTCGCGACGACGGCAGCAATACGACGCCTTCCGGAGGACACCGTCACACACCCCCCAATGAGATCCGCCCCGCTGGCGGCTCGCACCTCTCCGCCCCGCAGATTCGGACGAACGGCTTGCCACGACAAGGGGCAATCTACCGGCTCGTCGCGGCTACCTCGAGCCAGGATTCGAGACCGACTCCATCGGGCCGCATCGACGAGTTGGGGCCGGGTCAGGGTATGGCCGCGGGCCGGCGACCCATGGCGGTGACGAGGAGCGGCGCGCGGCAGAACACGGCGGGGTCGTCGAGGAGGGCGGTGAGCTCGTCGATGGCTCGCAGGGCGACGCGGCGCAGGGATTCCGAACGGCGGAGCGCGCCGGGGACCGTCCAGGGCCGCCCGTCGCCGACCGCTTCGGGAGGATGTTCGATGAGGTCACGGAACCGTGTGACGGTGAGGCGGCCGAAGTCGGCCTCCGGTGATCCGCCGCGGATGTGGACGGCGCGGCCTTCGGCGGTGACGTCGACGAGGCCGAGGCGGGCCAGCTCGGCCGGGAGCCGGCCGCCGAAGTGGGGGTCGTAGCCGGCCGCCCCCATCAGGCCCACGGCGAGGCGCAACACGGCGGGGAGCATTCGGCTGACCCGCTGGACATGCCGGTCGGGCCGGGCGGAGAGGACCGTCACCGGTGTCCATTCGAAGTCTTCCACCACCAGCCAGCCGCCGGGGGCGAGGGCCTTCGCCATCCGGGCCAGGGCCGCGTCACGCCCCCGCAGGTGTTCGAGCACCAGGCGGGAGTGGATGAGGTCGAAGGCGCCCTCCTCCAGATCGTCGGCCACGATGTCATGGCGGCGGACCTCGAGGTTGGGGAGCCCGAGCTTGTCGAGAAAGCCGGTGTCGAGGTCGGTGACCACGACGGAGCCGTGGCCGTCGACCCGCTCGCACAACCACTCCGCCACCGATCCGGCGCCGCCGCCCACCTCGAGGCAGCGCCAGCCGGATCCCACTCCGGTGGCGGCCAGATGACGGAACGTGCTGCTGTCCAGCACCTGTTGGAGGCCTTCCAAGCGCCGACGTTCATCCAGCCACCCGTGGGCGAAGAGATAGGTGCTCACGGTTCGGTTCCCGCCGATGTGCCCCGGGCGCGCATCAATGCTCGTGTCCTCTCGTTTCGAACAGAAGTTTAAATCATAGTTTCAATCCTAATGTGTCGAAACGGGCGCCGCCGGGAAGCCGACCGTCACCACGGTGGGCGGGTCAACGGTGGCGGGGCGGCAGGCCCGGCCGTGTCCGTGTCATTCCTCCCGGCCGGCCGCGAGTGGTCGGCCGACGTCACGCGGCGCGTCTGGGTGACGGTCGAAGAAGCCGGGGGTTCGGTTCGGGGCGTCTTCGGCGGGGCCGGGCCGTGGGCGGATCCGCTCACCCACCCCGGGTGGCCACCCGGTGGCGGTGCTCGTTCATGAACCTGTGGCCGACGTCAGGGTGGTCCTGGATGTCGTGCTCGACGCCGTCGGCGTCCAACGCCGTTGGCAGCGGAACCGGGTGGGCTCGCAAAGGTCCGGTCCTTCGCCCCGTTCCTGGCCACGATCGGGCAGCCGCCGGCGGTTACGTCCGGCGGCGCCGTGCCGGGGTCAGCACCGCCGGCGGCCCTGCCCGTCGGCGCTGACGCGGTGGTGCCATAGCCTCCAACCAGGCGTGAGTGAATTCCCGCACCGCCTCCTCCAAGGGCATGTCGACCAGGCCATGGTGCTCGATGAGCGGTCGGCTCGCGATGTGCAGGACGATTGGCGCCACAAAGCTCTGAATGGCGAGCAGAGGATCCATGGGGCGCAGGCGCCCGGCCGCCATCTGATGGTCCACGTAGCGGGCGAGGACCAGCAGGTTCCGGAGCACCTCAGCGATGACCTCCTCGTGTTCGTCTCTCCTGCCCGTCACCTCGAAGAGCACGCTGCGCAGGACGCCGATGCGGACGTGGCCGGCGCTGGTCAGGCTGGTGGCCAGCGCCGGCATGACCACCGCCGGAGGACGGTCCCCCATGGCTTCCAGCATCTCGAGCATCGCAGCCAACGGCAGGTAGACACGCACGACCTCGCGGAACAAGGCGGCCTTCCCGGGAAAGAGCCGGTAGACGGTGGACCGAGAGGCTCCTGACCGGGCGGCGACCTCGTCCAACGACCATCCGCTGAGCCCTCGCTCGGCCAACAATTGGGCCCCGGCCATCAGCACCCGGTCCCGCCAGGGCGGCGGCTGCTCCACCCGCAGGGCGTCCACGATGGCTCTCCGGCTTCCGAAGAGCCCGTACAGCGCCGCCCGGGACACCCCCGCAGCGGCGGCGATCTCGCCCATCGAGGGCGCCTTGCCGGCAGCGAAAGCCGCAGCCGCCCTGACCAGGACATCGTCCCGGGAGATTCGCGGCGGTGGAGGCATCCGCCCAAGCGTAAACGACGAGCAACAACCGACGACCTCGAGGGCCAGCCTCGGATCGCCATCCGCTTCGTCGCCACCCGGGACATCGGCGTGTCCGGCGTAGGGGTCGGCGAGGGCGTCTTCATTGCCGCAGAGGAAGAGGTAAGGGACGCCGGCGCGCTGGGCGTGTAACGGGCGCGGTCGCCACCGGTCGGCGCCGATCCCGACGAGCAGAAAGACCTTCTCCACCTCGACCAGCTCGCGGCACACCTGCGTGGCCGGGGTTGAACAGGCGGTCAGGCCGTCGCTGACGCCGGTCCGGTCGACCGGCTCCGACCGAGGGCCGGCGCCGGGGCGGGGGGCGCCTCACCTGCCGTCGCCGTCGGGCGAGGATCGGCCGGGCGAGGGCGTTTCCGAGGTCGCTCAGGTTCTGCAACAGGAACCGGATCAGGGCCGGATCGTTGAGGATGGCCGGGCGGGTCCCGGCGGCGATCGGGTTGATCCGCCGGTTTAGACTTCGGGTTGGTTCACGGGCCGTGTCGGGGGGAGCGATGCCGGGACGAGTCAGGCCCTATCTGGTCCTCGCCGTGTTCCTCGCTGCCGCCTGCGGGCAGAAGGCGGGGGTGGGGGACGCCCTTCCCGTCCCGACCCCGGCGGCACCCTCGGCCGTGACGGCCCCGGGTAGCCGGGTCCTCGGAGACGGGGCCCGGCCGTCGGAGCAAGGGGCCGGGTCGGCGAAACCGGCGGATCCGACGACAGGAACGGCCGGTTCCGCCCCGGCGCCCGCCCCGCCGGGCGGGCACCGCCCCCGTCCCGCGGCCGGGGGAGCCGAACCCCCGGGGGTGGCGGCCTCCGCTCCCGGGAGCACATCGGCTCCGGGTGTCATCTTCGGGGCGCCGCCGACGGCGAGCACCGGCCCGTCCTCGGCGGGGGAGACCGTCCTCGATCGGACGGGGGTCGGGGACCGGGAGATCGTCGTCGGTGTCCACGCGCCCATCAGCGGTGCCGCCCCGCTTCCCCAGGAGTTCAAGGCCGACATCGAGCTCTATTGGCGCTGGCTGGCCGACCGGGGCGGCGTATTCGGGCGGACGGTGCGCATCATCGTCAAGGACGATCAGTTCAATCCCAGCCGGGCCCTTCAAGTCTGCCGCGAGCTGGTCGAGGTCGACCGGGTCTTCCTCCTCGTCGGGATCGGCGCCGACCAAGTGGCCGCCTGCGCCCGCTACGCCGACAGCGTCGGGGTGCCCTACCTCTCCCCGGGTGGCGCCGAGAACGCCGTGGCCGGGCTGTCCAGCTTCTTCGCCCTGTCGATGACGTTCCCCCAGCAGGCCCCGCTGCTGGCCCAGCTGGCGACCCGCCTGGCCACCACGAAGGTCGCCGTCGTGGTGACCAACACCCCGAACTACGACGAGCCGTTCCAGGCGATGGTCGGCGCCGCCCGCCAGGCCGGGCTGACGATCGTCCGGACCAGCCGCATCGGCAAACAGGCGACCCAGAGCGAGACCCTGGCCGAAGCCGGCGCGCTGAAGGCGTCGGGCGCCCAGGCGGTCATGCTCCTGGCCGCTCCGCTGGTGTTTTTGAACCTGGCCACCTCGGCCCAGAGCCAGGCCTACCGTCCCGTGTGGATGGGTCCCGGTATGACCAACGGCCTCAATCCGGTGGCCGAGGTCGGCTGCCCGGCCATCGCCGGCGCCCGGTTCCTCTCACCCTTCCCCCAGCTCGACGTCATCGACCGGTTCGATCCCGACCTGCGAGCCGCCGCCCGCCGCTACAACGGCGCCGAACCCACCGACATCACCCTCGTCGCCTGGGGGCTGAACAAGACGCTTCACCGGATGGTCGAGGCCGCCGGCTCCGATCTGCACCGCCAGGGATTCCTGGCCGCGCTGCGCAGCGGCCGGGAGTTCGCCTCCAACGTGTTCCCCCCGCTCCGCTACTCGGCCGGCCGGCCCTTCGGTGCTACCCAGGCCCACCTGCTGGAGGCCGACTGCGCGAACCGGCGGTTCAAGACCACGGCCACCTTCGTGTCGTCGCTGTGACCGGAGGCTTCGGGCGGCTTCCGCTGACCGGTGGGATGGGCCGCTCCCCGTCCAGCCAGTGGGCCAGTGCATCCCGTCCTCCGGGCAGGATGAGCGGCAGGAGCCGGCGGGTCACGACCGGGTCGTAGCGGCCCGCCCACCGGGAATAGACCCGGCCCACGAGGCGCACCAGCCAGCGGTGGCGCCGGTCGAGGCGGGGCGGGTGCCCGGAACCCCAGCGGTGACCGCCGTTCACCGGATGTGCCGCACGAGGCCCGCCTCCCGGCCTGCTCCCAACCCCGTGGTGGCTGCTTGGCCGCGGCGATCCCGTCGGGGGGTTCCGGCCACCGCTACCCCGGCTGGCCTCCTCTCCTGTGAGTTGCCCCGTTTCGTCCGGTTGGCGAGCGGCGGTGTGCATGTACCATGCAAGTATGGCGACATCGGTGGTGTCGGACGATGTGATCGTCCGGTTGGAGCGGGCGCTGACGGGGATGGTCCGTCTGTTGCAGTTGCCCCGGGTGGTGGCCCGGGTGGTGGGCGGGTCGGGGCCCGGGTTGGAGCGGGCGGCCTACGGGGCGTTGCGGCGGATCCACGACCAGGGTGGACTGCGGCTGTCCGAGTTGGCCGCCGAGCTGGAGCTGGACGCGTCGACGGTGAGCCGCCAGGTCCGCCAGCTGGAAGCGGCCGGGCTGGTGGCGCGCCGGGCGGATCCCGGGGACGGGCGGGCCAGTGTGGTGGTCTTGACCCCGGCGGGGAAGCGGGTGTTGGGCAGGGTGGCCGCCGCCCGGCGCCGGTTCGTGGCCGAGGTGGTCGCCGGGTGGTCCGAGGAGGATCGGGTGGCGCTGGCCGGGTTGCTGGAACGCTTCGGCGGTGACGTGGCGGCCTGTCTGTCCACCTCCACGCCGTCGGTTTCCTGGTCCGAGGAATCACGCCCATGACCGTTCCCGCTTCGCCTCCTGTTGCGTCGCCGGCGCCGCCGCGGCTGTCGCACCGGGAGATCCTGATCGTCTTTTCCGGGTTGATGCTGGGGATGCTCCTGGCGGCGTTGGACCAGACGATCGTGGCCACGGCCCTGCCGACCATCGTGGGGGACCTCGGTGGTCTCGATCATCTGTCGTGGGTGGTCACCGCCTATCTGCTGACGTCGACGGCGTCGACGCCGCTGTACGGCAAGGTCAGCGACCTGGTGGGCCGCAAGGTCGTCTTCCAGGCGGCCATCACGATCTTCCTGGCCGGTTCGGCGCTGTCAGGCCTGTCCCAGACCATGGGGCAGCTGATCGCGTTCCGGGCCGTGCAGGGCTTGGGCGCCGGCGGCCTGATGGCCATGGCCATGGCCATGGCCATCATCGGTGACATCGTCTCGCCCCGGGAACGGGGCCGCTACCAGGGCTACACCGGGGCGGTGTTCGCCTTCTCCAGCGTGGCCGGGCCGCTGGCCGGCGGGTTCTTCGTCGATCACCTGTCGTGGCGGTGGGTGTTCTACGTGAACCTCCCCATCGGCGTCGCCGCCCTGGTGGTGACCAGCGTGGTGTTGCGCCTTCCGGTCCGCCGCCTCCAGCACAAGGTCGACTATCTCGGCTCGGCGTTACTGGTGGGGGCGGTGACCTGCCTGCTGCTGGTCAGCGTGTGGGGCGGGAGCGAGTACGCCTGGGGGTCTCCGACCATCGCCGGCCTGACGGCGGCGGGGGTGCTGCTGGTCGGGGCGTTCGTCATCCAGGAGCGGCGGGCGGCCGAGCCGGTCCTGCCGCTGCGGCTGTTCCGCAACCCGATCTTCTCGGTCACGAGCGCGGCGGCGGTGGTGGTGGGGGCGTCGATGTTCGGGGCGATCGTCTACATGCCGCTCTACCTCCAGGTGGTCAACGGCGCCTCGCCCACGACGTCGGGTCTCCAGCTCACCCCGCTGATGGTCGGGGTGATCATCGGGTCGGTGGGTTCGGGGCGGATCATCAGCCGCCGGGGTCGCTACAAGGCCTTCCCGGTGGCCGGGACGGCCATCATGACGGCCGGGCTGTTCCTGCTGTCCCGCCTCGACGCCCACACCTCCCGACCGGCCCAGGTGGCGGCCATGGCCGTGGTCGGCCTCGGGGTCGGGCTGGTCATGCAGGTCCTGGTCCTGGCGGTCCAGAACTCGGTCGCCCACCGGGATCTCGGGACCGCCACCTCGGCCAGTTCCTTCTTCCGGTCGATGGGCGGGGCGTTCGGGGTGGCGGTGTACGGGTCCATTCTCAACAGCGGCCTGGCCGAGCGCCTCGCCAACCTCGCCCCCGCCGGGGTGGCCGTCGACCCCGCCGCCGTGCAGGGCGGTCCGGACGCTCTCCGGAGCCTGCCTCCCGCAGCCCACGCCGCGGTGGTCGAGGCGTTCGCCCGTTCCCTCCACTCCGTCTTCCTGGCCGCCGTCCCCATCGCTCTCGCCGGCTTCGTCATCGTCCTGTTCCTCAAGGAGCTCCCCCTGCGGGACTCCGCCCACGTCGGCCTCGAAGGCCTGGGCGAAGCCGGCGTCTTCGAGCCCGCCGAACCGGACCCCGAACCGGCCCGGACCGCCACGGCCGACCCCCAGCCGGCAACCGTCCTCAACCCCCCGGGGCCGGCGGTTCCCGGGTTCTCGGCCGCGGTCGGGGGAGCGGTGCCGCCGCCGATCTCCGAACCGGTAGCGGTCGGGACCGCCCTGCCCGCGACCGCCGCGGCCCCGGCATCGTGGTGGCAGCGCACCGGCGGGCCCGGGCCGCAGGGCGGGGAACAGCCCCGGACGTCGAACGGCGGCCCCTGGGGCGGTGACGGCGGGCCCCCCGGGGTGCGCCCGGCCCCGGCCGGGCAACCAGTGGCGCTGCGAGCCTCGGTCGTCTCCGCCGGAGCCGGGAGCCCGACCGGCACCGTGACGTTCGCCATCGGCGACGAAATCCTCGCCGTCGCCGCGCTGGCCGGCGACGGCACGGCGGTGGCCACCGTCACGCTCCGCCCCGGCCGTCACGCCATCACCGCCCGCTACGACGGCGACGACCATCACGCCGCCAGCCGCGCCACCGTCGACCACGCCGTCGGTGTCGCCACTCGCACCATCCTCGACGGGCCGCACGCGGCGAGCCGCTGCGGGGAGCCGGTCACCCTCACCGCCTTCGTCTCCTTCCTCGACCCCGCCGTCGACGGCCCCACCGGGACCGTGACCTTCACCACCGGCGCCGAGACCATCGGCGTGGCCCCCGTCGACAGCGCCGGGCGAGCCATCATCACTGTCGCGCTGGCGCCGGGGACCTACGCCCTCAGCGCCACCTACAGCGGCGACGACCGCCACGCCACCAGCACCAGCCGCGCCCTGACCCATACCGTCCAGCCGGCGGCGACGACCATCACCCTCACCGTGGAAACCGACGTCGACCGACCTTCCGAACACTGGCCGGCCGATGGATGAACCGACGACCGGTCGCCCCGGCGACCCTCGAGCCGACGCCAGCCAACAGGCAGCATCACGGCCCACTGACACGGTCGTCGGCGCGTTGACCGCCGATCCCATCATCCAGGCGATGGCCGGCGAGGTGGACGAGAGGACCGTCGACCTCAGGTCGTTCGACTTCATCGGCGCCGCCTACCGGGAGTACCGCCGCCGGGGCGGGGGGCTCGAAACGCACCTCGGTGGGCCGGCCGAAGCGATCCGGCGGCTGAAACACCAGCGATGAGGCCGACCGCCGTGGCGGCGCCCCTCTCGGTGCTCCCGGCTGGCGGCCGAAGGCCAGCCAGCCCCCGACCCGCCCCCGCCACATGACCGCCGCCGCCATCGTGGTCGGCCTCGACGGCTCGGCGGGCGGGGACCGGGCGCTGGCCACCGCCGCCGACTTCGCCGCCGTGGCCCGTTACCGTCTCGTCGCCGTCCATGTCACGCACATCCCCGCCACGGTGGCCGCCACCACCACCGGAGCCGGCGCCTTCGCCGTCACCGCCGACGAAGTCGCCGATCACTGCCACCTGGCCTGCGAGCTCGCCTTGGCCGGCACCGCCGTGCCGTGGTCCTTCGAGGTCCGCCTCGGCGACCCGGCCACCGAACTGCTCCGGGCCGCCGCCGACCATGACGCCGCCTGGATCGTCATCGGCCGCCACGGCCACCGGCGCCTCGCCCGCCTCGTCCTCGGATCGGTGACCAACCGGCTCGTCCAGCACGCGGACCGGCCCGTCCTCGTCGTCCCACCGGCCGAGTCGTAAACCCCCAATCAGCCGGCACCAGCCGCCGGGCCAGGGCGCCGCCACCCGGGTCAGGACCGGCGCCGCGGCCTGTGCCTCCAGTGCGGCCGGTCGTCGAGGACGACTTCGAGGATGCGATCGAGCCGGGCCCGCCATCGGGAGTCGGCTTTGCCTATGGCCAGCTGTCGTTCCCCCAGGATGGGCCGGGCCCGCTGCGGTGGTGGCCAAGCGCCTGGTCGAACATCGGCGCGACCTTCGTCGATGATCTCCCGGTCGCTGTAGGCCAAGGCGGCGAGGAGGACGGGGGAGCGCCGCTCGGGTTCCATCGAGCGCAACGCCTTCGGGGTCGAGTGCCGAGCCGGCGTCCCCGGTACCGTAGTTTCCAGCGCAAAACAACCATCTGACCAGCCAGATTGGACGTAGACTTCAAATAGCAGGTTCGAACCGCGTGGCCCGTGCCATTCCCCGTGTTGGCGGCACGGTTGTCCGAGGGACAGCCGGACGCTTTCCTGAGCTCTTCCTGGAGGTTGCTCCGTTGAACGCAAGCTGGCGCTTCACCTCGGAATCGGTGACGGAAGGGCACCCCGACAAGATGGCCGATCAGGTCAGCGACGCCGTCCTCGATGCCATCCTGGCCGAGGACCCTGCCGGCCGGGTCGCCTGTGAAACGCTGCTGACCACGGGGCTGGTCGTCGTGGCCGGCGAGATCACGACCGGCGCCTACGTCGACATCCCGAAGATCGCCCGCAGGACCATCTGCGGGATCGGCTACGACCGGGAGTCGTACGGGTTCGACGGCCATACCTGCGGCGTGATCGTCTCGATCGACGAGCAGAGTTCCAACATCGCTCAGGGCGTCGACGCCGCGCTCGAGCGGCGTACCGGCTCGACCGGCGATGAGTTCGACCGCGTCGGCGCAGGCGACCAGGGAATGATGTTCGGCTACGCCTGCGACGAGACCGGGGACCTCATGCCGATGCCGATCTGGCTGGCCCACCGACTCGCCGGCCGGCTGGCCGAGGTCCGCAAGGCCGGTCTGCTGCCCTACCTGCGGCCCGACGGGAAGACGCAGGTCACGATCGAGTACGACGGGAACCGCCCCGTCCGTCTCGACACCGTGCTGATCTCGACACAGCACCAGCCCGGGATCGACGTCGAGACGCTGCTCAAGCCGGACCTCGTCGAGCACGTGATCAGGCCCCTGCTGCCGCTCCAGTTCACCGACGACGACTTCACCCTGCTGTGCAACCCGACCGGCACGTTCGAACTCGGCGGCCCCCGCGCCGACACCGGCCTCACCGGGCGCAAGATCATCGTCGACACCTACGGCGGCATGGCCCGCCACGGCGGCGGCGCCTTTTCCGGGAAGGATCCGACGAAAGTCGACCGCTCCGCCGCCTACGCCGCCCGCCAGGCCGCCAAGGCGGTCGTCGCCGCCGGGCTCGCCCGGCGCTGCGAGGTGCAGGTCGCCTACGCCATCGGCAAGGCCCGGCCCGTCTCGGTCATGGTCGAGACGTTCGGCACGGCGGAGATCGACCCCGCCCGTCTCCCCGGTCTCATCCAGGACCACTTCGACCTGCGACCCGCCGCCATCATCGAGCGGCTCAGGCTGCGGCGGCCGATCTACGCCAAGACCGCAGCCTACGGGCACTTCGGCCGGGCCGAGAAGGAATTCACCTGGGAGCAGGTCGACGATGACGCCGACGAACTCCGCCGTGCCGCCAGATGATCAGCCAGAGCCAAAACCACCTCGCTGAAGAGCCTTCACTCCCAGCGCGGTTGAGCCGAGACGTCGGTCCAGGCGTCGGGGATGCGGTCGACCCGATCGACGTCGTCGGCGGTGACAACCGCCCCTCGGCTCTATGAGGCGCCCGACCGTGGTCGGTGCCTTCGGCTTCGCCAGCGTCGTCTACGAGGACATCGGCTTCACGAAGTGAAGCATTCCCCGGACTGACGTCAGCCCGGCAGGACCAGCGGCATTCCGGCCTGGATGGCTCCGCCCAGGAGGGCGTAGAACAGGATGGGCCCGGGGACGGCGGCGAGCGCCCGGCGGCGGGCCTGCGTCGGCGCGAGGCGCGAAGTCAGCTGGTGGTAGGCGATGAGGTAGCTCGCCAGACCACCGGCGGCGGCGATGGGGGCGACGCAGAGCATCAACGTGATCGGCATGGCATGAGGTTCTATCAATGAAACTTTTGATTGACAAATACTTTTGCTTACGAATTAAATTCCGGGACCGAAGGGGTTGAACCGGACATCTCGGACAAGGAGCGACCATTGGGCACTGCGGACAGGCGCCACCAGGCCGACAGCGACGAGCCCGTCCTGCTGCTCGACGAGGTCCACAAGGTCTACAACCCCGGCCCGCTGCAGGTGCACGTGCTCAAGGGCGTCTCGTTGTCGGTCGAGCGAGGCGACTTCGTCGCCGTCACCGGCAGCTCCGGCGGCGGGAAGAGCACGATGCTGAACATCCTCGGCTGCCTGGACACGCCCTCGACCGGGCGGTACCTGATCAGCGGCACCGATGTGTCGCAGCTCGGCGACAACGAGCTGGCCCGGGTCCGCAACCGCTACCTCGGTTTCGTGTTCCAGGGGTTCAACCTCATCAAGCGGACGACGGCGCTGGCCAACGTCGAGCTCCCGCTGGTCTACGCCGGTGTCCCGGCCTCCGAGCGGCGCCGGCGAGCCCGCACTGCGCTCGAGCTGGTCGGCCTGGGCGAGCGGGTCGACCACCTCCCCAACGAGCTGTCCGGCGGGCAGCAGCAACGGGTAGCGATCGCCCGCGCCATCGTCAACGGGCCTTCGGTCATCCTGGCCGACGAGCCGACCGGCAATCTCGACCCCACCTCGACCGAGGACGTCCTCGACATCTTCGGCCACCTGAACGCCGCCGGTCGCACCATCGTGCTCATCACCCACGAGCAGGAGGTCGCCGACCGGGCCAAGCGGGTCATCGTCCTCGCCGACGGCCGCATCGCCTCCGACGAGCGAAACGCCCCGGTCGGCGGCCCTCCGCCCGGCCTGTTCATCCCCGCCTCCGGCGGGCTGGCGGCGTGAACCTCGACAGCCTGAGGGTCGCCTTCCGGGCGCTGCGGGCCAACCGGATGCGGACTGCGCTCACGATGCTCGGCATCCTCATCGGGACGGCCGCCGTGATCATGCTCGTCGCCGTCGGCGCCGGGATCTCCGGTCAGGTGCAGGCCCAGATCGGCAAGCTCGGCACCAACGCCGTCTTCGTGCTGAACGAGAAGAACGCCGGCGGGCAGGACCGGGGCGGGACGCGCGCCCGGCAGATCCGCCTCACCCGGACGGACATCCGGGCGCTCTCCGACCCTAACCGGACACCGAGCGTGCAGCGTGTCTCGCCGGTCATGGGCACATCGGGCACCGTGACGTGGGGCGGGGCCACCTATGCCCTGAACAGCTTCTCCGGCGTCGAACCGGAATGGGCGGAGATCCGCAACGTCACCGTCCAGCGGGGCCGCTGGCTCACCCACGCCGACTACACCAGCCGGGCCAAGGTGGCGGTGATCGGCACCACCGTCGTCGACAAGCTGTTCGGAAAGGGAGTCGATCCCGTCGGTCAGACGGTCTCGTTCAACAACGTGTTCTTCGAGATCGTCGGCCTCCAGGAGCACCGCGGCTCGAGCGGGACGTTCGACCAGGACGACGTGCTCTATGCGCCGTTGACCACCGTCGTCGACAACGTCGTCGGGGCGGGCACCGACTCCTACACCGTCATCGGCGTGCAGGCCGTCTCCCGCGACGCCATCACCTCGGCCGTCGCCGAAGTCACCTCCGTCCTGCGCCAGACCCACTCCATCGGACCGGGCGAGGCCCCCGACTTCCGCATCTTCAACGCCGCCGATCTCCTCGCGGCCGGGAAGGCGACGGCCCGGTCGTTCCGGATCCTGCTGGCGATCGTGGCCGGCATCTCGCTCATCATCGGCGGGATCGGCGTCATGAACATCATGCTGGTGACCGTGACCGAGCGGACCCGGGAGATCGGGATCCGCAAGGCACTCGGCGCCGAGACCAGCGACATCCTCACCCAGTTCCTGTCCGAAGCCGTCCTGCTCTCCGGGCTCGGAGGGCTGATCGGGGCGGTCGTCGGCGTCGGCGTCGGCCAGCTCCGCATTGCCGACGTGCAGCCGATCGTCACCGCCGGATCAGTCGCTCTCTCCTTCGGTGTCTCGGTCCTCATCGGGATCTTCTTCGGCGGCTACCCGGCGACCCGGGCGGCCGCCCTCACGCCGATCGTCGCCCTCCGTTTCGAGTAGAACGCAGGACCCCCGCCAGTCGCGCCGAAGTATTCTGCGCACGAACTGTTTCGTCGGCCGGGAGCGAGCAGAGGGTAGCGATGGCGAGCGGGACGAGCAGGGCTGCTGACGCCGACGACTGCGCCCGGGAGATGATCGAGGTCGTCCCGCTCGCCGCCCGGTGGATACGGGCGTCCATCCGCCGGCGCGAGCCTTCGTGGTCGCTCACCCAGCTCATGGCCCTCGGGTTCCTCCACTTCAACCCGGACGCCAACCTCTCCGAGCTGGCTGCCCATCTCGGCGTCGGCTCGCCGACTTCGTCAACGCTCGTCAGCCGGCTGGTGGTGCTCGGCCAGGTCGACCGCCGCGACGATCCGGACGAACGGCGCCGAGCCCTCCTCCGTTTGACGCCGGCCGGAGAAGCGCAGTTGACGGCGGCGCTGGCCGCCAGTCAGACGGAGCTGGCCGAGCGGCTCCGGGCGCTGCCCGCTCGAGACCTCACCCGGATGTGCCAGTCACTCGAGATCCTGCGCAGCCTCTTCAGCGACGCCTGACGGCGCCGGCACACCTCCTCGGTCAGCCCCCGCAGCGTGTCGTCGTCGAGCGGCCCGAGCTCCAGCCGGCGGACGAGGTCCTCCTGGCCCGGGCGCCGAGCCCGAGGGCCTCGTCGAAATGGCGTTCGAGGACGGCGGCCGCCAGCCGGCTCTTCCCGATCCCGGCGTCGCCCAGCAGCAGGACGCCCCGGAACTCGCCCCGAGCGGCCCGGGCCCATTCCTCTTCGAGAGCGGCCAGCTCGGCCGTCCGGCCGAAGATCCTCATCACGCCGGGTTTCTACCGGCCGATGTCGCGATCCGTGGGATTCCTATTGGGCATCGCCGCCCCGGGGATGATTCGTTCAGGTCATCCCCGCGGGGCGGGACACAACTCAGCCGACGGGCATCGGTCTGATGGAACGCAGCCTGGTGGACGAGGCGACGGTCGGCATCGCCGATGCCGGGTGGGCCAGGGGCCCGTCATCGTCGGCCGAGATCGGCACCTGCTGGAGCGCGGGGTGGGTTTGCTGCAGCTCGCTGCGGACGCCACCCCGCTCGCCCTTGGCGCAGCCGGTGCACTCGCCGAAGTCGTTCAGGGAGCTGTCCTCGTCGGGAGTGGCCGAGCCGGCAGTGGCCGGAACCGACGAGTCCTGCATCGGGACGAGCGCCGCGGTGCCCGCCAGGCCGCGGGCGGAGACGAGGTCACCGACCCGGACGATGGCGGCCACCGACGGGATCAGACCCTTGGGTGACTTCTTGTTGACGAACAGGTAGTAGTAGCCCGGCGGGGCGATCACCCCGTCCGGCGGGGCGGCCGCCGTCAGGGTGTCACCGTGCTGGGTGAACTCCAGCTCGACCGACCGCATGTCGGTGTCGAGGGCGTGCTGCGGAGAGCCCAGACGCATGAGGGCGATGCTGCCGATCTCGTCCGAGCCCTTCATCCGGACGTCGAACTGCGACCCCCAGGCGACACCGGCTGGAGCAAAGGCGATCTCCGGCCGCTCACCCCGGAACAGGTAGGGCGGGCTGTAGATCTCGAAGCTCGAGTCCTTCTCGTTGTTGGCGAAGAACTGGTTGGGGCCCTGGTCGCGGCGGTGGCCGTACAGCGTGGCCACGCTCGACATGCCGCCGGAGAGGACCCGCCCGTCGGGCAGGAGCGTCGCCGTCTCGTGGTAGTGCCGGTCACGGGCCTGCGAGGCGACGGCCGTCCAGCTGTCGGTGGCCGGGTCGTAGATCTCCGCCTGGCGGACGGCGACCTCGTAGCCCGGCATCTGGAGCGAGTCCTTGTCGCCCCCGCCGGTGATGAGGATGGTGCCGTCGGGCAGGATGGTCCCGTCGCTGAACCACCGGCGGTTGTTGAGCTGGCCCTTGGTCATGCGGTTGGCCACCTTGCCGTCCTTGGTGACGGTGCTGATGGTCGACAGGTTGGTGGCCAGGGGCGCCCCGGGCGGGATGCCCAGGGTTCCGCCGGCGGTGATGATCGACCCTTCGGTGTACGGCGCCTTGAGGGGCAGCATGACCTGGGAGGCGACACCCCGGGATCCGAAGAGGGCGGGGCCGATGATCTCCCACTTCTTGGTCGCCGGGTCCCAGAACTTCTGGAAGTTGAACATCGCTTCCTCGGCATCGGTGCCGTTCGGCCCGAAGTTCTGGCCGACACCGTTGAAGAGGATCTTGCCGTTCGGCATCAGGTTGAGGCGGGAGAACAGCGGCAACGGCGACTCGGACTCGTCACCGACGTAGTTCTCCGTCCACTCGTTGGTGGCCGGGTCGAACGTCTCGGTCCGCCGGACCTGGCCGAGCTGGGTCGACTTGAGCAGCTTGGTGACACCGCTGAAGACGGTGAGCTTCCCATCCGGCAGGGTGACCAAGGTCGGGTACCAGCGCCCGTACTTCATCGGCGCGGTGGCGGCGTGCGAGTCGTCCTTCGGGTCGAAGATCCACGACGCCCGCAGGCCCTCGAGCTCGAGCGCCCCGATGTCGGCCGGGGCTCCCTCGTCCCGGTCGGCGAGATTCGGCTCGTTGTAGTAGTCCGTCCCTCCGGCCAGGAGGTATCGGCCGTCGGGCAGCTGCGCGATGTCGGAGCAGAAGGTGCTGCGCTCGGAGTAGGGCTTGTCGTCGGGCGGCGAGCTCGGCTCCTGGGGCGGACCCCCGAGCTTGCCCCAGGTCGAGCCGGTGAACCCGTCACCGGGGCGGCCCGGCGCGCCGACCATCCCGAAGGGGTCGCCGTTGGTCCAGTTCTGCCCGGGCTTCACCTGCGGGTTCCACGAGGCGCCGTGCTCCTGGGGCGGGACCTCCCACGTCGGCTCTTCGCCGGTGAGGTCGAGGATCCGGGTGCGGTCGGCCCGGGTCCGGTTTCCCAGCTCGCCCGGTACGTAGTGGTACCTCACGTTCTCGTCCGACTCGATCCCGTTGGCGTAGTAGACGCGTCCGTCAGGCAGCGCGGCCATGGTGACGGCAGGGACCTTGCAGAAGATCTCGTCTGCGAGGAGCCCGTCCTTGCGGTGGCACCGAGGCGTCTCGGCCCCGCCCTCCTCGAACGGATGGGTCCACTGACCGATCTCGGCCGGTGATCCGCTCACCTCGGGGGCCTGCGGGTTGGCCAGTTGCTGGGATGTTCCGGCCGATACCGGGCCGACAGCGATGAGTGATAGTGCAAGCGTAGCGGCGACGATGGCGCCGTTACCATGGCAATGGCGTCCCACGATTCCCTCCCCTGAAATCTGGTATCCGCGAGCCGCCCTGAAGCTACTTTTTCAGTATGTGAAAGGCAAGGTACGCTTCCCGGCTCGTGACCCGGTTGAGCAACGGTCGGCCGATCGCCGCTACTGCTCGAGCTCACACCCCTGTGGGCCGGCATCTACATGGTGCCGCTCACCGTCGGGTCCCTGGCCGCCGGGCCGGTATCGGGCTGGCTGTCCGACCGCTATGGCGCCGGGCGCTTCGCCACCGGAGGCATGATTCCGGCCGCGACCAGCTTCGGCCTCCTCATGGCCGGTCAATTCGCCTACCCCGCCTTCCTGGTCCTACGGACCGAGCCACGTCCTCCCCTCAAGGCGCACCAGATCCTCCCCCCAGTGGACCCCCGAAAACGCAGAAGCGAGGTCGGGGGTCCCCCAGGCCCGCGCAGCGCCGCTTGCTCGGCCCTGCCGGCCGTCCCTGTGTCCGCTGACCGAGGCCTGGGTCGCGCTTCGAGGCGGGGAAGGGAGCCCGCCCGGGGGCTCCCCAGGGATCTCGCCGGTCATGGCGAAGACTCCCCGTCGGGGGAACCGTCATGCACGTCCGCGCCCGTTGCGTCAACGCCATCCTGCGCCGGCCACCGGAACCGGCCCGGCCCCGGCCCGGCCGGCGCCGGCCGCTGTCGTCCCTGACGGTCCGCCGCCGTCAACTGCGGCGGCCGCTCACAGCCTTCCGGACCGGGGGCAGCACTGACCGACGCCTGACCCTCAAGGGCGTATCGACGTCGAGGATCTCTGTCCCGAAATCGGCTGGTCCGTTCACAGATATCGGCCGGGATGATTGGACCACATGGAGCGGTGGACGCCCCCGTCTTTTCCCGGTTTTCGGGGTCTGACCGGGGGCAGCTGCCCACCGAGGGTGAGGAGGGTCACCGAGGCGAAAAGGGTTGCACCACATGGGTTCATGGCCGGGTCGGGGCGGCCGGGGGCGGGATGGTCATGGTCCGTTGTGGCTGGTTTCACATCGCTGTCATGGCCGTGTAACACCCCTGGTGTTAGGCTGCGGTTTTGCTGTGGGGGGTCGTCTCGCTGGTGGACAATGGAGGACCTACCCATGGAGCGGTTTGTGGGGTATCCGTATGTGTTCCGTGTCCTGGAGCTGCCGGTGGAGTTCGTCCAGGTCGCCTTCGACGGGGTCTGGCAGCCCGCGGCCCGAGCCGCCGCCGACCGGGGGGGTGGACCGCTGGGGGGCGGGCGGCCCCTGGGGGCGGCTGGAGCTGGCCATGGTGGCCACCTCGGCGCCGACCGGCTATGGCCCCTGGCGGCGGACCATCGGGATCTTGCGGCCCCGCCGGCCGCTGGGGGAGCGGTGCGGGTGGAACTGGCCCTCCATCCGTGGTCGGCCAGCGGCAGCGAACTGGGCCTCACCGCCCTCCCCGGCCCCCGCCCCGCTGCCGGTCCGTACCGCCAACGGGTCTACCTCGACGCTGCCCACCACGACGCCCTCGACTAGCTGACGGTGGCCCTCGACGACGCCTGCACCCACTGGGTCGACCTCACCCCCCGACCCCCGGCCGACCGGCCGGTCCCCTTGACGATGACCGGCCGCTAGCCCCCTGCCGCGGTTGTCCGTCAGGCCGCGAACGGGACGGGACCCGGTTTCCCCCCTACCGGAGCTTCCCCTCCCCGGCGACCCGGCGGCGCCTCGCCGGGCGGACCTCCCCCCACCGCCCGGCGAGGCCCCTTCTCTCTCCAACCAGCCCCGGCTCCACGCCACGCGGGCAAACGCGAGGACCGGTGAGCGGCCGTCCGGCCGGTCGAAGACCCCGTGACACGGCCCCGGGTCTGGCCGGGCCGACCCGGGGCGGCAGACTAGGCGGCATGCGGGCCCTCGACTGGCGCCCCGGCGGCGCTGGTGGGGCTCGGTATGGAGCCGTGGTGTCGTCCCTGTCAGGCTTGGGCCGGGTGCCCGCCCCGGTGAGCCCTCTCTCTCTCTCTCTCTCTCTCTCTCTCTGCGGCGGGCGGGCCCGGGGCGGGACACCCAAAGGGTGATCGATGAAGAGGGCCGAATAGGCCGGGCGGCTCCTTCGTCATTGCAGAACGAAAGGAACGAAGGGGACGCCCCGGGAGCCGGGGCGTGCCACCTCCGATCAACCAACAAGGAGACCGAAAGTGAAGCGAATCGCCGCGCTCGTCATCGCCGTCGGAAGCGTCACCATTCCCGCTGTCGCCTCCGCCGCTTCCGTCACCCCCGCCGGTGTCCTGCCCGAACAGGCCTGTTCAGCGGCCGCGCCGGGGATGGGCGCCCTGTCGGGCACCCCTGCTGCGCCGGTGGTCACCACCCTCTGCTCCAAGTAGCGCTGGGTTCTCGAGGAACGGTCCGCGGCCCCGGTAGTCCCAGGACCGCCGGGGTCGTGGACTCGTGACTGAGCTGAGAGCATCCGGCCCAGCCGGCCCCCACAATTCGTGGCAACGGCCGCCCCACCAGTGTCTTGTCGACCGGGGACCACGTCTTTCAGGTTCGGAGGCCCATGTTCAGCGCCTACACGATCGTGGCCGGGCTGCTTGCCGCCGCCCTGGCGGGATCGGCGGTGGGGAAGTTCACGCGGGTGGCCGGCACCCTCGGGGCCCTCGGTGTCCCGCCGTCATGGTTTCCGTACCGGGGCCCCTGGCGGCCGGCCGCCTCGGCCTGGTCGCCGGGATCGTCGTCCCACCGCTCGGGATCGCCGCCGGGGTAGGGGTGGCGGTGTACTTCGCCAGAGCGGTCCTCACCCACCCTCCGGGCCCACGACCCGGCCTGGGCGGTGGCGGCCAACCTCGGGGTCCTCGGGGCGGTGGCAGCAGGGCTGCGGATGGCGTGGTGCTGACAAGCGACAAACTAATCAGTCTACCGCGGGTTGCGGGGCGGGCGACACCGGCTGGGGTGTCGCCCGCCAATGCCGGAAGAAGGCCAGAACGGGTGACGACGGCCGCTTCCTAGACAATCAGGTCACATCGGCGAAAACGGAGAAGCTCATCATGGCCCTCTGCATCGAATGCGGCACGCACAAGCCGGATGGACCGGGCGACTGTCCGGCCGCGGGACATCGATACTCTTGCCCGCCGTCACGTACTCGTCGACCGACAACTGGCAGCGCCATACGATGGACACGGTGGCAACACCGCCTTGGACCCCTCCCGGTGACAGCGACCAGACTGGCGGGAGGGGTCCCTCGCGAACAGGAACCCATCATCCTCGTCGCTCCCGTCACCGGCGACAACGTGCCCACGTCGCCAAAGAACGCTGCCCAAACCCTGGCCGCCGTCGTCAGGTAGTCACGCCGTCAACAGCTGTCCCTGCCCTGATCGGCCCGACCGCCCGCCCCGCCGGGGCCGGCGGTCGGGGTCGATCGGGGCGCCCGCGGCGCCCAGCGATCTGCCCACCGGAGCCTGCTGCAGGGCGCTGGGTGAGACAGGAATAACGGCCCAGCGGCCATTCCAAGCCCCCCGGGCGGTGGCCGCGCCGCCATGAACTGGTGTGACACAGGGTTCCAGACCAGGGTCGGGTTGAGAGGGACCGCCCAGTACCGGTAGGGCTTCCGGGTGATGTCATAGGTGATCACTGCCAATTCCCTCTTGACGCGCAACTGAAACGAAGGCTACGCGGATGGGTAACCGCACTCGCGTGTGCGCATACGGCCGCAGACGGCTTGCGGTACAGGGGGGTACATGGCAGCGACCTGGGTCAACCTGTATCCGTCCCAGAGACGGTGGATCTTTACGGGTTGGCTAAGTCTAAGGAGGACTTCATCGACGGGCTCGAAAGGCCGCTCGGCGCCGCCAACTTCATCGACATGCTGCCGACTCCGACATCACGCTGTTCATCGAACCGACACCACAAACACACCGCACAGGGGAAGAACCAGGCCCGTCCGTCGAGGGAGGGGCTGATTTTCCCCGTACCCGAATCTCTGAGTGGGGGGAGGGCATCGGCATGTTCACACAATGGGTTGCCACGCGCTCGGGGCAACGCCCTCGACGGTCCGTGCGAAGGCTTGGAATGCTCGCCGCCGGGGCGGCGACGATCCTGATCACCACCGGAGCGGGTTGGTCGCCACCCGATGTCGCGTCCGACGGCCCGACGATCCCGGTGGCGAGCCCACAGGCGCTGAAGGGGCTGTTCAAGCTCGACCCGGCGTCGTGTGCCTCGGGGGCGCCCAAAGGGACCTATTTCCGGATGATCCAGCCCGGTGGGGGCCCGAACGGGCCCTTCATCGAGAACAACACTTCAGCCTGCGGCGACAAGACCTACACCGATCTGACGCCCGGGAAAGACGGCGGTCTTTTGACCACGGGCTATCAGCCGCAGCCCGACCCGCCGTTCGACGCTGACGGGGCGGGCACGAACGACAAGATCACCATGCCCAAGGAGTTCATCGGGGCGAAGTTCGCTACCGCCACCAACCAGAAGGACCCCCAGACGGCCAAGGAGGTGCCGGCGCCGGCGATCACCCACGACGGGAACGGCAAGCTCTCCGGTGACCTGCGGGCCTTCGCCGCCGCCTACCAGCGCCAGCACTTCAACCAGGGCTCACCGAAGCCCGACGGATCGACGCCGGGTCTCACCACCGGGCCCACCGGGACCTTCGACGCCGCCACGAAACGCTTCTCGCTCGAGTGGAGGAGCACGATCGTGGGCGGCCCCTTCAACAACTTCACCGGCGTGTGGCACTTCGAGGGCGTCTTCCAGCCGGGTGGAGCGAAGGCGGCCGCCGCCGCCCCTCCCGCCCGGATTACGGCCCAGGCGGCCGGTGAGCAGCTGAAGGGACTGTTCCGGCTCGACAAGGCCGACTGCACCGGAGCCCAGGTCAGCGGCTCCTACTTCCGTATGATCCAGCCCGGCGGTTCGGCAGCCTCGGGCCCCTACCTCCAGAACAACTCGTCGGCCTGTGCCGACAAGAGCTACACCGATCTCACCCCGGGAAAGGACGGCGGCTTGTCGACCGGGGCGTTCCAACCGCAACCGGACCCGCCGTTCGACGCGGCCAACGGTGGCGCCAACGACAAGATCACGCTGCCGAAGGAGTTCTTCGGGACGAAGTTCGCCGCCGCCACCAACCAGACCGATCCGCAGACCAACCTGGCCGCCGTGCTGCCGGTCATCACCCACGACGGGAACGGCAAGCTCTCCGGTGACCTGCGGGCCTTCGCTGCCGCCTACCAGGGCCAGCACTTCAACCAGGGGGCACCGAAGCCGGACGGCTCCACGCCCGGTGCCACCACGCTGCCGGCCGGCACCTACGACGCCGCCACGAAGAAGTTCGCCATCGAGTGGACGAGCACCATCGTCGGCGGCCCGTTCAACAATTTCACCGGCAAGTGGCACTTCGAGGGGACCTTCGAGCCGGTGGCGAGTGCCGCCGCCCCGGTGACGACGGCGACGACGGCTCCCGCCGGCGTCGCTCCGACGGGCACGCCCGCAGCGAAGGTAGCTGCCGGCGGCACGACCGCTTCGACCAAGTCCACGAAGGCCGGGTCCGCCACTCCGTCGGCGGCGACGCCCCAGACCGGGTCGGCTCCCGACCCGGCGATCGCCAGCACGGGCCTCCGGACCCCGCCTTCGCTTCCCGCCGTCCTGATCGGTGTGGGCCTGCTCTTCCTGTGGCTCGGCCGCCGGCCGGCGCCACGCCCGCAGGCGGCCCGTTCCATCGGGGGAGGAAAACTGTGACGGTGAGCGATTTCGACATGGCCGCCCAGCAGCGACTCGAGCAGGCCCGCACCAGCGTCTCCACCCGCAAGGCGGCCGTGGCGGCCGCAGCCGGGCGGCGGGGCCCGTTGGTGGCGGTGCTGGTGATCGGGGTAGGGCTGATTGCCGCTCCATTCATCTTCCAGATGATGGCGGGGGAGAACCGGGCACCGGCCGGTGGGGAGATGATCGACCAGTTCCGGCCCTATATGACCGAGGCCCGGATCACCAAGTTCGACGGGTTCGTGGACCTGATCAACCGGGCGGAGCAGTCGTATAAGGCCGACCTCCGGCCAGTGGTGGCCGCCGCCCCGAAGAACCCGGGCCAACAGGCCGCGCTCACCTCGGTCGACGCCTGGACGCAGAAGTGGGAGGGCGGTGGCGGCATCTTCGCCGACATGGGCGGGATCCTCCGGGACGTCCGGGCCAACCTCGACAATTACAAGGCGGTCGACAACCTGCCGCCGTTCTGGATGTTCCCGTTCTTCTTCATCGTGCCGGGCTTGATCATCGCCCTGCTGGCCCGGGCGGCACTGTCCGGCATGCGCCGGGGAGCCGGTTCCGGGGCCCGTAAGGCGCTCGTGGTCATGGGCGTGGGACTGGTCGCCGCGCCGTTCATCTTCCAGATGATGGGCGGCGAGAACCGTGCCTTCCAAGGCGCCGCCATGATCGACGACTTCAAGCCGATCATGACCACCGAGCGGGTGACCAGCATGCAGGGCTACTTCCCCGTCATCGGCCTAGCCGAGGGCCAGATCCGCAGAGAGCTCGTGCCGCTGGCCAAGGCGCAGCCCAACAGTCCGAGCACGCCCATGATCGACGAGTTCAGCCAGACCTGGCCGGAGATCGGGAGCGAGCTCGCCCAGTTCCTCGGAGTGATGAGCGACAACCTCGACAACTTCGCCAAGGTCAAGGCCCTCCCGCCGTTCTCCCTCTTCCCTTTCTTCTTCATCCTGCCGGGGCTGCTGGTGGTCGGCCTGGCCCTGGCTTCCCGCCCGTCGGGCCGGCGTGCGACAAGGAGCTCGCGATGAAGCATCGGAGGATCCTCGGTTCCGTCCTGGCCGCCACCGCCCTCCTCGTCGGTGCCGCCTGCGGTGACGACGGCGGCGGGGAGGCCAACCAGGG
>JBFLYK010000075.1:0-27783 GCA_040756995.1 Actinomycetota bacterium | reverse complement strand
GTAACGGCGGCCGGCACGCCGGCCACCACGGCGGCCAGGCCGAAGGGGATGACCAGCGCCGGCACGGCGGCGGCCAGCCCGGCCAGCCACCGGCCGACGACGATGGTGGCGAAGGAGACCGGCGAGAGCCAGGTGAAGTGCAGCGTTCCGGATCGGACCTCGGCGCCGAGCACCGCGTCGCCGATCACCAGGCAGCCCACCGGTAGCACGACCCCGAAGAGCCCGCCGCTGGCCACCAGGGCCAGCGCTTCCGTTCCCTCCTCGGGGATGATCTGCGACAGGGCGGCGAAGAGCAGTGCTCCGGCGGCCGGCAGCAGCAACCCGATCCGCCGTTTGGTCGGGAAGCAGGCCTTGAGGGCGTAGACGGCCACGACGCCGATGAGGGCCGGATCGAACCGCCCCCGGCCCGGGGCCGCCCGGGGCGGAGCCGGCCGGCTCACCGGACCAGCTCCCGGAAAAGGGCTTCGAGCGACTCGTCGAGCGGGCGGACCTCCCACAGGCGGACGCCGGCGCCCTTGGCCAGCGACGGGAGGGCCAGGGCCAGATCGCCGGCCCGGCGTGTGGCCACCGTGAGGCGGTCGCCGTCGACCTCCAGGCCCCCGACGGCTTCGTGGCCGGCCAGGGCGGCGGCCAGCACCCGGGGTGGGTCGGCCCGGACCAGCACCCGGCGGGGCCGGTCGGCCATGGCGTCGCGGATGGCCCGGCGGTCACCGGCGGCGGCCAGCCGGCCCCGGACCAGCACCACCACCCGCTGCGCCAGCCGCTCCACCTCGTAGAGGACGTGGGAGCTGACCAGCACCGTCCGCCCCTGGTCGCCCAGCTGCTTGAACAGCCGGATGAGGTTGGCGCGCTGGACGGGGTCGGCGCCGTTGAGCGGCTCGTCGAGGATCAGCACGGTGGGGTTGGAAACGAGGGCGGCGGCCACCTTCGCCCGCTGGCGCATGCCCTTGGAGAAACCCTCCAGGGGCCGGTCCGCCTCGTCGAGCAGCCCGACGACGGCCAGCCACCGGTCCGGTGCCTCCCGGTCGGTGACCGAGTGGAGCGCCGCCCGGTAGCGGGCCAGGTCCCGGGGCGTCATCCCCCCGGGGACGGCCTCGTCTTCGGGCACCAGGCCGATGTGGCCCTGCACCGCCCGCATCTTCCGGGGGTCGCCGCCCGCCACCCACACCCGCCCGGCCGACACCGACAGCAGCCCGGTGACGGCCCGCATCAGCGTCGTCTTGCCGGCGCCGTTGGGGCCGAGGAGCCCGGTGACGCCGGGCCCGAAGGAGCACGACAGCTCCGCGAGCGCCACCTTGGGGCCGAAGAAGACCGACACGCCGGAGACGACGATGGTGGGATCGGGCACGAAGGCGGGGTCGAGCGCCGGGTCGGCGGCCGGTGCCGGAGATGCCGCCATCGGCGGGGTGGGCGGCGTCGCCGTCACCGTTCGGCCCAGCGGTAGCGCCAGAGCAGGATCCCCAGCGACAGGCCGAGCACGGCCAGGTAGGCCACCAGGGCCAGGGCACCGGCCCCCGCCACCCCGGCCAGGTCGGAGTCGTCGTGGAGGTGGCCCTCGAAGATCAGGTCGCGGACCAGGAGCGGCAGGGCGAGGACGCTGAACAGCGGCCCCCGTCCGCCGAGGGCGCCGGCTTCGTGCACGATGGCGGCCACGATCGAGCTGATGATCGTGATCCCGAAGATCGAGGCGCCGGCCACGATCCGCCGGGGGGTCAGTGAGGAGACGGCCAGCGGCAGCGCGGCGTAGTACGCCGCCAGCACCGTCACCGCCAGCGGCACCTTCCACAGGACGTCGGCGTTGTCCTGCACGTAGTTCAACGAGCCGTCCTTGCTGACCAGGGTCTGCCCCACGAACAGCAGCACCTGGGGCAGGAAGGAGAAGGCGAAGACCAGGCTGAAGATGGCGCCGAACTTGGCCAGCACGTAGTCCGTTCCGGTGAGCGGCCGGGCGAAGATCAGCGGCAGCACCCGTTGCCGGCGGTCGGGGCAGATGACGTCGGGGGCGCACACGGCCACGAACAGCAGCAGCGCCGAGGAGACCCCGACGTACTCCCGGTAGGTGAAGAACGAGAAGCCCTCCAGGGGCGAGTTGCGGGTGGCGTAGCCGATGCCGACGTTGACGGCGGCCGGGATGCTCACCACCCCCAGCAACCCGAACGGGAGCACCTTCTGCCGCCACGGCCGGCGCAGCCCGATGGCCCGGCGGGCCGACGCCTTGAACAGGGCCAGCACGGCCGCCGCCCGTCCGCCCCGCGGCCCGTCGTAGGGTCGGTAGCCCCGGTCGTAGACGGCACCCCGCAGGCTCATCGGTCGCCCGCCACGAACGCCTCGTCGAGCGACGCCGCCCGGGAGGACAGGCGCTGCAGCGGCAGTTGCAGCTCGGCCAGCGTGTCGCGGATGGTGTCGAGCACCGGGCCCGGGTCGGTGCCGACCACCACGTCGAGCGAGCCGCCCTCGCCGTCGGCGCTTACGGAATCGTCGCTGACGACCGTCAGGCCCCGTTCGCTCAGCGCCGAGGCCAGCCGCCCGAGGCCGACGTTGACCTCCACGGTGAGCTTGCCCGTCTGCTGCAGCAGCGTCTCGGTCGGGCCGGCCACCACCAGCCGGCCGGCGTCGAGCATGAGGACGTGGTCGCAGACCTTGGCCACGTCGTCGAGCAGATGGGTGGCCAGCAGCACCGAGATCCCGAAGGAGGCCAGCCGGGCCACCAGGGCCAGCATCTCCTCCCGGCCGGTGGGATCGAGGCCGGCAGTCGGCTCGTCGAGCAGCGCCAGCTCCGGGTCGGCCACCAGCGCCTGGGCCAGCTTGACCCGCTGGCGCATGCCGGTGGAGAAGCCGCCCACCGGCCGGAAGCGGGCCTCGTCGAGACCGACGAGGTCGAGGACCTCGGACGCCCGCTGGCGGGCCGCCCGGGCCGGCAGACCCGACAACTCGCCGAGGGTGGCCACCACGTCGGCCGCGCTCTGGTCGAGCGGCAGGCAATCGTGCTCGGGCATGTAGCCGAGCCGGGCCCGGGCCCCCACCGGGTCGGCGGCCACCGCCCGGCCGCAGACCTCGACGCCGCCTTCGGTCGGACGGGTCAGGCCGAGCAGCAGCCGGAACAGTGTGGTCTTGCCCGCACCGTTGGCGCCCACGAGGCCGACCAGGCCCCGCGGCACCTCGACGGTGAGCCCGTCGAGGGCCGTGACGCCGCCGTAGCGCTTGGTCAGCCCGGCGGTGCTGAGGAGGGGTGTTGTCGCGATGTGGCGGCTCGGGTATCAGGGGCCGACCTTGTACAGATCGCGGGTGACCTCGTCGACGAGGTGAGTGGCGGGGATCGAGTCGACCTCGCCCCGGGCCCGCAACTCGGCGACGGCCGGCACCGGATCGGGGTCGGCGAACAGCCGGCTGTCGCCGTAGTCGGTGGGCCGCCCGGTGGCGTCGGTCACCCAGTACGACGCCTCGAGGGCGATGCCGGCCGGGTCGGTGAAGTAGATCGAGCGCATGATGCCGTGGTCGACCACGTCGGTCACGTCACAGCCCGCTTCCTTCAGCCGGGCCCGCAGGGCGTGCAGCGCCTCTTCGTCGGGCAGGGCCAGCGACAGGTGGTCGAACTGCGACGCCTGCGGCGTGGGGACGCCGGCGGGCTTGGCGAAGAGGTCGAGTTCCACGCCCTTGTACTCGAAGAACGCCACCGTCGACCCGGGGGCGAACTCGAAGAAGTAGTGGCGGAAGGCGTCGGTGGCCAGCGTGGCAACGAGCCGGGCGCCGAGCGCTCCGCACCAGAAGCGGACCGTGGCGTCCATGTCAGGGGTGATGAGCGCCAAGTGGTGGACGCCCCGCCAGCGAGGGGAAGATTCTCCCGGACCCATGGCTCCTCCAGTCCTGACGAACGATCGTCTCAACCGGAGAGCCTAAGCCGGAACGCGACGGCCCGAGGCTGGGAGGCGCTAAACGCCCAGCGGAGCGTTCGACGCCCACTCCACCTTGAAGCCGGCGTCGGCGAACCGCTGGACCTGCTGCGCACCGGCGGCGCCGGGCGCCGCCCAGTCGCCCGTGGCCACGGCCAGGGTGGCGAACAGCCGGCCTTCCCGGCGGACGACGGTGGCGCCGTCGACCAGGAACGGGCCGAGATCCTCGGGGAGGAGCTGGGCGATGGTGGCGGCCACGTTGAGGTAGCGGACGGCACCCTCCTCCCCGGTGCAGGAGTCGTCGAGGACGATCTCGTCGGTGGCGGCGGCGTCGGCAGCGTTGGCGGTGTCGGTCGCCCCGACGGTCTCCGGGTCCGCCCACTCCGACCAGGTCGGCTGCCACGACACCCGGCGGGCCGGGGCCACGGGGGCCGCTTCGGCGTCGGGCATCGCCACTCCGGGGAGGACGACGACCGCGCTCTCGGCCCGGGCGGCCAGCCGGTCGACGGCCTCGTCGTGCCCGGCCCGGGCGGCGTCGAGCGCCGCTTCGAGCTCGGCGATGCGGGCCTGGGCCCGCTCCAGGGCCTCCAGGGCCTCGTCGCGGGCCCGGACGGCGGCGTCGCGGGCGTCGGCGGCCCGCTCGCCGGTGGCGATGGCGTCGTCGAGGGCGGCGACGGCCTGGTCGCGGGCCGCCACTGCCCGGGCTTCGCTGGCCTTGGCGGCCGCCGCCGCGTCACGGGCCTGGACGGCGGCGGCCATGACCTTGCGGGCCTTCTGGCGCTCCCGGTCGCGTTCCCGGCGGGCCGCCTGGGCGTCGGCCGCGAACTCCTGGATCCGGGCCTTCTCCCGATCCCGCTCCCGGAGCGCCACCTTCAGTCGGCCTTCCAGGCTGCGGACCTGCGCGGGGGCGATGTCCGTGGCCTGGCGGGCCGCCTCGAAGTCGGCCTGCAGTTCAGCGATGGTCTGCTCCAGCTCGGCCCAGAGCGGCCCTCGGCCGCCGGCGGCCGTCTGCTGGCTGCACCGAGCACCCAGCTCGGCTATCCGCCAGAGCACGCGCTCGACGTGCGACATGGTCTCCGCCATTGAAACGACTCCCCTCACAACTGGTCGACGTCCCGGCGACGCTGAGCGTCGTGGTACGGAACACAGTCTGAATTCACCGCCTGAACTGGACATTCCTTCCCCAAACCGGCAAATGACCTGGATTGGGCAGAACCGGGCGGCCGGCAATTCCTCAAAAGTTCAGGTGTAACGGAATGCCCTTCCAGGGAAACTTTGTTGGATCTCTAATCCGGCAGATTCCGGCGCGCCGAAGGAGGCGTCATGCTGATCAACCTCCAGCTCTGCGGGGCGCCCGTCCGCAATCTCGACTGGGTCACGTCGGCCTTCGGGTATCGCTAGATGCCGGCTCTCCGGCGCCATCTCACCCTCGACGTCCTCCACCGCTTCATCGAGGAGCGGTGCCTGGCCCCATCGGACCGGGGCCTGGTCGGGGTCGAGATCGAACTCCTGACGTATCCGTCCTCTGATCCCGGTGTCCGGCCCCCCGCCGGCGACCTGGCCGCCATCGCCGAGCACGTCGTCCTCCCCGCTGGCAGCCGCATCACCCTCGAGCCCGGCGGGCAACTCGAGATCAGCAGTCCGCCTCTTCCCGGCCTCGGCGTCGCCCTTCCCGGCGCGGCGGCCGATCTGGCCGCCGTCTCCGCCGCCTTACGGGCCTCCGGCATCGAGCCCGTCGCCCGGGGCCTCGACCCGCTCCGGCCGCCGCAACGGATCCTCGACCGGCCGCGCTACGCCGCCATGGAGGCGTTCTTCGACGTCGAGGGTTTCGCGGGGCGGACGATGATGTGCTCGACCGCCGCCGTGCAGCTCAACATCGAAACGGGGTCGGCCGCCGACCTGGCCGCCCGCTGGCACCTGGCCCACGCCATCGGGCCGGTGCTGGTGGCGATGTTCGCCCATTCCCCGGTCCCCGGCGGCGGTGGCTGCGGGCCCCGGTCGGCCCGGCAGCAGGTGTGGTCGGTGATGGACCCGTCGCGGACAGCTGCCGTCCACGGCCCGATCCTCGCCGAGGACGGGCCGGCGCCGGGGCCCGGTCCGCGGCAGGAGTGGCTCGACTACGCCCTGCGGGCCCGGGTGATGATGATCCGGGCCACGCCCGAGCGGTTCGTGGCCATCGCCGGCCCGCTCGGCTCCGACGTGTTGACGTTCGCCGCCTGGATGCAGCGCGGCCATGAGCTCGGCTGGCCCACACTCGACGACTTCGAATACCACCTCACGACCCTCTTCCCGCCGGTCCGGCCCCGGGGGTGGCTGGAGCTGCGGATGCTCGACACGTTGCCGGAACCGTGGTGGCGGGTGGCGGCGGCGGTGACCGTGGCGCTGTTGGAGGACCCTGACGCCGGAGCGGTGGCTCTGGACGCGGTCAGTTCCCCGCCGCGGGGGACGGGCGTCGCCGACCACTGGCGCAGCGCCGCCCGTCACGGCCTGGCCGATCCGGCGCTGCGGGCGGCGGCCCAGACGGTGTTTCCGGCCGCGCTCGAAGCCCTGGGCCGGCTCGGCGCCGACCGGGACACGGTGGTGGCGGCCGAGGACTTCCACGAGCGGTTCGTGGCCCGGGGCCGCTGCCCGGCGGATGATCCGGCCTGGATCCCGGACGTCGAGCCCGTCACCACCTGATTCGGCGCCCTCGCCGAAGGTCAGCCGCCTGCGGTGAGGCGGTCGCCGGCGGCCGGATCAGCCAGGAGCGTCGCATGGTGGCGGCGCACCCGGGAGGCCGGTAGATCGGAATCGCTGGCGAGCAGGCCGGCCACCGCCGGCGCTTTGGTCGCCCCGGCGATCAGCCATACGATCCAGCCGGCCCGGTTGACGGCCGGCGGCGTGAGCGTCATGCGCAGCCGGCCGTTGAACGGGCCGACGACGGCGACGTCGTCGGTGGCGTCGACCACCGGGTCGCCCGGCGGCCAGGAGGCGGTGTGCCCGTCGTCACCGATGCCGAGGTGGACGACGTCGAGGCGCCCTTCGGCTCCGGTGACCGCCCGGATCTCCCGGGCGTAGGCCGCCGCCGCTTCGTCGAGGTGAGATTCGTCGACCGGCATGGGGTGGACATTGGCGGCGGGGATCGGCGCCCGATCCAGGAGCATGGCCTGCAGTCCGGACAGGTTGCGGTCGGGGTGGCCGGGCGGCGCCACCCGCTCATCGACCTGGAAGACGTGGATCGTCTCCCAGGGCAGCGTTCTGGTCGCCAGGTCAGCCAGGAACGCCGCCGGAGTGCTGCCGCCGCTGACGGCCAGGGTCGCCAGACCCTTGGCCGCCACGGCGTCGGCCAGTCGGTGCGCCACGAGGTCGGCGGCCCGATGGGCCAACGCCGGGCCGTCCGGGGCGATCTCCACGTCGATGTCGCTCACCCCGGCATCATTCCCTCGAGGAGGCGCTTCCCGCAGTCTTGACCTGGATTTAACGCGAAAGAGCCGATCTGGGCCGTTCAGAGAGGATTTCCCCCGGGGATCACCGAATGTCAGGTGGCAGCCGGCACCCCCGTTGGCCGGCGCTGCAGATTTCGCCTCCCGGGAACGCCCTCACCTCCCGGGTGGTGCCGGGCTGGGAGGCCTCCATTGGCGCGTCGCAAAGTCCTGCGGTCATGGCCGGCTGCGCTGCTGGTGTTGTCGAGCATGGCCCTCACCTTCGTGGCGCCGTCGTCCGCCGGCGCGGCGGAGCCCATTCCGGACCCCGTCGTCACGGTGACGCCGGACGGCTATGTCAGCCCCTGGGGCAAGGGCAAGGTGTACGCCCGGCCGAGGCAGGTGATCCGGTTCGAGCTGGCCGAGGGGATGGACTCCCATCGCACGGTCACGCTCGAGAACTGCACCGGAGCGGGCTGCGAACAGCGCTTCGACAACCTGGACGAAGACCGGACCCATGCCGTGGACTTCTTCTTCCGGAACGAGGGTGACTACCACTTCTACGACCGGTACGCCCGGGCCGAAGGGCGCCCGGAGATGACCGGCGTGATGATCGTGACCAACTCGCCGCCTCCGGTGCAGCCGGCCACCACCACGACGACCACCGGATCGCCGACCACGACGACGACCCGCCCCACGACCGCCACCACGGGGCCGACGACCACGACGACGGCGCCCACGCCCATCCGTCCGCTCGAGGTCCCGGATCCGGAACCGACCACGACGACCACAGCCGCCGCCAACCTCTTGCCCGCACCCCCGCCGACCGCTCCGCCGCAGAACAAGGGCGACACGGTGAAAAAGGCCAAGGACAAGCCGAAGGACAAAGGCGCGTCGACCGAGACGTCGAACACCGCACCCCCCTCGCCCGACAACGCTGTGCCGCCCGACTTCATCTTTGATCCGGCGGCGTTGACGCCCGGGCCCACGTTGACGCCCGATGCCTCGGCGACCGAGTCCGGCGATGAGACAGCGATCAAGGCCTCGGCGGCGGCCAGCCTCCTCGACAAGCCGGAGGACAACGACTTCAAGCTCGTGCTGATGGCGCTCGCCGGCCTGGCGGGACTGTTGCTCGCCCTCGGCGGGTGGGCCTGGTTCAACCGGGCCAGCCGGTACGACCCGGCCTAGTCTCAGGCCGGCTCAGAGGCCGTAGACCTCCAGCAGCCGCAACCACACTTCGCTCACCGTCGGGAACGACGGAACGGCGTGCCACAGCCGGTCGAGCGGCACTTCGCCGGCGATGGCCACCGTCGCCGAGTGCAGCAGATCGGCCGTGTCCGGGCCGGTGAACGTGGCGCCCACCAGCACGCCCCGGTTCTCGTTGACCACCAGCCGGCTCGTGCCCTCGTAATCCTTGGCGGTCACGCTGCCGCCGGCCACGCCGCCCGTCGGGTGGTCGACCACTTTCACGTTCAGGCCCCGTTCTCTGGCCTGCGCTTCCGTGAGCCCCACGGCGCAGACCTGGGGATCGGTGAACGTCACGCGGGGAACGATGTCGCGGCTGGCGCGATCCCGCACGTCCTTGCCCAGGATCACGTCGGCGGCGATGCGGGCCTGGTACTTGCCCATGTGCGTGAGCAGCGACAGCCCGTTGCAGTCACCGACGGCGTAGAGCCACTCGCCCGCCACTCCCTTGGCCCGCAAGCGGTCGTCGACGTCGATCGGCTGGCCGGGCTCGAGGCCGATGGTATCGACGCCGACGTCGCCGGTGTTGGGCTTGCGCCCCACGGCGACGAGGATCTCGTCCGCCTCCAGCACCGTTCCGTCCTCGAGCGTGGCGCGCAGCGGTGCCGCGCCCGCCGGTCGTTGCACTCCTGTCATCTTGGCGCCGGTGATCACCCGGATCCCTTCCGCCTCGAACGCCTCCCGCACCTCGTCGCCGGCGAACGGTTCTTCCCGGGCCAGCAGGCGGTCCATGCCTTCCACGACCGTGACCTCATCGCTGCCGAGGCGGCGCATGGCCTGCGCCATCTCGGCTCCGACCGCGCCGCCGCCGAGCACCAGCAGCCGGCGGGGAATGTCCTTGGCGGCCGTGACGCTGCGGTTGTCCCATGGCCGGGCCTCGGCCAGACCGGGGATCGGCGGGATCGCCGCCTTCGTGCCCGTGGCCACCACCACGGCCCGTCCGGCCACCAGCCGTCGCGTCGCACCGTCGGCGCCTTCGACCTCGACGACTTTCTCCCCGGCCAGGCGGCCGGCGCCCCGCACCAGCCTGACGTGCCGCTCCTCCAGCCACGGCAGCTGGCCCGAGTCGTCCCAGCGGTCGACGATGGAGTCCCGCCAGGCCAGGGCGGCGGCGACGTCGATCGGGCCGGTGACCGCCTCGGCGGCGCCCGGCACCCGGCGGGCGGCGGCCACCGTGTCGCCGGGCCGGATCAACGCCTTGGACGGCATGCAACCCCAGTAGGAGCACTCACCGCCGACGAGTTCGCGCTCGACGATGGCCACCGACATCCCGCCTTCGGCGCAACGCCCAGCGGCGTTCTCCCCGGCCGGCCCCGCCCCGATCACGATGACATCGAAGGTGTCGGTGCTCACTCGTTCAGCCTAGGTCCTATCGTCGTCGGGCGAATGAGCGGCAACTCTGACCTGCCGGCCGGCGACTTCGCCGCCTGGCTCAGCGCCATGCAGTCGGCGCTGCGCGGCGAAACCGACGCCGACGTGCCGTGCGGCAGCTGCACCGCCTGTTGCACGTCATCGCAGTTCGTCCCCATCGGGCCCGACGAGACCGACACCCTGGCTCACATACCCAAGGAACTGCTGTTCCCCGCGCCCCGGCTCTCCCCGGGCCATTTCGTCCTCGGCTACGACGAGCGCGGCCATTGCCCGATGCTGACGGACGGCCGCTGTTCGATCTACGACCACCGTCCGAGGACCTGCCGGACCTACGACTGCCGGATCTTCACCGCCACGGGCCTCGAGGTCGACGCCGAGGCGGACACCAAGGTCGAGATCGCCGCTCGCGCCCGCCGCTGGTCGTTCACGTTTCCGACCGACGACGACCGCCGCCGCCACGCCGCCGTCCGGACGGCCGTCCGCAGGGTCCACGCCACCAGCGTCACCGAACTCGCCGTCCGGGCGGTCGAATCCCACGAGGAGTTCCTGACCTAACCGGCGTCCAGCGTCAGGCGGGCGGCGAGAGCGGCGCCCAGTTCCCAGGCCGCTTCGAGATCGGCTTTGGTCGGCGGGCCCACGACTTCCAGCGGCGGTTGGGCCAGCTCCCACTTGAGGCCGGTGGTGGCGGTCTCGATCGAACGCCGGGCCCCGGTCGTGTCGTTGTTGCCGTGGATGTAGCAGGCGTAGGGCCGGCGCGTCGTCGACTCCAGGCACGGGTAATAGATCTGGTCGAAGAAGTGTTTGAGCGCGCCAGACATGTAGCCGAGGTTGGCCGGCGTGCCGAGGATGTAGCCGCCCGCCTCCAGGACGTCCACCGCCCCGGCCGTGAGCGCCGGCCGGGCGAGGACGTCGACGCCGGCCGCCGGGTCGGCGGCGGCCCCTTCCCGGGCTCCGCTCATCACGGCGTCGAACAGGCTGTGCAGTGCCGGCGATGTGGTGTGGTGGACGATCAGCAGGACGGGCACGACGCAATCCTGACACTGCGATGAATTCTTCCCGTCCCGGTCGTCATAGCCGCCGGGAGCGCCCGCCCCGGGGGGCGGCGCGGACGAAGGAGGCACTCAGTGTCGGTAGGCTGTGCGACCGTGGCTGTCCGCCCTGAGAGTCCCGGAGCCCTCGCCGGCGACGCCTGGCTGGAGGAGCTCGAGGAGTACCGCCGTCCGCTCACCGGTTACTGCTACCGGATGCTGGGGTCGGCGTTCGAGGCCGACGACGCCGTCCAGGAGACGTTCGTCCGGGCCTGGAAGAACATCGACACCTTCGAGGGCCGCTCGGCCCTGCGGTCGTGGCTGTACCGCATCGCCACCAATGTCTGCCTCGACATGCTGCGGGGTCGCCAGCGCCGGGCCCGGCCGATGGACATGGGCCCCTCCCACTCGGCCGACGACCAGATCGGCCCCCAGCTGCCCGAGAACCTCTGGGTGACGCCGATCCCCGATGACCGCGTCCTGCCGCCCGAGGGGAACCCGGAGGAGCTGGCGGTGGCCAAGGAGTCGATCCGCCTGGCCTTCGTCACGGCCCTCCAGCACCTGCCGGCCCGCCAGCGGGCCGTGCTGATCCTCCGGGAGGTGCTGCGCTGGCAGGCTTCCGAGGTGGCCGAACTGCTCGACACCAGCGTGGCGTCGGTCAACAGCGCCCTCCAGCGGGCCCGGGCCACCCTGGCCGGGCTGTCGGCGCAGGAGCGGAGCGGTCCGCCTCCGGCCGAGGTCATGAGCGCCGAGCAGCGGGAGCTCCTCGCCCGCTACGTCGAGGCCTTCGAGCGCTACGACATCACGTCGCTGGTGTCGCTCCTCCATGACGACGCCGTGATGTCGATGCCGCCCTACGCCTTCTGGCTGCAGGGGCCGGTCGAGATGGGGAAGTGGTTTCTCGGTCAGGGGATCGGCTGTCAGGGTTCTCGGCTGGTGGCCACGGCGGCCAACGGGCAGGCGGCCTTCGGTTCCTACCGGCCGTCGCCCGACGGCGGCTGGGCACCGTGGGCGCTCCAGGTGATCGACGTCGCCGGCCACAAGATCGTCGGGCACCACAACTTCCTCGACACCGACCTGTTCGCCCTCTTCGGGCTGCCGGCCCGCCTCGAGCGCTAGTCGTTCGTCGAGCGGGCGGTCTCCTGGTCGCGCCGGTCGGTCACCAGCACGTCGTCGAGGCCGACGAAGTCGATCAGGGCCAGGAGCTCGGGGCCGGCTCCCCGAACGGTGATGGCACCGCCGAGGCGGCGGGCGGCCAGGGCGAAGCGGGCGAGGGTGTCGATCACCGCCAGGTCGGGGCGGGACGACCCGGTCAGCGGCCAGCTGGCCATCTCCGTGCCGCCCACGGCGAGCACCACGATCGCATCGCCCTCAGGACGTCGCACACAGCTACGACGCCGGCGGCCGAGGGAATTCATCGCGGCCTCGAGTTCGGTACAAGTGGAAGTCACCATGCCCGCTAGGTACGGCAGGGGCGGCGAGCGACCCTGCGACCGGTCCCGATCGCCACACAATCTCCACACCGGCTCAACACAACCGGCGAAAGGGACGTCAGGAGCCGGGACGCAGCTCCGAGAGACGGCGTTCGAGGTCGGCGACGCGGGCGGCCAGCGTGCGGACGTCGGCCCGCTCGCGGTGGCGGTGCGACGCGGCTCCCCGCCCCCGGGAACGGTCGCGGCACCGGGGGTCCGTGGGTGGTTCGGGGTCGTGTTCGATGACCGGCGCGTCGGCCGCGGGCACCTCGACGGCCGGAACGGCGTAGGGATCGGCGGCGGCCGCCCGGGCCTCGGCCCGGCAGGCACCACAGGCCAGTGCGGTCCAGGGGAAATAGCACTCCGGGCAACACCACCGGAGGCAGCGTCCGCACTGCTGCGTCAGCGCCGCCACATGACCGCAGTCGGCCCGGGGTTGTTCCACGGCCACCATGTCGTCACCGCCTCCAACGATGCTCAGACCCCGCGCCGAGGCGGATCGTAAGAGAAGTGCGGGTGAACGAGGTGGACCTCAACCCCTTGTCGCGCAACGGAAGTTGCCTGTGTTGTCTTTGTTAATTATAGGGGTAAATGAGGTCGCCATTCGCCCGAATTCGAACGTCAGCACGCGCCAAATTACTGCGCGTGTTCGGGGACGCTGCGGGTACCTCGTGGAGATTTCGCGGAGGTCGGAGGCTCCCCGGCCGAGCCGCAGAACATCTCCCCACGACCCCGACGCAGGAGCGAGAACTGGTGAACGAACAAGAGATCGTCCGCATCGCCGTGCGGACCACCATGACGGCCATGGGCTGGATCCTGGCCACCGTCCTGGTGCTGTTCCTCACGGCCGCCGCCATCAGTCCCGACATCAACATTCCCGGCATCGATCTGAACAACAGCACCCTGCTGGACCGCCCGGCCGGCGACTGACGCCGGGGCGCGAGTGATACTTCTGATCGCTTGCGCCAGCTCTTCCCTCAAGCCATCGATTCGGTCGAGCCCCTCGACGTCTACCGCGATCTGCCGGTGGTCGAGGGGCGACCGGCGGTGCGGCTCAACATGATCTCCAGCGTCGACGGATCCACGGCGCTCGACGGGCTCTCCGGCGGTCTCGGCGGCCCGGCCGACCGGCGGGTCTTCGCCGCCCTGCGGTCACTGGCCGACGTGGTGCTGGTGGCCGCCGGCACGGTCCGGGCCGAGACCTATGGGCCGGCCCAGGTGCCGATCGCCGTCGTGTCCGGATCCCTGACGTTCGACTGGACGGCGCCCTTCTTCACCGCCGCCACCCACCGGCCGATCATGGTGACGTCGAAGCAGGCGCCACCGGCGGCCCTGGAACAGGCCGAGGCGGTGGCCGACATCCTGATCGCCGGCGACGCCGAGGTCGACCTCACCGAAGCGGTCCACCAGCTGGGCCGGCGGAGCTTCCGCCACATCCTCGCCGAGGGCGGCCCGAGCCTCAACGGCGCCCTGACGTCCGCCGGTCTGCTCGACGAACTGTGTCTCAGCCTCGCCCCCCGTCTGGTGTCAGGTAGCGCCAAACGGATCGTCAGCGGTCCGCCGCTCCTCCCGCCGCCGGAGCTGACGCTGCACACGGTGTGCGAGGAGGACGGATACCTGTTTCTCCGTTACCGGTTCCCGGGGCGGTAGAGCGCCATTCCGTTGTCGTACAAGGCGAGTCGGGCGTTCGCCTCGCCCAGTGTCTCCACGATCAGATCGATGTCGGCGGGCTCGAACGGTCGGCGGGCCCGGGTCGACGGTAGATCCGTGCCGAACAGCAATGCCCCGGGGTTCACCTTGGCCACCGCCCGCAGCGCCTCGACGACCTCGAGCTCGACCCGTCCGAAGCCGGTGGCCTTGACCGACGCACCGGCTTCCACCAGATGCAGCAACGGTTCCAGGCCGGCGGTCGTCATGCCGAGGTGGTCGACCACCACCTTCGGGAGCCGGACGAGCCGGGCCAGATCGACGGTGGCGACGTCGACGTAGAGCTCCACGTGCCAGCGGGCGACGTCCCACACCCGGCGGGCCAGCCGGTCGAGATCGGCTTCGCCGGCCGATCCTCCGCGGTAGAGGTTGAACCGCACCGCCCGCACTCCGGCGGCATCGAGCGACGCGATCTCGTCATCGGTGACCGAAGCGGGCAACTGGGCCACGCCCACGAACGCCGGGCCCAGCGCCGCCAGTGCGGCCGACAGCCAGGCCCGGTCGAACGCCTGGAAGGAGCCCGCCACCACCGCGCCGCCCACCACACCCAGCGGCTCGGCCGCCGCCCGGTAGGCCTCGACCGGATACGGCTCGGGGAGGTAACCCTGGTTGGCCTGGAGCGGGAAGCGGTGGTCGATCACATGGAAGTGGGCATCGAAGATCGGCCCGCCGGCGGGGGACATGTCCGTACTCTCGCGCCGCGGCCCGCTGGACGCGACTTCGGCCTGGTCCCGCTCCGAGAGCGGGGACCAGGCCGAAGCGAACTGCTCAGTCAGGCGCCGGTGGCGCCGGTCGCCTTATCCCTTCTGGCGCCGAACGAGCCGCCACAGCTGGTTGGAACCGGCCAGCTGGGCCACCAGACCGGTGATCAGCAGCCACAGGGCGAGGCCGCCGAGGGCCACGCCGCCGGTGCGGACCAGCGCGGGGGCGGTGCCGGCGTCCTGGGCCTGGCTCCGCACGGTCGTCTCGCCGAGGACCTGAACGCCGAGGCTCACGTCCACCGCCGAGCCCTTGGGAACGTGGACGTTGGCCCCCGGGTTCTGCGACAGCACCTTGCCGACGTCGGCCGGGTTACCGGTCGCCTTCTGGTCGGTGCGGAGGGTGCAGCCCTGGGCCTCGACCGCCGCCCGGGCCTCGGCCTCGCTCATCCCCACGAGGTTGGGGACGGTGCAGACCGGGCCGGCGATGGTGATGTCGACGTCGGTCCCGGCCGGCACGAGGCTGCCGCTGGGCGTGCCCTGCTCGGTGATCTTGCCCGCCTGCTCGGGGTTGTCGCCGCCCGGCGTCACGTCACCGATCCGGCAGCCGGCCCGCTCCAGGGCGGCCCGGGCCTCGGTCTCGGTCAGGCCCACCAGGTTCGGGACGGTGCAGGCCGGAGGGGCGACGGTCACGTCGACCGTCGTGCCGAGCGGCAGCTGGCCACCGGCCGGCGGGTTCTGGGTCGTGATCTTGCCCGCGTCCTCCGGCTTCCCGGTCGGGTCGTTGGTCACGGTGCCGAGCTTGCAGCCCGCCGCCTCCAGCAGGGCCTTGGCCTCATCGACCGTCTTGCCCGCCAGTGACGGAACGACGCACGTCGGACCGGCGACCACGACGTTCACCGTCGGGCCGTCGACGGCGTCCTGACCGGTCACCGGGATGTCGGCCAGCGGCTGGAGCGGCTGCGTGGTCGGCTGCCGCACGGCCGGGCAGACGGCGTTGACCACGGCCAGAGCCGAGAGCTGCCCCGGGGCCGAGCCGACCGGGATGCTGACCTTGACGGTGATCGTCTTCGTCTCCCCCGGTCCCAGTGGCCCGAGGTCGGCGAACGTCACCTGGCCGCCGGACACGTCACCGCCGCTCGGCGTCACCGACACGATCTCGAACTTGACGTCCGCCGGATCCACCGAGGGCGTCTCGACCAGCTTCACGTTCTGCAGCACGCAGTCGTTGGGGTTGGTGACCGTGATCGTGTAGAGGAAGTCACCGCCCGGAGTGACGGAGGGCTTGTCGGCCTCCTGGTTCACCAGGACGCCGGGGCACTGCACACCACCGGTGGGGACGGTGACGGCGGCCTCCATGTGGCCGATCCGCACATCGGCCACCTCGCCGTCGAGGAGCCGGACCCGCACGACGTCGACGGCGGCCGCGGCCGCGGTGGGGTCGACGGTCGCCGCCGAGTCGGCGTCACCGCCGATCATGCGGGGGTTCTCGCCCACGGCGATCTCGGCCACACCGGGGATGGTGATGACGAGCCCGTCGTTGCTGAGCAGCATCTGGGTGGTGAGCTGACCGAGCACCTCACCCTTGGAACCGAGGACCCGCAGGATGGGCGTCTCGGGGTGCGTGTTGCGGGGCCCGTAGTGGACGGAACCCTTGGCGCCGTCGGCCACGGCCCGGAGGACCCATTCGCCGAGGACCTCGACGGTGAACTGGATCGGAGTGCCCTTGAAGAAGGTCACCGGGGCGATCGTCTGGCGGGTCTCGCTCTGCAGCCCGAGCCGGCCGGGCTCGCTGCCCTTGACGATCCGGGTGGTCGACGTCGACTGGATCACCTCGCGCAGCGGCGGGCGGGCCTCGGTGGCGATGAGCCCGCCGAGCACCTCGAGGCCGAGGACCGAGCCGAGGCCGTAGGCCTGGTCGGGGCCGAGGACGCAGGCGTCCTGGGCGGCCCGGGACTGGGCCTGGCTGCGGAGCAGCTCCGCCCGGAGGATGTTGGGGATGCCGATCGGGCCGATGACCTTGTGGATCAGGTCCGTCGACGGCGGGGCGGCCGCCTGCGACAGCTGGCCGATCAGCGCCGTGGGCTCGGCCGCGATGCCGAGCTCCAGCCCGGTGCCCCGCCCGAAGGAGGAGTCGACCGCCAGCTTGGGGGCAACCAGGCGGCGAACCTCGTTGACGAAGTCGGCGCCGGACGGCTCGGAGGAGAACGCCGCCCCCGAGAAGGCGACGTCGAGACCGAGCAGGGAGTGGGCGCCGGACCGGAGCGCGTCGGCGTGGATCACCGTGCCGGTGCCGTAGGCCGCCGACGCGTTCGGGATGTCGATCACCTTGGGCAGGCCCGCCCGGGACACTGGCGCCTTGAGGCTCGGCGGACGGGCCAGCGAGTTCGGGACGGGTCCCAGAAGCAATAACGACAGGACGGCTAGTACGACGACGTGGAGCGAGCGTTTCTTCACGTGACCCTCCCCAGGGTGCGGCGGTGATGACGGGGGGACTTGGGAACTTCTGTGGCTGATGTTACATATGTGAGACGGTTCGAGACAGCGTTTCTCTGGAGGATGCGGAAATCAGACGCGTCACGAATCCCTTACGGAATAAGGCTTCGGGCCGATTTTCATCGCGGTCGAAGCGGGGTGACGACCGGGGAACGTAAGGTTTTCCGCGATGCCCTTTTACCGTCAGGTCGGCGACGTTCCCCGGAAACGGCACATCCGTTTCGAGCGGCCCGGCGGCGGCCTCCACAGCGAGGAATTGATGGGTGTCGAGGGCTTTTCGGCCGAGTCGGCGCTGCTCTATCACCGGCAACCGCCCACGGCGATCGTCAAGGCCGAGGCGGTCGACGAGGCCCCGCCGGCGGTGGCCGTCGAACCGAACCGGCCGCTGCTGCCCCGCCACTTCCGGACCCATGCCCTGCCGGCCGGCGGCGATGCCGTGACCGGGCGGCGCCTGTTGCTGGCCAATGACGACGTCCGGGTGCTGATCGCCGCCCCCGTGGCCGGGCAGCCGAGCGAGCTGTACCGCAACGCCACCGGCGACGAGCTGGTCTACGTCGAGTCGGGCACCGCCACCTTCGAGTCGGTCTACGGGCGCCTCGAGGTCGGCCCCGGCGACTACGTCGTGATCCCGACGTCGACGACGCACCGCTGGGTGCCGGCGGGCAATGGTGATCCGTTCCGGGCGCTGGTGCTCGAGGCCCGCGGCCACATCCGCCCGCCCCGCAAGTACCTGTCGCCGGCCGGCCAGTTCCTCGAGCACGCCCCCTACTGCGAGCGGGACCTCCGGGCGCCGTCCGAGCCGCTCCTCGTCGACGGCGGCGAGACGCCCGTTCTCGTCCGCACCCGGGAGGGGCTCACCCGCTACACCTACCGCCACCATCCGTTCGACGTGGTGGGCTGGGACGGGTGCCTGTACCCCTACGCCTTCAACATCGCCGACTTCGAGCCGATCGTGGGCCGCCTGCACCAGCCGCCGCCCGTCCACCAGACCTTCGAAGGGCCCAACTTCGTGGTCTGCTCGTTCGTGCCCCGCCTCTTCGACTTCCACCCTGAGGCGGTGCCGGTGCCCTACAACCACGCCAACGTCGACTCCGACGAGGTGCTGTTCTACGTGGGCGGTGACTTCATGTCCCGCAAGGGGTCGGGGATCGGCCTGGGGTCGATCAGCCTCCATCCGGCCGGTTTCATCCACGGCCCGCAGCCCGGCAGCGTGGAAGCGGCCATCGGCCAGCCCGGGACGGAAGAGGTGGCGGTCATGGTCGACACCTTCCGGCCGCTCGGCCTCGGCGCCGCCGCCCGGGAGACCGAAGACCCGGAATACGCCTGGACGTGGGCCAGAGGGCTCGACCGATGAATCTCCTGGCCGCGCTGGTCGTTGCCGCCCTCGGCCTGCTCCGCGTTTCGTGAACGTCGTCGATCCGTGGCCGCCGGTGCCGGCCGGCTCCCTCTTCGGTCTGTCGAACCTGCCGTTCGGCGTCTTCTCCCACCCGGCGGTGGCGGGGGGCGCCCGGCGGGTCGGCGTGGCGGTGGGGGACCGTGTCCTGGACGTGGCGCCCGTCCTCGGTGATCCCGTCTTCAGCTTCCCGACGCTCGACGGCTTCCTGGCCAAGGGCCGGCCGATGTGGCGGGAGACGCGGGCCCGGCTCAGGGAGCTGCTGACCGACGCCCACTACCGGGGGGCGGTGGCTCCGCACCTCGTGGCCCGCTCCGAGGTCACGCTGCACCGGCCGTTCACGGTCGGGGACTACGTCGACTTCTACTGCTCGCTGGACCACGCCGCCAACGTCGGACGGATGTTCCGGCCCGACGCCGAGCCCCTGCTGCCCAACTGGCGGCACCTGCCGGTCGGCTACCACGGCCGGGCCGGGACGGTGGTGCTCTCGGGGACGCCGATCGTCCGCCCCTGCGGGCAGCGACGCCCTCCGGGCGCCGACGGCCCGACGTTCGGCCCTTCCGTCCGGCTCGACATCGAGGCCGAGGTGGGCTTCGTCATCGGCGTCGGGTCGCAGCTGGGCGAGCCGGTACCGATCGAGGACTTCGCCGACCACGTCTTCGGGGTCGTCCTGGTCAACGACTGGAGCGCCCGCGACATCCAGGCCTGGGAGTACCAGCCGCTCGGCCCGTTCCTCGGCAAGTCCTTCGCCACGTCGATCTCCCCCTGGGTCGTACCGCTCGAGGCGCTGGAGGCCGCCCGGAGGGACGGGCCGGGGCAGGATCCGCCTCCGCTGCCCTACCTCCAGCGGGCCGAGCCCTGGGGCTTGGACCTGGCGCTGGAGATCGCCATCAACGGCGCGGTGGTGTCGCGGCCGCCCTTCGTCACCCAGTACTGGACGCCCGACCAGATGCTGGCCCACCTCACCATCAACGGTGCCTCGACGCGCCCCGGCGACCTCTATGCCTCGGGCACGGTGTCGGGCCCCGAGCCGGGTCAGCGCGGCTGCCTGCTCGAGCTCACCTGGAACGGCACCGAGCCACTGACGCTGGACGGGGGCTCGACCCGGACGTTCCTGGAGGACGGCGACACGGTGACGATCTCGGCCACCGCTCCCTCCGCCGACGGCGGCCGGCTGTCGCTCGGCGAGGTGACCGGCACGATCCACCCCGCCCGTCGGTGTTAGTGCCGAGGCAGTAGCGTTCAGCCGTGTTCGGAGCCTTCGACGCGGCTGAGGCGGCGGTCAGGCCGCTCGACGAGGCGGCGATGGCCGAGGCGCGGGCCCGCCAGCACCGGCTGACCAAGCCCCGGGGCGCGCTCGGGCGGCTGGAGGACCTGAGCGTGCACCTGGCGGGGATCGCTGGGGCGTGCCCACCGCCGGTGCCGACCCCGGCGGCGGTGGTGGTGTTCGTGGCCGACCACGGCGTGGTGGCCGAGGGCGTGACGCCCTGGCCCCAGGAGGTCACCGCCCAGATGGTGGCCAACTTCGTCTCCGGCGGTGCCGCCATCAACGTGCTGGCCCGGGCGGCCGGGGCCTCGGTCATGGTCGTCGACGTCGGCGTGGCCACCCCGTTGCCGCCGGCCTGCGAAGGCGCCCCCGGTTTCCTCCGGCTCCCCCTGGGCCCCGGGACGGCGAACCTGGTCGAGGAGCCGGCCATGGACCTGGCGACCTGCCGGGCCGCCCTCGACATCGGCGCCCAGCTGGCCCAACAGTTCGGTGGCTACGGCGCCCGGGCGCTGGTGACCGGCGAGATGGGAATCGGGAACACCACGGCCGCCGCCGCCGTCGTGGCGGCGCTGACCGGCCGTCCGCCGGAGGAGGTCACCGGGCCGGGGACGGGCGTCGACGCGGCCGGCCTGGCCCACAAGACATCGGTGGTCGAGCGGGCGCTGCTGCGCCATGCGGGTGCCGTCGCCGCCGGGCCGCTCGAGACCCTGGCCGCCCTCGGGGGCTACGAGATCGCCGCCCTGGCCGGCTTCATCGTGGGGGGCGCCGCCGCCGGCGTCCCCGTCCTCGTGGACGGGCTCATCGCCGATGCTGCCCTCCTCGCCGCCGAGCGCCTGGTGCCGGGTGTGGCCGCCCACTGCATCGCCGGCCACCGGTCGATCGAGCCCGGAGCCGCCGCGGTGCTGGAGGAGCTCGGGCTCGTCCCGGTGCTCGATCTCGACCTGCGCCTGGGGGAGGGCACCGGTGCCTGCCTGGCCCTGCCGATCGTGGAGGCCGCCGCCCGGCTCCTGGCCGAGATGGCCACCTTCGACTCCGCCGGCGTCACCGACAAAGACGCCTGAGCGGGCTGGCGCCCGCTACGGCCTTGTTTCTGGCGGCTTCGCCGCCCCGCCTGGGGCCCCAACCCCAGGCTCCTCCAGAGCGTGGGGCCCCTGCCCCACGCCTGGCCGTGAAGCCTTTACGTCGCCTCGAGGTTGAGTGTTCTTCGGGATTTCTGTGGCCCGGTGCGGCGCCCAGCGGGGGCGCGGCCGCCAGCGGAGATGTCACTCGGCTGGCTGCTCGACAGGTTCGCCGGGCGGCTCATCCCGGGAGGGTCGGGACGGTCGGGGGCGGATGGAGGAAGCGGCCGCCCAGGTCGACGGCCGTTCCGCCGGACGGGGGAGCGTCCCCGACGACCCGGCTGTCGCCCACCGTGACGTCGGCCTCGGGCGCATCGCCGAGCCCGGCGCCGACGACGGCCCCGGTCGACCCTTCGCCGACCGACACCGACGCCGCCAGCAACGCCGCCGAGTCGGGTTCACCCTGGGGTGACGGCGGCGGGGACCCGGCCGACCCGCCGGTGGCCGAGCCCTGGGTCGGGGGGTCGGTCGAACCCGGGTCGTCGGAGGCGGTGGCGTCGGCGGGCGGCGTGTCCTTCCCGGCCATCCCGCCCCCGGCGGCGGCGGCCGAGCCCGGGGAACCCACCGGCGCTGCCGAGGGCTTCGCCCCCGGGCGGCGCACCGTGTTCGGAGCCGGTACCGGCGGGGGGACCGGTGCCGGCGTCGAGGACACGGCCGGCCCGGGGCCTTCGGGCCCGGGGGCGGCGGGAACCGGGGCGCTGCGCTCGAGCGGCCGGGCGGGGGAGGCGGTCTGGCTGCTCCGGTCGGGACGGTCGTCCGAACCGAGGCGGCTGACGGCGACGCCACTGGCGATCAGCACGACGAGAGCCGACGCCAACGCCAGCCCCACATAGGCTCCTCGTCGTTGCTGTTCTGCCAAGAAGGTGCTGCCCCAGACTCCCCAGCCCGGCCGACCCCGGCGACCGTAACAGCCGCCCGTCCGCCCGATAAGGCCGAGCCGCTGACGTGTATCTAAAGCCTGAAGGTGGCGTGGCGCGCGGCCCGTCGGTGGAGCTTCGAGCTGCTGTTCAGGTCGAGGCGCGCCGGGCCCGGGCCAGGCGGGCCAGGGCGTTGACCGCCCCGGCGGCGGCCGGGCTGCCCCCGCGGACGCCGGTGTTGGTGATCGACAGCGGCCGGAGGCTGCCGGCCCAGAGGGCGGCTTTGGACTCCGCCGCCCCCACGTAGCCGACCGGGAGGCCGACCACGGCCGCCGGCCGCACCGCTCCGGCGGCGTGCAGGTCGAGGAGGGCGAACAGAGCGGTGGGCGCGTTGCCGATGATCCACAGGGCACCGTCGGGGTGCCGGTCGGCGGCGAGGCGGATCGCCGCCGCCGAGCGGGTGTCGCCGGCCGGGGCGACCGGGACCTCGTCCAGGAAGCAGATGGCGCCGGGGACCGACGGGATACCGGCCACGACCATGCGGGCGTCACAGATCACCGGCGCTCCGGCGGCCAGCGCCTCCACCGCCGCTTCGACCGCCCGCTCGCCGACCAGGGCCGTGGCGGCGAACGACTCGTCGGCCGTGGCGTGCACCATGCGGGCCACGACGTCGCGGGCGCCCTCGGGCCAGACCGAGAGGTCGACCCGTTCGGCCAGGATCCGGTAGCTCTCCTCCTCGATCGGATGGACGGGCGGGGACGGGACGATGGCGTCCACGGGGCAGACCTCCAGACAGGCCAGGCAGTCGGTGCAGAGCGAGTCGATCACCGCCGGCCGCCGCGGCGCGGGGAGCAGGGCCCGCTCCGGGCAGGTGACCAGGCAGGCCCCGCAGGCGACGCAGATCGGGGCGACGGCGACGGTCATGCGCCGGCGTGTTCGGCGGCCTCGGCGGGGACGAGGTAGCCGCGGGGGGTGACCATGCGCCCGCCCTGCCACCGGGTGGTGCTGGAGCCGACCACGACCAGGGACAGCATGTCGACCTGCTCGGGGTCGAGGTCGTCGAGGGTGGTGCGGACGACGCGCTGGGCGGGACGGCCGACGTCGGTGACGATGGCGGCCGGCGTTCCGGGCGGCCGCTGGGCGCCGAGGATCTCGAGCGCCCTGTCGAGCTGGGTGGTGCGCCGCTTCGAGCGGGGGTTGTAGAGGGAGACGGTGAAGTCGCCGTCGGCCACCGCCCGCAGGCGCCGCTCGATGACCGGCCACGGAGTGAGCAGGTCGGAGAGGGAGACGGCGGCATGGTCATGGCCGAGCGGCGCACCGAGCACCGCCGCCGCCGCCAGAGCCGCCGTCACGCCGGGCACGACCGTGACCGGCGGGTGCCCGTGCTGTGGCGCCAGCTCACAGACCAGCGAGGCCATGGCGTACACGCCCGGGTCGCCGGAGCACACGAGGGCGACCTGCTCTCCGCCCGCCGCCCGGCTCAGGGCCTCGGTGACCCTCTCGGTCTCGGCCCCGATGGCGGAGCGCACGACCGTCTGCCGAGCGGTCAGCAGGTCGTCGGCGAGGTCGACGTACGGGCCGTAGCCGATGACGACATCAGCCTGGCGGACGGCGGCCGCGGCCGCCGGCGTCCTGAGCTTCGGATCGCCCGGCCCGAGCCCGACGACAGCCAGATGGCCTTCCGGCGTCACCCGCCGCGCCACCGCCACCGTCGCCTCCCCGGACCGGCGTTTCTCCACGACGAGTGCCGGCCCGACCGGCTCGGCCCCGAGCTCCCCGGGGCGGGGGAGCGCGCCGGCTCCCGTGAGGGCAGCCGCTTCAGCCACCGATGGGGTCCCCACGGCCGCCTCGACCACCGAACTCGGGTTGGGAACGGCCACTCCGGACAGCACCTCCGCTGGAAACGTGCGCAGGCCAACGCCAAGAGTGGCGGCCAGCTCGACGATGGCCGGCTCGTCGGCCTTCTGGTCGACCGTGGCGACGCAGCCCACCGCGTCGGCCGAAAGCCCGGCATTGGCCAGTGTCTCGACCACCAGCCGATGCAACGCTTCGGGGTTCGCCCCGCTGCTCGACCCAACGCCCAACACCAGGGACTTCGGCCGGAGGGCCACATGCCCTGGCGCCGGTGCGACATCCCGGTCCGTCACGAGCACCGTCGCCGCGGCCGCCGGCACCACGGATGATTCAGCTGAATCACGGGCCGAGGCGGCGGCCGAGCCGAGCGGCTCGGGGAGGGGCCAAGCCGCCAGCGCAGGGTCGACCGTGATGCTGGGCGGGGAGCCGTCGAGCCAGGCCCGGGTCACGGCGGCGAGATCGCCGGTGGCGGTGAAGCCGGGCAGGGTGTCGAGGGCGGGCAGGCCGGCGGCGTCGGTGGCGGTCGTCACGACCGGTTCGGCGCCAAGGAGGGCCGCCACCTCGCGGGCCAGGACGTTGGCGCCGCCTTCGTGGCCCCCGCTGAGGGCGATGGCGAAGCGGCCGGCGTCGTCGACCACCACGACGGCGGGGTCGGAGCCCTTGTCGGCCAGCTGCGGTGCGATGGCCCGCACGGCGATCCCGGTGGCGCAGACGAGCACGAAGCCGTCGACCTCGGCCCACCGCTCCCGCACGGTGGCCACCAGACCGCCATGTCGGTGCTCGTAGGGCAGTCGCCGGGCCAGCGCCGCTCCCGCCCCGGTCACGGAGCAGGCGACAATGCGCTCGCCGCTCATGGCCGCGACGCCCCGGGCCGGGCCTGCGGCCCTTCGAGTTCCGGATCGGGACCCCAGCACACGAAGACGGGATTCTCGGCCGCCAGTCGCAGGGCGCCGCTCCCCCCGAGGGGCACCCCGCGACTGACAGCAACCTGGACCATATGCCCCAGCCGCGTCGCCGCGGCCGCCGCCCGGTCGAGAGCGGCATAGGTGGCGACGACGACACCGGCGGGCCGTAAGCGGTCCATTACAGATTCCAGCACGTTCAGGCCGCCTCCGCCTACGAACACACGATCAGGGTCCGGAAGCTCGGCCAGCACGTCTGGCGCCTCACCTTCCACAACGACAACGCCAGTGTCAGCGGCGTTCTGTCTCAACCGGGCGAGGTCGTCGGGTCGGCGCTCCACGGCGAACACCCGGAGCCCGGGGGCCAGCCGGGCGCATTCGATCGCCACCGAGCCCGAGCCCGCGCCGACGTCCCACAGCACGCCGGTGCGCGGCAGCGCCAGCTTGCCGAGGGCGACCGCCCGCACCTCGGCCTTCGTGATCATTCCCGCCCGGTGCTCGTAGAGGTCGTCGGGCCGTCCCCAGACCAGGGTGGCCGGGGCGCCGAACGGGCCGCCGGCGGCATCGGGTTCCGAGGCCGGCGGCGCCTGGAGGATCACCACCGCCAGGGGTGGGAAGGTCCCGGCGGCCAGTCCGGCGAGGTCGGTGGTGGTCACGGCCTCGTCGCCGTGGCCCAGGTTGGCGCAGACCGTGACCCGCCGGGGCCCGCAGCCGGCGGTGAGGAGAGCCCGGCCGAGCGCCTCGGGCGGCTGGTCGGGGGCGGTGAGCACGGCTGCCTTCGGGTGGGGGAGCACCTGCTCGGCCGCCGCCGCCAACGGCCGCCCGTGGGCCGAGACGACGACGGCGTCGTCCCAGTGGACCCCGGCCCGGGCGAAGGCCACCGCCACCGATGACGGCGCCGGATGGATCTCCAGCGCCTCGGGCCCGAAGCGGGCCGACGCGACCCGCACGATCCCGAAGAACCCCGGATCGCCGGACGCCAGCAGACACACCCGTTCCCCGAGCGCCCGCCGCTCCGCCACCAATTCCAGCGTCTCGCCCAGGCTCCCGGCCAGCTCGACCCGCTTCCCGCCGACGTCACCCGGCAGGACATCGAGCAGCCGGCCGGTGGCGATGACGAGGTCCGCCGCCCGCAGGGCGGCCTCGGCCGCCCGGCCGAAGCACTCGTCGCCGACGAACCCGACGATGGCGATGGGAGTGAGAGCCGCCGTCACGGCCGCCCCGGCTGGCGCCGGTGAGGAAAGGGCGCCTGCCGCAGTCCGCGTCTCATTCTTCCCTCCGCCGGGCGGAAGGCCGGCCCCGGGTGGAGCCGGCCGCGGAGCGGAGGCGGTAGGCCGTGGTGTAGGTCGGCTCGTAGAGGTGCGACCGCCGGCGGACCGGGGCCTCGGCCAGCGCCTCGCCGACCAGGACGAGGGCGGTCATGGTGGCGCCGGTGGCCCGCAGGTCGTCGGCCAGGCGGGCGACGGTCGTCCGCACGACGGTCTCGTCGGGCCAGCTGGCCCGGACGATGATGGCGGCCGGGGTGTCGGGCCCGTAGCCGGAACCCGGCGCGAGCAGCTCGGCGGCCAGCTCGTCGGGTCGGGCGGCCGAGAGGAACACGGCCATGGTGGCGCCGTGGGGCGCAAAGGCCGCCACACCCTCGCCGGGCGGCATGGAGGCGGCGGTGCGCCCGGCCAGCCGGGTCAGCACGACGCTCTGGCTCACCCCGGGGACGGTCAGCTCCCGGGCCAGGGTGGCGGCGGCGGCCGCCACCGAGGAGACGCCGGGCACCACCTCGAACGAGCGGGCCTGGGCCAGGCACCAGTCCATCTGCTCGGCGATGGCGCCGTAGACGGCCGGGTCGCCGGAATGGAGCCGCACGATCCGGGCCGTCTCGTCGTGGGCGGCGTACACGCCGAGCACGTCCTCCAGCGTCATCGTCGCCGAGTCGTGGACCTCCACCCCCGGCCGGCAGTGCTCCAGCACGGCCTCCGGCACCAGGGAGCCGGCCCACACCACCACGTCGGCCGCCGCCAGCCGGGCCGCCCCCCGCAGCGTGATGAGGTCCGGGGCCCCGGGCCCGGCGCCGACGAACGAGATCACTGCCGGTCCCCCGGGACGTCGGGTGCGGGCGACGCCGCCGGGATGATCACGGTCGCCAGATAGGAGGCCGGGCCGTCGGCGGCGAGGTCGGCGAGCGGACCGATCCGTTCGCCGGGCATACCCAGGAGCTCGCCGGCCACCGCCCCGGACATGCGGCCGGCGGCGGCGGCCGCCTTGGCCAGGTCGGGGAGGCGGCGCCCACCCTTGTAGAGGACGACGGTCACGTCGGGGTGGGACAGGTCGGTGGCGATGTCCTCGCCGTCGAGGGCCGTCCGGACCATCAGCCGCTGCCGTTCGTCGGTGACGGTGGTCCCCGTCCGGGCGGCCAGTGCCTGGAAGGCCATGATCCCGGGCACCTGCTCGACCACCGTCGCCGGCCGGCGCTCGTGGACCGCCGCGGCCACCGAGGTGAAGGTGGAGTAGGTCAGCGGGTCGCCGAGGGTCACGAAGGCGACCTCCTCGCCGGCGGCCAGATAGCGGGCGAGGACGTCGGCCGCCTCCTTCAGCGACCGGTCGCGCTCCGCCCGGCCCGGCGCCATGGCGAACGGGATCCGCTCCACTCGCAGGCCGGGCATCGCCTGCCGCACGATCGCCTCCGCCCGTCCGACGGCGTCGACGGCGGTGGCCGGGGCGACGACCCGGTCGGCCCGCCGGAGGGCCGTCAGGGCCCGCACGGTCAGCAGATCGGCTTCCCCCGGACCGACGCCGACCCCGACCAACCGTCCGGGAACCGGCATCTCGCCGGCCGGCGGCGAGCCGGTCGCCCGCCAGGCCGTAGCGGCGGGGGCCGGCGAGCGCACCTCGGCTTCGAGCGCGGCCCGGATCACCTCGGCCTCGCTCCGGCCGGTGGCGGCCGCCCGGGCCGCCAACGCCTCCTTGAGCCGAGGCGGCAGATAAACGCTGGTCTTGATCACCGCCCGACAACGTAGGGCATGACGTAGGGCAATCCCGCCTCGGAGTCCAGCGGCACAAGCGCGACCGGGCGCGCTGGAGGCCCGATAG
>JBFLYK010000074.1:0-29453 GCA_040756995.1 Actinomycetota bacterium | reverse complement strand
GGACGCTCCGGCGCTGCCCGGCCTGCCCGCTCTGCCGGAGGCTCCCGGCCTGCCCGGTGTTCCAGCTATGCCCGGGGCTCCGGCGCTGCCGGCGCTTCCCTCGGTCTGACCGGGGCCGCTCGCTCTCCTTCCACAATCCACCCACCCCGTTCCGGCCCCGGCGACCGCGACGCCGGGGCCGGAACGCGTCCGGTCACACCTCGGACGGGCTGACCTCGTCGAGCGGCCGGTCGGCCGATTCCGGCAGGCGGAGAACCAGGAGGGAGGCGACGAGCGAGGCGATGCCGGTCAGGGCCAGGGCTTCGCCCAGCCCGATCCGGTCGGACAGGCTGCCCGACAGCACCAACCCGACGGCCGAGCCGGTGACACCGGCCACGAGCAGAAAGGCGTTGGCCGTCCCCCGGATCTCGGTGGGGAACATCTCGCCGTTGAACGCCCCCAGCGCCGGTCCGGCGATCCCGCCCAGGATGATGGCGGCCGCCGACGACAACCACAGCAGGGCGCTGCCGTTGAGGAAGAAGACCATCTGGGCCACGGTGCCGGCGAAGAGGGCGGTGGCCGCCACCGGCCGCCGGCCCCGGGTCTCGGCCAGGCGGCCGCCGATCACGATGCCGAGGAGCCCCGGGAAGCCCTGGGTGATGGCCCGGAAGATCGTGATGTCGAGCCCGGAGAAGCCCCGTTCGTCGGCCAGATAGCGGTTGGTGAACTGCGACGAGGGCGCCGAGAAGATTGCGAACAGGAAGCTGGTGAGGACGAGGACGCCGAAGCGCCCTCCGTACGAGGGGTCGAGCACCTCACTGACCTGGCCCCGCTTCGTCTGCCGGGCGGCCAAGCTGGCGTAGCGGGTCGTCTCGGCCAGCCGGCGGCGCAAGCTCGGGAGCAGCAGGATCGTCGCCGCCGACAGGGCGAAGGAGATCCTCCACGCCTCCTGGCCGAGGTCGGCGAGAGGGAGGAGGATCACGCCGAAGGAGTAGCCGAAGCCACCGGCCAGGCCGAGGAGCGCCAACGAGTAGGCCCGCGCCCCTTCGGGGGCCTCCTCGATGGCGGCGATGCTGGCCACGATGATGGCCGTGTTGGCGAAGCCGCGCATGAGGGTCTGCCCGGCGGTGAATACGGCGAGGTTGGGCGCCACGGCGGCCACGGCGTTCGCCAGGCAGACGCCGGCCACCGAGATGAGCATGAGCGTCCGCCGCCCCCTCCGGTCGGCCAGGGCGGCGGCGACGAGGGAGATCATCACTCCGGTCCGGGACACGGCCAGCGCGGTGCCGAGCGCCCGGTCGGAGGCGCCGAAGGACTCGCCGACGTAGTCGACGTTCTGGCTCAGCAGCGAGCTGCCGTAGGTGGCGAGGGCGGTGATGGCGCAGACGGTGGCCAGCAGGATGGCCTGGGGAGCGGCGAAGGGCGCGGGCGGGGCCAGCACCGGCCGCTTGGGCGGCGGGGGAAGCGGCTCGCCGGCTTCGGCCGCCCGCAGCGCCCGTTCCGCCCATGACAGCGCCCGCCGGGTGGACCATTGCAGGATCGGGCCCATGAACCACCGGAAGTAGGGGACGGGCGGCATCGGCTCGGTCTCGAGCAGCGCCGAAGCGCCGCCGTCGCGGGGCTCCACCCGCAGCCCGACGGGGGTCGGGTCGCCGGTCGGGAACCGTACGTCGATGACGAGCCGGTGAGGATCGAGCGGATCCGGCTTCGCTCCGAGGGTGTCCTCCGCCAGCCGGCGCACGCGCTCGGCGGGCGCGGCGAGATCGACGACGAGCGGCGGCACCAGCCGAGCCTACCGGTCAGGGTTCGAGGTGACCCCGGAACCAGGCGATCGTGTTCCGCAGCCCTTCCGTCAGCGTGACCTCGGGCTTCCAGCCGAGCTGCCGTTCGGCTAACGTGATGTCGGGGCAGCGCCGGACGGGATCATCGACCGGCAGCGGCCGGAACACGAGCTGCGACGACGACCCGGTCAGGTCGATCACCAGGCCGGCCAGCTCGAGGATCGTGTGCTCCTCGGGGTTGCCGATGTTCACCGGGCCGCCCGTCCAGTCGGAGAGCAACAGGCGGAGGAGGCCCTCGACCTCGTCGTCGACGTAGCAGAACGACCGGGTCTGTGATCCGTCGCCGTAGATCGTGAGCGGTTCGCCGGCCAGCGCCTGAGCGACGAAGTTGGGAACCGCCCGCCCATCGCCCGGCCGGAGCCCCGGCCCGTAGGTGTTGAAGATGCGGGCGATCTTCACGTCGGTGCCGTGGGTACGGCGGTATGCCGTGGCCATCGCCTCGGCGAATCGCTTCGCCTCGTCGTAGACCGAGCGGGGCCCGACCGGATTGACGTTGCCCCAGTACGCCTCCGACTGCGGATGGACGAGCGGATCGCCGTAGACCTCGCTGGTCGACGCCAGCAGGTACCGGGCGCCGTTGCGGCGGGCCAGCTCCAGCGTGTGGAGCGTCCCGGTCGATCCGACCTGCAGTGTCTCGATGGGCCGGGCCAGGTAGTCCGGCGGGCTGGCGGCGCTGGCGAAGTGGAGGACGGCGTCGACCGGCTCGTCGATCTCGAACGGCCCGGTCACGTCGTGCTCGACGAACGTGAAGGCCGGGTCGTCGGCCAGGTCGGCCAGGTTGCGGGCCTCGCCGGTGCTGAGGTCGTCGACCGCCACGACCTCCCACCCCCGCCCGACCAGAGCCCGGCACAGATGGGCCCCGATGAACCCCGCACCCCCGGTGACGACCGCCCTCACGCCCCGCATGGTAGGCGCCGCTCATGAGGCCCCTTTCCGAAGACCTCCGGTTCTTGTCCCACCCCGCCGGTAGGGTCGTGGCGTCCTGGCCCAGTTATCTCAGGAGGACATCGACATGACCCTCAAGGCTGGGGATCCGGCCCCCGACTTCGCCCTCCCCGACCAGCACGAGAAGACCGCCAAGCTGTCCGACTTCCGGGGGCGCAAGGTCCTCGTCTACTTCTACCCGCGGGCCGACACCCCGGGGTGTACGACGCAGGCCTGCGGCCTGCGCGACGTCGCCGGTGATATCGGCGACACGGCCATCATCGGGATCAGCCCCGACAAGCCGGCCGCCCAAATAAAGTTCGACACCAAGTACGGCCTCGGCTTCCCCCTCCTGTCCGACCCCGACCACGCCGTCGCCGAGGCCTACGGCGCCTGGGGCGAGCGCTCCATGTACGGCAAGAAGTACATGGGCATCATCCGATCGGCCTTCCTCGTCGACGAGGACGGGAAGATTGCCCAGGCTTGGCCGCGGATCTCGCCCAAGGACACGCCCACCAACCTGCTGAAAGCCCTGAGCGGCTGATCCGGGGCGTCGAAGTCACCTGACGATCACGGTGCCCCGCATGTACGGATGAAGAGCACAGTGGTACCGGAACTCGCCGGGGTGGTCGAAGCGGAGGCGGAATTGACCTCCTCGACGGGGGCCGGAATCGATTGACCCGTCATCGGCCGTGACGGTATGCGGCACTCCATAATCCTCAAATGACCACACCGCGACCGCCCCCACCGGGAGGTACAGGTGGTGCGGTGCGAAGGCGTAGCAACGCACCACCACCACGTTGGCCGGTGCCGGGCCATACCAGCAGTCCCGCGGCCCGTAGTGGTACCGGTGCCCGTAGTGGTACGGGTGTCCGTAGTAGTACCGGGGTCCGTAGTAGTACCGGTAGTAATGGTGGCGCCGGTAGCGGCCGTGGTGGTAGCGGTCGTCCCGGTAACCGTGCCGGTACCCGTGCTTGTAACCCTTGTGGTATCCGTGTCGGTAGCTCTTGTCGTAGCCGTGCCGGCCGTGCCGGCCATGCCGGTCACCGGCGGAGGCCGGGCTCGGTGCGGCGCCGACGATCAACAACCCGGCCACGAGCGTGACCGCAAAAGCGCGTCGAAACATGGCGGCCCTTTCCCGTCGATCTTCCCCAACCAGCCCGCCTCGACGGGGGAAACGGCAGCGTGCAAGACGACGCTACTTCGGCCCAGCTGCCTGCCCCCGTTACCCCGGCGAGACGAGGACATTTTGGCAAGCCATTCTTACCATTCCGGCCCCTCCCCAACAAGGGTTCCCACAGCCCCTATTCAGTGACGGCCGGCTTCTCAGCCGGTGCGCGGCGGGATGCCCGGGAGGCGCGGCTCGACCGATATCCCCCACTTTGTGCCTCGCACGGTCAATACTCGAACGGACCACGTCCCTTGGAGGCTCACATGACACGTGCACGGCGCGCCGCCCTGACGGCGATGCTCCTGGTCGGGTTCGTCACCGCCTGGGAGATGACGTCCGCTCCCCAGGTCAAAGCCGAGCCGACCGACTGCATGGGGGCTCCGGCGACGATCGTCGGCGACACCGACGCCACACCGGGTGACGGCGTCATCAAGGGCACCGACGGGCCCGACGTCATTCTCGGCACCGAAGGCAACGAGAAGATCGAAGGCGGCGGGGGAGACGACCGGATCTGCGGCCAGGGCGGCGACGACAGCCTCGTGGGGGGCGACGGCTTCGACCGCACCAACGGCGGCCCGGGGAAGGACGTCTGCGAGTCCGAACGGGTCGTGAACTGCGAGACCGGCGTGCCGGCCCAGGGCTCCGCACCGCCTCCGAAGTAGACCTCTCCGGCATCTGGCGCTGTCCCGGAAGGGAGGCGGCACGAGGGCGTGCCGCCTCCCTTCTCTTTTTGCGTCCGTCACGACCGCGCGGCCCCGCCGTTGGACGGGGGAGCGCCCCGCTCTCGGAAAATTCGGGCAGAACTACCGTTCGATCCACGAGGCCCCCGGGGATCCTCTGAGACCAGAAGGAAAAGGGGTGGACGGCGAAGAACAGTGACCGCGGACCAGACCGCCTCTCCCCCCGAGGTGCCCCCACATGATTCGCGTCCGCCGCAGGCCCCGCCTGATAGGTGTTCTCGCTGCTCTCGCTCTCGCCCTCGCGCCCGCCCTGCCCGGTGGTATCGGCGCGCAGGCGGCCACCGCGCCCACCAAGGGCTACTGGTTCGTCGCCGCCGACGGGGGCATCTTCTCCTACGGCGATGCGTCGTTCGCCGGTTCGACGGGGAACCTGAAGTTGAACCAGCCGATCGTCGGCATGGCGCCGTCGCCCACCGGTCGGGGCTACTGGTTCGTGGCCGCCGACGGGGGCATCTTCTCCTTCGGCGACGCCAAGTTCTACGGCTCGACCGGCAACCTGAAGCTCAACCGCCCGATCGTGGGCATGGCCGCCTCCCCGACCGGCAAGGGCTACTGGTTCGTGGCCTCCGACGGCGGCATCTTCTCCTTCGGCGACGCGCCGTTCTACGGCTCCACCGGCAACGTCAAGCTGGCCAAGCCGATCGTGGGCATGGCCGCCACCCCGACCGCCCGGGGCTACTGGTTCGTGGCTTCCGACGGCGGCGTCTTCACGTTCGGCGACGCCAAGTTCCACGGCTCGGCCGGCGCCTCCAACCTCCGCTCGCCGGTGGTCGGCATGGCTGCCTCCCCGACCGGCAAGGGCTACTGGCTGGCGGCGGCCGACGGCACCGTCATCGCCTTCGGCGACGCCGCCTTCAGGGGCTCCATGGGCGGCCAGCGGCTCACGTCGCCGATCGTCGGCATCGCCCCCACCTCGACCGGCGCCGGCTACTGGCTGGTGGCGGCCGACGGCGGGATCTTCTCCTTCGGTGACGCCGAGTTCTTCGGCTCCACCGGCAACCTGCGGCTCAACCGGGCCATCGTCGGCATGGCCGCCGCCCCCCAGAAGACCGCCGGCGGCAACACGTCGCCGACCAATCCCGGTGGCGGTGGTCTTCCCGGCGGCGGCAACCCCGGCGGCGGTGGCACCAACACGACGCTCCCCGGCGGGGGAGGCACGACTTCCACGACTCTCCCGCCGGGTGGCAACCCCGACGTGAACTGGGGTCCGGCCGGGGCGACCAGCATCGTGGCCCAGGGTGGGGCGGGCGGCGGCAGCGGCGCCTACCGTCCATGGATGAGCGCCGACGGCCGCTACCTGGTCTTCGACTCTGACGCCAAGCGTGTCCTCGGCGGCACGCCTGACACGACCGCCATCCGCGACGTCTACCTCTACGACCGGGTGACGAACTCGATGGAGCGGATCAGCACCGGACCAGGTGGCGCCCGGGCGATCGTTCCGGGCAACTGCGACAACCCCTGCGGCAGCCAGCGGCCCACGATCTCGGCTGACGGGCGGTTCGTCGCCTTCTGGTCGGACGCCACGAACCTCGTGCCCGGCGACACGAACAACCGCGATGACGCCTTCCTGTTCGACCGCCAGACCAAGACGATGCACCTGGTGAGCAAGGGGTTCAACGGCGCCCAGTCCAACGGTGACAGCCGGCGTCCGGTCGTGAGCCGCGACGGCAGCGTCGTCGTCTTCGAATCGGCCGCCTCGAACCTGATCGCCCCGGCCAACTGCCCGCTGCTGCAACCGTGCACGGGTGGTGACCGCAACAACGCCGACGACGTGTTCCTCTACCGGATCAGCAACGGCGAGGTGTCACTGGTGAGCGGCACCGGCACCGGCGCCAGTGGCAACGGAGCCTCGAACCGCCCGAGCCTGAGCGGCAACGGCCGCCGGATCGTGTTCGCGTCCACGGCCACGAACCTCCTCACCAGCGGCACCGACACCAACGGCGCGGTCGAGGACGTCTTCCTGCGGGACCTCGCCTCCGGCCAGACCACCGTGGTCAGCACCGGCCCCAACGGTCAGGGCGACAAGAACAGCGGGAGCCCGTCGATGAGCGCCGACGGCAACTGGGTCTCCTTCGACAGCAAGGCCACGAACTTCGTCGCCGCCGACAGCGGTGGGGACACCGACGTCTACGTCAAGGAGCTGTCGTCGGGCCACCTCGAACAGGTCAGCCTCCGGACCGACGGCGCGCAGGCCACGGGTGCCAAGGCGGTCGGTGCCGACTCGACCATCAGCGCCGACGGCCGGTTCATCGCCTTCTGGTCGGACGCCTCCAACCTCGTGGACGGCGACCCCGACGCCGGCCTGGACTGCACTGCGGGTCGCTGCGCCGACGTCTTCGTTCGGGACCGGGTTCTCAAGACGACGACCGTGATCAGGTCGACCGGCAACGAGTGGGGTGACCACGACAGCTTCAGTCCGGCGCTGAGCATGGACGGCCGCTTCGTGGCCTTCGACTCGAAGGCCGGTTCCCTCGACCCCTCGGCCGGCGACTCGGGCCAGGACGTCTTCGTCCACGTGAACTTCTGAGACTGAACTGACGGCCGGGCGTGGGGCAGGGGCCCCACGCCGTCAGGCCCCTATGGCGTGGTAGCCGCCGTCGACGTGGATCAGCTCGCCGGTGGTGGCGGGGAACCAGTCCGACAGCAAGGCGACGCAGGCTCGGGCGACGGGCTCGGGGTCGGTGATCGACCAGCCGAGCGGGGCCCGGGCGACCCAGGCGTCCTCGAACTTGGCGAAGCCGTCGATCGACTTGGCCGCCACGGTTTTCAACGGACCGGCGGCCACGAGGTTGACGCGGATCCCGGCGGGGCCGAGGTCGCGGGCGAGGTAGCGGCAGGTCGATTCCAGGGCGGCCTTGGCCACGCCCATCCAGTTGTAAGCCGGCCAGGCCACGGTGGCGTCGAAGTCGAGGCCCACGATCGAGCCGCCGCCCCGCCCGTCCGATGGGCCAACGCCCTTCATCAACGGCAGGGCCATCTCGGCCAGCGCCTTCAGCGAGTACGCCGAGGTGTGCACCGCGGTGGCGACGTCGTCCCACCCCGCCCGGAGGAAGTCGCCCCCCAGGCAGGCCTCGGGGGCGAAGCCGATGGCGTGGAGGACGCCGTCGAGCCGACCCCAGCGCTGTTCGAGCTCGGAGCCGAGCGCCGCCAGGTGCTCGGGGTTGGTGACGTCGAGCTCCAGCACGTCGGGCTCGGTCGGGAGTTTCCGGGCCACCCGCTTCGTCAGGCTCATGGCCCGGCCGAACGAGGTCAGCACGATCTCGGCGCCCTGCTCCTGGGCGCAGCGGGCGACCGAGAAGGCGATGGACTGATCGGTGAGGACACCGGTGACGAGGACGCGCTTGCCTTCCAGCAGCATGCGATGCTCCTTTAGCAGGGCGAGATGGAATGCTTGCGGGCCACGGCCGTCTCCCGCTTGTGGGAATGGACGGCCAGGGCGGCGCCGAGGACCCGCCGGGTGTCGTGGGGGTCGATGACCTCGTCGACCAGACCCCGCTCGGCGGCCTCGATGGGAGAGCAGAAGCGGGCGTCGTAGTCGGCCTCGAGGGCCAGCCGTTCCTTCTCCCGCAGCTCCTCGTCCTCGATGGCGGCCAGCTTCTTGCCGAAGAGAATCTGCACCGCCCCTTTGGAGCCCATCACCGCGATCTCGGCGCCGGGCCAGGCGAAGCAGGCGTCGTTGCCGAGCTCCCGGGAGTCCATGACGATGTAGGCGCCGCCGTAGGCCTTGCGCAGCACCAGGCAGATGCGGGGGACGGTGGCGGCGGCGTAGGCGTGGACCAGCTCGGCGCCGTGGCGGATCATGCCCCGCCACTCCAGGTCCTTGCCCGGTTCGAAGCCCGGCGTGTCGACGAAGGTCAGGATCGGCAGGTTGAAGGCGTCGCAGTGCTGCACGAAGCGGGCCGCTTTGCGGGACGCCTCGATGTCGAGCGTGCCGGCCCGCACGTGGGGCTGGTTGGCCACGATCCCCACCGCCCGCCCGCCGAGCCGGCCGTAGGCGGTGACGAGGTTGGAGGCGTAGCGCGCCCGCACCTCGAGCAGCGACCCCTCGTCGAGGACGTCGGCCAGGACGGTGCGCACGTCGTACGACGCCCGGGGCGTGTCGGGGACGGCGCTCGCCGCCCGGCGGCAGGGCCGGTCGAGCGGGTCGTCGGCCGCCAGCGGCTCGGCGGGGGCGTCGTCCAGGTGGTTGGCCGGCAGGTAGGAGAGGAGATCGGCGACGGCCAGCAGGGCGTCCTCCTCGTCGGCCGCCACCAGCGAGGCGACGCCGGTCTTCGTGTCGTGGACCGGCCCGCCGCCGAGCCCGACCCGGTCGATCTGTACCCCGGTGAACTCGGCCACCGCCTCCGGCCCGCTCACGTAGGCGAAGGCATCGGGCGTCATGACCACGTGGTCGGCCAGGCCGAGCATCAGCGCCGGGCCCGACGTGCAGGGCCCGATGACGGCGAAGATGATCGGCACCACACCCGACGCCCGGGACACCTGGCGGGCGACGCGACCCCAGGCGTGGAGCGAGGCCACGCCCTCGTGGATGTCGGCCCCCGAGGTGGCCAGCACCCCGACGATCGGCACGCCCAGCTCGGTGGCCAGCCTGACGAGCCGTTCGATGGCCACGCCTTCGGCCGGGCCGATGGCGCCGCGGTGCTTGCCGCCGTCGAGGCGGAAGAGGGCGACGTCGCGTCCCTCGAGCCGGCGGAGGGTGGCGGTGGCGGCGGCGCTGGCCCGGCCGGCCACCGGCAGTCCCAGCGATAGGCCACCGCCACCCGGTTCGAGGGAGAGCGTCATGCGGGGCTACCCGTTGACCGGGCCGACCACCAGCGTGGCGTTGTGGCCCCCGAACCCGAACGAGTTCGACAGCACCGGCCCCTGGAGCTGGCGAGGCGAGCCGGCGATCACGTCGATGCCCATGTCGGCGTCGGCGCGCTCGTGGTTGGCGGTGGGGGGCGCCATCCCGTCCCGCACGGCCAGGATCGAGGCCACGGCCTCGACCGCCCCGGCGGCGGCGATGAGGTGACCGGTCACGCCCTTCGTCGAGGTCACCGGCGGCGGGGAGCCGTCGAAGACCTTCACGATGGCCTCGGCCTCGGAGGCGTCGTTGAGCGGCGTCGAGGTGCCGTGGGCGTTGACGTGGGCGATGGCCGACGGCGCCAGCCCGGCGTCGTCGAGCGCCAGCTGCATGCAGGCCGTGGCGCCGCTGCCCCCCGGCGACGGGGCGGTGATGTGGTAGGCGTCGGCGTTGCGGCCGTAACCGAGGACCTCGCCGTAGATGCGGGCCCCCCGGGCCAGCGCCCGGTCGAGCCGCTCGAGGACGAGGAAGGCGGCCCCTTCCCCCATGACGAATCCGTCCCGGTCGACGTCGAACGGGCGGGAGGCCGAAGCCGGGTCGTCGTGCCGGCCCGACAGTGCCCCCATGCGGGCGAAGGCGGCGATGGCGATGGGGGTGACCACCGCCTCGGCCCCGCCGGCCAGGACGACGTCGGCCGTGCCGTCGCGAATCAACCGGGCGCCCTCGCCGACCGCGTGGGTGCCGGCGGCGCAGGCGGTGGCGACGCAGATGTTGGGGCCCGTCCAGCCGAGTTCCATGGCCACGATGGCCGGGGTGGCGTTGGGCATCATCATCGGCACGAGGAACGGCGTCACCCGGGTGGGACCGCGCTCGATCAGGACCTTCTCCTGATCCTCGAGCGTGGCCAGGCCGCCGATGCCGACGCCGGCCACCACGGCGCAGCGGGCCGGGTCGGCGCCGGGGTCACCGGCGTCCCGGATGGCGTCGATGCCGGCCGCGAAGCCGAGCTGGGCGTTGCGGTCGACCCGCCGGACCTCCTTCGGGCCGAGGTACTCGGCGCCGTCGAAGCCTTTCACCTCGCAGGCGAAGCGGACCGGCAGATCGCTCGTGTCGAAGGTTTCGATGTTGGCGGCCATGGATCGGCCGGCCAGCACGGTCTCCCAGAACGACGCCACGTCGTTGCCGGCCGGCGACTTCACGCCCAGACCGGTGACCGCGACACGGGGCCGACCGCGGTGGTCCACTGCCGACGAGGTACCGCTCATGCGTTGGCGCCGAGCTTGCCCAGGACGAGCGTCAGGGCCTGGCCGACCGTGTCCACGCCGTCGAGGTCCTCTTCGGGGACGGAGATGTCGAAACGCTCCTCGAGGGCCATGACGAACTCGACGAGGTCGAGGCTGTCGGCGTCGAGGTCTTCCTTGAACCGGGCTTCTTCGGTGACGGCCGACGGGTCGACGGCCAGCACTTCGACCGCCGCCTCCTTCAGAATGGCGAACGCCTCGGCGCGATCCATTGGCTTACTCCTTTTGGTGGTGAAGGACGGGGTCAGTGCCCCATAGAGAGACCGCCATCGACGGGGATGGCGGCCCCGGTTATATACCCCGCCGCCTCGGAGCACAGGAAGGCGACGGTGGCCCCGACCTCATCGGGCGTGCCGAGCCGGCCCAGGGGCACGAGGCCCGACAGTTCGGCCTGGCGCTCGTCGGACAGGGCGTCGAGCATGGCGGTGGCGATGGGGCCGGGGGCGACGAGGTTGCAGGTGACGTTGCGGGAGGCCAGTTCCCGGGCCACCGACCGGGTGAGCCCCAGGAGCCCGGCCTTGGCCGCGGCGTAGTTGACCTGGCCGGCCGAGCCGGTGAACCCGGAGGCCGAGCCGACGTTGACGATGCGGCCGAAGCGGCCCCGCACCATGCCCGGCGCGACCCGGCGGATGGCGTAGAAGGCGCCGTCGAGGTTGGTCCGCAGCACCTCGTCCCACTGGTCGTCGCTCATCCGCAGGAGCAGCCCGTCGCGGGTGACGCCGGCGTTGTTGACGAGGATCTGGACCGGCCCCCAGGCCGACTCGATCTCCTTGAGGGCACCGTCGAGGGCGGCGGGGTCGGCCACGTCGGCGGCGACCGCCAGCGCCTCGCCGCCCGCTTCCGTGATGGCGGCGGCGGTCTCAGCCGCCCCTTCCTTGTCGGCCCGGTAACACAGCGCCACCCGGTGACCGGCGCCGGCCAGCGCCAGCGCGCAGGCCCGGCCGATGCCCCGGGAGCCGCCCGTCACGAGGGCGACCCGGCCGTCCGTTGGCTCGCCGGCCGGACTCATGGCCGGCCCCAGCGGAGCACGGCGCTCGACCACGTCATGCCGGCCCCGAACCCGCACGACAGGACGATGTCGCCGTCGGACAGGCGCCCGTCGTCGGCCGCTTCGGCCAGGGCGATGGGGATGGAGGCGGCCGAGGTGTTGCCGTAGCGGTCGATGTTCACGATGCAGCGCTCGGGCGGGATCTTGAGCCGGTTGGCGGCGGCGGTCACGATCCGGGCGTTGGCCTGGTGGGGGACGAACCAGTCGACATCGGCCGCCGTGAGCCCGGCCCTGGTCAGCGCCGTCGTCGACGACTCGACCACGACCCGCACCGCCCGCCGGAAGACCTCGGGGCCGTCCATCTTCATCCAGTGGTCGCCGTCGGCGACGGTCTGCGCCGTCGTCGGCTGGCGGCTGCCGCCGGCGGTGATCTCGATCAGGTGGGCGGCGGATCCGTCGGATCCCATGTCCCAGGAGAGAAGGCCCGGCCCGTCCGGTCCGGCGGTGGACGGAGCGATGACCGTGGCGCCGGCGCCGTCGCCGAAGAGGATGACCGTGCCGCGCTCGACGGGGTCGACCACCCGGGTGAGGTTCTCGGCGCCGATGAGGAGGATCGGCTGGTTGGCGCCGGCGGCGACGAGCCCCGAAGCGACCACGAGGCCGTAGCTGAAGCCGGCGCAGGCGGCACCCACGTCGAAGGCGCCGCAGCGCACGCCGAGGCCCTCGGCCACGAACGACGACGTCTCGGGGATCGGCTGCTCGGGCGTGCAGGTGGCCACGATCACCATGCCGAGATCACCGGGGGTGATGCCGGCCGACTTGATGGCGGCGTTGCCGGCGGCGATGGCCAGCCCGGCCGTCGTCTCGTCGGGGGCGCACATCCGCCGCTCCGAGATCCCGGTGCGTTCCAGGATCCACTGGTTGCTGGTGCCGATGTCCCGGGCCTCGAGATCGGCGTTGGTCAGCTTGCCCTCGGGGACGGCCATACCCCACCCGGCGATGGCGGCGCGGCGTGGCCCACCGGTGGTGCCCATCACGCGAGACGGAGCCAGGCGACCGGCTGACCCTCCCGGACCCGTTCACCCCGGCGGGCCAGCATCCCGACGAGGAAGCCTCCGAACGGGCTCCGGACGGGCGTCGAGGAGCCCGGTCCCTCGACGACGCCGATGGCCTGCCCGGCGGCGATGACGGTTCCGTTTGTGGCCTCGGTCAGATCGACGTCGGTCTCGGCCAGCGGCCGGAAGACGCCGACGGCGGGCGCAACGATCACGCGCTCGGGAACGGCGAGGACCTCGCCGGGGACCGGCACGGACTCAATCACGGGCGAACCTCCGAAAGGGGGGCGATGTCGTCGGGGGTGGCGACACCGATGACGGAAGCGCCGGGCGCGCCCCGCTTGGCCAGCCCGGCCAGCATCGAGCCGAAGCCCACCTCGACCAGGGTGGTGGCTCCGAGCTCCTCGACCAGGGTGGTCATGCACCCCCGCCAGCGGACGGGGGAGACGAGGTGGCGCTCGAGCCGCTCCGGCCAGCCGTCGCCTCCACCGTAGGGCCTGGCGTCGGCGTTGGAGACGATCGGAGCGGGGGGCGGCTGGAACGAGATGCCGTCGAGGACGGGCCGCAGCGCGGTCGCCGCCTCTTCCATGAGTGGCGTGTGGAAGGCGCCGCCGACCTTGAGGGGCATGACCCGGCGGATGCCGAGATCGCCGGCGGCCTTGGTGGCCCGCTCGATGCCCGACGGGGTCCCGGCGATGACGATCTGCCCGGGGGCGTTGTCGTTGGCCAGCCAACACTCGTCGGGGGCGGCGGCGCAGGCCTCGAGGACCTGGGGCTCCTCGGCGCCGATCACCGCCGCCATCCGGCCCGGCCGGCGATCGGCGGCGGCCTGGGTGGCCTCGGCCCGGCGGGCGGCCAGGCGGATCCCTTCGTCGAACGGAAGGCACCCGGAGGCGATGAGGGCGGTGATCTGGCCGAGCGAGTGACCGGCGAAGGCGACGGGCGAGGGCATCCGGTCCCGGGCCGCTTCCCAGACCACGAGGGAGGTCAGGAGAACGGAAAGCTGGGACTCCCGGGTGCGGGCCAGCTCGTCGGCGGAGCCGGCCAGCAGCAGCGGAGCCAGCGGCTCACCGAGGGCCTGCTCGGCCCGCTCCACGACGGCCCATGCCTGGTGGTCGCGCCACGGTGCGCCCATGGCGGCGCCCTGCGTGCCCTGGCCCGGAAAGATGACGGCGACGGCCAATCCCTGGCTTCTCCTCTCGCATTCACCCGCTGTTCGGGGTTCCGACCGCGACCTCGGTGACAGGGTTACATACCGGACACCAAAGGTTCGACAACTACGTGTTACGTTTCATCGAAACGATTCGGGGGTTCTCGTGGCGTATCGGGTCGAGGAGCTGGCGGCCGCCGCCGGCGTGAGCGTGGAGCTGCTGCGCTCGTACCAGACCAAGGGTCTGATCGACCCGCCGCGCCGCGACGGCCGGGTGGCCCTTTACGACGATCGGCATCTCGAGCGTCTTCGTACCATCAAAGAGCTGAAGGAGAAGGGATACTCCCTCAAAGCGATCGCCGGACTGCTGACCCGCCAGCACGGCGGTACCCAGCGGGTCGTCCCGCCCCTGCCGCCGGTGTCCGACGACGAGCACCTCGCGCCCCACGAACTGGCCGATCGCACGAGGGTGCCGCTGGCGGTGCTCCGGTCGCTCGAGGCCTCGGGGGTGATCCGGGCCCGGCAGGGCAGCGGCGGCCCGTTCTACACCGGTGCCGATGTGAGGGCCGTGAGGATGCTGTTGAGCTTGCTCGGCGTGGGGCTGCCGATGGAGGAGTTCATGCAGCTGGCCCGGATGCAGATCTCCACCATGCAGGAGGTCGCGGCCGGCGCCGTGCAGCTGTACTCGAAGTACGTCGTCGAGCCGCTCCAGGCCGCCGGCCTCGACCCCCACGAGGAGAGCGAACGGGCGGAAGCCGCTTTCGGCCTCCTGGTGCAGGCCGCCACCTCCCTGGTCGCCTACGGCTTCGAGCGAATGCTCCGCAACGCCTGGGCGGCCGAGAAAGCCGGCCACGTCGGCGCCGGGGGAGGCGCTAGTTTCAAGTCGTCTGGCCCGGATGGCGCAATTGGCTGACGCGATGGACTCAAAATCCATTGCCCGTAAGGGCGTGCGGGTTCGAGCCCCGCTCCGGGCACTTCCTTGATCTCGGGCCGCTCGGCGGCCCATTTTCGTCGGCCAGGAACCGAACGCAGGTTCGATCCGCGTCCTCAATGTCCGGTTCTGCTAACACTGGCACCCTGTGACGGCAAACGAGGTGGTCGACCACTCTCCGTCGAACTCACTGGGCGTGACCGGCATCATCTTCAACTTGCTCGAAGAGGCGGTGACACGCCGGTTCGGCGCGGGCGCCTGGGCGGAGATGCTGGCCAAGGTGGACGTCGGGGGCTATCTGCCGTTCGACCGCTACCCGGACGACGAGTTCTTCCGGCTGCTCGGGGCCCTGCCGGTCGCGCCCGAGATGAACGCCGAGGAGCGGCTGCGCTGGTTCGGACGGGCGGCGGTGCCGCTGCTGGCCGAGCGCTACCCGCTGATCTTCGCTCCCCACCAGAGCGCCGAGTCGTTCCTGCTCACCCTCAATGCCATCCTGCACCCGGACGGCGGCCGGCCGACCGACGTGGAGAGCGGCCCGCTCGACCTCGAGGTCCTGGAGGTCGAACCGCCCGGCGGACTCGTCCTGGGGTACCGCTCAGCCCGGCGGCTCTGCGCCCTGGCCGAGGGGTTCGTCACCGGCACGGCCGACTACTACGGCGAGCAGGTCCAGATCCAGCAGGTCCGCTGCATGCTCCACGGCGAGGAGCGCTGCGCCCTCGTCTGTACCTTCGCCCCGGCGGCCTAGCGGCGCTCAGCCGGCCGGGCCGCCCCGGCCGAGCCCGTTGGGATTGAACTCCAGTTCGCTGCCGACGTCAGGATCGGCGCGGGGGTCGGGCGGGCCGGGATCCACGCCGGCTTTCAACCGGGTCCCGCAGACGCCGAGCGCCGAGCGTATGCCGAGCGCCAGGGTCTGGCCCAGGACGGCCACCTCCCAGTCGCCACCGATGATCGGACAGCGGCAGGCACACGGCCCGCCGGCAGCGCCCAGCACCGAGGCCTCGGCCAGGCCGTCGCGGTCGGAGTCGCCCACGTCGAGTTTCAGGGGGCCGACGAGACCCTGGGATGCCGAGGCCCCCGGGCCGATGAGCCCCACCACGGCGATCAGCGTTGCCACGACGATGCGGACCCGGGCGCGCATGGCCCAATCATGGCAGGCCCGTTGCGTGGTGACCCGGCTCCCCCGACCGGGCGCACCTCGACCAGCGACGAGGCATGGGGTATCTGTACGGGGTGCATCCCGAGGTCGAGCCGATCGCCTTTCTCGTCGGGACGTGGCGGGGAGAGGGCCACGGCGCCTACCCGACAATCGCGGCGTTCGACTACGGCGAGGAGGTCCGGTTCGGGGCGGTGCCGGGCAAGCCGTTCCTGACCTACCAGCAGCGGACGTGGGCGCTGGACGACCAGCGGCCGCTCCATGCCGAGACCGGTTACTGGCGTCCCAAGCCCGGTGGGCGGCTCGAGGTCGTGCTGGCCCATCCGACCGGGATCGCCGAGATCGAGGAGGGCACGGTCGAGGGATCGGTCATCGACCTGACCGCCACCTCCATCGGTCTGGCGGCCACGGCCAAGGAAGTCAAGGGGCTCACCCGTCGCTTCGAGCTCCTGGGCACCGACATCCTTCGTTATGCGGTGCAGCTGGAGGCCGCGGGCCAGCCGCTCCAGGGCCATCTGACCGCCGAGCTGCGGCGGGTCACGGAAGGTTGACCGGCGCCCCGCCCCGGCCCGCAGCCCACCGGTTCGCCACCGCCTGCATCGCCACCCCGCACTACCTGGCCACCCACGCCGGCGCCGCCGTCCTCCGCGACGGAGGCAACGCCATGGACGCCGCCATCGCCGCCAACCTCGTCCTCGGAGTGGTGGCGCCCTACACCTGCGGGATCGGCGGCGACTGTTTCGCCGTCGTCTGGGACGGCGGCCTCCACGGCTACAACGGCTCCGGACTGGCTCCGGCGGCCGCCACCCCGGAGGCGGTGCTCGCCCAGCACCGGGCGATGCCGCGCCACGGTCCCCTTCCCATCACGGTGCCGGGTGCGGTCGACGCCTGGTTCGCCCTGCTGGAGCGCTTCGGGAGCCGGTCGTTCGCCGCCCTCGCCGGGCCGGCCATCGCCTACGCCGGCGAAGGATTCCCCCTCACGACGACCGGCGCCCGGCGGATCCGGGCGGGACGGCCGAGCGATCCCGGCTGGGGAGAATGGGACGCCATCTACGCCCGGGCCGCCCCGGGCGGGCGGCTGAGGCAACCGGGGCTGGCCCGAACCTTGGCCACGGTGGCGGAGGGAGGGCCCGAGGCGTTCTACCGGGGCGAGATCGGCGCGGCCGTGGCCGAGCACGTCCAACGGGTCGGTGGCCTGCTCGATGCCGGCGATCTGGCCGCCCACGAAGGCGAGTGGGTCGAACCCCTGGAAGGCCGCTACCGGGACGTGGCCGTGGCGGAGTTGCCGCCCAGCAGCCAGGGCACGGCGGCCCTCCTCGCCCTGCACCTGCTCGACGCCGCCGGTCCGCTGCCCGCCGACGGGCTGGAGCGACAGCACCGAATGATCGAGGCGGCGACCGCCGCCCTGGCGGAACGCGACGGCCACCTCACCGACCCGGCCCACATGCGGGTCGCTCCGGGCCTGCTGGCTGATCCCGACCACGCCAAGGTCGTGGCGGCGCAAGGCGCCCTCTCCGGCACCGGCGGCTCGATCATGGGCGACACCGCCTACCTCTGCGCCGTCGACGGTGACGGGCTGTGCGTGAGCCTGATCCAGTCCAACTTCAACGGGTTCGGCAGCGGCGTGACCGTTCCGGGCCTCGGGATCAACCTCCACAACCGGGGCGCCTACTTCAGCCTCGACTCCGGGCACGTCAACGTCCTCGCCCCGGGGAAGCGGACGCTGCACACGCTCATGCCCGCCCTCGTCCGGCGCAACGGGAGGCCGTGGCTGGTGTTCGGCACGATGGGCGCCGACGGCCAGCTGCAGACGCAGGTCCAACTCCTGGCCCGGCTGGTCGACGACGGCGCCGATCCGGCCGCGGCTCTCGACGCCCCGCGGTGGGTCGTCGATGCCGGCGACCGGTCCGTCCGGATCGAGAACCGGTTCCCTGGCGCCGTGCTCGAAGGGCTGCGCCGGTACGGGCACCGGCTCGACGTGCTCGGCCCGTACGAGGACCCCATGGGTCACGCCCAGGTCATCCGGATCGATGCGGACGGGCTCACGGCGGCGGCCGATCCCCGGGCTGAAGGGCTGGCGGCCGGCTTCTGACGTCGCCGGCCTGCGGTTTGTCGGCTCTCCGTCGGGGGAACGTTCAACTGACAGGGACTGACAGGGACTGACGGGACGCAGTGAAGGAGACGTCATGAAGCTGTTTCGCATGAGGACGCTGGGCATGTTCGGTATCGGGTTCCTGGCCGGTTCGGCGGCGGGCCGGGGACCGTGGGAGAAGACCCAGGCGACCATGGATCAGCTCAAGGGGAAGGTCTCCGGCGGAGCCATGGACGGGGGCGGCTACGGCTCGACGCACCCGAACGGGATCGAAGGCCAGCCCGGCGGGCAGGGCACCGGCGCCCGGCAGCTGACCGAGATGTAAGGAAACCTCCACCCCCTGGGCTGGCGGAGAGGAGACCCCGGGGTGCCGGGGTCTCCTCGCGTCCCGCCGCCGGGGGTACCGTTCCCGCATGGACGCTGAGACCGCCCGGGAGTTCATCCGGAAGAACCATCACGCCGTCCTGGCCACCTACCGGGCCGACGGCAGCCCGCAGATGTCGCCGGTGGCGGCCGACGTCGATCCTGAGGGGATGGTCGTCGTCAGCACGCGGGAGACGGCCCTCAAGACGAAGAACCTGCGCCGTGACCCCCGAGCTTCGGTGTGTGTCATGACCGACGGCTTCTACGGGCAGTGGGTGCAGGTCGACGGCCGGGCGACCATCGTCTCGCTCCCCGAGGCCATGGAGGGCCTGGTCGAGTACTACCGGCGGGTGGCCGGCGAGCATCCCGACTGGGACGACTACCGCGCCGCCATGGAGCGGGAGCGGCGGGTGCTCCTGCGCATCACCGTCGACCGCGCCGGCCCGGACAAGAGCGGCTGACGGCGCGCCACCGTCGCCGAACGACACGGAGGAACACGAAGCATGCTCGCCGACCGGCTCCGCGCCGACCTGACCGCCGCCATGAAGCGGCGGGACGACGTGGCCACCTCGGCCCTGCGGATGGCGCTGGCGGCCGTGAAGGAAGCCGCCGTCGCCGGCAAGGAGGCGAAGGAGCTGACCGACGACGAGATCCTGAAGGTCATCAACAAAGAGGTGAAGCGGCGCGACGAAGCGGCCGAGGCCTTCCGGAGCGCCGACCGCCCCGACCGGGCCGACCGGGAACGGGCCGAGCGCGACGTCCTCGCCGCCTACCTCCCGGCCGCCCTGTCGCCCGAGGAGCTCGAGGCGATCGTTGCGGAAACGCTGAGCGAAGGCGGCTTCTCCGGCATGGGCGCCATGGGCCCGGCCATGAAGGCCGTCACCGCCAAGGTCGCCGGCCGAGCCGACGGCAAGACCGTCTCCGACCTGGTCCGGGCCCGCCTCTCCGGAGGCTGATTCCCCTCGACAGCGAACAGGCGTTCGATTAAGCTTCAGCCATGGCTGGGGCTTCCCCGGAAGCACGATCACAACTCCGCTGGCGGCTCGCCGATGAGTGCTCGGGCCCCCAGCAGGCCCTCTTCGAAGACGAACCCCCGACGTGGCGCGCCGGCCACGGCGAATTCCGCGGCCTCGAGTTCCTCGAAGTCAAAGCCCAACGGGTGATCAACCCCGTCCCCCCGCAATCCCGCATGTCCTTCCGCTACACGATCAACGCCTACCGGGGTTGTTCGCACGCCTGCTCGTACTGCCAGAGTGGCGACACGCCGATCCTCATGGCTGACGGCCGAACGAAGCCGCTGGCCGATCTACGGGTCGGTGACCGGGTCTATGGCACCGAGCGCCGTGGCACCTACCGCCACTACGTCATCACTGACGTTCTCGATCACTGGTCGGTGGTCAAGCCCGCGTACCGGATCAGCCTCGAAGACGGCACCGAGCTGATCGCCAGCGGCGACCACCGGTACCTCACCGACCGCGGCTGGAAGCACGTGACCGGAACGGAGTGCGGCCGGCACCGCCGCCCGCATCTCACGATCAACAACAAGCTCTTGGGGACGGGCGCCTTCGTTGCGGCTCCCGAGCACGACACCGACTACCGGCTGGGCTACCTCACCGGCATGATCCGTGGCGACGGGCACGTCGGGTCCTACGAATACCGCCGGCCCCGCCGGACCAAGGCCGTCGGGGGCCATCAGGCCATGTACGGGATCCGCAACCAGACGATGGCCGGAGTGGACGCCATCACTCAGCTGATCGCCTGGCCCGCCGCTCGGAGCGACTCATGGTGCAAGGGGTTCCTCGCCGGCATTTTCGACGCCGAGGGGTCGTACCTGCGGGGCATTCTCAGGATCTCGAATGCCGACTTGACGATCGTCGAGACGATCGAATCCTGCCTCCAACGCTTCGGCGTGCCCTATGTCCGGGAGCGACCTCGAGACAACGGAGTCGCCTGCATCCGAATCGTCGGTGGTCTCCGACACCATCTCCAGTTTTTCCAGCTCGTGGATCCGGCCATTACACGCAAGCGATCGATCGAGGGAATCGCCATCAAGGGCGACGCTCCACTGAAGGTGAAGAGCATCGAACCGCTCGGGCTGGAATTGCCGCTCTACGACATCACCACCGGGACCGGGGACTTCATCGCCAATGGAGTCGTGAGCCACAACTGCTTCGCCAGGCCGACTCACGAATATCTGAATCTCGATACCGGGCGGGACTTCGAGCGGCGGATCGTGGTGAAGATCAATGCCGTCGAGCGGGTCAGGGCGGAGGTGCAGGCGAAGCGGTGGGCGGGGGACCTCATCGCCATGGGGACCAACACGGATCCCTATCAGCGTTGTGAGGGGAAGTACCGGCTCACCCGGGGGATCGTCGAGGTGCTGGGGGAGGCACGGAACCCGTTCTCGATCCTCACGAAGTCGACGCTCATCCTGCGGGACATCGACGTGCTGGCGGAGGCGGCGAGACGAACCCGGGTGCAGACGGCGTTCTCGGTGGGCACCGTGGACGACGAGGTGTGGAAGCTGAGCGAGCCGGGGACGCCGCATCCCATGCGGCGGCTGGAGGCGCTCGCCCGGCTGCGGGAGGCGGGGATTGCGACCGGCGTGCTGGCGGCGCCGATCCTCCCGGGCATCTCCGACAGCCCCCGCCAGCTCCAGGCGTTGGCCGATGCGCTGGTCGAGGCGGGCGTGGAGTCGGCCAGCCCGATCGTCCTCCACCTGCGGCCGGGGGTGAAGCAGGAGTACCTCTCATGGCTGGCCGACGTCCGGCCCGATCTCCTCGAGCGCTACGACCAGATCTACGGCCGGCGCTCCTACGCCCCGAAGGCGATCCAGGCCGAGATCACCGCCCGCTTCCGGGCGGCGTTCGACGCCGCCCGCCGCGGCGTCACCGGCCGGGAGGCGAGCCCTCGGGACGATCGCCGGTGAACTTGTCGAGGGCGTCCTTGCCCCTCTCGAGCACGGAGTCGATCTTGCCGGAGTGCTCGTCGCCGGCCTTCTCCTTGGCCTTGCCGGCGGCCCGGTCGAGGCGTTCCTCGATCTTGTCCCGGTTCTGGGTGAGGGCTTCCCGAGCCTTCTGCTTCATCTCATCCATCTTCCCCATGACACACCTCCGGATCGTCGGTCCGACCGTGTATTCCCGGGGTGGGCCGGTTTCTACCGCGACCGGGGCGACCAGGAGCGCACGGCGAGCACGTCGATGGCAATGACCGTCCCGGACGGGGGAGTGGCGCGGTACTGCTCGTACTTGGCGCACAGGAGCGCGATGGCGGCGTCGTACTCGGGGCCGTCGGTCAGCAGCCGGGCCGTGCCATCGAAGCGGACCCACCACAACTGGGACCAGTCGTCCTCGTAGTGGTCGACCAGCAGGCAGACGGCCGGGTTGGCCCGGATGTTGTCGAGGCGGCGCAGGGCCGGCGAACGCTTGGGCTTGTGGTCGACGATGGAGTAGGCGACGTCGCCCTCCATGGCGAAGCAGCACGGCACGAGATGCGGCCGGCCCCCGGCGTCGACCGTGGCCAGGCGGGCCACCGGAGCCGCCTCGGCCTGGCCGCGCAACGCCTCGTCGCCAGCCACGTCACACGTCGACGTCGAGGATCAGTGGGGCGTGATCGGAAGGCACGCCCTGCTTTCCCTTCCGGGCGTTGCGGTCGACGATGCCCCACGTGACCTGCTTGGCCAGCGGCTCGGTCAGCAGCATGAGGTCGATCCGCATTCCCCGGCCGGAGTGGAAGTCACCGGCCCGGTAGTCCCACCAGGTGAAGAACTGGGCGTCCTCGTACAGCGACCGGAAGGCGTCGACCAGGCCCCAGTCGAGCAGCCGGCCCAGCGCCTTCCGCTCCGGCTCGCTCACATGCGTCGCGCCGATGAACTTCGCCGGGTCGTAGACGTCCCGGTCGGTCGGGGCGATGTTGAAGTCGCCGCAGAGCGCCAGCTGATCCGAGGGCCGGTGGTTGGCGGCCAGCCAGTCGGCGACCCCGGCCAGCCACTCGAGCTTGCGTTCGTAGTGCTCGGTGGCGACCGCCCGCCCGTTCGGCACGTAGAGGCTGGCCACGCGAACGCCGCCGCAGCTGGCCGACATCAGCCGCGCTTCCGCCGGGCCCGCCTCCGGGCCAACCCGGAACCCGGCCACGACGTCGTCGAGACCGACCCGGGAGGCGATGGCCACGCCGTTCCAGCGGCCTTCACCGTGGAAGGCGACCTCGTAGCCCAGGGCGTTGAACGGCATGACGGGGAAGGCCTCGTCGGCCAGCTTCGTCTCCTGCATGCACAGCACGTCGGGCCGGGCGTACTGCAGCCACTGCTCCACGTGGGGCAGCCGGGCCTTCAGCGAGTTGACGTTCCAAGTGGCGATTCGCACGACCTCGAAAGGTACCCTCGCTGCCCATGGGACCGCTCAAGGGATACCGCATCATTGAAATCGCCGGGATCGGCCCCGGCCCCTTCGCCTGCATGATGCTGGCCGACATGGGGGCCGAGGTGATCCGGCTCGAACGACCGACCGGCGCCCGGGGGGTCGACGCCGTCCCGGCCAACGTTCTCAACCGGGGGCGGCGGTCGGTGGGGGTCGACCTCAAGCATCCCGACGCGGTCGAGCTCGTGCTCCGGCTGACCGAGAGTGCCGACGCCCTCATCGAGGGTTTCCGGCCCGGCGTCGCCGAGCGCCTCGGCATCGGGCCCGACGCCTGCCTGGCCCGCAACCCCCGCCTGGTCTACGGCCGGATGACCGGCTGGGGCCAGGAGGGTCCCTACGCCTCCATGGCCGGCCACGACATCAACTACATCGCCCTCGGCGGTGCCCTGGCCCACTTCGGCCGCCCGGGCCAGCCGCCCGTCCCGCCGATCAACCTGGTCGGGGACTTCGGCGGCGGCGGCATGCTGCTCGCCTTCGGCGTGGTGTGCGCCCTGCTGGAGGCGAAGAGCTCCGGCCAGGGTCAGGTGGTCGACGCGGCCATGGTCGACGGCACGGCCATCCTCATGGCGATGATGCACGGCATGCGGGCCCTCGGCCTGTGGGACATCGAGAAGGGCGCCAACATCATCGACGGCGGCGCCCACTTCTACGACGCCTACGAGACCGCCGACGGGAGGTACGTCTCCGTCGGCTCCATCGAGCCTCAGTTCTACGCCGAGCTCCTCCGCCTCACCGGCCTCGACGGCGAGGACCTTCCGGCCCAGATGGATCGCACCCAGTGGCCGGTCCTCAAGGAGCGCATGGCCGCCATCTTCAAGCAGAAGACCCGCGACGAGTGGTGCGAGCTCATGGAGGGGACGGACGTCTGCTTCGCCCCCGTCCTCACCATGGAGGAGGCACCGCTCCATCCGCACAACGTCGCCCGCCAGGTGTTCACCGAGGTGGCCGGCGTGACGCAGCCCGCCCCGGCACCCCGCTTCAGCCGGACGCCGGGGGAGATCTCTCGCCCGCCGTCGGCGCCGGCGGCCGACACCGACGAGGCGCTGGCCGACTGGGGGGTCTCCGAGGCCGAGGTGGCCAAGCTCCGCTCGGCCGGCGCCGTCGCCTGACGGAGCCAAAGAGAAAGCGGCGGGGGAGCGCCCCGCCGCTTCTCTCGGCCCTACTCGGTGAAACTCAGTGGATCAGTGAATCAGTGAATCAGTACGGGCGTGGCTGCCCGCCCTGGTCCGGCCCGGGAGCGGGCTCGGCGCCCTGATCCGGTGCCGGAGCCTGCCCCCCGTCGGGAGCCGGCTGGGCGGTCTGGTCGCCGGGCGCCGGCTCGGTCTGAGACGGCGGCTGCGACGAGTGGTAGTAGCAGTCACACTTCGGGTCGTACTTGCACTGCGGATCCTGGGCCGGCTTACCGTCGGGTCCGGTGTACCTCGTGCAGTCGTACTGGTAGGGCTGACTGCAGGGGTAGTCGTAACCGCAGCCGTAGCCGCCGCCGTAGTACCCGCCGCCGTACGGGCCGTGGTGGTACGGGCCGCCGTAGGCACACCCGTACCGGTCGCAGCGGCTGCCCGGCCCGTCGCAGCCGTAGCAGCGGCCGCCGCCGTGGTAGCCGTGGCCGTAGTAGCCGTAACGGCCGTCGCTGTACCCGTGGCGGTAGCCACGCCGGTATCCCTTGCGGTAACCGCTCTTGCCGTGGCCCTTGCCCTGGGCCGTGAACTGCGTGTCGAGCGAGACGCTCTGCGGCGAGATCGTCGTGCTCTTCTCCGGCGTCGCCGTCCTGCCGTTGGCGACCGCCATACCGGGAATGGCCAGCGAGCCGAGCACCAGCACAGCTCCAGCCGTCAAGATTCCGAACCTACGCATGCACCATCCTCCTGGTCAGTGTTCAGTACGGACGGGGCTGCGTGTCCCCTTGCCCGGCGGCAGGAGCGGGCGCCGGCTGGGTGCCGGCCTCGGGAGCGGGCGCCGGCTGAGTGCCCGTGTCAGGCGTCGGCTGGGCAGACTGGCCGGGAGCCGGCTGGGTCTGCGTCCGGCACCTCGGATCGGCCGACGGAACGCCCCGGAACGAACGGCACTGCTCGTCGTAGGGCGGGCCACACGGGTAGTCGAAATTGCACCCGAAGCCGCCCGGCCAGAAGCCGTAGCCGTACCCGACCGGCCAGTACCCGCGGTGGTGGCCGTAGCCGACCGGCCAGTACCCGTAGCCGTAGCCATAGCCATAGCCGTAGTAGCCGTAGCCGAAGCGGCCGTCGCTGTAGCCGTGGCGGTAGCCACGGCGGTATCCCTTGCGGTAACCGCTCTTGCCGTGGCCGTGGCCCTTGCCGTGGCGCTTGCCCAGAGCCTCGATCGGGCTGTCGAGCGAGGCGCTCTGAGCCGAGACCGTCGTGCTCTGTTGCGGTGTCGTCGTCTTACCGGTGGCTACCGCCACCCCCGGAATGGCCAGGGAGCCCACTACGAGCGCAGCCCCAGCCGTGAATATCGCAACCCTGCGCATGCACACCCTCCTTGCCCCCGGCACCGGGGCGTTCGCACTCCGGAAAGGTGTTCGTCAACGCGCTTTGCCCTGCAGCAATGACCCCCAGCGAACAATTTCGAGAGTGCCAGAACTGGTTAGCTTTCGCAATCAATTGCGCACTGAGTGACAAATTGGCACGACGTATCCACGGGAGATGCCACGGACCGGCGCGACGAAGGGGGCGACGAGGCGCACCTGCAGCACGCTCCTCGTCGCCCCCTTCGGGCGACATCGATCGGGACCAGCAGCTAGAAGAGTTCCTCTCCGCTGTCGCTGTGCTCCCGGTCGTACTTCGCCTTCCCCGTACCGGGCTCAGCCTGCGGGTCCGGGTTGGTGGAAGCGGGGTGCACCGTCTTGCCCGGGCCCGGCTCCTCGGCGGCCGGCTCGGGAGCCGGTTCCGCGGAAGAAGCGGGAGGGGCCTGGTCGGACGGAGCGGGAGCCGCCTCGGGCTCGCCGGAGGACGGCGCAGGCGCCGGGGCCGGCCCGCTCGCCGGCTCAGGTGCGGGCTCGGTCGCCGGCTCCTGGTTCACGGGCTGGCCGGACGGCTGGTCCGGAGCCGGCGCGGCCTGATCGTGGTCGTAGGCGACGACGTTCGACTGCTCTTGGGGACTGGGACTCTCGGCAGCAGGGGCGTCGGCGACAGGGGACGTGTTCTCCGGGTTCTCCGGGCCGTCTACGGAGTACGGGCCGTAGTAGCCGCGGTGGTACCGGTAGTGGTACTTATCGCAACGGGTGTCACGGTGATAACAGTCGCACCGGTAGTCATACCGGTACCCGCGGTACCCGCAGTAGTTGTAACGGTCGTAGTGGTAACGGTCGTAGTAGTACCGCCGGCCGCCGTAGTAGCCCCCGTAGTAGGGGTCGCAGTCGGGGTAGTAACCGCAGCCGTAGTACCCGCCGTAGTAGGGGTAGCCGTAGCCGTAGCGGTGGTACCCGTAGCGGTAGCGGTAGTGGTGGTGCCCGTAGCCGTGGCGGTACCCGCGCCGGTAGCCGCGGTGGTAACCGTCGTGGTGACGGTGCCCCCGACGGTTCCGGTGATAGGCGTGACCACCGCGCTTGCCATCGCCCTTGCCCATGGCAGTGATCGGCTCGTCGCCCGCTTGGGAGCCTTGGCTGGCCCCGACCGGCGCGCTCGGGCCCACCGCCAGGACAGCGGCACAGGCGAGCACGGTGAACAGTTTGCGCATGCACTACCTCCTTGGTCCCCGGCCCCAGGCCGGAGAGTTGGCCCGACAAGGAAGCGTTCGTCAGTGCGCTGTTGTTCTCTCAGTGCTCCCGACCCCCAGCGAACAACATGCTTGTTAGCAGAAAAAGGTTGCATTACGCAAGAATTTGCTTACCGAGTGACAATCCGCCACAAATAGGACGGACCCGGAATACCGCCCGCGCGCAGAATGTTGTTGGCGATGCGCCAGTGAACTCCGGGCAAACCTCTCAAGTCTGGGGCTTGAGGTGTCGATCCCCTCCCTGGCTTTCGCAGTATCCCGATCACCAACGGGCCGGGCGTCCCACGCGCTTCGCCCATGCCGACCGCTGAAGGAGCAACGTGAGCACGACCGCCGCCCGCCTGGCCAAGACCCGGAACATCGGGATCATGGCGCACATCGACGCGGGGAAGACCACGACGACCGAGCGCATCCTGTTCTACACCGGCCGCAGCCACAAGATCGGTGAGGTCCACGACGGCGCCGCCACCATGGACTGGATGGAGCAGGAGCGGGAGCGGGGGATCACGATCACCTCGGCGGCCACCACCACCGAGTGGCGGGGCCACACGATCCAGCTCATCGACACTCCCGGTCACGTCGACTTCACCGTCGAGGTCGAGCGGTCGCTGCGGGTGCTCGACGGCGCGGTCGCTGTCCTCGACGCCGTGGCCGGCGTCGAGCCCCAGACCGAGACCGTGTGGCGCCAGGCCGACAAGTACCAGGTGCCCCGCATCGTCTTCGTCAACAAGATGGACCGGGTGGGCGCGGACTTCGACCGCTGCCTCCAGATGCTCGAGTCGCGCCTCGGCATCAACGCCATCCCGATCCAGCTGCCGATCGGCGCCGAGGACCAGTTCCAGGGTGTCGTCGACCTCATCTCCATGAGCGCCCTGGTGTGGGACGGTGCCAACAACGGCATCGAGTTCACCCGGGCCGAGATCCCGGCCCACCTGCTCGAGCGGGCCCAGGCCGCCCATCACCACCTGGTGGAGTCGGTGGCCGAGACGTCGGAGGAGCTCCTCGACGCCTACTTCGAGAACGACAACCTCACGACCGAGCAGATCCTGTCGGGTCTGCGGACGGGCGTGATCATGGGCAAGCTCGTCCCCGTCCTGTGCGGGACCGCCTTCAAGAACAAGGGCGTGCAGCCGCTGCTCGACGCCGTCGTCGACTTCCTGCCTTCGCCGACCGACATCCCCGCCGTCACCGGCGAGACGCCCCAGGGCGACCCCGCCGTCCGCCACCCGGACGACAACGAGCCGTTCGCCGGCGTGATGTTCAAGGTCCAGACCGACCCCTACGTAGGGCGCCTGTCCTACGTGCGGGTGTACTCCGGCAAGCTCTCGTCGGGCGACACCGTCCTCAACGCCACCAAGGGCCGCAAGGACCGGGTGGGCCGCATCCTCAAGATGCACGCCAACAGCCGCGAGGACCTGACCGAGATCCGCACCGGCGACATCGTCGCCTTCGTCGGCCTGAAGGACGCCTCCACCGGCGACACGCTCTGCTCGGTCGGCGACCCGATCATCCTCGAGCACATGGAGTTCCCCGAGCCGGTGATCTCCGTGGCCGTCGAGCCCGCCACCAAGAACGACCAGGACAAGCTGGGCAAGGCCCTGGCCGCCCTGGCCGAGGAGGACCCGACGTTCCGGGTGAAGTCCGACGACGAGACGGGCCAGACGGTCATCTCCGGCATGGGCGAGCTCCACCTCGAGATCCTCGTCGACCGCATGAAGCGGGAGTTCAAGGTCGAGGCCAACGTCGGCCGGACGGAGGTCGCCTACCGGGAGACCGCCACCCAGGCGGCGCAGAAGGTCGAGTACCGCCACGTCAAGCAGACCGGTGGTCGAGGCCAGTACGCCCACGTCGTCCTCGACATCGAGCCCAACCCCGGCGGCGGCTTCGAGTTCATCGACAAGATCACCGGTGGCGTGATCCCCAAGGAGTACATCCCCTCGGTGGAGCACGGCATCAAGGGCGCCCTGGCCTCCGGCACGCTGGCCGGCTACCCGGTCATCGACGTCAAGGTCAGCCTGGTGTTCGGTTCCAGTCACGACGTCGACTCGTCCCAGATGGCGTTCGAGACGGCCGGTTCCATGGGCTTCCGGGAGGCCATCCGCAAGGCCAAGCCCGTCCTGCTCGAGCCCGTCATGTCGGTCGAGGTCGTCACGCCCGAGGACTTCCTCGGTGACGTGGTGGGTGACCTCTCCAGCCGGCGGGGCCGGGTCGAGGGCATCAGCCTCCGGGGCAACGCCCGGGTGATCGCCGCCTACGTGCCGCTGGCCGAGATGTTCGGCTACGCCACCGACCTGCGGTCGAAGACCCAGGGCCGGGCGGCCTACACGATGCAGTTCCACAGCTACGAGGCCGTCCCGGCCAACGTGGCCGAGGAGGTCGTGGCCACCCGGGCCAACCGCAAGAACCGCAACGGCTGAGCCAGTCTCGCCGCAACGGAAAGGGCCCCGGCATCGTTGCCGGGGCCCTTTCGCTTGTCCGCCGTTCTCGCCCGGCGGGGCGCCGGCTCAGCCGGGGGACGAGGCGGAGCGGCTCCGCCGGGAGACGACACGGAGCGCCAAGCCGCTGCTCACGAGCGTGAGCGCGACGAGCATCAGAGGCTGCACCTCGCCGGAACCGGTGCGGGGCAGCTCGCCGCCGGCGACCAGGGTCTGGCCGAGCACCACGTTCGGGATCTCAGCCGGGTTCTCGGCCCGCTCGATGGTGATGGGCAACACCGATGTCGTCGGAGCGGGGTCCGGGGTCGTCGTCTGGACGGGCGGCGTCGGGTTCGGGTCCGGGTTGGGGTTCGGATCCGGGTTGGGGTTGGGATCCGGGTTGGGGTCCGGGTCCGGGTTC
>JBFLYK010000073.1:0-30715 GCA_040756995.1 Actinomycetota bacterium | reverse complement strand
GCGGTGCTGGTCGTCGTCGTGGGTGCCGTCGACGTCGTGGTCGTGGGGCCGGTCGTGGCCGTCGTGGTCGTGGTCGCCCCGGGGCCGCTGGTTGTCGTCGTGGGCCCGTCCTCGACGACGATGACGCCGGTCATCCCGAAACTGCGGTGGTACTTGCAGTGGTAGGCGTAGGTGCCCGGGGTGGGGAACCGGAAGCCGGCGTACGCCTGCTGGTCGTTGATCTCGACGTCGAAGGCGCCGGTGTCGGAGGTCACCGAGTGGGCGAGCTTCGTGTCCTTGGTGCGGGCGAAGATGACGGTGTCGCCGGCGTGGATCCGCTGCTCGGCCGGCGCGAAATTTGAGTCGCGCACGAGGACACCGGTCATTTCGGCCGCGCCGGCGCCGTCGATCGGCACGACGACCGCGGCGGCCATGGCCGCCACGGCCGCCAGTGACAACGACACTCGTGCGCGTCCGAGCATCTGACCTCCCTCCCGCTCCGTTCAGGGGGCCGGAGCAGGGACGCCATCCCGCCAGCGGACGGGGGCCGCCGGTCTTCATCACCCATTCGTGGTCGAACCGGGCGATTCCTGTTGCAAACGGGTTACAAGCCCCCAAACCCGCGATTTGCCCCAATGGGACCGGCCGGGGGACAGGGCCTTGTCCGGTTTGGGCCGATCCGGGTACGGTCGCGTACATGACGAAGCGACTGGGGTCCGTACTGGGGATGGGATTGGCTGCGTTGGCGCTGATCCTGCCGGGGCTGATCTTCGACGGGGCCGGAGCGGCCGATTCGAGCCGGGCCGCCGATCCGGCTGATCCGGCCGGGGCGATCCAGGAGACGACGGTGCGGTACGGGCCGTTCGTCCTGCCGCCGGCGGGCCAGGGCGGAGACATGGACCACGCCAACGTCTTTGTGCCCAACGTGGCGAAGCCGTGTGAGGACTGTTTCATCACCCGGGCCGAGCCCGACCTGGTCTACGAGAACGGCACGCCGGCCAACCTCGACACCGGGCTCATGCTCCACCACGCCCTGCTGTTCAACACCGGCCGGCCCGACACGACCTGCGGGCAGGACACGTTCTTCGGCCGGCTCGGTGAGCGGTTCCTGGCTTCAGGCAACGAGCGCACCATCAAGGTGCTGCCCGCCGGCTACGGGTACCACCTCGGCCGGGAGCCGGTGAACGGCGTGTTCCACATCATGAACCACTCGGCCGAGACGAAGACGGTGTTCTTCACCTTCAAGATCACGTGGGTGCCGGGATCCACACCGGGGGTGCGGCCGGTCACGCCGGTGTGGCTCGACATCAACAACTGCCGCACGTCGGAGTACTCCGCACCGGCCGGGCCGTCGAGCACGCACTGGACGTGGCCGTCCACCATCACCGGCCGGGTCGTCTCGACCGGCGGGCATGTGCACACCGGCGGGGTCAAGATCGTGGTCAGCAACCAGACGACCGGGCAGCGGATCTGCACCTCGTGGGCCGGCTACGGCACCAAGCCGGCGTTCATGGGCACGATCGAGTCGATGAGCTACTGCTCCTGGGATTCGCTCGGTGTGGTCAAGGCGGGCGACACGCTCGACCTCGAGTCGGTCTACGACGCGGCGGAGGCCGTCCCCGATGCGATGGGCATCATGGTGATGCACGTCTGGCAGACCGACGACCTGACCTCGGGGACGCCGGCGCCGGCGGAGGCCAACGGCGGTGTGGCGCCGGCCTCGGCCGGGAAGCCGCCGTCGGGCGCTTCCCACCACGGGTCCCACGGCGGGCACTCGGGCCGGCACTAGCGGCGGCCTGAGGCGGCGGCGTCACCAGGCGGGGCCGGTGAACGTCTGCTGCAGCAAGGGGACGTCGTCGGGGTGGGTGACGCCGAGACAACGGTCGTCGCTGACCAGCATGGTGACGTCGACCTCGCCTCCGGCCGAACGGAGGTTTTCACCGACGACGTTGGGCAGGAACAGCTCGGCGCCGGCCTCGATGGCGCCGGACGCCTTGTAGTCGGCGAAGGCTTCGGTGAGGACGGGAAGGATCTCCGGGGTGAAGCCCCAGAGGTTCATCGAGACCGGCTCGTCGCCCTTCATCGGCCGGGCCTCGTCTTCGGGAGCACCGATGGGCCGCCAGGTGAGCTCGCCGTCGCCGACGTTGACCGCCCCTTCCACGATGCCGGTGACGTTGCCGTCGGCGTCGACCGCGCACAGGGCCCGGTTGACGGGCCGGTCGCCGAGGAGCGTGTTGGCCAGCCGGTAGCCGACGAGCGTGTGGCCGCCGCCGCCGGCGAGATGCCCGGCCAGCATGGCAAAGGCCGAGGCGCCGTAGAGGTCGTCGGCGTTGGCCACGCCGAACGGACCGTCGAGCCTGTCGGCGGCGGCGATGAGGGCGTGCGCCGTCCCCAGCGGCTTGGCCCGGCCGGCGGCCACCGCGGCCACCGCCGCCGGCTCCAGGTCCTGCCGGACGTACTCCGGCCGCACTTCGCCGGGCCAGTGGTCTTCGATGTGGCGCTCGACGGCTTCGATGATCTCGCCCCGCACGATGAGCACCAGCCGCCCGAACCCGGCGGCCACCGCATCCCGGGCCGCATAGTCGATCAACGCCGACCCCCCGGGCCCGATCGGCGCAATCTGCTTTGGTCCCCCGAACCGTGACCCCATCCCTGCCGCCAGGAGAACCAGTGTCGGCGTACTCACGGCCGGGCAGCGTACCCCGCCGCCGTAACGCCGCCGCTGCGGCCGCCAGCGGTCAGGCGGTGATCATCCGCCGGCCGACGAGCGCCGCGGCGACGACGGCGACCAGGCCGACGAAGAGCGCGGCGCCGGGCGTCGACGACGATGATCGTGGCGGTGCCGGTGGCGGTGGCGGTGGTGGACCGGCCGGTTGAGCGCCGGTCGGTACGGGAGAGGCGGCGGTCGCCGGCGCCTGGAGGGGAGCGCCGGGCGCCGGTTCGGCCGCTCGGGCATTGCTGCCGTCTGCCTTCCCCGCGCCGGCCGGGACAGTGGGATCTCCTGATCCCCGCCCGGCCGCCGGCGGCACAGAGCTCGTGGTGGTCGTCGGGGCGGTCCTCTTCGTCGAGCCAGGTGCGGCGGGCCTGAGCGGGGCGCGGCCGGTGGCGGGTGGTGGGCCGGGGTTCGTCGTTGTTTCGATGGTCGGGGGTGACGGCACGGACGCCAGGGAGAACGGGGTGCCGGTGAAGTAGGGGTCGCGGAAGGCGTCCTGCCATCCGAGCCGACCGTCGTCTCCGTGGCTGAGAAAGTCCCACGGGCAGGTGTCGTGCAGCGAGTGGTAATAGGCGAAGCCCCACATCCAGCGGCGGGCGAGCGGATCCGTGCGCAGCCAGGTGGCCGCCCGCCGGAACCAGTCGTTGCGGGCTCCGGCGGCCGGGGGAGAGCCGAACTCGGCGGCGATCAATGGCTTGCGGTGCGCCGCCGCCAGCGCCACGAGCGGTGCCCACTCAGACGCGAACTCCTCCCAGGCGTCACCGCGGCACGACGCCCAGTTGTACCGGTCATGAGCGAACACGTCGACGAGGTCATCGCCCGGATACAGCGGGTCACCGGAGCCGGCCGAGCCGCCGGCCCCCGCCTTGAGAGCCCACGACCCGGTGGCGCTGTAGGCGAAGAACACGTTCCCGCCGGCCGAGTGACTGGCGCCCACCCGGTCGAAGACGCCCCGGATCCGCCGCCAGGCCGCCCGGTAGTCGGCGGCGGTGCCGGAGGTGCCGCCCTTCACGTCCGACGCATCGTCGTGCGGTTCGTGATGGAAGCTGAAGAGGACCTCGTGACCGAAGCTCCGGTACGCCTCGGCCATCGCCTCGATCATCGCGTCCTCGGCTCCCGAGGCGACCGCCGCCCAGCCGCCGGCCGGCGGTTTGTGCGACACCAGGACCAGCCGGTTGTCGTTGATCATCGTGGCCACCTTGCGGGCCGGCAGCTGCCACTGCTGGTACATCCGCACCAGCGCGAAGCGGGTGCCGAGTTCCGCCTCGTGAGCGCGGAGACCGTCGACGGAATCGCCTTGCTCATGCCAGCCGACCATGACGGCGCCGTCGCCCGGCCGGCTCGGCGTCACCGGCCCCGCCGTCGCCGGTACGGCGGCGCCGGCGACCGCGACGAAGCCAGCGACGCCGGCGACGACAAACCGCCTCACCCCAGCCCAGCAGCAGCCCACGACTCATTCGTCGGCAACCCGCCGGGTTTCCTTGACGGCGCGCGGGCCAGAATGGCGCCGTGCTGCTCGATGGGTTCAACCATGTGGCGATCCTGACGGCCGATACCGATCGGTTCGTCGCGTTCTATCGGGATGTGTTCGGGGCCACGGTCGATGCGGAGCTCCGCCCGGGCGAGGGGATGCGGCTGACGATGGTCAGGGTCGGGCCGTCAGCCGAGTTCAATGTCTTCCAGATCGACGGCAACCAGGAGGCCCTCCGGCAGACGCCGATGTTCGGGCGGGGTCGGATCGACCACCTGGCCTTGCAGGCCGGGTCGCTCGAATCCTTCGACGTCATCCGGGAGCGTCTCGTGGCTCGCGGCGCCAGCGACGGATTCGTCACGGACTTCGGCCCGGTTCTGAGTCTGTTCTTCCGCGACCCTGACGGACTGGAGGCCGAAGTCTGCGTCCCGAATCCCGATGCCGTACCGGGGGTGATGAACCCGCCGGGCACGCCGGCGGCGCGGTATTCGAATCCGTGAGTGTCCGGACAGATCACGGATTTGTCGGGCAATTTCGATGTGCTGTCCGCAGGGCCCAACGGGTACCGTGAGCCGATGATCGCCCGTGCCCCGGCCGTCGCCCGTCGAACAGGGGCCTCCCCGCTGGCTGATCGGGAGGAAACCAGGGCCCGGATCCTGCAGGTGGCGCGGGAGCGGTTCCGGGCCAACGGCGTCCAGAAGACCACCATGGAGGACATCGCCCACGCCGCCGGGACGTCGCGGCAGGTGATCTACCGGTTCTTCTCCGGACGGGGTGAGATCGTCGAAGCCGCCATCGTGGAGCGCATCCGCGAGATGGCCGCCGTGCTGGCCGAAGGTCTCGACCGCTACAGCACGTTCGCCGAGGTCATGGTGGAAGTGTCGCTGGCCACCATCGAAGCGGCCCGCCACGACCAAGAGCTCCAGGGTCTGTTCGAGAACACCAACGGCATCCGGCTCCACCATGTGCTGGCCGGTCCGCAGGCGGCGGTGGCCAATCTGGTGGAGGAGTTCTGGCGGCCGTGGTTCCAGCGGGCCCGGCAGAGCGGTGAACTGCGCACCGACGTCGACGACCGCGACCTCGTCGAGTGGATCCGGGGCGTCTATCTGATGCTGATCCTGCGGGACGACCTCGACGCCGACCGGGAGCGGGAGATCCTCCAGCGCTATCTGTTGCCGTCGCTGTCGGTCGAGGCGGCCTCGGCGGCGGCGGCGCCCGCGCCCGTCCGCCGTCGCCGTCGTTCACGCTGAGAACCAAGGGGGCGACGTGGCCGAAGCCGAGCAGAACACGTCCTTCTTCCAGAACGCCCAGTCGCCGGGCTTCGGGCCGTACACGCCCGCCGACGACCTGCTCCACCGGGAGATGAACAGCGCGGTCGACGACCCTGCCCTGACCGAAACGCAGTTCCTCGGGTTCAGCGTGCCCGAGGCCGGCATCCATTGCCTGAACTACCTGTGGGTCCACCCCAACCTCGAGCTGCTCACGGGTGGGGTGTGGGCGTGGCAGGGCGTCAAACGCCATCAGCTGGCGGCCGAGCTCTTCGACATGCGCCAGTTCATGGAGGACGAGCCGATCCGGAAGGGCGACCTGGCCGACTTCGAGCTGCCCATGGGTTATCGGGTCAAGGTGCTCCAGCCCCTGGAGAAGATCCGCATCGCCTACGACGATCCCAGCCGGGGAAACGCCTTCGACGTGACGCTGACCGCCATCATGCCCCCGGCCATGGTCGCCTCGGGGAAGCACTTCGACCAGGCCATGCGCACCGAAGGCGAGATCACCCTGCGGGGACGGTCGCACCGGGTCGACGGCTACACCGTCCGGGACCGCTCGTGGGGCGAGGTCCGGCCCGAGAACCCCCGGGCCGTCCCACCCCTCCACTGGCTGACCGGTGTCTTCGACGACGACTTCGCCTTTCACATGATGGGCGTGGAGGACCCGTCGTCCGATCCGATCTGGAAGGAGGCCTTCCCCGACGGCGGCAGCCTGACCGCCATCAACCGGGGGTGGATCTGGCGCAACGGCGAATTGACCGGGCTGGCGTCGGCCCGGCTCACCACCCGCTGGAACGTTGACACCGGCTATCCCGTCGGCCACACGTTGCAGCTCATCGACACCAACGGGTTCGAACTCTCGCTGACCGGCACGATCACCGCGTCGTGTTCCTGGAGCACGTGGTCCAACGTGAACATGCTGATCAGCCTGAGCCGCTGGGAGCACGACGGGCGCATCGCCTGGGGCGACAGCCAGGTCGCCACCTGGACCGACTTCGTCTACCGCTGCCTTCGCCCGACGGTCTAGAGGACGGCCAGGAGCTCCCGGGCGGCACGCTCGCCGCCGGCGGTGGCGGTGTTCAGGTTGGAGCACGAGAAGTAGTCACCGGCCAGGGCGATGCGGCCCCGGGGCCGGACCCGGTGGAAGTCCCGCAGTTCCCGGTACAGGCCGGGCCGGGAGTAGACGATCACCGGGGACCAGCGGTTGACCCGGACGAATTCGATGTCGGTGGCGATCCCGGGGATGACCTGGTCGGCGGCGGCCACGACCCGCTCGATGACCGTCTCGTCGTCGAGGTCCATCAGCTCTTCCGACCACTCCGACATGGTGTAGAGCCCGAGGGCCCCCTTGCCCGGTGGGACCCGCCCGGGAGCCTTGTTGTGCTCGAGGGTGATGCCGAACAGGCCGGGGTGGGTGGGACGGGGGACCTGGACGACGAAGGCCGGCACGCCGGCCGGCGGCCGGGCCAGCGCCACGTTGAGGTTGACGCTGCTGGTGTAGCGCAGCCGGCGCAGGAAGGCGGCGGCGTCGGGGTGCACGCCGGGCACGATGTCGGGCACCTGCGTGCCCCAGAAGGCGAGGATGCACCCCGCGCCTTCGTCGACGTGGGACGTTCCGGCGGCGTCCTCCCACGTGATGCGGATCCCCTCGCCGGCCTCGACGACCTCCCGGACCCGGGCACCGGTGCGGACGTCGAGCTTCTGCGCCAGGTGGTTGACGTAGGTCGACATTCCGCCCCGGAAGCTGAACAGCTTGGTGCCGATGACCTTGTTGATGGAGAAGAAGAAGTCGAGGACGGACACGCGGTCGCCCCGGGTGCCGAGCAGGCCCCGCAGCGTGGAATCCACCACGTAGTCGTAGATCTCGTCATTGAGACGGCGCCGGCAGTAGCCCTCGGCCGTCTCGGTGTCGTAGGCGGCCGCCGCCGAGAGGTCCTCGTAGCTGAGCAGCCTGGCGATCCGGCGGTTGTCGACGAGGAGGCGGGTGGCGGCCAGCTTGGACTTCCAGGACAGCAGCGGCGTCTTGAGCGCGTCGACGAAGAGCCGGTCGGAGTCGAGGTAGTGGATGGCACCGTCCCGGGCGAAGCCGACCACCGAACCGCCGGGTTCGAGGTCGGAGGCGAGCCCGGCCTCCTCGACGATCCGGAGCATGTGCTCGTAGGCGCCGGGCAGGATGCTGGCCCCCGCCTCGAGAATGAACCCGTTCTCCACCCGAGTGCTGATCTTGCCCCCGGCCCGCTCGCCGGCCTCCAGCACCACGACATCGAGACCCGACTGCCGGAGACGCCAGGCGGCGGCCAGGCCCGAGGGCCCGGCGCCCACGACGTACACCGGAGCTCTGCTCATCGTCGCGTCCTCCCGCTTGACCGCTGGGATCTAGAAGGGCCGGGGTGAGGGGCCGGACCACGGGGTGGCCGCGCTGTACCACCACAGCTGCAGCATCCCGGTCAGGTAGAAGGCGGTCATGACGGCGAAGCTGCCCATGACGACGCCCTTCCAGGTGGTCTCGTCCCGCAGCCCGAACCCCGCCCGCTCCGGCAGGTTGGCCCATTTCGCCATGAAGGCCACGGCGACGCACGAACCGCCGATCAGATTGGCGGCCAGCCAGAAGTTCGACCACGGGAAACCGAGCAGCTCGAAGCCGGGGGTCTGGTGGTACTCCCAGATGCCGAGGACGTGGACGACGGGGATCTCGTAGATTCCGACGCCCACCGCGCCGCCCAACCACAGCAGCGGGTATTGCCAGCGGCCGAACTTCTGGTCCATCCACTTCTTGTTCTGGGCGTAGAGCACCGCCGGGATCCCGAACCCGAAGGCGTAGTTCAAGGGGACGGCCAGCGGTTCGATCTGGCCGCCGATGCCGATGCCGGGAATGCCGATGAGGTGGTCGTTGAACGTCACCCGGAAGAACCCGTTGGTGGCCCAGAACCAGTCGTGGACGAACACGCCGGCGCCACCCAGGAACGCCCCCAGGTACAACGGATTGCGTTGGCGCCAGATCCAGCGGAGCGCGACGCCGAAGAGGAGCACGCTCACGATCTCGAATGTCCGGATGGTGGCGAGATTGCCGAGCGCCCCCACGAGCATGCCGACAGCCTCGCACCCGGCCGGACAAAACGCAAGATTTGTCATACAAGTGTTCGAAGTTGACCGGCCGCTGGTGGACGCCCGGTTCGAGGCCCCGGCCGAGGAGCGGCCTACTTTGGAAGAAACTCATCGCCGGGCCGAGGGCAACGAGGATGAGCGAGCGGGAGAACGAGCAGAAGAAGCCGCCGAAGATCAGCTGGGAGTCGTGGGTCGAGCGCAAAATCCGCGAGAGCATGGAGCGGGGCGAGTTCGACAACCTGCCCGGGAGCGGGAAGCCGATCCCCGATCTGGCCCGTCCCTATGACGAGCTGTGGTGGCTGCGCAAGAAGCTGCGGGACGAGCAGCTGTCGATCGACCCGCCGACGCTGGTGCTCCGCAAGGAGCTCGACGAGACGCTGGTGCGGATCGCCGGGGCCCGGGACGAGGCCGAGGTGCGGCGCCTGGTGACGGCCATCAACGAGCGGATCGTGTACGTCAACTCGCACACCTTCTTCGGGCCCCCCTCCGACCTGGCCCCGCTCAATGTCGAGCGGATCGTGGCGGAGTGGCGAGCGACGAAGGCCGACCCTACGAGGGGGGCCGGGTCTGCGGGCGGATCCGCAGGGTGACCTCGAGGGTGTCGACCGTCACCGCAAACTGGCTGCGCCCGTCGGAGGCGATCGTGAGCCGGCCGGTGGCGGGCTCGTAAGCCAGGCCGTCCAGCTCAAACCAGCGGCTTCTCGTGGCCGCCCCCTCGACGAGGAACTCCTCGACCCGGTGCACGATCAGCTCCCCGGCGGGGACACGGCGGGACGGGGACCGGCGGTCGGCTTTCTCCAGCAGCGGGACGTGAAGTTTGCCGGACTGGTCGTCGAGGGCCACGCCGCGGACATCGCACGTCCAGCCCCGGGCCCGGCGGAGGATGCTCCGGAGACCTTGGGCCGTCTTGGCGTTGACCGACGCGTTCGAGCGGCGGGTCTCGTCGACCCGGTCGCCGTCGTGCGTCGTGATTGGCCGGCGGTTGTCCATCCCCTGTGAATTCGGCGGACGGGCGGCCGCGCCCTTGTCGAGTTCCCATGTCGGGTGATGTGTTCCCGAAGGCGCGTAAAGCCCCGCCGGAGGGTCTCAGTTGCCCGGGATGGGAACGGGGAGCGGGCCGCGAGGCGGTGGGCGGCGGTTGGGTGGGGGTTGTGTCGTCGTGGTGGAGGACGAGGGCGGCGGGCCCGGGTCCTTCTTGGGTGGGGAGGACGCGCTCGTGGGCGGCGGCGTCGTCGTGGAGGTGGTGGAACGCGGCGGCGCCGCCGGCGCCCGGGCCGATGGCTTGGAGGCGGGGGACCAGACCGGGCCGCCGGGAGGGAGGTCCTCGATGGTGCGGGCCGGGGGGATGTCGAAGCCTTCCCGCTCGGTCAGGCGCTTCTCGGCCACGACGCGTTCCTTGGCTTCGAACTCGGCCCGGCTGGGGATGGGCGCGGCAACGGTGAAGGGAATGGGCTCGACGTCCTTCACGGCTTCGATCATGAAGTCGTGCCAGATCATGGCCGGAAGGCTGCCGCCGACGACGTGATCGACGCCGTGGACGTTGGCCATCGTGCGGTTGACGTCCGGGTAGCCCATCCACACGGCGGTGGAGAGGGTGGGGGTATAGCCGACGAACCAGGCGTTCTCCCAGTTCTCCGACGTTCCGGTCTTGCCGGCGGCCGGGCGGCCGATGTCGGCCCGGCGGCCCGTTCCCTTCTGGATCACGCCCTGGAGCACCGACGTGACGTTGTCGGCCACCGCCTCGCTGAGAACCCGCTGCCCGGCGGGCTGGCGGTTGTCCTCCACGGTGTTGCCCTCGACGTCGAGGATACGCAGCACCGGCGTTGGCTCGACCCGCACGCCGTGGTTGGCGAAGACGCCGAAGGCCGACGCCTGCTCCAGCGCCGACGTCTCCTGGGTGCCGAGGGCGAGAACGCCGTACTGCTTCGCATTGAGGTCGATGCCCTTGATCCCGAGCCGCAGGGCCAGTTCGGCCGTCGGTTTGACGCCCACGTCGGCGATCAGCCGGGCGAAGACGGTGTTGATCGACTTGTGCATGGCGGTGCGCAGGTCGACGGAGCCGTAGCCGGAGTGGCCGTAGTTGCAGACCGGCTTGTCGAAGCCCTTGGGCCGGGCGCAGGCGGGCGCGGGGTAGCGCTTCTCGGGCCGCATCCCCGACTCGAACGCCTTGGCCAGCACGTAGGGCTTGAACGACGACCCGGCCTGACGGCCGGAGCCGCCCCCCAGGCGGCCGAGGGCCAGGTTCACCTGGGAGGCGTTCCAGTTGCGCCCGCCGACGATCGCCCGCACGAATCCGGTCTGGGGCTCGATGGCCACCAGCGCCGCCTCGGGGTCCTTCGGCTTGTTGAGCCGGGCGACGGCCTTCTCGGCCGCCGCTTGCAGCCGGGGGTCGAAGGTCGTCTCGATCCGCAGGCTTCCCCCGTAGACCTGTTGTGCCGTATAGCCCTTGACGTTGAGCAGGTAGACGCGGAGGTAGTCCATGAACCACGGGTACTGGGTCTCCACCTTGGGCGGCGGATGGATGACCGGCCGCTCGGCCCGGGCCTTGGCCACCTCCTCGGGGGTCGCCATCCGGTAGCGGGCCAGGAGGTCGAGCACGAGGTTGCGGCGCTGCTCGGCCAGTTCCGGGTTCGCCCGGGGCGAGTAGACGCTGGGCGCGGGAATCACGCCGGCCAGAAGCGCCGCCTCTGACAGGGTGACGTCCTTGGCCGGCTTGCGGAAGTACGACTGACTGGCGGCCTCGACGCCGAAGGTCGACTCGCCCAGATACACCGTGTTCAGGTAGCGGGCCAGGATCTCCTCTTTGGAGTAGACCCGCTCCGCCTGGATGGCCAGCAGCGCCTCGCGGGCCTTGCGGCCCACGGTCTTCTCGCTGCCGGTGTAGAGGTTCCGGATGAGCTGCTGGGTGATGGTCGAGCCGCCCTGCACGAAGTCCCGGGCCTTGATGTCCTCGTGCAGAGCGCGGCCGATGGCCTGCCAGTCGACGCCGCGGTGCTTGAAGAAGCGGTGGTCTTCGGCGGCCACGACCGCCCGCTTGATCGTGTCGGGGATGTGCTCGGCCGACACCTCGACCTGGGTCTCGGCTCCCTTGAACTGCCCGATGGGCGTGCCGTCGAGCGCGAACACCGTCGACGCCTGCCGTTCGGGTTGGAGCCGCTCCTCGGGCAGGTCCACCGGGAGGGGCACGAAGATGTAGGTGATCAGCGCCGTGGTGCCGGCGACGAGGCCGACGAGGAGGACGACGACGACGGCCGTTCCCAGCCTGAAGACCGACTTGATCGTGCCGACGATGACGCGCCGGGGGGTCAACCGTCGCCAACGCCGTGGCTTCCGCTCGAGACCGGGGACGGGAAGCGCGGTCTCTCCTGAAGGAGGCAAGGCGATTCCGGCGTTGGTCGCCGACAACCCCTTCCTCCATCGGGAAAGGACGCTCATGCCTGTTCAGGGTCTCGGCTGGCCCCAGCCCCGCGCGAACTCGACCCTCCTCCCTGATTCTCAGAGTCGCATATTCGGTGGCGTTCGTCTACGACCTCTTACGAACGCCACCGCGCCGATTCTCAGGTCAGGGCTTGGCCCACCAGCCGTACTGCGTCACGGTGATCTTCACCATCGGGGTCGGGTCGTCGTTGACGACGAACGCCCCTCCGGGGGGAAGGAGCGAGGAACCGCCACCGCCGCTGCCCGGCTGAGCGTGGAGGCAGGGGGAGGGACCGTACTCATCACCGCCGGCGCAACCGCCGCCGCCCCCACCGCCGTAGTAGCCGCCGCCGCCACCGCCGTAACCGGACGCACCGGCTCCGCCCCGGCCGTAGGCGCCGGCCTGTCCGGGCGCGTACTCGTTGCCGCCGCCGGCGCCGCCGGCGGTGATGGAGCCCGGTTGACCGGCGGAGCCCAGCCCGGGTTGGCCGGCGTCGCCGCCGCGGACCCGGACGAGGCGACGGGTGCCGAGGGCTTCGTCGTGGACCAGCTGCAAGCCGGACCCGCCACCGCCTCCGGCGACGATGATGCGGTGGTCGAATTCGGCGCCGCCGACGCGCACGTCGGATGCTCCGCCGCCACCGCCGAGGCCGCCGCCGTTGTAGCCGTCGTCCCGCCCGTCGCCGCCGACGACGATCAGGAGCGGCACGCCACTCAGCCCGGTGAAGGGCGCCGTCACCGTGGCGCCCCGGGAGCGGAGACCAGGCGGACCGGCGCCGGGGGCGCCGACGGCGGTGATTTCCACCGGTTCGGTGGTGGGCGGCACCACGAACGTGTCGATCCCACCCGTGTAGCGGAACGTGTACGTGCATCGCTGCGCGCCGGCCGACAGCTGCGGCATGGCGCTGCAGAACGTCTCGTAGCTCCGCGGCGTCGCACCACCCTCGGCGCCTTCAGCGAGGATCGCCGGTCCCGGTCCCGGTGCCGTTGCCCGGGCCGGCCCGATGCCGCCCGTCACCATGGCCACGGCGGCCACCGCCGCCGCCAACGAAGGCCTCAACATGCAGGACGTCCCCCAGATCGCCGGGCCTCGGGTTCAAGCGCCGGTTCTTCAAGTGTTCTTTGCCCGCCGGTCGGAGAGGTCTAACCTCCGCCGCCGGTCAACCGGTGTTGCGGAGGCCGGCGGCGATGCCGTTGACGGTCAGCTGCAGCGCCCGTTCGACCAGGGCGTCGTCGTCCCCGGCTCGCACGCGGGCCAACAGCTCCACCTGCACGAGGTGCAGCGGCGTGAGCTGGGCGGCCCGAACGGCGAGGGTCCGGCGCAGCAGCGGGTGCGACTCGAGGAGTTCCCCGATGCCGAGCAGCCAGCGGAGCTGATCGACCGTGCGCTGGTACTCGGCGGTGATGACGTCGAAGAGGCCCCGCAGGTCCTCGGGCACCAACCGGTCGACGTAGCAGGCGGCGACCTCGAGGTCGGTCTTGAACGCCGCCATCTCCACATTGGCCAGAAACGTGGGCAGGAAATGCCACTCGGCCACCATCTGCCGGAGCGTGTCGTCGAGCCCGGCGGCCCGGGCCGCCGCCAACCCGGAGCCGACACCGAACCACCCCGGAACGATCTGGCGGGACTGCGTCCAGCCGAAGACCCAGGGGATCGCCCGGAGATCCCCGAGGTTCTCGGCCCCTTCCGAGTGGCGCCGGGCCGGCCGGGAGCCGAGGTTCAGACGGTCGAGTTCCTCCACCGGTGTGGAGGCGAGGAAGTAGGCGACGAGCCTCGGATCCTCCACGAGACGGCGATAGGCGTCGTAGGCGGCGTCCGACACCACCGTCATCGTCTCGTCCCACCGGGCGAGGACGGCGCTGTCGTGACGGGACTCGCGGTGCAACAACGAAGCCCGGATGACCGCCGCCGTGGCGACCTCCAGATTGATGCGGGCCAGTTCCGGCACGAGGTACTTGTCGGAGATGACCTCGCCCTGTTCGGTGATCTTGATCTGCCCGTCCAGCGTGCGGAACGGCTGGGCCAGGATCGCCCGCCCGGTCGGCCCGCCACCCCGCCCGACCGTGCCGCCCCGGCCGTGGAAGAGCCGCAGGTGCACGCCGTGCGCCGCAGCCACGTCCCGCAACGCCCGCTGCGCCCGGTGGATCTCCCAGGCCGACGTCGTGATCCCGCCGAGCTTGTTGGAGTCGGAGTAGCCGAGCATGACCTCCTGGGTGTCCCCCCGCAGCGCCACCAGCCGCCGGTAGGCGGTGACCGACAGCGCTTCGTCGAGCAGCGGGCCGGCCCGGCGCAGTTCGTCGATCGTCTCGAAGAGCGGCACGAAGCCGATCCGGGCCACACCGGCGTGGACGTCGACCAGCCCGACCTCCCGGGCCAGGACCACGGGCGCCAGCAGATCGTCGACGCCCCGGCACATCGACACGATGTAGCTCTCCACCGCCGTGTCGCCGAAGTGGTCGAGGGCCTGGCGCAACATGCGGAAGACGTCCATGGTGCGGCCGGCGTCGCCGTCCAGGCCCCCGGCCGGGCTCGTCAACGGTCGGCGACCGAGCAACTCGCCGGCCAGGCGGGCGGTGCGGGCCGGCCGGTCCAGGACGTCGTAGTCCTCACCGAGCCGGCCGTAGAGCGCCGCCAGCGCCCCATGGTGGGCCGAGGCGTGCTCCCGCACGTCCATGGTGGCCAGTTGCAGGCCGACGGTGTGGACGAGCCGCAGAGCGCGGGCCAGCGATGCACCGGCCAGGCCCTCACAGCGATTGGCTTCCAGCGAGCGGCGCATGACCTCGAGGTCCTCGATGAGCTCGCCGGCGTCGGCGTAGTCATCCCGGGGACACTCCGCCGTCCGGGCAACGCCCGGCCGGTGGGTCGAGCCGGTGGCCGCCCGGGCCGCGGTGTTGAGCAGCCGAGCCCGGATGTAGGAACACTTCAACCGGTAGGGCTCGTCGGCGTTGCGCCGTCCGAAGGCGGCGGCCACCTCGGGCAGCGCAACGGCGTCGGCGGCCAGGCTCCGCTCCAGCTCCTCTGACACCGCCGCCGTCCGGGTCGACACCGACAAGGCCTCGACCAGATCCTCGACCGTCTCCAGCAGCAGGGCCACGGCCCGCTCCCGCTGCAGGGCCAGCACCGCCAGCGTGACGTCGGCCGTGACGAAGGGGTTGCCGTCCCGGTCGCCGCCGACCCACGTCCCGAAGCGGATCGGTGTGGCCGACGGCGGCAGCTCGGCGCCGACGCGGCAGACCAGAGCGGCGAGATCGTCGAGGATGGCCGGAACCACGTCGCCCACGAGGCGCTCCAGATACCACAGCACCGCCCGGGCCTCGTCCACCGGGCTCGGCCGGTCGAGCCGGATCTCGTCGGTCAGCCACAGCAGCTCCACCGCTTCGGCCAGGCGCCATCGGCGGCGCGGGCTCTCCGGCGTCTGGAGCGCTTCAGCGAGCCGGCGGCGGTGGGCGAGGATCGACCGGCGGGCCGATTCCGTCGGATGGGCGGTGAGGACGGGGCGTACGTCCATACGGGCCAGCAATGCCGTCAGCTCCTCGGGGCGGACGCCGGCCGGGCCGAGATCCTCCACCACCTCGGCTAGCCGGGAGGCGCTGGCCCGCAAGCCGAGTTCGTCGGCGCGGTGCACCTGCTCGGCGATGTTGGCGGCATGGAAGTAGGCGAGGCAGGCCCGCACCAGCGGCACCAGGCGGACCGGCTCCAGTTCGGCCAACGGCCCGGCCAGCGCCGCCCAGTTGCGCCGGGCCGCCTGGGTCCGGACCGACGCCACGAGGGCCAGCGTCTCCGGCCCCTCGTGATGGGCCACGCAGGCGTCGAGCAGCTCGACCAGCGTGGCGACATCTTCGTCGAGGGGGGAGGGCTGAACGTCGCTCACGCCGGACAGTCTTGCCGCTCAGCCGGAACCGGTTTTCCGGTAACTGAGTTCACTTGAGAAACTGACCGTGTTAGAGTGACCGTCCGTGCGAGTGGCGATCGGCAGCGTGGTGCTCACGACGGAGGACGTCGACTTCGTCGTGGAGGCCGACAAACTGGGAGCGCACTCGGTGTGGGTGCCGGAGGCGTGGGGGCAGGACGCCCTGACTCCGTTGGCCTACCTGGCCGCCCGCACCACATCGATCCGCCTGGGATCGGGCATCGTCCAGGTCGGCGCCCGCACGCCGGCCAACCTGGCCATGGCCGCCGCCTCGCTGCAGACGCTCTCCGGCGGGCGGTTCCTCCTCGGTCTCGGCACCAGCGGGCCGCAGGTCATGGAGGGCTGGCACGGCGTCAGGTTCACGTCACCGCTGGCCGCCACGCGGGAAACCATCGATATCGTCCGGAAGGCCCTGGCCGGGGACAAGCTCGAGTACCACGGCCGGATCTACGACCTGCCGCTGCCCGGCGGGCCGGGCCGGCCGATCCGGTCGATGCTGCCGGTCGAGGCGCCCGTCCCCATTTACATCGCCGCCCTCGGCCCGAAGAACCTGGCGCTGACCGGAGAGATCGCCGACGGTTGGATCGGCAACGCCTTCCTCCCCGAACGGGCCGACGCCTTCCTGCCGTTCATCGAGACCGGGATCGCCAAGGCGGGCGCCGGCCGGCGACTCGCCGACCTCGATCTCCTGATCCCGGTGGCCGTCGAGTTCACCGACGACGTCGACGAGGCCGCCGCCCGCCACGCCCGCGGCTACGCCTTCACGATCGGCGCCATGGGCGGCAAGGACTCCAACTTCTACAACGCCGCCTTCGCCCGGCAGGGGTTCGCCGATGACGTCGCCGCCGTCCAGGACCTGTGGCTGGCCGGCCGGCGGGAAGAGGCCGCCGAGCGGGTCCCCCGCGACATCGGCCTCAAGACCAACCTTCTCGGCCCGCCGGCCATGGTCAAGGACCGGCTCCGCCTCTACCGCCGGGCCGGCATCACGACCCTCCAGGCCAAGATCGACGGCGACCTGCCGCACAAGGTCGACACCCTCGCCCAGCTCATCGATCTCGTAAATGAGGTCAACAGGGAGGAAGACCCCTGACCTGAACAACAATGGGGCCATGCAATTGCATGTGCCCATGACGGGGCGCGACCCTGAGCAGTCCCATCGGTCCGCGACCCCGCTCGAGCTGTTCTTCGATCTGACGTTCGTGGTCGCCATCGCTCAGGCGGCCGAGGGGCTCCACCACGGCCTGGTGGAGGGTCACGCCGGCGAGGTGCTCGTCGCCTTCCCCCTGATCTTCTTCGGGATCTGGTGGGCGTGGATGAACTTCACCTGGTTTGCCTCCGCCTACGACACCGACGACGCCGTGTACCGCATCGCCGTGTTCCTGCAGATGACCGGTGTACTGGTCGTGGCCGCCGGCGTGCCCCGAGGGCTCGCCGACCACGACTTCGGCGTGGCCACGCTGGGCTACGTGATCATGCGGATGGCCATGGTGGCCCAGTGGCTCCGGGCCGCCGCCTCCCACCCGGACGGGCGGCGCTGCACGCTGCGCTACGCCGCCGGCCTCACCCTGGTCCAGATCGGCTGGGTGGCCCGCCTCGGCCTGCACGACGGCGCCGGACTCGTCGGCTTCGTCGTCCTGGCGGGCCTCGAGCTGGCCATCCCGTACTGGGCGGAATCGGCCCGGCGCACGCCCTGGCATCCCGGCCATATCGCCGAGCGCTACGGCCTCTTCACCATCATCGTCCTGGGGGAGTCGGTGCTGGCGGCCACCGTCGGGGTGCAGACCGCGCTGGACAGCACCAGCACCTTCGGCGATCTGGCGCCGGTCATCATCGGCGGCATCCTGATCGTCTTCTTCATGTGGTGGATGTACTTCGACATGCCCGGGGAACAGGTCGTCGCCCGGGCCCGGCAGACCTTCACAGAGTCGCTCCGGGGCGCATTCCTCTGGGGCTACGGCCACTACGTCGTGTTCGCCAGCGCGGCCGCGGCGGGGGCCGGCCTGGCGGTGGCCGTCGACCAGGCCACCCACCACTCGAAGCTCACCGACACCCAGGCCGGTTTCGCCATCACCGTCCCGGTCTCGATCTTCCTGCTGGCGGTGTGGATGCTGCACTACGCCACCAAGACGCCCGGTCCGATCAAGACCTACGGCGTCCCCGTCGCCGTGGGCCTGATCCTGTCGTCGAGCGTCACGCCGCAACCGGTCCTCGCCACCGGCCTCGTCGTGGCCGCCCTGGTGGCGGTGGCGGTCATCGGCCGCTGCTTCGAGCCCGCCCCGCCCCGTTCCGCAGACGAGGTGCTGCAGGCCTCACCGCGGTAGGCTCCGCCGCCGGGGGGAGGGGGAGCCGTGACCATCGCGAACGTGCGGTTGGCGTTGCGGGCGCTGGGGTCGACGCGACTGCGAACGACACTGACCTTGCTCGGCGTGCTGATCGGCACGGCCGCCGTCATCCTGCTGGTCGGTGTGGTGACCGGCTCGAAGAGCCTGTTGCAACGGCGGATGGACGCCCTCGGGACCCGGGCCGTCTGGATCCTGCCCAACGAGAACCCCGACAACGAGTCCGGTACCAGGGCCCGCTTCACCCGGCTCCGCCCGTCCGACGTCGAAGCGCTGCGGGACAAGGACCGGGCCCCCGACATCGTGGCCGTCGAGCCGGTGGCCCGCACGGGGCGGGTGACGGTCACATGGGAGGACGTCTCCTACAGCCCGGCCGACTTCGCCGCCACGCCGCCGGGCCTGGCCCCGATCTACAACGTCAAGCTGTCGAGCGGCGTGTTCTACAACGAGACCGACGAAGCCGACCACGCCAAGGTGGCGGTCCTCGGGGCCGAGGTCGTCGACCACCTCTTCGACAAGAGTGTGGAGCCGGTGGGCCAGAAGATCACGATCAACAACGTGTCCTTCAAGGTCATCGGCGTGATGGAACGCAAGGGGACGATCGCCACCTACAACCAGGACGACATCGTCTTCATCCCGCTCAGCACCGGGATCGACAGCGTCGTCGGGCACGTCGATTCGTACGGGGTGCTCGGGATCCTGGCCGGCTCCCCCGAGCAGGTGCCGGCGGTCAAGGCCCAGGTCGACATGGTGCTGCGCCAGACGCACGGGCTGTCGCCGTCCGACAGTCCCGACTACATGATGTTCACCGCCCACGACCTCGTGCGGTCGACGGACTCCGTGTCCGGCCGGTTCAACCAGTTGCTGCTGGCGGTGGCCTTGATCTCGCTCACGATCGGCGGGATCGGCGTGATGAACATCATGCTGGTCAGCGTCACCGAGCGGACCCACGAGATCGGCATCCGCAAGGCCCTCGGCGCCCAGCGCCACGACATCCGCTCGCAGTTCCTCATCGAGGCGGTGATCGTCACGCTGCTCGGCGGTCTGCTGGGGATCGTCACCGGCCTGGCCGCGACGCGCCAGCCCCTGGGCGAGATCCGGGCCGAAGCGAGCATCGCCGCGGTGCTCGCCGCCCTGATCGTGTCAGTGGTGGTCGGGATCCTCTCCGGCGTGTATCCCGCCGAGCGCGCCGCCCGCCTGACTCCGATCGAGGCCCTGCGCTACGAGTAACGTCACTGTAAGGCGGTCCTACTCCGAAAGGTAAGGAATGCTTTACAGTTCCGTGGCGGCGTGCGTCGGCCGGACTCCGCTGGTCGCTCTCGGCCGGCAGTTTCCGCCGCCGGGCCCGACGGTCGTCGCCAAGCTGGAGCTCATGAACCCGAGCGGCAGCATGAAAGACCGCTCGGCGGCCTACATCATCGAACGGGGACTGGCCGACGGCACCATCTCGCCGACCAGCCACCTGATCGAGAGCTCGTCGGGGAACTTCGGCATCGCCCTGGCCACCGCCGCCCGGGTCTACGACCTCGAGTTCACCTGCGTCGTCGACCCCAAGACCACGCCGGCCAATCTTCGCATCCTCCACAGCCTCGGCGCCCGGGTGGAACTCGTCACCGAACCGGATGAGCACGGCTGCTATCTCGCCGCCCGGCTGCGGCGCGTGGTGGAGCTCTGCCGCGACGACCCCGGCAGCGTATGGGTCAACCAGTACGCCAACGAGCGCAACTGGCAGGCGCACTACCACAGCACCGCGGTCGAGATCCTGGCCGATCTCGACCGGCCGCTCGACTGCCTGGTGGTGCCGGTCAGCACGACCGGCACGATCCTCGGTCTGGCCCGCCGCTTGCGGGGCGCGTTTCCGGGCCTGCACGTCGTGGCCGTCGACGCCACCGGTTCCGTGATCTTCGGCGGTCCGGCCGGTCCCCGGCACGTCCCCGGCCTCGGTGCCGGCCGCCGCCCCGAGCTGCTCGCCCCGGCCGAGATCGACGAGGTCGTCTACATCTCGGATCGCGAGGCGGTGGCCGGTTGCCGGGCACTGGCCAACAGTGAAGGGATTCTCGCCGGCGGCTCGTCGGGCGCGGCGGTGGCGGCGATCGAACAGCTCCGTCCTCGCCTGCCCGACGACTGGCAGGTGCTCACGGTTCTGCCCGATCGAGGCGACCGTTACCTCGACCAGATCTACGACGACGAGTGGGCGAAAGCCGTCGGTTACGCAGCCCGGGAGGCCAAGATCGGGGCATGGCTTCCAGGCTGAGGAACATTTCCGCCGCCCCCGACGACGATCGGCGGCAGACCGAAGGCGACGTCCTCCGGTCGTTGGTGGACGGGCTGATCGCCGAAGATCTCTTCGGCTTCCGGTCCCGGGGGCGGATCGGATCGGTGGCGGGAGCGCTGTATCTGCCGCTGGCCGGCGACGAGCGCCACGTCCAGGTCGGCCTCGGTGCCGAGGCCCTGGTCTTTCGCGCCCGCCCGGCGGCCGCCCTCCAGCCCTACCGGTTGAGCCGCCCGCCCGTTCTCCTGCTCGGGCCCGACGGCATCGGTCCGGTGCCCCTCAGCCCCCGCGAACTCCTCGAGGTCGTGGTGGACGGGCTGGCCGAGGGCCGGCCGGCGAACGTCGACGAGGTCCTCGAAGGGTTGGAGCTGGCCGTGAGCCATGGCGCGCTCCTCCGGGGCGCCGAGTGGACGTGGGGTCGGGTGAGCACCGCCGCCCGCCCGACGCTGCTCGACTGGGAGGCGCTCACCGCCCTCGGCGACCGGCCGTTCCACCCCACCGCTCGGGCCCGTCACGGTTGGGACCAGGCCCGCTACCGCCGGTACTCCCCGGCGGCGGGCCGTCCCTTCGCCCTCGACTGGGTGGCGGTCCGTCGCGATCACCTCGAGTCCGGCCGCGTTGACCGGTTGGCCGAAGCGCTGGCGCTGGCCCGGGTGACCAACGGCGAAGCGGCCCGCCGCGGGGCGTCGGCAAGTCCGGACCGTGATCCTTCACCGGCCGATGCGCTCCTGTCGGCCGACGAACGCGCCGTGCTCGGCTCGGCGATGGCGGCAGTCGGCGTCGACGGGCCCGACCATGTCGTGCTGCCGGTGCATCCCTGGCAGCACGCCCACGTCCTCGAAGACGTGTTCGCCGCCGAATGGCGCGACGGCGTCTGCGTACCGGTGGCGCAGGGCCTCGGCGCCTTCCACCCGACGGCGTCGACCCGGACATTGGTGCCGGCCGCCGGGCCATCGCCGGTCCACGTGAAGCTGCCCATCGGGATCTCGACGCTCGGCGCGGCGCGGCTGCTGCCTCCCCGCTATCTGGCCAACGCCGCCCGGGCGCAGCGTCTCCTGGAGGCGGCCGCCGCCCGGCACGCCGCCCTCGACGGTCGCCTGCACGTCTGCGACGAGCAGGCCTGGTGGGCCTTCGCCCCCCCGGGTCACGGCGCGGCGCGCTACACCGACAAGCCCGGCCACCTCGGCTGTCTGCTGCGGGTGTGGCCGGCCGGCATCGCCGTCGACACCCACCACAGCCTCGTCCCGCTCGGCGCGCTCGGCGTCGTGAATCCCGAAGACGGAACTGCGCCGGGTCTCGCCCGCCTCATCGCCGACCGCGGCGACGATCCGGATTCTCCGGCGGCGGCACTGGCGGTGTTCGACGATGTCGCCCGCGTCGTCAGTGAACTGGCGCTGGCCTGTTTCGGGCTCGGGTTCATGCCCGAGCTTCACGGTCAGAACGCCGTCCTGGCCTGCGAGGCGGGCCGGGTCACGGGTGTCGTGCTGCGTGACCACGACACCGTTCGCCTGCACCGGCCGTGGCTGGCTACGGCCGGCCTACCCGATCCCGGCTACGACGTGAAGCCCGGCGCGCCCAACAGCCTCTGGGCCAGCACCCCCGAGGAGCTGCTGGGGTGGTTCCAGACCCTCACGGTCGAAGTGGCGTTCCAGGCCGTTGGCCGGGCCCTGTTGAGTGCCTACGGCATTGACGAGGACATGGTGTGGCGGCGATTGGGTGATGTCGTCCGCGCCGCCCGATCGGGCGTCGACCTCCCCCCGCCGGCGGCGGACATCACCGAGCGGCAGCTGTTCCACGCCGCCAGCTGGCCCACGAAGCTCGTGCTCGGTCCGCTCCTGGCCCGGGTGGGCAGCGGCGGTGGAAGCATGCCGAGCGGCACGGGTCGGGCCGGCAACCCGTTCCTGGCCGGCGACGACCGGGCGGCCGAGCTGGCCGAACACGCCGCCTGCGAGCGGCTCCTCAACTGCTTCCTGCGGGAGTCGGGCGTCGAGCCGGTCGTGGTCGGCTCGACCCTCACGATCCCGTTCGCCCGCACCCGCCGGGCCGTGGTCGCCTCGCTCGCCTATCACTCGCTGATGGGTCATCACCGGTTCCGGCCGGGCTTCACGCTCCGGACGGGCGAAGCCGTCGGCCGCTCGGAACTCGCCCGGCTGGTGGCCACCGAGCTGAGCGCCGAAGAGGGGGCCAGCACCTCGGGCGGCTTCGACGCGCTGGTCGCCGACAGCGCCATCAGGACGTGCACGTTCCTCGAGCGCCTGCCCGTCACCGGGACGGTCGATCCGTGGCACGCCCCGAACCCCTTCCTCGCCGCCGAACAGAGCCTGCGGGTCGGGCATCCGTTCCACCCGGCGCCCAAGGCGTCGGTCGGTTTCACGCCGGCCGACCTCGAGCGCTACGCGCCGGAGCTGGGCGCGGCCTTCCCGCTCCACTGGCTGGCGGTCGACCCGAGCCTGCTGGAGGAGGACCGTCTGCCCACGGTGCGATCGCTCGACCCGCCGCCGGCGCTGTGCGACGCGGCCGCCGGCCAACTCGGTCCCGTCCGCGCCACCTGGCCGCTGCTGCCGTGCCACCCCTGGCAGGCCGAACACCTCGCCCGGCTTCCGATCGTGCAGGACATGATCGGCGCCGGTCGACTCGTCTCCCTCGGCCCGCTCGGATCGGACGTGCATCCCACCGCCTCCGTCCGCACCGTCTGGGATCCGGCGTCCGGACGGCAGCTGAAGCTGCCGCTGTCGGTGCGGATCACCAACTTCGTGCGGAACAACCCCGCCGAGCAGGTCCGCCGCAGCCTCGACACCAGCGGCGCGCTGGGCGCCCTCGGCGATCTCGACGCCGCCGTCGACGGGCCGCCCGGCGCCTTCGGTGTGCTGCACGAGCTCGGCTTCCGCCGGCTCATCGCGCCCGGGGGTGGCCCGGCCGCCGACGCCGAGGCCCTCCGGGCGGCGAGCGCCGTGTTGTACCGCGAAGGCCCGCCGATCGCCGGTGCGGCGTCGCCGATGGTGGTGGCGGCGCTGCTCGAGCCCGACCCGGTCGACGGCGTCCCGCCGGTGATCCGGGCCGTGCAGCAGACCGCAGGCGGTGAGACCGCTCAGTCGGCGGCGCGCGCCTGGCTCCGGCGCTACCTCGAGCTGTCGTTGCGGCCCGTTACCCGGCTCGTCGTCCGGTACGGAATCGGCCTCGAAGCCCACACCCAGAACTCCCTCGTCGCCCTGGTGGACGGCTGGCCCGTCCGCTTCGTCGTTCGCGACCTGGAAGGCGGCAGCCTCAACCGTCAGCACCCCGAGGCGGCCGACCGGTTCGGTGCGCTCATCGCCGCCGGCAGCCCGGCGCTGTACGGGGAAGCCGAGGTCTGGCAGCGGTTCAGCTACTACGTGCTGGTCAACCACCTCGGACAGCTCATCGCCACGCTGGCCGAGCACCTCGGTCCCTCGGAGGCCGAGCTGTGGACCGAGGTCGGCGCGCTCCTGGCCGACGAAGCGGTGCGGCACGGTGCCGACCCGGCCGCCGCGCCCCTGCGGGCACTCCTCGACGGCGCCGAGCTGCCGGCCAAGGCCAACCTCGTGAGCGTGCTCGAAGGCCACGGCGAGCACCCCACCTGGATCGGCGTTCCCAACCCGCTACGGTCGAAGCGTCGTTCATGAGCGTGGCCGACCTGCCCGAAGTGCCTCGGCGGGTCATGCGCCAGCTCATCGAATCACTCGTCTACGAGGGCGCCATCACCTCCGGTGGCGTCGCCGGCGACGGCGTCGCCTACTGCTGGACGGAGCGGCGCCGCTTCAGTTTCGACCGTGTCCGGGTCGGCCCGGAGCCCGTCGTGCGGATCCGGCCCGGCGAAGCGCTGCAGGAGGCGATCTCCCCCCGGCGCTTTCTCGACGACATCGGCCCGGCGCTGGCGGCCGACCCCGATCGCCGCACCAGCTTCGCCACCGAGCTCCTCCAGACGGTCGTCAACGACACCGCCGCGCGGCAGCACTGGCGGCAGGCGGCCCGGCCGGCCACCGGCGCCGGCTACGACGAGCTGGAGTCGCTGGTCGTCGACGGCCACCGCTACCACCCGTCCTACAAGTCGCGCCTCGGGTTCAACGCCGTCGACAACGCCGAGTACGGGCCGGAGTTCGGCCGGTTGATCCGCCCGGTGTGGGTGGCCGTGCGGCGGGATCTCGTGCAGTGCAGCTCAACGGCCGGCGCCGAGCCGGAGCGCCTCGGTGAACATGTCGTGCTGCCCGTCCATCCCTGGCAGTTCCGCAAGCACGCTCCGACCACCTGGGCGCCTCTGCTGGTCGACGGTGCCCTCGTCCCGTTGGGGGCCGGGAAGGACGAGTACCGGGCTCAGCAGTCGATCCGCTCGCTGGCCAACGTTTCCCGGCCCGACCAGCCGACCCTGAAGCTCGCCCTGTCGATCGTGAACACGTCGACCGCCCGGACGCTGGCGCCCCACACCGTGGCCAACGCTCCGCTCATCACCGGCTGGCTGCAGCGCATCGCCGCCGGTGACCCCTACCTGCGGGAGCGGCGCCCGGTGCTGCTCGGCGAGCGGCTGGGCGTCGTGCACTCACCGGAGCTGGCGGCCATCTGGCGGGACAGCATCCATCCCTACCTGGCGGCGGAGGAGCAGGCGGCGCCGTTCACGGCCCTGACCCACGTCGACGCCACCGGCGAGCCGTTCATCGCCCCCTGGGTAAAGGAGCACGGCCTGGAACCCTGGCTGCGGCGACTCCTCGAAGTCACCGTGACGCCGGTGCTGCACTTCCTCGTGGCCCACGGCATCGCCCTCGAAGCCCACGCCCAGAACCTCATCCTCGTCCACGTCGATGGGCGGCCCCGGCGGCTGGCATTGCGGGACTTCCACGACGGCATCCGCTTCTCCGTGGCCGGCCTGGCCGACCCCGACGGGCGGCCGGCGCTGCAGCCCACGCCGCCCGAGCACTTCCGGGTCAACCGCAACTCCTACCTGGAGGCGCAGAGCGACGAGGAGGTCCGCGACTTCGTCCACGACTGCCTGTTCTTCGTCAACCTCGCCGAGCTGGCGATGTTCATCGAGGACCGTTTCGATCTTCCCGAGGAACGCTTCTGGTCGTTGGCCCGCCGGGTGGTGGAAGACCACCGGCGCCGTTTCCCCGAGCTGGCCGAGCGGGCCGCCCGCTTCGACGTCCTGGCGCCGGAGGTGTCGGTCGAGCAGCTCACCACCCGCCGGCTGCTGCCCGACACCGAAGTCCGCCTGCAGCGGGTACGCAACCCGCTCAGCCTCGTCGATGCTGATTGACCCTGACGTCGTTGCCGCCCTCCGCCGCGACGGTGACGGCCCGGTCTGCGCCTATGTCTACGACCTCGCCGGCCTGCGGGCCCACGCCGCCGCCGCCGTGGAGGCGCTCCCGGCCGGTTGCGAGCTGTTCTACGCCGTCAAAGCCAACTCCGAACGGCCGATCATCGCAGCACTGACCGGGGTCGTGGCCGGCTTCGAGGTCGGCTCGGCGGGCGAGATCGACCTCGTGCGGGCCGTGGCGCCCGACGCGCCGGTCATCTTCGGCGGCCCGGGCAAGACTGACGCCGCCCTCGCCGCCGCCGTCCGGCAGGGCGTCGCCGCCGTGCACGTGGAGAGCATCCACGAGCTGCGCCGGGCGGAGTACGTCGCCGCCGGCCTGAAGCGGCGACTGCCGGTGGCCCTCCGCGTCAATCCGGCCGGGCCGCTGCCGGTGGCGACGCTGGCCATGGCCGGGCGGCCGACCCAGTTCGGGATCGACGAAGGCGACGTCCCGGCGGCCCTGGCCGAGGCCCGGCGCTGCCCGCATGTCGACCTCGTCGGGCTCCACTTCCACTGCATCTCCAACCACCACGACGCGCCGGCCCACGCCCAGCTCGTCGCCGGCTATCTCCAGCGGGCCCGGGAATGGGCGGCGGACGCCGGCGCCGAGCTGCGGATCCTGAACGCCGGCGGCGGCATCGGCGTCGACTACGCCGCTCTCGACCGACCCTTCGACTGGAAGGGTTTCTGCGCCGCCCTGCCCGACGCCGCGCCCGTCCGCCTGCGGTTCGAGTGCGGCCGTTACCTGGCGGCGGCCTGGGGTGCCTACGTCACCGAAGTCCTCGACGTGAAGACGAACCACGGCCGCGCCTTCGCCGTCGTGCGCGGCGGGACGCATCATTTCCGGCTGCCGGCGTCTTGGGGACACAGCCACCCCTTCACCGTCATTCCGGTGGAGGAGTGGCGCTACCCGTTCCCCCGACCCGGCGTGCGGCACCGGCCGGTCACCGTGGCCGGAGAGCTGTGCTCACCGAAGGACATCCTGGCCCGCGACGTCGAGATCGACGAGCTGCGGGCGGGCGATCTGCTCTGGTTCCACCACACCGGTGCCTACGGCTGGTCGATCTCCCACCACGACTTCCTGAGCCACCCCCACCCGAGGCGGGTCTTCCTCGGGGCCGGGCCCCCGGCGTCAGACGGCGGCGGGCTGCAGCCGTAGGGCGATGCGCCGCCGGCGCTCCCATTCGGGGACCAGCCGGCAGGAGAGACAGGTGGGGGGCGCGTCGGGGAGGCGATAGCGCAGGCAGCAGGTCTGGCGGCGCACGAACAGGCGGCTGCCGCCGTCGTGCGGCACGCCGAACACCTCGGCGAGGCCCCAGGTCGGCGAGGCGGGCCAGTCGAGGAGGTTCCGGGCGTCGGCGATGAGCCGGTCGGGTTGGAGGTTGTACGGCGCCTGGGCGGAGAGGGCGGCGAACCCGCCGGCGGTGGCGGCCGCCACGTTGCCCCACAGCAGGCGCCGGCCGACCGGAGCGAGATCATGGAGCGCTTCGACGAGGAGGCCCAGATGCCCGTCGAACAGCCGGGCCCGCGCCCAGGCGAAGAGCGCGTCGTCGTCGGCGACGGTTTCCGCCCCGGGGGCCGTGGCCGCTTCGTCATCACCGGCCACGGCGGCGAAGCGGGGCGACAGCAGCGACACTTCGACCGGCCGTCCCTGGCGGTCGAAGGACAGGACGGTGTTGGCGGCGGACAGGTCGGGAACCCGCCGGGCACCGACGAGACTGGCGATGGCTGCTCGTGTGACGCTCACTGCCCACGCCTGGCAGAGCAGTGAGGCCGCCACTGCGGTCTCGTCGGTGCCGGCGGCCCGGCCGAACGCCTGGACGTTCCGGAAGAGGCCGGGGGCGTCTTCCAGGGCGTTCACCGCCACCACAGGTGTGTTCATAAATTCTAACACCAAATCTTAGGTGAACCTTATTAGGTGCACCTTACAACCGCCCGCCGCCCGGAGGCAAGAATTCGCCGGAGAAGCGTCCGGGGTGTTCCATTGGGCCCATGACCGACGCGCTGCTGGTCGACGTCGCCGACGGCGTCATGACGCTCACGATCAACCGTCCCGACAAGCGCAACGCCATCGACGGTGTGGTACTCGACGGCCTCGAGGCGGGGCTGCAGCGGGCGCGCCGTGACGCCGATGTCCGGGTGCTCGTCCTGCGGGGGGCCGGGGGCTACTTCTCGGCCGGCATCGATCTGCCCTTCGCCATCGGGACCGAGCTGAGCCGGCTCGATTTCATGCGGGTGGTCGGCGACGTCGCCATCGCCATCCACCGCCTCCCCGTCCCCAGCATCAGCGTGGTCGAGGGCGGAGCCTACGGGCTGGCCTGCAACCTGGCCCTGGCCTGCGACCTGACCGTGGCCGCCGAGGACGCGGTGCTGTGCGAGGTGTTCACCAAGCTCAACCTCTCGCTCGACGGGGGAGGGGCCTGGCTGCTCCCCCGCCTCGTCGGCCTGAAGAAGGCCAAGGAGCTGGCCTTCTTCGCCGAGAAGATCCCGGCCGCCGAAGCCGAACGGCTCGGCCTGGTGAACTGTGTCGTGCCGGCCGGCGAGCTGGAGGCTCAGGTCAAGGAATGGACCTCGCGGCTGGCTTCCGGGCCGGCGACGGCGTTGACCCTCACCAAGCAGATGCTCAACGACGCCTACGCCCTCTCCTTCGAACAGGCCATCGAGGAGGAATCCCGGGCGCAGACGATCAACGCCCCGGGAATCAAGAAGCCTTCGGTGTGACGAGGCCGTCCAGCACGGTCACGTCGCCCGCTACGTCGGGTCGAAAGGGCACCGGCTCGACCTCCGGAGTCACCGGAACCTGGCGGCTGCGCCGGACCGTCAACAATCCGAAGCCGCCGGCGGCCAGCGCCGCCACGGCACCGAGCGCCACGCCGTAACGGGCCCCCAGGGTTTCGGAGATGGCCCCGAGAACCGGGCCGCCGATCGGAGTGCTACCGAGGAACACGATCGCCTGGAGAGCCAGAACCCGCCCCCGCATCTGCGGGTTGGCGGCCAGCTGGGTGATGGCGGTGGCGGCGGTCATGAACATGATGCTGCCCAGACCGACCAGGAACGCCAGCGGGAAGGCCACCATCTGGTTCGGAGCCAGGGCGATAAGGGCCAGGGCGATTCCGAAGACGAGCGCATTGCGGCTCACGATCGAGACGTCGATCGTCGTCCTCCGGGCCGCGGCCAGGGCGCCGACGAGAGATCCGATGCTCACCACCGAGAACAGCCACGTGAAGGTGACGTCGGTGCCGTGCAGATCGCGGGTGGCGAAGAGCGGGAAGACGGTCTGGAAGTTGAATGACAGCGTTCCGATGATGGTCATCATCAGCAGCGGAACCCACAGCTCGGGGACGCTGCGGGCGTAGCGGAGGCCTTCCCGAACCTGGCCCTTGCCCTTGGGGGTGACGGGCGCCAGCCGCAGCTCGCCGGGATCCATCCGCCCCAGGGCGGCGATCACGGCCAGATAGCTCACCCCGTCGAGCAGGAAACACCATCCGAACCCGACGGTGGTGACGAGCAGGCCGGCCAGGGCCGGACCGAAGATCCGGGAGCCGGTCATCAGCGCACTGTTGAGGCTGACGGCGTTGGGAATGCTCTCCTCGGGCACCATCTCGACGACGAACGAGCGGCGGGCGGGGTTGTCGAAGGCGGTGCAGACACCGCTGATCAGCGCCACGGCGTAGATCGCCGGCAGCGGCGGGCTGTCCATGAAGCCGAGGACGGCGAGGCCGAAGGACTGCAGCATGGCCACGGCCTGGACGATGATGAGGAGCCTGCGCTTGTCGGAACGGTCGGCCACCAGCCCGGCGAAGGCGCCGAGCACGAGGACGGGGCCGAACTGGGCCGCGGCCAGCCAGCCGAGGGCGAATCCGCTGTCGGTGAGCTTCAGGACGAGGAGGGTCTGGGCGACGAGCGTCAGCCAGTTGCCGACCTGAGAGATCAGCTGACCACCGAAGAAGAGGCGGAAATTCCGCACGCCGAGCGAGCGGAAGATGTCAGTGGTGGCGAGGCGAATTCGGGTCACGGTGGAGTCCCTCAGGAGACGAGTTCGTCGAGCACGTCGAGTGCGTCGGCCAGACGGCGCTGGCGCGCGGCGTCGAGTTGGCTGATGCGCGCCGTCAACCAGGCGGTCTTCCGCCGACGGACCTCCTCGAGCAGGGCGGCGCCCTCGGCCGAGACCTCGACCCGGCAGACCCGGCGGTCGGACGGGTCGGGCGTCCTGATCACCAGGCCGTCGCATTCCAGCTTCGAGACGACCTTGGTGATCGTCGGGGGAGCGACGCGTTCGTGTTCCGCCAGGGCTCCGAGCGTCAGCGGCCCGTGGTTGGAGATGACGGCCAGTGCCGACTGCTGGCTCGGTGACAGGCCGGCGCCGGATTCCTGACGGAGTCGGCGGGCCAGCCGGGTGGCGCTCAAGCGCAGCCGGGCGGCGATTTCCGGGGCCGAGACGCTGGAGCGGCCGGACGAGGACGAGGTGCGCATGCCAGATACTTTACCAGGCTAATTAGCCTGGCGAACCATTTTCCCGGGAGCGCGCCGGACCTCGGATCGACTCGTGCCGCTTGCGTGGGTTGTGCCACCGTGGGGACATGCCGGTGGCCGACACCATCATCTGCGTCGACTGCGGCGGGCGGTGCCAGCGGATTCCGGCGGAGCCGCCCGAGCTCGGCTGGCAACCCGGCGACGTGGTCGTCTATCGCTGCCGTGACTGCGCCGACGTCTGGTACGTCGAGGTCGAAGAAGAAGACCTCGACTGAGGGCTTTTCAAAAAGCCCGCTCCGGTTGCAACGGCGGCACCCGGAGCGGGCTGGGAACGACTAGCTCTTGCGGGCCCGCTTGGCGGGAGCGCGCTTGGTGGTCTTCGCTGCGGTCTTCTTCGCCGCGGCCGGCTTCGCGGCGCGGGTGGCCTTCTTCGCCGGAGTCTTGGCCGCCGTGGCCCGCTTC
>JBFLYK010000072.1:0-30977 GCA_040756995.1 Actinomycetota bacterium | reverse complement strand
CGCCAAGCCCGCGGCCGGCGCGAAGCCCGCCGCCGGCGGGAAGCCGGCGGCCAAGGACGCGAAGCAGCCGCCGAAGCCCGGGACCGTTGCGCCGCCGGCAGGTGCCGCGGACGCGGTCGTGTCGGCGTCCGGGCCGTTCCGGATCCTCGATTCCAAAGGCAACGTCGTCGTACAGGTGGCGACCGGGACGTGGAAGATCGTCCCCGCCGGCAAGGGTCTGCGGCTGCTGCCGCCCCGGGATCAGGCCGGCGCCGCCGGGCTGACGGTGGTGGGCGTCGAGCCCGCCGCTCCCCGGCCCGGCCAGCCCCTAACCGTGCGGTTCAAGTCGAACCTTCCGGCCGTCGTGTCGGCCACGGCGCAGCCGCCCGGCGCCCCGTCGGCCACCCCGGTCTTGGCCGCCGAGTTGACCGGTACCGAGGAGCGCCGCCTCACCCTGGCCGCCGCCACGCAACCCGGCCCGTACACGGTGACGCTCACCGCCGACGCCGGCCCCGGCCGGGTCGCCACCCTGACCGTGAACCCGGCGGTCGCCGACCCCAACGCCCCGCCGCCCCCCGCCCCGCCGGGGCCCGACAGCGGCGCCGGCCTGCTCGGACTCCCGCCCGGAGCCAAGGTCATCGAAGGCGGACTGGCCCAGGTGCTGCTCGCCGCCGCGCCGGCTCGTCCGGCCGACGACCGGGACCCGGCCCTCGCCCGGGCGTCCCGCTCCGCCTCGGCCCGGCCCGTTGGCGCGACGCCGTCCCCGACCGACCCGGTGGGCACCGATCAGCCGGCCGTCGGCCTTCTCCTGGCCGCCCTCACCGGCCTCGCCTTCTGGCGCTTCCGGGCCCGCCCGGCGCCGGTGGCCGCCACGGCTGCCGACGCCTCGTCCGGCCCCGACGGGCCGGACCCCGAGGCCGCCGCCCCCTGATCATCCACAACTGGCGTTCCATTTCCGCTATATCCCGGTAAACGAACGCCAGAACGCTCGGCCCACCCGTCCCCCGCCAACTGGCGTTCCTTTTCCGCTATATGCCGGTAAACGAACGCCAATTGGGCCTGGGTCAGGCAGAGGCGGCCTGCTCCAGCTGGGTGACGAGGTCGACAGGGTCGGTGACGGGGCGTTGGCAGGCGAAGTGCTGGCAGACGTAGGCGGTCGGCTTGCCGTCGACCAAGGGACGGTCGGCCAGGAGCGGTGTCACGTCGGCGCCCGCTCCCGGGGGCGCCGTGACCGCCACCGCCGTCGGCAGGAACCGGCGGCGGACTTCGCCCGCCAGGGCCGCCGTGGCGGGATCGGCCGGGTCGCCGACCACGGCCACCTCCAGCGGTGGGCGGACCGCCCGCTCGAGGGCGCCCAGGAGCTCGGCGAAGGCGGTGGGGTGTTCGCCCATCACCGCGCCGACGGCCCGCACGGCGGACTCACCGGCTTCCTGCCAGCGGCTCTCGCCGGTCAGGGCGGCCAGACGGAGCAGCCCGTTGGCGGCCAGGGAGTTGGCGGACGGCGTGGCGTTGTCGAAGACGTCGCGGGGCCGGGTGATCAACGCTTCGGCGTCGGTGCCCGTCGTGTAGAACCCACCGGGGTCGCCGAAGAGATCGACGAGGCCGGCGGCGATCTCGGCGGCCGGGCCCAGCCAGGCGACGTCGTCCACTTCGGCCAGGGTCACGAGCGCCCCCAGTAGCGCGGCGTAGTCCTCGGCGTAGCCGAGATGCCGGGCCCGCTTGCCGTCGGGGCCCGGTGGTGCATCGGCCTGCCAGGAACGGAGCAGGCGCCCGTCCGCCCGGCGGAGCTCGTCGAGCAGGAACCGGGCGTTGGCCCGGGCCGCCTCCATCCAGTCGTGGCGGCCGAGGGCGGCGGCCGCTTCGGCCAGCGTCTGGAGGAACATCCCGTTCCAGCCGGTGAGGACCTTGTCGTCGAGCCCGGGCCGCACCCGCTTCTCCCGGTGCTGGAACAGCGCCGCCCGGGCCTGCTCCAGGCCCTTGGGGGCCGGCGCTCCCCGGCCCGGGCCGCCGGCCGTCTCGAGCGAGAACCCGGCGATGTGGAGGATGTTGCGGCCCTCGAAGTTGCCGGCGGCGGTGACGCCCCACCAGGCGGCGAGGTCCTGGGCCTCGGCCTCGGACAGACCGGCTCCGGTCAGCACCTCGGTGAACTCGGCCAGGGACCAGATGTAGAAGCGGCCTTCCTCGCCTTCGCTGTCGGCGTCCTCGGCGGAGTAGAAGCCGCCGTCGGGATGGCGCAGGTCCCGCAGCACGTAGTCGATGGTCTCCTCGACCACCCGCCGGTGGCGCTCCTCGCCGGCCACCAGCCAGGCGTGGAGGTAGGCCCGGGCCAGGGTCGCCTGGTCGTAGAGCATCTTCTCGAAGTGCGGCACCAGCCACTGGGCGTCGACGGAGTAGCGGTGGAAGCCGCCGCCGAGCTGGTCGTACATGCCGCCGGCGGCCATGGCGTCGAGCGTCTCGAGCGTGATGTCGAGCGACCGGCCGTTGCCCGTCCGCACGTGGTGGCGCAGCAGGTGGTCGAGGCTCATGGCCTGCGGGAACTTGGGGGCGCCGCCGAAGCCGCCGAAGCGGCCGTCGAACTGGACGGTCAGTTGGGCGGCCGCCCGGTCGAGCACCTCGATCGCGAGCCCGGCCTCACCGCCCGCTCCGGGCAGCTCGCCGCTGCGGGCCAGCGCCTCTGAGAGCCGGCCGGCCTGCGTCAGCAGCTCGTCCCGCCGGTTCCGCCAGGCGTCGTCGACGGCCTCCAGCAACTTGGTGAAGCCCGGGAGGCCGTGCCGGTCCTCCTTTGGGTAGTAGGTCCCGCCGTAGAACGGCTGGCCGTCGGGGGTGAGGAACACCGTCATCGGCCACCCACCCCGGCCGGTCATCGACTGCACCGCCGTCATGTAGACGGAGTCGACGTCGGGCCGTTCCTCCCGGTCGACCTTCACGTTGACGAACAACCGGTTCATGACCTCGGCGGTGGCCGGGTCCTCGAACGACTCGTGAGCCATGACGTGGCACCAGTGGCAAGCCGAGTAGCCGACCGACAGCATGATCGGCTTGTCCTCCGCCCGGGCTCGGGCGAAGGCTTCCTCCCCCCACGGATACCAGTCGACGGGGTTGTCCTTGTGCTGGCGCAGGTAGGGACTGGTCTGGTCTGCGAGCCGGTTCACATGGGCACCCTACCCGGGGTCCGGGCCCCGAATTCACCGGCTGGCCGTCGAGACCGCGGCAGCTCCGGCTCTGAATTCATCAACATGCCCCCAAGGCTTTGTTGCGGACGTGTTCGACGTTGGGTGTTCCGGGTTACCGTCGCCCGGCTCCAGACGAGAGGAGGAGTCGATGGGGACGTCCCGAAGGGTTCTCATTCGGCGCGGGCTGATGACCGCGGCAGGGTTGATCGGCCTGAAGGCCGCCACTCCTGCTCCGGCCGCCGCCGCACCGGCGGCCGTCGGATCAACACTGACGCTCTACGGCCGACGCTGGGTCGGCTACGCCCACGGCAAACGGCCGGGGGAACTCCCGGCCCGGGGCGACCGACTGGTGACGTCCGGCGACCTGCACGCCTCACCGGGCGGCGACAAGGTGGGCGAGTTCCACGCCGCGGTCTTCAGCCTCGGCGCTCCGGGCCACATCGGCCCGAGCGGCGCCGCCAGTCTCGAGCTGCACACCCTGGAGCTCCCCGAGGGATCGATCATCGCCGCCGGCACCGGCACGCCCGACCCTGACGGCGCCGACGTCTTCGCCATCATCGGCGGCACCGGCCGGTTCACCGGCGCCCGGGGTACCTGCGTCGCCCGGCAGCGCTACCGCGAACTCGGCGGGGACGGTACCGCCGAGCTGATCCTCAACTTCGTCACCGGGGAGGTCTAACCATGCCGTTCGACGCCTTTCTCAAACTCGGTGACATCACCGGTGACTCGACCGACGCCGCGCACAAGGGCGAGATCGTCGTCCAGGCCTACAGCTTCGGTGTCTCCAATACGGCGTCGCTCGGCTCGGCCACCGGCGGCGCCGGAGCCGGCAAGGCGGTCTTCAGCGATCTCAACTTCACCACCGCCATGAGCAGCGCCTCACCCAAGCTGCTGCTGGCCTGCGCCAGCGGCAAGCACTTTCCCGACGCAGTCCTCACGCTGCGCAAAGCCGGAGGCAGCAAGGGCGCTCTCGAGTTCTGCAAGGTGACGCTCAAGGAAGTGCTCATCTCGTCGTTCCAGGACGCCGGCGCCTCGGCGGAGAATTTGCCGACCGACAGTGCCACGCTGACCTTCGGCGCGATCAAGTTCGAGTACTTCACCCAGGACCCGTCCGGCAAGACGGTCCCCGCCGCCTCCGGCGGCTGGAGCCAGAAGGAGAACAAGCAGTTCACCTAACGGGCGGCGCGCTGCCTCCTGGCCGGGCTATTTTGCCGGGATCACCGTCGTCGAGGTCCCGATTCCCGGGACTGGGTGGGCAGCGAGCACCGCCATGGCGGAGATCAAGGTCGATCCTGACAAGCTCGACTTCCTGGCCGGGGAACTGGCCGGGCTCAAGGCGGAATTCGCCGGGCTGGGACAGCGGATCGACGATTACGAATCGGCCGTCGGCCACCGCAAGCTGGCTGACGAGCTGCACTCGACGGCCACCAACTGGTCGAAGAAGCGTACGCAGCTCCTGGCCGACCTTGAGGAGCTGGCCCACCTGGCCGAGCACGCCGCCCAGCACTATCGCTGCCTCGACGCCGAGGTGGCGGCCAGCATCAGACGGGTGTCGGACCCGGGGTGAGCGAGCACGACTGGTCACCGCTGTCGGAGCGGGATCCCGTCCCCGGGGATTTCTTTGCGGTCCACGACCTCTCCACTCACTTCGCCGAGCAGGCGGAGAGGATCCGGGATGTCGTGAAGGCCCTGCAGAGGGTCGACGCCGGCGACATCAAGTCGACAGCCGTCGATGCAATCGTCGAACGCCGGGACGCCGTCATTCCGAATCTGGGTCTCCTCGCCGACCGTTACGAGAACACCGCCGACGCCCTTCGTCCCTACTCCTACGCCCTCGAACGGGCGAAGGAGCTGGCCGAGCAGTCGAGAACCAAGGCCTGGGACGCCCACCAGCGCCTCATCGCCGGCCAGCAGGCCCTCCAAGCCGCGGCCGCCAACCCACCCGCCGTCGCCGACCTCCCGGCCGGGCCGCGCGCCACACCGGCCGGTCCGGTCCGCCCCGCCGACCTGCCGTTCGGACCGTTCGACACGCCGGCCGGTCCCTTCATCCCCGCCGCCCCCGATCCCGAAGAACAGCTCCGCCAGGCCCGCGCTGACCTGGCGGCGGCGCAGTCGCTCCTGGACGAGGCGATCGAAACCCGTGACCGGGCCGCCGCCCGGGCCATCGGGCTCCTCGACGACGCCAACCACGACGAACTCAAGAACCCCGAGCGCGGGTTCTTCGCCCCGCTCGGAGACATGGTCGACAGCATCGTGAAGCTCCCGACCACCGCCGCCACGCTGGCGGCCGCCGCCGTCGTCGCCCCGGTCGCGATCCTGAGCGATCCGATCGGGTCGGTCGCCGGCGTCGCCAACTGGGTCGGGGAGAGCTTCAGCAGCTGGGAGAACATCTCGAACACGCTGGGCCTCGTCGGCGGCGCCATCGGAATCGCCGGTCTGATGTTCACCGGCGTCGGCGCTCTGGCCGTGGCCGGGCTGGCGGTCGGCGCCCTGAAGGTCGGCACCGACACCTACCTCGCCGCCACCGGCCAGGGCAGCTGGGGCGAAGTCGCCCTCGGCGCCATCGGCCTCGCCGCCTTCGGCGCCGCCCGAATCGCCGCCCAAGCCCAACGAACCGCTGTCTTCCGCGACGCGTCGCGCCAGGTGGTGGACCTCCAGGCCGGATTGGCGTCGACCTCAAAAGTGCTCAGCGCAGCGGAAGAAGCCAAACATGCGGGGCTGGTGAAACAGCTCAAGTCCGTCGAACATATCGCCAGAATGCACAACGGCGACGCTGTGGCCAAAGGGTTCCTGCCGCGGATGTCGAGTTGGGGCCGAGCCCTAGTCCACGGGACTGAGGCACCCAGCGCGGCGGCTCTGAAGGTGAGCCCGAGCGCACAGAAAATCGCACGCGTCAGCACCGCGCTCGAATGGCGTGGGAAGGTCGATGATGTCGTGGGCGGCGCCGGGGCGGCAGCTACTGTCGCCGAGAAGGCCGAACCGATGGCGCGGGAATGGGTTCCATGAGTGAAACTCCGTCCAGCGTGAAGATCACACCGACACACGGGACCCGGCGGTTCCGCCGCGCCTGCAGCTTGACGGTTGAGGATGATGCCCTGGTCGTTACCGATCGGAAAGGAACTGTCCGGCGGTTTCCGCTGAACCAGGGCCCCACCAGTCCCGCGGTGTCCGTGATGATCTCTGCCACCCCGTTCGAGGCATTTCGAAGCCAGCGAACCATCGTCGATGGGAGCGGCGAGATTCTGGTCCTCTGCTATGTCGGCGACTGGGATGCGGTCGAGTGGCTTGAGTTCGAGCGAGCCGCTGGCCTCCCCAAGGATGTCGAGCTTTCGGGCGAACCGAAGACGCGATTGCGGCAGGACGGCCTTGTCCTCGAGGACGGCACGTGGTGGCGCTGGGCGCCGCAGGCGGGCACGCTCGCCTTCGTCGCGGCCATGATCACCGGGGCCGGTGTCGTCCCCGCTGTACTGGGCTCGATCGTCGTCCTGGGCCTCGTGGTGTACATAGTCGTGGCCCTCACGAGCGGCGCCTACGGCAAGGGGCGCAGAGGGAAGGGCGCCGACGCCGAAGAGGCTTTCGCAGCTGGAGACGATCACGCCTGGGACAAGCTCATCGAAGAGGCCACCAAGCCGCTTCCGGAGAAGAAGACCGACCCGCCCGAAGCGGCGACATGACGGCGGGTCGGGAGGGTTGCAGGGCGCGGGCGTGGTGACGGGAGTCTCCCAGTTCCGCCTCGCCCTTCCGGTGGGATGGATTGAGCTCGACCTGAACCCGGCGACGCGGTCGGAGGCGATCGTCCGGATCATGGCGGAACGCGGCGGGGCGGCGGCCGGGGCCGGGGTCTCGTCCGCCGAGATGGCTCGTCTGCTCGAGGAGCTCGCGTCGCAGGCCGAGGCGAAGCAGGGCGTGTATGCCGCGTTCTACAGCGACGTTCTCGAAGGGCGACCGGTTGCCGCTTCGCTGATCGTGTCGATGGTTCAGGCCGGTGGCGGTCCGCCGCCGCCCGGCGCTGATTCTCTGGCCGTGGCCCAGGCGTTGCGGGCGAGGTTCCCGCCCGGCCACGACGTCGAGTTGCGGCAGCTGGCGGCGGGGCCGGCCGTTAGGGCCCGCCGGCGACTCGAGGCTCCGCTCGGCGGCACCATCGTCGCGCTCGACAACGTGCAGTATCTCGTACCGCGGCCCGATCTCACGCAGCTCGCCATCCTCGACTTCTCCACCCCGACGGTGGGGCTGGCCGATGCGTTCGCCGAGGTCTTCGACGCCATCGCCGGCACGCTGGGATGGACCTGAGCGGCCTCACGCTCAGCCCTCCGCCGGGCTGGTACGCACTCGACGCCGATCCAGTGACCCGGGAGGCATCGGCCGTCCGTGACGTCGCCGAACGGGCCTCCTCAGTTCCGGAGATCGCCAAACATCAGGCGGAGATCGTGCAGGCGCTGGTCCGCTTCGGAGCCGACGCCGACGAAAAGGGAGCGCTGTTCTGCGCCGTGCTCTGGGAACCTGAGCCGTCCGGGCCGGTGGTCGCCACTCTCGTGGTCGTCGAGGTCCAACTGGAAGGGACCGGCGACGTCGCGAGCGAGATCGAAGCCATCAAGAAGACCCTCGCCGCCTCCCACGACACCGACGTCGGCCCCCGCCGCGTCGATGAAGTGCGCCTCCCGATCGGCCCCGCGGTCCGAGCCCGCTTCCTCGTCAGGGCCGACGAGCCAGGTGAACCGGCCGTCGTGTTCGACAGCACCCAACTGTGGATTCCCCTGCGCGACGCAGCGGGTGGCGCCACCACGCTGGCGGTCGTCGCCACGACGCCCGCGCTCCACGCCGGCGACCTCGTCGCCGACGCCGCGGCCCACGTGGCCGGGAGCCTTTCCGGGGTTGTCTGAGCCCGTCGTCGTGGAGCGGCGTCGCCTACGATGCGGCCTCGATGGCCGTCCTGGCGACCTACAACGTGAAGGGCGGCGTCGGGAAGACGGCGACCGTCGTCAACCTCGCCTACCGGGCGGCGCTCAGCGGTCAGGCGAACGGCGCCCGGACGCTGGTCTTCGACCTCGACCCGCAGGGGGCGGCCAGCTACTACTTCCGGGCGGCGCCAAAGGTGGGGCAACGGGGAAAGTCGTTGGTGCGGGGCAAGGTCGACGTGGGCGACGCCATCACGCCGACCGATTTCCCCGGCCTCGATCTCATCCCGTCCGACTTCTCGTTCCGGAACCTCGACGTCGTGCTCGACGCCGCCAAGGATCCCGGCCGCAGTCTGGCCCGGGTCGTGCGGCCACTGACGAAGCGCTACGAGCACGTCTTTCTCGACTGCCCGCCGAGCATCTCCCGCTTGTCGGAGAACGTGTTCAACGCCGCTGACGCCCTGCTGGTGCCGATCATCCCGACCACGCTGTCGCTGCGGGCGCTCGATCAGCTCAACAGCTTCCTGGCCAAGCGCGCCGAACGAGAGAAGGGTGTGCGTTCGCCGCTCGTGCTGCCCTTCTTCTCGATGGTCGACCGGCGCAAGCGGCTGCACCGGGAGCTCATCGAAGACCTGTGTCTGGCCCACCCCGACATTCTCCGAACAGGAGTGCCGTCGGCCACCGCCGTGGAGCGGATGGGCGCCCACCAGGCGCCGGTGGCCGCCTTCGACCGGCGCAGCCCGGCGGTGGCCGCCTACGCCGGATTGTGGGACGAGGTGCTGGCGCGGCTCGACGGCGGGGGCGCGGGCGCGGCCGCCGGTGCCGGCTCCCGCCCGGCGAGCTCCGAGGCGCGCTCCCGGGCCCAGGCGTAGTCGGGCTTGCCCGACGGAAACCGTTCCACCGCTTCGACGCGGAACACCTGGCGGGGCGCCTTGTACCCGGCCACGTGCCGGCGGACGTGCTCGTCGAGATCGACCGGGACGTCGTCACCCCGTGCGACGACGAGGGCTACGACCCGTTCCCCGAAGCGCTCGTCGGGGACGCCGACCACCATGGCGTCGGCCACCTCGGGGTGCGATTTCAGCGCTCCCTCGACCTCGTCGGGATAGACCTTCTCGCCTCCGGTGTTGATGCAGGCCGACCCCCGGCCCAGCACCTGCACCGTTCCGTCGGCCTCCACGGTGGCGTGGTCGCCGGTGACGATGTAGCGGACGCCGTCGATCACCGGGAAGGTGGCCGCCGTCTTCTCGGGATCATTGTAGTAGCCGAGCGCCACCGGGCCGCTCCGGGCCAGGCGGCCGACGACGCCCGAGCCGGGCTTGACCGGCCGCAGGTCGTCGTCGAGGACGACGGCGTCGTCCCGGGGCGCGAACCGGCCCTGGGCCGGCGTCTTCCCCGCGCCACTGGTCGACTTGGCGAACGTGCCCGACTCCGACGACCCGTAGGTGTCGTAGATGAAGGCTCCGGGCATCCGGGCCATCAGGTCGTCCTTGACGGCTGGCGAGACCGTGGCACCGCTGTTGAGGATGACCCTCACCGCCGACAGGTCGAGTTTCGGCCGGGCCGCCGCCGCGTCGGCCAGCGGCCGCCCGACGGCGTCGCCGATGATCGTCACGATCGTGGCCCGCTCGGCGGCGATGAGCTCCGCCAGGCGGCCGGCGTCGAGGCGGGGATCGGGGGAGAGGATCACGGTGCCGCCGGCGTAGAACGTGGCCAGCGCCACCCACTGGGCGGCGCCGTGCATCAACGGGCAGGCCGGCAGGTGCCGGTCGACGCGGCCGTCCCGGACCCGGGCCTCCTGTTCATCCCTGGTCCTGGCGCCGTCAAGGTCGCCGAGGCCGGCGGCGAGGATGTCGGAGTGGCGCCACATGACGCCCTTCGGCATTCCGGTCGTGCCGCCCGTGTAGAGCAGATAGAGGTCGTCGCCCGTCCGGCGGATCTGCGGTCGGACGGGCGAGCCGGACGCCAGTGCTTCCTCGTAGTGAATAGAGCCGGGCACCGTGTCGCCGTCGCCGACCGCCAAGCGGGCGCCGAGCTTCGGCAGGTCGGACTCCACCTCGGCCAGGGTCGGCGTGAAGCGGGTGTCGTACACGACGGCCTTGGCGTCGGAGTCCCGTAAGACGTAGGCCAGCTCCGTGGCCACGTAGCGGTAGTTCACGTTGACCACCGCCGCCCGGAGCTTGAAGGCGGCCAGCATGGTCTCGATGAACTCCGAGCCGTTGTAGAGGTAGGCGGCGACGTGGTCGCCGGCCCCGATACCGGCCCGGGCCAGGTGGTCGGCCAGCCGGTTGGCCCGCTCGTCGAGGGCGGCGTAGGTCAGGCGCCGTTCGCCGAACCCGACGACCAGCGCCTCCCGGTCGGGAACGGTGTCGACGACGATCTCGAAGATGTCAGCGAGATTTCTCTCCATCAGCCGCCATTCCACCAAAGGCGGCCGACGGCTCCCGGATCGGCTACTCGCTCTTCCAGTTCGGCTGGCGCTTCTCGAGGAAGGCGCAGATGCCCTCCCGGGCGTCGCCGGTCATGGCGTTCATCGTCATGACGGCCTTGGTGAGGTCGTAGGCCTGTCGCTTGTCGAGGTCGATCTGGCGGTAGAAGGCCTGCTTCCCGAGGCCGAGGACGAGCGGGCTGGAGGCGGCGATCTTGCCGGCCAGGTCGGCCACCGCCTCCTCGAGCTGCTCGGCGGGGACAACCCGGTTGATGAGCCCCCAGTCGGCGGCCGTGGCCGTGTCGATCGGCGTGCCGGTCAGAAGCATCTCCATGGCCCGCTTGCGGCCGACGGCCCGTGACACCTCGACCATCGGTGTCGAGCAGAACAGGCCGATCTTCACGCCGGGTGTGGCGAACCACGTTCCCTCGGCGGCCACGGCCAGATCGCAGGCGGCGACCAGCTGGCAACCGGCCGCGGTGGCGAAGCCGTGGACCTTGGCGATCACCGGCTGCGGGATGCCCTGGATCGTCTCCATGAGCTCGGTGCAGACGGTGAAGAGCTCCTGGTAGAAGGACAGCGGCCGGTCGGTCATCTCCGACAGGTCGTGGCCCGCCGACAGGCACGGCCCCGCCCCCTCGATCACCACCACCGGCGTCGTGACCCCCCGCAGGGCGGGGATCATCTCCGAGATCAGCTCGAGTGACAGGGCGTTGCGCTTCTCGGGCCGGTTGAGGGTGATCCGGGTGATGGTCCCCTCGTCCTTGACGATCAGGTTGTCGGTCTGCATGAGGTCATTCTGCCGGGTGCCGGACCCCGAGTGGAAAGGAACCGTAAGTGACAAGCGTCCCACTTGACCCATAAGAGGACTTTTCCAACAATGGACTCTCGTGAGACGACGGGCGATAGCCGCGGTCACGCTGGCGCTCGTGCCGGTGGTCTGGTCGTCCGGGGCGGTCGCCAAGTCGAAGGACACGGCGCAGACGCAGAACCAGTCCGGCGGCGTGATCCGGACGGTGGCGGGCAGCAACGTGCGGGGCTTCTCGGGCGACGGCGGTTCGGCCACCTCGGCCGCCTTCCACCAGCCCCGGGCGGCGGCCGTGGGGCCCGACGGCAGCGTCTACATCGCCGACACGTTCAACCACCGGATCCGCCGGGTCGACCCCGGCGGAGCGGTGACGACTCTGGCCGGGACGGGCCAGGCGGCCTTCTCAGGCGACGGCGGGCCGGCCACGGCCGCCACCCTCCACTGGCCCCATGGCGTGGCCGTCGACCCGCCCGGCGCCGGCCTCTACATCGCCGACTCGGCCAACCACCGCATCCGGCGGGTCGACCTGGCCTCGGGCGTCATCACCACCGTGGCCGGCACCGGCCCCGGCTTCTCGGGCGACGGCGGGCCGGCGGTGGCCGCCCGGCTCCAGGACCCGAAGGCCGTGTGGGTGGCGCCGTCGGGCGACCTCTACATCGCCGACTCCGCCAACGAGCGCATCCGGCGGGTCGACCGCTCCGGGACGATCGTCACGGTGGCCGGAACGGGAGTGCCCGGGTTCTCGGGCGACGGCGGCCCGGCCACCGCCGCCCAGTTCGACGGCCCCCGGGGCCTGGCCGGCGACGCCGCCGGCAACCTCTACGTGGCCGACGATAACAACCACCGCGTCCGGCGGATCGACCCCGCCGGGATCATCACGACGCTGGCCGGCAACGGGACGGCGGCGTCGGCCGGCGACGGCGGTCCGGCGCCCTCGGCCCAGCTCGACCACCCCCGGGGCGTGGCCGTCGACGGACGGGGCCACGTCTTCATCGCCGAGAGCATGAGCCACCGGGTCCGCATGGTCGATCCGGGCGGGATCATCTCCACCGTGGCCGGCTGCGGCCGGTCGGGCTACGGAGGCGACGGCGGCCCGGCCACCGTCGCCCGCCTGTTCGAACCCCGGGGCGTGGCGGTCGACACCGCCGGGCGGCTGTACGTGGCCGACACCTACAACGACCGGATCCGCCGGGTCGACGACCCCCGGCCGGGGACGCCGTCCTCGAAGTGCCGCTGAGCGGCGGGGCTTCGCTACTGGCCCGTCGGTCCGGCCTTCCTAGACTCCCGCCGCATGATTGATCCGAACACCATCCTGCGCGTCGACGGCAAGGTGGCGCTGGTCACCGGGGCCACCCGGGGCATCGGCCGGGCGATCGCCGAGTCGTTGGTGGCGGCGGGCGCCGCCGTGTGCGTGACCGCCCGCAAGCAGGAGGAGCTCGACGAGACCGTCCGGCAGCTGCGGGCCGGCGGCGGGACGGCGACGGCCTACGCCGGGTCGGTCGGCGACCCCGAGGCGGTCGAGGGCGGCGTCGCCCACTGCGTGGCCGAGCTGGGCGGCCTCGACATCCTGGTCAACAACGCCGCCACCAACCCCTGGTTCGGCCCGGTGGTGGCGGCCGATCTCGGTGCCGTGGCGAAGACCTGGCAGACCAACCAGGAGGGCCCGCTGCGCTACATCCAGGCCGCCTGGGGCGCCACCATGGCCGACAAGGGCGGCGTGATCCTCAACATCTCCTCGGTCGGAGGACTCAAGCCCACGCCGGGCATCGGGGTCTACAACATCTCCAAGGCGGCGCTCATCCACATGACCCGCCAGCTGGCCATCGAGCTGGCTCCGACCGTGCGGGTCAACGCCCTGGCCCCCGGCATCATCAAGACCTCGTTCTCCCGGGCGCTCTACGAGAGCGACGAGGCGGGCACGGCCGCCCGCCAGCCGATGGCCCGGCTGGGCACGCCCGACGACGTGGCTGCCGCCGCCCTCTTCCTGGTCTCGGACGCCTCGTCGTGGATGACGGGCGAGGTGATCGTCGTCGACGGCGGGGGCGCCCTGACCTGGCCGTCCTGAACGGCGTCCGCTAGCGCGGCTTCCGCACCGCCGGATGCGGGACCAGCACGGCCCCGTTCGCACCGTTGGTGGCCGAGGCGGAGACGGCCGCCAGGCGGCGGTCGAGATAGCCGGCGATCGACTCGTAGAGGGCGTCGCCCACCATGCCCCGCAGTTCGGCCTCCAGGCTCCGGTAGACGGGCTCGGTGCCGGTGAAGGCCTCGGGCGCCTCGGTGCACCACCAGGCGAACTCGTCACCGCCCGGGCCCCAGCCCGACCGGGCGAACTCCGACAGCGTGGACGTGACCGTGCCGTCGTTCTCTTCCTTGTCCTCCTTGCGCAGCGGCAGCTGCCAGCAGACGTCCGGCTTGGTGGCCATCGGATGGACGCCGCGGCGCATGGCCAGCACGTGGAGGGCGCAGCCGGCGCCGGCCGGGAAGCCGGGCCGGTTGAGGAAGACGCAGGCGCCGTCGACGAGCCGGGTCCGCCAGCCGCCCTGGGGCAGCTTGGCGGTCACGCCCTTGCGCAGCCCGGCGGACTGGTGCTGCCACTCGTCGGCCCGCAGGTCCGCCGCCGCGGCCAGGACCCGGTCACGGTCCTCCTCCCCGCTGAAGTGGGCGCCGTAGGAGCAGCAGCCCTGCTCCATCTCCGGTGTGGGGCCGGTGAGCACCCCCTGGCAGCCGCAGCCGAACAGGCACCGCCATGGTGAAGTCAGCCACGTGACGTCCACCATCCAGCGGTGGTTGGCGTCGTCGGGGTCCGGGAACGTGGCCCACTCGCGAACGGGCCCGGGGTTACCCGGCGGCGGGGACTCGGCCCCGAACTTGACCATGGACCTAAAGGGTAGGCCGACCGCCCTGTAACTCTGCGGTCCCCGTCAATACGCTCGAATGTAACTTTCGAATACAAAAACAACAGCCTAAACTTGTGCGACTCTGGCCGAACCTATGGATCGGGGGCCACGATGAAGTCGTCCATGCTGCGGATCCTGTGCGGATCCGCCACCGCCGCGCTGCTGGCCGTCGGGCCGGTGGCCGTGACCGACGCCTACGCCGCACCGAACCCGCCGCCGAACGCCCCACCGGGCGGAGGCGGCAGCGACCCCTGCCGCGGCGATCCCAACTGCAGCTCCGGAAACGCCACCCACCCCAGCGGGGGCGCCTACCAGGGGGGCCAGCCCGCCCCCAGCGCCGGCCAGCCGGCCAGCCCGCCGCCGAGCAGCGGGCAGCCGGGCAGCCCTCCGCCCAGCAGCGGGGGCTCCTCGGGCGGCACCGATTCCGGCTCGTCCGGCGGCGCCGGTTCCGGTTCCTCCGGTGACACCGGTTCCGACCCGTCCGGCGACACCGGTTCGGGTTCATCCGGCGGCACCGGTTCGGGCTCGTCCGGCGGCACCGGGTCCGGGTCATCCGGGAGCGCCGGTTCGGGCGGCACGGGCTCGGGCTCGTCCGGCAGCGGCGGTTCCGGATCCTCCGGGACCACCGGCAGCGCCGGCCAGACCTGCGACCCGAACAGCGACCCGAGCTGCGACCCCGGCGATTCGGGCAGCGCCGGCGACGGCGGAAGCTCCAGCGGGAGCGGTGACTCCGGCGACAGCGGCTCGAGCAAGAGCGGCAAGGGCAAGGGCGGCAAGGAGAAGGGCAAGAAGAAGCCCAAGGCCCAGAAGAGCGGCGGCAAGACCACCCGCCAGAACGTGGTCGCCGCCGAGCCCGTCCGCCCGATGCAGCACGACGGGGCATCCGACAACGACAGCTCCGACAGCGGCGCCTCCGACGACCGCGACCGGGACCGCGACCGCGACCGCGATCGCAACCGGGAGCGCGACTCGGACGACAGCGGCCAGGACGAGTCCGCCGCCGGCGACAACAGCGCCTACGACGACAGCGGCCGCTCCGACAGCGGGAGCAGCGGTGACCCCGGTCACGGCGACCCGCCGAAGAAGGCCTCGGCCTGCAAGTCCGACGGGAGCCCGAAGCGGGCCGACCAGCGGGAGTGTGCCGACACGTCCAAGAAGGAGAAGGCCAAGGACGGCAGCGGCAAGGACAGCGCCAAGGACAGCAGCCGCGACCGGCCGGACCCCAGCGACAGCCCGACTGACGACGACGACCCCTGCAAGGACGGTGGCCGGGGCAGCTTCACCCACCGCGTCGGTTGCGCCGTGCGGGAGCGCTACTCAGGGCCGGAGGCTCCGCCTGCCGAGCAATGAGCGGGTCGTACGAGACGATCGTCGAGAAGCTCCAGGCCATCGAGGAAGAGCTGCGGGACCTGGCCTATGACCGTCTCCGCGACTCCGCCGACTCGCCTGAGCTCCTGAAGGAGGAGCGCCGTCTCCACCAGGCCCGCCGGGCCATCGAAAAAGCGATCCACCTCCTCCGCGCCGGCGACCGTGACGCCGATCTCGATTGACGGCTACCGCCGCCGGGCGGGCTTCGTGGGGACCTGGGAGGAGGGGCAGATGTCGTTCAGGATGCAGTCGCCGCAGCGGGGGCGGCGGGCGATGCAGACCTGGCGGCCGTGGAGGATCGTGCGGAGGGAGAAGCCGCCCCACTCCTTGGGCGGGAGCAGCGCGCCGAGCTCGTGTTCGACCTTCACCGGGTCCTCGGAGGTGGTCAGGCCGAGCAGGCGGGTGATGCGGCCCACGTGGGTGTCGACAGGCAGGCCGGGCAGGTCGAAGGCCACCGAGCGGACGACGTTGCCGGTCTTGCGGCCGACGCCCGGGATCGTCACCAGGTCGTCGAGGTCGGTGGGGACCTCGCCGCCGAAGCGCTCGTCCAGCGCCTGGGCGAGACCCAGGAGGCTCTTGGCCTTGTTGCGGTAGAAGCCGGTCGGGAAGATCACCGACTCCAGTTCCTCGGGGTCGGCCTTGGCCAGGTCGGCCGGCGTGGGCCAGCGGCGGAACACCTCGGGCGTGACCGAGTTCACCCGCTCGTCGGTCGTCTGGGCCGACAGCACCGTGGCCACCAGGAGCTCGAAGGGATTCCGGTGCACGAGGGCGCATTCGGCCGGATACTCCTCGGCCAGACGCCGCGCCACCTCCCGCGCCCGCCCCTTGATCGTCCTCGGCTTCCCCATCCCGGTGCGGAATGTATCGGGAGGGTCTACGGAAGCCTGTGCGCACTGGCCGAACTGCTGGTAACGGGCGTATTGTTCTGTTGTGCCTGCTCGGAGTTGGAGCGCTTTGTTGTTGGTGGTTGCCGTGGCTGGTTCGCTCGCGGAACCGGCGGGGGCGGGCGGCGGCCCGACCTCGACTCCGCTGACACCGGCCGACGGGGCTCTGTTCGGCGCGGCCGTCGCCCCCGGCTCCCGGGAGGCTCCCTTCCAGCCGCTCCACGACCTCGAGGCCAAGCTGGGCCGGAAACTGGCCATCGACCGCTACGACCGGCCCTTCGGCACCGCCTTCCCGGACGGCCGCGAGCAGGAGGACGTCGCCGCCGGGCGCATCCCCATGGTGTCGTGGGGCCCGGTGGCCACCGGCGAGGTCAACCGGGGCAGCTGGGACACCCAGGTCCGCCTCCGGGCCCGGGGGATCCGCAACCTGGGCCAGCCCGTCCTCATCGACTGGTTCTCCGACGCCGCCAACCCCCGCAACGGCGCGGTGTCGGGCGACGCCAGCCAGTACGTCGCCGCCTGGCGCCGCATCGTACGGATCTTCGACGAGGAAGAGGCCCGCAACGCCGTCTGGGTGTGGTGCGCCGACGCCGCCGACTTCGGCAACGGCACGGCCGATGTCTGGTACCCGGGCGACGACTGGGTCGACTGGATCTGCGCCGACGGCTACAACCCCCGCAACCCGGCCCGGCCCGACAGCACGGCCCGCAGTTTCGAGGAGATCTTCACGCCCTTCCACACCTGGGCCTCGGCCCGCGACAAGCCGATGATGGTCGGACGCTACGGCACCGTGGAAGACGCCCCGGGCGACAAGCCGGCCTGGGTCGACGCCGCCCGCCAGGCCCTCCAGAGCCCGCTGTCGGGCATCGACGCCGTCGTCTACGACTCGACGCTGACGCCGGGGCCGACCCCCGAGGCGCCCCCCGACGACTGGCGCATGGACTCGTCCGAGGAGTCGATGGCCGCCTTCGCCGCCATGGGCGCCGACCCCTGGTTCACGCCGGCCGTCGAGACCACGCTGCCTGACACGATCATCGACTCCGGGCCGCAGCGCACCGTGGGCCAGCGGGACGTCACCTTCGCCTTCTCCGCCACCGGCAAGCCCATGGGCTTCGAGTGCCGTCTCGACCGGGGGCGGTGGCAGGGCTGCCAGTCACCCCACACCCTGAGCGGCCTGCCCGACGGCAAGCACAGCTTCGAGATCCGGGCGCTGGGCCAGGGCGGCCGGCCCGACCCGACCCCGGCCCGGCGGGAGTGGATCGTCGACACCACCGGCCCCGACGTGACGACGACCTCCCCGAAGGACGGGTCCAACGACGTCCCGCCCGAAGCCGAGATCACCGCCACGTTCTCCGAGGCGATCGACCCCGCCACCGTGGTGGCCGAGACCTTCCAGCTGGTGGCCGAGGCCACCGGCCAGGTGGTGGCGGCCAAGGTGACCTACGACCCGGCCACCCGCAAGGCCAAGCTGCGCCCGGAGAAGGCGCTGCTGCCGATGGTGGCCTACCGGGCGACGGTCACCGCCGGCGTCAAGGACCTGGTCGGCAACCCGATGCCCCGGGACCACCACTGGTCGTTTCAGACGACGGTCGACACGTCGCCGCCCGAGCCGCCGAGCGCGCCGGGCCCGGCACCGGAGCCGCCCGCGCCGAAGCCGCCGCCTCCCCCGCAGCGGCCGGGCAGCTAGTCCATCCGGTCCGTCACGAACACCAGCCCCTCCATCCCCGGGGCCTCGGGATGCTCGGGGCAGCGGTAGGTGTAGTACCCGGGCTTGTCGAAGGTCATCGACCCCTTGTCGCCCAGGTTCTTGAAGTACAGCGACCCCGGCATGGCGTCGAAGGCGATGCTGTGCGACACCGGGTCGAGGTTGGTCCACTCGACGGTGTCGCCGGTGTGGATCCGCAGGACCTGGCCCGGAGCGTTGAGGCTGGCCGCGCCGAGGACGAACGTGAACCCGACGATGACATCGGACACCGTGGCCGGCGCCGCCTGCTCGGACCGGCCGGGGGCGGCGGACGCGCCGGGCGCGGCCCAGAGGCCGAGACCCAGCGCGACCGCCACGGCCACGGTTCTCACCGCAGGAACTCCACCGGGTGCAGCCCGTCGGCCGGCCGGGTGCCGAGTACCTCCCGGGCCGGCACCTGGCGCAGCCACCCGTCGAGGACGGTGCTGTAGACCTCCCGGAAGTCCACCGTGCGGATCAGGTTCTTGTTCTTGTCGAGGTTGGTCAGGCTCGGCTGGGCGCCGTAGAGCCCGCCGGCCACGCCGTCGCCGACCACGAACAGCGGGGCGGCGGTGCCGTGGTCGGTCCCGGTGCTGCCGTCCTCCTCGACCCGGCGGCCGAACTCGGAGAACGTCATCAGCAGGTAGTCGCCGGGCTTGCCGGTGGCGGCCACGTCGGTCATGAACCGGTCGATGGCGTCGTCGACCTCGGTCAGCAGCTTCGGATGGGCGTTGTTCTGGGCCGCGTGGTTGTCGAAGCCGCCGAGCGACACGAAGGCGATCTCCACCCCGAGGTCGGAGTTGAGGAGCTTGACCGCCATCCCCACCTTGTCGGCCAGCGTGGCCGGCGGCTTGGCCTTGGGGTCGGCGAGCTTCTGGATGGCCCGCACCGCCTGGACGGTGGCCCGCTCGCTGGCCAGCAGCGCCTGAGCCGGCGGGTCCGCCAGCGTGGCGTCGGCGAACTGCAGGAAGGCCTCGTGGAGCCGGTAGGGCTCGGACGCCGGGTCGGCGTCGCTGCCGTCGAAGAACGTGAACCCGTTGAACGACGGCACGGCCACGCCGCTCTGGTCACCGCCCACCAGGGCGGTGGGCAGCCGGTTGCCGATGGCCACCGCCCGGACCACGTTGGCCCCCGCCGGGCTGCGGTCGAGGTAGCGGCCGAGCCAGCCGGTGGCCATGTCGTGCTTGGGGCGGCCGGTCTGCCAGATGTCCATCGACTCGAAGTGCGACAGGTTGGGCTCGTCGTAGCCCACACCCTGGACGATGCCGACCTTGCGGGCTTCGTAGAGCTTGGCCAGCTTGGGCAGCTCAGGCGCCAGCCCGACCTCGGTGGAGTCGGAGAGCTTGATGATCTTCTCGGGCTTGTAGGCGATCGTCTTGCGCTTCTCGAAGTAGGCCGGCTGTCCGTAGGGCACAACGGTGTTGAGGCCGTCGTTGCCGCCTTCCATCAGCAGGACGAGGAGCTTGCGGCCGGAAGCCGGGGCCGGTTCGGCGCCCGCCGCCCCGAGCCGCAGCCACAGCGGGCTCGTCGTGTAGAGGGCCAGCGCGCCGCCCGCCACCTCGAGGAACTGCCGGCGGGAGATGAAGTTCTCGCTCATCTTCTCGCACCTCACCTTTCTGCCGGAACCGTCTGCCGGAACCCTTGTCCCGGCGCAAGGTTCGGCGCTCGATTGCACCTCACCGCAGGTTGAAGTCGGGAGAGGCCAGCAGGAGCGTCAGGACGCCCCGGGTGCGGACCCCGGGCTCGGTCTTGGCCGCCTGCGAGGCGTCGAGGTACCGGGCCAGGGCCGCCTCCGTGGACGGGAGCAGCGACAGCAGCCCGAGGCGGTGCATCCACAGCGGGGCGGTGTCGCGGGGCTCGCCGCCGGCCGAGTCGAGGACGGTGCGGACGGCGTTGTCGGTCACCATCTTCCCGATGCGGGCCGAGAAGTTGTAGCGGGCCAGGGTGGCGGCGGTGTTGGCCCACACCGCCCCGCCCTTCCAGCCCGACACGTCCGGTGGCTCGAACAGCTCCTGACCCATGTCGCTGCTGGCGCCGGCGATCTCGTCGAGGCCGTTGCGGCGGGGCTGGTTGGCGAACACCGGCGTGCCGGTCAGGTGGAGGAGGCGCATCGTGCCGGCGATGTACTCGGCCGGCGACTTGATGGTGAGCCCCGGTCCGTCACTGAACTCCGGCCGCAGCAGCAGTGCCTTCACCATGGCCTTGATGTCGTAGTTGGAGTCGAGGAAGGCCGCCGCCATGGCGTCGACGACCTCCGGCTCGGGCTCCGGCTTGTAGAAGAACTGGGCCAGCCGGTGGGACACGTAGCGGGCCGCCACCGGCCCTTCGGGGTGGCGGTCGAGGACGATGTCGGTGACGTCGGTCGGGCCCCAGCGGCCCGTCTGGCCGAGGATCGTCTTCTCGCCGTCGTCGTGGAGTTCCTTGTGGTACAAGGCCTTGCCCTGGCCGTCGGTGGTGTAGCCGGTGAAGGCCCGGGCGGCCTCGGCGACGTCCTCCTGGGTGTAGCGGTCCCGGCCGAGGGTGAAGAGCTCCAGGAACTCCCGGCCGTAGTTCTCGTTGGGCTTGATCTTCTGGTTGGTGTTGCCGTCGAGCCAGATGAGCATCGCCGCGTCGGCGGTGATGGCGTTGCACAGCGCCCGGAAGTTGCCGCCGGCGTTGTCCCGCAGGAGGCGGTTCTGGGCCACCATCAGCTTCGGCCGGCGGACCTTGGAGAAGCCGGTGGCGAAGTGGTGGTGCCAGTAGAGGGTGAGCTTCTCCTCCAGCGGGAAGCGGGTGGCCGACATGCGGTCGAGCCACCAGCGCTGGTACGGCGACATGGCGAACGCCTCCGACGGCGTGGCCGGAGCCCCCGCCTCGAGCGTCAGCACGGTCACCTCGTCGGGGCGGGTGGCGGCCGGCGGGAAGGCCAGCAGCGCGTCGACGGCGGCGGGGTAGCCCTTGGCCGCCGCCTGGTTGATCTCGTCGACATTGGCCCCGAACCCTGCCCGGGCGAACAGCCGGGCGATGCGGCGCCGCTCCTGTTCCGGTGGTGTGGCAACGGACGGTGAACCCGGCAACGCCGCCGGTGCGGCGGTTCCTACTTCGCCCACTGTGGCCCCCTAGCTCTCCCCAACCTTCTCCCCAGAGCCCCAGCGGGTCACATCGTTGCTGCTCCGGCGCCCCCTGGCAAGGGCAACCAGCGTCCGTGTCCCCGACGCGATGACGGGCCCGCCCCCGGTTTTATTCGGAGGCGGGCCCGTCTCGACGGGAAGCCGGTGCTACTGCAGCGGCGGGTAGGCGGCGAAGCCGGGCTGCTTGACCGACTGCCCGCCGGTGCCCACCGGAGTGCTGGCCACCTCGGTGAAGTTGCCACCGACGTACATCCGGTTGGCACCGAGGTGGATGGCGTACGGACCCTCGCTGGTGTTGGCCTGGGCGGTGAAGCTCGGATCGAGGATGGCCTTGCCCGTGTTCTTCCCGTTGACGATCTCGCCGCGGACGTCCCAGGCGACGAGGTGCCGGCGGGGGGTCTCCTTGTCGCAGAGCACACCGTTGCCACCGCCGGGAAGTGGGCCGTACTTGAGGCAGGGATCGTTGGGGTCGGGCACCGCGTGGTCGAAGTGACCGACGAGGTACACCCGGTCGTGTGTCACCGCCACGGCCATGGCGTCGCCATCCACGCCACCCCGCCACAGCGGCGTTTCCTTGCTGCCGCCGGCGGCCCAGGCGATCACGCGTCCGCCGGAACCGCCGGTGGCGGCGAAGAAGAGCTCGTCGGCGTTGATGCCGACGTCCCTGGGGTTGCCGTTGTAGTTGGCCATCCCGAACGCCGGGCGCCTCTTACTGTCGCTGCTGCTCTGCGAAGGCTGCCAGGCGGTGAGGGCGCCGGTGGCGGGGTCGAGGGCGATGAGACCGGCGTGAAGGTGGTTCGGGTCGGCCGTGTGGTCGTAGCCGAAGTGCATGAAGGTTCCGCCCACCAGGAGGTACCGGCCCATGCGGGTCACAAGGAGGCTCTCGACTTTGCCGAAGAGGTCCTCAGCGGGAGGGTTCTCGTTGGGCGTCGCGGTCTGGCCCTCGAGCCGGCCCTGGTACCGGGCCGGCGGCACGAAGCCGTCCTTGAGGCGACCGTCGAGGTTGAGGGCCGCTACCCCGGGCATGGCCGTCGAACCCATCGCCGTGAAGGCCCCGCCGACGTAGACCTGCGAACCGTGCACGGCGAGCGACGAGACGTAGTGGCTCGGCTCCGGCGGGTTGAACGTCCGGTCGATCTCGCCGGTGGCCGGGTCGAGGGCCACGAGGCGGCGGCGGATTTCGCCGTTGACCCGGCTGAACTCACCGCCGACGTAGAGGCGCCGCCCGTCGGGGGACCGCTCGAGGGCCCGCACGACACCGTCGAACGAAACCTTGGCGTTGAACGGCGACCCGGGCACCGCGTTGCCGTTGGTGTCAAGTTCGGCGACGTAGTCCATGGGCAGACCCGACATCGTTGGGTTCTTGTTGTCGTTGTTCTGGTGGAGGTCCTTGAACGAGCCTCCGATGTAGACCCGGTTACCGATCTCGACGATGTCCGCCACCTTCTGGGCGTAGGGGAAGACCCGGCACTGACCGGGGCTCTCCCAGACGCCCTTCCGGGCGAGGCACTCCTGCTCGGTGGTCGCGTCGTTGATGCGGCTCTTCGCCGGGTCGTCAGGCGTCCCCCACGAGACGAGGGCGGTGGACGAGAAACGCATCGGGCCGGTGTAGGGCGGCTGGGTGGTCGGCGTGGGCGGCGTCGTGGTGTTGGTGGTGCCGCCGCCACCACCGCCGCCGTTGTTGGTTCCGCCGCCGCCGCCGTTGTTCCCGGACGGGCCGACCGCCACCACCGGAGCGGCGGTCATGCCGACGATGGGGAGGTTCGGCTTCTGGGTGAGGCCGCCCAGGTTGGCGGCGTTGCCGAAGAAGAGGAGCTCGCCGGCGGAGCTGGCCATCCAGTAGCCGGCGCCGTCGACCGTCGGGACCATGGCGGCCACCGTGCGGTCGGCCTTCGGCTGGGCGCCGTGGAACTTGGCGTCACCGAAGGCGAAGACGCCGCCGTCGGAAGCAGTGAACCAGTAGCCCTTGCCGGACGGGGTGGCGGCCATGGCGGTGATGGGCTTGGCCAGCTTCACGTTGCCGGTCGAGCCGTAGAAGGCGGCGTCACCGAAGGCGAAGATGCCGCCGTCGGAGGCCACGAACCAGTACCCGTTGCCGCTCGGGCTGGAGGCCATGCCGACAATCGGCTTGTTGAGCTTGACGTTTCCGGTGGAGCCGAAGAACTTGGCGTCACCGAAGGCGAAGATGCCGCCGTCGGAGGCGACGAGCCAGTACCCCTTGCCCGACGGGGTGGCGGCCATGCCGACGATGGGCTTGTTGAGCTTGACGTTTCCGGTGGAGCCGAAGAACTGGGCGTCACCAAAGGAGAAGATGCCGCCGTCGGTGGCCACCATCCAGTAGCCCTTGCCCGTTGGGGTGGCGGCGATGCCGACGATCGGCTGATTCAGCTTGATGTTGCCGGTCGACCCGTAGAACGAGGCCGAGCCGAAGGAGAAGATGCCGCCGTCCGACGCCACCATCCAGTACCCGCCCGTCGCGTCCGCCGTGCGGACGGCACCGTCGGAGGCCCGGGCCATGGGAGTGGTCGGCGCAGCGAGAGGGAGGAACGCGGTCACGGCGACGGCCACTGCGGCCGCCAGCCGGCGCCGCAGCCGGTTGGTGAAGGGGGCGAGCGGGTGGATCACGGCACCTCTCCGGAAGAGGAGGCCAGGAGGCCCCGCTGCGCGAACCGCAGCGGGGCCCCTGGACGGTCGGTTAGTTAGCTGTCGAGGGTCGCAGCGAAGGTGATGGGACGGGCCGGCGGGTTGCCACCCAGCGAGCCTTCGAAGGGCTTGTCGGAGAAGTTGAAGATGCCTCCGTCTTCACCCACCATCATGTAGCCGGCGCCGTAGCGCACCATGCCGGCGATGGGCTTGTTGAGCTTCACGGCACCGAGCGAGCCACGGAAGGGCGCCTTGCCGAAGGCGAAGATGCCGCCGTCGGAAGCCACCAGCCAGTAGCCGTCGTTGGTGCGGGTGGGCACCAGCGCCATGACCGGCTTGTTCAGCCGCACGTTGCCCATCGAGCCGTAGAAGGCGGCGTCACCGAAGGCGAACACACCACCGTCGGAACCGACCATGTAGTAACCGTTGCCGGTCGGGGTCGGGATCGAGCCGAGGATGTCGCCGTTCAGCTTCACGCCGGCCAGGTCCTTGTGGTGCTTGGCGTCGCCGTAGGCGAAGACACGCCCCTTGCTGGTGAAGACCCAGTAACCGTTGCCCGACGGGGTGCGGGACAGGCTGGCGGCCTTCTCGCCCACCGCCAGGGCCGGCTGACCGAGGTGCTTGGCGTCACCGTAGGCGTACACGTTGCCGCGGTCGTCGGTGATCCAGTAGCCACGACCGGTGATCGTCGGCTCCATGTGGACGGCCTTGGCGCCGGCCGGGATCCGGCCGCTGGGGTCGCCGAACATGGCGTCCCGGGCGTCACCGAAGGGGAAGATCTTCCCGTCGGCACCGAGGGCCCAGTAGCCGGACTTGCCGGGAACCGGAACCGGGTCGCCACCGCCGCCGGGGCCGGGGCCGGGGTTCGGGTTACCGCCGTTCGGGATGTTGGCGCCCTGGATGCTCTTCACGTCGGCCATGGCCCGGACACGGTTGTTCCGGCTGTCGGCGATCCAGAGGCTGCCGTCCTGCGGGTTGATCTGGATGTCGTGCAACATGGCGAACTGCGCCTCGAGGGCGTTGCCGCTGGGGTCACCCTTGATGTGCAGGGAGCCACCGTTGTTGCGCTGCTCGAGAAGGGTGCCGTCGCCGGCGATCGTCTGGATGATGCCGCTGGCCAGGTTGATCCGGCGGATCCGGGACCCGTCCTCCTCGGCGACGTACAGGTTGCCGGCGCTGTCACCGGTGATGCCCCGAGGGCCGTTCAGCCGGGCGTTGATCGCCTGGCCGCCGTCACCCTCGCTGGCGCCGGGGGCGCCGGACGCCGACACGTTCGGGTCCTTGTGCTGCTCGGCGATGGCCGCGGAGCCGGCCAGGTTGGCGATCTTCCAGACGCTGCCCTGCTTCGTGATCTTCCGGACGAGGTGGTTGCCGCCGTCGGTGATGTAGACCACACCGCTGTCGTCGACCCACACACCCTCGGGGTGGTGCAGCTCGGCGTCGAGGGCGTTGCTGTCGAAGCCCACGCCGTACCGCATCCGGCGGGTGGATCCGGCGATGCGCACGGTCTGGGGCTCACCGGCCGCGGGGTCGGTGTCGATCATCCGGATCATGTTGTTGCCGAAGTCGGCGACGTACAGGACGTCGTCGCCGCCCTTACGGGTCATGTACAGCGACTTCGGCTGGTCCAGGGAGACCTGGAGGGCCGGACCGGTCTGCTCGTGGTTGATGCTCTTGGTGCAGGGAGGAGTCGGGTCCGAGGGGTCGGTGGTCTTCTTCTGGCCCGTGCCGGCGAACCGGCTGATGATGCCGGTGGCGGCGTCGACCTTCCGGATCACGCAGTTCTGGCTGTCGGCGATGTAGACGTTGCCCTCGGAGTCGACGGCGACACCGTGCGGCTCGTTCAGCTGCGCGGCGGTCGCCGGGCCACCGTCACCGGCGAAGCCGGCCACACCGGTCCCGGCGACGTGGTGGGCGATGCCGTTCGAGTCGATCCGGCGGACCATGTGGTTGAGGGCGTCGGTGACGTAGACGTCACCGTTTGGGCCGAAGTTCAGGCCGCGGGGGTTCGACCACTGCGAATCGGTGGCGGGCACGCCGTGAGTCGCCGGGCCGCCCTGCTGGAAGTTCCGGGTTGTGCCGGCCATCGTGTGGATCGTGCCGACCGGGCCGGGAACGCCGGGCGCAGCGTCAGCGCCCGGCGAGGCGGCGAGGCCAGCGCCGGCCGCCATCAGCGCCGCGACCATCGCCGCGAGGCCGCGGCGGGAACGCAGCCGCTTCTGAGACGGGTACGACATTTCTCTTGTCCTCCAGGGGGGAGCGAGGGGATTGGGGGGAGACTTCGTCACTGCTCGGGTACCGCGGGGTTGCCGCCGCTCTGGCCGGTGGTTGGCACCATGAGGGGAGACCGCGGGCGCCCGGCCGCGCTTTTGGTCTGGCTAGGAGTACGAGGGTCCCCCCCTCGATTCCTGCTTTTCCGGCGGCGCTTCAGGTTCGCTTAGCGTCTTCGGCGCTGGCCCGGCGGCGTCCCCGCCCCGGCGGCGCCCGTCCTAACCTGCCCTTCGATGATCAAAGTGCGCGTCGTGGGTGATATCAGCGAGGCCGACCTGGCCGAGGTGCGCGACCTCCTCGAGGCAGTGGGCCGGTTCGACGACCACCAGGCGCTGGGGGAGCACAAGTGGCTCGACCTCGTGCACGGTGGCCGTCCCCGCTTCACCGGGTTCATCGCCGAGGATCCGCCCCACCCCCATCCCGTGGGCTACGCCCATCTCTCGGCCGAGGGCGACGGTCCTCCGCCGCACTGGGGCCTCGAGGTCGTCGTCGATCCCGAGCACCGGGGGATCGGGGTCGAGGTGGCGCTGGTGGAGTCGGCGCTGGAGCACGCCACCGAACACGGCGGCGGCACCGTGCACTTCTGGGTGTTTCGTCCCACGCAGATCCACGACGCCCTGGCCCACCGCCTCGGGTTCGCCCGGGGCCGGGAACTGTTCCAGATGCGCCGCCCGCTGCCCCATCCCGAGGCGCCCCGCTGGCCGGCCGGCACCGTCGTGCGCCGCTTCGTGCCCGGCCGGGACGAGGACGTCTTCCTGGCCGTCAACAACCGGGCCTTCGAGGGCCACGTCGAACAGGGCGGGTGGACCCGGGAGACCCTGGCCCAGCGGCAGGCCGAGACCTGGTTCGATCCGTCCGGCTTTCTCCTCGCCGAGCGCGGCGGTGCGCTGACGGGCTTCTGCTGGACGAAGGTCCATCCCGACGGGCTGGGCGAGATCTACGTCATCGCCGTCGATCCGAGCGCCCAGGGCACCGGCCTCGGCAAGGCGCTGGTCCTCGGCGGCCTGGCCAGCCTGGCCGAGCGGGGGATCACGACCGGCATGCTGTACGTCGACGCCGCCAACGAGGGCGCCGTCGGCCTCTACCGCCACCTTGGTTTCGAGGTCCACCACATCGACCGGTCCTACGTGGCCGAGCTGCGCTGAGGACGATGTCGTCGACCCGCTACGGCGCCAGTTCCGGGGAGATCGCCGAGCTGCTCTCCGGCTGGGGTGAGCCCCGCTACCGGCTGGGCCAGATCTGGGACGGTTTGTACCGTCGGCGAGCTCCGCTGGAGGAGCTGACCGACCTCAGCCTGGCGTTGCGGCAGCGCCTGGCGGAGGCATTGCCGCTGGCCCTCACGCCCGTCCACCGGAGCTCCGCCGACCAGGGCGAGACGCTGAAGTGGCTGTGGGCCGGCGCGGACGGCGCCTCGGTGGAGACCGTGCTGATGCTCTACCCGGCCCGGGCGACGGTCTGCGTCTCGACCCAGGCGGGGTGCGCCATGGGGTGCACGTTCTGCGCTACCGGCCAGGCCGGCTTCGAGCGCCACCTCAGCGCCGGGGAGGTCGTGGAGCAGGTGGTGCGGGCGCAGCACGCCAGCCCCCAGCGGGTCGGCAATGTCGTGTTCATGGGGATGGGCGAGCCGCTGGCCAACTTCGACGCCACCTGGACGGCGGTGGAGCGCCTCCACGACGACCTCGGGATCTCCGCCCGCCACATCACGGTGTCGACCGTCGGCGTCGTTCCGGGGATGCGGCGGCTGGCCCGAGAGCGCCTGCCGGTCACGCTGGCCGTGTCGCTCCACGCTCCCGACGACGCCCTGCGGGACGAGCTCGTGCCGTTGAACCGGCGCTACCCGCTCGACGAGGTGCTGAGCGCCGCCCGCGACTACCTCGCCCACTCGGGGCGCCGCCTCAGCTTCGAGTACGCCATGATCGGCGGCGTCAACGACTCGCCGGCCCAGGCCGACGCCCTGGCCCGGCGCCTCCGGGGCTTCTCCCCGGCGGCCCACGTGAACCTCATCCCGCTCAATCCCACGCCGGGGTTCGGGGCGCCGGCCAGCCCACCCCGCAAGGTGGCGGCCTTCGCCGAACGGCTTCGCCAGGGTGGCGTGGGGGCCACGATCCGGCGCAACCGGGGCACGGAGATCGACGCCGCCTGCGGCCAGCTGCGCACCCGCCACGCTCCTACGGCCCCCTCCGGCCGGGGTGCTCCTGTCACAATGTTGCAGCGACGAGGAGGATCCTGACCGTGGCCGGACCGCAGCGCTTCTTCGACCCCTCTCAACCCCAGACGCTCCAGATGGCCACGCTGGTGCTCTACTTCCAGGGCGCCTTCTACTTCCTGGGCCTCGTGCTGCTCTACGCCGCGGGGTACGGCGCCGCCGGCTACGGCATCGCCAACGGCAAAAAGTGGGGCTACGGCCTCGCCCTGGCGGTGGCCATCCTCCGCCTGGTCGACCTCGTGGCCGGCAGCACCATCGACTCCGTGATCCGCCACAACACCATCGAGCTGATGTTCTCGGTGGCCCTGCTGGCGCTGATCCTCCACCCCCAGAGCCGGGAGTACCAGAAGATCTGGTTCTCCTAGGGGTCCACCTCCCGTCGGGGAGGTGACCACTAAATTACAAGCTTGTGATTTCGGTCCTCGACCGGCCGGCTGGCGTTCCGATCGTTGAGCGTGTCGGCGCCGGCTCCGGGACCGTGGCCGGAGTCCTCGGCCTGCTGCTGACCCTGCTGGGCTTCGCCGGCGTCATGGTGCTGGCCCAACCGCGACCGGAACCCGCCTCGGCGGCGGTGGAGCCGGCGGCGGCCGTCACCCCGGTCAGGGCGCTGGCCGTGCCTCCTGCTCCACCGGCGCCCCCCGCCCCGGCCCTGCCGAAGGGGAAGGGGATGTGGCTGCACTACTTCCGTCTGGCGGCGGGGGGCGACCCGGCGGCGATGGTGGCCAAGGCCAAGGAGACAGGGCTGTCCCACGTGTACCTCCGGGTCGGCTCCTCCAAGGACGGGTTCTACGCCCAGGCGGAACTCGACCGGCTGCTGCCCGTGGCCCACGCCGCCGGCCTGGCCGTCGTCGGCTGGGACTTCCCCTACCTGTTCGACGCCGAGGCCGACGCCCGGCGGGCGGCGGCGGCCATCGCCTACACCACTCCGGACGGGCACCGGATGGACGCCTTCTCGGCCGACATCGAGACCCGGCACGAGGGCGTGAACATCTCGGTCCCGGTGGCCGACACCTACAGCCGCCGGCTGCGGGAGCTGGTCGGCCCCACCTATCCCCTGATCGCCACCGTGCCCCGGCCCCGGTACAACCGGGGCTTCCCGTTCGCCGAGATCGTGCGGCAGTTCGACGCCGTGGCTCCGATGGTCTACTGGCTGGCCCGCGACCCCGTCGCCGAGGTCGAGCAGGCCGTGGCGGACCTGGTCGGGCTGGGCAAGCCGGTCATGCCGGTCGGGCAGGCCTACGATCCTGCGGTTGATGGCCGGCCGATCGGCCCTCCGCCGAAGGAGCAACTCGTGCGTTTCATCCAGGCCGCGCAAGCCCGGGGCGTGACCACGTACTCGTTCTGGGTCTGGCACCTCGCCACGCCCGACCACTGGGCCGCCATCCGGGAGGCCAGGAGCTGAGCGCCGTCCCCCGGGCCGCCATCCGGGAGGGCCGGAGCTGAGCGCCGTCCCCCGGGCCGGCCGCCGCCCGGCGGCCGACCCGCCCGTGCCACGGTCTGCCGCCAGCCAGGCCGCCGCCCGGCCCTGGCGATCGCCCGGGCCGCCTGTTGGCGCGGTCGAAAGCGCAACCGGTTGCGGTCGAGTGCCGGATTTGGAGTCAATCCGCAACCGGTTGCGCTTTGGCCCGGAGGGCCGAGCCGCGGCCTGCATGTCGGAGTGGGTGCCTTCGGCCCCGACGCGGGTCGCGGCGGCGGGCATGGCGCTGCTGCTCGCCCTCACCGGATGCACCAACGACGGTCGCAGCGATGCCGAGGCCATGCCAGAGCCCGAGGCCGCCGTCGCCACGACGGGCACCACCGCCGCTCCGACCACGACCGCTCCTCCGACCACCACGACGTCCGCCGTACCGACCCCGACGGCGGCCCCGGTCCCCAGTACGACGACCACGACCGTGCCGGCGGACGGGCGGTTGGTGCCGGGCATGCAAGGCGAGCGGGTGCGGGCCCTGCAGGAGCGGCTCGTGGCCCTCCATTACGTCCCGGGCGCCGTCAACGGTCGCTACGGCCCCGCAGTGACCTCGGCCGTGATGGCCTTCCAGAAGGTGCACGGCCTGCCCCGCAACGGCCGGGCGACGCTCGACGTGCTGGGCGCCATCGCCGCCGCCACTGACCCGGCCCCGATGCTGCCCGACGGCGGCCCGACCCGCATCGAGGTCGACCTCAAGCGCCAGGTCCTCTTCTTCTGGAAGGACGGAGTGCTGCAGCGCATCATCCCGGTCTCCACCGGCAACGGGAAGCGCTACTGCGAAGACGGCATCTGCGGCGTGGCCGTCACGCCCAGCGGTTCCTTCCGGATCGAGCGCCGGATCAAGGGCAAGCGCAAGAGCTACCTCGGCCTGCTCTACGACCCGCTGTACTTCTACGGCGGCTACGCCATTCACGGTTCGCCGTCGGTGCCGGGCTACCCCGCCTCTCACGGTTGCGTCCGGGTGCCGATGCACGTGTCCCGCTGGCTGTTCGACCACGTCCCGAACCGCACGCCCGTCTACCTGATCGGCGGCAAGCGCCCGGCCACCCCGCTCCCACCCGACCCGCCCCCCGCCCCACCGCCCCCGCCCGGGCAGCCGCCCGCTCCCGGCCAGCCCGAGCAGC
>JBFLYK010000071.1:0-31471 GCA_040756995.1 Actinomycetota bacterium | reverse complement strand
GCGGCCGTCGGGACCACGACAGCGACCGGTACCGGGGCCGGGACAGGGACAGGCACCGGGACCACCACGGCCACCGCCGCCACCGTGACCGGGACGACGACCGCTACTACCGGCACGGCTACTACTACGGGTACCCGGGTTACTACGACTACTACGGCGATTATTACGGGGACGACTACTACGACGACTGTTACTACGACCCGTATGGCCGCTACCGCTACTACGACCGCTACCGCGACTGCCGCTACCGGCGCTACTACCGGGAATGCGACCGCTATTACTGCCGCTACTGACGACCAGTCCCGATCGGGCCCGGGCATCGGCACAGCTCCGCGACCAGAAGGCGTGAGCTTCGGATAGTTGCGGCTCCAGCCGTGGTTCGCGCCCGGCCATACGTGACGTGGATACGATCCCAGGACACGGCGGCGGGCGGACGCGCCACGAACGGGAGCGGGAGGGAACGGTCAGCAATGTCCAATCCCGAGGACGGCACGACGGAATTCCGGGTCGGAGGTCTACGCGACCTGCTCGATGAGGGCGCGGCGCCGCCCGCCAAGGGCAAGGGAGGTGGCCCCAACCGTCAGATGCTGATCATCGGCGGCGCTGTCGCGGCTGTCGCCGTCGTGCTGCTCGCCGTGGTCCTCCTGGCCGGAGGTGGCGACGACGGCGGCAGCAAGTCCGCCGACGGATTCCGCGGCATTGTGGAATTGAAGAAGGGCGTTGCTGTCGAATCCCGTGTCAGGGAAGGCGCGACCGTCAGCATTTGCGACAGCGCCACCGGCCCAATCGCCGAAGGAGTCGTCGTCACCAAGATGAGCCAAGGCAAGGGGCCGCTCGGCTCAGAAACGGTGATTGTCGAGGTCGACGGCACAGCGGAACAGACTCACAGAGTGAACGCCGTGAAGCCCGCTTCCACGTGGAGGGTGTTGGCCAGTCCAACGTGCCCGTCCGTGAACACCACTCCTCCGCCGGCCCCGACCACCGAGACCACCCCGCCGACGAGCCCGCCCGAGACGACGCCGACTCCTCCGCCGTCCTAGCCCACGATCAGCCGGTCCAGCGGAGCCTCAGAGCCGCCGTCTGAGGCGCCGGAAAACCACGCCGGCGGTTAGCAGGACGAGGCCCGGCAGGAACCGGGCCCGTCCGCCCGTGGCGGCCAGGGCCGCCGGGGACCGGACGTCCTCCGCGGGCGCCGGTCGCAGCAGGTTGTATCCGCCGGCAACCTGGGTGGGCACGGCGCCGGAGGCCACCCTCGCCGCCGGAGTCACTTCCGGTCCATTGAGGGTGATCCGCCCCTCTCGGGGAACGGAGGGGGCTGGCCCTGTGCCAGTGCCCGCACCCGCCTGACCGCGGAGCGGGGTGGCGCCACATTGCCCGGTGGCGACTGCCTCGTCGCTGAAGGTGCCCGGAAGCGATGCCTGCTCGACCTCGACGTCGATGCGGAACGTTCGGGACTGGCCGATCCGGAGGGGGCCGACGCCCTCGAACGTCACCGTCGTGCCGTCGATCACCCCGTTCGGCGAAGCCGACAGGGTCCGGTATCGCACGCCGGGGTCCGCAGTCACCGTGTCAACGACCTTCACGTTGTCGAGGAGGCAGTCGTTGGGGTTGACGACGGTGATGGTCCAGGTGAACCGCTCCCCTGGGGCGACTGTGGCCCGGCTCGATTGCTTGGTCATGCCGATGCCCGGGCACAGGATGCCGCCCGCCGGAACGGCGGCCGCCACCTCCATGTGCCCGACCCGCAGGTCGAGCACACCGTCGGGCTGCTCGTCGTCGGGGATGCGGGCCCGCAGGATGTCCACTGCCGCCGCCGCCAGTGTGCCGCTGGCGGTTGGCTGGGTATCGGCGTTGCCGCCGATGGCCCGGGGATCCTCGCCGATGATGAACTCCTCGACCCCAGGAATGCCGAGGTCCGTTCCCTTCTCGCTCTGCAACTCCTGAAGGGTGAGGCCGACGTCGTTCCCGTTCACCCGCGTGATGCGCAGGATCGGCGTTTCAGGGTCCACCTCCGGCCCGTAGCTGATGAACCCCCTGGTGCCGTCAGCGACGGCCCGCAGAATCCATTCGCCGCCGATCTCGATGGTCATCTCCTGCGGCCGGCCCTTGAACAGCGTGATGGGTGCGATCGTCTGGCGGGTCTCCGAGACGAGACCGAACCGGCCGTTGGCGGCCGGAACGATGGCGGTCCGAGACCAGGACTGCGTCGCGGCCCGCGGCGGTTCGTCGTCGCTGAGGGAGAGGATCGGCCTCTCGCGCCGGTCGCTGTTCTCCTCGTTCACGAAGTCGGTCCGGGTGGCCGTTCCCCGCCCTGAGGCGAGGTCGGAGCCGACGACGCAGCCGTTGGTGGCGGACCGCGCCGAGGCCCGGCTCTCCAGCAGGTCGACGTTGGCGACGGGATTGAGGTTGACGTCGGTCAGTTCTTTGGTCACCACGTCACCGGTGGGCGGCGCCTGAGCCTGGGAGTTGTCGTCGATGACGAGGCGGTCTTCGCCGCTTCCGATCTCCGCCGCGCTTCCCTGGGCAAAACCGTGGGCGGCGGCCAACGCCGGCGCTACCGCTCGCTGCAGCTCGTCGACCCGAGCTGCCTGCGGCGCCGATCCGTAGGCCGCGGCGGAGAAGGCCAGCTCGATCTCGGTGTCGATGCCCTGACCGCTCAGGTCGGGATCGGTGGTATACGCCGTCCCGGTTCCGTAGGCCGCGTGAGCCGACGGAGCGAGCCCAGGAAAGGGACTGCCGGGATTCTTCTTCAACAGCGGTTCAACAAAATCTCGCCGGTCCTTTACCGCCGTGTCGGCCGCCGGTGGCCCCGACTGCGCCCGCTCCGGCCGCGGCGCCAGCCCCAACGGCCGGAGCACACCATCGAGCACCGGCCCAACGTTCCCGGGCAGCTCGGCGCCCGGCGCAGGCGTCGGAACCGGCACGACCGTCGGTGGGAGCAGGTCGGTGACGCCCTGACCAGCGCCGACTCCGGGCGCCTCTCCGGCCGGCTGGGCACTCAACCCGGCCGCCACTGAGGAGCCGACCATCAACCCGACGAGTGCGGAGGCGAGTGCAACGGCGAAGCGCTTCATGTTCCCTCCCTGTCCGGGCACCATATTGGCCTCTCTGGACGACGTCGCAACAGCCCCGAACAGCTCCTCTGTAAGGCGGCCCGAAACCGTGAGAGCAAAAGATGGCGGCCTCCGCCTCCCGCGGCGCGTCAGACTGGGGTGTGGGTCTTCTTGAGCGCGCGACGGGGTGGCTCCGGCCAAGCGAAGGCTTCGGTGCGGCCGTCACCAACGCCGACGTCTTCGCCGCCTACGGCCATCCCGTCTCCGGTTCCTCGATTACCTCCAATGTGCGCCGTACTGAGGTGAGATTCCGCCTGGCGACACCACAGCAGGCGTGCGTGAAGGTCGTCATCGCCCGGCCCAAACTGACCGACGAGTCCGTCGATGACCCGGAGTGGTTTCCGCGAGAGAAGGTCCTTCGGGAGTTGGACGGAGTCGGGGATGCCGCCTACGTGACCAAGACGGGCGGGATCGTCGCCCGGCTGGGCGCCCGATGGGTCGCCGGCGTCGAACCCTGCAGCCGGAGAGCGGCGTGGTCGCCTCCGCTTGAAGAGACCATCGACCTCATGCGTCGGGTCCTCGACCGGCTGGCGACGACCGAGGAACCGTTGCCCTTCGTCCCGGTGCTCGACCCCAGCGATCGGATGGAACGCTGGCGGGAGCGGTACCGTGTGGCTCGGCGCAGAGACGTGCTCGCCGGCCTGACCGCCGACCAAATCGACGCCCGGGAAGACGCACGTTTCGCGAGGGATCGTCTCTTCATCTCCCTGCTCGCCGGAGTCGCAGTGAGCATCGGGGCCGTCTCCCGGGCTGGCGCATCGTCTCGGGCGGCTTGGTTCCTGGCAGTGACGGTCCTTTCGGTCCTCCTCGTCGGCGGCATCTGGCTCGTCATGGGACTCCAGGCTCCAGCGCGGGAGCGCAGACGGCGACAAGAGGAACGCCGCAGCCGTCAACGCCGACGGCGGGGCCAAGGGCAAGTCACAGGGTCGGCGTCCGCCTCCTCCCAAGAACGAGCGAGACAATCCACGGATCTGTCCCTCCGCGAACGGCTCGTCCTCACGGCACTTCTCCTGTTGGCCTCTGCCGGCAGCGCCGGCGTCAGCTGGGCACTCTTCCAGGAGTCAGGGGGAGCGGCGATCGTCGGCGAGATCGGAGAAGCGACCGTAGGAGGGGACTGCTCCGGATTCCGGACTCGACGCTGTGAGATATCGCTGCGCGATTCCCGAGGCGAACCGATACCGGGCCAAGCCTGGCTCCATACCTTCGGACTGGAAGCCGACCCGGGTGACGTTGTGAGGGTCCGCTACCGATCCGAGGATGCGGTACCCGACACATTGCTGTCCCGGGCCGGGGCGACAATCATCTTCGGGCTTTTCCTGCTTCTCGCCGCCTGGACGCTCTGGGGTGTACCGGTCCTGCTCTTTCAGCTCCGGGGCAGCGTGTCCGACTTCCTCGGCCGGGCCTTCGCCTGTACCGCTGCGGCGACCGTCGTCGTGGGTGTCTTGGTCTGGTTCGTCACATAGCAAGCGCAGGGTGATGGTCACGCGTCGCAGGGAGGCAGCCGAAGTTGCCGACGTCGCCGAAATGCCCTGTTCCTGTTGGGCCCGCCCCTTGCTCGAAGCCCCTTACGCAGTGACGTAGCGCACGGTGGTGGCCACGGTGTCGACCACTTCGGCGACATCGTCTCCAACGTCGAGGCACGGCGTCGTACCGGTGACGACGACCATGCCGAGCTCATGTTCAACGGGAATCCAGATCTGCGCAACGTCGATGACGAGTGCCGGTTCACCGGGTTCGTGGCCGGCCTTACCCAGCCCGCGAAGCCGTACCGCAGGGCCAATCGGGAGATCGATCCTTGAAACTTCCCGCGAACTTTGGTCCCCAATCTGCGGTCGCGCCAGAACTTCCATCAGTGTGTTGATCTCGGTCTGAACATCTGTCGCGTTCCGCTCACCCTTGAGCACCATCAAGTTGGCTGCGGTGGGGCCATGCTCGCCCGGCTCCCAATACATGGCGGCGAACAGGGCGTCGAGCGCGTCCGCCTCCTCGGCGAATTCCCAGAGCACCTGAAGAAGTTCTTCCCGAAGCGCTGTCAACACCGGATGCCCCTCGGTCCACTCGTCCACGTCGGCCTCGAGTGAGGCCCTCCGAGTCGAACGATCGGGATCGATGGCGAACCAGGTATCGGGTAGAGAGATGTCGAGCTCGGGTGTCATGACCATGACAGCGTGGCCGCGATTGCATCGAACAGCTTTCCGAAAGGCTCGGCCAGGCCCACATTGGGCGTCGAGAAGCTCAATAGCGCCAGGTGTCGCCCGTCCGGAAGAGGGACGAACCACTGAACCGTCTCTACCTCCGCAGTGGGGCCTTCACCGACTGGAACTTGGGCCAGCACACGTTGACGCACCTGCACCGCTGGGCCTAGGGGAAGCTCCCGGACTTCGGCCGCCCCCTTCCCGTCCAGCGCCTGCCGTAATCCTTGAGCCACAACGGCGGGATTGAGTCCTGCCGACGCAGAAGCGCTCTGCCCCTCGCGTAACGAGACAATCAGCGAGGCCGCCACAGGAACACCTTCGATCACGTCGCTGAGTAGGGCAGCGTGTACCGCGTCCTGCCCCTCTGCCTCAGCCATGACACGCTCAAACGCCGCCCTCAGCTCAATTCGGCGGCTTTCCTCGTTCGGACCAGAACCGATGCGCTGCTGCACCACACGGGCGATGCTGTCATTCCGCGTCGCAGGATCGAGATCCAAGGTGATCCAGGTGGCTGGGGTGACCACCGAGAGCTGAACTGCTTGATCAGGCGCGTCGCTCATCGAAGCTTCCGCTTTGGTCGTCGTTGTGCGACATCAGGGATACCCGGCCCGGTCGAACTTTTGATGACCGTTGGACTCGCTGGACCAGTCGCCTTTCCTCTCACCGGCGGAGCCGTCAACGAGCTGACGGACCGTTGGTCGCCACCGAGGTTCATCCGTCCGGTCGCCTGTTGGACCGCCGACGCCGAGGAGGATCTGAGCGTCCGAGTTCTTCTGAGACTCGCTTCTCGAGGTCGTCGAGATCCCGAGGACTTGCGGTGATTCCGGTGGAGAGCGCGGCGACCACATAGAGAAGGATAGGGGCCAAGAGGGACCAGCCCAACCATGTGGGCAGTATGTCCGAGCTCAGTCCGAAGGCCACAGCTCCCCCGATTACTGCCACGATGGCGAGGTGCTTCACCTGCGCCCATCGCACATCCCGAATGCGGCAACCGTCGGCACGGAGCGCCGGGAGTGGCGAAGTCGCGAGTCCTTCGGGGATACCAGCTGCCTGGTTGAAGTCTGTCTGCTCGTAATGGTTCCAATCCCCGTTCAGTCCGATCACGATGGCTTGGCTGCTGCCGTCAAGATAGGCAAACCGACCTTCACCGTCGCTTTCCTCGGACGCGAAGGTTTCGACAAAACGGGCCGGGGCACGTTGCGTGCCGTCGAACGGAAATCGATACGCCTTGCCCCGCCGGTCGGTGGCCACCAGAGCACCGTCTTCGACGGCGAGGCGGGCATTGCGTCGAAAGCGGCGGCTACCGGAGACGGGCCTGACCACCGTTGGATTCGCCGGCGTCGTCAAGACTTCTCCAGTCTGGAGAACATTGGCGGATGTTATTGGCGCTTCCGCTTCGCCCGCCGTGGCGGGGCCGCGGCGCGATCGAGCTCCTCTGCCGTCCGTCGTCGAAACTCCTCAAAGTCTCGGGGCGTTGCCGTGACTCCGGAGAGGAGGACCGCTACAACAAGAACCAGGATGGGAGCCAACACTGACCATCCCAACCAGGTCGGGATGACGTCCGAAGCGAGCGCGAAGGCGATGGCGCCACCGAGCACGGCGGCGATGTACAGGTACTTCACGTCCGCCCATTTGACGTCTTCAATGGCGCAGCCGTCATGGCGTAAGGGGGGGAGCGGCGGATTGGCCAGGCCTTCCGCGATGCCGGCGGCGTCGTTGAACTCCATCTGCTCGAAGTGATTCCACTCATGATTCAGTCCACGGATGATGGCTTGGCCGCTTCCGTCGAGGTAAGCAAATCGGCCATGCCCATCGCGCTCCTCGGACGCGAACGTCACAACGAAGCGCGCCGGGGCCTGCGGTGTTCCGTCCATGGGAAAGGAAAAAGTGCGACCCCGCCGATCGGTCGCGACCAATGCACCGTCTCGAACGCACATACGAGCGGTTCGTCGGAAGCGGCGTGTGCCGGAGAACGGCTCGACCTCCGTTGAACTCGCCGGGTCGCTCAAGGTTCCTCCTTGATTTGAGGGCGTGGTTTCATTGCTCCAGCCGGTTCAACTCGTTCGTATGCTTCCCGGTGAGGGGACTGTGACAGGCCCAACGGAGCCGCCGAGAGGTTGTACAAGGTCCTTATGTGCACTCCAGATCGCCTGAACTTGGCCGGCTCGGTTCGCAACCTGAGCCACAACCGAATAGCTCGCCGCCCGTCGGCTGTAGTCGAGCACTTGTCTGACTCCGACAGGATCCACGGCTCGGAGTCGAAGCAGCTCCTGCGGCCACCGTCGCCAGCGGGAGAGTCGACCCAACTGGCCGTCGGCTGCAAATGATCTGCTGATCCGTCCGGCATGTTGCAATCGATAATTGCGGTATGCCGCGCCGGTGAGCGGCCTAGCCCGGCCGGGCACCAGTTGCGACTTACCAGCGAGTGCACCCGCCTGACCCTTTGTTCGGTTCAACCATGCCACCTCGCTTGATGTGTCGCCGAATGCCCTGATCCGAGAAGCACGGGCCGCGATCCGGCCGACACCGAACAAGGCCAACCCGATGGCGCCTTCGACGACATCGCCCCAGCCCTGTCGCCCAGCCGCCGCCAAGTAAATGTCAATACCGAGCTTCACCGCGCCGAGTCCGACCGCAAGGAGCTCGGCAGGGGGGAAGAGCAAAGCCACCAGGCCGACCGCGGCGGATACGGCGCCGAGGATTTCCGACCATTGCTCCAAGCTGGGCCAGTGGTCGCTCACCCAGTCGGCGACGCCGCCGATCATGTCGCCGGCGTCTTCGAAGAACTCGCCGACGGCGCCAAAGAAGCCGCCCTCGTTCTGGAGCTCGTCGTCGGCTGCGTCATTGATGGCGTTGGCGCAGCTCTGGCCGGCCTCGTTGTACAGATCCTCGGCTTCTTGGAGGAGGCGCTCGGCGGCGGTCATCCGGCCTTCGGCGTCGTCCAGTTGGGCGTTCCAGTCAGGACCGAGCCAGGGTTGGGGCGGCGGCGGTGGCGAGCCAGGGGCCGAGATGACGGGGATGCGGGTTTGCTCCTCGGCGTGGCGTGTCATCTCTTCGACGCCGTCGCGAGCCCGCCCGATGTCGGCCTCGGCGTCCTGGGCTCGCCGGAGGGCGTCGAGCGCCATCTCCTGGGCCCGTTCCAAGGCGGAGCAATACGGGCCGAGGGCGCCGGCGGTCCGTTCGTAGCGGCGTTCGAGGTGCCGGAGGTCGGGGATGAGCTCGTCGCGCAGACGACGGAGCTCGTCGACCGCCGCGCTCTCCAGATCGCCGGTGTCGAGCCGCTCCAGACCGTGGATCACGTCGTCGATGGTGGCGGCGCGCTCGGCGAAATGGCGGGCCAGGTCCTGCGTGGCGAAAGGATCGCCGGGCACCGGGTTCTCATCCCGCAGCGGCGCCCAGTCGACGTTGGTCACGAGCCGCCGCCCGATTCGGGTTGCATCCCACCGGCCAGGTGGGCTTCCTGATCCCGGTACGTACGGGCCACGGCCTCGCAGGCGTTGGCGAGGGCTTCAAGGCGGCCGAGAATGTCGTCCCGGTCATGGGACCAGTTCCCCGCCAACTCTTCGAGGCTGTCCGCCACCTGATGGTGGCCGACCGCGGCGTGGTAGTCGTCGACGCGGCCTTCGAGCGAGCTGAACTCGCGGTGGAGCCCTCGTAGCTCCCGGGCCAGTACGTCGAGACGATCCGGGTCGACGCGGATGGTGGCCACGGGATGCCGCCTCTCACGCCTCCGGCAGCGGGACCTGGATCACTTCGACCTCGCCGTGGCGGGCGAGCAACCCGCGCCCCGGTGGAGTCCGGCCGACCAGGTTCTTTGTCAGGCGGACGCCGACGACGTCGCCGTCGAGGGTCGAGGGCGGCGACAGGAGCAGGCCGGCCTTGGCCTTCTTGGCTTCGGCGATCACACCGCGCATCTCCGTCTTCAGCTCTTCGAGGGATCCGGCGACGACCAGGGCCGCCGACCCGTGCGCCGCATTCCGGAACCACTCCCGCAGCGCCTCGTCGGCCTCGGAGCGGGCCAACGCCTCGGCGTCGTCCACGAGCACCGCCAGAGGTGCCGACGCTTTGCCGAGCACCTCGGCGACCGCATCGGGTGTCGGACGGCCCGAGAACACCCCGACCACTCCCTCCTGCCCGGCCAGCCCCTGCAGGGGCGACGGACGGGGGCAGATCACCAGCAGCGAGGCCCCGCCGGCCAGCAGGCTCTGGGCGATGCCGAGCAGGGCGGTGCTGCGGCCGGTCTTGGCCGGGCCGGCGATCACGAACCCGCCGCCTTCGGCTCCGAGGTCGACGCCGAACCCGGTCAGCTCGTCGCCGCCCACGCCGACGAAGGCCCACAGCGGGGCGTCGGGCGCACGGGCACCGGCGGCCAACGGCGCGACCTCGGTCAGGGTCACCGATGTCGGAAGCACGTCGACCTTGAACGGCCGGTTGGCACGGCCCTCCACCGGCCACCGGCCGGCCGCCTCCTCGCCCAGCCGCCGCAGGGCCTCACCCTGCGCCTGCCCCGACGGGTCGTCGATGACCAGGGCGATCTGCAGCTCGCTGCCGGAATCGGCCCGCAGCGCCCGGCCGGGCGCCATCTCGTCAGGGATGGCCTTCGGGCTGAGGTTCACCATGCGGTAGTCGTTGCGGTCGGCCAGGCGCAGCACCAACTTGTCGTCGACCAGGGTGGAGAGCCGGTCGCTGAGCAGGCTGCGATCACCGGCGATCACGAACCGCACACCGGCGCCGAGGCCTTCCCGCACCAGGCGCGTCAACGACGCCGGCACCTGCGACGCCGTGTCCGGCGGGAACTGCGCGGTGAAGCCCTCCCACCGGTCGAGCAGCACGACCAGGTACGGGAGCCGTTCACCGGGCCGGGCGGCGTCCCGCTGCTCGGCGACGTCGCCGTAGCCGGCCTTGGCCAGCAGGGCCTGCCGCCGGGCCACCTCGTCGGTGAGCCGGGCCACCAGGCGCTCGACCCGGTCCGTCTCCGACCGCTGCACGACGGCGCCGCAGTGGGGGAGGGCGGCCAGCGGCAGGAGCGCGCCGTTGCCGAAGTCGAGGCCGTAGAGGTGGACGTCGCTGGGAGACACCGACCGGGCCAGCGCCGCAGCCAGCGTTCGCAGGACCGTCGATCTTCCGGACCGGGCGGCGCCGATCACCAGCAGGTGCCCGCCGCCGGCGACGTCGAACGTGGCCGGTCCCTGGGCCTGGAGCGCCGGGTGGTCCTCGAGCCCGAAGGGGACGGGCACCACCGCATCTTCCGTCCCGGTCGACGCCGGCAGCTGGTCGAGGACGACGGTGGACGGCAGCGGCGGAAGCCAGGGGCGGCGCGGCTCGGGGATGTCGAGCTTGGCGGCGGCGGCGACGATCGACTCGACCAGGGCCGAGAGGTCGGTGGCGGCCGTGGCCGACGCCCGCTCGCCCGGCGGCGCGGGCGGTGGCGGGTAGGCGAGGCGGTTCCACGGCGCCGGGATGACCCGGGCGGGAGGCACGCCCTCCGTCGACCCCTTGCGGCGCCCCGCCACCCGGGCGGTTTGGAACTGGACGAGCGACCCGCCGCCGCCCGTCCGCACGAAGCCCCGTCCGGGAGTGGAGCGGAGAATGGCCGCCGCGTCGGGCGACTCGAGGACCTCGGTGCTGTCGTGCTTGTCCTCCATCCGCAGGGCGACCCGCAGACCGGTGTTGGCCCGCATCTCCGAGGACACCACGCCGGCCGGACGCTGCGTGGCCAGGATCAGGTGCACGCCGAGCGAACGACCGACGCGGGCGATGCGGATCAGCCCGGTCACGAACTCCGGCAGCTCGTGCACGAGCTCGGCGAATTCGTCGATGACGATGACCAGGCGGGCCAGGCCCTCGCGGGCCGCCCGCTCGGGGTTGCGTTCCCAGGCGGTGTCGACGTCGGCCGCGCCCAGCTGGCGCAACACGTGCTCCCGCCGCTGGAGCTCGGCGTCGAGCGACGCCAGGGCGCGCTCGGTGAGATGCCCGTCGAGGTTGGTGACCATGCCGACCGTGTGCGGCAACCGTTCGCACTCCCCGAAGGCGCTGGCGCCCTTGTAGTCGACGAGCACGAAGTTCATGGCGTCGGGGCGGTTCCCGAGGGCCAGGGAGACGACCAGCGTCTGGAGGAACTCGCTCTTGCCGGACCCGGTGGTGCCGGCCACGAGCCCGTGGGGTCCGTCGCGCTTGAGGTCGATGGAGAACGGCCCGTCGACCGATGCGCCGACGAGCGCCTCGGTGGTCCGCCCGCCGAGGGTCCAGCGGGCCACCACCTCGTCGACGTTGTCGAGCGTGATGCGGGCGAGTTCCACGAACCGGACGGCATCGGGGATGACCGACTCTTCTTCGCTGCCGACGTCCCGCAGCGGCGCCAGACCCCGGGCCACTTCATCGGCCCACGCCGGCGACACCTGGTCGAGCAGGACGTTGGGGACCGGAGGAACCCCGTCGACCCGCAGTTCGCCCAGTGGACCGGACCCGTCGACGAGCACTTCGGCCTTGCCCTCTTCGGCGAGGCGGGTGGCGTCGCTGTCGAGGCCGATGGAGTAGATGCCGACCGCCGGGCCCTCCCGCAGCAGCCGGGGCACGCCGGGCAGAGACCGCATGCTGCGCACGCCATCGAGGACGACGACGACGGCGGGGGAGAAGACGCCCGCTCCGTGCTGCTCCTTGGCCGCGTCCTGGCGGGCGTCGAGGAGCTTGACCAGTTCCCGGAGACGGTCTTCCCGGCTGGTCCGGTCGTTGCCGATCAAGGCCAGCGGTGCTTCCTGTTCCGGCACACGGACATGGGGAAGCCAACGGACCCACTCCCAGTCATCACCGGCGTCGGCATCCGTGAGCACGACCACCTGCAGCTCCCGGGGGCTGCGGGTGGCGGCCAGCTGCGCCACCAGCCAGCGGGCCACCGCCCGGCGCTCCGGCGTCGGACCGGCCACTCCCATGACACCCGCCGCGCCGAGGTCGACGGTGACCGGCACCCAGGAAAGCTTGGGAGGCTCCGACTCCTCACCACCCCGGCGGGTGACCACGACGTCGGCGGGAAGGTCGGCGAGGCCGACCCGCATCGTCAGGGCATCGACGTCGCCCTCGCGCCGTTCCCAGAGCCGCCGGCCGGGGCCGGTGGCGGTGGCGGCCAGCGCCGCGGGGTCGGGGAAGTCCCTGCGGGCCTCCGCGGTCTGCGTCGCGCACGCCTGCGCCAATGCCGCTTCGGCGGCGGCGAGCTCCGTCTCGTAGCGACCGCTTTCCTTCTCCGCCCGTTTCGTGGTCCGCTTCCGGTTGCTCATGAAGCTGGAGCCGGCCATGACCGGGCTCATCACGGCGAAGAGCAACATGCGCGGCTCGCCCATGACCATGGCCGCGCCGCCGGCCAGAACCAGAGGCGCGGTGACCTGAATCCAGGGGAAGGGATGCGCTTCCCGCTCGCTGGGCGGAGCCGGGAAGGCCACCCGGGTCTCCTTCCGGGCCCGGCGGATCCGGGCCGGTCGGTTGAACCCCAGACCGCCTTCGCCGTCGGTGCTGACGTCGGCGTCGGCGACGGGAAGGTCGCGCACCTCGAGCAGGCAGGCACCTGCCTGGATGAGCTGTCCCGGCCGGACGAGCGTCAGCTTGTTCACGACGACGCCGTCCAGCCCGGTCTTGTTGCGTGAGCCGAGATCCTCGATGCCGACGCCCGTCCCTTCTTCGACCAGAAGCCGGAAGTGGCGGGGCGAGACCGTCGAATGGGGCAGGACGAGGTCGGCGTCCTCGCCCCGGCCGGCGACGTATTCGCCCTCGGCGAGGCGCCAGCGGCTTCCCGCGCCGGGACCGCCGACGACGGCGAGCTCCCACAGAGCACCGTCCCGTTCCTGCGCCGGCGACCCCGACCCCCGGCCGGACGCGACGATGTCGCCGTCGCGCAGTTCACTCTCCCCGAGCTGGCCGTCAGCCGGGACCACGTGCCCCCGCACCGTGAGCGGACCGGGCTGGATGGCTTCGAGGGCGCCGACCACCGCCGACAACGGGGCTTCGGGTTCCCCCATGACGACGAGATGCTCCGCCGGCCCGGAAGACCGCACGAGACGAAGGTTGAGGTGCACGGCGGAAAGCCTTGCAGCATGCCGATGCCAGCAGCAACGGCGTAACTGAGAGCACCAGAAAGGCCTTGTCGCCACCGCAACGGCACTGTTTCGCGGAGCTGAAAGGCGCTTGAACTCCGTTGCCGAATCGGGGGACCACCGGTATCGTTCGCCCGCTCGGCGTACGAGGTAGAGGAGGCTGACCGTGTCGACGATCAAGGTCACTTCGGAGCAGCTGTCGTCGGTCGCCAGCCAGCTCCAGTCCGGCTCGGCCGAAGTCGAGAACCAGCTGTCGTCGATGCGGTCCCAGGTCAGCGCACTGGTCGATGCGGACTGGGCGGGCGCGGCGTCCGATTCCTTCCGTGACCTCTGGGAGAAGTGGCACACGGGCGCCGGCCAGCTCCGGGAGGCGCTGGACGGCATCCACCAGATGCTCGCCCAGGCGGCCCGTACCTACGAGGAGACGGAGACCACTCTGGCCCAGCAGATGCGGGGCTGAGTCCCGGTCCGCACCTCGGTCGGCGTCTGCCGGCCCGCCAACGAAAGCGCCGTCTAACGAACGGGCCCTTCCGTCTCCGGAAGGGCCCATTTTTCGCGATCCGGTCTCGACGAGGCCTGTGTGGCTGCGGTAGCTTCGGATCCGCTTTGAGACAGAAGTGACACCAGCAGGTGTCAGTTGAAGGTGCGCTGATCGGGCGGAGGGACCCAGTGGCCAGCAAGGGTTTCCGCAGCGCAGTGGCGAGACGCGGCGCGGCCGTTGGCCTGGCGGCGTTGATCGTGACTGCGACAGTGGGCTCCCTCGTGCTGCGCGCCTCGGATCCGGCCACCGCCTCGAGCGCTTCGGGTTACTGGCTGGCCGGGGTCGACGGCGGCGTCTTCGGCTACGGGCAGGCACCCTTCTACGGCTCGGCCGGGGCTGCGCCGCTCAACAGCCCGATCGTCGGCTTCGTCCCGACCCCCTCGGCCGCCGGCTACTGGATGGTGGCCGGGGACGGCGGCATCTTCGCCTTCGGCGACGCTCCTTTCCTCGGCTCGATGGGGGGCCAGCCCCTCAACCGGCCGATCTCCTCCATGGCCGCCACCCTGACCGGCAAGGGCTACTGGCTGCTGGCCACCGACGGGGGGATCTTCGCCTTCGGTGACGCCCCGTTCTTCGGGTCGCTCGCCTCCGAGAACCTCTCGAAGCCGGTCGTCGACATGGCCTCGACGCCGACCGGCAAGGGCTACTGGATGACGACCAGCGACGGCCAGGTCTACGGCTTCGGCGACGCCGCCTACTACGGCTCGGTCGGTGCCGTGGATCTGAACAAGCGCATCCAGGCACTGGCCCCCACCCCGTCCGGTCACGGCTACTGGCTGGTGGCGGCCGACGGGGGCATCTTCGCCTTCGGCGACGCCGGCTACTTCGGCGCCGCCAGTGGCCAGACCGAGAAGCGGGCCGTCGACATGGCCGCCACCGCCACGGGCCGGGGCTACTACATCGTCACGGCCAACGGGCAAGTCTTCCCGTTCGGCGATGCCACGTCCTACGGGGACGCCTCGACCGCCGACCTCAACAACAAGATCACGGCCATCGCCGCCGTCCTCCCGCCGAGCGCCGGCCGGCCGGGTGCCGGCACCGGCATCCAGGCCGTCGACGACATCGCCGAGGGCAAGGAAGACGCCCCGATCAACCTCGACGTCCTGGCCAACGACAAACCGCCCGCCGGCGGCGGGTCCCTCACCCTGCAGAGTGTCAACCCGCCGGCTCACGGCCGGGCGCAGGTGGCCGGCAACCGTGTCGCCTACGAACCCACCCCGGACTACCACGGCCCCGATTCCTTCGTGTACACGGTGACCGACGGCAGCGGCGCCACCTCCACCGGCACGGTGCAGCTCACCGTGACGCCGGTCAACGACAAGCCGGAGGCCATCGACGACGAGGTGACCATCACCGACGGCGGTGCGACCACCGTCGACGTGGTGACCAACGACAAGGGCCTCGGCGACGGGTTGAAGGCGGTCAGCATCGTGCAGGGGCCGGCCCACGGTCAGGCGGTCGTGCAGCCCGACCACAAGATCGCCTACACGCCGGCCAACGGCTTCAACGGTGACGACGGCTTCGAATACCGGGTGACCGACGTCGAGGACGAGTCGTCGACGGGCAAGGTCAAGATCACCATCGGCGGCGCCAACCACCTGCCGAACGCCGTCGACGACAGCCTCACCACGCGCTCCGGCCGTCAGGCGCCGATCGACGTGACCTCCAACGACGACGTCGCCGACGGTGTCCGGGAGATCCGCTTCACCGATCCCAGCGGTGCACCGCTGGAAGGGGTCGACACCACGACCCAGTCGGGCGGCTACGCCCGGCGGGACGGCACGAAGATCACCTACACCGCCCCCGCCGGCACCTTCACCGGGAACGACTCCTTCAGTTACGTCGTTGTCGACAACAACGGTGACATGAGCAAGCCGGCCGTCGTCCGGGCGAACGTGGTGCGCAACCAGCCACCCCAGGTGAAGGACGGCACGGTCGACGTACCCCAGAACCGCCAGGCGGTCGGGTCGATCGCCAAGCTGGGCTGGGACCCGGAGAAGGACGCGATCACCTTCACGCTGCGGTCCAGTCCGGCCGGGCAGCTGAGGCTCGAACCCGACGGCCGGTTCCTCTACCAGGCCCCGTCCGGCGTCGACGTCGACGGCTTCAGCTTCGTGGTCAGCGACGGGAACTCGGAGTCCGACGAGGGCCACCTCAATATCCAGATCACCGACGCCCAGTCCCCGACATCGTCGTCGGCCACATCGAGCTCGACGAGCAGCTCGACCACGTCGTCGACGTCGGCCGGCTCCTGGTCGTCCACCACCTCGACGACCGACAAGTCGTCGACGACCTCGACGACGCGCAAGTCGTCGACGACCTCCACGACCGAGAGGTCGTCCTCCACCTCGACGACCGGCCGGGCGTCGACGACCACCACGACGTCGTCGGAGACGACCGCCTCGACCAGCAAGTCGTCGGCGCAGACGAAGTCGAAGAAGCAGTCGAGCTCCAACAACCGCGGGAAGTCGACGTCGTCCAGCAAGTCGAAGAACAAGGGCTTCCTCATCCCGTTGATCCCCATGGCCGCCGCGGCGCCGGTCATCACGCGGCGGCGCCGGCGCCGCCGGCGGGCCCGCGGCTGACCCGACCGGGCCTTTTCCACATTCCCGATCGATTTTTTTCCGATCATCGGGTCAGGGTGTCACCGGGCGGCGCTGGCGCGCGACAGACTGGGGGGCGTATGCGGATCTCGGTCAAGGTCGACTACGCCGTGCGGGCCATGATCCAGCTGGCCGCCGTCGGGTCTGCTGAGCCGGTCAAGGCCGACACGATCGCCCGGGCGCAGGACATCCCGCTCAAGTTCCTCCTCGGGATCCTGTCCGATCTCAAACGGGCCCACCTGCTGCGGAGCCAGCGGGGCGCCGAGGGCGGCTACTGGCTGGCCCGACCGGCGGAGGACATCTCGCTGGCCGACGTCATCCGGGCCATCGACGGGCCGCTGGCCAATGTCCACGACACGAGCCTCGCTGCGCTGGCCTATCCCGGGCCGGCCGAGCAACTGCGCGAGGTCTGGATGGCGGTGCGCACCAGCCTGCGGTCCGTCCTCGAGGTGGTGACCCTCGCCGACCTCGCCAAGGGTGAACTCCCCAGCCGCGTCCAGGCGCTGGCCAAGGAGTACGAGGCCGACGTCCGCTCCTATCAGGCTTAATTTTCCAGCTGTCGGGTGACCGGCTGCGACGCGGTCCCGAGCGGCCCTACGCCGCTCGCGAAACGCCCTGACCAGGAGTTTCGGCCGCGCCACCAGCGGGGATGTAGTTGCACAGTGTGGCGATGTTGAGCCAATGTTGTGCCACTAGAGTGCATTTCGGCCATGCATGAGGTCAATGTCACGGATGTGCCGGTTGCCCCAGATGCGTGGGACAGGTAGAGTGACCTGTAGGCGGAAAGCCGAGCAGCGACGACTGCGCGGGAGGGACGATGTCGATGAGGATCAATCTGAAGCAGTGGCTTGTCTGGCTCACGATTGCGTTCGTCATCGTGTTCATCTACCGCGACCCGCGGGGTGCCTCCGACGCCATCGGGCCGTTCCTCGGCGACATCGGCCACCTTCTCACGAACATCATCCACAGTGGCGCGGAGTTCCTCGCCGGCTTCGGTAACCGGTAAACGGCGGCCGGCCGGGCCCTCCCGGCGCCATCCCTTCCTCTCCCGCATCCTCCCGACGCCGGATGAGGTTCTGCAGTCCTACCTGACGCATGACGAGGTCTTCATCCTCGTCGACGAGCCCGCCACCTCGGCCTTCCTGCTCGAAGCCAGCAACGAGATCCTCATCATCGTGGTCATCGCGCTGGTGACCGGCTTCGCGGTCGGCCAGGGCGGCGGCACGATCGCCGCCCTCCTCGGCCTCCTCGTCATCGGCGTCGTGTCCAGCATCCTCATCGTCCGCCGGTTGCAGGCCTGGTACACCCGGTATGCCCTGACCGACTTCCGCCTGATCCGGTCGTGGGGTGTCCTGAAGCGGCAGCTGGCCTGGATGCCGTGGTCCAAGGTGACCGACGTCCTCCTGATCCAGACGCTGGCCGGCCGGATCCTCGGCTACGCCACCGTCCGGATCGCCTCCGCCAACGAGGAGTCGGGGTTCAAGGCCGTCACCGACCTGCGCGACCCCCACCGGTTCCACCGGGTGGTGACCGAGATGGTGCAGGCCAAGCAGGGCAAGACGGTGCCGCCGTGGATGAAGCCCGACAGCCCCATGGGCTCCGGCGGCGGACGGGGTCCCGGGCCAACCGGGCCCCGTCCCGACGAAGCCGTGACCGTGCCGGGCCTGCCCTCCATTCCGCTGCCTGACGAGGGCGGCGACCCGTTCGCCGACTGACGACGGCCGATCGGCCCCCGCAGGGCGGCCGTGTAGCGTGCAAAACGATGGCAGGCGAAGGGATTGAAGCCACCGCGGCCGGCCGGGCCGCCGCCCTGCTCGGGCGCCCGGTCGGAGAGGTCGAGGCGACACCGGCCGATCGCCGTTCGGCCGCCGGAGTCCTCCACGACCTCATCGTCTGGGGGCTCGACCAGGGCCTGCCCGACGACGCCCTCCGGCCGGTCGAGGCCCGCCTCGGGGAGCTGGCCGGTGAACTGCTGCCGGACGATCCGGCGCTGGCCGCCCTCCTCGACTGGTGGCTGACCGCCGTCGTCGGCCTGCCGCCGCAACAACTCTGGTTCGCCTCGGGCGGGCAGCCCGGGAGCCCGACACAGCCCCTGCCGCCCGAGCTGACCGACGCCATCCTGCCCGGCGGGCGCCCACCCAACCTCGGCGCCGAGATCAAGACCCGCCGCTTCACCGAGGACCGGGAGCGGCTCCGCAACCTCGTCACCACCGTGCCCGCCCTGTCCCAGGTGGCCAAGGCCCAGTCGGTGGTGAAGGCCCTCAACGGGGAGCTGGCCGGTTTCCTGTCCGCCCTCGATGCCGCCCGCCAGCCCGACACGCCGGCCCCCGAAGCCGACGGCCTGGTCGAGCGGGCCGATGGCCTCGCCGATCGGGCCGACGCCCTGCTGCGGACTTCGGGGGTGGTGGAGGGCACACCGCTGTACGGGAAGGTCCGCCGGGAGCTCGACGAGCGGGTCGCCCTGGCTCAGGCGGTGGCCGCCCGGGCCGGCAACGTCGGCCCGGCGCTCGAGCCCCTCCCCGCCGCCCGGGTGAAGGCACTGACCCGCCTGGCCGGCACGGGCGACCAGGTGCTGGCCGGCCGGCTCCTGTCCGCCCTGGGCGGCCCGCAGCCCCGGCCCGAGCCGTCGGGGCTGGCCGTGGTCCTGGCCGAGGCGATGGACGCCCTCGACGCTGACGACCGCTTCCGGGCCCACCACCTGCTGGGGGCGGTCGCCGAACCGGTGGCCAACGCCGCCGAGGATCCCCAGCTGGCCGGCTTCCTGGAGGAAGGGCGCCAGGTCCGGGCGGAGGCCCTGGCCACGCTGGAAGACCTCGAGCCCCACGCCGCCGGCGACGCCGCCGATCTCCCCGGCCTCGTCCGGTCGGCGCTCGACGCCGGCGACCTCGCCGAGGCCCGCACCTGGCTGACCGACCTGCAGGCCGCGGTCGCCGCCGTCCGGGCCCGCAAGGAGGCCAACCGGGCTCTCGACCGGGCCCGCAACCGGGGTGTGGAAGGGTGGTTGGTCGACGCCCTCGCCGCCGCGGTCGAGGCCGGCGACACCACCGCCATGGCGACGCTGGCGGCCGAGGTCCGGCTCCTGCCGGGCATGGAACGCAAGGTGAGCGCCCTGGCCGAGCAGGCGGTGGCCGCGCCGCCGGCAGCGGCCGGAGAAGGCGCCGCCGGCGGGCCGGTGAGCCTGGCCGTCTCCGCCCCGCCCGGCAGCACCGTCAAGCGGGGCTGGCCGGAACGCCTCGAACGGCCGGCGGTCATCAAGCCGGTGGCGGCCTATGTCATCCGGGTCAACGCCCACAACCGGTTCTTCGATGGCCGAATCTGTGCCGCCCCGGCCGGCAACCGCCAGTGCGCCTCCAGCGAGCGGTTCAAGCTCGACTTCTGCGAGAAGGGGGTGCGCCGCTGTTCCTGGCTGGCGGCCTTCGCCGAGCAGCCCCGCGTCGAACTGACCGATCCCTTCGTCGACGAGTACCAGCCGGTGATCGACGAGATGCCGCCCGAGGCGGGGGACGTCGCCGTGCTGTGGGCGTCGACCGACAGCGGCAACGAGGTGGTCGGGCTGTGGCGGGTGCTGACGCTGGCCAAGGCCCGGCGGGGCTGGGTGCTCAACGGCGACCGCGACGCCGCCGTCCTGCTGCCAAAGGGGGTCGTGCCCTGGTCGGCCGTCTACCGCCGCTGGTCGAGTCCCCGGGGGTCCATGGCCCTGCGGACGCTCGACACGGCGGGCCTGGAGGGCCTGCTGGTCGAGGTCCGCGACGCCCTCGCGCCTCTGGCCGACGCCGATCCCCAGGTGCAGCGCGACCTCGCGGCCCTCGAAGTGATGCTGGCCGACCAGCGAGGCCGGGTCCCGCCGGCCCCGAAACCCGACGCTCAAGCGCCGCGGCCCGAAGCCCGGCCCAAGGGTAAGAAGGCCGACAAGAACGGCGAAGCAAGCGTGGCTGCGCCACCACGGACAACCCTCGAACAGCGCTTGCGGGCCCGAGGCGGCTTCTACGCACCGGCGCTCGTCGCCCAGTACGAGCTGGCCGTGCGGGAGAGCCGCCTCGTCGTGCTGGCCGGCCCGTCCGGCACCGGCAAGACCCGCCTGGCGCTCGAGGCGGCCGCCGAACTCGGCGCCGTCAGCTGCCTGGTGGCCGTGCGGCCCGACTGGCACGCCAACGAGGATCTCCTCGGCTACCTCCCGCCGTTCCCCGGCTCCCGCTTCTCGTCCACGGCGGCGTCGGAGTTCATCCGCAGCGCCGGCATCGAAGCCGAGGCGGCCGCCGCCGAGCAACGGTCACCGCGGCCGTTCCACCTCTGCCTCGACGAGATGAACCTCGCCCGGCCCGAGCACTACCTGGCCGAGCTCCTGTCGAAGATGGAGGTGCCGGGTGGCAGGGTCACCTTCCACACCGGCGGTTCGGAGGCCGGCTTCCCGCCCGAGGTCGCCTACCCGCCCAACCTGGTGATCATCGGCACGGTCAACCTCGACGAGACCACGCTGCCGATCTCGGCCAAGATCCTCGACCGGGCGGCCTATCTGGTGGTCGAGGCCCACGACCTGCGGGGCTTCCTCGAGACGCTGGCGGAAGTGGCCACCGTCCCGGCCTGGATCCCCAAGCTCCTCGTCGACCTCGACGGCAGCCTCGACGACGCCGGCCAGGGGCTCGGCTACCGGGTGGCGCAGCGGCTGCTGCGCTGGGCCAGCCTCGGCGCCGCCGAGGGGCACAGCCCCGAAGAGGCCCTCGACTGGGCGTTCGCCGCCCAGGTGGTTCCGAGGCTGCGCTTCACCCGCTCCGACCCGTCCCACCTCGAGGTGCTCGAAGCGATCATCGGCCGGCTCCGGGGCGCCAAGGGTGAGTTCCACCGCTCCACGGCGCTGCTCGACCGCATGCTGGCCGAGCTCCGCCGCCAGGACTTCACCCTCGGGCAGATGCGCCTGTCGTGACCGGTCCGGCGGCGGCCAAGGCGACGGCCAGCCTGCTGCTCCTCGGGGGCCGGCCCGTGCCCATGACCGGCCTGCCGCTGAGGATCGACGAGGCCACGCCGCTGGCCTTCGCCCTCGGCCCCGGCGTCACCGGCCGCCTCACCCTGGCCGGGCTGCCGGTGCCCTTGACCGACGGGCGGGCCGACCCCGCCTGGGTCGACGAGTCCCGCCGGGAACAGTGGGTGGGGGAGCTGGACCTCGAGCTGGTGGTGACCAGCACGCCGCAGGTCCTGGTCCTGCGCCCCCGGGTCGTCGTCCTGCCCCGCCGGGCCACGGTCGAAGGGTTCGCCTTCCTCGTCGACCAGTTCCGGTCCTGGGCCGGTCCCGGCACTCTGGCCGATCCCGCCGGACGAGCTCGCATCTGGGCCGAACTCGCCCCCCGGGTGCCGAAGCGAGATGAGGAGCGGGCGCTGGTGGCGCTGGCCCTGCTGCGGCGGGCGATCCCGGCGCTGATGGCCATCCACCGGGCGCCGGCCACCACCCCGGCCGAGCGGCGGGAGTGGTGCGCGCTGGACCGCACTGCCGGGCGGCGTCTCCTCCTCAAGCGGCTCCATCCGTTCGATCCGCCCCGCCCGACCCATGAGCCCCGGGCCGGCCAGGTGGCCACCATCGTGGTGGAGGCCAGCACCGACCGGGCCGAGAACCGGTTCGTGGCCGCCGTCGTACGCCGGCTGGTCGCCCTCTGCCGGGAGGCCGCGGCGTCCCCCCAGTGGCTCGACCCCGACCAGGTCCGGGAGCTCAACGAGGCCACCCGGGCGCTGGCCGCCCTGGCCGCCGAGCCGCCGTGGGCCAATCTGCCGGCCGCGGCCATGCCGCGGGTCAGCTTCCTCCTGCGGGACCACCCGCACTACCGGGTCATGCGGACGGTGGCCGACGCCATCGACGACAGCCTCCGCTGGAGCCCCCTGCCCGGCGACCCCGCCGCCCTGGGCCTGCGGACCCAGACGCTCAATGCCCTCTTCGAGGTCTGGGTCTCCCAGGCGGTGCGGGCGGCCGTCCGCCGCCGGCTCGGTCTCGCCGGCCCCCTGGGCGCGCCCCTGTCAAGGGGCGGTGCCGAGGAGGCTGTCACCCCCCGGGGGCGGGTGCGGGTCTGCTTCGACCGGGTCTATCCGAAGCCCGGCGCCACCGAGGGGGCCCACGCCTCCGAGGAAGGACAGATCGTGGCCCTCACCCGCAAGCGCAGCCCCGACGCCACCGTCGAGTGGTGGCCCACCGGCGGGCAGCCGGTGGTGATGGCCGTCGACGCCACCTGGAGCCGCAACCCCACCTACCACGACGACAAGCTGGGCTACGCCCGGTCGCTGGCCGCCGGCGGATCGGATGAGATGCTCGGCACCCCCCGCCTGTGCACCCGCCGGTCGATGGTCGTCTTCCCCGGTCAGCGGCCCGAGGTCCACGAGCTCGGCTTCGCCCTGTCGCTGGCCACCGTGTCGGCGCCGCCGTCGGAGGCCGGCTGGGAGCTCCTCGGCGCCTTCCTCGACCGGGCCCTGGAAGGGGTCGTGCCGGCGGGGCTGACCGCCGACGGATTCACCGCAAGCGGCGAGCTCCGGCCCCGCTGAAGCACAAAGAACCGGCGTTCCCCAGGGCCCCTACGCATCCCTGGGGAACGCCGGTTCTTTGTTATGTGTCAGCTCAAGGGGTGCGGCTCAGGCTTTGCGGAGGAGGACGTGCAGCTCGTTACCGTGCCGCTCGCTGGAGAGCAGAGCGTTGCCCGTCCGGGCCGACCAGGCCGTGATGTCGGGCTCGAAACCGGGGTCGGTCGCCTTGACCAGGAGCGTCTGCCCGGGGGCCAGATCCTTGATCGCCTGGGCGGTCTGGATGATCGGCAGCGGGCAGGAAACCTCCCGGCTGTCGAGCACGTGATCGGCGACCGTGGTGGTGATGCTGGGGGCGGCGGCGGCAGCTGTGTTCATCAAGCATCTCCCGGTGGACGAATTTCCGACTTCCTTATCGGAAATTAACACATTCCGCTGGCGGGTTCTTCCCGCCGCCGGAAATTTCTCGGGAGCCGCCGCTCGCCGCCCCAGGTGGACAGCGTCAGATGAACAGCGTGATGTCGGAGTCGGCTGCCATGTCGATGAAGCTGGCGGCCCCCATCGGCGCGCCGAGCCCGTCGATGAAGTCCTCCTTGGTGAACCCGTACAGGTCCATCGTCATCTGGCAGGGGTACAGGTTGACGCCGAGGTCCTTGGCCATCTCGAGGAGCTCGGTGGGCGAGGCGACGTTGTAGGAGTCGGCCAGCTTCTTGATCATCTTCGTGCCGGCACCGCCGAAGTGGATCTTGCCCAGCTTCAGGTGGTCGGTGCCGCCGCGGTCGACCAGGGACTCGCCCTTCTGCATCCAGTTCTTGCCCGTCACCCGCACGTCGTTGCGCTGGAGGACGCGCAGTCCCCAGAAGGTGAAGAAGACGTTGACCTGGAGCCCGGAGGCGGCGGCGGTGGTGGAGAGGATCAGGACGGGCCACACCCGGTCCAGGTCTCCGCTCCAGCACACGATGGACATGCGCTTCTGACGGTCGTTCTCGCTCATGGAACGGATCTCCTCGTGCCGGATGGACAGATCGAACGGTTACCCCCCGCACAACATCGGGACGGGCCCGGCGTCTTCCGTTCCCTAACGATGGTCACCTTCCGGCCGGAGAGCAAGCGGGCCGCGGACCCGTGGGGCCGTTCGAGCTGGCAGTCTTATCTGTTCTGGTTTCGACAGGGCGCGCGGAGGTGGACTTGCCCGACGCAGCTTCCGGGGGGCCGGCCAGGGCCCGGACCGACGACCTCGAGGCGGAGCGCGCCTACGTCGAGCGCCTCTACACCCGCCTCGACGAGGTGCGGGCCAAGCTCTCGGCCGAGCTCGGGCGCGTGCGGGGTTCGCCGGGCGGCACCCACCAGTGGCGTCAGGAACGCGACGCCCTGGCCACCAACCTCGAGAACCGGCTGGCCGCCCTCGACATCGGCGACCTGCCGCTCTGCTTCGGCCGGCTCGACATGGGCGACGGCGCCCGCTACCACGTCGGCCGCCTCGGATTGTCGGAAGCCGACTACGAGCCGCTCCTGGTCGACTGGCGGGCGCCGGCGGCCCAGCCCTTCTACCGGGCCACCGCCGCCGATCCGCAGGGGGTCGTCCGCCGTCGCCACCTCCTGACCCACGGCCGGGAAGTGGTGGGCCTCGACGACGAGGTGTTCGACCTCGACGCCCTGTCCGAGACGGAACAGGCCACCCTCCACGGCGACGCCGCTCTGCTGGCCGCCCTGCGGAAGGGCCGCACCGGCCGGATGGGCGACATCGTGGCCACGATCCAGGCCGAACAGGATCGCGTCATCCGCTCCGATCTCGCCGGCGTGCTGGTGGTCGAGGGCGGGCCCGGCACCGGCAAGACCGCGGTGGCCCTCCACCGGGCCGCCTATCTCCTCTACACCCACCGGGCCCGCCTCGCCGGCACCGGCGTCCTCGTCGTCGGGCCCAATGCCGTGTTCCTCCGCTACATCGAGCAGGTCCTCCCGTCGCTGGGCGAGACCGGCGTCCTCCTGGCCACCCCCGGCGAGCTCTACCCCGGCGTGACGGCCCGCCGGCACGACCGGCCGGCCACCGCCCGGGTCAAGAGCGACCTGCGGATGGTCAAGGTGCTGCGCCGGGCGGTGGCCGACCGTCAGCGTGTGCCCCGGGAGGATCTGCACCTGTCCTACGACAAGCTCGACCTGGTGCTCGACCGGGCCACCTGCCAGCGGGCCCGGGACGCGGGCCGGCGCAGCAGTCGACCTCACAACCCGGCCCGGGAGACGGTCGAGCGCCTCCTGCTCCTCTCCCTCGTCGACCAGGTGCGGACGGGGCTCACCGAGCTCCGGGGCGCCGAACCGGAACCCGACGAACTCGACGAGGCCTGGGACGAGCTCCGCCGGTCCCGCGATTTCCGCTTCGCCATGGAACGCATCTGGCCACTGCTGTCGGCCGCCGAGCTGCTCAACGACCTGTTCGGGACCCCGGCGCTGGTCAACTCGGCCGGCGGGTCGGTGCTCAAGCCCGACGAACGGGAGGCGCTGCACCGGGAGCGGTCACGCGACCTGGCCACCGTCGACTGGTCGGTGGAGGACGTCCCGCTGCTCGACGAGGCGGCCGAACTCCTCGGCGTGCCGCCCGGGCGGGCGCGCCGGGCCGCCCGCCGCCGGGCCGGTCGGCGCCGGCGCGGCGTGCGGTTCGCCCGGGCCGTCCTTGAGGGGCTGCGCCTCGACATGCCCATCGACCCCGAGCTGCTGGCCGAGCGCTACGCCGGCGAGGAGACGGTCCTGTCGGTGGCGGAGCGGGCCCGCCTCGACCGCACCTGGGAGTTCGGCCACGTCATCGTCGACGAGGCGCAGGAGCTGTCACCCATGGCCTGGCGGGTGCTGTTCCGCCGCTGCCCGAGCAAGTCGATGACCGTGGTCGGCGACCTGGCCCAGACCGGGGCCTCCTGGGGCCCGGCGAGCTGGGCCGAGATCTTCGACCGCCACGCCCCCAACCGCTGGCGGCAGGCCGAGCTCACCGTCAACTACCGCACCCCGGCCGAGATCATGGAAGTGGCCACGGCCGTGCTGGCCAGCGCCGCCCCCGGGGTCGTGCCCCCCCGTTCGATGCGGGAAGAGGGCGTGCCGCCGTGGGCGGTGCAGACGACCCCCGACGAAGTGGTGCCGGCCGTCGCCGACGCCGTGCGCCGGGAACTGGCCGAGATCGGCGACGGGCGTCTGGCGGTCATCGCCCCCACCACCGAGGCCGAGCGCCTGGCCAAGGAACTGGCGGCCGCCCTGCCGGACACCTCGGTGGGAGACCACTCCGCCCCGCTGGACGGGATCGTGGCCGTCCTCGACGTGGGCGAGACCAAGGGGCTGGAGTTCGACGGTGTGATCGTGGTCGAACCGGCGGTGATCGTGGCGCAGTCGGAGCGGGGGATGAGCGACCTGTACGTGGCGCTGACCCGGGCCACCCGCCGGCTGGGCGTGGTCCACACCCAGCCGCTGCCCAAGGAGATGGACGAGCTGCAACCGCCGGCCGGCGACGCCGTCGGCTTCGAGGAGGCGTCCGCCTAGGAGAACGTCCAGTGGCGGCGGCCGGTGCCGGACAACAGACGGCCGAAGCGCAGCCCCGGGAAGTGCGCGGCCGCCACCGGGACGTCGCTGCCCTCCAGTTCCTTGGCCAGCGCCTCCCGGGTCTGGCGGGCCAGGGTGGGGTCGACGTCGACCACCGCTTCCCACTCGTTCTCCATGAGCTCCACCGGGCAGTGCACGACGTCGCCCAGCAGCAGCGCCCGCTCCGTTCCGTCGGCGACGACGATCACCGCCGAGCCGGGGGTGTGCCCCGGGGCGTGGCGCACCGTGACGCCGGGGGCCACGGTCGTGTCCTCTCCGAAGGTTTCGAGCCGGTCGGTCAGCGGCGAAAGCTTGCGGACGGACCCCGCCTCCGGAGTGGGCCCGGCCACGAAATGGTCCCAGTCGGCGGCGTGGCAGCGGAAGGTGGCCCGGGGAAAGACGACCGTGCCCTTCTGGGTGGCCCAGCCCACGTGATCGAAGTGCAGGTGCGTGAACACCACGTCGGTCACCTCATCCGGGCTGAGTCCGAGCGCCGCCAGGCTCTCGAGCAGCTGACCGCCGTGGTACACGTCGTTCTGGATCCGTCCGGCGCCGGCGTCGATGAGCACGACCCGGTCGCCCGTCCGGACCAGGAATCCCCCCAACGACAGATCGATCGTGCCGTCGGCGTTGATGAAATCGTCGTGGGGCAGCCATGGATCGTCGCGACCGCCGGTGAAGCGGAGCAGCTCGGTGGCGGGCATGCGGGCCCAGCCGTCGGGGACGGGGCTGATCTCGAGAGCGCCGACTCGCATGGCGCCGACTCTAGGAGGCCCGTGAGCGGCCCCCTGGCCGGTCGGCGAAAAACGGGCGTTTCGTCCGCCTCGCGGCAAAGGGCGCGTCATGACCGTGTCGGCTGTCCGTCTTCCAGATCGTGGCACGGTCAATGGGCTATTGCGGTTTTCCCGCAAAAATCTTCGGCGATTACTGTGAATGTCGGTGTTCGGGGTTCTGTCCCACGCTGCATGCGGATCACTACGATGACAAAGGACCAGACGCGGGATATTCACTTCACCGACGGGGAGACGGGCCGAAATGATTTATCTCGGGGGACATCCCCGAGCCCCCGGGGAATCCGAATTCGAAGTCGGGTCGCTACCCGCCAGCCTGCTCTTGTTGTCGCCCACCGGTGCCCTGCGCCCGGAGTTGATTCGGGCTCTCGATCGTGATGAACAGCTCCATGTCATGCCCGGAGCGCTTCCCCAATCCGCTGACACCGTCGACAATGCCGACGTGGTGGTGATCGACGCCACTGACTCCGCCGACGCCGGAATCGACACGCTGGTCAGCGTTCGCCGACAGAGCGGCGTGCCTGTCGTCTTCGTGGCTGCAGCCGGTTCCCGTTCGCAGGCCGTGATGGCCCTCGATCTCGGCGCCGACGACTTCGTGGTGGAACCCTTCGAAAAGGGAGAGGTGCCGGCCCGCATCCGGTCGGTCCTTCGGCGTTGCCGGCGGCCGGGGCGATCGGCCCCGCTCGTCTTCGGCAATCTGTCGGTCCACCTCGCCGAGCGGGAGGTGCGCCTCAACGGCCGCCTCGTCGAGACCACGCCTCTGGAGTTCGATCTTCTCGCCCGGCTGGTGTCGTCCCCGCGCCGGGTCTTCTCCAGAACCGAACTGCTCGAACAGGTCTGGGGTTCTTCGGGGTCGTGGCAGAGTCCGGCCACCGTCACCGAACACATCCGTCGTCTGCGGGTGAAGCTCGAAGCCGACCGCGACCGTCCCCGGTGGCTCCGCACAGTGCGCGGAGTCGGTTACCGGTTCGATCCGTGATCTTCGTGGCGCCCGATCCCGACCTCGAGGTCTCCGACACGGCCCTGCCGATCGGGCCGGTCCTGGAGGCGGCGTTTCGGGAAGCCGTGACGGAAATGGCGCTGCTCACACCGGAGCTCCGCTTTCTGCGGGCCAATGCCGCCATGTGCCGGCTGCTCGGTCGCACCGAGGCCGAACTCGCCGGCCTGGTCGTGGAGGACGTGACCCATCCCGACGACTGGGAATCGGTGCGGGCCGCCCTGGACGAGGCCCGCTCCGGGGTGCTGCGGGGCTTTCGCATCTGGGCCCGGGGAATCGCTGCCGATGGCGCCGTGATCCCGATGCTGGTGGCGACGACGATGCTGCGGGACGAAACCGGAGCGGACCTGTGCTTCTTCGTCCAGGTTCTCGACGTCGAGACGTCGCCGTCGGCACCGTTCCCACCGAGTCTGGAACACCAGCCGGTGGTGGATTTCACCTGCGATCGGGAGGGGCGCCTCGTCGGCGTCAGCCCGGTCGTCCAGTTGTTCGGTTGGAGCCCTGAGGAGCTGCAGAGCGTGGCCACACTCGACCTCATCCACCCCGCCGATCGCGCCCGGGCCAAAGCGGCTCTGCACGCGGTCATCCTCCAGCCCGGGGTGCCGGTGGCCCTACCCACGCTACGGTTCCGGGATCGGGACGGTGCCTGGTGGCCGGTTGATGCCGTGGCCATCAACCTGCTCGAGCACCAGCCGGGTGTGATCCGGGTGAACGCCCGCATCGGCAACGCCGACGACGTCGGCCGGTCGGAGGTGCGGATTCTCGATCCCCAGCCCGACGAGCGGGCCTACTTCGCCCGGGAGCTGCACGACGGATTGGGCCAGATCCTCACGTCGCTCAGCCTCTTCGCCCGGTCGATCGAGGGCGAGCTGAACGGGCATCAGCGCCGCCGCCTCGCCGCTTTGCGCGTGCTGGCCGATGAGGCACTGGCGACGACCCGTTCGCTGGCCTGGTCGCTGCGGGCCTCGGTCGCTCCGCCCGAAGGGCTGGCGGCGTCGTTGCGGTCGTTGGCGGCCGACATCGGTTCGCGCACCGGCTTGGCGATCGACATCATCGGCGAGATCGAGACGCACTTCCCCGTTCGGATCGAGGGGGCGGTCTACAAGATCGTGGAGGAAGCACTGACAAACGTCATGCGTCACGCCACGGCTCGGGGGGTGACGATCTCGTTGAGCCACCGCGATGACAGGCTGACGGTCGTCATCGAGGATGACGGTGCGGGGTTCGAACCGGAACGCCGGGCGCTCACTCCGGGCAGCGGTATGGGGCTTCTCTGCATGGAGGAACGAGCCCGCCTCCTCGACGGCACACTCGAAATCGAGTCGGTCCCCGGTAAGGGGACTGTGGTGCGCGCCACGCTGCCCGTCCCGCCCCCCGGAAGTCCTCCGATCGGCCGTGACGGCGTCGCCGTCCGCTCGCCCGGGGGCCGGCCATGACCGTCGACCTCACCGACTCTTCCCGCCCCCGGCGCGTCTTCATCCTCGACGACCACACGGTGGTGCGGGCCGGCGTACGGCTCCTGCTCGACGACGAACCGGATCTGGTGGTGGTGGGCGAATCGCCGAGCATCGCCGAGTTCGTCACCCATCCGGTCGACTACGACGTCGTGGTCGCCGATCTGATTCTCCCCGACGCCTCGGGGGAGCAGGTCGTGACGGCCGTCCGCAGCCATGCTCCGGCGGCCAACGTCCTGATCCTGTCGATGGTCGACGACGTCAACGCCGCGGCCCTGGCGCTGCGGGCCGGCGCGGTCGGCTACCTGACGAAGGACGCCGCGGCCCTGGAGCTCGTCGATGCGGTGCGATCGGTGGCCGAGGGACGGCGCTATCTCCAGCCGGCGCTGGGCGCCCAGCTGGCGACGGCGGGTTCACCGTCCGGCCGGTCGAGCGTGTTGCGCGACGACGAGCTGGCCGTGCTGCGGCTCCTGGCCCTCGGGCACACCAACGCCGAGGTGGCCCGCCTGCTCGGCGTGAGCCTGCGCACAGTGGAGTCGCGCCGGGCCCGGCTGTTCGGGAAGCTCGGGTTCCGCACCAGAGCGGAACTCTTCCGCTACGCCGCTGACATCGGCGTATTGAACCGCAGCGGACTCGATTCACCGCGTCGAGCCTGAACCGCGACGGCTTTGCCGTAAATCGCCACGGCCTATTGAAGCCTTCCCGACCCTCCGAGGTGTCGCTCGGGACCCTCGAAGACGCTGGTCATTGGCTTAATGTGCGGGCCCCGATGGTATTCGGCCGGGGCCGGCGACTGGGTGACCGGTACTCTGGAGGGAACGGGGAGTGGCGCAGTGGTAGCGCACCTGCTTTGGGGGCAGGCGGTCGGGGGTTCAAATCCCCCCTCCCCGACGGATCGCCGGCGCTCGCTAGAGTTCCGGTGCGTGCGGGTGTAGCTCAGTTGGCTAGAGCGCCGTCCTTCCAAGTCGGAGGCCGCCGGTTCGAGCCCGGTCACCCGCTCTGAGTCGTCAGCCTGCCGCTGGGGTGAGGGCCGGCTGAGAAATCGGCGGGGAAAAGGGACGAATGTGTCGTCCCTTTTTCAGACGCTCGGTGGCGAGCGTGCCGGTCTTCAGCCGCTCTCCGTCGGAGAAGCAGCGGAGCGTGCGGCGATTCGCGCGATTTCCCACTCTGCGTACGCTATGGCACCTATGTCGCGAAGTGCCGTTCTGCACTGAGTGTCACGTTCTTGGGTAAGATCCCGCCCAGCAGTTCAGTAAGGGTCCGCTGACCATCAAGGGCCGGTAGCGGATCTCTGGGCCATACGACACATAACCCTCGGCTGGTTGGGGACGAGAACGTGTCGAGCCCGTCCTGGGGGCGGGCCGGCAAGCCCCCCTTGGGAGAAAGGGATTTCATGATCCGGAGCAGAAGGGCCGCGATCGGTGCGGCGCTCCTTGGTGCCCTGCTCGTTGCCGGTGTTCCGACGTTGGCCTACGGCGAGGGCGACACCGCTCGTGAAGCGAAGGCGTACTCGGCGATGTCGACCTCCGAGGAGGTCGAAGCTCAGAAGGCCAAGGACGAGGACGGGAAGAAGGACGAGAAGAAGAAGGCCGACGAGAAGAAGGCCGACCAGAGGAAGTCCGCCGACAACAAGAAGTCCGGTG
>JBFLYK010000070.1:0-32992 GCA_040756995.1 Actinomycetota bacterium | reverse complement strand
CCCGCCTTCGCCGGGCGCTCCATCGGTGCCGTCGGCGCCCGCCCCGCTGTCCCCGCCCCGCCCGCCCGTCTGCTCGGTCCTGGCGTCCTTCGCTGCGTCCCGCTTTTCGCCGGAGCGGCACCCGGCGCCGGCGAGCAGCACGAGCAAAAGAACAAGGACAAGGTCCGCCCGCCGGCGGCGCCGTCGGCTCCGAGAGCGGTTCGGAGATGGAACCCCGAGCGGAAAACCCACCGTAAGCGTGGGTAAACCGCTCGGGGTTCCGGGCGCGGGGGTCGGGGCGGCGGTGGTCATCGAAGGTCTTAGGATCGCGCGCCGGCCAAGGGGCGCCGGGCGCGGGAGGCGATCAGCATGCGGATCGGTTTTGTCGGGGCCGGGTTGATGGGGGCGCACATGGTGCGCCGGCTCATCGATGCCGGCCATGACGTCACGGTGTCGTCGCGGAATCCGGAGCGGCTGGCGGACACCGGTTGGCGGGTGGTCGGTTCGCCGGCCGAGGCGGCCGACGGCGCCGAGGTCATCTGCTCCATCGTTCCCGACAGCCCCGAGGTCACGGCGGTGGTCGACTCGGCGCTGAAGACGGCGGTGCCGGGCACGGTCATAGTGGAGATGTCGACGATCTCGCCGACCACCGCCCGGGAGTTGGCCGCCCGTTGCCGCGACGCCGGTGTCCACTACCTCGACTGCCCGGTGTCGGGCGGGCCGGTGGGCGCCGAGGCCGGCACGCTGGCCATCTGGGTCGGCGGGGCCGCCGAGGCGCTGGAGCGGGCCCGGCCCGTTCTCGAAGTGATCGGTCAGCCGGACCGGCTGCGGCACTGCGGGGAAGTCGGAGCGGGGCTGGCCGTCAAGCTGGCCAACAACTTCCTCGGGGCCGTCAATGCCGCCGCTACGGCCGAGGCCCTCGCCCTGGCCCGGGACTCCGGCGTCGACCCCGCCCTCGTCGTCGAAGCGGTCTCCGACGGGACTGGCGCCAATTGGCAGCTGGCCAATCTGTTCCCCCGCAAGGTCCTCCGGGGCGACTTCGAACCCGGGTTCCGCATCACCCACATGGCCAAGGATCTGCGCATCACCGCCGAAGTGGCCGGCGAGCTGGGCCTCGACACGCCGATGCTGGCATTGGCCCGGGAACGGCTCGACGAGGCGCGGGTGCGCTTCGGCGACGACCGCGATTACGGCGCCGTCGCGCGACTGGCGGGCTGGTAGCCGCGACCACGTCGACGAGTCACTCAGCTGGTCTTCAGCCACTCGCCGCACGTCTGGCGCCGTTCGCCGCCGGCTGAAAGGCCCCTGCTTTTACCGAACGTCAGCTCGGGCTTATCCTGCTGGCATTGCAGCCGGATCAAGCCGGCTCACGGTAGGAGGGGGGCCTGTCCGTGGAGATCACCCGTCGAGACTTCTTCAAGGCGTCGGCGGCTGGTGGGGTGGCTGTGGCCTGGGGCAGCTTCGGGCTCGATCTGTCGCCGGCGTACGCCGAGACGTCCCAGTTGAAGATCTCACGCGCCACTGAAGTGCGCACGGTGTGCCCTTACTGCGCCGTCGGTTGCTCGATGATCGCCTACCGGGCCGGTGACGACGCCGACAACGTCAAGCCCACCCTGGTGCACATCGAGGGCGACCCCGACAGCCCGGTCAACGGCGGGACGCTGTGCCCCAAGGGCGCCTCGACGTTGCAGCTGGCCGTCAACCACAACCGGGAGCTGCGGCCCAAGGTGCGCAAGCCCGGCGGCACTGACTGGGAGCCCATCGAGTGGGACGAGGCGCTGGACCGTCTGGCCCGGCACATGAAGGATTCCCGCGACAAGAAGATGGTCCTCAAGGACAAGGACGGCTTCGAGGTCAACCGCAACGAGGGCTTCGGCTTCGTCGGCGGGGCCACGATCACGTCGGAGGAGGGCTACCTCACCGCCAAGTTCTTCCGGGCGCTGGGGTGTGTCTACCTGGAACAACAGGCACGCGTTTGACACGGTCCCACGGTGGCCAGTTTGGCCGCCAGCTTCGGTCGGGGCGCCATGACCAACCACTGGCGCGATTTCAAGAACAGCGACGTGATCCTCGTGATCGGGGCCAACCCGGCCGAGAACCACCCCTGCGGCTGGAGGTGGGCGCACGTTGGGCGTGACGAGCGCGGCACGAAGATCATCCACGTCGATCCCCGCTTCACCCGCACGTCGGCCATCGCCGACCTCTACGCCCCTATCCGGGCCGGGACCGACGTCGCCTTCTTCGGTGGCCTGATCAACTACGTCCTCGAGAAGAAGCTGTACCACGAGGACTACGTCAAGCTGCACACCAACGCCTCGTTCATCGTGGCGTCGGGCTACCAGTTCGACGACGGCATGTTCTCCGGCTACGACGAGGCCAAGCGTTCCTACGACCCCACCACGTGGGACTACGAGCGTGTCTCGGGCGGCGGCGGCGCCGGTGCCCAGCCTCCCGGTTCGTCGGGCGGGGTGGAAGCGCTCGGCCCGTCCGCCGGGGCGCCATCGGGGGGATCGACGCAGTCGCCGACGGCCGGGCAGGCGCCGGCCGCCGCGCCGGTGTCCTTCGCCAAGACCGACCCGACGCTCCAGCATCCCCGGAGCGTCTTCCAGCTGATGAAGGCGCACTACTCCCGCTACACGCCGGAGAAGGTCTCGGAGATCACCGGCATGCCGGTGGAGAAGTTCCTCAAGATCGCCGAGATGTTCGGCTCCACCGGGGCGCCGGAGAAGGTCGGGAGCGTCGTCTACGCCGTCGGCCTCACCCACCACGTCACCGGCGTGCAGATCATCCGGGGCATCGGGCTGCTCCAGCTGCTGCTCGGCAACGTGGGCCGGCCCGGCGGTGGCGTCAACGCCGAGCGGGGCCACGCCAACATTCAGGGCAACACCGACAACGCCATCAGCTGGGAGATCTTCCCCGGCTACCTGGCGGTGCCGAAGCCGGGCATGAACACCATGGCCGACTACATGGCCAAGGTGCCGTCCAAGGCGACGTCGCCCGACGCGGTCAACTACTTCGGCGCCAACTACAAGAAGTTCATGGTGTCGATGCTCAAGGCGTGGTACGGCGACGCCGCCCAGCCCGACAACGACTTCCGCTACTCCTGGCTGCCCAAGCCGGGCCAGAACTCGTCGTGGATGACGATCCACGACGAAGCCCGCTCCGGGAACCTGGACGGCCTGTTCGCCGGGGGGATGTCTGGGGTGAACATCGGGCCCGACTCGGGCCGGATGAGCGAGTCGCTGGGCAAGCTCAAGTGGCTGGTGGTCATGGACCCGCTGGCCACCGCCACCTCGGAGTTCTGGCGGCAGCCCGGTGTCGACCCGAAGAACGTGCAGACGGAGGTGTTCTTCTTCCCCTGCACGCACTGGATCGAGAAGGACGGCAGTTTCGTCAACTCCGGGCGCTGGGCGCAGTGGAAGTGGAAGGTGCTCGACGCGCCCGGCGAGGTGAAGGACGACAACTGGATCCTCGGGCAGCTCTATCTCCGGCTGAAGGAGCTGTACAGCAAGGAGGGCGGGACGCTGCCCGAGCCGATCCTCAACCTCAAGTGGGACTACACGAACCCCGAAAACCCGTCCCTCGACGAGCTGGCCCAGGAGATCAACGGGTTCGACCTCACGACGGGCAAGCGTCTGCCGAGCTTCGCGGCCTGCAAGGACGACGGCACGACCAGCTGCGGCAACTGGCTCTACTCCGGCTCCTATCCGCCGGAGGGGAACCTCATGCAGCGGCGCGGCACGACCGACCCGACCGGCCTCGGCTACTTCCACGAGTGGGCCTGGTCGTGGCCGGCCAACCGTCGCATCCTCTACAACCGGGCCTCGGCCGACGCAGCCGGGAAGCCGTGGGACCCGAGGCGTCCGGGCATCAAGTGGAACGGCACCACCTGGGTCGGCGACGTCCCCGACTTCTCGCCGACGTCCGCCCCGGCGGAGGGCAAGGGCGCCTTCATCATGACCGGGGAAGGTGTCGGCCGACTGTTCGCCCCCGGTTCGCTGTGCAGTGACGGGCCCTTCCCCGAGCACTACGAGCCGATGGAGTCGCCCGTCCACAACGCCCTGTCCAAGACGCAGAACGACCCGGCGGTGTTCCTGTACAAGGACGCCAAGGACACCTTCGCCGCCGTGGACTCCGAATTCCCGTATGTGGCCACGACCTACCGGGTGACGGAGCACGAGCACTTCGTGACCCAGCACGTGCCGTACCTGGTGGAGGCCATGCCCGACTTCTTCGTCGAGCTGCCGGTGGAACTGGCGGAGCAGAAGGGCATCTCCAACGGCGGCAAGGTGAAGGTGCGTTCGAAGCGGGGCGAGGTGGTGGGCATCGCCCTGGTCACCAAACGGATGCGGCCCCTCAAGGTGGGGGGGAAGACCGTGTACCAGGTGGGCATCCCGGTGCACTGGCACTTCGCCGCCGGGAAGGGGGCCGACGGAGGGAAGATCCGCCCCGCGCCTGAGATGGCCAACATCCTCACTCCGTACGTGGGGGACGCCAACGTGCGAACGCCCGAGTTCAAGGGCTTCCTCGTCGACGTCGAGAAGGCATAGGGGGGCCGGCATGTCTACCGAACTGGGACTCTCGATCCGGCGGAAGTCGGCGACCCCGGCGGGGGCGACCGGCATCCGGCGGGACACCACCGAGGTCGCCAAGATCGTCGACATCGACCTCTGCATCGGCTGCAAGGCCTGCGAGGTGGCCTGCAAGGAGTGGAACGACCTCCCGGCCGAGGAGACGCACAACTTCGGCAGCTACCAGAGCCACGAGGATCTCACGGCCGCCACCTGGGACCTCATGCGGTTCAAGGAGGTCGAGCTCGACGACGGCGACATCGCCTGGCTGATCCGCAAGGACAGCTGCCTCCACTGCGACGACCCCGGGTGCCTGGCGGCCTGCCCGGCGCCGGGGGCCATCGTCCAGTACACGAACGGCATCGTGGACTTCGACCAGCAGAAGTGCATCGGATGCCAGTACTGCGTCGCCGGCTGCCCGTTCGACATTCCCCGCTTGGACCAGAAGACCAAGAAGGTCTACAAGTGCACGCTCTGCGTCGACCGGGTGTCGGCGGGTCTGGAGCCGGCCTGCGTCAAGAGCTGCCCGACCGGCGCCATCAAGTTCGGCGGCAAGCACGAGATGGTCGACTACGGCCTCGGCAAGGTCGACAAGCTGAAGGAGCGGGGCTTCGAGAACGCCATGCTCTACGACCCGTCGGGCGTGGGCGGCCTGCACATGATGTACGTGGTGCCCCGGGGCGACCGGCTCTCCGACTACGGGCTGCCGTCCGATCCCCAGGTGCCGGGGACGTTCTTCTCGGCGCTGTCGGTGCTGCGCAAGCTCGGAACGGTGTCGGTGTGGGGCGGTCTGCTGGCCTCGGCGATCTTCTACCTGCGGACGGGCCGGCGCCGGACCCCGCCCGAGGACGAGGCCGTGGCCGAGGCCGAGCGTCTCGGCCGGGAGTCGCCGGTCATCACCGGGCCCTCGGGCGACGGTGGTCCCAACGGTGAGGGGCAGCAGCTGCCCGGTAGCGTCCAGCCGCAGCCTCAGCCGCAGGAGGAGGACCGATGAGCGCCCTCCGGCTCGGAAACGGGGCCACGACCAACGGTGAAGCCACGGCGGCGGCCGGCTTCGAGCGCTACACGTTCGCCGAGCGGCTGGTCCACTGGTTCGTGGCCTTCACGTTCATCGCCCTCATGCTGTCGGGCTTCGCCCTCGGCTACCCCCGGATGGCCTTCCTGTCGGGGCTGTTCGGCGGCGGGCAGACGATGCGGTTCCTGCACCCCTGGTTCGGCGTGGGCTTCACGGTCGGCGTCCTGTGGATGCTGGTGAAGTGGGCCGGCGACATGCGCCTGAACCAGGGTGACCGGGAATGGGCCCGGCGGATGAAGACCTACGCCGGCAGCGGCCACTCGGGGCTCGACGTCGGGAAGTACAACGCCGGGCAGAAGGGCTACTACTGGTTCTCGGTCATCTTCGGGCTGGTGCTGTTCGTGACCGGCCTGCCGCTGTGGTACCCCTGGCTGCTGGGCTCGGGGCTGAACCAGATCGCCCGCCTGGCGCACCACGCCGCGTTCCTGCTCATGGTGGGTGGCTTCATCATCCACGTGTACATGTCGACGGTGATGTTCCCCGGGACGCTGTCGGCGATGACGACGGGCCGGGTGACCCGGGCCTGGGCGGCCTGGCACCACCCGGCCTGGTTCCGGACCCAGGACCGCCGCAAGGCCGGCGCCAGCCGTTGACCTTTGGTCGTGCCCGGCGGGGCGGGCCGGGCGACTTCGCCGGGCGGCTGGCGCGGGCGGAACAGTTGCTGGCCGGTCCCGGGGGCAGCGGGGGAGCGGCCGGTCCGCTGACGCTGCTGGCGTCGGTGCTGCGGTTCCAGGCCGGGCGGGTGGCGGCGCCGGCGGTGGTGGCGGCCGCCGGGGCCGTGGCGTCGGGGGCGGAGTTGCGCCTGGCCGCCGGTCGCTTCCCGTTGCTCGACCTGGCCGCCGCCATCGCACCGGTGTCGGCCGACCTTCCGCTGGCGGTCGAGGCGCTGACCGGGCCGGCGGGAACCGGTGCCGGATTGCCGGACCAGTTGACGTCGGCGGCCATGGCCCTCACCGGCGGGAGCGGCGAGCAGCGGGACGCGCTGGTGGAGGCGTGGCTGGAGGACCCGGCCGGCCCCGAGGCGGTGCTGGCCTTCTGGGTGCGGGTGGCCGCCGGACCGGTGCTCGAAGCGGCCCGGGCCCAGGTGGCCATGCCGTCGCGGGAGGAGTGGACCGGCGGGGCGTGCCCGGCTTGCGGCGGGCTGGCCCAGGCGTCGGTCATCGCCGAGGAGTCGGGGGAGTTCATGGGCGGCTCGCCCCGGTCACTGGTCTGCGGCCGTTGCGCCGGCTGGTGGTCGTTTCCCCGGGCGATCTGCACCTGGTGCGGTGAGGGCGACCCCCGCCGGCTGCCGTCGTTCGTCCCCGACGAGCGCCGGGCCGTCCGGATCGACGGCTGCGAGACCTGTGGTACCTACGTGAAGACCTTCGACCTGCGGGAAGCGGGCGGAGTGGAGCTCGTCCCGCTGGTCGACGACGTCGCCACCGTCTCCCTCGACCTGTGGGCCAACGACCAGGGCCTGTCACGGCACCTGGTGTCGTTCGCCGGAGTGTGACCCGAGGGAGGGGAGCCGTCCGGCAGGGATTGCTCCCCTCCCTCGATGTCGAGCTCACATCGGTTGCGCCACAGTGGTTCGAGCTGTCGGCGGCCAACCCTGCAGCGGCGGGGAGAACGCCGTCAATCAGTCGCCATTCCGCAACGTGATGGCGAAACTTTGAGGCTGACGCAGCGCTTCCATGACGAGCGCCGGATCCGCGCCCGGGCCCGGGACGCCTTGGTCAGCGCTTCGCCGCCGCCCGGGCCGGGCTCTTCCGGGCCGGGGCCTTGGCCGGCGCCGCCGCCTTCCGGGGCGCGGCCTTGGTCGCCTTCGCCGGGGCCGCCTTGGTGGTGGCCTTCGTCGCTCGGACCGGGGCCGCCTTGGCGGGAGCCGCCTTGGCGGGAGCCGCCTTGGCCGGGGCGGCCTTGGCCAGCTTGGGGGCGGGAGCGGCGCCGAGCACGACGTCCTTGAAGCCCTTCAGCGGGGTGATGCGAGCCTTCTTCGACGCCTTGATCTTGATGGCTTCGCCCGTGGCCGGGTTGCGGCCCATGCGGGCCTTGGTCTGGACCTTGGCGAACTTGGCGAAGCCGGTCAGTACGACCGGGTCGCCCTTGGCCACGGTGGCCAGCACGACGTCGGTGAAGCCCCGCAGGACCCCATCCACCACCTTCGCATCGGTGCCGCTGTGGGCGGCGACAGCAGTGACCAGTTCACGACGATTCACGGGGCTCTCCTCGCTTGGCGGATGCGCCACCCCGAAGTCTGGCCGCCGTGACGCCCTCAGCGGTGGAATTCGTGCCTCCCGGCACCCGCCGTGCCTCACCGGCCGGGCGCCCGGCGGTCCCCATCGAGGGGCAGGTTGGGAGGGTTTCGGGCGGGGTGATTGGCGTTGGGCGGCTTTACAGGGCACCGTGGATAGATGGCGGCGGGGATTCCCTGGACGATCGTGGAGGGCGGCGGGCCGGTGGTGGCCTGCGCGATCCACGCCGGGGACGAGGTCCGCACCGAGGTGCTGCGGGAGATGGCGATCCGACGCCGGCAGCGGTTCGTGGAGGAGGATCCCTACACGGACCGGCTGACCGAAGTGGTGGACACGTCGGTCGTCGTGCACCGGTCGCGCTTCGAGGTCGACATGAACCGGGCCCGGGACCGGGCCGTCTACCGGACTCCCGGCGACGCCTGGGGACTGAAGGTGTGGCGGGGCCCGTTGCCGGCGGCGGTGCGGCAGCGGTCGTTGCGGCTCTATGACCGGTTCTACGCCGATCTGTTCGGTGTGTTGGCCAGGGCGGGGGCCGGTGGGCGCCCGTTCCTCGTTCTGGACCTGCACAGCTACAACCACCGCCGGGGCGGGCCCGGGGCGCCGCCCGCCGATCCGGCCGGCAACCCGGAGATCAACATCGGGACCGGGTCGGTCGACCGGGAGCGCTGGGGCGGGCTCGTCGACCGGTTCATGGCCGACCTCGGCACGGTCGAGGTCGCCGGCCGGTCGCTCGACGTGCGGGAGAACGTCCGGTTCCGGGGCGGGCACCTGTCCCGCTGGGTGCATGCCACGTTTCCCGGGCAGGCCTGCTGCCTGGCCGTCGAGGTGAAGAAGTTCTTCATGGACGAGCACACCGGCGAGATCGACGAACCGGTCTGGGCCGGCGTCCACGACGCGCTGGCCGCCACGATCCCCGGCGCGCTCGACGAGCTGGAGACGATGCGGACCGTCCGCCGCCTTCGCCCCCGCCGCCGCGACGCCGGCGTCGCCTAGCGGCCGGCGCCCGCCGGTTGTTTCCGCCGTCCGCCGGGTAAACGCGCGAGAGCTGACGTGGACTCCGAGCCGTACCGGAAGGAGACGCGATGCCGACTCCCGGAAGCCATGACTACGACGTCCAGCGCAGCCGGCTGCGCAGCCGCCTGCATGACGAGGGGCTGAGCGAGGAGGAGGCCGACGCCCGGGCCGCCGACGCCCTTCGCCGTCAGGTGACGGCGGACAATCCCGCCGCCCGTTCCGATCGGGCCGCCGGACCGCTCGGCGAGACCGGCGGGGGCGGCCACCCCGGCACCACGATCGACCTGCGCTCCCCGGCCTTCAGCGACCACACACTGCTTCCCAACCGCTGCGCCCGGGACGACGCCAATGTCTCTCCCGCCCTCGTGTGGTCGGCACCGCCGGCCAACACCGCGGAGCTGGTACTGCTGTGCGAGGACCGTGACACGCCCCGGCGGTTCATCCACTGGCTGGTCACCGGCATCGACCCCGAGACGCGAAGCATCGACGAAGGGGACAAGATCGCCGAAGCCACCGTGTGGCCCAACGATTTCGGGGACGCCCGCTACGACGGGCCGCAGCCGCCGATCGGTGACGAGCCGCACCGCTACGTCTTCCGGCTCTACGCCCTCGACCGCCCCCTGGCCCTGGCCCCGGGCACGCCGAGTCACACAGTGCGAGAGGCCGTCGAAGACCGCCATCTGGATGTGGGCACGCTGGTGGGGTTGTTCGGCCGGTAGCAGGGCTCAGGCGACGGCGCTGACCCCGTCCTCGCCGAGGGTGCCGAGCAGCGTGGCTTTGACCCCCTCGGCGCCGGCTTCGGCGGTGGCGGTGTCGGCGGCGAGGACCATCAGGTTCATCCCGGTGCCCTCGACGAGCCGGCAGGGGGCGAGGACGACGGCGCCCGTCCGGCCGTCAATGGGCCGGAAGGCGGCCGGACCGATCTCGTCGAGGATGGCCGGCAGCGGGCGGGGCGGCATCCGCAACCGGGAGCGCTGCACGATCACGAACGGCCGGCGCTGCCAGTCGCCCACCAGGCGATTGGCGGCGGTGAGGGCGATGGACACACCGCCCCAGCGGCCATTGGCGTCGACCCAGTGGGGCCGGGCCGAGTCGAGGTCGTCGCCGGCCAGCACGGCGTCGAAGCTGCAGCGACCGAAGTAGCCGAGTTCCTGGAACAGCAGGGCCAGGCGGACGGCTTCGTCGGCCAGGCGCTCCTGCCACGCCGCCGGCAACCACGTCGGGGTGGCGCCGACGAACGTGCCGCGGGCACCCCGCAGCACCTGGCTGAAGACACCTTCCACCACCGGCAGGCCGTCGCCGCGCTGCGGCACCCACAGCTGGATGGACGGGCTGTCGACGACCGGGTCGTCCCACGCGCCGACGAGGAGCGGGAAGGCCCAGCCCCGACCGGCCCGGCCGGTCTGCTGCCAGACGTGGGCCAGCAGCCCGTGGTGGTCGAGGCCTTCGACATCGGCCGAGTCGAGGACGACGTTGCCGACGCCGCCGGCGCTGTCGGGCATCTTCACCACCAGGCGGCGGTAGCGCTTGGCCAGCATCAGCAGGGCGTTGGTGAGTTCGAGCGGATCGGCCGCCCAGCCCGTTTCGGGAATGGCGTCGGGGCCGAGGACCTCGGCCACCCGCCGGGAGAACCACGCCTTGTCGTTGACCCGGGCGGCCAGCGCCGGCGGGGGAGCGAGGACGTCGACGTCGACCCCGGCCTCCCCGGCCACCGCCGCCGCCAGCCGCCAGGCGGCGGCCGTGGAGAGATAGGGCATCACGGTGAACGCGCCGTGTTCCCGGGCCCGGTGCACCAGGCGGGCCATCGACGCCGGATCGTGGCGGAGCGCCTCGGGAAGCGAAGCGCCCGCTCCGGCCGGCCGGGGGAGGATGTCGATGTCGCCCAGGCGCAGGTCGTCGCGGGCGTAGGCCTCGAAGTCCGGAATGCGTTGCCCGCCAAGGGCGAAGATGTCGCCCTCCCCGGCCAGGAGCAGCGAGCGGTACTCCAGCGGCGATGGAGCGGCGGTGGTGAACAGCGGGATCTCGCCGTGGTCCTCGAAGATGAGGGCCGGCCCCTCGCCGGCCCCCTGCCGGACGCGACCGGCAGCCAGGCGGCCTTCCTCTGCGGTGGCGGCCAGGGCGGGATCGGCGGCCCGCAGCGCGCCGGCCAGGGCGGCGATACGCCGCCGTTCGATGGCCCCGACAGTGGCCGGGATCTGTTCCACGACGGGTAGCGACGGGCGGACTCGCCAGATCCGCTTCACGACATCCGGGCGCGTCACATCCCCGCCCGCGGCCGCGCCGCCTCCCCCAACCGTGATCATTGTCCCGTCCCGAAGCTCGAAAGGTTTTACAAGGGCACCAGCGGTGCCGTCTCCGGGCGTGCACTCCTCTCTGTGTGCGTGCACGAGGTGGGCGGCGTTCCAGAGTGTGACGGATCGCGGCTGCATTGGCTAGAGCGCGACGGGCCGTTCCCCGGGAACGATTGGGCCAAAGCTTCGCGGCGTTGACGGGCCGCCGGCGGGCGGGTTACCGGCCGGCGAGCAACCGGTGGCGGACGCCGTCGTCGAGCGCGCAGTCGATGGCCGACCAGGCCAGCGCGACGGCACCGTCGGACAAGGCGCGATCGGCGGCCGGAGTGGCGCAATGGGCCGTGAACTCCGGTTGGTGATTGACCGCCGGCAGCGACTCGATGCCGATCGCCGGATGGATCGAGGGAATGGTCAGCGACACGTTGCCCATGTCGGTGGAGCCCGCCGCCCGCGGGTCGTAGGCCGGGAACGTGCGGCCGAGCGCTTCGGCGTTGCGGCGGTAGGCGGCGGCGATGTCGGGGTCGTGGTGCATCTCGGCGTAGGGCTCGTGGCGGGCCATCACCTCGAGCTCCGTGCCGGTGGCCAGGGCGCCGGCCTCGAAGCAGCGCATGACCCGTTCCCGCATGATCTCGAAGTCGGCCACGGTGGCGCCGCGGATGATGTACTCCGCCTCGGTGTGGGCCGGGACGATGTTGGGCGCCTCCCCGCCGTGGGTCACGATGCCGTGGACCCTGTCACCGGCGTGGATGTGCTGGCGGAGGAGGCCGATGGCCACGCCGGCCACGGTCAGGGCGTCGGCGGCGTTGCGGCCGAGCTCGGGGTAGGCGGAGGCGTGGGCCTCTTTGCCGTGGTAGCGGATGCGGAACTGCTGGGCGGCGATGATCGGCCACTGCGCGATGTCGATCGGCGCCGGGTGGGTCATCATCGCCAGATGGGCGCCGTCGAAGGCGCCGCCCTTCAGCAGCAGGATCTTGCCGCCGCCGCCCTCTTCGGCCGGGCAGCCCATCACCCGCACGGTGAGCCCGACGTCGTCGGCCACCCGGGCGAGGGCGACGCCGGCGCCGACGGCGCTGGCGGCGATGATGTTGTGGCCGCAGGCGTGGCCGATGCCCGGCAGGGCGTCGTACTCGGCGCAGACCACGACGTGGAGCGGGCCCGATCCGGCCCGGGCCTGGAAGGCGGTGGGCACGTCGCAGATGCCCGACTCGACCGCGAACCCGTAGCTCGTCAGCGCGTCGCCCAGCCAGGCGCACGCCCGCTCCTCTTCCCACTTGATCTCGGGATTGGCGTGGATGCGGTGGCTCAGCTCGACGAGTTCGTCCTCAACCCGCTCGAACGCCGCCTTCGCCGCGGCCTTGGCGCCGGTGTCGGTGCCGGTCGTCATGCCCCGAGCCTAGGCGCCGGCCGGGGCGGCGCCCGACCCCGAGCGGATTACCCACCGTTACGGTTCACGATCGGCTCAGGGTGGCCCGTTCCCAGCCTCATTCCGGCTGCACCACCGCCTCGACGGCTCGGGTGAGCAGGTCGGCGCGCAGCTCGGGCAGCGCCGCGTAGTGGGCGCCCATGGCCTCGGCCAGCTGCCGGGCGAGGCCGAGGCGGAGGTCGCCGTTCTCGGCGTCGACGACAAGGGCCTCGATGCCGGCGGCGGCGATGTCGGCCGCGGCGGCCATGGCGGCGGCGAGCGGGTCAACGCCCGGCGCCGCTCCGGCGGCGGACGGGCCGACCGAGGTGGCCCGCCCGTCGGTCACGACCACGATCACCGGGCGGCGGTCGGGATCGCGGTGGCGGGCCGAGCGGACGACGTCGAGGGCGGCCCGCAGGCCGGGAGCGAGTGGTGTCCGGCCGCCGGTGGGCAGGGCGGCCAGGCGGGCCCGGGCGACCTCCACGCTGCCGGTCGGTCGCAGCGCCACCTGGGCCCCGTCCCCGGCGAAGGTCACGAGGGCGACCCGGTCACGCCGCTGGTAGGCATCGAGCAGCAAGGAGACGGCGGCGCCCTTGGCCGCCTCGATGCGTTGGGCGGCGCCCATGGAGCCGGAGGCGTCGACACAGAGCACCACCAGGTTGGCAGTGCGAGCCTCGCGGACCGCCTGCCGGAGGTCGGCCCGGTCGACGAGCGCTTCGGGCCCGCGCAAAGTGGGGATAGTCCCCACTTTCCGCGCCGGTGAACTGCCGTCGCCGCTGGCTTTCGTGCCGGAGGGTGGCGCCTCGGTGTCCCCGGGCGCTCCTGCGGCCCGCCGGGTGGCGGCGGCCTGCACGGTGGCGGCCACGGCGATGTCCGTGACGCCGTCGGGCGCCGGCCGGGCGGCGACGATGCCTCCCCGGTCGGTGGGCCCGCGGTTGCGTCGCCCGAGTACGCCGGACGGGCGCTGGATCTTCAACGCCAGTGACACCCCGGGGGCCGGTCCGGCGGGCCGAAGTCCTGATGGTCCGCCGGGGGCGCCAGCGGAGGTCTCGGCGCCTTCGCCGCCACTGGCCGGCCGGCCGGGCGGCGAGCCCGACGCGTTGGTGGGGCCGGCGTTCGCGGCCGCAGTCTTGTCGGCGTCCGGCGGAGCACCGTCAACCCCCGGGGCGTCGGCGGGGCCGGCGCTCGACGGGGGCGCCTCGTCGGTGTCGGGCGGAGCGGCGGCGGAGACCGCCGGCGGTGGGGCGGCCCGCTCCAGGGCGTCGTCCAGCTCTTCGCTCGTGAGGCCGGGGGCGTCGAGCGGACCCCGGCGGCGGCGGTGGGCCAGGGCCAGCGGCGCCAGGCGAGCGACGTCGTCGGCGGTGGCCTCCTTCCGCCCGTCGAGGGCGGCGAGCGCCGCCACGCCCCGGGCCAGGACCAGATCGGCCCGCAGTCCTTCGGCGTCGAGCTCGGCGCACAGGCGGCTGGTGAAGGCCAGCACGTCGTCCGGTACCACGACGTCGCCGAGGATGCGACCGGCTTCGGCGATGGCCTCCCGCAGCGCCTCGTCGCCGGCTTCGAACCGTTCGGCGAAGGCGACCGGGTCGGCGTCGAAGGCCAAACGCCGGCGCACCACTTCCGTGCGCTGTTCAGGATCCCGCGGCGCCCGCACCTCGACGGCCAGTCCGAACCGGTCGAGGAGCTGGGGGCGCAGCTCACCCTCTTCGGGGTTCATCGACCCGACGAGCACGAACCGGGACGGGTGCTCGGCGCAGATCCCGTCCCGCTCGATGCGGTTGATGCCGAAGGCGGCGGCGTCGATGAGGACGTCGACGAGATGGTCGGCCAGGAGGTTGACCTCGTCGACGTAGAGCACGCCTCCGTGGGCGGCGGCCAGCAGCCCGGGCCGGAGGCGGGACCGGCCTTCCAGCAACGCGCCTTCCAGGTCGAGCGTGCCGACGACACGGTCTTCGGTGGCGCCGATCGGCAGTTCCACGAACGGTGCCGGGGCGCCGTCGGGTCCGGCGGCGGGCAGGAGGGTGGCGAGCGCCCGGGCCGCGGTCGACTTCCCCGAGCCCTTCTCGCCCCGGATGAGCACGCCGCCGAGTTTGGGGTCGACGGCGTGGAGGAGCAGGGCCAGCTTGAGATCGTCCTGACCGACGATGGCCGAGAGGGGGTAGGGCGCCGCGGCCGGGATCGGGGCGCCGCTCACGACGACCGCTCCTCGGCCCAGCCCTCGGCTTCGAGCAGGGCGTCCTGCAGATGGGCGAGGGCGGCGTCGGAGGCGTTCCACAGCCCCCGGGCGCTGGCTTCGAGGAGCCGTTCGGCGATGCCCTGGAGCGCCCAGGGGTTGGAGGCGGCGAAGAACTTCCGCACCTCGGGGTCGGCCACATAGGCCCGGGTGACCTGTTCGTACATCCAGTCCTCGCCGATCCGGGCGGTGGCGTCGTAGCCGTAGAGGTAGTCGACGGTGGCGGCCATCTCGAAGGCCCCTTTGTAGCCGTGGCGCATCATGGCCGAGATCCAGCGGGGGTTGAGCACCCGGGACCGCACGACCCGGCGGGCCTCCTCGGCCAGGCTCCGGACCCGGGGGCGGTCCGGATCGGCGGAGTCACCGAAGAAGGCCCGGGGGGCGTCCCCGCCCCGGAGGGCCCGCACGGTGGCGACCATGCCGCCGTGCTCCTGGAGGTAGTCGTCGGAGTCGAAGATGTCGTGCTCCCGGTTGTCCTGGTTCTTGACCGCCACATCGATGAGGGCGAAACGCCGTTGCATGGCCTCGGGGGCCGGGACGCCGTATCCGGCCCGGCCGTAGGCGTACCCGCTCCAGGCGAGGTAGACGGTGGCCAGGTCGTCGTCGTTCTCCCACTCCTTGGAGTCGAGCAGGGCGAGGATGCCCGAGCCGTAGGCGCCGGGCTTGGCGCCGAAAATGCGGTGATCGTCGCCATTGGCCCGGACATGGTTGAGCTCCGGCGGCTCGTCGAGGTTCCGGACGAGTTCGACCGCCTCGTCGACCAGATGCACGAGATGGGGGAAGGCATCGCGGAAGAACCCGCTGATCCGGAGGGTGACGTCGATGCGGGGCCGGTCGAGCTCTTCCAGGGGAACGGGCTCCAGGCCGACGACCCGACCCGACTCCTCGGCCCACACCGGCCGGGCGCCGAGCAGGGCGAGGGCTTCGGCGATGTCGTCACCGTGGGTCCGCATGGCGGCCGTGCCCCACACGACGAGCCCGACCGACACCGGCCACTCGCCCGTCTCCTCCCGGTGGCGGCGGCAGACGCCGTCGGCCAGGGCCCGACCGACGTCCCAGGCCGCTTTCGTCGGAAGGGTCTTCGGGTCGACGGAGTAGAAGTTCCGTCCCGTCGGCAGCACGTGGGCCATGCCCCGGGTCGGCGCCCCCGACGGCCCGGCCGGCACATACCGCCCCTCCAGCGCCCGCAACGTGTTCCCGATCTCGTCGGTCGTCCGCCGCAACCGCGGTACGAGCACGTCCCCGGCGAACCGCAACGCCCGGTCGGTCGGCTCGTCGCCGCTTCGTTCCCAGCCGTTGTCCCGGCACCCGTTGAGCAGTCGCTTCACTTCGGCGTGGACGGCATCGAAGGCATCGGACGGCGTCGTCAGATCGAGCCCGAGCTCCTCGGCCACCGCCGTCCGCAGGGACGGCACGTTCCCTTGCGGCAGGCGGAGGAGCGCGGCCAGGAGGTCGATCTCTTCGTCGCCCTCGGGAGGGCGGCCGAGGGTGTGGAGCCCGCCCCGGATTTGAGCGTCCTTCAGTTCGCAGAGGTAGCCATCGAGGTGGAGGAGGAAGTCGTCGAACTCGTCGTCGCCGGGGGCGGCACTGCCCTTGGCGGCTCCCGCCGCCATTGTCGGGGGGACACCCCCCGTCCCCCGGGCCCGGGCCAGATCGTGGTCGAGGGCGGCCCGCTCGCACAGCTCCCAGATCTGGGCCCGCAACGCCGGCAGCTTGGCCGGGTCGAGCGTGGAGACCTGGTAGTACTCGTCGAGGAGACGCTCCAGGCGGGCCAGGTCGTCGTAGACCTCGGCCCGGGTCATCGGCGGCACGAGGTGGTCGATGATCACGGCGTGGGCTCGCCGCTTGGCCTGGGTGCCCTCGCCGGGATCGTTGACCACGAAGGGGTAGACCAGCGGCAGGTCACCGAGCGCGGCGTCGGGCCCGCAGGCCGCCGACAGGCCCACACCCTTGCCCGGCAACCATTCCAGGTTGCCGTGCTTGCCGACGTGGACGACGGCGTCGGCGCCCCACGACCGTTCCAGCCACCGGTAGGCGGCCAGGTAGTGGTGTGTCGGCGGCAGGTCGGGGGAGTGGTAGACGGCGATGGGGTTCTCGCCGAACCCCCGGGGCGGCTGGACCATCACGATGACGTTCCCGAGGTCGAGGCCGGCCAGGCGGATGGCGCCGTCGTGGACATACACCGACCCGGGGGGCTCACCCCAATGCTCGACCACGTTGTCCCGCAAGGGTTTCGGCAACCCGGCGAACCATTCGGCGTAGTCGGCGGCATCGACGGCGCCGACGGCCCGTTCGAGCTGGGCGGTGGTCAACGACTCCTTCTCGTACGAGAAGCGGTCGATGAGCTCGGCCATGAGCGTGTCGCCGTCGACGGGAATGTCCTCCATCCGGTAGCCGGCGTCCCGCAGGGCGTGGAGGAGGGCGATGACCGAGGCCGGCGTGTCGAGCCCCACGGCGTTGCCGATCCGGCCCCGCTTTGTCGGGTAGGCCGACAGGACGACGGCGATCCGCTTGTCCGGGTTGGGTGTGCGGCGCAGGCGGGCCAGCCGGACGGCGGTGCCGGCCACCCGGGCGACCCGGTCCGGCACCGTCCGGTAGGCGACGACCGGCACACCGAGATCGTCGCCGTCGTCGACGATCTCCTTGAACGACAAGGGAACTGAGACGATCCGGCCGTCGAACTCCGGCAGCGCCACCGACCAGGCGGTGTCGAGGGGGGAGAGGCCGACGTCGTGCTCCTCCCACGCCGCCCGGCTGGTGGTGGCCGCCACCGCTTGCACGACGGGGACGTCGAGGCGGGCCAGCACCGGGACATCCCACGAGTCCGCCTCGGGGCCGGCGTGGCCCATGGCCAGGACGGTGGTGACGACGGCGTCGACCCGTCCTTCGAGATACCGGGAGATCACCGGCACGTCGCCCCGCTCGTCGGGGCGGAGCGAGTAGCACCAGCAGGCCAACGGGTTGGCCCCCCGTTCCCGGATGGCGGCGCAGAGGTCGTCGACGAACGTCGTGTTCCCGGCCAGGAGGTGGGCCCGGTAGAAGACCACGCCGACGGTCGGCCGCTCGGGGTCGACGTCGCACCGATGGATGGCGCCGGCATCGGGGCCGACGTACACGCCTTCGTCGGGCACGGGCTCGGCCGGGCCGTAGCCGTGGGGCGGCGAGGCGCCGAGCACCTCGTCGGCCACGAACCGCAACAGGTTGGCGGTGTTGGCCGGTCCGCCGTGGACGAGATAGGGGAAGGCCTGGCCGATCACGGCCGCCGGAACGGTGGAGGCGGCCGTGAGCTCCGGGTCGAGCGCCGACTCGCCCCCGAAGGCGAGGAGCGGTACGCCCCGGGCGGCGCAGGCCCGGACGAGCTCGTCGAACGGTGCTTCCCACGCCCGGCGCCCGCCGAGGAGCCGGACGACGACCGCTTCGACACCGTCCAGTGCCGGCGCGGTGGGCAGGGCGGCCGGTGACGCCGCCCGCACGGCAGGGAAGTCGTCCGGCAGTGTCTCGATCGCCGCCCGCAGGGCGAGGATCTCGGTGTCGGCGGTGGAGAGGAAGAGGATCACGCGGGCTCCGGAGCGGGGTGGGAGAGGGAGGCGGCCGGGTTCGACGCCGGGGAGCTCGAGGCCCGGGCGCTCGAGGCGCCGGCGGCGATGAGCTTCCCGACGGCGGTCATGTCGAGGTGGGCTTCAACCAGGTCGGCCAGCCGGTCGAACTGCGCCTCCCGGGCCGAGGCGAAGGAGAGACCCGACGGCGTGAACTGCTTCCCTCGCCGTTTGGCGACCATGTCGAGGAAGGCCGCCCGGAAGCCGTCGGATTCGAAGAGGCCATGGAGGCTGGTCCCGAACACACCGGCGTCGACGTCGGCCGCGCCCTCCTCCTCCGAGCCCCAGTGATCGCTGAGGCTGACCCAGGGCGACGGGGAAAACGTGCGGCCGTGATGGATCTGATAGCCCGTCACCGGACGGCCCAACGCCGTTCCCTCGCGGGGGCGGGTGATCTTCGTCGGTTCGAAGCGCGTCGCGACCGGAAGGTGCCCGAGGCCCTCGACCGCGCCGCTTCCGCTCTCGACGTCGTCGTCGATATTCCGGCCGAGCATCTGGTATCCGCCGCAGATGCCGAGGACGGTGGTCGATCCGGCCCGGGAACCCAGCGCGGCGTCGAAGCTGCGGGCCCGCATCCAGGCGAGGTCGGCGACCGTGGCTTTCGTCCCCGGCAGGATGACGAGGTCGGGGTCGCCGAGAGCGTTGGCGTGGGTGGCGTACCGGACGGTGACCCCCGGCTCGAGGGCCAGGGCGTCGATGTCGGTGAAGTTGGAAATCCGGGGAAGTCGAACCACGCACACGTCGAGAGCCCCGGCATCGCTGGCGGTGTCGCCCCACGGCTGGCGCAGCGCCAGGCTGTCCTCGGCGTCGAGGTGCAGGCCGTCGACCCAGGGCAGCACCCCGAGGGTCGGAATGCCCGTCCGGGCCTCGAGGTCGGCCAGGCCCGGCATGAGGAGAGCGGGGTCGCCCCGGAACTTGTTGATCACGAAGCCCTGCACGCAGGAGCGGAGGTGGTCGGGGAGCAGGGCGACGGTGCCGAAGAGCGAGGCGAACACGCCGCCCCGGTCGATGTCGCCCACGATCACGGCCGGGATCCCGGCGGCGTCGGCCAGCCACAGGTTGACCAGATCCCCGTCAAGGAGGTTGATCTCGGCCGGACTGCCGGCGCCTTCGAGGAGCACGACGTCGAAGCGGTGGCGGAGGCGGTCCAGCGCCGCCAGCACCGTGGCGCGCAAGCCGGGCTTGGCGGCGTGGTAGCCGGCGGCGTCGAGGTGTCCGGTCGGCTGGCCGAGGACGATGACCTGGCTGGTGCGGTCGCTCGACGGCTTGAGCAGGATCGGATTCATGTCGACCTCGGGATCGACGCCCGCCGCCAGCGCCTGCACCCCCTGAGCCCGACCGATCTCATGCCCGCTCGCCGTGACAAAGGAATTGAGCGCCATGTTCTGCGCCTTGAACGGCGCCACGCTGACACCCCGCCGGGCCAGCGCCCGGCACAACCCCGTCACGACCCGGCTCTTGCCCGCATCGCTCGTGGTTCCACAGACCATGAGCGCCCCTTGCAGGCCGGCCGCACCGGCGACGCTCCGCCCGGCGATCATCGGCGCTCCCAGGCCGCGACGAGGCGGTCCAGGCCGGCTTCGTCGGGAACGGCGACGCGGATGTGGCCGGGAAGCCCGAAGCTGGTGCAGTCCCGCACGAGGACGCCGTGCCGGGCCAGGCCGGCCCGGGCGGCCGGCGCCCCTTCTTCGACACGGACCAGAGCGAAGTTGGCGTCGGACGGTTCGACGCCCGGAATGGCCCCCACCAGCGCCGCCCGCCGGCGGGCGGTGGCGGCCGCCCACTCCCGCAGTTCGGCCCGGGCCAGGAGTTCGGGCAGGAGGGCGGCGGCCAGTCCGTTGAGCGACCAGCGCGGCTGGCGATCGGCCAGCCGGGCGATCACCGCCGGGTCGGCGTGCACGTAGCCCACCCGCAACCCGGGACAGGCGAAGACCTTGGTCAGTGACCCGATGGCCATGGCCGCCCGGCCGGCGGCGACGTCGCCCCGCGACCAGACACCGGCGGCCAGGGGATAGAAGGCCTCGTCCCACACTGTTGCCGCGTCCGTCGGACGGGCGAGCCGCCCCGTCGGGTTGTTGGGATTGGACCGGATGAGCGGCGCGGCGGGATCCTCCGCCGGATCGACGACGGCGGCCAGGTGGCGGGCATAGAGCGAGAACTCCGGGGCCGGCACGGCCGCCCGTCCGAGATCGTTGGCCACCAGGGCGATGGCTTCCGCCCCGCCATTGGTCAGCAGGATGCAGTCCGGGCTCGTGCCGAGCGCCTCCGCCATCGCCGCGGTGGCGGCCGTCGGATCCGGGTAGCGCTCCAGGCTGTCGAGCCGCCCGGCCGCCAGCGCCGCCAGGTCCGGCGCGTCCGGATTGAAACTCGCCGACAGATCGAGGATGTCTCCCGGTTCCCACCCCAGAGCCGCCGCCACCGCCTCGACATCGCCCCCATGCGCTCCCGCCGCCGGAACCCGGGCCGGGGCCAGGGTGGCGGCCGCTACCCCGTCGACATCGCCCTCGTGCGTTCCGGCTGGCGGAACCCGGGCCGGGTCGAGGGTGGCCGCCATCGCTTCGACATCCCACTGCACCCCAGCGTTCGGAACCCGTGCCAGGGCGTGGGCGGGGGCGCCGGCCGGTGGCTGGGGCGGCGGGGTCGGAGACGGAGGCGGGGTCGGGACAGTCATCGGCGGCTCGTGCGGGCTGAGGGGTAGGGCGGCCGGCGGTGGCGACGTGTGGCGGCGCCGGCCGCTGCCTGCGGCGGCGGGGGCGGAGGGGTCGGCGGAGTCATCGGCGGCTCGCCGGGGGTGAGGGGTAGGTGGCCCGGCGCCGGCGACGGGTGGCCGCGCCCACGACGGCCGGGGTGGCCAGGAGAGCGGCGAGGGCGAAGGTGACGTCGCGGGAGAGACGGATGGCGGCGTCGATGTCGGCGGGCTCGGGGGAGCGGCCGGTGCCGAAGGTCGGCCGGGGATCGACCCGGCCGGCGTAGATAGTGTCGCCGCCGAGGCGCAGGGCGAGTGCAGCGGCGAAGGCCGCCTCGGCGACACCGGCGTTGGGACTCGGGTGAGCCGGCGGGTGCACGACGGCGTCGAGCACCTCGCGGGCCCGTCCCGGACGGACGGCCGCCACCAGCAGGCCGGTCAGGCGGGCCGGTATCCAGTTGGCGGCGTCGTCGAGCCGGGCTGACGCCCAGCCGAACCGGCCGTAGCGCTCGTTGCGGTGCCCCACCATGGCGTCGAGCGTGTTCACCGCCCGGTAGAAGCCGGCGCCCGCGGCCCCGCCCAGCGCCGCCCAGCAGGCCGGCGCCACCACCGCATCGACGGTGTTCTCGGCCACCGACTCGACGACGGCCCGGGCAACGCCCTTGGCGTCGAGCGACTCCGGGTCCCGCCCCACCAACGCCGGCAGTCGCCGCCGGGCGCCGTCGAGGTCGTCGTCGACCAACCGATCGCCGATGGCCCGGGCCTCGTCCCCCAGCGCCCGTCCGGCGACCATGAGCCATGTGGCGAGAGACTGAGCCGGCAGCGACGTACGGACGAGGCCACCGGCCCGCGGACCACTCTCTCTCGTCCCGGTGAGGTCGGCCTCTTCCTTCGCCAAGGGCCCGGTCGTCCGGCGCCGGTGGAACACGAAGCCCGTCGCCGACCCCACCCCGGCCGCGGCCCGCTGGGGCACGAAGCCCGCCGCCGACCCCAGCCCGGCCCCGGCCCGCTGGGGCACGAAGCCGGTCGCCGACCCCCGCCCGGCCGTAGCTCGCTGGAGCACGAAGCCCGCTGCCGAGCCCAGCCCGGCCCCGACCGCCGCGTACCCGAAGCCCGCCAGGCGGCTGTCGCGCCACATGGGCCGTTCGAGGGCGGCCATCGCCCGGCCGAACGCCCCGACGGGGTGAACGGCGGACGGCGGCTCTCCCAGCGCCCGGTCGACGAGCAGGCCGATCGCCGCTCCGAAAGCAGTGGCCCAACCGCGACCGGTCGCGCCTGAGGCCCTATAGGGGCCCTGAACGCGACCGGTCGCGCTGGGGACCTTCCGGGAAGGAGCGGTACGGCGCTTCGGGGGAGGAGTGGCGGTCATGGGCGGAGGACCGCCACGGCGGTCAGGAGTCCGATGGTCTCGGCCACGACGCCGCCGGCGCCCAGGGTGTCGCCGGTGAAGCCGCCGATCCGCCGGCGGGCCAGGGCGGCGACGGCGGCGGCGGCCAGTCCGCCGGCAACGACCGCCACGACGGATGAGATTTCGTTGCCGACGGCCAGCACGACAGCCAGCACTGCGCCGACCGAGGCCGGCAGCACCCATTGATTGCCAGCTGCCCTGCCTGCCGGCGCAGGCCCGGTCCGGTCATGCGTTGCGGTACCAGTGTCGGGCAGGAACGACGAGGCGAGGCCGTGACTCCGGGCGTAGCGGCCGGTCAGGGCGGTGACGGCCATGGCGGTGCGGGAGAGGCTCCAGAGGGCGGCGAGGAGAAACGGCCGGGCCGTCCCGAGGGCGGCCAGGGCGGCGGTGCGGAGCAGAAGGGTTGTGGCGCCGGTGGCGACGGCGAAGGCACCGACGTTCGGGTCGGCCATCACGGCCAGGCGCCGTTCCGGGCGGAGGTGGGGCAACAGGCCGTCGGCGCTGTCGAGCAGGCCGTCGAAGTGCAGCGCACCGGTCAGGGCCAGGTCGGCCGCCACCACCAGCGCCGCCGCCGCCAGCGGCCCCAACGGCTCCTCGGCCGCCCACCACAGCCCCCCGAGCAGCAGCCCGATGAGCGCGCCGACCACCGGAAACCAGGAGAAGGCGGCCGGGCTCGGAGCGGTCGCCCCGCCCAGCGGCGTAAGAAAGGCCACGGCCTCCCGCAGACCGCCCATGACGGATCCCGAGGCGGCGCCCCGGTCGGTGGCGAACGGAGGCATGCCGGCCGCCGGGGCCGTAACGCCAGCGGCCGGTGGTGTGCCGGTGGCCGGTGGTCTGCCGGTGGAGGCGGCGTCCCTGGAAGCGGCCGCTCCTGTGGCCGGTGGTGTTCCGACGGAGGCGGCGTCCGTGGAAGCGGCCGCTCCTGTGGCCGGTGGTGTTCCGGAGGCGCCCTCGCCGGAACGGGCCGTTCCGGCGGCCGTTGGTGTTCCGACTGAGGCGGCGTCGCCGGAAGCGGCCGTTCCGGTGGCCGGTCGCCTTCCGGTGGAAGCGGCCTCGCCGGGAGCGGGTGTTCCGGCGGGCAGGTCGATCACCCGGCCGGCCACCACGAGGAGGCAGCGGTCGGCGACTTCGGCGACACGGCGGTTGGCTTCGCCGAGGCGGTCGGCGAAGAGGCGGCCGACCTCGCTCACCGGGTGGACCCCGAGGCCGACCTCTTCCGAGACGACGATCGTGTCGCCCCGCCGGCTCACGAGCGCCTGGACCAGGGCGTCGAGGTCGGGCCGCGGGTCGTTGGCGATCCAGGTGCCGAGGGCGTCGAGCAGGACGGGCCCATGGAGGCGGGCCAGCACCGCCGGCACCGCCCGCGGCTCCTCGACGGTCGCCCACGATGCCGGCCGGCGGGCGCGGTGGTGGGCCACCCGCTCGGCGAAGTCGTCGTCGCCGGGCGTCACCAGGCCGGTGGCGAGGTAGGTACCGGGGCCCGGGCCGGCGAGCCGCTCGGCCACTTCCGACTTCCCCGACCGCACGCCACCCAGCACGAGCGTGATCACCGGCCGGGGCACAGGATCGGATAGAGGTGCTGATGTTTCCCGACGTCCACGCGTCTCCTCAGGGTCGGCCCCTTTCGGCAGTCAGGTCTCCTGGCTCCCGGATCACCGCCGTCCCCACCGCCTTCCCGGCCGGAGCCAGTGGCTTGTCCCCGCCCCGCCGCAGGCGGAGGACGGGAGGTGGGGTGCTCCCCGGTCACAGTTGCGGGACAGCGCCGGCCTTCCACCGGACTTCCCTGATCTGCGCTCCGGACGGTACGGGCCGCCGTCTTCGCCTGTCAATCTGGGGAAAGCTCGTGGCGGAGCAGCTTCCCCAGGGCGTTGCGGGGCAGGGCGTCGACGAAGTGCACCCGGCGGGGACACTTGAACCGGGCCAGCCGTTCGGCGGCGAAGCCCGTCACCTCGTCGGCCTCCGGACGGTCGGCCCCCCGGGCGGGCACGACCCAGGCGGCGACCACCTCGCCCCACTCGGCGTCGGGTACGCCGGCCACGGCCACCTCCGCCACTCCCGGGTGCTCGAGCAGGACGTCCTCCACCTCCCGGGGGTAGACGTTGAGCCCGCCGGTGATGATCAGCTCCCGGGCCCGTCCGACCAGGCGCAGGTAGCCGTCGGCGTCGTGTTCGCCGACGTCGCCCGTCCGGAACCAGCCGTCGGCGGTGAAGGCGGCCGCCGTGGCCTCCGGTTGGCGCCAGTACCCGCCGAACACGTTCGGTCCCCGCAGGAGGATCTCGCCCTTCTGCGCCAGGCGGAGCTCGACCCCGGGCAGGGGAAACCCCACCGTTCCCGGCCGGCGCTCGCCGTCGTAGGGGTTGGAGACGTTCATACCGGTCTCGGTCATGCCGTAGCGCTCCAGCACCCGCTGGCCGCTGCCGTCGGCCAGCCGCTCGAACACCGCCGGCGGCAGCGGGGCCGAACCCGACACGCAGAGCCGCAGCCGGGCCAGTTCCCCGAGGCGGGGCGAGCCGGCCAGCCGGGCGTACATCGTCGGCACGCCGAAGAAGAGCGTGGCGTCGTGGGCGGCGGCGGCGTCGAGGACCGCGTCGGGATCGAAGCGGGGGAGGAGGACGGCCGACGCGCCGGCCAGGAGCGTGCCGTGCAGGCCGACGCCGAGGCCGTGGATGTGGAACAGCGGGAGGGCCAGGACGAGGCGGTCGTCGGCTGTCCAGCGCCAGGCGAGGCGGACCGATTCCGACGACGCCAGCAGGTTGCGATGCGACAGGACGGCGCCCTTCGGGGTGCCCGTGGTGCCGGAGGTGTAGCCGATGATGGCCGGGTCGTCGGGCCCGGCGGTGTCAAGAGCCGGTGCCCGACCGGGCCCGGCCGGCAGGTCGACGTCGGGACCGACGACGATCGTGTCGGGACTCGCCCGGCGGATCCAGGCCGCCCGGTCGGCGTCGTCCACGACGGCCGCTTTCGGTTCGGCGTCCCGCACGAGATGGGCGATCTCCCGCTCCCGGTAGGCGGTGTTGGCCGGGACCACGACGAGGCAGAGCCGCAGTGCGGCGACGTGGGCCTCCACGAGCGCGACCGACGTCGCGGCGCTCATGAGCACACGGTCGCCGGTGCGCAATCCGGCGCCGGCCAGCCCGGCGGCCACCCGCCGGGTGGCGCGGTCGAGCTCTCCGGCGGTGATCCAACCCCGGCGCTCCTCCCAGAGCAGCGGCCGGTTCGGGTCGGACTCGAAGTGGGCGGCCCAGGCCCGCGGCAGGGTGTCGCCCGGAAGAATCGGGAGCGATTGGCCGCGGGTGTGCACATCGGTCATCGGGGCTGACGGTACCGGAGGTCCGGCGGGTAGCTTGCTGGGGGTGAAGGGCACGAGGGTCATCGCCGTGGCACTGCTGGCCGTGGTCGGCCTCGCCGGCGCCGCCTGCGGCGACGACAAGGGCGTCACCAAGGCCGACTACCTGGCCAAGGCCAAGGAGGTCTGCGAGCAGGGCAACCAGGCCCTGACCAAGGCCTCCAACGAGGTGCTGGCCAAGGTGCCGCCGGGGCAGAAGCTGTCGGGGGCGGAATTCGAGGACTTCGTCCGCCAGACGGTCGTCCCCACCATCCGGGATCAGGTCAAGCAGCTGCGGGCCCTCGAACCACCCGAGGGCGAGAAGGCGCACGTCGAGGAGATCTACGCCGCCCTGGAGCAGGGACTCCAGGAGCTGGAGAAGACTCCCTCGAAGCTGACCGACGGCAGCAACGTATTCGCCGCGGCCGACACCGTGGCCCAGAAGCACGGGATCAGCGTCTGCTCGAAGACCGGCTGACCGGGTCGCTCCCGGCCCCGGCGCCGTCTCCTTACCCCCGGAGCACGAGGCCCCGGTACGAGTCGGCAAACCCCGCGGCGCGCAGGACCGGGGCCGAGCCCGACTCCCGGGCCGGACGGCCGTCGATCCGGACCAGTTCGATCTTGCGGAGGAAGCCGTCCTTGACCACCGCGACGAGGCTGTCGACCCAGCCCGGATGGCGCTCAGCCGCCGGAAACGTGACGAGGCTCCGGCCGCCGCGCTCCAGATAGGCGGCGGGCTCACCGGCGGCCAGCACGACGTAGGCGCCGGTCGCCCGGGCCGGCCGCCCCGATCCGGCCTCCACCGGGTCGGGCCACGGCAGGGCGGCGCCGTAGGGCTGCGCCGGGTCGGTGGCGGCCAGCACCGTGATCTCGACTGGCGGGCCGTGAGGGTCGCCACCGGCCCGATCCCGGAAGTCGCGGAGCCGGTCGACCGCGCCGGGGAGAGCGAACTGGGCCCCGCCCAGGCCGGCGACGAAGTAGCCGCGGCGGACCCGACCCGACTCCTCGAGGGCCCGCAGCACGCCGTAGACCCCGGCGAAGCCGCCCGGCACGCCCTCGGCCAGGACCGCCTCCCGGGTGAGGACCCCGTACCGGTCGAGGAGCTGCAGCGCCCGGGCGTGGGCGACGGAAGTGGGGGACTCCGCCGGTTCGAGGAGCGGCGCCACCAGCGACCACCGGCCGGCCGCCGCCGGCGGGCCGAGCCGGGAGAGACGCCCCGGTCGGGGACGCCGGGCCCGGGCCGACCGAAGGGCGGCCGATGGGCCGGACGGCCGGATACCGGGTGGGGCGGCCTCCCCGGCCGGCCGGGTCGACGAGGCGGCCCGGGGCCGGCCCCCGGCGACGAACGAGCGCAACGGAGCCAGCGTGTCGTTGGTGACCTCGCCGGCCCAGACCAGATCCCAAAGGGCCGGGACGACGACCGCCTCGTCGGCGGTCCCGGCCGCCTCGACGAGGTCGGGATAGAACGACGCCCCCCGTTCCGTCAGGCGGGCCCGGATGGCGTCATGGACCGGCCCGGCGGGAACCTCGGCCCCGCCGCCGGCGCCGGGCAGCAGCAGCGCCGCCTGATCCCGGAAGCACAGCACGACCCGGCCGTCGGACGGGCCGATCGCCCCGGCGCCCATCCACACCACCTCGCCGGCCGCCACCAGCCCGTCGAGATCGGCGGGCCGGTAGCCCTGCACCCGGCCCGGCAACACGGACGCCCCCAGGATCGACGCCGGGATGGCGGCACCCTGCAACTGGGCCAGGACGTCGACGAGACCGTCGATCCCGCGGCGCCGGGACGTCACGCCCTGCCAGGCGGGGAGGAACCGGGCCAGGGCGGCCGGCGGGACCGGCTCGATCTCCTTCCTGAGGACCGCCAGCGAGCGGCGCCGCAGCCGCCGGAGGACCTCGGCGTCGCACCACTCCCGTTCCGACCCGCCGGGCCGGAATTCGCCCTCGACGACCCGGCCTTCGCTGGCCAGGGCCCGCAGCGCCCCGGCCACCCGTTCCACGGTGGTGCCCAGCCGGGCCGCGGCCTCCCCGGTGGTGAACGGGCCATGGGTGCGGGCGTAGCGGGCCATCAGGTCCTCGAGCGGGCGGGGAACGGGATCGGTGAAGGCGGACGGCAACCCGGGCGGAACGGCGACACCGAGCCCATCCCGCAACCGGGCGGCGTCCTCAGCCGCCGCGATGCGCTCCTCACCCGCCACCCGGACCCGAATCGCCCGCTGTTCCGCGACGAGCTCCTCGACCCAGCGGGCCACCGCCGCGGGGTCGGGTCCAGGCGGGTCGGCCCGCTCGCCATCCTCCTCGCCGTCGTGGCGGCCGCCGGCCCGTTCGACGATCTCGTCCAGGGTCAGGTCGCCCAGAACCCGCAGCATGTCGTGAATCTCGTCGGCCGACGCCGCCGGGCGGCCGCGCCGCCGGGACAGCTCGGCTTCCAGCTCGGCCAGGGCGCCGGCGTCGATCAGGTCACGCAGCTCCTCGGCGCCGAGCAGGTCCCGCAGCAACTCCCGGTCGAGCGCCAACGCCGCCGCCCGGCGCTCGGCCAGCGGCGCGTCGCCTTCGTACATGTAGGTGGCGATCCAGGAGAACACCAGGGACTGGGCGAAGGGCGACGGCCGGGGCGTGTCGACCGACACCACCCGCACCCGCCGGGCCCGGATGTCGCCCAGCACCGACCGCAGCCCGGGCAGGTCGAAGTGGTCCTGCAGGCACTCCCGGGTCGCCTCCAGGACGATCGGGAACGTCGGGTGACGAGCCGCCGTAGCCAGGAGGTCGGCGGCTCGCTGGCGTTGTTGCCACAGTGGGGTGCGGCTGCCCGGCATGCGGCGGGGGAGGAGCAGCGCCCGGGCCGCGCATTCCCGGAAGACGCCGGCAAACAGGGCCGTGCCCGGTAGCGCCGCCACGATGAGGTCGTCGACTTCTTCCGGGGTGAGCGCCACTGCTCCGATGGACAACGACTCCTCGGCCTCCGGCAGCCGCAGCGCGATCCCGTCGTCGCCCCAGATCACCTGCGGGTCGACGCCGAACCGCTCGACCAACCGGGCCCGGAGCGCCAGCGCCCAGGGGGCGTGCACCCGGGCCCCGAAGGGCGACAGGATGCAGACCCGGTAGTCGCCGATCTCGTCCCGGAAGCGCTCCACGACGATCGTCCGGTCGTCCGGCACGGCGCCGGTGGCCTCGGCCTGATCTCCGACGTAGGCCAGGAGGTTCCGGGCCGCCAGCCTGTCCAGGCCGGGTGGAAGACCGGCCTCACCGGACTCCACCACCCGGCGGGTGAATGCCCCCACGGCCCGGCCGAGCTCCAGCGGCCGCCCCGGCCGGTCGCCGTGCCAGAACGGCACCTTGCCCGGCTCCCCGGGCGCCGGGGTGACGATCACCCGGTCCCGCGTGATCTCGGCGATCCGCCAGGTCGAGGCGCCCAGCACGAACGTCTCTCCGGGGCGGCTCTCGTAGACCATCTCCTCGTCGAGCTCCCCGACCTGGCCCCCGTCCAGCAGGAAGACCCCGTAGAGACCCCGGTCGGGGATCGTGCCGCCGCTCGTCACCGCCAGCCGCTGGGCCCCTTGCCGGGCCCGGAGCCGGCCGGTGGCCCGGTCCCACACGATCCGGGGCCGGAGCTCCGAGAACTCCGAGGACGGGTAGCGGCCCGACAGCAGGTCGAGCACCGCCTCCAGCAGCTCGTCCGACAGGTCGGCGAACGGCGCCGCCCGCCGGACGAGGGTCGCCAGCTCGCCGACGTCCCACTCCTCCACAGCGCACATGGCCACGATCTGCTGGGCCAGGACGTCGAGCGGGTTGCGGACGATCCAGGTCTCCTCGATCAGGCCCTTGCCCATGCGGTCGACCACCACCGCCGCCTCGAGGAGATCGCCCCGGTACTTGGGCAGCACCTTGCCCCGGCTCGGCTCGCCGACCCGATGGCCGGCCCGGCCGATCCGCTGCAGCCCAGACGCCACCGACCCCGGCGACTCCACCTGCACGACGAGGTCGACCGCCCCCATGTCGATGCCGAGCTCCAGCGAGCTGGTCGCCACCAGCGCCCGCAGCGTGCCGGCCTTGAGCTCGCTCTCGATCTGGAGGCGTTGCTCCCGGGCCAGGGAACCGTGGTGGGCCTTGACCAGCTCTTCGCCGGCCAGGTCGTTCAGCCGGGCGGCCAGGCGCTCGGCCAGCCGCCGGGCGTTGACGAACACCAGCGTGGTGTGGTGGGCCTGGATCAGCTCCAGGAGCCGGGGGTGGAGGGCCGGCCAGATGCTGGCCGGGAGTGGCCCGCCCGACGCGTCTCCACGCGCACCCGCCGGCGGGCCGAGCGTGTCGTCGTGCCCTTCGCCGAGGTGGGCCATGTCCTCGACCGGGACCACGACCTCGACCTCGAGGGGCTTGGTCATCCCGACGTCGACGATCGTCACCGGCCGGACGGCGCCGCTGGCATCCCGGCCGCCGAGGAACCGGGCGATCTCCGCCAGCGGCCGCTGCGTAGCCGACAGCCCGATCCGCTGCGGTGGCCGGCGCGTGATCCCTTCCAGCCGCTCGAGCGAGACGGCCAGGTGGGCGCCCCGCTTGGTGCCAGCCAGGGCGTGGATCTCGTCGACGATCACCCACCGGACGTCGACGAGGGTCGACCGGGCCTGCGACGTGAGCATGAGATACAGCGATTCCGGGGTCGTGATCAGCACGTCGGGCGGACGGCGGGCCAGGGCGGCCCGGTCGCGGGCGGGGGTGTCACCCGTCCGCATCGCCACCGTCGGCACCCGGATCGGGGAGCCCAGCTGCTCGGCGGCCAGCTCGATGCCCTGGAGTGGCGCCCGCAGGTTGCGCTCGACGTCGAAGGCCAGGGCCCGCAACGGCGACACGTAGAGGAGACGGGTGCCGGCCGCCGCCGGCGCCCCCTCTTCCGAAGCCAGCCGATCGAGGCCCCACAGGAAGGCGGCCAGCGTCTTCCCCGATCCCGTCGGAGCCAGGATCAGCGTGTGCTCGCCCGAGGCGATGGCCGGCCAACCCTGCTCCTGAGCGGGGGTCGGTGCGGGGAAGGACGAGGTGAACCACTCCCGCACCGCCGGTGAGAACGCCTCCAGAACCACCCGGCCAACCTACCGGCGGGGTGGGACAGCCGGATGTGGTTCTATGAGGAGGCGGCGCTGACGTCCGCGGTGCAGAAGGCGCAGCGGCTGGCGGCGATGGGGATCGACGACAGGCAGTAGGGGCAGTCCCGGGTCGTCGACATGACCTCGGGCTCGGTCTTGCGCCGGGCCATGAGCGTGTTGATCGGCCGGACCACGAAGAAGAACAGGGCGGCGGCGATGAGCAGGAAGCCGATGACATCGTCGATGAAGGCGCCGTACCTGAACGTCGCGTTGCGGATCGAGAAGTCGAGCTCGGCGAAGCTGGCGGACTTCCCGGGAATGGCCAGGATGGGCGTCAGCAGATTCTTGGTGAACGACGTCACCACCGCCGTGAAGGCGGCGCCGATGGCGACCCCGACGGCCAGGTCGACGACGTTGCCCCGCAGGATGAAAGCCTTGAAGTCTTTGACGGCGTTGGTCACGGCTGCTACCTCCCGGCCTGATTGGGACGACGGGCGCATCTTGGCGCACTGTGGCAGGTTCTAGGCGGAATGCGGCGAAACACCAAGGGAACGACCGGCTGAGCGGGTGGAGGCTTGAGGGTGGGCGCACGCCGAGGGAGATGGGCCGTTGGGCTGCTCGCTGTGACCAGCGGGCTGGCCGGCCTCGGCTCCTCACTGCTGGCCGCCGCGCCCCCGGCCTGGGCCTTCAAAGCCCAGGTCCAGATGATCGGCAAGGAAGCCAGGGAGTTCGACTTCAACCCCCGGTTGACCCAGATCTTCATCGGCGACCGGGTTCAGTGGCACAACGACACGGCGGCCCGGCACACCGTCACGTCCGACCCCGGGAGCCCGGTGGCCTTCGACTCGGGCGAGATCGCCGCCGGCAGCGACTTCGAACGGCGGTTCCAACAGGTCGGAACGTACGCCTACCACTGCAAGATCCACGACCAGATGAAGGGTGTCGTCGAGGTCACCGACCCGAACGCGCCGACCACCACCACGGCGCCGCCGACGACGACCACGACCGCTCCGCCCCCCACGACGACCACCACGGCCCGGCCGACCACGACGACGACGACGGAGCCGCCGACCACGACCACCACGACGGCGCCGCGGCCGCCGGCCGGGATCGAACCTCCGCCCGTGCCGGCCACGGCCGCCGCCCCGCCGTCCCCGCCGCCGCCGCCGCCGTTGGCCTCCTCGTCGACCACGACGGTGCCGTCCTCGACCACCACCACGGTGCCGCCCACGACCGTCACCACCGGCCCGCCGCCGCCGGCCGGTGAGCAGCCCGCTCCGCCGACCAGCGCCCCGGGTGGTGTCCCGTCGACCGAGGCTCCGCCGCCGCCCGACACCGGCGATGAGATGCCGACGGCCGCCGGCCCGAGCTCGGGCCGCGACGGCAAGACCGATCCCGCCACCGTGGCCCTGGTGTCCGCCCTGGTGGCGGTGGGACTCTTCGGAGCCTGGACGCTGATCCGCGTCCGGCCCGGCCGGGTCTGAACCGGGCGCCAAGCACCCGAAGGGCGCCAACCGGCCTCATCGGGCACCTCGGCCGAGGTCGTTCGTAAGCGGACGAGCGGCCACGTTGGGCGCGAACAGGCAGGATCCGCCCGAGCGCGCGACGAAGTGACTGCGGTAGCCGCCGGCATGAGGCCGGCGGCGAGGGCCCGGCTCCCAAGACCCTCCTGCCCGGCCCCTCTGGAACCGTGGGTCGGAGTTGCCGGTGTCGACGTCCTCAGCCCAGCGACTGGTGAGCGCCGCCCTGATGGCGGCGGCGGTGCTGGCGGGCGCCATCGGCTCCGGCGCCGGGTCGTCGATGCCGTTCGGAACGGTCATGGCCGGCGCCGACGGTGTCTGCCCGCCGGTCGACCCCGCCGCGCCGCCGGCCGAGTGCCCGTCGCCGGGCGACACGTCGCCGGACGACACGTCGCCAGTCACCTCGGCGACGGAGGAGACGACCACGACCACGGTCCCTGACACGACCACGTCGACCGAACCTCCCACGACCACCACGGTCACCGAGCCGCCGCCGACCACAACGACGACCATCGAGCCGCCGCCGACCACGACGACGACCATCGAGCCGCCGCCGACCACGACGACCGTCCCGCCCTCCACGACG
>JBFLYK010000069.1:0-34197 GCA_040756995.1 Actinomycetota bacterium | reverse complement strand
CGGCGTGGTCATCGACGACACCAAGCTTTTCACCGAAAAGCTCCAGGAGTGGGAGGACTTCTACAACTTCAACCGCCCACACGGCGCCCTCGGTGGACAGACCCCCTACGAACGGCTACGACAGAAACGACGGCCCCGGCGTAAACGGCCATCGTCAGTTGCACAGTTCTCGGCGAGCCGAGCCGAATCTCGGTCGCCTTCGATCCGCTGAAGCGCGATCCTGGGATACGAGATCACGGACGGTGTTTGCAGTGGCCAAGAGCAACAAGCGCAAAAAGACCGGAACGCGGTACACCTCGCCGCTAAGCGCGCACAAGCGGCAGGGCCCTCGCGTCGTACCGCCAATGCTGACCGTGCCGAATCTCTCGCTCAGCTCATGGCTGAAGGATGCGCTTCCGGACTTCCTTTGGCTGTGCGCACACATTGCGGATCACCCGCTCCGGGGGATGTACCTGGTCACCCGGGCGCTCGACGTCGTCGACGACGTGCTGAAGGAACACGGTACCGAGACGTCGTCGTGGGGACGATTGACGCAGTTCGAGGGCTTTCCCGTCGAGGTCCGATCGCCGGTCCTCGACGCGCTCGAGGGCGAGGGTATCTACGAACAAGCCTTCCCTGAGGAGTTCGCCCACGCCCTCGGCATGTACCCAGACGCGCCAGGCAGATGGCTGCTCGATACTTGGCGCCGTAGGGGTTTGAGCGTGGATCCGGAAGTTGCGCAGAGATACCTTGCGCCCATCATCGCGGAAAGCTTCCACGGTCAACACCTCGTTCCCACACGAGCGAAGTTCGTGTACATCCGCGGCGTGGTTAAGGCAGGGCGGCTACACGTTCCCGCAGAGTCCGACATGCCTGAACTCTTATCTCGGTATCCGGAACGTCTCACGGAGCAGGAGCGCAGCAAAACGGAGCCGGCTATCCGCGCCACCTTCGGTGCAATGCTCGATCTGGACGGTGACGCGGAGGTCCGACGCGAGTGGTGCCAGCGATTCTGGCGCTCCAACTGGAGTCTCTACAGTTGCATCTCGCCGGAATCCCCATACCTCGGCGGCGGAGAGCCCCAGGACAGAGCGGACGTCGCAGCAGTATTGGCACACTTTCGGGATGCCTCAGAACAATTGCGGCGGCGCTTGGAGGAAGTAGCCCTCCGCATTGATCCCGACCTGTACACGCCGGATCGTTACGAGGTGCTCACCGGCATTGCCACCCGCGTGATCCGGCTTGTCGAGGGTGCGGCCGGCGCTCCGTTGCTCTGGACGGACGAATATGGCGCCATGCTTATGAGATCGGTAGTTGAGGCGAAGATCTTGATCCGCTGGCTTGACCACAAGGCGGATCCGCGCCTCTACACGAGGTTCAAGGACTACGGCCGTGGGCGGTTGAAGCTTCTCAAGCTCCACGCGGAAGAGTACGCCGACTCCCTGGAAGATGTACCCGATCACCTTGCCCGATACTTAGAGCATCTCGACGCCGAGGTGAACGCAGACGTGTGGGAGGAATTCCAGGAGATCAGCATCGACAAGACGTTCTCGGGGGTAACCGCTCGTCAGATGGCGATCGACGTCGGTCTGAAGAGCGATTACGACTTCGTTTTCGCTCCAGCGAGCGGCACAACGCACGGCGACTGGACCGCGCTCGACCGGTATGCGCTCGTGCGATGCCGCAATCCGTTGCACATGTGGCACCGCATCCCCAACTTCGATGTCGCCGTCCTCGTGGATCCGTCGGTCATGCAGACGGTGGTCGCGATGGCCGACGACGTGATCGACGAGTACAACGCGGCACTGGTTCGTACTGGCAACTGAAGGGTTGGGCGATGGCAGGCGCTGGCCACTGATCCGGGTGGGCGGACACCCCCCCTCCCTTGGGGTTGGGTGGCGCAAGCGGCGGCCAGAACGACACATCTAGTCCGAGCGACGCCCCCGGGCAGCGACGGTTATTGCGGTTCTGCCTCAGGGCCCTGGCGGAAGCGCCCGAAGACCTGCCAGGAAGTTCAGCCGGCTGCGCCGGCGCCGAAGGTGGCCACGATGGACGTGGCGTGGCAGTCGAGGGCTACGTGTTCTCGGTCGTAGGGAATTGTCGGTTCTGGCAATCGGCGTGGGAGGGAGCCGCCTGGACGGCTGGGCTATGTGCGCCGGCGCCGGGCGTCGCGATGATGCATGGCCCAAGCGAGATCGTCATGCCTTCACGGCCTCGACCGTCGCTCCGTCCACTCGGCGGTCCTCTGTCGAGCCGTTTCGATGTCGCATCCCATTAGAGCGGCGTTGGCCTCCTCGACCAAGCGGTTGACGTCCTCCAACGCGGGACCGTTCGCAGCGACGAGGGCGGTATGCAGCCAGACATTCAGTTTGTATGTGAGGTCCCCGTGCAGCCGGATGACCGGGCGGAGTTCCAGGTCATCGGCTTGTTCAGCGAGGAAATCCTTTGCTGGCCCGGGCCACCGATCCCACTCAAGGAGCTGGGAAACCGAGAGGCTCACTTCACTTCTCATCGTCTGCTGCGGTGTGTTCACATGGGCGAAGCTCAGCCGATGGCCGATGAGTGGCACGGTGCGGTGAAGCATGAAGTTGCGCAAGCCGTGTACGAATTGGACCTCGCCCCGTTCCACAACTGCAAGCTTCAATTGCTGGAACTCGTCAACTACGGGACCAGAGCGACCGCGCATCAGGCGCCTGGCGTGATCGACAAGGGTCATCGCACTCGCCACATAGTTGTGAAGCGCTCTAGTCAAGGCCGCCTGGAACCGCTCGCGAATATCGGGCCGGCGGACATTCTGGATTAGTTCGATGGCAAGCCCTTCGTCCCGCGCTGCCCGCTCAAGGAGTTCAACGAGTTCGCGAAGATTCGGAGAGAAGACTCCTGCAATCGTCTGCTCAAAGGCGAGGCAGTTCATGTACTCGATATAGCCGGGATGGGAACGAATTCGGTTTCGAATCACGTCGAGGCGGCCGGCTTCCTCACTCATGGGCACAACGGTATCGAGTGAGTAGCGCTTCCAACCAGGGCGGCAGTGGGCCATGGAGAACACCCTTCTGGCTTAGACCCAAGCGCAAGAGTGACCGCGTCCAGAACGGCAGGAGTTCATGTCACCGAGTTCGTACAGAACCGGCGCTCCGTGTGGTCTAGGTGAGGTCGTCCAGCGCCTGCCGCTGCACGCGCCGAGGCTAAGGCGATTGCCGCAGTTCCGTAGCCACGGCAGGGATGTCCACTGTGGCCGCTTGCCAGAGGAGCTCGGGTTGGATGCGGTGGTAGGCGTGGACCAGGACGTTTCGTAGGCCGATGAGGCCGGTCCAGTCGACTGCTGGCCAGGCCGCCCGTCCTTCCGGGGTCATGGCCCTGGCGGCTTCGCCAATGATCTCGACGAGCCGTTCGGTGATGAGGCGGAGGTCTTCGTCTTCGACCCAAGTATCGAAGTCGATGGTGAGTCGGTCGGCCAGCTTCTGGGCGGCGTCGAGAATGTCGGCGACGCGGTGCTCGTCGCCTCGGGTCACAGGGGGACGGCCTCGGCCAGGATGTGGTGATCGCGCTCGAGGAGGCCGCCCTTGGCGACGACCTCGACGGGGGTACCGAGCAGGGAGCCGAGCTCGTCGATGAGGTGCACCTGGTCGAGGAGGGATCGGCCAGGTTCGAACTCGACGAGGAAATCGATGTCGCTGGCCGGCGTCGCCTCACCTCGGGCGACCGACCCGAAGACCCACACCGCCTTGGCGCCCCGGCGGCGGGCGATCTCGAGCACTTCGGCTCGCCGTTCCCGCAGCGTCTCGAGTGTCATCACGAATCCATTGTCGCGAAGGAGGGCCACCAGTCCCCGGGAATTGGCTGCCGATATGGTCTGGCAAAAGGTGAATCGAGAGGTGAATCGCGCCGGGTGGTGCCGAAATACGAACTCGTCGAGCGAAGGAAACGGGCTCTGACAAGGGCTTTTGGTGGTACGCCCCCAGGGACTCGAACCCTGAACCCGCGGATTAAGAGTCCGCTGCTCTGCCAGTTGAGCTAGGGGCGCGTGGTACGGCCCAGACAGATTACAGGGTCGGTCCCGGTGGCTGCGGACCGTGGGCCATCCCGGGGGACGGGCCGTGCCGTATGGAGGTCGGGCGGCGGCGGCCGGGGGTCGGGTGCGAGCATGGACCTGCGGCCGCCGCCGCCTTGCCCCCACAGGAGGCCTCCATGGATGTCGTCGTCACCGGGTCGAGCGGGCTCATCGGGACCGCACTCAAGGGGGTGCTGGAGGGCGCAGGGCACGGGATGGTTCCCATGGTTCGGTCGCGAGGCGGCGGGGATGCGATCCACTGGGATCCCGAGGCCGGCGTCATCGACGCCGGAGGGCTCGACGGGGTCGGGGCCGTCGTGCATCTGGCGGGGGAGGGCATCGGGACCAAGCGGTGGAACGAGGCCCAGAAGGCGAGGATCAGGGAGAGCCGGGTTCGGGGCACCACCCTGCTGGCGGAGACGCTGGCCAAGCTGTCCAAGCCGCCCAAGGTGCTGCTGTCCGGGTCAGCCGTCGGGTTCTACGGTGACCGCGGCGACGAGGTACTGACCGAGAGCAGCCGGCCGGGAGGCGGGTTCCTGGCCGAGTTGTGTGTCGCCTGGGAGGCGGCGGCGACGCCGGCCAGGGAGGCGGGCATCCGGGTCAGCCACCTGCGGACGGGCATCGTGTTGTCCGGAAGCGGGGGAGCGCTGCCCAGGATGCTCATGCCGTTCAAGCTCGGCGTAGGCGGGAAGCTCGGGTCAGGCGCCCAGTGGATGAGCTGGATCGCGATCGAGGACGAGGTCGGGGCGATCGTCCACCTCCTCGGCGACGACGCACCGGCCGGACCCGTGAACCTGACCGCGCCGAACCCCGTCCCCAACGCCGAATTCACCAAGACCCTCGGGAAGGCGCTCCGCCGGCCGGCCATCCTGCCGGCGCCGAAGTTCGCCCTCAAGGCCATCCTCGGGCCCGAGATGGCCCAGGAGCTTCTCCTGTTCAGCCAGCGGGCCCTGCCGACCCGGCTGCTCGACTCGGGCTACACCTTCCGGCGCCCGGAGCTCGCCGACGCCCTCCAAACTGCACTGGCGTGACCGTCAGGACCCGGCCAGTTTGAGGTCGGCCAGCAGCGCCAGGACCGACGCCACCACCGCCGAACCGAAGAGCGACGTGACCACGTCGTGGACGGTTCCGCTGGCGCCCTGGCCGCCGTCGACCAGGCGGCCGTCGGGCTCGACCCGCAGCCGGCGGCGTTCGAACCGGCCCAGCTCGGTTCCGTCGCCGGCGGCGATCAGCAGCGCTGCCGGGTCGTGGAGGACGACGTCGCCCCACTCCGCCACCCAGCCCTGGACCATCGGCTCGAGGACGGGAGCGGTGGCCACCAGCCTGGCCACCAGGCGGTCGTCGAGCCGGGTGGCGATGGTGGCGTCGAGCGGCACGATGACCGCACCGGGCTGACCCAGCACGGTGGCGGCGGCACCGGGGTCGGAGCCGAAGTTGTGCTCCACCGCCCGGAGCTCGCCCCGGTGGGCGACCGGGCGGAGGACGCCGCCCATGATCGTCAGCCCCGGAGGCCGGACGCCGGCGGCCGTCAGGGCGGCGACGTTGGTCAGGGGCCCGATGGCGAGCAGGGCCTCGGCGCCCGAAGCGGCAACGGCCTCGACCACCTCAGCCGCACCGGGGTCAGACGAAGCAGATGCGAGCGGTGGACAGGCGCCGGCGACCACCGTCACCGAACCCAGGTCGACCCCGGCGTTGGCCAGGAGGCCGACCGCGACGTTGGCGCGGCGCTCGGGGTCGGAGCCGACCGTCGACACGCCGACCAGTTCCACCGACGGATGCGCCACTGCGGCCAGGAGCGCGACGGCGTCGTCGACGTCGGTGCCGACATCGGTGTCAACCCACAGACGCACCGGCCAACCCTAGGGCCCGCGGCACTCCCCGGCCCGAGAGAACGGAGCTACCGGTCTCCCTTGCGCCCCTTCTTCTCCGGGGCGGCGTTGGCCTGCAGCTTCCGGTTCTTCGCCCGGACAGCGGAGCGGGACTTGCCGCCGGCAGCGGCCCTGTTCGATCTGGGCATCGGTTCGGTCTGCCTCTCCTGTGATCGGCGCGGCCGAGCGGATGCCTGGCGTGCCACCGGCACCGAGTAGACCACACTTCGAGGGGAAGTGGGGGACCGGGCCGCTCAGGTCACCCGGTAGACGTCGTACTCGATGAGAAGGCCCGGCAGGGCGTGACCCTTGCCCACGAACAGGGTCTGGTTCACCCAGGCGTAGCGGGGGTCGCCGGTCTCGAGGCGGGGATTCGTCCGGAAGTAGTGGTCCTCGAAATCGGTCGCGGCCCCGGTGCCGATGGCGCCCATCGTCGTCTCGTTGAGCTCGAGCACCCCGAAGTACTGCCAGTAGATGTTGGCGCCGTCGTTCGTCGTCATCTGGAAGCGCACGTCGATCCGCCCGAAGCCGTCACCGCCGGCCAGGAACCACTCGCCGCCTCCGGCATGGATGATGCCGTTCAGGCGCTCGCCCTCGACCACTCCTTCGGTCACCGGGAAGATCATGCGGTGGCCGAACGGGCCGGCGCCGACATCCAGCGGCGGCTGGATCTGCGCCCGATAGGTGCACTCGTAGACCAGTTCAGGTGCTTTGCCGGAAGGTCCCATTCCCTCGCTCCTTGTCAAGCGGCCGGGGGGACTCTACGCCTCCGGGGCAGGGGCCACACGGGCCAGATACCGCTCGGCCGACCGGCGCAGCGCCTCCTTGGCACCGCCCCGCACGTTGCGGCCCCACCAGGCACCGTAGATGGAGTCGAAGGGCAGATCCTCGACCAGCGCCACCGCCCGGCGCACGGTCTCTGGCCGCTCCGGGATCAGGTTGGGATAGCTGTACATGAACCCGACCCAGCGCCGGTCCATCACCACCTGGAAGATGTCGCCGGACAGCAGGGCCCCCCGGCCGCCGTCGCCCCCGGCCCAGTGGAGGACCGCGCCGCCGGCGAAGTGGACCCCGCAGTTCACCAGCGTCAGACCAGGGCCGATCGACACCCGGTCGCCCGACCACAGCCGGACCCGGTCGTCGGTCCGCCCCAGCCACTCCCGGTCGGCCTCGTGGATCCACACCGGCACCCCGCCGAAGGCGGCGCTCCACTCGGCCAGCACGCCGTAGTAGTGGGGATGGGAAATGGCGATCGCCGCCAGGCCGCCCCGGCGGTTGATCTCGGCCACCGTGGCGTCGTCGACGAAGGAGATGCAGTCCCACAGCACGTTGCCGTCGGGCGTCTCCACCAGCAAGGCCCGCTGGCCGATGGCGAACGACGGATCCGTGCCGATGCCGCACAGCCCCGGGCCCTCTTCGGAGAACCGGTTGCGCCGCCCCTCGGCCCGCAGATCGGCCAGCCGGGTCCACCGCTGGCCGTCCCACCCGACGTACTGCCGTTCGTCCTCGCAGATCGGGCAGCGGACGGGCGGCTCGGGGGAGGCAGGTTGCTCCACTCCGCACGTCAGGCAGATCCAGCCGGGTTGGCCGGGCGCCGCCCCCGAGGCCGTGGGGAAGGCGGCGGCCGCCGGGGAGGACGGCGCGGCGGAGGGGCCGGCGGGGGATGGAGCGGTCAGAGCGTCACCCCGAAGAGCTCCTGGAGCCGGGCGCTCAGCTTCTCCCGGTTGAGCTGACCGGGATGCACGTCCCGCAGCCTCCCGGCCGCGTCGTAGAAGGCCGTGATCGGCATGGCGTTGCGGACCTCGTAGGAGTCGTGCAGGCCGCTGCCACCCTGGCCGCCGACGTCGCGGGCCAGGGCGATGCCGGCCTCGGCCAGCCCCTGGCTCCGGGCCAGGGCGATGCCGGCCGACGCCGTGATCTCCTTGGAGTTGACCGCCACGAACTCCACCTTCCCCTCGAGCCGCCGGGAGGCCTCGACGAACTCGGGGAGCTCCGCCTTGCACGGCTCGCACCAGGAGGCGAAGAAGTTGACCACCACCGGCGTGCCCTTGAAGTCGGCCAGCCGCACCCGGCCGGTGCCGTCGATCGTCGGCAGGTCCCACCGGGCATTGTCGATGACGTCGGGACCGCCCGTCCGGCCGCCATCGTCGGAACCCGACGCCAAAACGAATCCCGCCACCACGGCCACGATCACGAACCCCACGAGGCCGACCAGGAGCGGGGCCCATCGACCGGCGAACGACCGGGGACCCGGGGCGGGCCCGTCCGGCACCTCCTCGGCCGTCTTCACCCCAGCTCGACCAGACGGTCCAGGCCGATGGCCCGCAGGCCGTCCTGCAGCTTGACGGTCAGCCACGTGAACTGGTTCATGGCCAGCAGGAAGCCGAAGAACGCCAGCGCCACGGCTGAGGAGGCGGTGATGGCGGTGGAGTGGCGCTTCACCCAGTTGAGGGCTCCGGCCAGCCGGCCGAAGGCCAGGCCCGTGGCCATGAACGGGATGCCCAGGCCCGCCGAGTAGAAGAGGAGGAGGATCGCCCCCTGGGTCGCCTCGCCCTGGGTGGCGGCCTTGCCGAGCACGGCGCTGAGGACGGGGCCGATGCACGGCGTCCAGCCGAACCCGAAGGCGATGCCGGCCACCGGTGCGGCGAACGGCCCGAACCGGGCCAGGTTCGGGTGCCAGCGCCGCTCCTGGTAGAGCCCCGGCGCCCGCAGCACCAGCGACCCGAGCATGTACAGCGCCATGGCGATGATCAGGACGCCCGACCAGCGGGTGATGTCGGCCTGGTTCCGCAACAGCGTCCGGCCCAGCGAGGTCGAGACCAGACCCAGCGCCACGAAGACGACCGAGAACCCGGCGATGAACAGCCCGGTGTGCCAGGCGATCCGGGGCAGGTGGCGCCGGTCGCCCTCCTTGACCTCGGCCACGTCGAGCCCGGTGATCACCGACAGGTAGGCGGGCACGATCGGAAGCACGCAGGGCGACAGAAACGACACCACGCCGCCACCGAGGGCGGCCAGATAGGACACGTTTTCTCCAGCCACGACCTTATGAAGGTTACCTGAGCGACCCCCCGGGCCTTCCGCCGGGCGAGCCGTTGCCGGCCCCGGTACATTGTCCCGGCAACGGGCATGTGTCCGAGTCGGCGGACGGGCGAGGGCGGTTGCGGGCGACCGGCGCCGACGAGGACCTGAGAACCAGGGGGGCTTCGGTGATGCCTGCTCGCCGTCGTCGTGGTCGTCGTGTCGTCGCGCTGTGCGCCGGGCTCGCGCTGGCGGCGGCCTTCGCCCCACCGGCCCGAGCCAGCAACGACCCGTCCTTCGAGAAGCAGTGGGGCCTCAACACGATCGGCGGCCCCGCCGCCTGGTCGAAGACGACCGGTGCCGGCATCCGCATCGGCATCGTCGACACCGGCGTCGACCTCGACCACGAGGACCTGTCCGGCCGGGTCGTGGCCTCGACCAGCTGCATCGACACCAACGGCAATCCCCTCCGGTGCGAGGGCTCGGCCCAGGACGACTTCGGTCATGGCACCCACGTCGCCGGCATCGCCGCCGCCACCAAGGACAACGGCCTCGGGGTGGCCGGGGTCGCCCCCGAGGCGGAGCTCGTCGTGGCCAAGGTCTTCAAGGGCGCCACGGCCACGCCGTCCGACGTGATCGCCGGGGTGAAGTGGGTGGTCGACCACGGCGCCCGGGTCGTCAACCTCAGCCTCGGCGGTGCCCTCTTCGTGGTCTCCGCCACCTTCGGCAGCGAACTCACCGCCGGGGTCGAGTACGCCTGGAAGAAGGGGGCCGTTCCCGTGGTCGCCTCGGGCAACGACGACCTCTTCGGCGCCGGCATCGGCAGCGCCGAGTACGGGAACATGGACGCCCTCGTCGTCGGCGCCACCGGCCGCGACGACAAGGTGGCCAGCTACTCCAGCCCCACCGGCAACGCCAAGTGGGCCATCATCGCCCCCGGCGGCAGCGGCGGCCGGGTCGACACCGAGAACATCTACTCCACCTACTGGAGCAAGGGGAAGAAGAACCACTACGGCTATCTGGCCGGCACGTCGATGGCCACCCCGCACGTGACCGGCGCCGTCGCCCTGCTCCTCGCCCAGGGGCTGACCAAGGAGCAGGCGGTGGAGCGGATCCTGGCCACCGCCGACCCCGTCTCCTGCGGCACCAACAGCGAGCACTGCCGGGGCCGGCTCAACGTCGCCCGGGCCGCCGGCGCCATCCAGTAACGGGATCCCGACGCGCCGCGGCGGCCCGAAGGGCCGCCCCCGGCAGCAAACCAAATCGTCGTCGTCAGGCGATCCGACCGAGCCGGTCCTCCTCGAGCAGCGAGCCCATGCTCGTGTGCTCGAACGACTTGATGCAGCGGCTCACGGCGTCGACGGCGCCGACGGGGTCGACGCCCATGGCCGTCTCGGCCGCCAGCACCAGACCGTGCACGCCGTCGAGGAGGGTGTTGGCGATGTCGTTCATCTCGGCGATCGTCGCCTTGCGGTTGGTGACCATCGACTCCAGCAGGTTGGTGGCCACGTAGACCGGGGTGTTCCACCGGTTGGCCTGCCGCACGATCGCCTTCTGGTAGTAGGGCACGTACTCGACCGGCACCTCTCGGGACAGGTCCCCCCGGTCGATCAGCACGGCGTCGGAGGCGTCGATGATCTCGTCCCGGTTCCGAACGCCGGCCCGGCTCTCGATCTTGCTGATCACCGTCGACCCGTCGGGGATGAGGGCCCGGATGAGCTCGACGTCGGCGGCGCTCGAGGCGAACGACAGGGCGTAGTGGCGGATCCCGAGGCGGACGCCGATCTCGATGGCCGTCACGTCCTTGTCGGTGATCGGGCCGAGGGTGGGCGGCGGGTCCATGACCACGGCCCGGTTCGACTTCACCCGGCCGCCGTCGAGCACGACCGCCTGGGCCCGGCTGTGGTCCTCGGCCACGTCCATCACCTGCATGAGGGCGCCGTCGAAGTCCACGTGGACGAGGTCGCCGGGCCGCATCGAGGCGAAGACCGACGCCGGCCACAGCGTCATCTGCTCGGCCGAACCGAGGACGTCGGCGGCGCACAGCGTCACCTGCGTGCCGGCGGTGAGCGTCACGCCCTCGGCCATCTTCCCGCAGCGGACCTGGGCGCCCTGGGTGTCGAGGCAGATCGGGGTGTTGGAGTAGCGGCGGATCAGGGCGATCGTCGGCTCCACGGCCTCCGGCGGCGTGTGCGACAGGTTGATGCGGAAGAGGTCGACGCCCCGCTCCTCGAGGGCGCGGATGACGTCGCCGCGGAGGGAGGCAGGCCCGAGGGTGCAGAGGATCTTGATCTTCATGGTGAACGGATTCGGCGCGGGCGCCGCCCGTCCCTCCCCGAAGGTGAACAGAAGGAATCGGCCACCGCGGGTCGAATCTGTCGTTCACCGAGTGTTCACCTTCGGTGTTCACCTTCCGTTCACCAAACTCCGCTGGGGAGCCACCATGACGAACCACGAGCTGGGCTCGGTCATCCTCGCCCTTCTCCTGCTGATGCTGTCCGCCAACCTGCTCGGGCACCTCTTCACCCGGCTGCGCCAGCCCAAGGTGGTCGGCGAGATCCTGGCCGGCATCCTGCTCGGCCCGACCGTGCTGCGGCAGGTCGCTCCCGGCTTCTCGGCCGACGTCTTCGGCGCCGACAAGACGAGCCCCAAGGCCGTGGTCCTGAGCTTCTTCTACAACTTCGGGATGCTGATGCTGATGTTCGTGGCCGGCGCCGCGGCCAAGCACCTCCTCGGCAAGGAGAACCGCAAGGCCACCGCCTTCATCCTCGGGCTCGGGACACCGCTGCCGTTCCTGCTGGCCCTGCTGGTGGCGCCCATGCTGCCGCTGGCCGAGTTCATGGGGACGGCCGGCAGCGAGACGGCCGTCGTCCTCGTCTTCGCCACCGCCGCGGCGGTGACGTCGATCCCGGTGATCACCAAGATCTTCGCCGACCTCGGCATCCTCCACACCCGCTTCGCCAGCCTGCAGCTGGGCTCCGCCGTCCTGGAGGACATCGGGTTGTGGGGCGTCCTGTCCATCGCCTCGGCCATCGCCACCTCCAAGTTGGCGTCGACCGGCGACCAGCTGGCCGGCACGATCGGCGAGCACATCGCCGTCAACACCGCCTACGTCCTCGTCGCCCTCTTCGTCATGCCCGCCGTGCTCCGCAAGCTCTCCCGGGCCCGCTGGAACGTGATGGCGGAACACTCGCCCGTGGCCTGGATGCTCAGCGTCTTCCTCGGCTACGTCGCCCTGGCCGCGGCGCTCGACGTCACCCTGGCCTTCGCCGCCCTCCTGGCCGGCTACGGCGTCATGGGCGGGATGAAGAGCACCGAGCACGCCCGGTTCCGGGTACCGATGCAGTCGATCAGCGAGGTCGCGGCCTACTTCTTCGTGCCGATCTACTTCGCCCTCATCGGCTACCGGCTCGACCTGTCGAAGACCTTCGACCCCGTCATGCTGGCGGCGTTCATGCTCGGCACCTCCGTCGTGGTGTTCCTCTGCGTGGGGCTCGGTTCCCGGCTGGCCGGCATGAACTGGCTCGACACGGTCAACCTGGCCATCACCCAGAACGCCCGGGGCGGTCCGGGGATCGTGATGGCGTCGGTGGCGTTCGACGCCGGGATCATCAACGCCCCGTTCTTCACCACGCTCGTTCTCACCGCCGTGCTGACCTCGCAGGCCTGCGGCTTCTGGCTCCAGCACGTCCTGCGCCGTGGCTGGCCGCTGCTGTCGGGTGACGACCTCCGTCGCCGGGGCCTCGAGCCCCAGACGGACGAGCCGGTGCCATCGACCCCGAGCCCGACACCGGTCGGAGCCGGTCGCCGGTAGGCCTTTCCCGTCGGGGAGGCGGACCCTATGATGGTCGACCAGTCCTGACCGATCATTCATTCGGGAGGCCTCCGAGATGACCGACCGCCCTGACCTCGTCCCGGCCGAGCTGCGGGCGGCGTGGGTCGACGCCGGGTACACCCCCGGCGTCGACCTGCGGACGCTGTTCGACGAGCAGGTCAAGCGGCACCCGGACAAGGTGGCGGTGATCGACGACCAGAAGTCGACGACCTACGCCGAGCTGGCCGAGATGGCCGACCGTATCGCCGGGCTGCTGCAGCGCTGGGGCATCCGGCGCGGCGAGGTCGTCGCCATCCAGCTGCCCAACGTGGCCGAGGCCTGCGCCGCCGACCTGGCCGTGGCGACGCTGGGGGCGATCTGCCTGCCGTACCCGGTGCTGTACCGGCACAACGAGGTCCGGTCGCTGCTGGCCCGGTCGCAGGCGGTGGCCTGCCTGTGCGCCCGGCGGCTGCGGGACTTCGACTACGCCGCCATGCTGGCCGATCTCCGGCCCGAGCTGCCGGCGCTGCGCCACGTGGCCGTGCTCGGCGGCGGCGACGCCGGCCAGGCCACCGAACCCCTCGACGGGGTCGACTCCATCGATGCCGTCCTCAGTGCCGCCGGCCCGCCGCCGCCCCGGCCGGCGATCGCGGTCGGACCCCACGACCCGGCCCGCATCCTCGTCACCTCCGGCACCGAGGCGGCGCCGAAGATGGTGCTGTACTCCCACGCCGCCATCGGCGGCGGCATCGGCAACATCCTCGGCGCCCTCCGGCCCGACGATGACAGCCGGTTCCTCCTCCTGCCCCCGCTGTCCACCGGCTTCGGGTCGCTCGGCACGTTCGCTGGCCTGGCCCGCTTCGGCGTCACCCTCGTGGTCACCGGAGCCTTCGACCCCGCCGGCGTGATCAAGCTGATCGAGCGGGAACGGATCACCCACATGCTGGCCGTGCCCACCATGCTGGCGATGATGCTGGCCGCCGGCCGGGGCGACGCCGACCTCAGCTCGCTGCAGGTGGTCGGCAGCTTCGGGGCGGCCATGAGCGAGGACCGGGTCCGGGCGACGCTCGAGATGTTCGGCGCCCGGTTCGTCAACGGCTACGGCTGCTCCGACGGCGCCGTCTCCCTGACCGGGTGGGACGACCCGCCGGAGAAGATCGCCGCCACCGTCGGCCGGCCGTCGCCGGCCACCACCGAGATCCGCATCCTGGGCGACGACGGCGCCGACCTGCCGGCCGGCGAGGTGGGGGAGGTCTGCGCCCGGGGGCCCATGTCGCCGATGGGCTACTTCGGCAGCGCCGAGCTCGACGCCCTCTACCGGTTCGACGGCGGCTGGGTCCGCACCGGCGACCTCGGCTTCCTCGACGCCGACGGATACCTGCACATCACCGGCCGCAAGAAGGACATCATCGTCCGGGGCGGCTACAACATCAGTCCGGCTGAGAGCGAAGCGGCGCTCTGCCGGCACCCGGCCATCGCCGAGGCCGCCTGCGTCGGCTACCCCGACGAGCGGCTCGGCGAGCGCATGGCCGCCTTCGTCGTCCTCGCCCCGGGCGCCACCGCCCCGACCCTCGAGGAGGTGGAGGCCTTCCTCCTGGCGGACGGGCTGGCCCGGATCAAGATCCCCGAACGGCTCGAGGTCATCGACGCCATGCCCCTCAACCCGACCGGGAAGATCCTCAAACGGGTGCTGCGGGCGAGGTTCGAGCCGACCGCTGCGCAGAGCTGACGTTTCCCTGAGAGACGGGCCCGGAAGGGACCAAAGTTCCGCTAGTCGCTGGTGCGAAATTCGACTAAGTTGCGTCGTAAGCCCCCGCGAACAAGGGAGACCGCCGTGCGCCGGACCGTCGCCACGTTGTTGGTCGTCGCCAGCCCGCTGTTCCTGGCCACTCCGGTCAGCGCGTCGGAGGAGCACCTCCCGGCGAACCGGGCCCATCCGGCGGTCGTGCCGGTCGCGCCTCCGGCGCCGGTCGGGGCCGTGACGCCGGCGGTTCCCGCCCCGGCGCCCACCGTCCACGCTCCCGCCGTGCCCGTCCCGGCGGCGGCCGCGCCGGCGATCACCCCGCCGGCCGCGCCAACGATCACCCCGCCCGCGCCGGCGATCACCGCGCCGGCCGCGCCGGCACCCGTCCGCCAGGCGGCGAGGACGGTGCGGGCCAAGGCTCCGGCGTCCGCCGACGTCACCGACGCCGCCTACACCGCCAAGCTCCAGGCCGAGCTGTGCCACGCCCGGCAGATCTTCTGCGGCCTCGACCGCAACGGCCGGTACCCGGCCGGCTGACCGGCCCGTTCGCCCTCCGGCTGCGCCGGTCGGGAAGAATGGGCACCGGTTGAGCAGCAGCCGCCCATCGACGGCGCATCGAGGTGACCTGTGTCCGACATCCCCCCGAGTTTCCGGCGGAGCGTGCCGGACGATTTCGGCGTCGACGTCACCGTCGACGGCAGTGACGTGGTGGTGGCGGTCCGGGGTGAACTCGACGTGCTCACCGCGCCGTTCCTGTGGGAGCGCATGGAGCCCGCCCTGGCCGGCCTGACCGGCAAGCTCGTGTTCGACTTCTCCGAGCTCAGCTTCATCGACTCGATGGGGCTCGGGGTGATCGTGCGGGCGCAGTCCCGGCTCCGGGGCCAGCAGCCGGAACGGCAGGTCGTCATCCGCCACCCGAACGCCCACGCCCGCAAGGTGTTCGGGATCACCGGCCTGGACCGCGTCCTCGACGTTCAACCCTGAGCGCCGCGCCGAAGGATCCGGGCTCGGCGGAACTGGCCGAGCGGCTCGGCCGGCACCTCGCCGGCTGGCTCGGCGCCTGGCCCCCGACCGGCGGCCTGACGGTCGTCGGCTCGCCGCACCGCACCAACCCGGCCTGGGACGGCAAGCTCTATCCCGTGGCCGGTGTCGAGACGCCCGGGGGCACGGTGCTGTCGGTGCCGCCCGACCTCGCGGAGAAGGTCCGGGCTGCCGGTGACGACGTCGCCACCGTCGGCGCCGCCCTGCCCGAACTCGTCGGCCGGCCCGACGCCAAGTTCGGCCGCGGCGTGTTCCGCTGGTGCCACGAGCTGCGTTTCGACATCGAGCCCGATCCGGACGCCGTCTGGCTACCGCCCGACGACGAGCGGGTGCCGCCGTGGCTGGCGGTGTTCAACGGCGACGTCCTCGTCCACCTCCATGAGGACGGGCGTTACGGCGCGGGCGTCGGCCGCAAGATCCACGACGCCTACGGCCAGGAGCTGTCGGTGGCCACCGAGGAGCACCTGCGGGGGCGGGGCCTGGCCCGCCGGCTGGTGGCCCAGGCCGCCCGCCGGGTGGCCGAGGAAGGCGCCGTCGCCACCTACCTGCACGCCGTGTCCAACACCGCCTCGGCCCGGGTGGCCGACGCCGCCGGCTTTCCCGACACCGGCTGGTGGATCCTCGGTGTGCCCGTCGCCAGCTGAGACAGTGCGTCGCTGATGGAGGCGCTCCGGCTCCGGAACTTCTGGCCGTACTTCGTCGGCAACCTGCTCTCCAACTGCGGCACCTGGTTCCAGAACATCGCCCAGGCGATCCTCATCTACCGCCTCACCGACTCGACGTTCCTCGTCGGTGTCGTGAACTTCGCCCAGTTCATCGGCGTCTTCGCCGTGGCGCCGTGGGCCGGGTCGTTCGCCGACCGGTTCGACCGCCGCCGCCTGATCCTCGTGACCCAGGTGTGCGCCACCGCGGTGTCGGCGCTGCTGGCCGCCCTTCAGGGGGCGGGGCTGGCCACGACGCCCGTGGTCATCGGGCTGGTGCTCCTGCTCGGCCTGACGTTCGCCTTCGCCGTCCCGGCCATCCAGGCCATGGTGCCCGACCTCGTCGACCGGGAGCATCTGCCGTCGGCCATGGCCATGTCGTCGCTGACGTTCAACGGAGCCCGGGCCGTCGGTCCCGTCCTCGGCGCGGCGGTGGTGGCCCAGTGGGGCATCGGCGTCGCCTTCGCCCTCAACGCCTTGTCCTACCTGGGACTGGTCGTCGGGCTGCTCGCCGTGCGACCCCGGCAGCACCCGGGGGGTGCCGCCGGCCCGGCCGTCGGCTGGCGGGAAAGCGTCCGCATGGTCCGCCAGGACACCGTTCTCCTGGCCCTGCTGATGGTGGTGGCGGCCATCTCCATCACCCAGGATCCGGTGAGCACGCTCACGCCCGGGTTCTCGTCCGAGGTCTTCGACCGGGCCGACACGATGACCGGACTCCTCGTCGGGGCGTTCGGTCTCGGCTCGGCAGTGGCGGCGGCCACGGCCGCCTCCCGGGCCCGGGACCCCGTCCGGCGGCTCGCCCGGGGCTGTCTGCTCATGGGCCTGGGGATGCTGGGGTTCGCCCTGGCACCGTCACTGCCGTTCGCCTTCGCCGCCCTGCTGGTCGGGGGCTACTTCTTCATGGTCACCAACACCGGCGCCACCACCGCATTGGCGCTGGAGGCGGCGCCCGAGCAGCGGGGTCGGGTCATGGCGCTGTGGAGCCTCTGCTTCCTCGGCACCCGCCCGGTGGCCAGCCTGGGCGACGGCGCCCTGGCGTCGGCCGTCGGCCTCCGGGCCGCCGGCGTCGCCCTCACCTTGCCGGTGGTGGCCGCCGGGATCGCCATGGCCGTCCTGCGGCGCCGCGTCCCCCGGCTCCGCCAGATCGGGACCGGCCGGCCGGCCGCCGCCGAACCGCCCGGCTCCGAACTGCCCGGCGTCGCCACCACGCAGTAGGTTTCGTACAAGGACTGACTCCCGGGGCGCGGCGGCGCCCGTCCGCACGACCACGAGGCACCACGCACCACCGACAAGGCACGACGCGACAAAGGAGAGCGCCATGGCTGAAGAGTCTCCCGTCCTGAGCGAGGTGCGGGGCCCGGTTCTCGTCATCACCATCAACCGGCCCGAGGCCCGCAACTCGATGAACAAGGCGGCGGCCGAGGCCATGGCTGCGGCGCTCGACCGGCTCGACTCCGACCGTGAGCTGTCGGTCGGGGTGATCACCGGGAACGGCAAAGGGTTCAGCGCCGGGATGGACCTCAAGGGCTTCGCCGCCGGCGAGTTCCCCGTCGCCGACGACCGGGGCTTCGGGGGGATCGCCCAGCGGTCGGCCCGCAAGCCACTGATCGCCGCCATCGAGGGGTTCGCCCTGGCCGGCGGCCTCGAGATCGCTTTGGCCTGCGACATCATCGTGGCCTCCCGGGAGGCCAAGCTCGGCATCCCCGAGGTCGGCGTGGGCCTCTTCGCCGGCGCCGGTGCGCTCCTGCGCCTGCCCCGGCGGGTGGGCCTCGGCCAGGCGTCCCTGCTGGCCCTGACCGGCAAGCCGATCAGCGGTGAGGAAGGCCACCGGATCGGGCTCGTCGACAAGCTCACCGACGCCGGCGGCGCCCTCGACGAGGCGCTGGCCCTGGCCAACACCATCGCCGCCAACGCCCCGCTGGCCCTGGCCGCCTCGAAGGCCGCGCTGGTGGGCGGATTCACCAAGCCCGACGCCGAGTTCTGGGAGTGGCAGCAGCAGTTCTTCAACGAGGTCTTCCGCTCCAAGGACGCGCTGGAAGGCGCCACGGCCTTCGCCGAGAAGCGCCAGCCGAACTGGCAGGGCGAGTAGGGCAAAGCGCCTGCGGCCACACCGCAGGCTGATCCGACATGCCGAGAACGCCGGGTTCGGTCCGTTGCCGCGCCGGCGCGCCGCCCCTACGGTCGTTGGCGGAACCCGAATTCTCGTTCGTCGGTGTGTGGAGGCTTTGACCCCCCGTCCGTATGTGGTCACGTGGACGGTGGCGAGCCAGTCGTGAACCCGCCCCTCGCCGACCCCGGTCGACCGGAGGTCGCTTGGTGCGCGTGATGGCTTCGGCGTCGACGTCGGACGTCGACGAGCTCGTGGCCGGGGGCTCGGGGGTGTCCCCCGGAAAGGATTACGCGCCGCCCCGGCGGCGGCTCACCACCGGGTCCCACGCTGAGTTCGTCGGGGCGCTGGTGCACGAGTTCCGGGGGGCGCTGGCCTCGCTGAAGGGGGCCAGCGAGCTGCTCACGCGGCGGCGCTCCGATCTCGACGAAGCCGTCCTCGCCGATCTCAGCGATGTCATCGACCGGCAGGCGGCCCGGGTCGCCTGGCTGGTGCGCCTCCTCGAAGCGGTGGACGGGGACGGCTCGAGCCGGCGGATCGAACCGGTGCACGGCGCCACCGTGGCCCGTCAGGCGGCGGCGGCCACCGACGTGGTGCTCGAGGTGGCGGCCGACGCCGAGCGCGACCGTGAAGTCTTCCCCGGCGATCCGGAGCGGGTGCGCCTCGGCCTGGAGATCCTGTTCGAGGCGCTGTGCTCGCCGGATGGTCGGCCGGCCGCCTCGATTCCCGCCGTCGGGTGCCTCATCGTGGTGGCGCCGGCTCTCGACCTCGACGAGCCGCAGCGCCGGTTCGCGCTGCGGTCGGCGTTCCGGGTGCTCGACATGGAGGGCTGCCAGCTCCGGGTGCGGACCGCCGGCCCCGAGACCCGGGCCGAGGTGCGGCTCGGGCCGAGAAAGAAGTAGCGCTCGGCGCCTACGCCCGGCGGTCGAAGGCCACCGGGCCGCCGGCCGCGGTGCGGGCGTAGCGGGCCAGCTCCGCCGCCCGCTCCAGCAGATCGAGGTGGTGCAGGGCGTGGGGCGGGTTGCTCGTCGCCACGCCGACGGCCAGCCGGACCGGCCGGTGGCGGCGGGTCTGGCCCATGCGGTCGGGCACGTCGATCCAGCCCCGCAGGACGTCGACCGGGTCGTAGAGCGACGGCCGGCGGGCGTCGAAGGCGGAACGCAGGGCAGCGGTGAAGTCCGCCGCCCGGTCAGGGTCGATGAGGGCGATGAAGTCCTGGGCGCCGAGGCGGCCGGCCAGCCCCTCGGGTTCCAGCCGGGTGAGTTCCAGCAGCAGATCGGCCACCGCCCCGACCAGTTTCTCGCCCCGGGTGAATCCGTAGTGGCGGGTGTAGGGCCGCAGCCCCTCAATTTCGGCGATGACCACCGCCACCGGCTCGGCGGCCTCGAGACGGCGGCGGAGATCGTCGTAGATCTCGACGCTGCCGAGGAGCCGGGCCGAGTGGCGGGAGGTGTCGGCGTGGTGGCGGAGGCGGACCCGCTCCACCAGCTCCACGACCTTGATCGGCTTCTCCAGGTAGTCGTCGACGCCGCACTCGAAGGCGGCCAGGCGGTCGGCGACGTCGGTGCGGCCGGTCAGCATGATCACCGTCGGGCCCCAGCCGAGCTCCTGGCGCAGCGCCCGGCACACGGCGGTGCCCGTGCGGCCGGGCATGGCGGCGTCGATGATGGCCACCGCCGGCTGGTGCAGCCGCATGGCCGCCACCGCTTCGTCCCCGTCGGCGGCGGTGATGGTGCGATAGCCGTCGAGCTCGAAGGCGATGCGCAGCAGCCGCCGGACCGACGGGTCGTCATCGGCGATCAGGACCGTAGTGGCGAACGGCATGAACTCCGCGTCACCGGACGAGGACGTGAACTGCGGACGGGCGCTCGCGACGGCCATTGGAGCCCAGTGTCGGGCTCCGCCGCCACGCCGACGAGGATCATTTTGGAAATGACGCGAAGGGGCTAGGCGGGGAACTACGTCGCGAGGGCGGCGAACGTGCCGCCGGTCAGGCGGACGAGGTCTTCCGGGGCGAGCTCCAGCTCCAGGCCCCGGCGGCCGGCGCTCACCATCACCGTCGGCCGGCCCTGCATCGAGACGTCGAGAAAGACCGGCAGCCGCTTGCGGTGCCCCAGGGGGCTGATGCCGCCGACGACATAGCCCGTCGCCCGTTCGGCGTCGGCCGTTTCGGCCATCATGGCCCGGCGCCCGCCGGCCGCCGCCGCCAGGGCCTTGAGGTCGAGGCGGGCGGCGACGGGCACGACGGCCACCGCCAGGCGCCCGTCCACCGCGGCGACCAGTGTCTTGAAGACGCCGGCCGGGTCGACTCCGAGCTGCGCGGCCGCCTCGAGGCCGTAGGACGGCGCCGCCAGATCGTGGCGATACTCGTGGATCCGGTGCTCGACCTTGGCCTTGGCCACCGCGGCGGTGGCCGGTGTCCCCCGGGCGCCCATGACGCCCGACAATAGGAGGCCGCTGGCCTCCTACGCGATCGGCTTGTAGCGCTCGAGTGCGGGACGGCGGAGTTTGCTCTTGTGGGGGCGCCGCGGCTGCAGCGGACGGCCGCACGGCGGTCGACGCTTACGGCTGCGGTTCGGTCCCATGGTCAGGAGGTTCGCCGTCGTTCACTGGGCTCCTGCGCCAACACGCATCTCACGCAACAGCGTGCAGGAGGAACGGCGCAGCCTCAGCCCGCCTTTATTTACAACGGTGACGACTCGCTCAGCTGCTGCTCAATCACCCTCGCGGCCAGCAAGCGGCGTTTCACGACGCCGGTCACGCTCGACGTCAGTCCGAGGCCCATCGCATAGAGGCCGAACCCCAAGCGGGCCTCGCTGAAGTCGGCGTTGAGATCGGCCACCAGGCGGCTCAGGTCCTGATACTCGATGACCAGCGCGGCGCCGAGGACGACGAAGCCGACAAGGAGGATGGTGCGCGTCGAGTTGTTCGGCGTGCGGGCCTCGGTCCGGGCGAGGACGGCGAGCACCAGGAGGGCGAGGGCGAAGAGCCGGCCGTCCCGCGTCTGGATGCCCATCCGGGTGATCTCGCCCACGGGCGGGGCGACGACGGTCAGCCAGGGCATGAACAGGGCCGAGGCCATGGCTCCGATGCCGCCGATGATGAGCGGCATGTACCCGGTCTTCCAGACGGTGGCGTTTTCCGACATGCGCATTGAGTGGAACCTTCCCCGTCCGGGCGAGGCAAATCCTGCGGGGCGGTGAGAGCCTCAGTAACCCCGGTAGTGCTCACCTCGGGCCAGGGCCCGCAGGCCCGGGGTGGAAGCGGGATCCCCGTAGCGGTCCCGGATGTAGTCGATGGCCGCCGTGAGGTTGTCGACGGGATCGAGGATGTTGCCCCGGCCGGGCTGGGCGTGGGCGGCGAACGTCGAGGGCAGCATCTGCATGAGGCCCAGCGGCGTCTTGGCCAGGTTGCCGCCCGATGCCTTGAGGTTGGCGGCGGCCGGGTTGAGCGACGACTCGTGCTGGGCGATGGTTTTGAGCCCCGGGGCCCAGGACGCCGGGACGCCCGTCCGGCTGATCGCCTCGTCGATCCAGGCGTCGATGGTGCCGGCGGCCGGCGACCCGCCGGCGGCGGCGGTGATCGGGCGGGCGGCCATCGCCTGGCGCAGTTGGGCGGCGAAGGCCCCGTCGGCAGGGGCGGCGGGGGGCTGGAGAGCCGCCGCCGGCGCCGGCGCGAACCGGGCGCAGATTTCGGCGACGCGGGCCTCGATGGCGGCGATCCCGTCCATGCCCCTGCCCATCGGCGCCGGGACCCCGGACCTGAATGAACCTGGAGTGAACCGTGTGAAACAGTATGCCCCGTGTTGGACGGGTACTACTCTGTCACCGTGACGCTCTCCCGGGTTTTCCGCCGGGCGTCCCTCGTCGTCGGGATCGTCCTCGCCGTGGCCTTCCTGCCGGTGGTGGCCGAAGGCAAAGGCAAGGCCCGGGCGGCGACCGGGAAGCCCAATATCCTGCTCCTCCTTTTCGACGACATGCGCTACGAGGGCGTGATCGACAATCCGGCCGTCCTTCCTAAGACCAAGCGGTGGCTGGCGGACGGCGGCGTGAACTTCACCCAGGCCTTCACCACCACACCACTGTGCTGTCCGAACCGCGCCACCATGTGGAGCGGACTGCTGATGCACAACCACCGCGTTTTCGACAACTACGCCGGCGACAATCTCGACCGCGACTGGATCGCCCCCCGCTACCTGCGCGACGCCGGCTACGGCACGGCCCTGGTGGGCAAGTTCATCACCGACTGGAACTGGCGCTACGAACCGCCCCACTTTGACAACCTCGCCGTCTTCCAGGGCGGTTTCACCGACGCCCGGTTCATGGTGCGACACCGGGGTGAGGCGAAGACCCGTACCGAGCGGGCGCCGTACACCACCGACTGGATCGGGGAGAAGGCGGCCGCCTTCATCGACGACTTTGAGACCAGTGACGACCAGCCCTGGTTCATGCAGGTCGCCCCCCACGCCCCCCACCAGGAGCAGACCGCGCCGGGGCCCGATTCCTGCAACCTCCAGAAGATGTATTCCTGGCCGCCCCGCTACGACGGCGCTCCGATTCCGGAGTGGAAGCCGACTCCGGCGGCGGACATCGAGGGGGGTCCCGACCACAAGGCCGAAAAGCAGGACAAGCCGGCCTGGGTGCGGAGCAGGAACTTCACCCACAAGTGCGCCCAGGTCACCTACGAGGGCGCCATGCGGACGCTGATGCCGGCTGACGACATGGTCGATCTGATCATGACCCGCCTCCAGGAGCGAGGAGAGCTGGCCAACACGCTCGTGATCCTCACCACCGACAACGGCTACGCCTGGAACGAGCGGGGCATGACCAGCAAGGGCGCGCCATGGATCGAGAACGTCCAGGCGCCTTTCCTGGTGCGCTGGGACGGGGTGTTCCCACCCGGGACGACCGACGAACGCCTCGTGGGCACCGTCGATCTCGTGCCGACCTACCTCGACGCCGCCGGCTACAACCCGCCGGAGATCCGGTACCCGTTCGACGGCCGCTCCTTCCTGCCCGGGCGCCCGGCGCGGACCGAGAAGTACCTCGAGTCCGGTCCGGTGCTCCAATCCTCACCCAAGGGCTACAAGGGACACCGGGGCATCCCGGCCTGGGCGTCGCTGCGGACCAAGAAGTGGTCCTACATCGAGACCTACGACAAGGCCAACAACACCGACGTCGACTGGCGCGAGTACTACGACCTGGTCGCCGACCCCTGGGAGCTCAACAACCTCCTCGCCGACAATGACCCGAGCAACGACCCCGACGTGAATGCCCTGTCGGCCCGGCTTCGCAAAGCCGTCACCTGCGCCGGTACGGCGGGGGACAATCCCTGTCCCTAGCCGCTCACGGCGCCGGCAGCAACGCTTCGGCACCCTGGGCGACGCCGGCGAGGCCCAGCTCCGCGGCCACGGCCCGGGCCTGGGCGGCGAGCTCCCGGGCCCGCTCCTGGTCACCGGGTGCTCCACGTCGCCCCAGCATCCGGGCCCACTCCAGCCGGGTACGGGCCGCCCAGCCCGGGGCCCCCACCCTGGTGTGGGTGGCCGCGGCGGCGGCGAAGCGTCGGTCGGCCTCGTCGAACTGCTCGAGGGTGGTGGCCAGCAGCCCGAGGTAGTGGTTGACCGCGCCCAGCCCGATCACGGTCTGGACCACGAGATGGTCGGCGTAGGGCAGCAGGGCGTCCCAGAGCTGCCGGGAGCGGACCTGATCTCCCAGCCGGGCACACGTCACCGCGTTCAGCGCATTGCTGAGCAGGTCGAGGTTGAAGGTCGACGGAGCCACCACGATGGAGCCCGCGGCCTCGGTGGTCCGGAGGGCGCGGCGCGCCTCATCCAGCAAGCCGAGCTCGGCGTGGATGAAGGCGGTCACCGCGTGCGTCAGGGAAACGGTGGGCAGGCGGGGAGCGAAGGCCAGCCACTCGTCCAGGAACTCATCGAGACGGCCCTGTTCGGATCGAACCATGAACAGGCTGAACGTGAACACGATCGAGCTGTCGGGAAAGCCTGCCGCGGAGGCGATCTCCCGGGCGGTGAACGTCAACCGCTCGGCGTCGGCGAGCCGGCCGGCGCCAACGGCGCGGGCCGCCGAGTAAATCGCCTGGAACCACCGGAGCATCGGCTGGTTCAGTTCGTCGGCCAGCTCCTCGGCAGCCGCCCAATGGCGAGTCACTGCCGCGGGATCGGCTGCTTCCCACGCCGCGGCCGCCGCCTGGCGGCAACCCCAGAACTCGAGATACGGATTGCGGGCCTCCTTCGCCGCCGCGATCAGCTCGGACGCGATGGCCCGCCGTTCGGTCAGGGTTGAGGCGTCCCAGATGACCGTGAAGCGAGGAATCAACACGGCGGCCAGCGTCGCCGGGTCACCGAGGCGGCGGGCGATGGCCACCGCCTCCCCGCTCAAGGCGTCGCAGCGGGCGCGGTCACCGGCGAAGAGCAGTTCGATCGCGAGCTGAGCGCGCAGGCGGGCCGCCGTGGAGCTGTCGGCCGGGCCCACCGCCGCAAGCGCGGACTGCAGGACGGCCACCATCTCGTCGTCGACCAGACCGATGAGGCTCATGGTGCCGATCCGCTGGAGCGCCAGCACGGCCCGGGCGAATGTTTCGGTGTCTCCCCGCTCCGGGGCCAGGCGGCAGGCCTCCAGAAGGGTGGGTCGGTGGCGGGGATCTCCACTGCGCTTCTGTGCTTCGCCGAGCCGGATGAGGACCTCGAGCCGGCCGGGCGCAGCTGCCGGCGACCGGTCCAGGAGTTTCAGGGCCTGCTCGTAGTAGACCACCGCCTCCGAGTTGGCCAGCTGCGCCAAGGCGTAGTCGCCGGCCTGCGTGGCGTACTTGACGCCGTCGTCGACGTCGCCGCCGGCCGCGGCATTGACGAAATGCCGGGCCAGGGCGGGCAGCTGGCTTTCGAGGCGGCCGGCGTGCACCGCTTCGAGCGCCCGGCCCGTCTGACGGTGGAGCGCGGCCCGCCGGGCGCCCGGGAGCGCGTCGTAGATTGTCGCCCGCACCAGGGCGTGGACGAACCGGTAGCCGAGCGCCGCCCCGGGCACTTCCACCACCAGCCGGGCGGCGATCGCCGGGTCGAGCGCCTCGACCATCGCCGGCTCCGGCAAGCCCGCCGCTTCCAGGAGCGGGGCGAGCTCGAAGTGTTCACCGGCCACCGCCGCCAGCGTCAGGATCTGGCGGGTCGGTTCGGGCAGGTGGGCCAGGCGGCGGCCGACGACATCCCGAACGTCGTCGGGAATGCTGAGGTCCCGGACCGGCCAGGCGGTCCACCGCCCGTCCCGGCGGACGACGCCGCCGGTTTCGGCGAGGTGCCGGATCGCCTGTCCGACGAAGAAGGGGTTCCCGGCCGTCTCGGCGTGCACGGCCCGGGCCAGCGCCCGGGCGCTCTCGTCGAGGGCCTGCCCGGCCCGGGAGGCGATGTACGCCTCGACGCCGTCTTCGTCGAGGCCGCACAGTGCGAGGCGGGTGACGCCGGGCTGGCCGAGGAGACCGCCGATGGCGTCGGCCACGGTGGAGGTGAAATCCGGCGTCGTATCCCGGTAGGTGGCGACGATGAGGGTCCGCAGCGGCTCGGCGGTGTGGACGAGGTGGCGCAACAGCAGCAGCGTCGGCTGCGTCGCCCAGTGGAGGTCGTCGAGGAGGAACAGTGTCGGGGCTTCCTCGGAGGTGGCGGCGAGCCAGGCCGCCACGGCGTCCATGAGGCGGTAGCGCTCGGTCTCGGGGTCGGACCGCAGCGGCAGTGGGAGACCCTCCACCCGCTCGGCGAGCTCGGGGACGAGGCGGGTGAGCTCACCGGGGAGGCGGCCGAGCCGGGGCTGGGGCGCTTGCCGCACATAGGTCGACAGCGCCTCGACGAACGGCTGGTAGGGGACGCCGAGACCCTCGTCGCACCGTCCGAAGAGCACGGTGGCGCCGTCGTCGTGCACCTGGCGGGCTGCCTCGATGGCCAGCCGGGTCTTGCCGACACCGGGTTCGCCGGCCACGAGAACCAGCCGCGGTTGTCCCGAGCAGGCCTCCTTCCAGGCCGTGGCCAGGCGATCGAGCTCCGAGGCCCGCCCGACGACGGGGGAGGGCTGGTCCCAGCGGAGCGGCGGGGGGAGCGGCGTCGGCGCGCTCAGCCCCGGCTGCCCGGCGGGTGGAGGTGCGCAGCCCCTCCAGGCGAGGGAAGGGTCGTGGCGGAGGATCTCGGCCTCGAGGCGGGCCAGCTCCGGGTTCGGATCGAGGCCGAGCTCGTCGGCCAGGAGCTTGCGCAGCTCCTGGTACGCCCGCAGCGCGTCCGCCTGCCGGCCGGCACGGTAGAGCGCCAGCATCCGCAGGGCCCAGAGTCGCTCCCGCAAGGGATGGGCGTCGACGAGCGCGGCGAGTTCCCCGCTCAGCTCGGCGTGGCGACCGGCGGCGAGATCGGCCTCGATCCGGGTCTCGATGGCGGCCAGGCGGCCCTCGTCGAGGCGGGCGGCCTCGGCGCGGGCGAACGGCATGTCCCGCACCTCGACGAGCGCCGGGCCGCGCCAGAGGTCGGTGGCGCGGCGCAAGATGTCGGCCGCCTCGGGATCGCCGGCGGCCAGCCGGCGCCGCCCCTCGGCCACGAGGCGTTCGAAGCGACCGGCATCGACCGAACCGGGCTCGACCCGCAGGACGTAGCCCGGGTTCTGGGTCACCAGCAGTTCGGCGGCGCCTGCCTGACGGAGGGCCCGGCGCAGCCGCGAGACGTACACCTGCAGGCTGGCCAGTGACCCGTCCGCCGGGTCGCTGTCCCACAGGTCGTCGACCAGGCGGTCGGAGGCCACGACCTGACCGGCGGAGATGAGCAGCCGGGCGAGAAGGGCCCGCTCCCGGTTCCCGCCGAGGGGCACAGGACCGTCCGGTCCCACGGCCTCGATCGACCCAGGATCCGGAACTCCAAACCAGCCACCCCCTGCCGGCCGCCGCCCGCCCCCGCCGCTCCTCACCGTGCAGCGTACGCGTGTCGGAGAACTGTTAGCCGGGAGTAGGAACCTTGCAAGAGGTCGCTTCCATCCTGTGAGACACCGAGCGGTCATCCGAGAGAGGGGAGCGATTCATGACCACCACCCACACCGACACGACGGCCGAAGGCCACTATTCGCTCGACAACACCTGGGAGCACGCTCGGCGGCGGCTCGGCTTGATCGAGGCGACCTACGACGCCGGGTCGCTCCGGCGGCTGGCGGCGCTCGGCGTCGGCCCGGGTTGGCAGTGCCTCGAGGTGGGCGGCGGCGGGGGATCGATCGCCCGCTGGCTGTGCTCCAGGGTCGGCCGGACGGGCCGGGTGGTGGCCGTCGACATCGAGACCCGTTTCCTGGAGGAGATCGGAGCCGACAACCTCGAGGTGGCCCGCCTCGACGTCACGACCAGCGGCCTCCCCAAGGACGCGTTCGACCTGATTCACGCCCGGGCGGTGCTGGCCCACCTGCCGGCCCGCGACGCCGTGCTCAGCGCGCTCGTCGCCGCCCTCCGGCCCGGCGGCTGGCTGCTGCTCGAGGAGCCGGACGAGTACGGCAACGCCGTCCTCGGCACCGGGACGCACGGCGAGGCCTTCACCCGGATCAACCTCGCCATGCGGCGCGCCGGCTTCGACCCGCAGTGGGCCCGTACGCTCCCGGAGCGCTTCGCCGCCAACGGACTGCGCGACATCGGCGTGAACTCCGAACTCACCGTGGCCGAGGGCGGGTCACCCGAGGCGGAACTCATCCGGCTCACGTCCGTCCAGCTCCGGCCTCTGACACTGGAGGTCGGCGCGACCCCCGAGCTGCTCGACGAGTGGGACGGGCTGCTCCGCACGCCCGGCCGGTGGTTCCCCTGCTTCGCGTTGGTGAGCGTCTGGGGCCGCCGAGCGGGGTAGCCCCGGAGGGCCGTTCTAGGCTGGCCCCATGAGCACCGACGCCGAGAACGCCGAAGGGACGGAGACGATCGAGGGGCCGCCGCCCGTCGACCGGATCGAGCAGGCCGAGCGGTTCCGGGCCATGCACGAAGGCCCGGAACCGTTGCTGCTGCCCAACGCCTGGGATGCCGGCTCGGCGAAATTGCTGGTGTCCATGGGGTTCAAGGCCATCGCCACCACCAGCAGCGGGTTCGCCGCCTCGCTCGGCCGTCTCGACGGGACGGCCGTCGACGACGAGGCGCTGTCGAACGCCGCCGCCATCATCAAGGTGGTGGGGGAGGTGCCGGTGTCGGCTGACCTGGAGAACGGGTTCGGCGACGAGCCGTCGGTGATCCGGCGGACGATGCTCAACGCCCTGTCGGTCGGGCTGTCGGGCTGTTCGATCGAGGACTACAGCGGACGGGCCGACGATCCCATCTACGACCTGAAGCTGGCCGCGGAGCGGATCGAGGTGGCGGCGTCGATGGCGCACCGGGGGCCCGTCCGCATGGTGCTGACCGCCCGGGCCGAGAACCACCTCCACGGGCGCCACGACCTCGGCGACACCATCGCCCGGCTGCAGGCCTACCAGGAGGCCGGCGCCGACGTCCTCTACGCCCCGGGCCTCACGGCGCTCGACGACATCCGCTCGGTGGTGACGTCGGTCGACCGGCCCCTCAACGTGCTGGCGCTGCCGGGCGGGCCGACGGTGGCGGAGCTGGCCGAGGCCGGGGTGCGGCGCATCTCGGTCGGCGGGGCGTTCGCCTTCGCCGCCTACGGCGCCCTCGTCGAGGCCGCCCGGGAGTTCCTCGACCAGGGCACCTACGGCTTCTGGGAACGGACCAAGGCCGGACGGGCGGCGGTCCAGGAGGCGTTCGGCTAGCTGGCCGACTTGGTGAAGGTCACGAGGAACTCGATCTCGCCGTGGTCCTCGACGCTGGCCGGGCCGAAGCTGGGGTCGGGGATGCCGTAGTCGGCGAAGACGACGGGGATCGTGCCGTTGACCGAGATCGTCCCGCCGGAGCGCTGGGCGGTGACGTCGACGGTCACCGGCTTCTTCACGCCCCGGACGGTCAGGTCGCCGGTGGCCGGGACGGTCACGGTGGCGCCGTCGGCCGGGAGGCTGCCGAGCTCGATGGGTGACGTCAGCATGAAGGTGGCGGTGGGGTACCGGGCGACGTCCATGATGCGGCCCCGGAACTGGTTGTCCCGCCGGCTGTCGTCGCTGGTGACCGAGGCGAGGTCGATCGAGATGGCGGCGGTTTCGATCGTGGTGCCCGAGATCGTAAGGGCGCCGTCGACGTTGCTGGTGCGGCCGACGGCCTCGGCGCTCTGGCCGAAGAGCACTTCCTTGACCCGGTAGCCGGCCTGGCTGCCGGCCCGGGCCAGCCAGGTGCCATCGAAGCTGGCCGGGGCGTCGGCGGCGGCGCCGGCGGCGGTGGTGGCCGACGTGGCCGGGATGTGGTCGTCGACGTTGCCTCGGAGCGTGAGCCGGGCCGGGGCGTCGCCCCGCAGGACGTTGATGTACGTCCACGGGCCGCCGAGGGCGAGCACCAGGGCCAGGACCGGCAGTACGAGAATCCACTTCAGGCGCCGCACGGCATCGGCCTTTCAGCGAGGGTTCGGACTGTTCTTCCACCACCATCGGGGCGATCCCTCCCAGCCGCCTGGGTGCTTTTGTGAGTTCCCTGCGAGGCGGGATGCCCGCGGCCGGTTCTGACCCTCGCCAACGGCCGTCTCGCCCGTCCGCAGGTGCCAGACCGCGACCGGTCGCGCCCAAGGCCCCTATAGGGCCCGGAGCGCGACCGGTCGCGGTTGGGCTCTGACTGCACCCGGTCGAAGGGACCGAAAATTCGGAGGCAGCGGTCGAGGGCGTTGCCCATACTTTCGGCCGTGCCGGAATCGAAGGATGAAAGGCTGGCTGAGATCGCCGAGTTGCAGGCGGGTGCTGTGGCCAATCGCCAGTTGCGCGATGCCGGGATGTCCACCAAGGACGTCAAGGTTCGACTGCGGCGAGGTTCCCTGGCCCTGACGAAGGCCCGGGGTGTCTATCGGGTCGCCGGCGCCGAACGTACCTGGCGGCAGGATCTCTGGGTGGCACTGCTCGCTGGTCCCGAAGGCAGCTTGGCATCGCATGTCAGCGCCGCCGCGCTGCGAGGGCTCATGGCTCCGCCATCCATCCCGCAGGTCACAGTGCCCCGCGCCACGAGCGGCCGCTTTGGAGGGGCCGTCGTTCACTACGCCACCATCGGCGACGCTGACCGAGCGCGATGTGACGGTATCCAAACAACCGGCGTCGGGCGGATGGTGGTCGACTGCGCCGCCGTGCTCAACCAGAAGGGACTCAATGATCTCGTCGATGCCGCCTTCGGGAAGCGACTCTGCACGTACCGAGAGGTCATCGCCGCCTGGGAGCGGGCCGGCCATGTTCGCGGTGGCATGCGGCTCCGCGACGCGCTGGCGCCGTACTCGACGGGTGCCGAGCCGGGCAGCGTGGCCGCCGCAGGCGTCCTGCGACGGATTTGCGAGTGGGGCTTCCCGATGCCGCTCTGCGAGTACGAAATCCGCGACGAGCATGGCGAGTGGGTCGCTACCGTGGACTTCTTCTGGCCGGCTTGGTGGTTCGTGCTGGAGTATGACGGCGGCGCAGCCCACGGCCCCCGACGGCGTCGTCTCGACGCCGTGCGGCAGGCGGCGCTCGAAGGCATCGGCCTCCGGGTGGAGCGGACCGACCGTTTCGACGCTCGCCCCTCGTCCACCCGGCTGTTCGATCTTCTGTGCGAGGTCTTCGGTCGGCCGGGAATCCAGGGGAACACCAAACGTTCGGCCTAGAGCGCGACCGGTCGCGCCCAGGGCCCCTATAGGGCCCGAAACGCGACCGGTCGCGATTGGGCACGGCGCAAGGGGCAGCAGAGAGTGGGCGGGGGAGGGCGGTCAGGGGGCGGGGGTGCTCAGGAGCGGGGGGTGGCGGAGCTCTGTTCCTCGGCCTCCTCTTCGGTGGAGCTCACGTCGCGGACGGTCACCCGGCCCTCCTCGGAGTCGACGATGATCCGCCGGCTGGAGGTGTCGTCCTGCTTGGCGGCGATCGTCTTGCTGCCGCCGGCGGTGGCGGTGATCTTGTAGGTCTCCTCGCCGTCGGGCAGCACGACCTCCACGAAGCCGGTCTCGGCCTTTCCCTGGACGAACTTGGGCGGCGAGCGGAAGGTCAGCGAGATGTCGCCGGCGTTACTGGTGGCCACCACATGGCTGCTCCGGAGGCCCGTCCCACTGACCGACCCCTTGTGCGACAGCAGTTGGACCGCCGGGCCGGCCGCCCCTCGGGCCTCCACGTCTCCCGACGTCGACACGAGCTTGACCGCGCCGGTCATCCCGGACTTCACGCTGATGTTCCCGCTCGTGGTGGTGATCGAGAGGTTCAGGTCCGGTGGCACCTGGAGGAGCCATTTGATATGGCAGATGGCTCCCACGGGCATGGCGCAGTCGCCGTCGCGGATCTCGAAAGTGTCGCCGTCGATCCGTTCCTCCACCAGCGGGCGGCGCAGGCCATAGGTCAGGCGGCGACGGACCAGGATCTGGTCGTCGACGGTGCCGGGCACGATCGCCACCTCGCCGACCGTGAGGTCCATCGACACCTCCTTGCCCTTGAACCCGAAGATGTGCTCTTCCACCACCGTGTGGCGGGCCATGGCGTTGACGACCATCAGGCCAGAGGCGCCTACGAGGGCAGCGGTCATCGCCAGTCCGGCTCCGAACAGCCAGCGGCGCAATGTTCAGCCCTCCAGGTAGCGGAGCACGGCCAGCACCCGGCGGTGACCGGCGTCGGTCGGGGCCAGGCCCAGCTTGGAAAAGATCGAACTCGTGTGCTTCTCGACGGCGCCTTCGCTCACCACCAGCGTCTGGGCGATGGCGGTGTTGGACCGGCCCTCGGCCATCAGCTGCAGCACTTCCCGCTCCCGGGGCGTCAGCGCCGCCAGGGGGTCGGCCCGCCGGCTGCGGGCCAGCAGCTGGGCCACCACGTCGGGGTCGAGGGCCGTGCCGCCGTTGCCGACCCGCTCCACCGCCCCGAGGAACTCACCGACCTCGGCCACCCGGTCCTTGAGCAGGTAGCCCAGACCCCGGCTGTCGCCGACCAGCAGCTCGGTGGCGTAGCGCTCCTCCACGTACTGCGACAGCACGAGGATGGCCAGGTCGGGGTACTTGCCCCGCAGCTCCACCGCCGCCTTCAGGCCCTCGTCCTGGTGGCTCGGCGGCATCCGCACGTCGGTCACGACGATGTCGGGTTTGTGGTCCTCCACCGCCTCCATCAGGGCTGCGGCGTCGCCCACGGCGGCGACCACCTCATGGCCGGCGTCGGCCAGCAGCCGGGTCAGCCCGGCCCGCAACAGCACGGCGTCTTCAGCGATCACGATGCGCACGGCAACTCCACGGTGAGGATGGTCGGCCCTCCAACGGGGCTCGAGAGATGGACGGTCCCGTCGACGGCGGTCACCCGGTCGACCAGCCCGGCGAGGCCGGTGCCCCGGCTGACATCGGCGCCGCCGATCCCGTCGTCGGTGACCTCGACCTTGAGGTGGCCGTTCTGGCGGGCCACGTTCACGGCGGCCCGGGTGGCGCCGGCGTGCTTGGCGATGTTGGTCAGCGCCTCGGCGACGACGAAGTAGGCGGTCGTCTCGATGGCCGCCGGCGGCCGCTCGGGGACCGACACGGTGACCGCCACCGGAACCGGCGCCCGGCCGGCCAGCGACGACAGGGCGGCATCGAGACCCCGGTCGGACAGCACGGCGGGATGGATGCCCCGGGCCAGGTTCCGCAGCTCGACCATGGCGTGCTTGGCGTCGGCGTGGGCCTCCTCCAGCAGCGCCCGGGCGGCGGACGGGTCCTTGTCGAACTTCTCCTTGGCCATGCCCAGGTTCATGGCCAGGGCCACGAGCCGCTGTTGGGCGCCGTCGTGGAGGTCACGCTCGATACGGCGCCGCTCGGCCTCGACGACGGCGACCAGCTGCTCCCGCCGAGCCGACAGCTCGTCGATCCGATTGGCCAGGGCGGCCCGCTCGCTGACCCCGAGGAGGTTGGTGGCCAGCCGGGCTTCGGCGCCGGCGACCGCCCGGGCGACCCACGGCGAGGCCAGTGCCAGCCCGATGCCGGCCGCTCCCATCAGCGCCGTTTCGTGCACGGTGTCGACGACGAGGGTGAAGACGTGGGCTCCGCCGTTGGCCAGCAGCGGGTTGAACAGCGGCAGGAGCAGGAGGACGGCGGCGCCCGTCCAGGCCGCCACCACGACGACGCAGCCGATCAGGCCGAGCGGCGCCAGCAGCGCCAGGTAGCCGATCTCCCGCCAGGTCTGGATGTCGGTGACCATGGCGACCACCTGTTGCCACCACTTGACCTCGACCGGTGGGTGCGGCGGGGCGACCGTCAAGCGGAGGAAGTCGTCGGGCCGGGCCCGGACGAGGACCTCGCCGCCGATCCACGCCGCCAGCACCAGCTGCCAGCCGACCCTCCCCGTGGGCACGAGCGCCGCCGGGTAGGCGACCGTGCGCCACGACTCGATCCACGCCACCCACCACCGGTCAACCGCGACCTCGTGGGGATTGGCGATGGTCAGCCCGAGGACGACGTCGGCCCGGGTCCGCTCCAACCGGCCCAGGCTGCGGGCCAGGAGTACCGCTCCGCCGAGCACCGCCAGGGCGCCGACCACCGTGAAGCTGAGGGCCAGCGACAGGAGCAGCAGGACGACGACGAGCGCGCCCATGGAGCCCACGACCGTCCCGAAGACGGCGTAGCTCGTGGCTCGCCATGTCCGGCGGTCGAAGGGTGCGGTGAGCACACCTCGAAACGCGGCGAAAGGAACGTCCAACACGCAATAGGACAATTCGCCACGAACCGACCCGGCACCTCTCGGCTCTTCGCCTCGAGGTTGTTTCTGGCGGCTTCGCCGCCCCGGGGGGGGGGCCCCCCCCCCCCCCCCCCCCCCCCAGGGGGGCCCGCGCCCCCCCC
>JBFLYK010000068.1:0-34279 GCA_040756995.1 Actinomycetota bacterium | reverse complement strand
ACCACGACCACGACGGCGCTGGAGACCACGACGACGACCGTGGCGCCGACCACGACCACGACGGCGCTGGAGACCACGACGACGACCGTGGCGCCGACCACGACGACCACGGAGCCGGTCGTCGAACCCAACACCGAGCAGTCCTCGACCACGACGACGACGGCACCTGACCGCTGCGCCAGCTCCCGAGGGACCAAGCCGAACTGCAGCGGCCCCGACGACGACCCGGTCGTCGACCCGCAGACCGACACCTCGGTCCCGCCCGCCGATCCCGGCGCCGGCGTCTCGGGTGACGGTGAGCAGGCCGCCCAACCCGCTCCGGTCGACGAGCCCCAGGTTCTCGCCGGCGAGATCGAGCGCCCGGTTCCGGCCGACAGCCCGGCCCCGGCCGGCGCGACGCTTCCCCGCACCGGTGCCGGTATCGGCGACGAGGTGACCCTCGGCTTCGCCCTGCTGGCCGGCGGCGTCGCCCTCCTCCGCCTGGTCCGCCGGCGCCACCCGGCGGCCACGCAGCAGTAGCAGTAAGCCGACAGGTCCCCTGCGGACGCGAGAAGCGCCGGGGTCGCCGCTCCCTCCCGAAGCGGCGAACCCGGCGCTCTCGTGCGACCAGCGATCGTCGAACTAGCGGACCATCTCCATGCGCAGCCCGTCCTCATTCCACTCCGGCACTTCCGGCAGGCGGGACACGGCCCGGGCGGCGATGCGCCGGGCGGTCCACAGGTCGACGCAGGCGTCGAGCACCGTCGGGAGACGAACACCGTCGGGAATGTTGTCGAGCACTCGCTCGAGGCCCGGCATCCGGGCCTGCAGCAATGACAGGCGCTCCTCGATCCCGAGGTGGGTGCGCTTGCCGTAGCGGAGCGGGGTGTCCTCGTTGAGCTGGTAGAAGCCGAGCTCAGGGTGGACCTCGAACACCGTCCGCTGGTGGTAGGAGGCGACGTCGCGCTGCACTTCCCGGATGCGGGCCAGCTGCGCCCGCACCACCGCCGAAAGCCCTTCACCCGAGGCGTCGTAGACGTCGGAGCGGGTCGGGGGAGCGGTGATGGCCGAACCCCGCCGGGTCCCGAGCAGCTTGCGGGCCTGGCGGTCACAGGCCCGTCCACCCGGAGAGCGGTCGCCCGGCAACCCGATCGGGGCGTGCAGAGCGATGATCTCGTACTGCGGACGGGCATCGAGTACGTCGGTGATCGTCGACATCACCTGCGGCGGCTCGGGAAACAGGGACACGCCCTGCAGCTTTCCGGAGACGACGAACCATCCGCCCGGGCACGGCTCCACGCCGGCCAGCGGCCGGTAGGGGAGCGGGGCGCCCCGGCGGAGGTGCTGGGGAGCGTTGTGGTTGGGGCGGCCCTGCATGTCAGACGCCCGCCCCGATCGGCGCGGCCGGCGGCCGGGCGATCTCCTTCGGGTAGAGACTGCGGTGAACGGCCTCGTCCCGCTCGATGATCCCGTCGCTCACCAGCTGCGACAGGTGCATCTCGAGGGTCTGCATACCGTCGGCCTGGCCCATCGTGATGGCGTTGCGGAGCTGGCGGGTGTTGCTCTCCCGGATCAGGTTCCGCACGGCGATCGTGCCCTTGAGGATCTCGTACGCCGCCACCAGCCCTCCCTCGATGCGGGGAACGAGCCGCTGGTAGACGACACCCACCAGCGATGCCGACAGCTGGAGGCGGGCCTGGTTCTGCTGCTCTCCGGGGAAGACCCCGACGAGGCGGTCGACCGCCTGCGTGGTGTCGTTGGTGTGCAGCGTGGCGATCACGAGGTGACCGGTCTCGGCCAGCGTCAGGACCGTGTCGATCGACTCGAGGTCGCGCATCTCACCGACCATCAGGACGTCGGGGTCCTCCCGCAGCGCCGAGCGCAGCCCCCGGGCGAACGACTCGGTGTCCCTGCCGACCTCCCGCTGGTTGACCGCGCCGTGACCGTGCTTGTGCACGTACTCGATCGGGTCCTCGATCGTGAGGATGTGGGAGAAGCGGGTCTGGGCGATGTGATCGATCATCGACGCCATCGTCGTCGACTTACCGGACCCGGTGGGGCCCGTCACCAGGATGAGTCCCGAAGGGGCGTCGACCATCTGCTGCACCGGCTCCGGCAGGCCGAGCTCGTCCATGGGCGGGATCCGCGACGGAATCATCCGCAGGGCCAGCGTCGTCGATCCCCGCTGGGCGTAGGCGCTGCCCCGGATGCGGGCCAGGTGATCGAAGCCGAAGGCGAAGTCGACGTCGCCGCGCTTGGCCAGCGTCGCCTGGTCCGTCTCGTCGAGGAGGACGGCGGCGAGCGCCTCGGTGTCGGTCGGCTTGAGGACGGGCTGGTCCGGGATGACGTGCAGCGCGCCATCCACACGGGCCAGCGGGGCGGAGCCGGCGGTCAGGTGCAGGTCGGTGCCGCGCTTCTCCCACAGGTAGGAGAGCAGCATCTCGAGCCACACGATGGCCGGCGGGTTCACGGAGAGAGGCTCACTCATGAACACATCGTCGGACGGAAACGCCGGAAGTTGATCCCCACAATTGATGAACCTCCATGGGGAAGGAGACCGGCCGAACCCGCCGGGGCCTCTCCCGGGCAAATCGTTCGTCGCGCTCTTGCCGGACAGGTCGCCATCCCCGACGATCACGGGATGCGGGATGCGCAGGAGACTGACGACGAGCTGGCCCCGGTCGTCGACGACGTGACCGGTCTGGCGAATCGTCGAGGCTTCCTCGAGATGCTCCGCATGGAGGAGCGCCGCCGGGCCCGCTACGGCGGATCGCCCACGCTGATCATGGTCGACGTCACGCCCAGCGTCGCCCGCCTGGGCGACACCGATCGTGACGCCGCCCTGGTCAGGATCGCCGCCACGCTCGCCCACACCATCCGCGACACCGACACTCTCGGCCGGGTCGACGACCACCGCTTCGCCCTCCTGGCCATCGGCGCCGGGGAGGAGCCGGCTCCGATCATCGGGCGCCTCCGCCTGTTTCTCGAGATGAACGGCGTGCAGGCCTCGGTTGCGGTGGCCCCTCCCGGGAACCTGGAGCAGGCCTGGCGACAGCTCGAGGGTGCCGGCCGCCCGACGTTGCGGCTCGTCAGAGACGAGTAGCGCCGGCGGCGACCGGGATCGCCGCCCAGGCCGTGCCGTCCACCCGGTAGGGCGTGATCCGCACCACGTGGAGCCGGTCTCCGCCGGGCCAGGTGTCGACCGTCTGAGCCGCCATCCGGATCCGGAGCGCCTCGGGATCGGCGTCGAGCACCTCCTGGGCCAAGCCCTGGAACGTGACGGCCCACCCTTGCCCCGAAGCGTCGATGTCGTCGACCTCGAAGGTCACCAGGGAGCGGGTGATGGCGGTCAGCTTGGTGCCGACCTGGGTGCGGAACACGATGGCGTCGCCGTCGACGGCGAAGTTCAGCGGGAAGACGGCCGGGCCGCCGGGGAGGCTGACCAGTAGCCGCCCGACCGACTGGCCACCCCGCTGGATCAGGCTCAGCGACTCGTCGGTGTTGAGCTCCCGACGGCTGAGGCGCCGGCGATGGCCGGTGTCGGGGGTCACCCCGGCCGACTCGCCGGCGGCGGTCGGCTCCGGCCCGCCCACGACGCGCTGCCCGGTGACCCGGTCGGACCGGATCAGCAGCAGTCGATCGCCCTCGACCACCGGCCAGGGCCTGAGGTAGGGGCGGACGAGCGCGGCGACATCGGCGTCCAGTTCCTCGACGGCACCGCAGACGACGACGCTCCATCCCTGCCGCCCGGCATAGTCGAGGACGTCGGCCTCGAACGTGACCACCGTCCCGGCGGCCACGGCGTCCCCGGCACTGCCGGCCCGGACCGCCACGACCAGTTCGCCTTCGATGACGGCGAACGACACCGGTTCCAGGGTGGGGAAGTGCGGAGTCGGCACGGCGAGCCGCCCGATGGGCGCGCCGGGCAGCAGCTGCCGGCACTCGGCGCGGCTCAGCCTCTCGAGGTAGGGGAACTCCACACCGGTTCCATCGGCGGGCCGGCCCCGCCGCTGAAGCGACCGGTTACGGCGCCCTCCGATCAGATGGGACGAAACCAGCCGGTGACCACTTCCACGTGGGCGGTGTGGGGGAAGAGGTCCACCAGACGCACCGCGGCCAGCGTCCAGCCGGCGGCGGCCAGGAGACCGGCGTCGCGGCCGAGGGCGCCGGGGTCGCAGGAGACGAGCGCCAGCGCCGAGGCCCCGGTGGCTCCGATCCGGGGGACCACGTCGGCGCCGAGGCCGTGCCGGGACGGGTCGGCCACGACGAGGTCGCCGGCGGACGGGCGCCAGCGCCGCACGTCGCTCCGCACGATGCGGGCGCCGTCGAGGTCGGCCAGGTTGATGCGGGCGTCGGCCACCGCCGAACGGTTCGACTCCACCGCCAGTACCCGGCCCCCGGTGCGTTCGCCCACCACGCCGGCGAACAGGCCGACCCCGCTGTAGAGGTCGACGACCGTGCCGCCGGGGCGGACGGCGTCGCCGAGGGCGGCGATCACCGCCTCGACCAGCGCCTCCGCCCCGTCCGGGCGGCCCTGGAAGAAGCTGTCGGCCGAGATGCGCCACCGCCGGCCGGCCACCACCTCGTGGATCCACGCCCGATGGCCGGCGGCCAGCTCGTCGGCGCCGACCAGCGGAACGCCAGCCGGCACCCGGCTGTCGCCGACCTTCGGTGTGCAGACCACCAGCCGTTCCCCGGTCGCCGCCCCGGCCCGGACGGTCACCTCGCGCACCGGCGGCGGAAACCGGCCCTCCCGGAGGACCTCGTCGACCAGCGGATGGGCGACCAGGCAGCCCTGCGGGCCGACGGCCAGCGGATCATGGGCATGGTGGCGCCGAAAACCGGCCCGGCCTTCGTCGTCGACCACGGCCCGCACGGTCGTCCGCCAGGCCACGGCGGGCAGCTCCGGCCCGGGGTCGATCTCGGGCGGCTCGGCGATCCGGCCGATCCGCTGCAGCGCATCGGAGACGATCCTCACTTTGAGGAGCCGCTGGGCCGCCGGATCGACATGTTGCCAGTCGCAGCCGCCGCAGCCCGCTCCGACCTGCGGACAGGGCGGCGCCACCCGTTCCGGCACCGCCTCCAGCACCTCGACGAGCGCCGCCCGGGCGAACCGGTTCCGCTCCTCGGTCACCGCCACCCGCACCCGTTCCCCGGGCAGGGCGCCCCTGACGAACACCGCCCGCCCGTCCTCGAGCCGGCCAACCCCCTCACCGCCGGCGGCGATGCCGGTGATGACGGTGTCGGTCGGGGCGGCGTCCATGGAGCAGAGGGTGACACACTGCCGGGCCGATGACGGCAACTGCTCCCCTGCGACGACTCGTACTCGCTTCGGCATCGCCGGCCCGGCTCCGGCTGCTCACCGGGGCCGGCTTCGCTCCCGAGGTCATCGTCTCGGGGATCGACGAGGAGGGCTTCGAGGCGCCCGACCTGCCGGCGCTCGTCCGGTTGCTGGCCGAGGCCAAGGCCGAGACGGTGGCCGCCCGGCCCGACGTGGCCGGCGCGGTCGTCGTGGCCTGCGACTCGCTACTCGATGTCGACGGCGTTGCTCACGGCAAACCGACCGGCGAGGACGAGGCCCGGGCGAGACTGCGACGCCTCCGGGGCCGCTCGGCGATCCTGCGGACGGGCCACTGCGTCATCGACACCGCCACCGGCCGTCGGGCCAGCGACGCGGCGGCCACCGAGGTGGTGTTCGGCCGGTTCACCGACGCCGAGCTCGACGCCTACCTGGCCACGGGCGAGCCGCTCCACGTCGCCGGCGCCTTCACCCTCGACGGGCGCTCGGCGCCGTTCATCGACCGGATCATCGGCGATCATGGAAACGTGATCGGACTGTCCCTCCCGCTGTTCCGGACGCTCCTCAGCCAGCTCGGCCTGACGGTGATGGACCTGTGGGCCTGATCCGGGGCGCTTGTTCGACGGACGGGTGTCGCACATGAACGCCGGTCCTCTCGGCATCGGGCCGCTGCGGCTCGACCCGCCGGTGGTCCTCGCACCCATGGCCGGCGTCACCACGAGGGCGTTCCGGCGACTGTGCCGGCAGTTCGGCCCCGGTGGCCTGTACGTCAGCGAGATGCTCACCGCCCGGGCGCTGGTGGAGGGCAACGAGCGCACGGCCCGCATGCTCCGCTTCGACGCCGACGAACGGCCCCGCAGCGCCCAGCTCTACGGCGTTGCTCCCGGGACGGTGGGGGAGGCGACGCGCCGGCTGATCGGCGACTTCGGTGTCGAGCACGTGGATCTGAACTTCGGCTGTCCGGCCCCCAAGGTCACCGTCAAGGGCGGCGGTGCCGCGCTGCCCGTCCGCCGGCGCCTCCTGGCCGACGTGATCGGGGCGGCGGTGAAGGCCGCCGTCCCCGACGGCGTTCCGGTCACCGTGAAGTTCCGCCGGGGCATCAACGACGAAATCCTCACCGGCGTCTCCACCGGCCTCATCGCCGAAGCCGAAGGGGCGGCGGCCGTCGCCCTCCATGCCCGCACCGCCGAGCAGCGTTACGCCGGCGACGCCTCGTGGGCGGCCATCGCCGAACTCAAGGCCACCGTGACCACGATCCCGGTCCTCGGCAACGGAGACATCTGGGAGGCCGGTGACGCCGTGCGCATGATGGCCGAGACCGGTTGCGACGGCGTCGTCATCGGCCGGGGCTGCCTCGGCCGGCCGTGGCTCTTCGCCGACCTCGGCGCCGTCTTCGCCGGTGGAGCGGCGGCGCCGCCACCGCCGTTCGGGATCGTGGCCGGAGCCATGCTGCGCCACGCCGAGCTGCTGGCCGAGGACGAGGGCGAAACCGCCGGGCTGTGCGCCTTCCGCCGGCACGCCGCCTGGTACACCCAGGGCTACGCCATCGGCGCCGACACCCGCCGGGCGCTGGGCACGGTGTCGTCGCTGGCCGAACTGGCCGCCATCCTCGACGCCGTGAATCCGGACCTGGCGCTCCCACCCGAAGCGCGGCGCTGGAAACGCGGCCACACCGACGGCCCGAGGCCCGTCCGCCTCCCCGACGGTTGGCTGAAGCTCATCGACGACCCGACCCCACCGGCCGGGGCCGAGATCCTGATCAGCGGCGGCTGAGGGGCGTCGGGCCGCACCGGGAGGGGGAGGGTGTCCCGATGCGGCCCGACTTGTGGCGGCGGCCGAAGCCCGGGGGTTAGCGGGCCGAGGCCTTGGCCAGATCGAGGCGGCCCTTGCAGTTGTCGCAGGCCACCTTGGGGTCAGCCGTGGTGATCAGGCGCTCGACGGCTTGCTGGGCCGAAAGACCCTCGGCCAGGAGCAGCGCGAGCGCTCCCGACACGTGCGGGGCGGCCATGGAGGTGCCGGCCAGCGCCTTGTACGTGGACTTCCCGGCCTCCCAGAAGGTCGAGTAGATGTCGTGGTCGGGATTGCCGTCACCGGCGCCGCCCGGAGCGAGGATGCCCCACTTGGCGCTGCCGATCGGGCTCGAGTAGTCGCTCACCCGGTCGTCGGGCCCGGTGGCGCCGACGACGAGCGCGTTGATGTCGCCGTAGTTCGAGCTTCCCAGCCCGAGGCCGAGCAGGTTCGAGTTGCCCGCTGCCAACACGGGCACCGCGCCCTTGGACCAGGCATACTCGATGCCCTCCCGCATGCTGGTGCCCAGCAGGCTGGTGAAGACGAAGTTCGGGTCACCGAGGCTCAGGTTCACGACCTTGGCGCCGTGATCCACCACCCATTTGATGCCGGCGATGATGTCCTCTTCGGTGCCCGCGCCGGCGGCGTTGAGGGCCTTGGCCACTACCAGTTCGGCATTGGGTGCCACCCCGGCGATTCCGAGGCCATTGTCCTTGTTGGCGGCGACGATGCCGGCGACGTGCGTGCCGTGGCCCTGGTCGTCCTGCGCTGAGCCGGTGCACTTGGCCGGATCGCCTGCGGCGCCGACGCAGCTGGTGCTCTCGACGACGCGACCGGCGAGGTCTTCGTGGTTCAGGTCGACACCGGTGTCGACGATACCGACGCGCACGCCTTGCCCGGTGGTGTGGGACCAGGCTTCAGGGGCGCCGATCTTGGCCAGTCCCCACTGCTTGCCGAAGTCTGCGTCGTTGGAGGCACCGGCCGTCGTCGCCACCAATCCGACTGTGAGGAGAGCGCAGAGGGCCGGCGCGATTCCGCGAATTCGCATGGACCTGCTCCTTTAGTTTTCTCGACTGCTCTTCTTCCGGTCGATTCGCCTCAGCCGCCGACGGATCGGCGGGAAAGGTTGGCCAACTGGTCCCCAGGAACTGCGCTGTGAAGAGTGCCGAGAAGCTGCGGAGTCAGGTGAGTGCGGGGACCCGTACCGGAGCGGCGGTGCCGCCCGGGCAGCGGGAGCGCGACTGGAACCGATCGCATCACGAGACCGGTTTGATCACGCACGGGGATAACTCTAGGCACGAGTTCGGCCGTTAGCGACCGTTTTGGCGCAGTTTCCGCCGGATCGGGCCGGTCAAACTGGGAAGAAACGTACATTTTGGTCAGGTTCGACCGCGACGGCGCGCCGCCGGACGGCACCGCCCGTCCGGTGGCGCGGCCGCGTCAGACCGTCAGACGGTGGCTAGTCGAGGCAGATGACGATCAGGCCGGAGCAGCGCCGGCGGCGATCGCGATCGCGGTCATGACCGTCGTCGTCGTGGTCGTGGTCATGATCGTGGTCGTGGAAGTGACGGTCGTGATGACGGCTCGGGTGCCGGCGGCCGTGGGGGTGGGAGTACTTGTGGCCGCGCTTGCCGTCGTCGTCGTGGGCCGGAGCGACGGCGGCTGCCGTGGTGTCAGGGGTGGCGGCCGCTGCGGGCGCGCTGCCGGCGAGGCCGAACATGAGGGTCGCCGCGGCCAGGAGTCCCAGGATTGGTCGCTTCACGCGACTGTCCTTTCTTGTCCGTGGCCCGGAAGCCTCATGCAATCAGATCCGAGCACGAAACACAAGGCGCACGACCTGGTTCTTCACGCACTCCCGCCCCGGGCACGTGCCTCAGCCACCAGTGCCGCCTCAGCCCCGTCGAGGGCCGACCGCAGGGCGGTGCCCGCCCGGCGCCGGCGACCGAGCTCCCTGCCCGAAGCCGTCAGCAGCTCGGGCAGGCGGGCCCACCCGCCGGTGACCGTCCGGCTGGCCAGGACCACCTGCGGATCCTCCAGCGCGGCCAGCAGCTCCGGCGGCACCTCGATCCCGCCCTCGGCCAGGGCGCCGGTCACGTCGACCACGGTGACCGGGCGCCCGGCCCCGGCCGCCCACCGGGCGGCGAGGCCCAGGAGCCGGTGGACGGTCCGGCGGTCGCCGAGCCCCCGGCCGACGATGAGATCGGCCAGGTCGGCCAGCACCAGCCCGGGGTCGGCGGCGCTGCGGGCCATGGCCCCCTTGTCGACGTGGAGCGTGGAGATGACGCCGGCCAGGAGGCGGACGGCGCCGGTCACGGTGGCGAGCGTCCGGTGCACGTCGCCGGCGGCCGACAGGAAATGATCGGTGCGGGCGGTGCCCGTCCGCAGCACGGAGAGCATCCCGGTCAGGGCGCCGGCGGCGCTGCCCGCGGCGTGGCGGATCACCGGCAGGGCGTAGGGATTCTTCTTCTGCGGCATCAGCGCGCTGACCCGGCAGTACTCGTCGGCCAGACCGACGAAGCCGTAGCCCGGCGAGGCCCAGATCTCGAGGTCGGCGGCCACCTGGCCGGCCTCGGTGGCCAGCGCGGCCAGCGTCGCCAGGAGGTCGACGAATCCGTCGGCCTGCCACATGGCGTCACGGGCGTGGGGGATCACCCCGTAGAAGCCGAGCCGGCTGGCCAGGCGCTCCCGGTCGAGGGGCAGCGAACTGCCGCTGGTCCCGCCGGCGCCGGCCGGGCTCCGGTTGACCCAGTTGTAGGCGTTCTCCAGCCGCATGAGGTTGCGGATGACGGGCTGCAGGTGCCCGGCCAGGACGTAGCCGAAGGTCGTCGGCTGCGCCGGCTGCAGGTAGGTGAAGTCGGCCATGAGCGTGCCGCGATGGCGCCGGGCCTGCGAGAGGTACGCCTCGCCGAGGGCGAGAACGGCGCTGTGAGCGTCGAGCACGGCCCGCCGGAGGGCCAGCCGCATGGCCACCCGGGCCGCCTCCCGGCGGGGCCGGCCGACGGTCAACCACCCGGCCCGCGCTCCGGCCAACGCCTCGAGTTGGCGCTCCCGGGAGTTCCACGGATCGCCGTAGGCGGGGTCGTAGGGAAAGTCCTCGGCCGGCACCGCCGCCATCTCGAGCAGCGCGGCGAGGAGCGCCTTGACGTCGGCCTCGGGCAGGACGCCGAGATCGTCGAGGGCCAGCACATGGGCCAGATCGGCGGAGGAGAACCCGTCGTGGAGGAGGTGGGCGTCGGCCATCTCCAGAGCGAATCCCGCCTCGACGAGTTCCTCACCGGCCGCCGAACCGAGCCGCCCGCCGAGCCCGAGGTACTCCGGCGGTCGATCCCTCGCGTTCATGGCAGGGCGCCCAGCGCGGCGGGAGCGCCGCCGGTGTGGAGGAAGACGACCGGACCGGGGAGATTGCCGGCGCGGGCCTCGGCGACGAGGGCGGCCATCGCCTTGGCGGTGAAGACCGGGTCGAGCAGGAGCCCCTCGGTCCGGGCGGCGAGCAGCGCGGCGTCGTCGCCTTCCGGCGACGCTTTGCCGTAGCCGGGCCCGAGGTACCCGCCCAGGAGCTGGACGTCGTCGGCCTTGAAGACGCGGTCGGAACCGAGGCGCTGCGCGCAGCCGGTGGCGAGCCGGGCGATGCGGTCGGTGCACTCTTCGGGCGGCCGGCTGACGGGAACACCGACGACCCGCAACGGCCCTGCGGGCTCGGAGCGCAACCGGTTGCGATCCGGTGCCGCATTTGGGGTCGAACTGCAACCGGTCGCGTTTTGGGCGATTCCCAGCGGCAGCGCGGCGCCGGCGACGAGGCCCGCTTGCGTCCCGCAGGAGCCGGTGGCGAGGAGCACGGTGGCCTGGCCGATTTCGGCGGCGGCGAGCTGCCCGGCGAGTTCCCGGGTGGCAACGGCGTAGCCGACGGCTCCGACGGCGCTGGCGCCGCCCCTCGGGATGACGTACGGGTGCCGGCCGTCCGCCGTCAACTTGGCGGCAACCTCCTCGAGCCGGGCGTCGACCGAGGTCCGGTCGGGTGAGCCGGTGAAGACAACGTCGGCGCCGAGCCGGCGGGTGACCCGAAGACCCAACGGATCCGACGGCTGGCCCGGGGGCTCGGGGGTGTCCCCCGGAGATACAGCGCCGTAGCAGACAACGATGCAGTCCAGGCCGAGGCGGGCGCAGGCCGCCGCGGTCAGCTGCACATGGTTCGAGCCGGCGCCTCCGCCGGTGACCAGCGTGTCGGCGCCGCGGGCCAGCGCCTCGCCGCACAGGAATTCCAGCTTCCGGACCTTGTTGCCGCCGAGGAGCAAGCCGGTCAGGTCGTCGCGTTTGATCCACACCTCCACGCCGACCGCCTCCGACAGGCGCGGCGCTGGGAGCAGAGGGGTGGGCAGCGTGGCCAGCGGCGTGCGGGGCAGACCACTGGCCACGCTGGCGAGCGCTTCGGTCACCGGGGCAGGCCCTCGCCCGACCGGTCCCGGTCGCCCAGTGAGGCCAGGATCTCGTCGACGATGTCCGGAGCCTGGCCGACGGAGGCGTCGGGGTCGAGGAGGTCGTCGAGCTCGGCGGGGGAGAGGACCTTGGTGATGGCCGGCACCGCCTCCAGCGCGGCCCGGAACGGCCGGCCGGCCTCGATGCCCGCCATGGCCGCCTCGTAGACGAGGAGGTGCGCCGACTGCTTGCCCACCTTGGTGGCCAGCGCCGCCATCACCCGTTCGGAGAAGATGTACCCGCCACCGCGCAGCACGTTGGCGGCCATGGCCGCCGGATCGACGCTCAGCCCCTCGACCAGGCTCCGGCCGATCGCCAGCGACGCAGCCGTCAGTCGGCACAGTTCGGGAAAGGCCGCCCACTCGGCCTTCCAGGCCCGGCCGTCCCGCTCGTGTTCGACCACCATCGATTCGATCAGCACCGCCGCCGACGAACGGGTCAGCCGGGCCAGCGTCACCAGATGCTCCGACCGCTCCGGGTTCCGCTTGTGGGGCATGGTGATGCTGCCCACCGCCCCCGGGGTGAACGGCTCGAACGCCTCGCCGATCTCGGGCCGTTGCAGCTCCAGAACCTCGTTGCCGATCTTGCCCAGGGTGGCGGCGATCATGGCCAGGACCGACCCGAACTCCGCCACCCGGTCCCGGGCCGAGATCCACGGCCCTTCCGGCCGGCCGAGCCCCAACAGCTCGCAGTACCGGTCCTGCAGCGCTCGCCGGGTGTCACCCCACAGCGACCCGGTCCCGGCCGCTCCGCCCAACTGGGCCACCAGCCAGCGGGTGGCACCGTCCCCCAACCGTTCCCGGTGACGCCGGATCTCGGCGGCCCACACCGCCGCCTTGTAACCGAAGGTCACCGGCAGGCCCGTCTGGCCGTGGGTGCGGGCGGCGACCGGCGTCGCCCGGTGACGCCGGGCCAACCCCCGCAGCACCGCCTCGATGGCCGCCAGGTCCCGCTCGGCGATGCGGCCCACCTCCCGCATGATGAGCGCCGCCCACGTGTCGGACACGTCCTGCACCGTGGCGCCGTAGCAGAACCACTCGCCGGCCTCGGGCGACACGACCCGTTGCACGCCCCGGATCAGGCCCAGCGTCGAGTGCTCGGTGACCCGCGTCTGGTTCACGACGTACTCCAGGTCGAGGTTCTCGACCAGCGCCCGGCGGGCGATCTCGTCGGCCGCCTCGGCCGGAATCAGCCCGAGCTCCCCCTGAGCCCGCGCCAGCGCGGCCAGGATGTCGAGCCACGAAGCCAGCCGCCCCTCATCGCCGAGGAGCGCCTCCACCTCCGGCGTGGACCACAGATGCGCATAGACCGCTGAGCCGTGCATGGCGGCCCAGGGTATGGCCTAAAACGGCCGGCCGCCTCGGCGTGGCGGACTAAAGCTTCACGTACTCGTAGTCGACGGGCTTGCCGTGGAGGCCGCTGGCGGGGGGAGCGACCCAGCCGGCCATCTTGCCGGGTTCGCGGACCGGCTGCATGAGCGACTCGACGAACTTCTGGTCGTCGTCGGTCGGCAGCCACTTCGACCGGTTCTTCTCCCACTCCTCGGCGCTCACGATGCGCCCGTCGGGCGTGACGCTGGCGCCGGCGAACTCGCCCACCGCCCGGTGGAAGCCGACGTGGGGGAGTTTCAGCTCGCAGCCGACCTGGGCCAGGGTCCGGTTCCAGCGGTCGACGCCCTTGGCGCAGTCCTCGACGTAGTCGTCGCGCAGGGTGGCGTTGAGGGACAGCAACGCCGGCACCTCCCGCTCGCCGATCTGGTCCTTGTCCAGCGTGAGGATCGTGCGGGCGTCGTTCTTCAGCTGGTGGTCGTCCGGCCGCGCCTCCTCGTGGTAGCGGCCCTTCAGCCCGGCGGCGTAGTAGTTGGCGGCGTTGGTCGACGTCTCCGCCCCGAACAGGTCGAGCGACACGCTGTAGTGGAAGTTGAGGTACCGCTGGAGCGTGGCGACGTCGATGCCGCCGTACTGCCGGATGTCGTCGGTGTCGTGCTCCTTCATGAGCTCCACGGTCCGCTGCACGACGCGGCCCACACCGGAGGCACCCACGAACATGTGGTGGGCCTCCTCCTTCAGCATGAACTCGCAGGTGCGCGACAGCGGGTCGAAGGCGCTCTCCCGCAGCGAAGCCAACTGGTACTTGCCGTCCCGGTCGGTGAAGTAGGTGAAGAAGAAGAACGACAGCCAGTCGGGCGTCTGCTCGTTGAAGGCCCCGAGGATCCTGGGGTTGTCGAGGTCGCCGGAGTTGCGCTCCAGCAGGGCCTCGGCCTCGTCCCGCCCGTCCCGCCCGAAGTAGCGGTGCAGCAGATAGACCATGGCCCACAGGTGCCGGCCCTCCTCCACGTTGACCTGGAAGAGGTTCCGCAGATCCCACAGCGAGGGTGCCGTGTTGCAGAGATGACGCTGCTGCTCGACCGACGCCGGTTCGGTGTCGCCCTGCACCACGATCAGCCGGCGGAGGTCCGCCCGGTGCTCACCGGGGACGTCCTGCCAGACGGGCTGGCCCATGTTGTCGCCGAAGGCGATCTTCCGGTCGGGGTCGTGGGGGGCGAGGAAGATGCCCCAGCGGTACTCGGGCATCTTCACGAACCCGAAGTTGGCCCAGCCCTCCTGGTCCGTCGAGATGGCGGTGCGGAGGTAGACGTCCTTGTCCTGGAAGGCCACCGGCCCGAGGTCCCGCCACCACTGGAGGAACTTCGGCTGCCAGGACTCCAGCGCCCGCTGGAGCCGCCGGTCGCTGGCCAGGTCGACGTTGTTGGGGATCTTCTCCGAGTAGTCGATCGTTGCCGCGGTGGTCATGGGAATCAGACCCTCTTTCGGTCGTAGGACGGGCGCGACCCGGTGCCGTAGCGGCGGAGTGCGCCGTCGGGACCCGAAGCGTTGGGACGTTGGAAGATCCAGTTCTGCCAGGCGGTGAGCCGGCCGAAGATCTTGGTTTCGAGCGTTTCGGGCCCCACGAAACGGTAGTTCGCCTCCAGCCCGGTCAGAGCGTCGGGCGAGAAGCTCGCCCGCTCCTCGAGCGTGAGGCGGATCTCGTCCTCCCAGTCGATGTCGTCGGGCGTGAAGGTGACGAGCCCCAGGCCCGCCGCCTCCTCGGCCAGGAGGTGCTTGCCGAGCGACGCCCGCACCGCCTCCAGCGCCTCGCCGTGGCCCCAGAAGCGGTTCTGCAGGCGGCTGAGCCCGTTCGACATGGCGTACCAGCCGTCATTGGCGTCGGTCAGGACCACCTCAGCCGGCGGCAGGTCGTCGTCGGCGTCTTCGAACGTGCCCTCGAGCATGAATGACCGGTCGGCGGCCAGGAGCAGCTCGGCCAGCGTTCCGGCGAAGCAGCTCCCGGGGGTCACCAGCGTGACGATCGTGCGGGCCGACAGATCGAGGCGCTTGAGGGTGCGGCGCCAGAACAGCCGGATCTCCCGGACGAGCCAGTGGTTGGCGTGTTCCCCGAGGAGATCGTCGAAGGCCAGCACGGCCGAGATGTCACCCTTCGTCTGCAGCACCCAGGTGCCGAGCTCGGGCTCGTTGAAGCGGAGGTCGAGCATGGCGTCGTCGAGCTCCCGGGCCAGCGCCAGGGGCCAGAAGGCCGCCCCGGCGTCGACGATGGCGTCCGGCGTGCCCGGCACCGCCGCGCCGGAGGACGGGCCCGACAGGGTGAACCAGGCGGTGCCCAGCTCCCGGTCGAGGCGGACCTCGAGATTGGGATAGCGGATGACGTCGCCGTCGACGGTGCGCTCCAGCGGCGTCAGCTCGATGCCCCGGGCGTCGGTCGGCCGGTCGGAGGACTCCGCCCGGGCCAGGGCCCGGGCCTTCGCCTCCTCCTCGAACCTGGTGCGGGGAGCGATGGCGTCGACCAGGCCCCACTCGACCGCCTGGGTGCCCCGCACGCCCTCGGTGCGGGTGGAGAACACGTCGGCCAGGTCGCGCCGGACGTGACGCTTGTCGACCACCCGGGTCAGCCCGCCGGTACCGGGCAGCACGCCGAGGAGCGGCACCTCGGGCAGCGACACCGCCGAGGACCGGTCGTCGACCAGCAGGATGTCGTCACAGGCCAGGGCCAGCTCGTAGCCCCCGCCGGCCGCCGTGCCGTTCACCGCCGCCAACCAGGTCTGCCGGGAGCTCTCGGTGGCGTCCTCGATGGAGTTGCGGGTCTCGTTGGTGAACTTGCAGAAGTTCACTTTGTGGTGATGGCTGGCCCCCGCCAGCATCTGGATGTTGGCGCCGGCGCAGAACATCTTGTCGAGCCCGCCGGTCACGATCACCGCCCGCACCTCGGGGTGCTCGAAGCGGAGCCGCTGAACCGCGTCATTGAGTTCGATGTCAACGCCGAGGTCGTAGGAGTTCAGCTTCAGCTGGTACCCCTCGTTCAGCCCGCCTTCAGGGTCCACGGCCATGGTCAGGCGGGCCAGGGGCGGGTCGATCTCGAGCCGCCAGTGCCGGTAGTTCGACGGATGACGGTCGAACGTGACCGGCCGCTCGTTGCGCTCGTTCGACACTGTGCGACCCCCTTCGTCGTTCATCATCTTAACATCCTACAAAATCGTGACGTAGAGTCAAGACTGTGTAGACAATCGATTCGCGTGCCATTCTCGTTGCCGTGACCGAGGCCGTACCCACGGAGCAATGGGCCCGGCGGAACCAGGCGCTGGGTGTCCCGTCGACCCGGGGCTACCTCCTCACGGTCCTCGGCGAGTTCGTCCTTCCGGTCGGCGGCCGGGTGTGGACGGCGGCGCTGCTCGACGCCCTCGGCGCCCTCGGGGTCGAGGAGCGCACCGCCCGTCAGGCCGTCTGGCGCTCGGCGGAGCGGGGCCTGCTGGAGTCGGAGCGGATCGGCCGCCGCACCCGCTGGGCGCTGTCCGACGCCGCCCGCCGCCTGCTCTCCGAAGGGACCCGGCGCATCTACTCGCTGCACCGCGAGCCCCGGCCGTGGGACGGGCGCTGGCTCCTCCTCTACGTCTCCGTCCCGGAATCGCAGCGCGACCTGCGCCATCGCATGCGCACCCGGCTCGGCTGGGCCGGCTTCGCCTCGATCGGCTCCGGCACCTGGGTCAGCCCCTGGATCGATCGGGAGTCCGAGGCCCGCGAGGTCCTCGACGACCTCGGCCTGGCGGCGGCGGCCCGGTCCTTCATCGCCCAGCCCGGCGGCATCGGCGACGTGAACGAGATGGTGGCGTCGACCTGGCCGCTGAGCGAGATCTGCGCCGGCTACGACGCCTTCCTGGCCCGGTTCGGCTCGGCGCCGGTCGCCGAGTCCGGCTATGACGCCTTCGTCAATCAGGTTCGGCTCGTCCACGAGTGGCGTCGCTTCCCTTTCCTCGATCCCGACCTCCCCGGAGACCTCCTACCCCGCGACTGGAGCGGCTACCGAGCGGCCGAGCTCTTCCACCGCCTGCACGAGCAGTGGCGGTCGCCGGCCTGGGCCTGGTGGCGGGAGCGGATGGAGGCCTCCGGCCCGACGGTGGCGCCTTCCGAGACCTGAGGGCCCGCGGCAGGTGTAGGTTGCCCGTCGTCTATGGGGCATGAACTCACTCTCGTCGGGGCCAATCCCGCCGCCCTCCTGTGGGACGGCGACGAACCCACCGCCTTCATCTCGGTGTGGCAGGTCGACTGGTCGTCGGAAGGCGCCGGCGGCGCCGTCGTCCTCCTGCGGCCGGGGGAACTGCGGGTGCTGTGCGATCCTCCGTTGCTCGGCCGCTGGCTGTTCGACACGTTCGTCACCCACTTCGGGGAGCTGCACAACTTCCCCGACCGCCCGGCCCGCCCGGCCGTGGAGCGCGTCCCGGTGAAGATCGACCTCGACCTCACCGCCGGGCTGCACGCCACCGCCGGCGACGTCAACGTCCGCATCACCGGGATCCTCGACCGCCGCCGGACGCTGGAGAACGGGCTGCGCCTCGGCAACGTGCCGTGGTCGCTGTCGCAGGTCTACATGCCGTGCCGCTCGGCCCGCATCGAGGCCGGCGGCGCGGTCGTCCCCGGCATGCCGAGGCTCAAAGAGGGCCCGCCGGTGGCCTCGAGCGCCTTCCTGGCCGTCGCCGAGACCTGGGCCCGGCTCTAGCGGGCGCTACCCGGAGGCCACGGCGTCGGCCACGGCCTTCCACCGCTCGGCCACCGCCGGGTCGGAAAGGTCGGGCAGCACGTAGGGGAAGATCCGGTCGGCCAGGCCGTCGAAGCGGTGGAGGAGGGCGTCGGCCAACCCGTCCCACGAGGCGGTGACCGAAAAGGCGTCGAGGAGCTCGTCGTCGATCTCGGCCGCCAGCTTGGCGTGGTCCCCGCTCCGGGCCGCCGCCTGGAGCCGGGCGGTCATGTCCTCCCGCCCGTGGACCTCGAAGATCCGGCTGTAGGACGGCGTCGTGCCGTAGAAGGCGATCTGGAGCCGGATGTCGTGGCGCTGGCGGTCGAGCTCCGCGCCCGCGTCGCCGATGATCGTGAACACCGGGCAGACCACGGCCACGCTCGCCGGATCCCGTCCGGCCTGCTTGGCCCCCTCCTCGATGGTCGGGCGGGCCACTTCGGCCAAGTACTTCGGCGAGTTCAGCGGGTGGGCGCAGAAGCCGTCGGCCACCTCGCCCGCCACCCGCAGGAGGCGATCGTTGATGCCGGCCAGGTAGATCGGCGGGTCGGCCACCTCGATGGGGCCGGGATTGAAGAAGTCGGTGAGCAGCGAGAACCGGTGGAACTCGCCCTCGAAGCGCAGCGGGGCCCGCCCGGCGAAGGCGTCGAAGATGGCCCGCAGGGCCAGGATGTACTCCCGGATCCGGTCGGCCGGCCGGTCCCCCGGGACCGAGAACCGCCGCTCGAGGTGGGCCTTGACCTGCGTCCCGAGGCCCAGGATGAACCGTCCGCCGCTCTGGGCGGCGAGGTCCCACGCCGCCTGGGCCGTGACCATCGGGCTGCGGGGAAAGGCGATGGCGACGTCGGTGCCCACCACCAGCCGGTCGGCCGCCTCGGCGGCCAGCGCGCTGGCGATGTAGGGATTGTGTCCCGCCTCCGTGACCCACAGCCCGGCGAAGCCCGCCGCCTGGGCCTGACGGGCGATGGATCCGATCCGGCTCGGCTGCGGCGTGGTGCAGTAGACGTCGAGTTCCATGGGGCTGGGAGCCTAACCCTGCCCGGTGTTTGGCCGCCGAGTGGCTGGGAAATGTTGCCAACAGGGCGCAGGGAGGCCCCGACTAGGCTGGCCGGTACGCTCGGCGCATCTCAGAGACCCGCCGGGCCTCCCGTGGAACAGTCTGCGGCCCGCAGTCTCTGAGATGCCCCGCGGAACGCGGGTGCGGACGACGGGGAACGGGATGATGCCGGAGAAGTCCGAGATCCTCGAGCCCCCCGCCCTCGCTGCGAGGCCGGGCTCGAGCAGTACGGTGGGCGAGAGTGGCGTCCGGGTGCTTCTGGTCGAGGACGACCCCGGGGACGCCCTGCTCGTCGAGGAGCTGCTGTCCGAAACCGACCTCCGGGTCGAGCTCGAGCGGGCGGTCTCGGTGGCCGACGCCCTGCCCCGGCTGCACGGGGTGGACTGCGTCCTGCTCGACCTCAACCTCCCCGACAGCTTCGGCCTCGACGGCCTCCACACGGTCCTGGGCGCCGACCCCCGGGTGGCCGTCGTGGTCCTCACCGGCCTGGCCGATCGCAGCCGGGGGGCGCTGGCCGTGGCCAGTGGCGCCCAGGACTACCTGATCAAGGCCGAAGTCGACGCCTCGCTGCTCGGCCGCTCAGTGCGCTATGCCATCGAACGCCGGCGGGCCGACGTCGCCACCCGCCGCCTGCTGGAAGCCAACTTCCGGCGGGAGACCAACGAACGGATCCAGCGCGGCCTGTTGCCCCGGCCTCTCCTGCGCAGCAACGACCTCGAGGTCGCCACCGTCTACCGGCCCGGCGGGGGCGGCGACGTCCTCGGAGGCGACTTCTACGACGCCGTCGAGCTGGAGGACGGGACACTCCGTGCGGTCGTCGGCGACGTCTGCGGTCACGGCCCTGACGAGGCCGCCCTCGGTGTGTGCCTCCGCATCGCCTGGCGCACGCTGGTGGTGGCGGGCACCGTCCATGACCGGGCCCTCTCCGCGCTCGACGACGTGCTGGTGGCCGAACGCCAGCACGAGGAGACATTCGTCACCGTGTGCGACGTCTCCATCGCCCCCGACCGGCGGACGGCCGCCGTCCGCCTCGCCGGCCATCCGCCTCCGCTGCTGCTGGCCGGCACCCCCGAGGTGTGGCCCGACGGCCGCTCGGGCCCGCCGCTCGGCGTGCTGCCCGGCCAGACGTGGGAGGCGTCGGTCACGGAGCTGCCCGCCGACTGGGCCGTCCTCCTCTACACCGACGGGCTGATCGAAGGCCGCCGGCGCCGCGGGCCCGACCGGCTCGGAGTCGAGGGGCTCACCCAACGGCTCCGACAAACCGGCCTCGACCGCTCCGGCTGGGAGGCCGGCCTGGAGGCCACCCTCGCCTGGGCGGAGGAGGAGAACGGCGGCCCGCTGGCCGACGACGTGGCGCTGATGCTCCTGGCGAGCGGCGCAGGCCGGGTGGGCTCCACGACGTGAGTGCGGCTCCGGCGCGGTTCCGGACAGGAGGGGTGTCCCTCCGCCGCCGGGTCGCCCTGGCCTTCCTGACCGTCGGCGCCCTCGCCGTCATCGCGCTGGCCTTCACCGCCTGGACGTTCAGCAGCCTCCTCGACGCCCGGAGCCGGATGCTCGACCGGCTCGACCCGGCGGTCCTCGCCGGACGGGATCTCCGGAGCGCGCTCCTCAGCCAGGAGACGGGGGTGCGCGGCTACGTCCTGGCCGGCGAGGACGCCTTCCTCGAGCCCTACACCCGGGGCCGGGCCGACGAGGCGGCGGCCACCGGCCGCATGCAGCGGGCGATCCGCGGCGACGGGCGGCTGACGGCGGTGCTCAACGACACACTGCGACGGGCGGCGGAGTGGCAGGAGACCGCGGCCGAGCCGCTCATCGCCACCGTCCGGGCCAGCGGGCCGAAGGCCGCCACCCCGCAGCTGCTGGCCGAGTCGAGAGCGCGCTTCGACGCCTTCCGCTCGACGTCGGCCACCCTGGAGCAGGTCCTGGCCGACGAACAGGCCCGGGCCAACGACCGCCTGGACACGGCCACCCGCCGCCTGGTCGAGGTGGCCCTGGCCGGCATGGCCGCCGCCGGGCTGGCCGGCGTCGCCCTGTGGCGGGCGCTGGCCCACTGGGTGCTGCGGCCGCTCGACTCGCTCGGCGAGCAGACCCGCCGGGTCACCGCCGGCGAGTTCGACCGGCCCATCGAGCCGGTCGGGCCCCCGGAGATCATGGCCGTGGCCGCCGACACGGAGGCCATGCGGCGCCGCATCCGGGCCGAGCTGGCCGCCGTCGAAGAAGCCCGGGAGCTGCTGGCCCAGAAGACCGAGGAGCTGGCCGCCCAGGCCGAGGAGCTCGTCCGCTCCAACACCGACCTGGAGCAGTTCGCCTACGTCGCCTCCCACGACCTCCAGGAGCCGCTCCGGAAGGTGACGAGCTTCTGCCAGCTCCTCCAGCGCCGCTATCAGGGCCAGCTCGACGAGCGGGCCGACCAGTACATCGAGTTCGCCGTCGACGGCGCCAAGCGCATGCAGGCCCTCATCAACGACCTGCTGGCCTTCTCCCGGGTCGGCCGCACCACCGAGGCGTTCGTGGAGGTCGACTGCGACGAGGCCCTCGACCGGGCCCTGCGCAACCTCGAGGCGGCCATGGAGGAGGCCGGCGCCGAGGTGGTGCGGTGCGGCCCTCTGCCCACCGTGCAGGGCGATCCCTCGCTGCTCACCGCCCTGTTCCAGAACGTCGTCGGCAACGCCATCAAGTTCCGCAGCGACCGCCCGCCCCGGATCGAGGTGAGCGCCACGACCACCGGCGGCGACTGGTCGTTCCGGGTGACCGACAACGGCATCGGGATCGATCCGGCCTACGCCGACCGGGTGTTCGTGATCTTCCAGCGCCTCCACGCCAAGGAGCTTTATCCGGGAACGGGGATCGGCCTGGCGCTGTGCAAGAAGATCGTCGAGTTCCACGGCGGCCACATCTGGGTCGACACCGCCGCTCCGTCGGGCGGCACGACCGTGTGCTGGACGCTGCCCATCCCCCAAGGACCCGAGAACGAAGGAGAGTCCGTTGTCTGACGATGATCTTGGCCTCACTGTCGCGCCCATCGAGATCCTTCTGGTCGAGGACGACCCCGGCGACGTCCTCATGACGAAGGAGGCGCTGGCTGACGCCAAGATGGCCAACGAGCTCCACGTGGTGGGCAACGGCGAAGAGGCGCTGGCCTTCCTCTTCCGGGAAGGCGAATACGCCGAGGCGCCCCGGCCCGGCCTCATCCTCCTCGACCTCAACCTGCCCCGGGTGGACGGGCGGGAGGTGCTGGCCCGCATCAAGGCCGACGAGGTGCTCCGGCGCATCCCGGTGGTGGTGCTCACGACCTCCGAGGCCGAGGAGGACATCCTCCGCAGCTACGACCTCCACGCCAACGCCTACGTAACGAAACCCGTTGATTTCGAAGCGTTCGTGAAGGTCGTCCGTCAGGTCGACGACTTCTACATCAACGTCGTCCGTCTTCCCCCTCGGTGAATTGAGACTACGGTTATCAACCTGTCAGAAAACGGGTAACCACCCACTAGCAACGACGCCGGAGGGGGATGACCGTGCTGATCGATGCATCATCGACGGAACTGGATCTCACCGCCCACGGCGAGGGAGATCCGCCGGCAGCCCTGACGGCCGAACTGGCCTGGTGCCTGGAACGGTTCGTCACCGGCCGCGCCGACGACCCGGCCATGCGGCGGGCCGAGCACGCCCTGGCCGCCTGGCGGGCCTGGCGCGAGGGGGACACGATCGACCTGACGTCCGCGTAAGCGGGCAGAATGGGCGTCCCCAAAGGAGGAGATGCCCATGACCGCCCCCGCTTCCGACTTCAAGGTGGCCGACCTGTCGCTGGCCGCCTTCGGCCGCAAGGAGATCCAGCTCGCCGAGCACGAGATGCCGGGTCTCATGGCCATGAGGGCGGAGTACGGGCCCGATCAGCCGCTGCGGGGGGCGAGGATCACCGGGTCGTTGCACATGACGATCCAGACCGCGGTGCTGATCGAGACCCTCGTGGCGCTCGGCGCCGAAGTCCGCTGGGCCAGCTGCAACATCTTCTCCACGCAGGACCATGCCGCCGCCGCCATCGCCGAGGCGGGGATCCCGGTCTTCGCCTGGAAGGGCGAGACGCTGGAGGAGTACTGGTGGTGCACCGAGCAGGCCCTCACGTGGCCCAATAGAAATGGGCACAGTGGTGGGCCGAACATGATCCTCGACGACGGTGGCGACGCCACGCTGCTCGTCCACAAGGGCGTCGAGTACGAGAAGGCTGGGCGAGTGCCCGACCCGTCGACCGCCCCCAACGAGGAGCTGGCCATCGTGCTGGCCCTCCTCGGCCGCTCGCTGGCCGCCGACCCCCGGCGGTGGACGACGCTGGCCAACGGGATCAAGGGCGTCACCGAGGAGACGACCACCGGCGTCCACCGCCTCTACGAGATGCAGAAGGCCGGCACGCTGCTGTTCCCGGCCATCAATGTCAACGACTCGGTCACCAAGTCGAAGTTCGACAACAAGTACGGCTGCCGCCACTCGCTGATCGACGGCATCAACCGGGGGACCGATGTCCTCATCGGCGGGAAGGTGGCCGTTGTCTGCGGCTACGGCGACGTCGGCAAGGGCTGCGCCGAATCGTTGCGGGGCCAGGGCGCCCGGGTCATCGTGACCGAGATCGACCCCATCTGTGCGCTGCAGGCGGCCATGGACGGCTACCAGGTCACCACCGTCGACGATGTGGTCGGCGAGGCCGACATCTTCGTCACCGCCACCGGCAACTCCAACGTCATCCGGGCCGAGCACATGGCGCGGATGAAGCACCAGGCGATCGTCGGGAACATCGGCCATTTCGACAATGAGATCGACATGGCCGGCCTGGCCGCCATCCCGGGCATCGAGAAGGTCAACATCAAGCCGCAGGTCGACAAGTGGGTGTTCCCCGACGGCCACGCCGTGATCGTGCTGTCGGAAGGGCGGCTGCTGAACCTCGGCAATGCCACCGGGCACCCGAGCTTCGTGATGTCGAACTCCTTCACCAACCAGGTCATCGCCCAGATCGAGCTGTTCACCCGGGCCGAGGCCTACCCGGTCGGTGTCTACGTCCTCCCGAAGCACCTCGACGAGAAGGTCGCCCGCCTCCACCTCGACGCCCTCGGCGTCAAGCTGACGCAGCTGACGCCCGAGCAGGCCGAGTACCTCGGCGTGCCGGTGGAGGGGCCCTACAAGTCAGACCACTACCGCTACTAGGGACCGCGGCTAGCGACCGCGGCGCACGAGCCGGCCGGGGAGATTCCCGGTCGGTTCGCCGTCGCGCATGATCTCCACTCCCGACACGAACGTGTGGCGGTAGCCGTCGGCGTCCTGGAGGAGGCGCCGTCCGCCGGCCGGCAGGTCGTAGCGGATCCGCGGCCGGTGCAGGGCCAGGCGGTCGAGGTCGATCACGTTGACGTCGGCCTTCCAGCCGGGGGCGAGGACACCCCTGTCCATCAGGCCGACGGTGCGGGCGGTGGCCCGGGTCTGGCGCTCGACCAGCCACTCGATGGGAAGCCGGCCCTCGGGGCGGCGCACGCCCCAGTGGGACAACAGGAAGGTCGGGAAGCTGCCGTCACAGATCGTCCCGACGTGGGCGCCGCCGTCTGACAGGCCCGGGACGGCGTTGGGGTGGAGCATCATCGCCCGGGCCTCGTCGAGGTTCCCGGCGACGTAGTTGGCGAACGGAAGGTAGAGCATGCCGTGCCCGTCGTCGGCGAGGAGGGCGTCGAGGGCCAGTTCCACGGCCGGGACGCCGGAGGCCTCCGCCTGCCGGCCCAGGGCGGTGGCGGGATCGGGCTCGTAGTCCGGCGGGTCGGCGAAGGGGTACATCCGGTCGAACAGGCCGATGAGGACGCCGCCGAGCTTGGTGTGGTCCCGCTCGCCGGTGTGGGCGGCCAGCAGCCGGCGGCGGAACTCCGGATGGCGGAGGGCGGCGACCTGCTCGTCGAGCGGCCGGTCGGCGATCTCGGCGAACACCGGGTTGGTCATGAACGGGTGGAGCGTGAGGGAGAGGCCCAGCAGGACGCCGATCGACCGGGACGCGACCTGGGCCGTGATCCTCAACCCGTCGGCGTTGGCGGCGGCGATCCGCTGGAGGATGGCGTGGTGGTCGTCGGGCCGCTCGGGCAACTGGGCCACCGAGATCGACAGGGGCCGGCCCGAGGACTGGGCCATGTGACGCAGCACCGTCCATTCCTCGTCGATGTCGAGGAAGTCGGAGACGACCTGGAGCACCCCCCGGCCGGTGGCCGCCACCCCGGCGGCGATGCCGGCCAGCTCGGCGGCCGAGGCGGTGAGGCTCGGGGTCTTCTCCCCGGTGGAGGAGCGGTGGTTGAGCGTGCGCGACGTGGAGAAGCCGATGGCGCCGGCGGCCACAGCGTCGCGGGCGATGGCCGCCATCCGGGCGATCTCGTCGGCGGTGGCGACCGATCCCGCCACCGCCCGCTCGCCCATGGCGTGCACCCGGATGGCGCCGTGGGGCACGTAGGCCGCGCAGTCGATGTCGTGGGGCGTCCGCTGGAGGGCGTCGAGGTACTGCGGGAACGTCGTCCACGTCCAGGGGAGGCCCTCGTGCAGGGCGGTGCCGGGGATGTCCTCGACACCCTCCATGAGACAGATGAGCCGGTCCCGGTCCTCGGGGCGGACGGGGGCGAAGCCCACGCCGCAGTTGCCGAAGACCACCGTCGTGACCCCGTTGTTCGACGACGGGAACAGGTGCGGATCCCAGGTGGCCTGTCCGTCGTAGTGGGTGTGGATGTCCACCCAGCCCGGCGCCACCAGCGCCCCGCCGGCGTCGATCTCCTCCCGGCCCTTCCCGGCCACGGAGCCGACCTCGACGACCCGCCCGTCCGTGACCGCCAGGTCGGCCGGCCGGAGCGACGCGCCCGTCCCGTCGGCCAGGACGCCGTTTCTGATCACCAGGTCGTGCGGCACCGCCTCAGACTACCGGTGGCGGCCGAACGTAAGCGTAAGGTTCATAATGAATTTTACCCCTTGCATAAGGGCGTCCGTCCGACGCATGCTGTGGCGATATGAACAAGCTCTTCGCCACGTGGCATCACCCGGCGGACATCGATCTCGATGCCGGGCTCGACGCCGCCGAACTGCTGACCCGGGCCCGGGACCTGCTGGCTGAGATCCCGGAGCTGGCCGACACCCTCGATCTGGTCGATGTCGCGCTGTCCGAGGTGTCGGGCTGGTTCGACCGGCGGGACAGCACGCCGTTGATCAGCGCCGTGGTGAAAGGCGGTTAGCAGGAACGTTCCAGGGCGGCCGCCGGCTCCACGCCGGTCAGGATCCGCAGGGCGGTCTGGACCTCGGAGAGGTTGGTGCCCCAGGGCACCATGACCCGTTCGCCCTCGACGCGGATGCCGCGCTCGAGCAGGCAGCACCGGAGCAGGGTGAGGCGCTCCGGGTCACCGGATGTGCGGCGGGCGGGGCAGAGCTCGACCTCCCGGTCGGCGTCGCCGCCGTAGAACCAGCGGTGGAACTGGCGGGAGCGCTCGCAGCCCACCAGCGTCCAGTCGGCCCGCTCGGGACGCTGGTCGAGGTAGTCGACGGTCCCCGGCAGGTCCAGGCCCGCACCCTGACAGGGCAGCAGGTAGTGCTCGTCGGGCGCTTCGGCCGCCAGCGTGCGGACGTCGAGGAGCTCGGGCACGAGGCGGACGGGCGGCAGATCCTCGTCGATGGTGACGGCCTGGTGGGCGAGGTCGAGCAGCCGGGGCGGCTCCGGTGGAACGACGTCGACGAGCCGGACCACCACCGGGTTGGCCCGGACGATGAAGTTCACGTGCTGGTAGCGGCCTTCGACCACGTAGATCGGGGCCGTGTTGCCTTCGGCCTGCGCCACCTCGGCCAGGGCGGTGGCGTTGGCGGTGTCGATGTCATGGCGCACGACGTACGCGCATTCGTCGGGGCCGCCGAGCCACTCCACGGCCATCACGGGGTTGAACAGCGCCTCCTGGGACGAGCACGTGATGCGCACCAGGGCCGTCGCCCCCGCTTCACCCCGGAGGACGATGAACTCCGTCCGGCGGTAGGCCTCCCGGGAGAGCAGCACCTCCTTGACCGACGCCTCGTCGAGCGGCGCGTCCCAGTGCTGCACGCTGACCCCCCGGTACGGGCGGCAGATGAAGTTGTCGGGCAGCGTCAACACGTGCCCGACGGCGGCGCGCCTTCCCGCCGGCTTCCCTGGCGGCGCATGGCGAGCCCGGCGGTGTCGGCCCTCAAGCCCCGGCGCAGTGTCTCGAGGGCGATGACCTCGTCGGTGGCGATGTTGCCGAGGTTGACGTCGACGCCGAGATGGCGGACGAACCACTTCTGCTGGGCGGGGGACGGCGCCTCGAAGATGATCCGGTCGGCCGGGACCCGCTCCAGCAGCGCCGAGACCAGCGGCTCGCGGACCCGCCCATCCGGGTGGTAGAGACCGACGGTGCCCGACTCCCGGCCTTCGGCCAGGACGAAGGCGGCCCCGGCCTCGAGGTCGGCCTGCATCTGGTCCGCCCAGGCCGAGGCCCGCACCGGTGCCTCGGCGTCCTTGGAGCCGACCTCGGCCAGGACGACGAAGTCGCGGGCCATCGCCGCGATGAGCCCGGACTTGATGCCGGGGCCCAGTTCCACCGTGCCCTCCGACACCTCGACACCGTCGAAGCCGATGGAGTCGGCCCACCGGACGAACTCCCGCAGCTTGCCCTGCACGGTGGCCAGTTCCAGCAGCGTGCCACCGATGCACGTCTGCACCTTGGCCTCCCGGCAGGCGACGACCTTGGCCCGGATGTGGCGGCTGACGTAGGCGGTGCCCCAGCCGAACTTCACGAAGTCGATGTGGGCGCCGGCCAGGTCGAGCAGCGACTCCAGCATGGCGATCGGCATGCCGCGGTCGATCACGTGGGTGACGCCCCTGGAGCGCGGCTTGGCGGTGCGCTCCGGGAGGGCGAGGAAGTCGGCCAGGGCCAACTCCCCGTCGTTGCGCACCGCCTCCCGCCGCGGCACTCCCGGTAACGCCACCATGGTGCTCAGCGTACCGGTCGGTCCGCGGCGGGCCGCTCTCGGCTCCTAGAGATCCTGCAGCTGCGCCTGTCCGGAACGGAGCCGGCAGAGCTGGATGAACAGGTCGTTGAGGAACAGTTCGTTCAGATCGCCCATCTCGTCGATGGTGATGCCCCGGCGCATCAGCTCGTCGAGGTACTGGAAGGCGTTCTTCACCCCGAAGCCGACATAGTGGGCGCCGATGATCCGCCGGGAGTCGCCGTCGATGAGCAGCTTGCAGAACCCGGTCAGCTCCGGGTAGCGCATGCCGTAGAGCATGCTGGCGTCGCCGACGGGCATGCCGACGTCCTTGTGGTCCAGACCCTCGGGCGGCATCTGGATCTTGACCACGTTCTTGTACTGCTCCCGTGCCTCCCTCTCCGAGAGCCCGCACCAGGTGACCTCGTAGGTGGAGTGCAGGAAGTCCGGGTACTCGGTGTAGTCCCACTCCCAGTGCTCGCCCATGATGTTGCGGGCGGCCACGCACCCCGACTTGCGGGCCTTGAACATCTCCAGGGGCGGGCCGATCAGGTCGCCGACGGCGTAGACGTCGGGGACCGAAGTCTTCATCGTCCAGTCGACCTTGATGTTCATGCGCTCGTCGACCTCGACGCCCAGGGCGTCGACGAAGGGCTGCGAGCAGGCCCGCTCGCCGGTGGCGATGAAGACGAAGTCGCAGTCCCGCGTCTCGGTCGCGCCGGCGGCGTTGCGGAAGGAGACGCCGGTGGCCTTGCCGTTGCCCAGGACCTCGAGCGGCTCGACCCCGTCCAGGATCTCGATTCCCCGGAGTCGCATGCCCTCGACGACGTACTGCCGGAGGTCGTCGTCGACGTGGTGGAGGCTCTGCGTGGCCATGAGCGGGCTGCGGGTGAGGATCGTGGTCTGGATGCCGGCGCTCTGGAAGAACGACCCGTACTCGATGGCGACCTTGGAGCCGCCGATGATCACGCACCGGCTCGGCTCGTAGTCGAGGTCGCTGATGAGCGTGGCGAAGTCGTAGACGCCCTTCAGGTGAAGACCGGGGATGTCGGGGAGCAGCGTGCGGGCCCCGGTGGCCAGCACCAGGTTCCGGGCGGTGAAGCGTTCGCCGGCCACCTCGACGGTGTGGTTGTCGATGACCGTGGCCGCGGCGTTGAGGATGTACTCCACGCCCAGCTGGTCCTTGGTCTGGAGGTTCATGATGGCGTGGGCCCCGCCCCGCCCCTTCTTGAACATCTCGATGATCTCGAGGACCGAGACCTTCTTGTCGTCGAATTCCGGGAACCACAGCTGACCGGAGAACCACCGCTGCAGGTCGAGCTGGCGGGCGCAGTCGGAGAACACGTGATGGGGCACGCAGGCTTCGTGGGGGCAGGACCCGCCGAGGAACGGCCACTTGTCGACGATCAGCGGCCGGCCGCCCCGGGCCTTGGTGAAGGCCGCTCCGAACCGGCCGGCGGCGCCCCCGCCGATGAAGATGGCGTCGTAGGGCCGGTCATCGACCGACTTGGGCGCCACGTTGCGGATCGGCTCCTGGTCAGGGTTCTCCAGGTAGTCGTCGACGATCTTCGCCCACTCCCGCATGGTCGGGACGAAGGGCTTGCCGTAGATGTCCATCAATCCCCTTTGGTGTGAAGAACGGTGAGGGTGCGTTGCGCGGCCAGGGCGACCTGGAGCTGGAAGCGGACCTCGGGCACCGAGAGGTCGCGCCCCGTCACCTCCTCGATGCGGCCCAGCCGGTACTTCAGAGTGCTCACGTGGACGCCGAGGGCGTCGGCCGTCGCCTGCTGGGCGGCGCCGGCGTCCAGGTAGGCGGCCAGGGTCGGCAGCAGCTTCGGGGTCCGTCGGGCGTCGTGGGCCAGCAGCGGCCCCAGCCACTCGGCCACGAAGTCGGCCATCGCCTCGGAGTCGCCCCCCTCGGCCAGCAACGAGAACAGGCCGAGATCCTCGTGCCGGAGGACGGGCCGCCCGAGCCGCTCGGCGAAGTCGGCGGCCCGGCGGGCCTCGGCGTAGGAGCGGACGGCGCCGTCGGATCCGGTGCGGGCCCGGCCCAGGCCCATGGCGCGCCCGGCGCCGCTGAGCTCCTCGAGGGTCCGCTCCTCCAGGGTCGCGTCGTCGAGGACGAAGGCGACCTCGCCGGGCTGGGAGGCGACGAGCCGGATCCCGCGGGCGGAGAGATCGGCGGCGTCCGGCGGCGGGCGCATCACCACCACCCGGGCCGGCGTGTCGACGTCGACCCCGAAGGCCTGCAGTGTCGCCTTGTCGGTGGCGTCGACCGGCCTTCCGCCGAGGAGGTTGCGGGCCAGGCGAGCCGCGCCCTCGGCTTCGAGCACGGCCCGGCGCACCCCGGCCAGGAGCTCGGTGATCTCCTCCTGGCGGCGGGCGCCGGCCACCAGCTGCTCGGCGAGCCGGAGGGCGTCGCCGGCACCGGAGGCCCGCTCGTCGATGCCCCACGGCGCCCGGAACAGCGTCCCGTTGACGATGGCGGCGGGATGGTGCCGGAGCACGCCGGGCAGGAGGTCGGCGTCGAGCAGGTCGAGGTCGTAGAGGCAGAAGATCGTGGCCGGCCGGCGCTTGACCAGCCGGTTGCACAGCGCCTCGTACTCCAGCAGCGGGCCGGCGTCGCCTCCGCTCGACCGGTGGTGGCGGAGGAACCAGCTCAGCTCGCCCGTCCCCCGCACATGGCGGTAGCCGCCTTCGACATAGCCGCCGATGATCGAGTGCCACTGGTCGTAGACCTGCTCCGGCTCGAACCGGCCGTCGGTCAGGTAGGCCGTGGCCGGGAGGACCGTGAGCTGGTCCGGACCACGGCGATGGTCCGGGTCGAGCCGGGCGGCCACGGCCGCCGGGTCGTGGTCGTCGGCGATGCAGAGGCACTTGTCGCCCTCGGCGTAGCCGGCCCGGAAGAACGCCCCCAGGACGTTGTCGCGCTCCTCCGGGCCCCGGTAGAAGACGCAGACGTGCTCCCGGTCGTCGAGCCTGACGCCGGGCAGGCCGGTGTCCCTCACGCCCAGCTCCCGGCGGACAGACGCTCCTGCACGGCCAGGATCTTGAAGGCCAGCCGAAGGTTGAAGCACTCCTCGGGGTCGGACAGGTCGACGCCGAGGATCGATTCGATCTTGCGCAGCCGGTACTTGAGCGTGGAGATGTGCACGAACAGCGCCGAGGCGGCGGCCGACGGGCCGCCCGTCTCCAGGAACACCCGCAGGGTGTGGGTCAACTCGCCGTGCTCCAGCAGCGGGCCGAGCCAGCGGTCGGCGAAGTCGGCCAGCTGGTCGCGGTCGCGCTTCTCGTACAACAGGCCGTAGATGCCGAGGTCGTCGTAGCCCGCCGGGGCAGGATCGCCGGGCATCCCGGCCAGGACGTCGATCACCCACCGGGCCCGGGCCACCCCGGCGCCGAAGGAGCGGAGGTCGTCGCAGCGCGGCCCCCAGCCGGCCAGCACCTGCAGTCCGCGCCGGGAGGCCAGGATCCGGACGCGGGAGGCCAGCTTCGCCGGACCGGCCGGCAGACCGTCGGGCAGGAACACCACCACCGCGTCGCCGTGGAGACCCACCACCGGCGCCGGCCGCCCCGAAGGATCGACTTCGCGCAGGCCGTCGCGCACCGCCTGCTCGAGCCGGCCCGTCGGGTCGCCGGCATGGCGGGCGGCATGGGCTCCGGTCTCGGCCCGGAAGACGAGCGGCCAGTGCGGCTGCTCGAGATCGTGGCCCAACCGGCGGCCCTGGAGGACCAGGCACTCGGTGGCTCGCCCGGCCAGGAGGTCGAGGAAGAACTCCCGCTGGTCCCGCTCCAGCAGCCGGCACAGCTCTTCCTGCGCCTCGAGCAGCCGGGCGATGAGGGGATCGGTCTCGAGCTGGTGCGTCGCGATGGCCATGGCCGGCACAATACTTGTCTCGTTCCTTGGAAACCAGCTATTGGTTTCCTAGGATTCAGACAATTTTTAGGCGGCAATTCTGGCGATACCATCCAGCGGTGGACCTGCGGTCGACACTGCGCCGTTGCCGGACACCGCTGGCGTTGGTTCTGCTGTCGGCGCTGCTCGCCCTGCCGTCACCATCGGGCGCGGCCGGCCCGTCCGTCGGCGTGCTGGACACCGAGTTCGGGCAGGGCGGCAAAGTCCTCGTCCCGCCGCCCCCCGGTGCCGGCGAATGGCCGGGGGACCAGGTCGTGCAGCCCGACGGCAAGATCGTCGTCGCCGGAACCGCCGCCCCCGCCCGCAACGGTTACGCCGTCCTGCTGCTGCGCTTCCTGCCCGACGGGAAGCTCGATCCCTCGTTCGGGACGGGCGGGCGGGTGTGGACCGATCTCGTCACCCTCGACAGTCCGCTCAAGGGCGCGGTGGTGGGCGACGTGGCGCTGGGCTCGTCCAGCGGCACGGCGGTGGCCCTGCAACCGGACGGGAAGATCGTCGTCGGGGGAGCGACGCAGAGCGGGGCCAGCACCGCCTTCGCCGTCCTCCGCTACCTGCCCGACGGCCGGCCCGACGAGGCGTTCGGCTCCGGAGGGCTGGTCGTCACCGACTTCGACCCGACCACCAACGACGGCGTGGGGGCGGTGGCGGCGCTGCCCGACGGCCGGATCCTGGCCGTCGGAGCGGCCGGGGCGGCCGTGGCCCTGGCCCGGTACCGGCCCGACGGGCAGCTCGACACCACTTTCGGATCGGGCAAGAGCGGCACCGAGCGGACGACCCGGGGGCTGCTCAACGCCCTCAGCCTCGGCTTCGAACCGGGCGGCAGGCTGCTGGTGGCCGGGCAGGCCGGAACCTCGGGCGGCCCGTTCGACTTCGGCGTCGGGCGGTACTCGGCCGACGGCGTTCCCGACGACTCGTTCGGCAAGCGGGGCGTCGTCGCCACCGACCTCGGTTCCACCGGCGAGTGGGCGGCGGGCGTGGCGTCCGGGCCGGGCGGCTCCGTCATCGCCGCCGGCGCCTCGGGCTCCGCCTTCACGGTCCTGCGCTACCTCGGCAACGGAGTCCTCGACCCGGCCTTCGGCCAGGGCGGCGTGTCCAAGGCCGGACCGCCCATCGGCGGCGCCCACGGGCTGCTCCAGCTGCCGAGCGGCCGGCTCCTGCTGGTGGGGGAGCGGCTGGCCGGGGACTGGCGGGACGTGGCGCTGGCCCGCTACGGACCGGACGGCGCGCTGGACACCGCCTTCGGGCAGGGCGGGACGGTCGCCACCGACGTGACCCCCGGCCACGACGACGGCACCGCCGCCGCTCTCTATCCCGGCGGCCGGCTGGTGGTGGCCGGTACGTCGCTCGACGCCGAGAACACGAACCCCAGGCTCTTCCTCGTCCGCTACGCCGAGGTCGACGGGTGAAACCGGCCGGCCCCGTCCGGCTCACCGTCCCGGGCCGGGGTGTGCTGGTCGCCGCCGGAGCCCTGCTGGTGGCGGCGAAGCTGTTCGGGTCCGGGGAACTGGCCGGTCTGGCGATGGCGGCCGGGCTGGCCGTGGGCGTGGCGACCGTCGTGGTCCGGCGGGCGCCGATGACCTGGCGAGGGGAGCGGTGGCTGGCGCCGAGCCGGGTCGGGGTGGGCGACCACGCCCACGCCCGGCTGCGCTTCACCAACGTCGGGAAGACCGCGGCCACGTGCCCGGCCGAGGCCGTCGACGAAGTGGGGGCGGGCCCGACTCCGGCGGCCCGATGCCTCGTGCCGTCGCTCGCCCCCGGTGCGATGGCCGAGGCCACCTACGACCTTCCGACCGGGCGGCGGGGGGTGCTGGCCGTCGGCCCGATGACGGTGAGCGTGGCCGACCGGTTCGGGCTGGTGGCGCGGCGGGTCGAGGTGGCGGGCACGGCCCGGTTGGTGGTCCACCCCCGCATCCATCCCGTGCTGGCCCTGCCCGGGTCGCCGACCAGGGAGGCCCGCCGGGGCAGCACTACGCCGGCCCGTTCGCCCCGGGGGGACGACTTCTTCGCCCTGCGGGAGTACGAGGTGGGGGACGACCTCCGGCGGGTCCACTGGCGTTCGACCGCCCGGATGGGCGACCTCATGCTGCGCCAGGACGAGCTGCGCTTCGGCGAGATGGCCACCGTGCTGCTCGACACCCGGGCCGCCGCCCACGGGGGTGACTCGTTCGAGCGGGCCTTGGAGGTGGCGGCCTCCATCGCCGCCGCCCTCGTGGAGGACGGGCGCCGCCTCCGGTTCGTCACCACCGGAGGGTTCGACGTCGAGCTCGACGGATCCCGGGCCGCCACCTCCGGCAGCCGGGGCGACGGCCGGTGGGCCACCGTCCTCGAGCACCTGGCCCGGGTGACGCCGGAGGACCGTGACGCCGTCGATCGTTTCGCGCTGGCCGTCCAGTCGATCCGCCGCGACCCCAGCGGGCCTCTGGCCGCCGTCGTGGGCCGCGCCACGCCGGTCGAGTTCGCCGCCCTCGGCTCTCTTCGTCCCCGCCTGGGCCTGGTGATGATCGCCGACTGTGGCTCGGCCGCCGCGACCCGGTCGGCGCCGGGAGCGGTCGTGGTGCCGGCCGCCCCGGGACAGGACTTCGCCGCCGCCTGGAACGCCGCCGTCCTCGGCTGTGGCCGCCGCGAGGTGGTTCGGCGGTGACCGGCCGGCGGCTGGCGGCGCTGGTGACGGTCTCGGCCGTCGCCGCCGCCGGCTGCGCCCGGCTCTTTGACGGCGCCGGTT
>JBFLYK010000067.1:0-34314 GCA_040756995.1 Actinomycetota bacterium | reverse complement strand
CGCCGGCAAGACCCTCGGCCGGGCGGCGCCGGCAACACCGTCGGCCGGGCGGCGCCGGCAACACCGTCGGCCGGGCGGCGTCGGCAAGACCCTCGGCCGGGCGGCGCCGGCAACACCGTCGGCCGGGCGGCGCCGGCGACACCCTTAGCCGGGCCGTGAAGGGCGTCGGGGTCGAGCGCCGCGGCGTTCAGGGCGAGTTTGCGATGCGGCTGTAGATGGCGAAGTCGGCGGGCACGCCGTCGACGAGTTGCCAGGACCGGCGGACGCCTTCGAGCTCGAATCCGGCCTTTTCGGCCGCCCGGCGGGAGGCGATGTTGCCGACGGCGGCATTGAGCTCCACCCGCCGCAGGCCGAGCGCCTCGAACCCGAAGTCGGACAGGAGCCGGGTGGCGGTCGAGGCGACACCCCGCCCCCGGGCGGCCGCCGCCACCCAGTAGCCGATGTCGCCGTTGTGCTGGTTGGCCAGTCGCAGGTCGACGGCCCCGACCAGATCACGGCCGTGGACGATCGCCAGCGGCACACCCTCGCCGGCGGTGAGGGCGACCCGGGTACCGGCGATGAACTCGTCGGCGTCGGCCGCAGAGTAGGGATTGGGGAGGATCGTGATCCAGCGCCGGATCTCGGGGTCGTCGACCAGCCGCACGATCGCCGGCCCGTCAGCCCGCCGCCAGGGCCGGAGCACGATCCCGCTGCCGCCGGGATCAGTGATCCGACCGTCCGGCAGGACGATCGACGGCCGCGGCGGCTTCATCGGCCCCGGGCCGCCGGGTGTCTCCTCGTCGAGGACGAGGCCCATCACCACGGAGTCCCACAGGGCGCCGTTGCGGCGGCGGTGCTGACGCCGGCGGGTGCCCTCGACCCGGAATCCGTAGCGGGCGTAGAGACCGATGGCCGCATGGTTCGTCGGCCAGGCGGCCAGGCTGATCTTGTGGGCGTGGTTCCGGCGGGCCCAGTCGATCACCGCTTCGAGCAGCGCCGAGCCGATGCCGCCGCCCCGGTACCCGTCCGCCACGAACATGCCGATGTCGACGACGCCCCGGGCGAGCGATGCGTGGACCGAACCGACGATCTCGCCTCCGGCGTCGGCCAGGTACAGCACCGCCCCATCGGCGGCCACTGCCTTGTCGAAGCCCGGCCGGCGGGCCTCGCGGTCGATCGGCGCCTCGGCGCCCATCCAGCGGCCCTCGGCGGCCACGGCCTCGAAGGCGTCCATGTAGGCGTCGAAGTCGGCCGGTTCGCCGAGGCGCAGCGTGAACGACGGTGACGACGAGGAGGACGGAAGCACAGCCATGTGCCATGGTGCCCGAGCCCGGCTCCCGGGCGCACACGGTTTTCGGGGCCTGGATTCCAACGCCGTTACCGCTCCGGTCAACGCGCTCAGGGCCGGCCACCGCGAACTGGCGTTCCTTTTCCGCCGTATCGCCGGAAAACGAACGCCAGTTGGGATGAGCGCCCCTGGGGGCCATTCCGGCGTTCCTTTTCCGCCTTATCGCCGGAAAACGAACGCCAATTGGAGGAGGCGGGCGAGCACGCCAGTAGGGCGGGCGACGCCTCAGATCTCCAGCGACTCCCGGCCGTGGCCTTTCCACTCGACCAGGACGGCGGTGGCGTCGTCCTGCAGGTCACCGGCCTGGTGGTCGAGGATCGAGTGCACGAGGCGGCGCAGGGTCTCCGGGGGCGGGTTGCCGCCGGCGGAAGCCCGTCCGACCAGGTCGGCCAGCCGGTCGGTGCCGAAGAACGTGCCGTCGGGCGAACGGGCCTCCGTCACCCCGTCGGTGAAGAAGACCACCTGGTCGCCGGGCTCCAGTGACTCCTCGGCTTCCATTCCGGGGGAGCCGAGCCCCAAGGGCAGCCCGGTGTTGCCCCACAGCGTCTTCACCACCTTGCTGCCCCGCAGCAGCAGGGGAGCGGGATGCCCGGCCCGGAACCACTGGAACCGGCCGGTGGCCAGCTCCAGCTCGGCCAGTACGGCGGTCACGAACCGCTCGGCCCCGAACCGGGCGCTGATCGCTTCGTCGACGGCCACCGCCGTCTCGGACAGCTTCAGCCGCCGGCGCCGGCAGTTGCGATAGGCGGCGACGGCCACGGTGGCCAGCAGCCCGGCTTCCAGGCCGTGGCCCATGGCGTCGAACACGGCGATGCGGGCGCAGTCGTGATCGACGCCGTAGTCGAAGGAGTCCCCCCCGACGTTGTAGGCCGGAGCCAGCGCCCCGCTGATCACAACCCGGTCGCCGCCGAACGTCAACGGCGGCAGCAGCTGCCAGGCCAGCTCAGAGGCGATCGACATGGGCTGGAGCCGCCGGAAGTACTCGAAGAAGTCGCCGTAGTCGGCCTTGGTGACGATCAGCTCGGCGGTCTGCGCCGTCAGCTTGACGACAGATTCGAGAAAGCCTTCGAGGATCGGGCCGCCCAACTCATACCCGACGACCCCGAGCCGTTCGTTGCCCTCCACCAACGGCACCCACAACAGCCCGGCGTCGTTGCTCCACTGCGGGCTGAGCAGAGTGAAGGCCCGGCCGGCCAGGGTTCCCTCCACGGCCACCGCCTCCCGCTCCGGCGCGCCGGGCGCGGGGAGCGGCGTGAGCACACGCTGCTCGTAGTCGACCAGGAAGATCGCGGCGTCGCTCGCCCCCAGTCGCCGGGCGTGTTCGGCCAGCAACCCCGGCACGTCGTCCGGAACGGCGAACTGGGCGTCGGTCAGCAGGTCGATGGCCGGTTCGGGGGACGGGTGCTCGCCCACAACCGTCCATTCTGGTCGGAAATGCTAGAAAAATCGTCCGCGCCCCCGCCGGCGCTGACGCCGCTGCACCCTGTCGAGCGCCGACAAAACCCGAGCCCAGCGCCCAGAACGCCCGTCGCGGAAGGCCGGGTGACGGGCTTCATGAATTTCACCGTCGGTTCCCAGCCTGGTCCGCGTCAGGCCGACGGGCTCCATCAATTTCACCGTCGGTTCTCGGCAAGATTCGCGTCAGCCCGACGCGGGCCGAATCGCCGGGCGGCCGAAAGCCGAGGCGAAGGGAACCGCGCGTCGGCTGACGGCGACGGCGACGACGACCGGGCCGCCGAATCGCCGGGCGGCCGAAGGCCGAGGCGAAGGGAAGCGCTGCGCCGATCGCCTATCGGCTCACGGCGACGGCGACGACGACCGGGCCGCCGAATCGCCGCGCGGCCGAGAGCCGAGGCGAAGGGAAGCGCTGCGCCGATCGCCTAGCGGCTGACGGCGACGGCGACGATGGGGGAGCCGGGTGGGTTGTTGCCGAGGGAGCCGTAGAAGGGGATGGTGCCGAGGGAGAAGATGCCGCCGTCTTCGCCGACCATGAGGTAGCCGCCGGGTCCGCCGACCATGGCGGTGATGGGCTTGTTCAAGCGGGTGCTGCCCATGGAGCCGTAGAAGGGGGCTTGGAAGGCGAAGATGCCGCCGTCGCTGGCGACGAGCCAGTAGCCGGTGCCGTCGGGGTCGGGGACCATTGATGTCACTGGTTTGTTGAGTCGAGTGGCGCCCATGGAGCCGAAGAAGCGGGCGTCGCCGAAGCTGAAGATGCCGCCGTCGGAGCCGACCATCCAGTAGCCCTGGCCGGAGGGGGTGGCGACGGAGTCGAGGATGCGTCCGTTGAGGGGGATGGCGCTCAGGTCGCCGAAGGATTGGGCGGTGCCGAAGGGTACGACTCGTCCTTTGGCGGAGAAGACCCAGTAGCCGGCGCCGTCGGGGGTGGCGGCCAGGCTGACGTAGCGGTCGCCGGCCGGGACAGCAGCGGGGGCGCCGTGGAACTTGGCGTCCCCGAAGGGATAGACGTGGCCGGCCTCGGTCAGGACCCAGTAGCCGGCCCCGGACGGGGTGGCGACCAGATCCACCCGCCCGGGCAGCGAACCCACCGACTCACCGAGCTTCGCCGCACTCCCAAAACCGAAGACCCGCCCATCGGCACTCAGCATCCAATAGCCGCTGACCGACTTCGCCGGCTGGATGCCGCCGTCCGGGGCAGCGTCGCCCCCCGTCGTTGAAGTGGAGGTCGACGTCGACGGGGACGAGTCGAGCACCGGCGGCGACAGGACCCCGGTCGTGGTCGTCGTCGTCGGCTCGGTGGTCGTCGTCGTCGGCTCGGTGGTCGTCGAGGACTTCGATGTCGTCGACGTCGTCGAGGTCGGCGTCGGCCCGCCATTGGAGTCCAGCACCCGGATGACACCCGTCATGTTGTGGAGCTCGCAGCGGTAGCGGTAGGTACCCGCCTGGGTGAAGCGTCGTTCGTAGGTAGCACCTGGCGTCAGTTCCGCGGAGAAGTACTCCGGCGACGGGAAGAGCAGGCCGCTCTCCGCAGTGAGCTTGTGCCGCTCCGCCGTGTCGTTGTTCCATCGGACCGTGTCGCCGACCAGAGCGTCCAGCGAGTCCGGCCTGAACTCATTGTCGACGATGAAGACCGTCCGGGTCGCCGCCACCGCAGTGTCCAGCCGGTACCCGACGGTGACGGCCACGACGGCGGTCAGGACGACGCCGGCGACGCGCCGAAAGGAAGACACAGGTGAAGCCTCCGCAAATGGGGGGAATTCGATCAACGACCGGGCGGACCGGACGATCGGCCGTACGGAGGTTCGCTTCGGCGACCCGACGTTCCTCCCCAACGGGCGCCCAGCGGGGTAACTGGCGCCCAGCGGGGTAACGGCGCCCAGCGGTGTTCCGCTCCGGCCGGCGGGGGCACAACGCGCCGGCCGGAGCGGGCGCCGGCGTTAGCCCTCGCAGGCGATGCCGTCGCCGTCGCCGTCGAGCGCCGCCCGGTACCCGGGGTCGCCGCGGCGGATGTTCTTGACGCCGAGCGACCAGGCCTCCTGGCAGGTGGCGTACCAGGTGCCGCTGCCCCGGGTCGTGGTCGTCGTCGGCTTGATCTTGTAGGTCGTCGACGTCGTCCCGCCGCTCTGAGCGGCGGTGGTCGTCGTCGTGCTGCTCGGCGCCGGCGCCGGCGCCGTCGTCGCCGTCGTGCTGGTCGTGGCGACCGGCATCGGCGTCAACGGCGCGGCCGCCGACTGTCCGGTCACCGCCACGGCGACGATGGGGGAACCGGGTGGGTTGTTGCCGAGGGAGCCGTAGAAGGGGGTGGTGCCGAGGGAGAAGATGCCGCCGTCTTCGCCGACCATGAGGTAGCCGCCGGGTCCGCCGACCATGGCGGTGATGGGTTTGTTGAGTCGGGTGCTGCCCATGGAGCCGTAGAAGGGGGCTTGGAAGGCGAAGATGCCTCCGTCGCTGGCGACGAGCCAGTAGCCGGTGCCGTCGGGGTCGGGAACCATCGAGGTGACTGGTTTGTTGAGCCGCGTGGCGCCCATGGAGCCGAAGAAGCGGGCGTCGCCGAAGCTGAAGATGCCGCCGTCGGAGCCGACCATCCAGTAGCCCTGGCCGGAGGGGGTGGCCACGGAGTCGAGGATGCGTCCGTTGAGGGGGATGGCGCTCAGGTCGCCGAAGGATTGGGCGGTGCCGAAGGGCATGACCCGGCCTTTGGCGGAGAAGACCCAGTAGCCGGTTCCGTCGGGGGTGGCGGCCAGGCTGACGTAGCGGTCGCCGGCCGGGACAGCCGCGGGGGCGCCGTGGAACTTGGCGTCCCCGAAGGGGTAGACGTGGCCGGCCTCGGTCAACACCCAGTAGCCGGCGCCGGACGGGGTGGCGACCAGATCCACCCGCCCGGGCAGCGAACCCACCGACTCACCGAGCTTCGCTGCACTCCCGAAAGCGAAGACCCGCCCATCGGCACTGAGCATCCAATAGCCGCTGACGGACTTCGCCGGCGTCGACTGGGCGCCGGCGTCGGCCGTCGGCGTCGACCGGGCGGCGGCGCCGGACGCCTGCGCCGAATCGAAGCGGTACCCGGCAGTGGCCGCCGCGACGGCGGACAGGACGAGAGCGGCGACGCGCCGACGAGGACGAGAGAACACGGACGATGGCCTCCCACACGAGACAGGGACTGGAGAGCGCAGCTGTCGCCCCTCCGGCAAGGGGGCGACATGGTGTGGAAGGTTCGCCCCGATTGACGGCTCTTCCTCCCGTCCGGGTGAACGAACGGTTTCCCCTTTGCTGGCCCAGCACCGCGAAAGCGCCCATCTCGGGCCAATCCGCCCGGATCGACTTCAGCGAAGGTCGCGGAAGAACTCCCGGAGATCGGCGGCCAGCGCCTCCGGTTCCTCGGCGGCGGCGAAGTGGCCGCCGGACTCCATCACCGTCCAGCGGCGGATGTCGTAGACCGTCTCGGCCCAGGAGCGGGGGACCTGGATGATCTCCGCCGGGAAGCGGGCATGGGCGGCGGGCACCGGAATCCGCCGCCCGTCGGCCGCCAGGGCCGGCTCGCCGTGTCGCACGGCGTAGTAAGGCCAGAACGACGAACCGATGGCGCCGGTGACCCAGTAGATCATGACGTTGGTCAGCAGGAAGTCCTTGCTGAAGCGGGACTCGATGTCACCGCCGCAGTCGCTCCAGGCCCGGAACTTCTCGACGATCCAGCCGGCCAGGCCGACCGGTGAATCCGTCAGGGCGTAGGCCAGCGTCTGGGGACGGGTGCCCTGAATCCACTGGTAGCCGACCCCGTCCTTGAACCACCGGTTGAGCATCTCCTGGGCGGCCCGCTCCTCCTCGGTGGCCTCGCCCTCCTGGCCCGGCTTGATCCCGGGCCGGGTGAACAGCAGGTTGACGTGGAGCCCGGCGACCTGCTCGGGGTGCTGCTCGGCGACCCGGGTGACGACTCCGGCGCCCCAGTCGCCGCCCTGCACGCCGAAGCGCGAATGGCCCAGCACCGACGTCATCAGCTCGCCGAGGATCGCCCCCATGGCCTCGATGTTGCAGCGCCGCTGCCCGGGCCGGTACGAGAAGCCGTAGCCGGGCAGCGACGGCGCCACCACCGTGAAGGCGTCGGCCGGATCGCCGCCGAAGCGGGCGGGGTCGGTCAGCCGCGGGATGATCTGGGAGAACTCCCAGAACGACCCCGGCCAGCCGTGGCAGAGCAGCAGCGGCATCGGCACCGGCCCCTGACCCTCGACGTGGAGGAAGTGGACGTCGATGTCGTCGACCGTGGCCATGAACTGCGGGAACTCGTTGATGGCCTTCTCCTGGGCCCGCCAGTCGAAGCCGTCCCGCCAGTAGGCCACGAGCTCCTGGAGGTAGCCGAGGTCGGTGCCGTATTCCCACGTCCCCGCGGAGCCGGGGATCTCATCCGGCCAGCGCACCCGCCGGAGCCGATCGGCCAGGTCCTCGAGGACGTCGTCGCCGACCGCCACCTGGAACGGACGCACTCCGCTGCCGCCCATGCCGCCCTCCTGAACGTCTCGGTGGACGGTCATCCTGCTACACCGGCGCTACACCGCCACAACCGCTGGCGTAGCGTGCGGCCATGCTGCGCACACGGTCGGAATCGCGTATCCCGTCATGTCGGCGCCCATGGGACTCCACAGCGGCGGTCGACTGGCCGGGGCCGTCACCGCCGCCGGCGGACTGGGCTCCTTCGGCGGAACGCACCCCGCCAAAGGTCCGGACTGGATCGAGGCCGAGATCGCCACCATCCGCAGCCAGACCGACGGGCCGTTCGCCATCGGCTTCATCACCGCCTTCATCCCCATGTTCGAGAAGCTGTTCGAGGCCGCCCTGACCGCCGACACCCGGCCGGCCGTCATCGGCCTGTCGTTCGGTGACCCGCAGCCGTGGCTCGACCGGGCCAAGCAGGCCGGCATCACGGTCATGTGCCAGGTCCAGACGCTCGACGACGCCGCCCAGGCGGTCGAGGCCGGCACCGATGTCCTCGTCGTGCAGGGGACCGAGGCCGGCGGCCACACCGGGACGATGAGCCTCCTGCCGTTCGTGGCCACCGCCGCCCGGCGCTGGCCCGACGTGCCGCTCCTCGCCGCCGGCGGCATCGCCGACGGCCGCACACTGGCCGCCGCCCTCACCGCCGGCGCCGACGGCGCCTGGCTCGGCACCGCCTTCATGGCCACCCCGGAGGCGGTCGAGGTCCACGACGTGGTGAAGAAGCTGATCGTGGCCAGCGACGGCGGCGACACCGTCCTTGACCGCGCCTACGACATCGTCTCCGGCCTTCCCTGGCCCGAAGGCATCGGCCTCCGCCTGCGCCGCAACCGCTTCACCGACGAATGGGCCGGACGGGAGGCCGAACTCCTCAGCCGCCGGGAGGAGTTCGCCGTGCCGCCCGGTTCGGTGCCCTTCGACAAGCCGCCCGACCCCGACACCGACATGGTGCTCTACGGCCAGTCCGCCGCCTTCGTGACCGCCGTCCGCCCGGCCGCCGAGGTTCTGCGGACGATCTGCGGCGACGCCGAGATGATCCTCCGTTCCCGCCCGTCCGAGCTGCTGGGCTGAACTGCGGCCCATGGAGCGCATCGCCTATGACGAGTTCGGCTACTTCCACGAGAACGCCGCAGAGTTCGGCCTGCCCTACGACGGGCCGCCGGCGGTGCGCCGGGAGTTCGTCGAGGTCAGCCCCGGTTGCCGGCTGAGCGCCCTGGTGTGGGGCACGGCCCCGCCGGAGATCGTGCTGCTCCACGGCGGCGCCCAGAACGCCCACACCTGGGACACCGTCGCCCTCGCCCTCAAGCGTCCCCTGGTGGCCATCGACCTGCCCGGTCACGGCCACTCCGACGCCGGCGCCCCGACCGGTCGCCGGCTCCTGGTCGAGGACATGGCCGCCGACGTGGCGGTGGTCATCGAGGCGCTCGCCCCCGAGGCGGCCGGCGTCGTCGGCATGTCCCTCGGCGGCCTCACCACGCTGGCCCTGACGACGGTGGCTCCGGCGCTCGTCCGGCGGGTGGTGCTGGTCGACGTCCTGCCCACCCTGGATCCGAGGGGCACGGGCGCCATCCACGCCTTCGTCCACGGCCCCGACAGCTTCGCCAGCTTCGAGGAACTCCTGGCCCGGACCATGGCCCACAACCCGACCCGCTCGGAGTCGTCCCTCCGGCGCGGCATCCTCCACAACGCCGTCCAGCGGGAGGACGGCAGCTGGGTGTGGCGCTACGCCCGCCACCGGGAAGGCGGCCTGCCGGCGGAGCGCGACCTCGAAACCGCCGGGAACCGCGTCGAGGCGCTGTGGGAGGCGGTGTCGGCGCTCTCGGTTCCGCTCATGCTCGTGCGGGGCATGGCCGCCGGCTCGGTCGTGAGCGACGACGCCGAGAAGGAGCTCCTGGCCCGGCGCCCCGACGCCCGGGTGGAGCACGTCGAGGGCGCCGGCCACAGCGTCCAGGGCGATCGGCCGGTGGAGCTGGCGCAGCTCATCCACAGCTTTATCCCCTGATCGCCGCTCCGCCCGGACGGCTCCCGAAGCTTCACCTTCAAGTCGAGCTTGAAAACGAAGCTCAAGGTTGCAGGCCTGCGGACGGGCTCCAGGCGCCCGCCCGCTCCCGACTCCAATGGCGGACGGGCGGAGCGGGTCGCCGGGTTATCCCATGGCAATGGGGAGGGACGGCGGGGAATGGAGAATCGTCCCGCCGAAGCTGATGCCCGTCCCCTGGGAGGGCGGATGATCGCCGACCACCGGGTTGGTCCCCACGGTGACGTCGGTCTCGGGCACGGTGTCGTTGAGGGCCACGCTGACGACTCCGCCCTGCGCCCCCTGTCCCACCGACACGGATGCGGCCAGCAGGGGCTTCTCCTCCGGGGGACTCTGGCTCGGCTGGGGCGGAGCCTCCTGCCCGTTCTGCCCGCCTCCCGCCGACCCGCCACCCTCTGAGCCACCGGAGCCGCTCGACCCGCTCCCGGTTCCGCTGGCCGTGCCGGTGCCCTGCGACCCATCCCCAGCGGCCGACCCCGACGAGCCGTCCGCCCCGGTCCCCGCGGCTGACGCCGAAGAGCCGTCGGCCGCGCCCCCCGCCGCCGCTGACGCCCCCTCACCCGACAGGGAAGCCGCCCCCGCTCCGGCGGAGTCCCGCCTGCGGCCCGCCCCGCCCGTGCCCGCTGAGCCCCCAGCGCCCGGAGCGGTGGCCAGCGCATCGGCCGCTCCCGCCGCCTGCTCCGCCGCACCGGCGGCCCCGCCCGCGGCGTCCGCCGACCCGCTGCCCGCTCCGGCGCCGGCGCCGGCGCCCGAGTCAGGCGCCCCCGGCTCCCCACCAGCGGTCGAGGACGTCGACCCGCCCGCCGTGGCCGAAGTCCGCTCGTCGTCGTCCCCGATCCGGGAGACGGCCACTGCGCTGGCGAGCAGCACGACCAGGGCCGACGCCAACGCCAGCCCGACATGCGCTCTGCTCAGCTTGCGGTCCGTCAACGAATTGACCCCAGATCCCCCAGCCCGATGCCTCACGACGGAACGTAACACCAGCCACGAGCGGCAGCGCTGAGGTGTATCTAGAGCCTGAGAGCGCCACCTCGGCCAGACACCTCCAAGAGCTTCGCCCTGCAGTTGAGCTTGAAACTGAATCCGCAGTTGAGCCCGGTCCCATAGCGCTCGACGAAACGCGTAACCGGCCGCTCCGCGCCAGCCAAAACCAGGTGATCAACGGGCGCCGACCGGGGTAGGCCCAGTTCATTGCCGTCCCTCTGCCCGCGACTGAAGAACCAGGAGGTCGATGTGCCCGAGATCACGTGGCTCCACGACGTCGAGGAAGCGTGCGAGCAGGCCGGGCGCGACCGGAAGCTGGTGCTGCTCGACTTCTTCTCACCCACCTGAAACGGCTGCCAGACACTGGGTGCCGTGACGTACCCGGAAGCTGAAGTGGCCGCCACCATCACCGACCGGTTCGTGCCCGTCCAGGTCAACACCCAGATCGAGGAGTCGAAGGGGGTCATCGAGCGCTACCACCAGGCCTGGACCCCGGACATCCGGATCCTCGCTCCCGACGGCAGCGAGCTCTACGCCTGCCAGGGCTACCTTCCCCCGTTCGAGTTCATCCCCCAGCTGCTGACCGGCGAAGGCACGGCCCGATTCCGCCTCAACGACCTCGCCGGGGCCGCCGCCTGCTACGACGAGGTGCTCCGCCGGTTCCCGACCAGCGCCGTGGCCCCGGAGGCGATGTACTTCCGGGCCGCCGCCCGCTACAAGGCGAGCCACGAGCCCGAGGACCTGCTCGGCGGATGGCGGCAGCTGCAATCCCGTTATCCGGACAGCATCTGGCGCCAGAAGCAGGTGTTCACCGAGGGCGAGTGAGAGCCTGAAGCGGATTCGGGGCAGCGTCTACGGTGACAGAGCGTGACGATCGTTGTCGTCCCGTCGTTGACGCTCCCCATCGAGGACCTCCAGAAGATCAGCGGCGTGATCTTCTACGAGGAGCGCCTGTTGTGCTTCCTCCTGCTGCTGGCCGACCCGGCGGTCAGGGTGGTCTACACCACGTCGATCGCCGTCGACCCGGCCGTCATCGAGTACTACTTGCGGTTCGTCCCCGACCCGGGCGACGCCCGGAGCCGGCTGCAGCTGGTCGACACCGGCGACCCGGAGGTCGGCTGGCTCTCCGCCAAGCTGCTCAGCGATGGGGCGGCCCTCAACCGGCTGCGGGACGCCATCGGCGACCCTGGCGACGCCTCCATCGTGCCCTTCATCGCCACCTCCGTGGAGCACGAGCTGGCCGAGGCGCTCGGCGTGCCGGTCGACGGACCGCGGCCCGAGCTGGTGGCACTGGGCTCGAAGAGCGGCGCCCGGAAGGTGGCGAGAAAGGCCGGCGTCGGCGTCCTTCCGGGTCGGGAGGATCTCTTCACCGTCGAGGACGTCACCGCCGCCATCACGACCTTGGTCACCGACCGGCCTCGGATGGAGGCGGTGGTCATCAAGCTCAACGACTGCTTCTCCGGACTGGGCAACGTGATCCTCGAGGTGGACGGGCTGGCCGATCTGCTGCCGACGTCGAAGAGTGTCTTCTGCTCCGAGGATGAAAGCTGGCCTTCCTACATCGTCAAGATGGCGGAGCAGGGCGCCGTGGTGGAGGAGCTGCTCCGGGCCCCCGAACTGCGCTCGCCGAGCGTCCAGCTGCGCATCTCGCCGGCGGGTGCGGTCGAGATCCTCTCCACGCACGACCAGATTCTCGGTGGGCCTCAGAATCAGGTCTATCTGGGTTGCCGGTTCCCGGCCCATCCCGACTACCGGCTGCTCATCCAGAATGCGGCGCTCCGGGTCGGCGAAGTTCTGGCCGCCGAGGGTGTGGTCGGCGCCTTCGGCATCGACTTCCTGGTCGTCGGCCACGACGTCTACCTGAGCGAGATCAACCTTCGGCTCGGAGGGACCACCCACCCGTTCTGGATGGCCCGGCTGGCCACGGGCGCCCGCTACGACTTCGCCAGTGGGGAGCTCCTGCGCCCGGGCGGCGACGCCCGCTACTACGTGGCCACCGACAACCTCAAGTCCGCCCGGTTCCGCGGCCGCACCCCCGCCGATGTGATCGCCCTCATCGACGCCGCGGGCCTCGGATACGACCCCGCCGCCGGCACCGGCGTCGCGCTCCACCTGCTCGGCGCGGTGCCGACGACGGGCAAGTTCGGGGCGACCTGCATCGCCTCGAGCCCCAGCGCGGCCGACGACCTGTATCGGGCGGTCAAGGACGTTGTCGGCGCGGAACTGCCTCCGTCATGACCTGTGGCACTTCTCACCCCACAATGCATGGCCAGCGGTCGCTGCAGGGCGTCCAGAAATGATGAGAGGCCCTTCGAAAAGGGCCTCTCATCTGCTTCTTTGCTCGAGGGTGACCGAGGGGACTTGAACCCCCGACCTCCAGGGCCACAACCTGGCGCTCTAACCACCTGAGCTACGGCCACCATGTGCCCGGCGGCGGCTGGGCCGACACGGCCCGGGACCAGGCCAGCATACCGGAGGGTCCCCGACCGGCCCGCTTCGATTCCGGCCCCGCCCGGCCCGCGGGCCGGCGATCAGCCCGGCAGGTCGACCAGCACGCCCCGGCCGATCAGGGAGGCGACGGCGTCCATGTGCCGTTCCTTCGACTCCCAGGCCTCGGACCGGCGGGGGAGCGCCCAGAGGACTTCGGCGTCCTCCCAGGCGAACTGGCGGGCGGCGGCCACGATCCTCGTCATCAGCCGGCCCCGGGCCGAGAGGGGCTCGGGGTCCTCGCCGGCCGCCGCCCGGTCCTCCAGGAACCGGTTCAGGAGGGCGTCCATGTTCTGGGCGAAGACGTCGTTGATCCGGGCGTAGTCGTCCCACCGGCCGGCGAGCTCGGCGTCGCCCATCTCCCGCCCGGTGTCCACGGTGGCCACCGCCAGATCGAAGTTGATGTGGGCGTTGACGCCGGCCCCGGCGAGCTGGAGGGCGGTGATCTCCCCGTTGTTGGGCGCCTCGAACAGCAGCTCCCACGATCGGGGCGCCCGGCCGCCGGTCGCCCAGGCCCGGAGGGCGTCGAAATAGCGGTTGCCGAAGGCGACGTCGAGCCGGCCGAGATAGGCGTCGTCGGCGAAGAAGCTCCCCGCCCGGATGTGCTCGGCGATGCTCTGCGTGATGGTGAGGTACAGCTCGCTGAACTGGGCGATGCCGCAGCCCGCCGAGGCCTGCTCGGCGCCGTCCCGGATCTCCCTCAGGCGCTCGACGACCTCGGCCACGCTGGTCGCAGCCTCGGCCCGCAGCGCCGGACAGTCACGAAGGTTCCCCATGCCGGCCGCCCCTTCCACCACCCGCCGGCCGCATCCTGCCACGGCCGCCGGAGCGGGTCAGCTAGCGTCCCGCCGGTCCCGGAGCTGGTCGACCGTCCGCTTGATCTGGGCCAGTTCGTCGAGCCCCTCGGGGCTCGCTTCGTACCAGGGCAGGTAGGCGTGGTGCTCGTCGGACATGCCCTACCTATCGGCCGGCTCCTCCGGCAACTGGAGCTCTTCCCGCGCCGCCTCGAACGCCCGGACCACCTCCGGGCTCACGTCGGCCGCGTCGACGGCCGGCCAGCGTTCCACCTCGGCCCGGGCCCACCGGGCCCACTCGGCCACCAGCGTCGTGTGGTCGAGCGTGAACCGCCCGACGAGCCCCAGAATGTGGATCCGCTCCGGGAACGGCGCCGTGCCGGCCAGGTACTCGGCCCCCTGCTCCACGGCCTGCCGGCGCAGCGCCAGCGCCTGGTCCTCCAGCTCGGCCAGCGTGGCGAGGAGATCCTCCTTGGTGCCGTGCTCGGCGAAGAACAGCCGCAGCAGCGCCTCCGACTCCAGCCGGGGCGGCGCCGACGGCTCGCCGAGCCAGGCCCGCAACGCCTTGCGGCCCTTGGCGGTGATGGCGTACTCGGTGCGCGACCGGCGACCGTTCACTGTCGTCGTGGCCTTCACCAGGCCGTGCTCGACCAGGTTCTTGGGCTCCTGGTACAGCCGGGTCTCGGCCCGGGGCCAGCAGAAGTGCAGGCTGCGGCGCACCTGCTTGGTGAGCTCGTAGGCCGACCACGACCGCAACCCCAGCAGGCCGAGGATGGCGTACGAGGTGGCGGTGAGCTTGCGCACGCTCCAAAAGATACCTCATTATGAAGTATTACCGGGAGGGGGGAGCAGACCATGGTCGACATCGTCACGGAATCGGGCCTGATCGACGACATCCTCGGGCCGCACCAGAAGGGCCTCGGCGTCGGCTACATCGGCTATCGCAACCACTGCTTCCGGATGCTCAACATCGGCCGGTTCCTCGTGCCCGACGAGCCGCACCGCGACGACCGCTTCGCCATCATGGCCGCCTTTCACGACCTGCCGTTCTTCCTCGACGGGAACCTCGACTACCTCGGGCGGGCGTCGGAATGGGCCCGCGACTACCTCGCCGCCATGGGCCGGTCGGAGTGGGAGCCCGAGATGCGGCTGATGATCCACAACCACCACAAGGTCCGGACCTACACCGGCCCGTCCGCTCCGATGGTGGAGGCCATGCGGAAGGCCGACTGGATCGACGTCACGTTCACCAAGGTCCGCTTCGGCATTCCCCGCCGGTTCATCGCCGAGTTGCGGGCGACGTTCCCCCTCAACGAGGCCTACAAGGGAGTGGCCATGCCGATGATCGCCCGCTACGCCCTCAGGCACCCCTCAAGGCCGCTCCCTATGATGCGGTGGTGAAGCGTCGCCCTACGCGGCTCATCGTGCCCGGCGTCGTGTTGGCCCTCGGGCTCGGCGGATTCCTGCTGCTGCCCAACTACCTCCTCTACATCGGTTGCACCGCCATGTGGATGGGCCTCGTCGGGCTGGCCATGTACCTGCCGATGGCCGCGCTGCGGGAGCTGCCCCTCAACGCCGCCGGCATGACCGGCCTCGCCGCCTACCTGTTCGCCTTCGTGGCCCAGGACGGCGGCCTCGGCGACTGGCTCCTCGGCGCGGCGGTGGCGGTGGGCGCCATCACCGCCGTCTCCGCTCTGACCGGGCTCGCCTCGCTGGCCATCAACGGCCTCTACTTCACGGTGGTGTCGCTCGTCGCCCAGGTCGGCATCGAGAAGACGATCTTCCCCATCGGCGAACTTACCGGCGGCGCCGGCGGCCGGGGCGTGGCGCAGCCCGACCTGAGCGGCTGGTTCAACACCAACCGGGCCGTGTACGTGATCGCCGGTGTCACCTGCCTAGTGGTGAGCGCGGTTGTCTGGTACGTCAAGCGGACCCGGCTGGTGTCGCAGTGGGTGCTGACCGGCCACCAGCCCGAAGGAGCCGACGCGGTCGGCCTCCGCAAGCCCGTCCACAAAGTGGTGGTCTTCACCCTGTCCGGCGTCCTGGTGGGCATCGCCGGCTGCCTGGCTGCCTTCGTCAACGGCACCCCGCCGCCGATCACCCAGTTCACGGTCATCTGGTCGGTGATCCTCCTGGCCATCCCGCTGGCCTCGGGCATGCGCACCGTCTCGGCGGTGTGGCTGGTGGCCGCCTGTTTCACCGTGATTCCGAATCTGGTGGAGTCGTACCGCATCAACCCCAACCTCCTGTCGGGCGGGATCCTGTTGCTGGCGTTGCTGTCGGCCCGGGCCCAGGTGGCCTTCACCAACCGTCTGCGCCGGGCCCACACCACGTGGGAGATCCAGCAGGTGATGGGCTACGCCCGTTCCGAGCGGCGCCCCCCGGAGGACTCGCCGGTCGACTGCCCCTCCATGGCCCTGGTCGGCGAGGGCATCGGCGTCTCGTTCGGCGGGGTGCGGGCCGTCGACTTCGTCGACGTGCGGGTCGGGCCCGGCCAGCGGGTGGCCATCATGGGCTCCAACGGCGCGGGCAAGACCACGCTCATCAACGCCCTGTCCGGCTTCGTGCCCCTCTCCCAGGGGACGGTGACGCTGGGCGGCGCCGACATCACCACCATGGCGCCCTACGCCCGGGCCCGGGCCGGTCTGAGCCGCACCTTCCAGCTGCCCCGGCTGGCCGAGGTGCTGACCGTGCGCCAGAACCTCGAGGTCTGGCACGGCTACTCGCCGGCGATGCGGGAGCGGGCCGAGTGGCTGATGGAGCACTTCTGGGTCAGCTCCGTGGCCGACGTCCCCGTCGACATGTTGTCGTTCGGGTTCCGCCGCCGGGTCGAGCTGGTGCGCTCCCTCGTCTCCCGCCCTGAAGTCCTCCTCCTCGACGAACCCGTCGGCGGCCTCGAGGACGAGGAGGTCGCCCGCCTCATCGAGGTGCTCCTCGAACTGCAGGAGATGGAGGGCTGGGGTCTGCTGCTCATCGAGCACAACCTCGACTTCGTCAAAGGCGTCGCCGACCACCTGATGGTCATGCAGAACGGCCAGCTCATCACCGAAGGCGGCATCGACGAGGTGTGGGAAGACGAACGCGTCCGGCGCATCTACCTCGGCGAGACAATGCCCGCCCAGGTCTGAACGGCCGGAAACCTCTTCCCGACGCGTTCCCGACAGGCCCGCCCACTTTGGAGGGATTCGGGGCCTTTGCAGGGAATTGTCCGGTGTGAGCAGAACGTCCACCCACCGCCGCGCCGGACGGGCCACCCTGCTGGCCACCGTCGTGCTGTTGTTGACCTCGGCGGTGCAGCCGGGTCCGGTCCGGGCCGTCGACTCCGCGGCCGGCGGGCTGCCGAACGGGCTGGTGGTCTCCGAGGATCCGGTCGGGTGGACGCCCCACGTCCTCGACGGATGGGTCTACGCCATCGCCCAGGTCGGGGACCGGATGGTCGTCGGCGGGCACTTCAGCAAGGTGCGCCAGGCGGGAACCTCGGAGGTGCTCACAAGGAAGAACCTCTTCTCCTTCCACGCCACCACCGGGGTGATCGACCGGGACTTCGCGCCCAGTCCCGACCACATGGTGTCGGCCGTCGTGGCTGCGCCCGGGGGCGGCGCGGTGTTCGTCGGCGGCCGGTTCCGCCACATCGCCGGGCAGGCGAAGACGGCGCTGGCCAAGCTCGACGTCGGTTCCGGCCGGCTGTCGGCCGGCTTCCGGGCCACCGTCGAGTGGCGGGTCGACGACCTCGTCGTCCACGGCTCCCGGCTCTACGTGGCCGGCGCCATCGAGAAGGTCAACGGCGTCGCCCGGTCCGGCCTGGCCGCCGTCGACGTGACCACCGGCGCGCTCGACCCGGGTGTCAACGTCGCCTTCACCGATCCCCGCAACAGCCTGCTGATCGTCAACCGGCTGGCCATCCGCCAGGACGGGTCGAAGCTCGTGGCCCTCGGCAGCTTCCTCAAGGCCGGGGGGCAGGACCGGCCCCAGATCGCCGTCCTCGACCTCACCGGCGGTACGGCCCGTCTCGCCGACTGGCACACCGACGGCTACGCCGCCCCCTGCGGGAAGTACTTCGACACGTACATGCGGGGCGTCGACATCTCGGCCGACGGTTCGTTCATGGTCGTCGTCACCACCGGCGGACGGGCCCGGCCTCTGTGCGACGCGGTGGCCCGCTTCGAGCTCAACCGGACCGGCCGGAACATCGAGCCGACCTGGGTCGACTACAGCGGGGGCGACACGTTCACCGGCGTGGCCCTGACCGACGCCGCCGTCTACGTCGGCGGGCACCAGCGGTGGATGAACAACCCGTACCACAACGGGACCGGCCTGAACGCCACCCCGGGCATCGGCTCCGTGCCCCGCCCCGGCATCTCGGCCCTCGACCCGGTCAACGGCCTGCCGCTGTCGTGGAATCCCGGCCGGGACCGGGGCCTGGGTGTCTTCGCTTTCCTCGCCACCCCGACCGGTCTGTGGATCGGCAGCGACACCAACAACGTGGGTGGCGAATACCACCCCCGCCTGGCCATGTTCCCCACCGCCGGCGGCAAGGTGGTCCGCAAGTCCACGCCCGGCCGCCTGCCGGCCGTCCTCTACCACCGGACCGGCGGGAGGTTGGCCGCCCTCACCCTGAGCGGGACCGGCGCCGGGCCGACCACGCCGCTCGGCGGAGGGCCCGACTGGTCGCAGGCCCGGGCCGCCTTCCCGGCCGACGGCCGGCTCTACACCGCCTGGGCCGACGGCCGGATCGACACCCGGCCCCTCGACGGAGCCGGCAATCTCGGCCCGCCGCGGTTCCTCGACCTCGGCGGGTTGGAGCGACTGGCCAAGGCGAAGTTCCCGGTGTCCCGGCTGACCGGGATGGCGTTCGACGCCGAACGGGGCCGGCTCTACTACACGATCGAGGGCGACCGGCGGTTGTACTACCGGTACTTCACGACCGAGAGCGGCGTGGTCGGCGGCCTGCCCTTCGTGGCCAGCGGCGAAGGCGACGGGCTCGACTGGAGCGACGTCCGGGGGCTGGCGATCGCCTCGGGCCACATCTACTCCGCCCGCACCGACCAGCAGGTGCACCGCCACGACTTCCGGGGCGGCCGGCCGGTGCCGGCGACGGCCCACATCCTGGACTGACCTAGACTTCGCCTCCGTGGAGGAGCACGGCAAGTACGACGTCTCCGAGTTCGCCGACGAACTGGCCCGGGCCCCGCAGAACCGTGAGGTGGGCACCGCCATCCGCTTCGAGAACGACCACGTGCGGGTGTGGGAGATCGTCCTCGAACCCGGTCAGCGGGGGCCGTTCCACAACCACACCCAGACGTACTTCTGGACGTGCGTCGATCCCGGCCGGGGCAAGCAGCGCTTCGCCGACGGCACGTTCGTCGTGCGGGACTACGGACCCGGCGAGACCAAGTACCTGACCCACTCGCCCGACAACTCGCTCATCCACGACCTCGAGAACGTCGGCTCGACGACCATGCGCTTCATCACCGTCGAGCTGAAGCACTGACCGGGGCGCAGCCGGGATGAGCCCGGGCGGGGGACGGGCAATCGTCGTCGGCGGCTCCCTCGGCGGCCTCAACGCCGCGCTGTGGCTGGGCGACATCGGCTGGGACGTCGAGGTACTGGAACGGTCGGCTTCACCGCTCGAAGGCCGCGGCGCCGGCATCGTCCTTCACCCGGCCACCGCCCGCTATCTCGTCGACCACGGCGTGGCCGACCTCACCCAGATCAGTGCCCCCGTCGACTGGCTGCGCTACCTCGGCGCCGACGCCACGGTGCTGAGCCAGACGCCGTGCCGCTTCCGCTTCACCTCCTGGACGACGCTCTACCGCTTCCTGCTTGGCTGCCTCGACCGGTCCCGGTACCGCATGGGCGCCGAGGTGGTGGCCGTCGACGTCGCCGGCGGGGGAGCGTCCGTCACGACCGCCGCCGGCGAGCGGATCACCGGCGATCTGCTGGTGGCGGCGGACGGTGTGGCGTCGACCGTGCGGGCGTCGCTGCTGCCGGAGGTCGGGCCGCGCTACGCCGGCTACGTCGGCTGGCGGGGCACCGTCGGCGAGGAGCAGCTCTCCACCGACACCTTCGGGGCGCTGCACGAGGCCATCACCTACCACCTGATGCCGGCCAGCCACATCCTCGCCTACCCGATTCCCAACGTGGACGGGACGGTGACGCCGGGGCGGCGGCAGTTCAACTGGGTCTGGTACCGCAACGTGGCCGCCGGGGCGCCGCTCGACGACCTGATGACCGGCGTCGACGGCCGCCGCCATCCGCTGTCGCTTCCGCCCGGCCTGGTGCAGCCGCACCACGTCGACGAGCTGCGAAGCTCGGCCAAGCACCTGCCGGCTCCGCTGGCCGAGGTCGTGACCGAGACGGCCGAGCCGTTCGTGCAGCTGATCGTCGACGTCGCCGTGCCCCGCATGGTCGTGGACCGGGCCTGCATCCTGGGCGACGCCGCCTTCGCCCTGCGCCCCCACGCCGCCGTCGGCACGGCCAAGGCGGCCGAAGACGCCTGGCAACTGGCCAGGGCCCTCGAGGCCCGGCCCGGCGACATCGACGCCGCGCTGGCCGGCTGGGAGCGGTCGCAGCTGGAGCTCGGCCGCCGTGTCTCCGCCCGAACCTGCGAAGCGGGCAACCGTTCCCAGTTCGAGGGGACGTGGCAGGTCGGCGAACCCCTGCCGTTCGGCCTCTACGAAGTCGGCGACAGCGCCTTCGGCGATGGGCTCTAGCCGCGGCTAGCTGCTCGGCCCCACGACGTCGTCCAGCGCGTCCCATTCCGGAATGCGCCCCATGCCCGACGGCTCCCGGATGCTCTTGGTGCGGGTGAACTCGAGCAGGCTCTCGATGGCGTGCTCCCGGCCGTAGCCGCTGTCGCCGAAGCCGCCGAACGGCGTGCCGAGGAAGGCCCGGTTGTAGTTGTTGATCATGATGACGCCGGCCTCGAGGCCGCGGGCCAGGCGGCGGGCCCGGGTGTGGTCGGCGGTGTAGATCGCCGCCACCAGCCCGTAGGGGGAGTCGTTGGCCACGGCCAGTGCCTCGGCTTCGCCGGAGACGCGCAGCACCGCCGTCACCGGGCCGAAGACCTCTTCCCGGGCGATCGTCATGGCCGGCGTCACCTCGGTGAACAGCGTCGGCGCCACCCAGTAGCCGCCGGCCAGCCAGGGATCCGACGGCAGCGGCGCCCGAGCGGCGACCGTCGCTCCTTCGGCGATCGCCCCGTCGATGAAGCGGAGCACCCGCTGCTGCTGGGCGGCGCTGATCATCGGACCGACGTGCGTCGCCGGGTCACGCCCGTCGCCGACCCGCAGCCGGGTGACGGCCGACGCCATCCGATCGACGAACTCGTCGTGGACGGCGTCCTCGACGAGGAGGCGGGAGGCGGCGGTGCAGGCCTCGCCCTGGTTGAAGAACGCCCCCTCCACCGCCCCCCGGACGGCGGCGTCGAGATCGGCGTCGGCGAAGACCAGCAACGGGTTCTTGCCCCCGAGCTCCACGGTGGCCGGCGTCAAGCCGTCCGCCGCCAACTTCAACACCGCCCGGCCGGTGGCGGTGGAACCGGTGAACGACAGCCGCTCCACCAGCGGGTGGCCGGCCAGCGCCGTGCCCGCCTCCGGGCCCCGGCCGGGCACGACCTGGAGGACGTCGGCCGGGAGCACCTCCTCCAGCAGCTCCACGATCCGCATGATCGTGAGCGGATCCTGCTCCGGCGGCTTGAGGACGACGACGTTGCCGGCGGCCAGCGCCGGCGCGCTCTTGGCCGCGGTGTGGATGGGCGGCCAGTTGAACGGGATGATGCCGCCGACCACGCCGTACGGCTCGTGGACGGTGTGGGCCGCCACCGCGCCGAGATTGACCGCCTGGCCCGGCACCTTGTCGGCCAGGCCGCCGTAGAACTCGAAGGAGCTGATGCAGAACTCGACGTCGAACGGCCGGGACTGACGGTAGGGCTTGCCCATCTCCAGCGTCTCCAACGCCGCCAGCTCGTCGGCGTGGGCCCGGATGAGCCGGGCGCACTCGAAGAGAAGCCTGCCCCGTTCCCGGGCCGGGACCCGCCGCCACACCTCGTCGTAGGCCCGCCGGGCCCGGCGCACGGCGGCGTCGACCTCCGTCGCCCCGCCGCCCTCCACGGTGGCCACCACCTCGCCGGTGGCCGGATTGAAGACGTCGAAGCAGTCCTCGGGCCGGCCCGACGACCAGGTGCCCTTGAGCGCCGGCCGCGGCGGGGGAGCGGCGACGCCGCTCACGACGCGGGCCGCATGGCGTCGAGAATCGTCTTGCGGGACTGCTCGAACCATTCCAGCGCCTGCGGGTTGGCCAGGCTGTCCCGGCTGGCCACCCGGTCGATGTCGGCGCCGAGCAGGAGCCGCTTGACGGGGATCTCCAGCGTCTTGCCGGTCAGCGTCCGGGGCAGCTCGGGAACGGCGAAGACCCGGTCGGGCACATGGCGGGGCGACACCTGCTCCCGGATCGTCCGGCGGATGCGGCCCACCAGGTCGTCGTCGAGACCGGCGACGCCGTCGGCCAGCACGACGAACATCGGCATCACGTCGACGCCGTCGTCGCCGGGGAGGTCGACCACCAGCGCGTCGACGACCTCCGGCAGCGTCAGCACCGCCCGGTAGATCTCGGCCGATCCCATGCGGACGCCACCGCGGTTGATGGTGGCGTCGCTGCGGCCGTAGAGGATGCCGCTGCCGCGGGGCGTCAGCTCCAGCCAGTCGCCGTGGCGCCACACCCCGGGGTACATGTCGAAGTAGGCCTCGCGGTAGCGCTGCCCGTCGGTGTCGCCCCAGAAGTAGGTGGGCATGGCCGGCGTCGGCTTGGTGATGACCAGCTCGCCGGTCTCGCCGACCAGCGGCCGGCCTTCGGGGTCCCACGAGTCGACGGCCACGCCGAGGACGCGGGCCTGCAGTTCGGCCGGATACACCGGCAGCCACGGCACGCCGCAGATGAACGGGCCGGCGACGTCGGTCCCGCCGCTGGACGAGTTGAGCCAGATGTCCGGTCCGAGTTCCCGGTAGACCCACTCGAAGCCCTCGGCCGACAACGCCGAACCGGTCGACCCGACCGACCGCAACGCCGACAGGTCCCGCCCGTCCGCCGGCCGCAGCCCGGCCTTCATGCACGACACGATGTAGCTGGCGCTCGTTCCGAACAGCGTCATGCCCGTCCGTTCGGCGAGGTCCCACAGGACGCCGAGGTCGGGGTGGCCCGGGTTGCCGTCGTAGATGATGATCGACGCCGGGCTGAGCAGCATGCCGAGCATGACGTTCCACATCACCCAGCCGGTGGTGGTGAACCAGAACAGGCGGTCACCGGCCTTGGCGTCGAAGTGGAAGTGCACGTACTTCAACTGGTCGACGAGCATCCCGCCGTGGGAGTGCACGATGGGCTTCGGTAGGCCGGTCGTCCCCGACGAGTACACGACCCACAGCGGATGGTCGGACGGCACCCGCTCGAAGGTCAGGTCGCCGTCGTCCGGTCGTTCGAACTCCTCCCACCGCACTGTGTCGCGCAGGCCGGACAGATCGGCCGTCGGGTCCAGGTAGCGCAGCACCACCGTCCGGCGCAGCGACGGCAGCGCCTCCTGCAACGCCGCCACCTCGCCCAGCCGGACCCAGTCCTTCCCGCCGTAGCGGTACCCGTCCACGGCCAGCAGCACCGTCGGTTCGATCTGGGCGAAGCGGTCCACCACGCTGCGGACGCCGAAGTCGGGGGAGCAGGCCGACCACACCGCCCCCAGCGCCATGCAGGCCAGCCCGGCGGCCAGCGCCTCGGGAATGTTGGGCAGGTAGGCCGCCACCCGGTCACCGGCGCCGACGCCGGCCGCCCGCAACCCGTTGGCCAGCGCCGCCGTCCGGGCCCGCAGCTCACCCCACGTCCACGACGAGGGTGTCTGGCGCTCGGAGGCGAACTGCACCGCCAGGTCGCCGTCGGCCTTGCCCCGGAAGATGTGCTCGGCGTAGTTCAGCCGGGCACCGGGAAACCACTCGGCGCCCGGCATCTCCCGCCGGCCCAGCACCGCGTCGTAGCCGGGGTCGGCGGCCACGTCGAAGTACTCCCACACCGAGGCGTAGAAGTCGTCGAGGTGGTCGACCGACCACTGCCACAACGGCTGATAGTCGCCAACGGCGAAGGACAGGCCCCGGGTCCCGGCCAGCCACCGGCAGTACCGGGTGAGCTGCGCCTGCTCCTTGCGCTCCTCCGACGGGATCCAGAGCGGCTCTGCCACCGGGGCCGGCCGCTCAGGCGAAGTGCGGGATGACCTTCTCCCCGAACAGCTTGATGGCGTCGAGGACCTTCTTGTGGTCCGGCCCGTTGGGGTGCCGGAACCGCATGACGAAGTAGTCGGTGCCGAGCTCCCGGTTCCACTTCTCGATCTGCTCGATGCAGTCCTCGGGCGACCCCATGATGAAGCGGTCGGTGGCCACCTTCTCCAGGGTGAACTCGTCGGCCGACTTGAGGTCCTTGATCCAGGGGTCGACCTGCTCGTTGTAGCCGCCGACCTCGTAGTAGAAGCGGTGCGAGGTCATGACGTAGGGGCCGTACTCCTCGATGGCCTGGTCGGTGGTCGGCGCCACCCAGCACTCCCGCAACACGGTGATGGCCGGCGTCTGGCCGTTCTCCTTGGCCGAGTTGCGGTAGATGTCGGCGAACATGTTGAAGGTCGGCAGGGTGTTGATCACGTCGGTGATCCACCGGTCGCCGATCCGGCCGGCCCGGCGCAGGCCCTGCGGGGTCCAGGCCGCGCACCAGATCTGCGGCCGGGGCTTCTGCACCGGCTTCGGGGTGACGTTCACGTTCTCGAACGTGTAGTGCTGGCCCTTGAACGTCACGTTGTCCTCGGTCCAGGCCTGCTTGATGAACCGGACCGTGTCGTCGAACAGCGGGCCTCGCTCGCTCATGTCGACCCCGAAGGCGTCGAGGTCGGCGTCGACGTAGCCGGCGCCGAGGCCGAGCTGCAGGCGCCCGCCGGAGATGACGTCGAGGAGGGCGGTGTCCTCGGCCAGGCGGACAGGGTGGTAGAGCGGTGCCAGGGCGACGCACGTTCCGACCTTGAGGGTCGTGGTCTCTCGGGCGATTCCGGTCGCCACCATGATCGGGTTCGGGAAATAGCCGTCGGGCTGCTGGTGGTGCTCGGTGATCATGCAGGAGTCGAACCCGACCTGCTCGGCCAGCTTCGCCTCGGCCACGATCTCCTCGAAGACCCGGACCATCTCCTTCCCGTCCGGGTAGTCCTCGGTGCAGGGGAAGATCCCAAACTTGATCCTGGGCATCGGTCTCTCCTTGCCGGCACTAGAGCGTCGAGCGACCGTATGCCTCCGCCGGAACGAGCCTCAATGGGGAAGGCCATAACCTCGCGGCGCGGCGCTTGTGGCCCATCACAAGAGCCCCAGGAGCTCGGCGGCGTTCCCACCCAGGATCCTCCGCCGCTCATCGTCGGAGAGCCCCGGCGTCCCGTCGACCAGACCGACGGGGTCGTAGAACCCCATGTCGTAGGGGTAGTCGGTGCCGACCACCACCCGGTCGGCGCCCATCTGTTGCACCAGGAACGCGAGGTGGGCCGGGTCGTAGACGAGGCAGTCGACGAAGATCCGCCGGAGGTAGTCGCCCGGCGGTCGGTCGGGGATGTGATGGCGACCCTCGGGCCGCTCCCGCCAGGCGTGGTCCATGCGGGAGGCGTAGAACGGCAGGTACCCGCCGCCGTGCGCGACACAGAGCCGCAGGCCGGGGAGCTCCTCGAGGACGCCGCCGTGGATCAGCCGGGTGACGGCGATCGTCGACTCCAGCGGGTTCCCGATGACGTTGGTCAGGTAGTAGTCCCCGAGGCGCTCGCCATGGGTGAAGCCGTGCGGGTGGACGAGGACGACGACGCCGAGTTCGGCCGCCCGGGTGAAGAACGGCCGGAAGCGCCGGTCGTCGAGGTCGAGGCCGTTGACGTTGGTGCAGATCTCCACGCCGGACAGCCCGAGCTCGGTGACGGCGAAGTCGAGTTCGGCCACCGCGGCGTCGACGTCCTGGAGCGGGACGGTGGCCAACCCGCTGAACCGGTCGGGATGCTTGGCCACCAGCTCGGCCAGATGGTCGTTCTGGAGGCGGGCCAGCTTCCGGCCCAGCGCCGGGTCGGTCCAGTAATAGAACTGCGGCGGCGCCACCGACAGGGCCTGGCGGTCGACCCCCATCCGGTCCATGTCCTCCAGGCGGCGGACGGGATCGGTGAGCTTCGGGGCCAGGGCGGCGAAGTGGGCAGCGTTGTAGGCCTTCGTCTCCTCGCTGCTGTAGAAGGCGAACGGGTCGGCCCGGGCGGTGCGCAGCGCCGGCGCGAGCCCGAGCTCGTCCACCAGCTGGGCGCAGGCGGGGGTGGCGACGTGGCAGTGGAGATCGATGACCGTCAGGAGGCCGGCTCCCCGAGGACACGCTCGATCAGGAAGGCGAACTGGAACTGCAGCAGCGCCTCGGGGTCGTGGCAGTTGATCCCGAGGAGTTCCTCGATCCGCCGCAGCCGGTAGCTGATCGTGTTGGGGTGGACGATGAGCGCCTCGGCGGTGGCAGCGGCGCTGAAACCGCAGGCGAGGAAGGCCCGCAGCGTCTCGACCAGCGTCGTGTCGCGGCGGCCGTCGTACTCGTAGAGGGGCCGGAGCACGCCGTGCATGAAGTCGATCAGCTCCTCCGGTCGCTTCACCTGCAGGAGCAGCCGGTACATGCCGAGGTCGCCGAGGGCCACGACCCGGTCCCGCTGGCCGGCCCGCTGCACAAGGTCGAGCGCTCCGGCGGCCAGCCGGTAGGCGTCGCCGTACTCGGTGACCGCGGAGCACGGGGGGCCGAGCCCGATCGACACCGGCCCGACGTAGGGCCGGATCTGGGACCGCAGGGTCTCGGCCAGCTCCGCCGCGGCCGGCAGGCCGTCGCGTTCCGGCCACAGCACGATGACGTCCTCACCCCGGGCGGCCACCAGCGCCGCCTCCCCGACACCGGTGGCGTTGATGACCCGCTGCACCTGGGTCAGCAGCGTCCGCTGCAGCCGGGCGGCGTTGCCGGCCAGCCGGGCCATCGTGTCGTCGCCGTCGGGATCGGGCCGGACGACGGCCACCGTGTAGGGCGCGCTGAGCTCGAGGCCCAGCTGGTGGGCCCGGGTCAGCGTGGAGTCGGGGTCGCGGCACGAGTCGGCGGCCAGCAGGTCGTCGAGGAACTCGCGGGACAGGCGCCACTCGACCTCCTGGGCCGTCCGCCGCTTGGAGACGGCCAGAGCCACCACCATCGCCCCTCGCTCGAGGGCCCGGCGTTCGAAGGGTCCGAACCCGGCGGCGGCGTTGAAGGCCCACACCCGGCCGGCCAGCTCGTCGTCGAGGACCACCGGGGCGACCAGGCTGGGCCGCTCGGGCCCGGGCATCCGGTCGACGGCGTCGGGGGACAGCGCCGCGCCCAGGGGATGGCCGGCAGCGTCCTCGACCAGGACGTCGCTGCCCACCGCCTCGGCCAGCCGCCGCGTGATCCGCTCGAGGCTCTCGCCGGCCAGCAACAACCGCATGAGGTCGCGGTGCACATCCTCCGCCCGCTGGGTGATGCGGCGTTCCTCCTCGAGTTCCGCCACCCGCTGCTCGAGCGAGGCGATCCGGCTCTGTTGGCGCTCCCCCAGCAGGGTCGACTCGATGGCCAGCGCCGCCTGGTTGGCGATCGTCTCCATGAGGACGACCTCGTCGGCGCCGAACGCCCGGCATTCCCGGGTGTAGCAGCTCAACACGCCGAGGGAGCCCTCGGAGGCGACGAGCGGCAGCGACAGGATCGACCGGTAGCCCTGTTCGGCCGCCATCACCTCCCACTCCTCGCAGGTCAGGTCGGCCCGGATGTCGGCCAGCACCACCGGCCGCTGCGTCCGGAACGCCCGGCTCGACGGGCCCTCGGCCAGCTCGCCGGGCCGGATCAGCGGTGCCCGGGAGGCGTTGATCTCTTCCACGTAGGACGGGCGCAGTCCGTAGAACCCCCGGATGAGCAGCTTCTCGCCGGCCTCGTCGGGCAGCAGCACCGACGAATAGTCGTAGGCCGTCAGCTGGGCCACGGTGCCGGCGATCAGGTTGAGGAGATCGTCGAGCGGGAGGCCTCGGTTGACGGCCCGCACGAACTCGCAGGTGGCGTCGAGCCAGGCGGCGAGTTCGGGGCGGGCCCCGACGTCCTCAGCCACGGTGACGGCCGAACGAGCCACGCGTCCCCCCTTTCGTCGACGCGAGGCGGCCACGTTAGCTCGCTGTGGCGAGTCACAAGGCCCGGCCTTCAGCCTTGTTTCGGACCCCATGGTCCCGGCGGCGCCGCCGTCCGTATCCTCGGGCTGTCGGGCAGACCCACGAGCGCGAGGAGCCTGCGATGGTGAAGCCGATTCTCCAGCTCTATCCCGTCATTCCGGGGACCAGGAAGGAACGTGAGGAGCTGCGCCCCATCGGGCGCAACGTCGAGCGCTACCACCAGACGCTGGAAGACTGGCACGACATCATCCGCGCCGCCGACCGCCTCGGCTTCTGGGGCGTGGCGACCGTGGAGCACCACTTCCACTCCGAGGGGTACGAGGTCGGCCCGAACCCCGGCGTCCTGAATGCCTACTGGGCGGCCATCACCGAGAACGTCCGCATCGGCCAGCTCGGCTACGTGATGAGTGCCCAGAACCCGATCCGGGTGGCGGAGGAGACCGCCATCCTCGACCACCTGACCAACGGCCGGTTCTTCGTCGGCTTCGCCCGGGGCTACCAGGCCCGGTGGACAAATATCCTCGGCCAGCACCTCGGCGCCAAGGCGACGCTGTCTCCGACCGGTTTGACCGAGGACAAGATGGCCGGCTGGACCGAGGAACAGACGAAGACCCGCTTCGAGGACGACCGGGTCAACCGGGAGGTCTTCGAGGAACAGGTGGACTTCGTGCTGCGGGCCTGGGCGGAGGACAGCATCGAGTCCAAGGGGCGGTGGCAGATTCCCTATCCCTACGACGAGGGCATCGACTGGACGATGACCGCCACCAAGGAGATCGGCGCTCCGGGGGAGATGGACGACGACAACCGGATCCGCCGGGTCAGCGTCGTCCCGGCGCCCTACAGCAAGGAACGCCCGCCGATCTTCGTGTCGTCCAACGCCAGCCGGGAGACCGTCGAGTACTGCGGACCCCGGGGGTTCATTCCCGCCTACTTCACCAAGATCGAAAAGGCCGAGGCCCACGCCAGGGCGTACGTGGAAGCCGCCCGCCTCGGCGGCCGGGAGTACAAATACGGCCAGAACCAGGCGATCGTCCGCTGGGGCAACATCGCGTCGTCGATGGAGCAGGCCCGACAGAACCTCCTGGACTGGGACGTCGACATCTTCCGGGATCTCTACGGCGGCACCACCCCCATGGCCTGGGACCCGGCCAACCCGGTCGATTCCGTGCTGGCCAGCGGCCTGTGGGCGATCGGCACACCGGAGCAGGTGCGCGACCACTACGTCGAGGAGTGGAAGCGGATGCCCTCGGAGTACGTGATCATCATCTACCACTTCGCCCAGCAGCCGAAGGACGCCGTGATCGAGAACATGGAGCTGTGGTGCGAGCACGTCAAGCCGGCGCTCGACGAGCTCACGGCCCACTTCGAGACCGACCGATGAAGGCGAGCGGCTTCGGCGGCGAGGACATCGTCCGCGACTACATCGCCAAGTACTCCAACTGGGGCCGCTGGGGCGAAGACGACCAGCTGGGCGCCCTCAACTACGTGGGGCCGGAGCAGATCAAGGCCGCCGCGGGGCTGGTCCGCCAGGGCAAGGTCGTCTCCATGTCGTTGCCCTACGACCTGTTCGGCCCTCAGGTCGGCGCCTTCCGGGCCAACCCGCTGAATCTGATGACGGCCACCGGGACCGACTACCTGAGCGGCCATCAGGATCCGCTGCCGGCCGACTGGGGCCCGGCCTACACCTTCGGCTTCGCCGACGACGTCATCGTGATGCCCAACCAGTCCGGCACGCAGTGGGACAGCCTCGGTCACATCTTCTTCGAAGGGAAGATGTACAACGGGTTCGACGCCGGCCTGGTGTCGGCCAAGGGGGCGGAGCGCTGCAGCATCGTTGCCGCCCGGGAGCGCTTCATCATGCGGGGCGTGTTGCTCGACGTCGCCAAGCACAAGGGCGTGGAGGCGCTCGAACCCGGATACGCCGTCACGGCCACCGATCTCGATGCCACCGCTTCCGCCCAAGGTGTCGAGATCCGCAGCGGTGACTGCATCATCCTCCGGACGGGCCTGCTCGGCCAGCGGCGGGGGAAGTGGGGCGACTACTGCGGCGGCCCGGCCCCCGGCTTCTCGCTTCACACCGTGCCGTGGCTGGCCGAGCACGAAGTGGCGGCCATCGCCACCGACACGTGGGGCTGCGAGGTGCGGCCCAACGAGATCGAGCTGTTCCAGCCGCTCCACATCGTGGCGCTCGTCCACATGGGCATCCACTTCGGCGAGATCTGGGACCTGGAGCCGATCAGCGCTGACTGCGCCGCCGACGGCGTCTACGAGTTCATGCTGTCGGCTGCGCCGCTGCCGATCACCGGCGCCGTCGGTTCACCGCTCAACGCCCTGGCCATCAAGTAGGGGTCCACCGCATGGACTGGTCTCTCACCGCCGACCAGCGTCGGTGGCGCGACACGGCCCGCGCCTACGCCACCGAGGTGGTGGCGCCGGCCGCGCCGTTGCTCGACGCCGAAGCCGATCCCGAGAAGTCGTTCTCCTGGGAGCTCGTCGATGCCGCCACCGAGTACGGCCTGCGGCTGGCGCCGCTGCCGGTGGCCTTCGGCGGTGGGGGAACCGACTTTCTCACCAACGCCGTCATGCTGGAGGAGATCGCCGCCGCCGACCTCGGCATGTCGGTCGTGCTGGCCCAGACGTGGAAGTTCGCCCAGCTGCTGATGGAGCTCGGTACCACCGACCAGCACGAGCGGTGGCTGCGGCGGCTGGTCGAGAATCCCCGCGGGTTGATGGCGGCGTCGTTGACGGAGCCGAACGGCGGCTCGGACAACGTCCTGCCCTATGCCGGTGTCGACGGCGGCATGCAGATGCGGGCCGAGCGGGTCGACGGCGGCTGGGTCCTCAACGGCCAGAAGTGTTACATCTCCAACGCCAACCGGGCCGACACGCTGATCGCCTTCGCTCGCACGCAACGGGAGCTTCCGGTGCGGTCGGGCGTCACGATGTTCATCGTCCCGGCCGACAGCCCCCAGGTCCGCTACGGCGTGGTCCACGACAAGCTGGGGGAGCGGCTGGCCAACAACGCGGAGATCTTCTACGAGAACGTGTTCGTCCCCGACCAGGACCGCCTCGGTCAGGAGAACGAAGGTCTGGCCGACGTCGCCCGGCTGCTCCGGGGGTCCAACGCCTACGCCGCCGCCTGCACCCTCGGTGTCGCCCGTACGGCCTTCGGCCGGGCGCTGCAGTACACGGCGCAGCGGGTGCAGGGCGGCCGGCCCGTCATCGACCACGACGACATCGGCGTGCAGTTCGCCGAGATGTACTCGCAGCTGGAATCGGCCCGGACCTACGTCTTCCGGGCCGCCTGGGCCGCCGACCACGCCAAGCTGTTCGACCCCAAGATGGCGGCGATGCCGAAGCTGCTGGCGTCGCAGGTCGCCTTCGACGTCACCCGGGCGTCGCTGGAGATGTTCGGCGGCTCGGGCGTGATGCGGGAGACCGGCATGGAGAAGCTGCTGCGCGACGCCACGATCTTTCTCCACTCCGACGGGACCAACACGGTCATGCGCAAGAAGATCGCCGCCGATCTGCGCACCCGGGTGGCGGTGGCCAACGGCCACGGCGCGCTCGACGCGCTCTGGGACTGGTGATGCGGGCGGCGGTGCTGAAGGAGTTCGGCGGTGATGTCGCGGTGCGCGACGTCACCGAACCGGCGCCGGGCATCGATCAGGTGCTGGTGGCGGTCGAGGCCTGCGGCGTCGGTCTGACCCTCGAGCGGGCCCGGGCCGGTGCGCTGGGCGGCAGCGTGCCGCGGATCGTCGGCCACGAGCTCGGGGGCACGGTGGCCGCCGTCGGCCCGGGTGTGAGCGGCTGGAAGACCGGCGACCGGGTGACGGCGTCGTTCTACCTGACCTGCGGCCGCTGTGAGATGTGCGCCGGTGGCCGGGAGACGCTGTGCACCGCCTGGCGCGGCTACGTCGGTCTCCACATCGACGGGGCCCTGGCCGAAGCGGTGGTGCTGCCGGCGGCCAACCTCGTCCGGGTGCCCGACGGCGTCGGCCTCGACGAGGCGGCCATCGCCGCCGACGCCATCGCCACCCCGTATCACGTCTTCGCCGAACGGGCGCCGCTGCGGCCGGGCCAGACGCTGGCGGTGATCGGAGCCGGCGGGGGAGTGGGCGTGCACATGGCCGGCATGGCCCGGGCCTTCGGTGCCCGGGTGGTGGCCGTCGAGCGCGACACCGCCAAGGAGAAGCGACTCGGGGAGTGCGGCTTCGACGTCGTGTGGAACCCGGGTGACGAGGTCGACTGGGCCGACGCTCTCGTGGCTGCCGTCGGCGGGAAGGTCGACGTCTGCGTGGACACGGTCGGCTCCCCGTCCACGCTGGACAACGGCCTGCGGTGCGTCGGGCGAGGCGGCACATTCGTCGTCGTCGGTTTCCAACCCGGCGCGTCGATGCCCGTCGACCCGACCGGCCTGATCCTCGACGAGATCGTCGTCACCGGCAGCCGCTACGCCACCCGGGCCGAGATCGCCTGCACCCTTGACCTGGTGGCCCAGCGCCGGGTCGAACCCGTAATCGGCGCCCGCTTCCCCCTCGACGCCGCCGCCGCGGCCTACCGGGCCATGCAACAAAACGAAGTCTTCGGCCGGATCGTGGTCGACACGGCCCCCCGGTGAAGGCCCGGCGACACACGGTAGGTTCCCGAAGGTGAAGGTTCGCATCGGTGTCAGCCTCGGGGTCGACGGCTCGACCGACCCGGGTGCGCTGGCCGAGGCGGTGGCGGCCATGGAGGAGCTCCGCTTCGACTCGCTGTGGCTGGCCGAGCGGCTCACCACCTCGATCCCCGACCCCATTGCCGGCATCGGCTACGCCGCTGCCGTTACCCGGCGGCTCAAGCTGGGCACCGGCGTTGTCGTCCTCCCCGGCCGTAATCCAGCCGTCGTCGCCAAGCAGCTCGCCAGCCTCGACCAGCTGTCCGGCGGCCGCCTGCTGGTGACGTTCGGCCTGGGCGGCGAACCGACGGACCGGGCGGCGCTGCCGATCCCGGAGGGCCGCTCCCGCGGCGACGTGTTCGACGAGACCCTCGACCTCGTCCGCCGCTACCTCACCGAGGAGGGAGTGGACGGCGTCGCCGTCCGCCCGCCGACCGTGCAGCAACCGCTGGAGTTCTGGGTCGCCGGCTCCGTACCGGCCGCTCAGCGCCGGGCCGGCCGCCTGGCCGACGGCTGGCTCACGAGTCTCCTCACTCCAGATGAAGCCCGGCAGGGCCGGGAGGTCGTGGAGGAGGCGGCTGAGCGGGCCGGCCGACGCATCGACCCCGAACACTTCGGCGTCAGCCTGGCGTACGCCGGCGAGCTGCACGGAGCTGTTCCCGCCGGCGCCGGCGAGCTGCCCGCCGCCCTAGCGGCGACGATCGCCACCCGCCGCCCCGGCGTCGACCCCGCCACCCTGATCCCCAACGGCCTGCCGGCCGCCGCCGCCCTGCTGGAGGACTACATCAAGGCCGGCTTCTCCAAGTTCGTCGTGCGCCCCGCCACCACTCCGGCCCGCTGGCCCGACACCCTCGCCGCCATGGCCGAAGTGCTCCTGCCGCTGCAGTCCTGACCGGCGCCGTTCGCGGTGCCTCCACCGTCCGCGTGGTGCCGCCCACCCATCCGGCGCGCGAACATTTGGCCATGGCCGACGAGAGTGGACGGGCTCCGATGGCCGACGAGATGGAGCGCACCGCGCTCGGCATCGTCATGGCCCTCGAGCGTGACGACCCGGCCGCTCTCCGCGAGCTTTTCTTCACCGACGACGGCCCGGTCGACGACCTCGAACTGATCGTGACCCTCGGCCGCCTCGCCGCCTACCTGGCCGGCAAGCTCGGCGCCCACGAAGACCCGCCCGTCGACGCCGCCACCGTCCTCGCCCGCCTCGCCCTCGAATGGGGCCGCCCCGCCTCCTAGACAGCGCCTCAGCGCCGGCCCCTCATCGCGAGCATTTCCCTCTATTCTTGAGGGGCAGCCCCGGTGGCCAAATGGATAAGGCAGCGGTCTTCTAAATCGCAGATTGCGGGTTCGATTCCTGCCCGGGGCACAACGGCGAACGAACTGCACTGGGCTGCGCCCGTTGGCTGGTGACCCCACGCGCTGCTGATGGGCGAAAAACCTTTGGTGCCAGCGGGCACAGATTAAACCCAGCAAGCGGGCGAAGCCTTCCGCTGATTTCGATTATTACCGGCGGCGTCACGGCGCAACTCGGCGGGCATCGAGGTCCAGCCATTTGAGGGCGGAGGCTTTGGATCCCGGCTCTAAAGCTTCAGGACTATCGCCGGCGTCGGATGGTCCGTAAGCTGGCGCTCACTAAAGGGCTGTGGCCAGCGGGGGAGGCAGTACCGATGTTCAAGCGCTTCGTCGTCGCCACATTCGCTGCTCTGCTGTTCGTCTCAGCACCGTCGGTCGCCTTCGCCGGCAAGGGTGACGGCGGAGGGAAGGGCGGCGAAGGCCGCGGCGGCGGGGGAGGAAAGGGCGAAGGCCGCGGCGAGGGCCGGGGCAGCGGAGAGGGCCGGGGCGAAGGCCGGGGTGGAGGACGT
>JBFLYK010000066.1:0-35727 GCA_040756995.1 Actinomycetota bacterium | reverse complement strand
GGGACGCCCCTGCGCCGCCACTTCGACCGACTCGACCACGCCATCGCCGACATCATCAACAATGCCAAGCTGGCAGCGTGAAACTTGACTCAATCGAGCCGGCTTCGCCGGCACAAGCCCTCTAGACTGTTGTCTTCAGTCATAGACGGTAGTTGCATCCATCCGGAGATCCTGGGCGCCAGCCGCTGACGCGCCCTTACCCGCCTTCCCGGAGAACCGAGTGACGACGACCTACGATCCCGATCACCCCGCCTACGGCGACCGCCGCGACCTCGGCCTCGAGTTGGGCCGGGTCTTCGAGCTGTGCGGCGAATGCCGCCTCTGTGCCGACCTGTGCCCGTCCTTCGACTCGCTCTTCGACTTGCTCGACCAGCACGGAGGCGACGCGCAGGCCTTGTCGAAGGCGGACGAAGACCGCGTCGTGAGCCAGTGTTACCAGTGCAAGCTGTGTGACGTTCGCTGCCCTTACGTCCCGCCTCACGAGTGGGCCCTGGACTTCCCCCGGCTGATGCTCCGGGCCAAAGCCGCTCATCGGTCGGGGCGCGACCTGCAATCCGAGGCCTTCGGACGGGTCGACCTCGTCGGGCGGGTCGCCTGCGCCGCGGCGCCGCTCACCAACCGCGCCATCGCCCACGCCGGCCTGCGCCGGCTGATGGAGCGCTTCCTGGGAGTTTCCTCCCGGCGGCAGCTCCTGCCGTACGCCTCGCAGCGGTTCACGACGTGGTTCCGGCGCCGACGTCGTCGCCCGGTACCCGCCGACGTCGTCGCGGTCTTCCCGACCTGCCTCGTCGAGTATCAGCAGCCTGAGATCGGGCGCGCCCTTGTCGGCGTTCTCGAGCACAACAACCTCGGCTGTTCCGTCCCGAGCGGGCTTCGCTGCTGTGGAATGCCGTGGCTCGACGACGGCAACGTCGAAGCGTTCCGCCGACAGGCCGGTCGCAACGTGCGGCGCTTGGCGCCCCACGCCCGCCTTGGGCGGCCGATTGTCGTGGCCCAGCCGACTTGCGCCTACGCCCTCAAACGGGAGTACCCGCGCTATCTCAAGTCGTCCGACGCCGAGCTGGTCGCCCGGTCCACGTTCGACGCCGCCGAATACCTGATGACCCGCCACTCCGAAGGGCCCGGCCTCGACCTCGACTTCCCGGGAATCGTCCCGGCCGCCGTCTCCCTCCATCAGCCGTGCCATCTGAGGGCACTGGATCTCGGTTTCAAGACCCGGGACCTGATCAGCCTGACCGGCGCCCGGGTCCAGCTGGTCAACGGCTGCGCCGGGATCGACGGGACGTGGGGGTTGCGGGCAGAGAACTACGAATTGGCCTGCGCGGTGGCGCAGCCTCTCGTGCGGATGCTCGGCCGGGATCGGGCAGCCGTGACGGCGGGAAGTTGCGCACTGGCCAACGCCGCCATCGAGGAGTCCACCGGCCATCGGCCAATCCATCCCATAGAGATTCTCGCCCGCGCGTATGGTCTCGACATTCCGGGATCGGCGCTGCCCGTCGGGCCGTCCGCCAGAGGTACGACGTGAGCATTCCGCGGCGGAACGCCGCTCTCGTCAAGCAGGTTCCCCGAGCTGAGCAGCTTCGGCTCGACAGCGAGATGGCGCCCGATGAGCGGCCAAGCCTTGAGGACGGCGTTCCAAACCGGTACGATCAGCTCTGATCTTTAAATATCACATTCAGTCGTAATGGGGGGCGGGATGGATCTCACGGCAAGCGGCCGAAGTTGGGGGCCGTTCCCGGTTGTCGTGGATGGCACCAAAGCGCAGGAGTTCGCCGAGATCATCGGTGTCGACGACCCGCTGGTGCGTGACGTCGCCGCTGCCGCCGAAGCGGGGCATGCTGCGCCGCTGGCTCCGCTCACGTTCCCGTTCGCCCTCGCGGTCGAGGGCCAGCCGTTCATTCCGGAGGTTCTCGCCGCCCGGTATGACCGGACTGTCCTCGCCGGCTACGACTACGAGTTCGTGGGTCCCGTGCCGACTGGGGTGCCGCTGTGGGCAAAGACGCGGATCGTCGAGGCGTACGAGCACGAGGGCAAGAAGGGGCGGGTGGCGATCGGGGTGGCCGAGACCGAATTCGCCGACGGGGACGGCAACGTCTGCACCCGCCAGCGGGCCACGTTCATCGAGCGTCTCGACTGAAGCCGAGACGCGGGCGAGGAGGAGATTCCATGGCGTCAGATGTGGCGGTCGATGCGTCGCCGCAGGTGGGGCAGCCCATTCCCGGGCGACCGACCATCCGCGTCGATCGGGTCCTGATCGCCCGCTTCGCGGGGGCGAGCCGGGACTTCAACCCCATTCATGTCGACGAGGAGTTCGCCCGCAACGCCGGCCTCCCCACCGTCATCGCCCACGGAGCGATCAGTCTGGGGCTGGCCGGCCGGCTCCTGTCCGACTGGGTAGGACTGACCGGGGTCCACAGCCTGAACGCGAAGCTCGTCGCCCCGGCCTTCCCTGGCGACGAGCTCGTGGCCGAGGGCGAGATCATGTCGGTGACCGAGGACGGGCGCGCCGGGGTACGCCTGCGGGTCCGCAAGCAGGGAACCGAGACCGACACCGTGACCGCCGAGGCGGTCGTCACGCTCCCCGCCACGGCGGCGGGCAGCCGGAGGGCGATGTGACCACCGACCAGACCACCGGAGACGGTCCCAAAGCGCTCTACGAACTGCGCGATGGCGTGGCGATCCTGACGCTCAACCGGCCCGACAAGCTCAACGCCTGGGACCAGGGGATGATCGATGATCTCACCGCCGGATTGCAGCGCGCCCTCAAGGAGGGCGCCCGGGCGGTCGTCTTCTTCGGTGCGGGTCGGGTCTTCTCGGCGGGGGCCGATATCGACAACATGAAGCAGTGGTGGGACGAGGGGCGGGTCCCGAACTTCATCGAGTTGGCGGAGCCCCTGGAGTTCTTCGACCGGGTCGAGGCGCTGCCGATCCCGACGATCGCCGCCATGCACGGCGTGGCCGTCGGTGACGGTATCGAGCTGGCCTTGGCCTGCGATCTGCGCTTGGCGGCGGTCGGCACCCGGCTTGGGTTCCCGGAGGCCAACATCGGGCTCATTCCGGCCACTGGTGGATGCTCCCGGCTGGTCAAGCTCGTCGGGCTCTCCCAAGCCAAGGCCATGGTGTTGGTGGGTGATCTCGTGGAGGCGGAGGCGGCGAAGGCCGCGGGACTCCTCTATGACGTCTGTCCGGGCGATCAGCTCCAGGGCCGAGCGCTCGAACTGGCTGGCAAGATCGCGGCGAAGGCTCCCCTGGCCCAGGCTATGGCTCGTTACGTTCTCAACGCCAGCGCCAACACCGACCTCGGCACAGGTCGCTGGCTGGAGCGGCTCGGGCAGAGCGTCCTGTTCAAGACCGATGACCACGCCGAAGGCGTCCGGGCCTTTCTTGACAAGCGCAAGGCGACGTTCGAAGGTCGCTGATGGAGGCCCACGTCGTCCACTATCTGATCAAGCCCGGCGCGGGAGCCGCCTTTGCCGACACCATACGGCGGCAGAAGGACCTGCTCCGCCGCCAACCGGGCTTCGAAGACCTGAAGGCCTTGCGCCACCGGGACGAAACGGATTCCTACTACGTCATTGCCTATTGGCGGTCCCGCGATGACATGCTCGCTGGCTACGGCGCGGCAGTCGCCAGCCCCGACTGGCCGGAAGTGCCGGACAGCGTCAACCAGGAAGCACCGCAATGTTGGCCGCGCCTGCGCGTGCTCGTCGAGTAGCGGCGATGGGAGCGACAATCGTCGCCTTCGGGGGGGAATACCCGACGATCGGGCGGGCGGTCATGCTCGCGCCGACGGCCACGATCGTGGGCCGCGTCCGCATCGAGGACGAGGCCTCGGTGTGGTTCGGGGCCGTCGTGCGGGCCGAGTTCGACCAGACCGTCCTCGGACCCCGCTCCGTCGTCGAGGACAACTGCGTCATCCACGCCAACACCCACCTGTCCGAAGACGTCCTCGTCGGCCATGGCGCCGTCGTGGAGGACTGCATCGTCGGCCCCCGGAGCGTGATCGGCAGTGGGGCTGTGATCGTGGGCGATGCCGAGATCGGCAGCGACACCATGATCGCGGCCGGGTCGGTCGTGCTTCCCGGGATGCGGATCCCCGACGGTGTACTCGTCGCAGGGAATCCGGCGTCGGTCAAGAAGGAGCTGTCCGGCGCTTCCGCCGAATGGGTGGCCGTGGCGGCCCGCAGCTACCGCCAGCTCGCCCGCGGCTACATGCCTGACGGACTCGACCCGAGCATCGCCAGTGAGCTGCAGGCGCTCGCCGGCCAGCTCCGGCGCGGACGATCCTTCGGGAACGCGAAGTCGTGAATCGGCGGTGGAGCCGATGCAGCAACAGCCTAGAGGGAGGGCACATGAAGGGACTGAGCGGGAAGGTCGTCGTGGTGACCGGCGCTGGTCAGGGCATCGGTGAGAGCTATGCCCGGCGACTGGCCGCCGAGGGCTGCAGAGTGGTGGTGGCGGAGATCAACGCCGAGCAAGCCGAGCGCGTCGCCAAGCAAATCGTGGCGGAAGGTGGCGATGCCCTGGCGGTCGTCACGGATGTGACCGGCGAAGAGTCGGTCACGGCGATGGTGGGGCAGACGGTCGAGGTGTACGGGCGCCTCGACGGGCTGGTGAACAACGCCGCGGTCTACTACGGGATCGGTTTGAACCCGGTCGACGAGATCGGGATCGACATGTGGGACCGGGTCATGGCGGTGAACGCCAAGGGGACGTTTCTCGCCTCTCGTGCCGCCCGGCCGGCAATGCAGGCAGGCGGGGGTGGCCGTATCGTCAACGTGGCGTCCACGGTGGCGTTCATGGGTCCTGCCTTCGTGGCGCACTACGTGGCGTCGAAAGGCGCGGTCATCGCGCTGACCCGCTCGCTCGCTTCGGAGTTCGCCGCCGATGGGATCATCGTGAACGCGGTGGTGCCGGGGGCGACATGGGACGAGGCGTCCGAGGTACTGGCCGGCGATCCTGGCGTCAAGGATCTCATGGTCGAGCAGCAGGCCATCAAGCGGCCGCAACTCCCGGAGGATCTCACCGGCATCGTCTGCTTCCTCCTCTCCGAGGAAGCGCCGATGATGACGGGCCAGTTGATGGTGAGCGACGGAGGTCTGGTGTTCCACTGACAGCCGGCACGGTCTGAGAGGAGTGCAGAATGGGTGTGTTCAAAGATTCAGATGATGTGTACGACGTGATCGGCGCGATGTTCCGCCGGCTGACCGAGCATCCCGAGCTGGGGCCGAAACTCAAGACGCTCGACATGTCCTTGCGGGCCACCTACACGAACCCCGACGCCGTGATCGTCCTCGATTGCCGCGACGGGCAGGCCCAGGTCCACTTCGGCGACGTCGATTTCACGCCGGACGCGGGGTTGGTCATGGAGGCCGACCTCGGCAACAAGTTCTGGCTGGGGAAAGTGAACCTCCCGGTGGCGATGAGCCGACGGCAGGTGAAGTCGGAAGGGAAGATCGCCAAGGTGATGAAGCTCCTCCCGATCATGCGCCCAGCCTTCGGGCTCTACGCCGAGCTGCTCAGCGAAGAGGGTCGGGAAGACCTCCTCGAGGCCGGGGCACGGTAACGCCAGCGAGCCTCGACCCCGCAGGGGCCACCGGCTCGTGGAAGTCAGGAGTGAGCGAAATCTCGCGGGAGGGCCGCCATGACCGAGGTCGTACACGAACAGCTGCTCATCGGAGGCAAATGGGTCGACGCCGCCGATGAATTCCCGGTATTCAATCCGGCTCGACCCGACGAGATCGTCGGCTACGCCCCGCTGGGCACGGCAGCACATGCGCACGCAGCGGTGGAAGCGGCACGGGAAGCGCAGCCGGACTGGGCGGCCACACCCATCGAAGAACGGGCCGCACGACTCTCCGAGGCGTCAGAGCGGTCCTACGAGGGTCTTCCCGACCGGGCGGAGCTCCTATCCCGGGAGAACGGTAAGGTCCGGTGGGAAGCCGAAGCCGACTGCGGCGGCTTCGCGCTCTTTACCGACTACTGTGTCGAAGCCGGGCGTGACGCCCTCACCGCCGAGGTGATCAGCGACGAGACCAGCCGTATCGAGATCTCCCGTCGGCCCATCGGTGTCGTCGCAGCCATTTCCTCGTGGAACTGGCCCGTCGGTTTGATGTCGGCGAAGTTCGGTCCCGCCCTCCTCGCCGGCAACACCATCGTGATCAAGCCGCCCACGGCTTGCCCATTGGCCGTCATCGATACGATCCGGCAGGTCGCGGCTTGTTTCCCCCCGGGCGTCGTCAATGTCGTGACCGGCTCAGCCTCACAAGTCGGAACCGTCCTCACGACATCTCCTCACATCAACAAGATCGGATTCACCGGGGGAACCCAGACCGGTATTTCACTTCTCAACTCGCTTCCCGACATCAAACGCGTCACGCTCGAATTGGGAGGCAACGACGCCGCGATCGTCCTCGATGACGCCGACCTCGACGAGGACTACGTGCGCAACCTGGCCGTCGGAGCGTTGACCACGAGCGGCCAGGTCTGCTTCGCCATCAAACGGGTCTACGTCCACCGTTCCCTCTTCCACGACTTCTGCGAGCTCCTCACGACCGTGGTCGGGGAACACGTCGTCGGCGAAGGCCTGCGAGAATCCGTCACGCTCGGGCCGCTGATCAGCACCGAAGCCGTTCAGTTCGTTCGCGCCCTCGTCGAAGAGGCCCGCACCGCCGGCAGCGAAGTTCGGGAGGTCGGGCACATCGACGACGAGGCGGTCTTCAGCGCCGGCCACTTCCTGCGACCCTCCATCGTCATCGGGCCCGACCAGCGGAGCCCCATCGTCCAAGAGGAGCAGTTCGGACCGGCCCTTCCCGTTCTCCCGTTCCACAGCGACGACGAAGCCGTGGCACTGGCCAATGACACCCGCTACGGCTTGTGCTCGTCAGTCTGGAGCTCAGATGTCGAACGAGCCTTCGAACTGGCCCGCCGACTCGACGCCGGCCAGACCTTCATCAATGGCCACAGCTTCTTCTCCGTTGACCTCCGAGCCCCCTTCGGTGGACACAAGCAGAGCGGCATCGGACGTGAGATGGGAATCCTGGGCCTCCAGGAATACTCCGAACCCCATGCGGCGATCCATCGCCTCCTCTGAAGCTGAATCAAGGTTCCGTGAACTCCTCATTGCGCGCATGGATGAGAACGCCGTGTCACAACACGACAACACCAACACTCTCCAGCACAGCACATGCGATAACGAGTGCCCTACTGTCGACGAAGAACTCGTTGCGCTTCTACAGCACGAGCTCCGTCAGCACCCAGAGCGAGAACTGACTCCGGCAAGCCTTGTTCTTCTGAGCCTGCTCGTCGACGGTCATCTCTAGCCAAACCGAGCAGCGAGATGGGCGGGTTCCCCCGCTGTCTCTTCACAAAGGTCCACGTCCGCCGGACTGGCCGCACTGGATCTGATGGAGGCTTTGGGGGTGAGACCTCGATCCCGAATGGGAGACCTTCTTGCGGCTACTCGGGCCAGCGCGGCGACAGGCGTCACCGAGCCGTTGGATGGTTGACGAACTCGGTGGTGCTGCCGTCGGAGAGGGCGGGACGTCGGCCGGGTCCGGGAAGTAGATGCCGCGGTATATCTCGTCCTGGGCAACGTGCCCCAGGCGGCACACAGTGGTGGGCCGGGAGCATGGCGCGTCCCCGGTGGAACCGCTCGCGCGAAAATCCGGCACCCAACATGCATTTCTCTAGGGGTCCTGCCGTACGACGTGGTCACGGCGACCGGGGATGTCCTCGGCAGGGTTGGCCTGCCGGACTGACCACGGCCCGGATGGACGCGGGATGGACCTTGACACGTCGTCGCCGCGTTCCGGTCCGGTTCGGGCCGCGACCGTTGACAGCCGATCTGCGTGCTCCCATAATCAGTCAGCTGACCGATTACCGTCAAGACCAAGCTTCGAGCTGCGAGGTCCCGATTGGCGCGCCGAACGGAGTGGACATGACTGTCGAGCTCAGTGCGGAAACGCTGGAGAAGCTGCGGGAGGGCTGGATCCCTGCCCACATCTACAACGACTCCGACATCTTCGAGCAAGAGCGAAAGCTGGTCTTCGGCTTTTCCTGGCAGTTCCTCGCGCACACGTCCGAGGTGCCGGATCCTGGTGACTACGTGGTCCGGCGCGTCGTCGACGACTCCTTCATCGTCACCCGCGGTGAGGACGGTGAAGTGCGGGTGCTGTTCAACATGTGCCTGCACCGCGGTATGCAGCTGTGCCGGGCCGAAATGGGTAACACGTCGCACTTCCGATGCCCGTACCACGGCTGGACGTACAAGAACGACGGGCGGCTCACCGGCGTGCCTTTCCACGCCGAGGCGTATGGCGGCAGCGAGGGCCTGATTCGGGACGATCACAAGTTGCACCCGGCGCCGGCCGTCGAGATCGCGAACGGGATGGTCTTCGTCAACCTGGATCCCCATGCGAAGCCGCTCACCGAGTATCTCGGTGAGGCCATGGACTACCTCAGCTTCTACACCGCGCCGTCGCCGCGTGGCGTCGAGCTTCGGGGGCCGCAACGGTGGCGGGCGGGGTGGAACTGGAAGATCGCGGCGGAGAACTTCTGCGGCGACAGCTACCACACCCCTCATACCCATGCGAGCATGCTCGAGGTCGGTCTCACTCCGCAGATCCGCGGCCGGAACCGCCGACTCGGCGGGACCTACCGGGCCGGCCCCGGCTTCGGGGCGACCTTCGGGCTCGGCGATGGAGAGATCGGCGCCAAGCTCGCTGGCATGGGCTACACCGAACAGGCGATCGAGATCCGCAAGAAGCACTGGCCGGAATCGATCCGTGCGCTGGTCGGCCGGTCCGGGCACATCCCGTCGTCGTTCACGATCTTCCCGAACTTGAGCTTCCTGCATCTGTGGGCCACCGTGGACGCCGACGGTACGACGGTGCCGTTCACGACGGTGCGGCTCTGGCAGCCCGTATCCGAGTCCGAGACCGAGGTCTTCTCCTGGTTCGCGGTCGACGCGGATGCCAGCCCGGAATTCAAGGAGCTGTCTCGCCGGGCGTACCACATGACGTTCGGGTCGACGGGCATGTTCGAGCAGGACGACATGGAGAATTGGCTGTCTCTCACCCGCACGGCGAAGGGACTCATGGCGCAGCGCCTGTTCCTCAACGGCCGAATGGGCCTGCTGCACAACAACGAACCTCTGCGCGCACCCCTCGACGACTACGCCGGTCCGGGCAGCATCCGTGTCGGTTTCAACGAGCACAACCAACGTGCGTGGATGCACCTGTGGCTGGAATGCATGGCAGGCACCGAGGTTCGAGACGTCGAGTCGGAGGGGAGCAAGATATGAGCTACCCCGCGAGTATCCCGGACATCGAGCTCCAGGAGTTGGCGGACAGCGGCACGCCGCTGCCGTACATACACCCGCTGCACCAGGCAGCGGCTGAGTTCCTGACGACCGAGGCGCACGTCCTCGACCGCCGCGACTTCCAGCGCTGGCTCTCCATGCTCACCCCCGACGTCAACTACCGGGTGCCCGTACGGGTGACAGCGGTCGCCAGCACGAAGCGCGACGACCTGCTGGACATGGACCACTTCTACGAGAACTACCACACGCTTCGCGTTCGGGTCCGTCGGTTGGAAACCGAGCACGCCTGGGCCGAGGACCCGCCGTCGCGGACCCGACGCTTCGTCACCAACCTTCGGGTGTTCGAGGCCAGCCGAGCCGGCGAGCTCATGGTCGAGTCCTACCTGCTGCTCTATCGCAGTCGGGGGGACCTACTGAGCAGCGCCCTGTTGAGCGGGGCCCGGCTGGACTTGCTGCGCCGCGAGGGCGACGAGTGCTACCGGCTCGCGCGTCGATTGGTGATCCTGGACGACGCCGTCGTGGGCATGCAGAACCTCGCGGTCTTCCTCTGATATCGGAGACTCGTCATGACGCAGCTGCCGCCTCCGGACGACCATGACGTGACGGAGGCTTCGTTCTCGATCGCCAACGAATTCGCGAGCGTGGTGGTATCGAAGGTGCGTACCCGCAATGGCGAGCGCATCCGGATCAGCTCACCCAAGCTCAATCGGGAGATTCTGCTCTGCCCGCTGGAATGCGAGAGCCTGACGTGGCAGTCGGCGGAGACCTTCTCCACCTTCCTCGCGAACCCGTTCGGGCCGGTGGACAGGGACGAATGACCGGCAGCGGCCTGCTCGCTGGCAAGCGCGCCCTGGTGGTCGGCGGCGGCTCCGGAATTGGGCGCGCCGTGGTCGCGGCCTACCGGGACGAGGGCGCGGCGGTCGCCGTCCTGGAGCGCGACGCCGCGAAGGTCGAGTCGCTGCGCCGTGAACTGCCGCCGGCCGGCCTGGTCGTTCACGGCGACGCGGTCTCGCCGGCCGACTGCGCCGCCGCGGTCGCGACATGCCTGGACAACTTCGGGGGCCTGGACGTCGTCGTCTGCTGCGCGGGAATCTTCGACTTCTGCCGGGGCCTCGGCGACATGACAGCCGAGGACCTCAGCCGCGGTTTCGACGAGATCATGTCGGTCAACGTGCTCGGGCAACTGGTCCCGATCAAGGAGGCACTGCCGGCCCTGCGCGACTCCCGCGGCTCGATCATCCTGACGGGCTCGTCCTCCAGCTTCTTCCCCGGGCGAGGCGGGGTGCTGTACTTGGCGTCCAAGTACGCGATCCGGGGCTGTGTGGCCGCGCTGGGACACGAGCTCGCCCCGGATGTCCGGGTGAACGGGGTGGCCCCCGGCGGGACGCTGGGGACGGACATCAGCGGCCCCCGCAGCCTCGGCATGGACTCCCTGCGGGTCGGAAGCGGAGATGCTCGCGTGGACGACCTGCGGGCCCTCACCCCGCTGCGGATGGCGATGACCCCGACGGACCACGCCGGCAGCTACGTCTTCCTCGCCTCCGACGCCGCCCGCGGCATGACCGGGTCATTTTTGCACCCGGACGGAGGGATGGCGGTCCGTGGGTAGCTTCGCCGGGTCGACCGCGATCGTCGGGGTGGGGACCGTGGGCTTCGGCAGGTACAGCGACACCAGTGCCGCCACCCTGGCCAACACGGCGCTGGAACGTGCCCTCGACGATGCCGGCCTCATGCGCTCGGACGTCGACGGCCTGCTGAGCCAGATCGGTTCGCCGCGCGGGCTGGACTACGATACCGCGGCGCGCCTGCTCGCCATCGATGCGCGGTTCACCTCGCAGACCTGGTCCCACGGTCGCTACGCCGCCACCTTGCTCCAGCACGCGGCGATGGCATTGACTGCGGGACTGGCCGACGTCGTCGTGTGCCTGGCGGTCTTTCGCAACAGTGCCTTCCCCAAGATCGGCACAGCCGGGTTCCCGAGCTTCTCGGAAGGACTGCGGGAAGGCGGCGGGCCGCACGCCGAGACCCATTGGGCCGGCCTCGCGGCTCCCATGGGAGGAGCCGGTCTCTCGCTGCAGCGCTACCTGCACCGTTACGGCGTGGACCGGGAGAAGCTCGGCCGCGTCGCCATCCGTCAGCGCACGAGTGCAGCCGACAACCCGCTCGCGGTCCTGACAAAGCCCGTCGACGCCGACCAGTACGCGAGCTCTCCCTACGTCGTCGAGCCGCTCCGGGTCCTCGACTGCTCGGTCATGGTGGACACCGCTGTCGCCGTGATTCTCACCCGGAACGACCGGGCCGCCGACCTCCAGCGGCGTCCAGTGCGGCTGCTCTCCTTCCAGGGCGTCCGGGGTGGGCCCAACGAATTCGTGTTCGGGCAGCCGGGACTCGGCATCCATCAGGCCGACATCTTCGACTTCACGCACGAGGCCGAGGTGCTGGCCGTCTTCGGCCGGGCCGGACTTGCCCCGGCGGACGTCGATGCCTTCTACTGCTACGACGGCTTCAGCCCTCAGGTACTCTGGACGCTGGAGCGGTTCGGCTTCTGTGGCCCGGGCGAGGCCGCGGACTTTCTTGGCGAACCTGACGGCGCCTCAAACGGCGGTCTCCCCGTCAACACCAACGGTGGCCACCTCTCCGAGGGGCACTCAAACGGGTGGGGACACACCCTGGAGATCGTGGCGCAGCTCCGCGGGCAGGCCGGTCCGCGCCAGATCCCCGGCTGTGAGACCGCGTTGTGGGCGACTACCTGGGGGGACGCGATTCTCTATGGGAACTGACGTGGACGTCGACTTGGAAGTCCGGCCGTTTCCGGGGACGGGCCGGGTGGCCGACGTGGTCCCGATCTTCGCCGCGGAGGAGGAGCCGTTCCTCGCCGCGATGAACCGCGGGCGGCTGAGCCTGCAGCGCTGCTCGCAGTGCAGCCGCGCCCGGTGGCCGGCGGCCCCCGCCTGCCCTTACTGCGGTGCGTCGAAACACGTCTGGGACGACGTGTCCCCGCGCGGCGTGGTGCACAGCTGGGTGCGGTACCACCGCGCCTTCCTGCCGGAGTTCGCGCCGGTCGTGCCGTACGTCGTGGTCGCGGTCGAACTGGCCGCCGGGCCGGTGATCTTCGGCCGGCTGGTGGACGCCGACACGGATCCGAGCGCCGTCACGCGGATTGGTGACCCCGTGCGGGCTGTCGTGGAACGCTGGTCCGACGGTGACCACCTTCTTGCCTTTACGCTCGACAGGGAGAACAGATGAAAGCCGCAGTCCTCTACGAGCCGGGACCACCGTCGGTGTTCCGCATCGACGACGTGCCCCGCCCGGAGGTCGGTGCCGACGATATCCTCATCCGAGTCGTCAACTGCGGGGTGTCCTACCGCGACGTCGTCGAGCGCAACGGGACTTACCGGCGCGACGTCACCTATCCGCTGATCATCGGCCTGGAGATCAGCGGGCTGATCGAAGAGTGCGGAGCGGCGGTGCCGCCCGAGTACCAGCTCGGCGACCACGTCTGCTCGAAGGCGTTCTCCAGCTGCGGGCGGTGCCGACTGTGCCGGAACGGGCGCGAGACCACATGTTCGGCGCGCAAGCCTGTCCGCGGCGGCTACGGCGAGTACGCCGCGTTGCCCTGGGACGCCCTCGTGCGGGTCCCGGACGGCGTGCCGTTCGAGGTCAGCTGCTCACTCGGCCCGGCCGCCGGCGTGGCGCTCAACGCCGTTCGCGACATCGCCGCCGTCCGCCTCGGCGAGGACGTGCTGGTGACCGGCGCTTCCGGTGGCGTCGGCTGGCCGTCCATGCAGCTGGCCCGCCTGTCGGGGGCGCGCGTCATCGCGCACACCCGGTCCGAGTCTAAGCGGCAGGAGCTGCTCGACGGCGGCGCCCACGACGTCGTCGTAGCGGCCGACGGGGACTTCTCCCGCCAGGTCCTGGAACTGACCGGGGGTAAGGGTGTCGACGTCGTCATCGACAATGTCGGCACCCCGGTGTTCGACGCGGCGTACAACAGCCTCGCCCGACACGGCCGCTTCGCGCTGATCGGCCAGCTGTTCACCGCCGAGATCTGCATCAACCCGGCGCGCCTGTTCTTCAAGCGGGCCCAGTTGCTCGGCGTGGGCAGCGTCAGCCGCACACAGCTCGAGGACGTCATCGCCCTCGCGCGGTCGGGACAACTGACCTCGCGGGTCGCCACCGTTCTCCCGCTGGACGACGTCGCCAAGGCCCACGAGCTCGTCGAACAGGCGGCGCTCGTCGGCCGCGTGGTTCTCGCCCACTCGCCCGCCGGAGTGTGATTGATGGATAAGCAGGAGCGACTCTCGTTGGTGTGGAACCGCATCGTCCCGCTGCTGCAGGACCTCGTGCGGGAGCTCGAAATCACCCAAGACGAGCTGCACGTTGCGGCGGACTACCTGACCCGGACGGCCAAGGCCGGCGTGATGCGCAGCCTCCTCGACTCGACGCTGTCGATGGCCGCCGTCGAGGCGGTGGAAGGCCGGATCGCCGGTACCCGCCCCAACCCGGAGGGCCCGTACTTTCGGCCGGACGCCCCCCTGCGGCCGGACGGTTCGCTGCTCGAGCAGCCGCCCGGGGAGCACGCCGAGGTGCTGACCGTCCGCGGTCGGGTCCTGGACGGCTGCTCCGGCCGACCGCTCCCAGGCGCCGAGTTGCACCTGTGGCAGGCCGACGAGAATGGGATCTACGACCTGCGCGGCTCCCACCTGCGCGGGCGCGTGCACGCCGACGAGCAGGGCCGATATGCCTTCACAACGGTCGTGCCCGCCGATTACCGCGAGCACGACCAGGACCCTCTCGGAGAGCTGTACGCCGCGATGGGCCGGCAGACCTACCGGGCGGGGCACATCCACGTGAAGGTCTTCGTGGACTCCCGGGAGGTCCTGACCACGCAGCTGTACATGGCCGACGCGCCGAACCTCGCGTGCGACTACGTGCTCGGCGCGGTCAGCGACGACCTTGTGGTCGCCCGCACGCCGGACGCCGACAGACGGTCGGTAGCGACGTTCGACTTCTCCGTCGTCCTCCACCCGGTGCCGGTGGCGCCGCGATGACCGCCCTGACGGGTCCCCGCCCTGCAGACCACGGCAGTGCCGGAGCCCGGTTGCGGTCCCTACTTCAGCCCGACCGGCTCGTCGTCGCCCCCGGCGCGTGCGACCCCTTCACCGCGCTGATCCTCGAGGACATGGGGTTTCCCGCGATCTACCTTGGCGGCAACGCGATGGGCACCCACCTCGGGGTCGGCCAACCGCTGGTCACGATGACGGAGGCCGTCGACTGCACGCTGCGCGCGAGCCGCGCCGTCACCTGCCCCCTGGTCGTGGACGCGAACGCCGGGTTTGGGGACCCGGCGCACACGCACCGCACGGTGCGCGAGTTCGAACGGGCCGGGGCGGCAGCGATCCACATCGATGACCAGCCTGCGCCCAAGCGCGCCCACTACCACCTCGGCCGAGGCTGCGTCACGCCGGTCGACGACATGGTCGAAAAGCTGCAGGTGGCGATCAACGCCCGGACGGACCCCGACTTCGTGCTCATCGGCAAGACCGATGCATTGCGACTCGAATCGCTGACAGACACCCTCAAACGCTGCGAATCCCTGGTCGCGACGGGCATCGACATGCTCCTCGTGGTCGACCTCTCACCCGAGGACGCCCCGACGGCCCGGCGCGAGTTCCCCGCCACCCCGCTGGTCTGGATCGGCGGCCACCGGGGTCCCGTGCCGACGACCCGTCAGCTCGAGGACGGCGGCTTCTCCCTCGCGGTCTACCCGTTCACGACCTTAGCGGCCGTGGTGCAGGGGATGCAGACGGTGTGGTCGCACCTGCTCGAGGAGGGCTGGCCCGGGCAGTCCGAGGAGTTCCTGAGCCAGATGCGGGCGCACGTCTTGGACCTCGTCGGAATGCCGACTTACTGGAGGATCGAGCAAGAGACGACCGAACGTGTCGACGACCACGCCTGACGTCTCCGGTCGGCCGGCCAGCCGCACGCTCGGCGCTCTGGTCGAGGAGATCGCGACGGCCGAGCCGACGCGCACCGCGATCCTGTACCACGGCGATCAGCTGTCATACGCCGAGCTGTGGGACGGGATCACTGCGGCCGCGAAAGGACTTCTCGCCGTAGGGGTCCGCCGCGGCGACCGCGTTGGTGCCCTGCTCGGCAACGAGCCGGACTGGCTGACGGTGTGTCTCGGTGCCGCCACGATCGGAGCGGTCGCCGTTCCGCTCAACACGTGGTACCGCCGCTCGGAACTCGCGTGGACGGTTCGGCACTGCGGTCTGCGCGTGCTCGTCTCGACGCAGCGCTTCCTGAAGGCGGACTACGGCCAACTCTTCGGCGAGCTCATTCCGGGATCGACGCGCCACGAGCCCGGCGAGCTGGCTTGTGCCGACTTTCCGCAGCTGACCACGTTGGCGTTCACCGGCTCGGGAGCACCCGGCCTGTCGTGGGACGACATCCTGAAGGGCGGCACCGGCGTGACGGACGCCGAGTTCCACACGGCCGCAGATGCCACGTCGCCAGCAGACGTGGCCCTGCTGCTGTACACCTCGGGCAGTACCTCGGAGCCGAAAGGTGTGCAGCTGCGCCACGGGCCATTGATCGAGAACGGGTTCGACATCGGCGAACGCCGCTGGATCGGCCCGGACGACCGGGTGTGGCTCGGAGGGCCGCTGTTCTACGGACTGGGAGCGTGCAACGCTTTACCCGCCACCCTGACGCATCGCGCCGTGCTCGTGCTGCAGGACTACTTCGAAGCAGGCCGCGCCATCGAGACGATCTCCGCCACGCGTGCGACGGTGTACTACGGGGCCGGTGCCGGCAACATGTCGCAGGCAATTCTCGAGCATCCCTCGTTTTCCCGCAAGAAGGTCGCGACCCTGGAGAAGGGCAACGCCGGCATGGTCGCCGAGTACAAGCGGATGACCATCGTCGAGATGGGGATTCGGCACGCGACCGGCGCGTACGGCATGACGGAAACGTACGGCAACTCGACGGGCCACGAGCCCGACGATCCGCTCGAGGTCAAGCTCCACACCAACGGTGCGCCACTGCCCGGCTTCGAGTTGCGGATCGTCGATCCCCAGACCCGGCGGCCGCTCGGGCGGAATGAGGAAGGCCTGCTCTTGGTGCGCGGTCACGTCACCCCGGGCTACTTCGGTGGACACCCCGAGAACGAGACGCTCTTCGACTCCGAGGGGTACCTCAACACCGGAGACCTCGGGCACCTCGACGACGGCGGCCGGTTCGTTTTCAAGGCCCGGCTCAAGGAGGTCATCAAGTCCGGCGGAATCAACGTGTCGCCGCTGGAGATCGAGCATCTTCTGCGTAGCCACCCGAACGTTCGGAACGCCTACGTCGTCGGAGTGCCGCATCCAACTCGCGGCGAGATCACCGTGGCTTTCGTCGAGGTCCGGGGCTCGTTGGACGAGGACGACGTCAAAGAATTCGCCCGTGAGCGTGTGGCGTCGTTCAAGGTTCCTCACCGCGTCCTGTTCCGAACCGACGACCAGCTACCCCGGCTGGCCAGCGGCAAGGTGGCGAAGCACCGCCTGATCACAGAGGCCGTGAGCGAACTGGGCTGACGCGACCGGAGCGGGTCAGGCCGAGCGGGAGGCGACCCGGCTCCGCGGCGCAGGCGGCCGGGCCGGTGGAACGTCCACCGAGGCCAGCGACCCGATAAAGCCGCGCAGCAGGCCGTCCACGGCTGCAGCGGCGACTTCTTGGTTTTGCCCGTTGAGGTTGAGGACGATGACGCCCCACGCCATCGCGCGCCAGGTCGCCTTCAACACCGGCACGTCATTTTGCCGGATCTCGCCGTGTTCCACGGCCTCGTCCGCCATGAGAGTGAGGGTCTTGTCCACGATTGCCGGCATGTGCAGCGGTGCGTGGGTTTCGTTCTGATCGATCCAGCCGCGCAGGATCACGTTCAGCCGCTGACGATCGACCTCGGAGGGATCCAGGATTGCGTGCAGCAGCGCGCGCAGGCGGGACGCCAGCCCGCAGTGGCTCCGCACCAACTCCAAAAAACCCTTGTAGATTTCCGCGGCGGCGTCCTCGAACGCCGCCTCGTAGAGTTCCTGCTTGGTCGGGAAGTGATGGTGCAACGTTCCGACAGTGAGGTCGGAGGCGTCGGCGATCTCGCGCAGGGTGGTTCCGCCGTACCCGCGAGCGGAGAAAATCGCCGTCGCGGCGTTCAGGATGATGCGCCTGGTCCGTTCGACGTCTGCCTGGACGGGGCGACCGGGGCTTCTCCTCGGCCGGGAGCGCTCGCCGCTTGAAGCGCGAGAGTGCTGAGTTCCAGACATGAGCCGTCCGCCTCCATCTTTGTCGTGACAGTCAATGTCTCGCGCCGTGCCGGTCGTGTCAAAGCGTGAAGGACGGTCCGGGCGTGGCTTGAACACCGCGGCGTCCTTGACAGCTCTCCCGCGGAATTCGCATAATCAGTCACATGACCGATTAGCGGGCCCGCGACGACGAGGAGGAACGTGATCGCCTCGGGGCCGGAGGGATGGCCTATGGTAACGGACACTTGCTAGACGGAGACCGACCGCCTCCCCCCGTTCGTCAGACTCCCCCTCCGTCGCCGCCACTTCCTTCAGCCATTGCGTCCGCTCAAGCCTCCGATCCGCCGGGGCACACAGCGGTCCGCCGGAGCATCGGGTGCGTCCCGGGGGCACCCGCTCGCGAATACCGGAACCCAACATGCATTCGTAGGGGTCCTGCCCGTACGACGTGGTTCGCGGCGCCCGGGGACGTCCCCGGCATGGTGAGCCTGCCGGACTCACCACCGCCAGGGTGGGCGGGGGGAGAGGCGCTGGCCGCCCACGAGCAGCTGCAGACCGAGGAGCGGTGGGCCACGACGGACACCCGAGGCGGGCCCGATCGGCACCGTGCTGCCGTCCCGGCTTCCTCCCGGCCGGGCCCGGGCACCGGGGCGACGTCCCGGCCGTCAGCGAGCACACCGATCCGTACTGGACTGGCTGGGGCTGAACGACTGAGGAAGGGGATTGGATCGCCATGGTCACGCATCACGGCTGGCACGGCCGCTACTTCGAGGACTTCGTCGTCGGCGACGTCTACGAGCACCCGCTCGGGAGGACGGTCACGACCACTGACAACATCTGGTTCACCCTGCTGACCCAGAACACCGCGCCGCTGCACTTTGACCATGAGTACGCCCGCAAGACGGAGTTCGGCCAGCCGCTGGTCAACTCGGTCTTCACGCTGGCCCTCGTCGCCGGCCAGAGCGTCACCGACGTTTCCCAGAACGTGTTCGCCAATCTCGGGTGGACCGACGTCAGGCTGCCAAAACCGGTGTTCGAGGGCGACACAATCCGCTCCCGCAGCGAGGTCGTCGAGGCGCGGGAGTCGAAGTCGCGGCCCACCCTCGGCGTCGTGACCGTCCGCACCGAGGGCATCAACCAGCGGGGCGAGCAGGTCATCTCGTTCACGAGGACGCTGCTCGTCTACCGCCAGGGGCACGGGCCCCGCTTCGAATCATGATCCGCCGGTCGCACGAGACGGAGCTGCGGGCCGATCTGCGCCGGGCCATCGACCGGATCTGCGCCGACTTCCCGGACCAGTATTGGCGCGCCCTGGACCGGGAGCGGGCGTACCCCGAGAAGTTCGTCGAGACCCTGACCGGCACGGGTTGCCTCGGGGCGCTCATCCCTGAAGAGTACGGCGGCCTCGGCCTCGGCGTCGGCGACGCGTCGGTGATCCTCGAGCAGATCAACGCCAACGGCGCCAACGGCGCCGCCATCCATGCCCAGCTCTACATCATGGGGGCCATCCTCCGACACGGCAACGCCGAGCAGAAGGAGGCCTACTTGCCGGCCATCGCCTCCGGCGACCTGCGCCTGCAGGCCTTCGCCATCACCGAACCGACCGCCGGCACGGACACGACGAACATCGCCACCGCGGCTGTGCGCGACGGCGACTCGTACATTGTCAATGGGCAGAAGGTCTTCACCTCCCGGGTTCAGCACTCCGACATAATGCTCCTCTTGGCCCGCACCACGCCCAGGGCCGAGGTGGAGAAGAAGTCGAAAGGCCTCTCCCTGTTCCTCATCGACCTCCGCGGGATCGAGGGGCTGAGCGTGCAGCCAATACGCACGATGGTCAACCATGAGACCAATCAGCTGTTCTTCGACGACATGCGGATCCCAGCTTCCGCCCTGATCGGCGAAGAGGGCGAAGGCTTCCGTTACGTGCTCGACGGGATGAACGCCGAGCGGATCCTCGTCGCTGCCGAATGCATCGGCGACGGCCGCTGGTTCATCAACCGGGTGACCCGGTACGCCTGCGAACGGATCGTCTTTGGCCGGCCGATCGGCGCCAACCAGGGCGTGCAGTTCCCCATCGCCCGGGCGTACGTGAACATCGAGGCTGCCGACCTCATGCGCTGGCGGGCCGCCGACCTGTTCGACGCCGGCGAGGACTGCGGCGCCGAAGCCAACATGGCCAAGCTCTTGGCCTCCGAGGCCTCCTGGGAGGCGGCCAACGCCGCCGTCCAGTTCCACGGAGGCTACGGCTTCGCCGAGGAGTACGACATCGAGCGCAAGTTCCGTGAAGCCCGCCTCTACCAGGTGGCCCCGATCTCGACCAACCTCATCCTCTCCTACGTCGGCGAGCACGTCCTCGGAATGCCCCGCTCCTTCTGACCTCAGCCGGCCGGGCCGCCGGCCCGAGGCGGTAACCAGAGCGAAGGCCGGAAGCCACGCTCCGGGTGTAGTCACGTCGCGTTCGAAGGAGGCGAGGTCGTAAGCCGTCATACCGGCGGCGAAGATCCGGTCGCGCAGCTGAACTTCCGTGAGCGCGAACAACCCTGCTTCGGGGGTACCGCCTTCGACCAGGGCACGTCGGAATCGGCTCGGAGACGCTCAGTTGACCTTGGGCCGTCGTCGCCCCGTTCCGGTCCGGTTCCGCAGCCGACCGTTGATGTCATGAAGGAGCCCAGCGCAGCTCCCGCGTGACCGGGCGAAGTGGTGCGAACCCGGCCGCCGAGTGAAGGACCTGGAGGGCCCGCTCCGCTGCAGCCGCCTCGCATGGAGCGCGTGGATGGCCGAGCACGGCGGCGCCATTCTGAACCCGGCGTCGCTCGGCGGGCTCCAGGTCACGCCGGTGATCGGCGCCTACAATTTCTCCAAAGCCGCGCTCATCCACCTCACCCGGCAACTGGCCATTGAACTCGCCGCCACCGTGCGGGTCAACGCCATCGCCCCCGCCGTAGTTAAGGTCAAGCCGACTTCGCCAAAGTGTTCTGGGAACACGGCGACGAGACCCTCGCCGCCCAATATCCGCTCCGCAGACTCGGCACGCCCGAGGATGTCGTCGTCGCCGCCTCGTGGATCACCGGCCAGGTCCTCATACTCGACGGTGGCGTCTCCCTGTCGCCGCGCGTGACTCTGGAGCAGGTGGACGGGACTTAACCCGCTCTTTCAGAGATCTCGACTCGTAGGTAGTAGCACCGGCAAGTCGCTCGAGTGCGGGGCCCCAACCCTGTCGTGGAGGCTCGGTTCGAGGTGCGAGCGCCACGGCGTGCAGCGTTGCGTGGGGGATCAGCGGCCGGGGGCGGCCTCGCCGAGCAAGTCGGCGGGGGCGAGGCGGGCGTCGGCCGTCGGGGCGTCCGCGCCGGTGGATCGGGGGCTGCGGAGTGTCGCCACGGCGGCGGCGGTGAGTACGGCGGCGGCGGTGGCCATGGCGATGGCCCAACCGTGCATGAAGGCGTCGTGGATGGCGCTGACGGCGGGCTGGCCGGCGGCGCCCAGGGTGCCGGCCGCTCCGAGGCCGGCGGCGACGGAGTCCCGGGCGGCGTCGACCAGCGGCGGCGGGATGGCCGCGGTGCTGGCGATGCGGGCCCGGTAGGGGCCGTTGAAAGCCGAGCCGACGGCCGCGACCCCCAGGGCGCCGCCTAGTTCCCGGGAGACGTCGTTGATGGCCGAGGCGACCCCCTGTTTGGCGGCGGGGAGGGCGCCGACGATGGCGGCGGTGGCCGGGGCGGCGGCCAGGCCGAACCCGGCGCTGATGATGGTGAAGGCGACACCGACCTGCGGGTAGCCGCTCCCGGGCTGCAGCGGCACCAGGACGAGGAACCCGATGACCATGACGGCCAGGCCGGTGGCGCTGACCCGGGCCCTCCCGAAGCGGCGGGCGAGCGGGTCGGCCGCCAACGCGGCGGGAACGACGAGCGCCCCGATCGGGGCCAGCGAAGCGGCGCTGTGCAGGGTCCCGTAGCCCTGGACGAACGACAGGTACTGCACGGCCAGGAACATGAGGCCGAAGATCGAGAAGAACTGGGCGGCCACGACAAGCGCCCCGCCGGAGAACTCTCGGTCGGCGAACACCCGCACGTCGAGCAGGGGCCGGTCGCTGCGGCGCTCCCAGGCCACGAACCCGACCGCGGCGATCAGCCCGACGGCGAGGGCGGCGGCGGTGAGCGGGTCGCTCCAGCCCTGGACCGGCCCTTCGGTGACGCCGAGGACGGCGCCGCCCACGGCGGCGGCGGAGAGGACCGTGCCGCCGGGGTCGAGGTGGGCGTGGTCGGGGTCGGCGCTGTTGGGGGCGAAGGCCATCGTAAGGGCCAGGGTGACCACCGCCGCGGCGGCGGTGGCGACCAGGACGGAACCCCACCAGAACGACTCGACCAGCGCGCCCGAGCCGAGAAGGCCGACGACCCCGCCGATGGTGGCCGCCGCCGCCCACAGCCCGATGGCCATCCCTCGCCGCTCGGCGGGGAACACGGCGGTGATGGTGGCCAGCGTGGCCGGGAAGATCAGCGCCGCGCCGGCTCCGGCGGCCATGCGGGCGGCGAGCAGCTGACCGGGGGTGGCGGCGGCCGCCCCGAGGAGCAGGGCGGCGGCGAGCAGGGCGAGGCCGATGAGCATGACCGGCTTGCGGCCGTAGCGGTCGCCGAGCGCCCCGGCCGGCAGCACCAGCGCGGCCAGCACCAGGCCGTAACCGTCGACGATCCACTGCAGGTCCGCCTGGGTGGCGCCGAGGTGGCGGCCGATGTCGGGCAAGGCCAGATTGAGGCTCGTCATCAACCCCACGACCAGCATGACCGCCAGGCACATGGGAATAAGCACCGTGGCCGGCCCGCGGGACGGCGATCGTGAAGGCGTGGTCGCCATCGGCACCCTCCCGGCGTTGTGAGACAGCTTGTTTTGTAGCAGTTCCGAGACGGAATGTCTCATTCGGGCGGTCCACGCTCCGCGGTGCGTCTACGATCAGCCTGTGGCGGTGGCATCCGGCCCGTGGTCGGCGGAGGGGACGGGGACGACCGATGCCCGCGTCCGGCGCACCCGGGCGGCGGTGCTGGCCGCCGCCCGGCGGGTCCTCCTCGAGGACGGGTGGGACGCCGTCACCTATCGCAGTGTCGCCGCCGCCAGCAGTGTCGGCCGCGCCACCCTCTACCGGCATTGGCCGGCGCGGGCCGATCTCCTGCGCGACGTCATCCGCCGGGAGGCCGAGCTGAGCCACACCACACCGGTCGGGGACCTGCGCCGGGAGCTCGAGGCGCTGGGCCGCCAGCTCGGCGCCCCCGCCCTGGCCGCCGTGGTTGCCGTCCTCTTCGAGCGATCGCTGCACGACCCGACGCTGGCCGACATCAAAGCGGCCGTGATCCACGAAGTCTCCCGGGTCGTGCGGGAGATCCTCCGCCGGGGCATCGAAACCGGAGACCTCCCCCCGTCGCTCAACCACGACCGGGCCGTCGCCCGGCTGCTCGGCCCCCTGCTCTACCGGCGCCTGGCCACCGACCGTCCCGTCACCCGCGCCGTCGTCGTCGACGTCGTCGGTTCCTTCCTCGCCGCCGCTCCGCCGCAACCCATGCCTGCGGGATCCGGGAGTGCACGCCGCGGCTGAGCGCCGCTGGCTACCGCGACGGCTGTTCGGGTTGGACGACAAGTCCCATTTCGACATCGACGCTGTAGACCGGCACCGGTGCAGCGGTTCGAGGTGCTCTTTGCCTGCGATGGGTCCCGGGAGGCGATCCGCGGCGGACGATGACGAAGGCCAAGATTCGCCGGGCCAGGGTGACGGGAACCGGCCTCAACTCCATGGGGCCCATCATTCGGGCCCCGGACTCATGGCCACGGCGGCCATCGTCGAATGGGAGCCTGGCGACGTGCTCGACGTCGACAACGGGCGCGTCCACGTCGACAACGGGCGCGTCCACGTCGACAACGGGCGCGTCCACCTGGACGACCGCCCGCCGCCTCCTGGTGTCTTTGCCTGCCGTCGCTGCTGGCCGCCGGCGGCCTCTGTCACCGCACAGCTCGATGGCCCCTTCGGGAACCGGCGGCGGTGAGGGATCCGTCCCGGAAGACCGACCAGGCTCGTAGGAGGCGGTGGTCGAGGCCGTCGCCGGGGGAGCCGGCGAGCCAGTTGCTGATGGTGATGAGGTTGACCCCGACGTAGAGTTCGGCCAGTTGGCTGGCGGGGATGTCGGTGCGGACCTCGCCGCGGCGTTGCCCGTCTTCGAGGAGGACGGTGAGGGGCTGGTAGGCAGCTTCCTGCCATTGGTTTTTGCTCCAGCGGCCGAGGAAGAACTGGGTGTGGCGGGCCAGGAGGGTGGCGAATTCCGGGTCGCCGGCGAAGCCGGTGGCGAAGGCCGCCACGACCTCTTCGAGCCGTTCGGCGGCTTTGGAGCCGGGCACGCCCCGTCGGCGGAGCGGCCCGACGCTGGGCTGAGGGCCTCTCCGCTAGAGCGTGTCCTTGCCATCCGGCTTATCTCTTGGCCCCGAACTGCGTTTGCCGCTGGGCGGCTACGGCTACTCGACGACCAGGGTGCCCCGCATCTGCTGGTGCATCTGGCAGCTGAACGGGTACTGCCCGGGCGGCAGCTTCTCGACGCCTTCGACCTTGGCCACATAGCCGTGGTCGACCAGGGCCGTGCTGAACCGCGGGTAGCGGTCACAGCCCTTCGCGGCGTGGTGCGGCGGCTCCGTGCAGCCTGGCACGGCCTCGGTCAGGCTGTGGGCCGACACGCCGGCGCCGTACGGTTGCATGTCGTAGTTCCCGAACTTGATCGTGCTGCCGCGCTTGACGGTCACGGTGGTCGGGAGGTACTGCCAGGCGAAGACCGTGACGTCGGCCGGGTGGTCCTGGCCGGTGATCGGGTCGGCCGGCTCCGCCGGCCGGGAGGCGAGGCCGGTGCTCTCCGCCCCGGCCGGAGCGGCCAGCCCGAAGGAAGCCAGCCCGACGACGGCCAGGACGGCGCCGGTGCGCCGCAGGGTACTCAACAACGTGCCACCTCCTCGATGCTCGCTCATGGCCGTCACCCGACCTTCACGTTGGTGAAGGTGGCCTGGCCACCGTTGACGACGCGGCTGCCCGGCAGACCGATCTGGGGGTGCGGCAGGCAGCCGGGCCCGGTCTGGAGCCCGAACTGGACCGTCACGTTCTCGCCCGGCTGCGGCAGCTTCCGGAGCGGCACCGTGATCGACCCGCTCTCGTTCGTCTTTGGCCCGAAGTCCGACTTCACGCCGAGCGGCCCCGTCTTATCGCCTTCCACCGCGACGTGCATGATGATCTCGTTGTCGGTGAGCAGGGCGTCGACGTAATCCACCTGGACCGACGACACCTGCTCGGTGACGGAATGGACGGCCAGCAGGGTCGCCCGCGGGCCGTCGCCGACGCAGTTCACCGCGGCGGCCTGGCGGGTGTTGTGCTGGAGGATCGTCACCCTGCCGGTGGCCGGGTCAGCCTGAGCGTGAGCGCTGAAGTCGCCGCTGCTCGGGCCCGTCTTGTAGTTGCCCGGGCCGTAGGCTGAGGCGGCACCGGCCGGCGCCGCGCTCACCGCCACGAGCGAAAGCGTCGCCGCCGCCAGGACAGCCAGCTTGCCTTTCATCAATCCCCCTTGCCTGCGTGCGATGGTTGGTGGTGGAGAAGGGGTCGACGGGTCACCAGTGGACCACCCGGGAGAACCGGGTGGAGTCGCCGGTGCCCTCCGCCTTGATGAACCTCCAGAAGTCCCGCCTGGTCCGGGGGCCGTTGACGGCGTTGCTGGCCAGCGGCGCCGTCTCCTTCGGGGTCCCCGGGTTGAGGATGTAGGCGTCGCGCATCTTCTGCACCTCGTCACACGACAGGGCGTTGCGCGTAACGTCGGGGTCAAGCCCGTAGACCTCGGCTGCGGTGCGGCCCAGGATCCCGTTGCGGATGCTCCGCTCGGGATGCGCCCGGCCGTCGGTCGGCCAGCCCTCCACGTTGGGGTGCGCCATCATGTAGCTCGACCCGTCGAGGGCGTTCTTCCGGGGGTCCCACCGGTCGCCGTCGAGGCCGTAGGGCAGGTTGTAGAGCTCCTTCGCCTGGTCGGAGAACTGGAGCGCCCGGAGCATCACGATCTGGTTCTGCGGGTTGCCGTACCAGATGCAGTCGCTGCCCCACACGATCCGGCGGGGCCCGACGTAGGTGATCAGCTTGCCGAGCAGGTGGGTGGCCCGGTCGGCGTCGGCCATGTTGGCCCACCAGGTGGTGCCGATCTCGGCGTACATGTTGGGCGAGTTGCCGTGCTCGAGACCCGGCGGGACGAAGCGGGTGGCGTCGATGGCGTTCTCCCGGAGGCTCTTGATGAAGCAGTCGACACCCCGGTTCGAGGAGTTGACCTCGTCGTCACCGGGGTAGGGCTTCATGTGCTCGCCGTCGAAGCCGGAGTGGTAGGTGAAGAAGGTGACGTCGGGGTACATCGCGGCGATGATCCCCATGTCGCGGGGTGAGAACTTGGCCGAGTCGAACGTGCCGTTGAACGACAGGCCCTTGTGGGTGCAGATAACCGCCGGCCGGTTGGTCTTGGCGTGGATGCGCCGGATGTGCTCGACGATGGCGAGGCCGTTGTCGTCGTCGAACCACCAGCCGTTGACCACCGGGCCCTCGCCGACGCCGCCCCGGGACGGGGCGCTGCCCAGGCCGGGGTCACCCCACCCGCAGTACAGCTTCCAACCCCGCACGTCCAGCGGGCCCTGGATGGACGACATCCACTCGAAGTCTTCCTGCTGGTAGTAGGGCGCCGTATCCGGCCCCTGGTAGCCCCGGTTGGGCTGGGAGAAGGCGTGGACGAAGCAACGCTCCGACTGCGTCATGTTGTTGATCATGTCGCGGGTCTCGGCCGCCCACTTCATGGGGGTGATGTTGATCTCGTCGGGCAGGTGCGGGAGGGCGGTGAGCAGGTTCACCGTCTCCGAGCTGTCGAGGAAGATCTCCTTGAAGTAGTGGTACCGGCCGAGGTTCTCGACGGGGTCGATCTCGCCGGCGCCGAAGCCGCGGACGCCGTCCTCGTTGTAGCCGGGGTAGTCGCCCATCGCCTGGGTCGTCCACATGAGCAGGAACTGGGAGAACCCGGGGTCCTCCGTCCGCCACGGGGCGGTCAGGCTGGAGTCGAGGGCGTGGCCCTGGGTGTCGAGGATGAACTCTCCCGGCAGGTTGGCGAGCTGCGCCCCGGGGTTCTCCAGGTCGCAGGCCTTCGTCGTCTTGGTGCCGTCCGCCCAGGCGTAGCTGCCCCACTTGCCGCCGGTGACCCTGTCCACGGCCCAGACACCGATCGAGTAGGCGGCCGCCGTCCGCACGAACTGGCGACGGCTCATCCCGAACTTGCGGCGCACCTCTTCGATCTTCTCGTTCTGGAGCGCCATGATCTTCCGCTGGGCGGGAGTCGGGTCCGGGGGTACGTATTCACCGTTCGACGCCGGCATGATGTCGATCGGCGGAGCTTCGGACGGATCCGGGTAGTACTTCTTGTACTTCTCAGCCATTCGGTCTCCCCCTTGCGGCAACATCCGTGGCGCAGGGCGCAAAAGCGGACACGCCCCGCAAACGATCCTGGTGCGATCGTTTCCGCCGATCAAGGGCATTTCATATGCTGAACGAGACGGCGACCGTAGATGAGAGCCGGGTAAGAATTGGTCTCCGGATCCAGCCAGCGCGTTCGTCGCAGCTCCCTATCGCAGCTAGGAGATCGGTTGACGATGTCGTCGGCCAGGCCGACCGATCTGATCCAGAGCGTGTCCCGCGCGCTCCGGATCTTGCAGGAGGTCGGCGACAGCCGGGAGGGGCTGAACGTCGAACAGATCGCCCATCGATGCGACATCGCCTTGCCCACGACGTGCCAGTTGGTGCGCACGCTGGCCTACGAGGGCTATCTCGCGCGCCGATCGAACGGCGTCTACGGGTTGGGTCTCGAGATCGCCAGCCGGTTTCGTGACCTGGTCGCGTCGATGCACCGGCCGCCGCAGATCCACGAGGTCCTGCGGCAGATGGCCGAGGTGACCGGTCACACCGCCTCGTTCGCCCAGATCGCGGACGGGCACGTCGTGCTGACCGACTCGGTACCCACTCGACCGGGGGCCCGACCCGACGGAACCCCTCAGCCAGCCCCGGCGCCTCGGCCGGCCCCAACGACGCCAGGGACGGGGACGCCGATCCCGGGGGCCTCGTAGAGGCGAACAGCCACGCCCGCCCCGGGCCGGTGTCGCCGGAACTGGCGCGCCCGTCACGGGAGCGAAGACCAGTGCCGGGATCGGCGGCGGTGAATGCAGCAGGATGGTGGCTTCGGCGAGGTGGCCCGCGCCGGCGAGCCGGCTGGGGCCGGGCCTTCGCCGGTCCGTGATCATGAGACCCGTCCTGCTCGAGGAGCCGGTTATCCCAGGTACTCGCTTTCGAGGACCAGGTCCTTGAGGAGGGACTGGTACTCGACGTGGGTGGGGTGCTCGACGGTCCGCCAGGTGGTGCCTTCGTGGGTCGTCATGTAGGCCCGGTAGTCCGGGGCGCCGGGGAATTTCATGTTGTCGGCGACGACGAGCGAGCCGGGGTGGAGCCAGCGGCGGGCGAGGATGCGCTCGAGGTCGGGGAGGTAGGCGGCCTTGTCGTGGTCGAGGAAGACGAAGTCGAGTGTTCCGGGGGCGAAGCCGTGGTCCGATTCGAGCCGGTCGATGGTCGCCCCGCCGTCGCCGAGGGTCCCGACCACGATCGTGACGCGGTCGCCGACGCCGGCGTGGTCGAGGATCCGCCGGGCGATCGCGGCGTTGGCGGGGTTGAACTCGACCGAGTGCAGCCGGGCGTCGTCGGCCATGACCCGGGCCGTGCGCAGGGCGCTGTAGCCGCAGTATGTCCCGAGTTCGAGGAGCCGCCGGGGATCGGTCCGGCGGACGGCCCGGTCGAGGATCCGGCCTTTCTCGTCACCGACGTTCATCATGAGGCTCCGCCGGTAGCAGAACTCGTCGATGACTCGGATGACGTCGTCGGGGTCGCCCGCGCGGGCCCGGTCGGCGACGTAGGCGGCCAGGGCCTCCTCCCGACCGTCGCCGACCTGCCAGTGCGTCGTCAGGTGCTTCATGCCGGCCACCATGCGGATGGCCGACCAGCGCAGGAACGGCAGTCGCCGGCCCCCGACCTCCAGCAGCGCTCTCACCGGACCTCCTCGCAGGCGGTGGGAAATGGAGGCTACCTTCCTCCGGCCCGGTGGGTCAGGGGTTGTCGTCGACGAGGGTCTGGAAGAGGAAGCGGAGGAGCTCCGGGTCGTTCAGGACGGCCCAGTCGGGGGCCATGAGCTTTCCGTAGCGTTCGAAGTACATGAGTTGTTTTGGCCACGAGGACGAGCTCGCGGGGGAGGCGGACGTCGTAACGGGTGCCGATCCGGATGACCTCGACGAGGATGTCGCCGTAGGAGATCTCGGCCAGCGGGCGGGTGAGGAGCGGTTCGACGATGGTGGCGATGTCCTCGGCGGCGCGGGTGAGGTCGGCGGGTCGGAGGATGGCGCCGACCTGGTAGATGGCGGCGGCCACGGCGTGGTAGTCGCGCTGGACGAGCAGGGCGGGCAGCCCGCGGCGGATGGTGTGGCGGGCCCGGTCGTCGAGGTGGCCGCAGATCCCGAAGTCGAGGAAGACGATCCGGCCGTCGTGGTCGATCATGAGGTTGCCGGCGTGGACGTCGCCGTGGAAGAAGCCGTGTTCGAGGGCCGCTTCGAGCCAGGCGCGCACGGCCGCCCGCAGCGCCTCGTCGAGGTCGAGCCCGGCGGCGGTGGCCGGGGTGAGGTCGTTGACGCCGATGCCGTAGATGCGTTCCATGGTCAGGACCCGGGCGGTGGTGTGGGCCCAGTGCACGGCGGGGACGCGGACCCGGTCGTTGGCGCCGAAGGCCCGCAGGTTGGCGCCGAAGCGTTCCATCGAGCGGGCCTCGGTCACGAAGTCGAGTTCAAGGGCGAGGGAGGCGGCGAAGTCCTCCACCACGGCCACCGGGTTGGCCATCCGGCCCCGGGCGGAAGTCCGCTCGAGCAGCCGGGCGGCCTTGCGGAGGATGGCCAGGTCGGCGTCCAGCCGTGACCGCAGCCCCGGCCGCTGGATCTTGACCACGACGTCGGTCCCGTCGGGGAGCGTGGCTGTGTGGACCTGGGCGATCGACGCCGCGGCGAGCGGCTCGTGCTCGAACCGGGCGAAGACCCGGGTCGGCGGTGCGCCCAGCTCCTCGGTGACGATGGCGGCGATCTCCGCCCCGGGCACCGGCGGCACCCGGTCGAGGCAGGCCCGGAACTCTTCGGCGAGCACGTCGGGGAACAGGCCGGGGCTGGAGGCCACGAGCTGGCCGAGTTTCACGTAGGTGGGGCCCAGTGCCTCGAACGCCCGGCGCAGCCGCCGGGCCGCCGCCGGACCGGCCGGCTCGCCGCGCCACGCCTCGGCCAGGAATCCCGCCCCCGCCGAGGCCAGCACGCCGGCCGTGGTCAGCAGCCGCCGCCCGGGCGAGCCCGGCGGCGACGCCCCCTGCCTCGGTGGTCGGGGAGCGGGCACGGACCAGCGGCGCCGGGGCCGACTCGGACCGCTCAGCGGGACGGGGAGTCCGACGACGGGCAGCGGCCGGGCCGTGCCGTTCCCTCCACGTTGCCGGTCAACCGGCGACCAGAGCGCCCGCCGCCGGAGCGGCCTCGGCCTTCCACGGGCTGTCCCGGCGAACTCGCCTCGTGTTGGTCCCGGCGTCGCTCCGCTCACCGTTCCCGACCATCGCCTGCCAGCAACCCAGCTGCGGAGCCCGGGCCGATCGCCGTTGTGTCACCTGCACCTCCCGCGCCATTCAACGGATGTTGAATGGCTTTCGTCACGATACGGCCGGGCCCGCCAGCCGGTCAAATCCTCCGGGGCAAGTCACAACATTGCCGGTGGACGACGCACACGAACGAGCGGCCCTCCGCGGGCGTAATGTCAGCCCGGCCGGGCTTGGGCTGCTCCTTCCCGGTGGCGGTTGCCTCGCCGGCCGTCGCGCCAGGATGGCTGCTCATTCGTCGACGGGCCCGAACGTCGCCACGGGCACGATGCATTCCTCGAGAGAGCAGCCGCCGTGGGCGTAGCGGCCGGCTGCTCCCCGGCCCCATGACGGGTTCTCGCGGAAGCCGTGGTCGGCGGTGACGACGAGGGGGACGGAGCCCGGGAGGGCGGCCAGGGTGGGGATCACCCGGCGTTGCAGGGAACCGGCGGCGGCGTCGAGCAGTTCGCACAGCTCGGCGGTGGAGCGGTGCAGGGCCTCGTCGACGGCGGTGGCGACGCCCACCGAGAGCTTGGGGCCGTTGGTCCACAGGTCCCGCAGCTCGGCGGCCGCCCGGTCGCGGTCGACGCCGACGAGGGCGCGGGCTTCGACGCCGAGGTGGGTGAAGGGCAGGGTCTCCTCGGGCGGGGCAGGGGCCGATCCGGCCGGGACGGGCCGGCCGAGGTAGAGGGCGGCCACCGCTTCGGCGGTGCGGGTGGGGGCGGGGACGGCGGCGAACGTCTCCCGGAGCGTCCGGCCGGGCAGCGCCTCGACGAACCGTGGCCGGAGCTGCTGCCACAGGTCGACCCGCATGGCGTCGACGAGGAGGACGGCCACCCGGCCCTCAGCCCGCAGCAGGGGGGCCACCACGCCCTGGCCCACTTCCCAGATCCGCAGGCAGCCGGGGAAGCCGGCGTCGGCCAGATCGGAGAAGGCGGCGTCGGCGTCACCGAGGAGGCGCCGGGCGGCCCGGCGCAGGGTATCGACGGCGTCGGGGGAGACGAGGCTGGCGGCGACGGCGGCGACCTCGGCCCGGCTGAGGAGGCCGGGGACGGGGGCGGCGGCGGCCGGGTAGGCGTCTTCGACGAGGTCGCGGCCGGTGGTGCCGGGGAGGCGACGTTCCAGTTCGGCCAGGTGGCGGGCGGCGGCCAGGAGGTGCCGGAGGGGCTCGAACTCGGCCGGGCCGGCGAGGGCGTGGCCGGCCGCGGTGGCCTCGAGGTCGAGGGTGGCCAGCCGGTCGGCCAGGTGGAAGTCTCCGGCCAGGCGCCGGACGAGCTCGTCGGCGGCCATCCGCAGCGGGTGGCGCAGCAGCCGCTCGCCGGCCAGGACGTCGGCCACCTCGGTGCCGCGGCGGTGGGGGAGGTCGACGAGGGCGGCGACCCGGTCGCCGAGCAGGCTGTCCTCGTTGACCCGGGCATCGAGGTCGGCGAGGTCGGCCCGGGCGCCGAGGTCGGCGGTGGCCGCCTCGGCCGCGGCGAGGAGCAGCGGCGGGTCGGCCACGAGGCCGGCCGGGATCCACGGCGGCGGCGCCGGCGTCGCTGCCCCTGCGACCGGTTGGTGGAGGTGGCGGCTGGTGGCGGCCCACCAGGCCGCCAGCCAGAAGGCGTCGGCGGGGCGCTCGGCGGGGAGCTGCGCGGCCAGGCTCGGGAAGCGCAGGGCGCAGAAGGCGGCGGTCGCGCCGGACGGGCCGGCGGCGGCGGACGGGCCGGCGGCGGTGCTGGCGGTGCTGGCTGCGCCGGAGGGGCCGGCGGCGGTGCCGGGAGCGCCGGGCCAGGACCGGCCGTGCGGCGGCCCGTCCTCCTCGGAGGGCGCGGCCCGGCGGAGGGCGTCGTCGTGGTCGACGACCTCCACGAACCCGCCGTCGGGGACCTCGCCGGTCGGGTCGACCCACCGGGTGATGAGCTCGAGGAGCCGCCGCTTGGGGTAGCGGCGCCCGATCAGGTCCTCGCGGAGCACCGACAGGTCCCGCTGGACGACGAGGTTTGCGCCGCCCAGCACGTCGCGCACCACCGACAGGAGCGGTTCGACCAGCAGGTGGGCCGCCGCCAGCGGGTCAGCCTCCCGGCCGGGGGGCTCGCCGGCGGGCTCGCCGCTGTGGTCGGTCCCGGGCGGGGCGATCAGCGCCAGGAAGCGGCGGAGGTCGTCGGCGACGTCGGCCCGGTCGAGGGCGACGAGGTCGTCGACCGCCGCGGCCAGGCGGCGGTGGTTCTCCGGCCGGGCGAGTTCCGCCCGGTACTGCTCCACGCCCCGCCGGGCCCGGGCCACCAGCCCGTCGACGTCGAGGGTGGGGGGCTCCTGACCGAGGGTGAAGCCGCAGCCGCAGCGGGGCTTCCAGGCCAGTTCAAGGTCGAGGCGGCGGTCGCACGGCGCCGGGACGGCGGCGGCCAGCGCCCGGTCCAGCTTGACCCGGTCGTCGGGGACCGCCACCGCTTCCAGGGCGGCGAAGGCGGCGAGGGCCTGGTAGGGGCCACTGGCCCGCACTGCCTCCGCCTGCCGGGCGGCGGCCGAGCCGTAGAACCGGGTGTGGGCGGCGCCGTAGGCGGCGGTGTAGGCGTCGCGGAACGACCGTTCGGCGGCGCTGAACTCGCCGGCCCGGTCTTCGGCCGCCAGTTCGAGGAGCCGGGCGCCGAGGCGGAGCGCCTCGTCCCGCAGCGCCGCCAGGCGGGGCTCCCCGGGGGGGAGTTCGAGGCGGGGATGGGCCAGGTAGGCCAGCGCCTGCTGGGCCCGGCTCAGCTGCTCCCGCAGGAAGCGGACGACGCCGGCCAGGCGCCGGGCCGACCGCAGGGTCGCCTCGGCGTCCCCGACGGCGCCGACCAGGGCCCGCAGCCCGTCCACCGGGGGGAGCTGCCCGTCGACCGCCTCGACGACCGAGGCGATGCGCTCGACGTCGGCGGCGACGGCCTCGGCGGCCCCGCCCCCGGCCAGGCCGGGCTCCCCGTCTCCTCCGGCGTCGGCCGCCGCGGTGGCGCCGGCGAGGGCCGCCAGGCCCGAGCGGACCTGGGCGCAGTCCTCCCGGAGCACGTCCAGCCAGGCCCGGGCCCGCTCCCACAGGGTGCGCTGCAGGGAGGCGTTCCACGGTTCGAGCGGCCCGGTGCCCACGACCGGGCCCAGGCCGGCCAGCGCCGCCCGGGCGGCCGGCTCGAGCAGCTCGCCGGCGCTCAGCCGGTCGCCGGCGGTGACCGCCAGGAACGGCTCGCTGTGGCGGCGCCGCCCCCGCCACGCCTCGAGGAGCCCGGCCTGGACGCAGCCGTTGAGGACGAGGAGCGCTTCCGGTTCGGTCAGCCCCACCGGCCCGGCGGCCAGGTGGGCGACGACCTCGGCCGCCGGGACCGGCTCGGCGCCGGCCACGAGCCGCAGCGCCTCGGCCACCGCCGGGCTGCGCACCGGGTCGGGAGCGAGGACGAAGGTGTCCCGCCGGCGGCGGAACAGCCCGAGCGGCACCAGGTACCCGCCGATCAGCGAGCGGAGCGGGCCCCGCTCGGCCGCCGAGGCGCTCACCCGGGTGAGGGGCAACGCCTCGGTGACGAGCTGGCGCAAGAGACGCTCCCCGACCAGCTCGCCGTGGGGGGCGACCTCCCGGTGGCGGGGGTGCAGTCGGGCCAGCAGCGGATCGGCCAGCGCGGCGAGCACCCGGTCGAACGGCAGGCCCGACAGCGACGCCAGGTCGGGCGGGTCGGCGCCCTCGCCGTAGACCACGGTCCCGCCGAAGTAGGCCCGCCCGAGCAGCTCGCGGGCCCGGGGACCGTCGGCGTCGCGGGCCCGTTCCAGGAACTCGACCAGATCGCCGGTTCCCGTCAGCCCCTCGGCCCGGGCGGCGTCGAGCACGACCCGGCGGGCGTGGAGCTCGAGGGCCACCTCCCGCTCGGCGGTGCTGAGCGGGGCGGGCACCCACACGGCGAGCCGTTCGGTCCCGGCCACCAGCGCCTCGGCCCGCTCCACCCACCCCGGCGACGGCGAGCCTGCCCCCGCCGGGCCCGACCGGGCGGATCGGCCGCCGGCCCCGGGCGGAGGCTCCGGTTCGGGTTCGGCCACCAGGAAGACCCCCTCGGCGCCGGCGTCGCGGGCCGCCGCCACCGCCGCCCGGACCTCGCCGGCGTCGAGCTCGGACAGCCGGGCCGGACCCACCACCAGTGACCGCAACGTGTTCTGCCACAGCAGCTCCCGGCGGGCCGGGCCGACCTCGGCCAGCAGCTGGAGGGGGAGGGAGGGGGAGGAACCGAGCTCGAAGAGCGTCCCGGTGATCCGCCGGTCACCCGGGTGCAGCTCCGCCCGGGCCGCCCGCACCCGGGCCCCGGCCAGGACGGCGGCGTCGGCCTCGACCTCCACCGTGTAGCGGGCCGCGCCCCCCGGCTCGGCCGGGCGGGCCACCACGTAGGCGCCCCGGGCCACCAGCGGGCCGAGGACGGCCGACTCGAAGTACGCCACGTTAGCCGCCGGGTCGAGGGCCGACACCCGGGTCAGGAGGAGGTGGGCGAGCTCGGCGGCCGTCCGGGGCCGTTCCAGTGGGGAGGCGGCCAGCAGGCAGAGGAGCTTGACCGCCCGCAGGGCGAGGACCCGGTCGGCCTCGGCGTCGAAGGTCTCCGCCGCCGCCCGCTCCCAGTAGGGCACGACCGTCTCGGCCAGGCGGCGGGTCTCGACCCGTTCGGCCAGGCGGGCGGCGAAGTGGTCGTAGACCCGGTCGGGGGTGAGCAGCTCCAGCCACGGCCGTTGCCGCCACGGCGGGATCCCGGCCGGGGCGTCGCCGGCCAGTTGCCGGCAGACGAAGTCGACCACGCCCCGCTGCTGGGAGAACAGGAACCGCAGCCCTTCGAGCACGGCCAGGGTCGCCGGGTGGACGGGGTAGCAGGCGCAGAAGCGCTCCCGGCCGACGCCCCACCCCGGGAAGGCCGCCTCCAGCTCGGCGTGGGCCCGCTCCACCAGCGGCTCGGCGCCGGGCCGGACGTGGACCAGCCGGCCCCGGACCAGGTCCTCGACGTGGCGCATCGACAGGGTCAGCGTCCGGTAGCGGTCCCGGATGCGGGACAGTTCCCGCTGGCTGACGTTGGCGACCTCCTCGATGCTCTCCTGGAGGGCGGTGACGACCACGACGGGCAGGCCCCGGCACCACTCGCCCAGGAACTGGAGGAACCGCAGGTCCTCGGTCAGCGCCGGCGGCTGCTTGGCCCGGAGGAACTCGGACAGCTCGTCGAGCAGGACGGCCACCCCGGGCCGGCCGGCGTCGGCCGCGGCGGCGGCCAGGGCGTCCCACGCCGCCCGCCGGTCGGTTCCGGCCGGCGGCGCCGGCCGGCCCAGCGCCGCGTAGGCCCGGGCCAGCACCACGTCTTCGAGGGCCGCGCCGGCCCGGTGCTCGACCAGCGGCACGGCCACGGCCACCCCCGCCGGCCGCCTCCCGGCCGCCGCC
>JBFLYK010000065.1:0-36437 GCA_040756995.1 Actinomycetota bacterium | reverse complement strand
CCGACCGGCCGGCCGCCGGCCCGGCGGCCCCCGTCCTGCCGGTTCTCGCCCTCGGCATCGGCGCCTTCGCCCTCGGGCGGCTCCTGCTGGCCGGCGCGGCGCCGCCCGCACCGGCCACGGGCCTCGTCATCGCCCTCAACAGCCTCGCCGCCGTGGCCGAGGAGGCCTTCTTCCGGCGACTCGTCTACGGCGCCCTCCTGGCCGGCGGCCCCGCCCTCGCCCTCGGCGGTTCGGCCGTCCTCTTCGCCGCCGTCCACGTCACCGTCTACGGCCTGTGGGTCCTGCCCCTCGACCTCGCCGCCGGACTGCTCTTCGGCTGGCAGCGCCGGGTGACGGGATCGTGGACCGTGCCGGCCGCCACCCATGCCGTGGCCAACCTGCTGGTGGTCATATGAGCGCCCGACGCTGGCGGGCCGGCCTTCTGCTCGTCGTGCTCTACGCCGCCGTCGTGGTGGTGACCGATGTCACGACCGACCAGCCCGTCCGGCCTCTGTTCGACGGCGCCGGGGGCGCCACTCCCTACAAGTGGGTCAAGCCCCCCTGGTACGCCGTCAGCACCAACGTCGAGCCGAAGCCGAGCTCCAGCGACATCCCGTTCGAGAACGGCGTGTCGCCGCTCATCGGCGTCACCAGCGACGACGCCCAGATCATTCTCAACCTGCCCCAGGGCGCCCTGCCGGCCCGCGACGGTGACACCGCCGTGAAGGCGTCGTTCACGCCGCTCGACCCGAAGAAGCTGGCCAAGCCGCCGAACGGCACGCGCCCGAACGGCAACGCCTACCGGGTGCAGATGACCTACCAACCGTCGGGCACGCCGGTCACCCAGACCACGACGCCGGGCAACGTGATCATGGTCGTTCCCGACGAGGCCGACACGATGCTCTTCTCGCCGGACGGGAAGTCGTGGAACCCGGTCCCGACCCACCGGCTCGGCGACCCCAACACCGTCGGCTCGGCGTTCACCACGCCCGGCTACTACCTGGTGAACACGACGCTGCCCGAGTTCCCCAACCCCAACCAGGGGAGCGGAACGAAGAAGACGGTGGGGACGGTCATGATCGTCGCCGCCATCGCCCTGCTGCTGGGCTACGTCCTGCCGACGCTCCTCCGACGGGCCCGGCAGGCCCAGGAGGCCGAGGTGGCCCGGAACCGGCCCGCTAGTACTCGCAGAACCAGAGTTCGTCGCCGCCGCTGATCAGGCAGTCGTCGAAGCCGTCTCCGCCGTCGAGCTTGTCGATCTCCTTGTCGTCGGCCCCGATGACGATGTCGTCGCCGGGGCCGCCGCTCTGGAAGTCGTGACCGGAGCCGCCGCTCACCCGGTCGTCGCCCGTCTCCCCGAGGACGGTGTCGTTGCCGGCGCCGCCGTCGATGGTGTCGTTGCCGTATCCACCCTTGATGACGTCGTCCCCGTCGCCGCCCTTCAGGTTGTCGTCGCCGTCGAGGCCGCAGATGATGTCGTCGCCGCCCCCGCCGTCGATGATGTCCTTGCCGTAGCTGCCGATGATCACATCGTCGCCCTTGGTGCCGACGAGCACGGCCGGCCCGGCGGAGCCGGAGGCATCGAGCGTGAGCGAGGTGGCGAGTCGGCCGTTGCAGAGCGCCCCGGGGCCGCTGGGAGCGGGCGGGGGAGGAGGAGGCGGCGGCGGGGGAGGGAGTGGCGCGGTCGTCGGCACCGGATCGTCGACCGGCCCGGTGGGGGCGACCGGCACCGGGGCGGGCTTCTGGGGCACGGCGGCCGCCGCCACCAGCGGAGCGAGGCTGCCGGCCGCGCCGGGGATGTCGGCGGCGTCGCCGAAGGCCAGGGCGTAACCGGCGGCGGTGAAGTGCCAGTAGCCCTGCCCGCTGGCGGTGGCGGCGACAGCCACGATCCGGCGGGTGGCGGCCGACAGGTCGCCGGCGCCGCTGGCCGGGCCCTTGAAGACGGCGTCGCCGAAGGCGTAGGTCGTCCCGTCGGCGCCGGTCAACCAGTAGCCCTGTCCGGTGGGGGAGGAGGCCAGGCCGATGACGGGGGCGGGCAGCGCCTGGCCGCCGGTCGATCCCCGGAAGACGGCGTCGCCGAAGCTGAACACCCCGCCGTCGGAGGCAGCCAGCCAGTAGCCGCGGCCGGTCGGCGTCGGCGCCATGGCCACGATGGGCTGGTTGAGTCTGACGGCGCCGGTGGAACCGAAGAAGGCGGCGTCGCCGAAGGCGAACACGCCGCCGTCGGAGGCGGTCAGCCAGTAGCCCTCGCCGGTCGGCGTGGCGGCCATGGCCACGATCGGCCGGTTGAGCCTGATGGCGCCGGTGGATCCGTGGAAGCGGGCGTCGCCGAAGCTGAAGACGCCGCCGTCGCTGGCCGTCAGCCAGTAGCCGGCGCCGGTGGGGGTGGCGGCGAGACCGACGATGGGCTGGTTGAGCCGCAGGCCGCCGGTCGAACCGAGAAACCGGGCACTGCCCAGGGCGAAGACGCCGCCGTCGGCGCCGACCAGCCAGGCGCCGGGGGCGCTGCCGGCGGCCGCGCCGAACTCTCCGTCGGCCGGATCGGCCGCCGGGGGCCCGGGGGTGTCCCCCGAGAAGACCGTGGCGATCGAGGCGGACATCCCGAGGACGCTGGCCAGCACCGTTGTGGCGGCCACGAGGCCGGTCACGCGACGCCGGTCGCGGCGGGGGCGGCCGATGGTGCGCATCTTCCTTCCCAATTCACCGTCCGCCGGGGCAGTTCCTGCCGGTTTGGGTGGACGGCCCCGGTTCGTCCGAAACGCGACAGGATTCATGACCGGAATTTCCCGAATTTCCGGATTAAAGGCCCGCGCCGCGGGGTACAGGTGGTGGACTCGTTCGTCGCGGCCCGGCACCCGCACCCCCCGCTCCCGTCGTTCTTCTCCGTGGGCCCGGCCGGTAGATCTCGGGAGGTCCCGTGCTGCGCGAGAGCCTCACCCAGCGTGAATCGGCGGGAGCGCAGACCCTCTGCCTGCGTTCCTGTCACAGCCTGTGGATCTTCGACGTGGAACACCGGCGGTTCAGGCGCCTCCCCGGCGCCGTGTCAGCCGACATCGCCGGCACCGGCGTCTGGGAACCGTTCGTGGCCCTGCACATCGATCCCGGTACCGGTGCCTTCCGGGTGGTCCTCAACGAGGAGCACACCCGGGTGCTGCGCTCCTGGCTCCACGACGAGCCGTGCCGGCACTGTGGCGTGGGCGTCGACACCGCCCAGACCGGGGAGATCCTGCTGCACTCCTGACGCGCCTGGCCCGTCGAGAAGAGACTCAGCCGGAGCGGATCAGCACGAGTGTCGCCTCCGGCACGTGGGGGTGGAAGTAGAGAACGATCCGGTCGCGCCGCGGCTTTTCCTTGCGCTCCGGGATCACGATCGGCGGAGGCTTGGGGATCACCTGGCCAAGGCTACCGGCCGGCCGGCCGGGTGACTGCTCGGCGCCGCTGGTGAGCGGCTGTGAGGTAGCAGATGGCCGAGAGGCTGGATTTGTAAGGTCCCCCGCCAGGCCTTCGGCCACCGTCACCGGCATCCTCGACTCCACCAGCCTCGGCCGGATCGGCGAGCACTGGGCTTTCCGAAGCGGAAGTGAACTTCTGGGCGGTTCCTAGCCCTCTCCCAGCAAACCCCCAGGCTTGTCGGCGAGAGTAGGGGCATGACTGAAGGAACCTTCCGGGACTGGCCCCTTCCGGCCTCTCCTCCGATCGAGCCGTCCCCCGCTCCCCCCGGGTCGGGTGGCCCGACAGGGTTCTCCGCCTCGCCGCCTTCTCCTCCCCCGGGCGGCGAGGGGGGAACCCGGGGTCTCGCCGGCAAGCGCACCGCGGCGCTCGTCGGCGGTGTCGCCGCCCTCGCCCTGGTGGCCGGCAGCCTCGGCGCCGCCATCGGTGTGAGCCTGGCCAGCAACGACAAGGCCGACTCGCCGGCCGTGACCAACGCCACCGCCCCGGCCGGCGGCGCCACCACGACGCCGATCCCGTCGCCCTCCGGCCCGGCGACCACGTCGTCGACCGCCCCGCCGGCGTCCGGCTCGGCCGCCCCGCTGACCGGTGCCCCGCTTGACGTGAAGGCCATCCTGGCCAAGGTCGAGCCGTCGGTCGTCGACATCTACGCCTCGACCCGCCGGGCCAGCGGGGAGGGCACCGGGGTCATCATCAGCCCGGACGGCTACATCCTCACCAACGCCCACGTGGTCGACGGCGCCCGTCGGGTGTCGGTGTCGGTCGCCGGCAGCACCAAGTCGCTGTCGGCCACCGTGGTGGGCGCCGACGAGGGCAACGACGTGGCCCTCCTCAAGGTGGACGACGCCAGCGGGCTTCCGGCCGCCGACCTCGGCCGGTCGGCCGACGTCAAGGTCGGCGACGACGTGGTCGCCATCGGCAACGCTCTCGGGCTGCGGGGCGATCCGACCGTCACCCGGGGGATCGTCTCGGCCCTGAACCGCACGGTCGAGAACCTGACCGGCATGATCCAGACCGACGCCGCCATCAACCCCGGCAACTCCGGCGGGCCGTTGGTGAACTCGGCCGGCCAGGTCATCGGCATCAACACCGCCGTGGCCGCCGGCGGCGCCCAGAACATCGGCTTCGCCATCCCCATCGACAAGGCCAGGGCGCTGGCCGAACGGCTCAAAACCGGCCAGGGTCCGGCGCCGGTCGCCTTCCTCGGCGTGTCGACGACCGAGACGCCGGACGGCAGCGGTGGAGCCGAGGTCGTCTCGCTCGTGCCCGGCGGCCCGGCGCAGCGGGCCGGCATCTCCGTCGGCGACCTCATCGTGACGTTCGACGGCAAGCCGGTCGCTTCGGCCGATTCACTGTCGGGGCTGGTCCAGGCCCGCCAGCCGGGCGATACGGTGCAGGTCGTGGTTGAACGCAACGGCGCCTCCCGCACGATCTCCGTCACCCTCGGCACGAAGCCGTCAAACTGATGTCGACGTACGCCGAAGCCATCGAACGGGCCATGTTCGAGGTCAAGCGGATCATCGTCGGGCAGGACCGCGTGATCGAACGGCTCTTCGTCGCCCTCATCGCCCGCGGTCACTGCCTGCTCGAGGGCGCCCCCGGCCTGGCCAAGACCCTGGCCGCCGAGACGCTGGCCACCGTGGTCGGCGGGTCGTTCGTGCGGCTCCAGTTCACCCCCGACCTCGTCCCGTCCGACATCGTCGGCACCCGTATCTACCGTCCGTCCAGCGAGCGGTTCGACATCGAGCTCGGCCCGATCTTCGCCAACGTCGTGCTGGCCGACGAGATCAACCGGGCGCCGGCCAAGGTGCAGTCGGCGCTGCTCGAGGTCATGGCCGAACGGCACGTGTCGGTCGGCGGCGTCACCCATCCGGTGCCGGAGCCGTTCATGGTCCTCGCCACGCAGAACCCCATCGAGCACGAGGGCGTGTATCCGCTGCCCGAGGCGCAGCGGGACCGGTTCCTCATGAAGGTGCTGATCGGCTTCCCGACCGCCTGGGAGGAGGCGACGATCGTCCGCCGCATGGGCGTCGATCCGCCGAAGCCCGAGCAGGTCTTCGAAACCGGCGAGCTCGAGGCACTCCAGCACGCCGCCGACTCGGTCTTCGTCCACGACGGCGTCCTCGACTACGCCGTCCGGTTGGTGCTGGCTTCCCGGGCGCCGGCTGAGCACGGTCTGCCCGACCTTGTGCCGCTCATCGCCCATGGGGCGAGTCCCCGGGCGACGCTCGGTCTGGTCGCCTCCGGCCGGGCCCTGGCCATGATGCGGGGGCGGACGTACGTGCTGCCTCAGGACATCTTCGACGTCGGTCCCGACGTCCTGCGTCACCGGGTCCTGCTGTCCTACGAAGCCCTGGCCGACGGCGTCGACGCCGAGCAGGTCGTCAACCGGATCCTCTCCACCGTCCACGCCCCGCGGGTCGCCCCCAGTCAGGACGTGGCCGAGGCGTTCGAGTCTGCTTCCTGACGTTCGGGCGGCTGGAGCGGCAGGGCGACCATGAAGTAGGCGCCCCGGCCGCTCGGCGGGGAGCCGGCCTGCACCGTGCCGCCGTGGGCGGCCACGATGGCGGCGACGATCGACAGGCCGAGGCCGGTGCCGCCGGTGGCGCCGTCGGGGCCGGGTCCGGTGCGGGCCCGGGCCGTGTCGGCCCGGTAGAAGCGCTCGAAGACAAGGTTCTCCTCGCCGGGCGGCAGGCCGGGCCCTTCGTCGGCCACTTCGAGGATCGCCTGGCCGTCGTAGGCCCGCACCCGGACGTGGACGCCGGTGCCGGATGGCGTGTGGATCCGGGCGTTGGTCAGGAGGTTGCCGGCCACCTGGCGGAGGCGGGCCTCGTCACCGGTGACGACCAGCCGGTCGGGGTGCTCGAACGTCACGGGCCGGTCGGGGTCGATGGCCGACAGGTCGGCCAGCGCGTCACCGGCCACGGCGACGAGGTCCACCGGGCCCCGCTCCAGGGGACGGCCCTGATCGAGCCGGGCCAGCAGGAGCAGGTCCTCGACCAGCAGGCCCATGCGGGCGGCCTCCTCTTCGATGCGGCGCATGGCCCGGGCGAGGTCCTCCGGGCGTTCGGCGGCTCCCCGGCGGAACAGTTCGGCGTAGCCCCGGATGGCCGTCAGCGGCGTCCGCAGTTCGTGGCTGGCGTCGGCCACGAAGCGGCGCAGCCGGTCCTCGGACGCCGCCCGGGCGGCGAAGGCGCTCTCGATCTGGGCCAGCATGGCGTTGAGCGCCAGCCCCAGACGGCCGATCTCCGTGTCGGGCTCGGCCGGTTCGACCCGGCGGGAGAGATCACCGCCGGCGATCTCGCCGGCGGTGGCGGCGATGCGTTCCAGCGGCGCGAGGCCGAGCCGCACGACCGCCAGCGACAGCAGCGCCAGGAACAGCAGCACCGCGCTGGCGGCCACCAACTCGATGCCGATCAGTCGGCGCAGCGTCTGTTCCAACTCCGTGGTCGGGAAGGCGACGAACAGCGTCGTGCCGTCGCCGGGCGAGGTGGCCAGCACCCGGTAGCGCAGATCGCCGTTGCGGGATCCGACGGTCGAGTACTCATCGCCCTCTTCGGGTGGTTCGGGCAGATCCGGTATGGGCTGACCGCGCGGCACGTACTGGACCCCGGTGCCGGGGCCGTGCCGCAGCTCGCCGAAGGTGCCACCGGGGATCACCGATTTGCCCGTGGGCAGGCGCCGGCCGAACCGCTGACCCTGCGCCAGTTCGTTGTAGACGGGGGCCCGGCTGTCGGAAAGCTGCGCATCCAGCCGGTTCCACAGATAGTCCGACAGCGCCTTGTAGATCCCGGCACCACTGGCGGCCAGCCCGACGACCGTCAGCGCCAGCAGCCCGGCCACCAGCCGGCTGCGCAGCGACCGGAACGGCTTGGAGGTCACGCAGGTGGGCGCAGTGTGTAGCCGACGCCCCGCACGGTGTGGATCAGGCGCGGCTCGGAGGCGTCGACCTTCTTGCGCAGGTAGGAGATGTAGGTCTCGACGATGCTCCCGTCGCCGCCGAAGTCGTAGTTCCAGACGTGATCGAGGATCTGGGCCTTCGACAGCACGCGGCGGGCGTTCATCATCAGGTACCGCAGCAGCTTGAACTCGGTGGCCGTCAGCTCCACCGCCTGTCCGGCCCGCCACACCTGATGGCTGTCCTCGTCCATCTCGAGATCGGCGATCTGCAGCCGCCCGCTCTGCTCCGGGCCGCCCGACGTCCGCCGCAGCACGGCCCGGACCCGGGCCACGAGCTCCTCCAGCGAGAACGGCTTGGTGACGTAGTCGTCGCCGCCGATGGTGAGCCCGGCGACCTTGTCCTCGGTGGCATCGCGGGCGGTCAGGAACACGACGGGGATGCGGATGCCGTCGGAGCGGAGGCGGCGCACGACCTCGAAGCCGTCGAGGTCGGGCAGCATCACGTCCAGCACGACCAGCTCCGGCCGGAACGACCCCGCCCGCTCCAGCGCCTGCCGGCCGTTCGACGCCACGGCCACCTCGAAGCCGACGTATCGCAGGGCGGTGGCGACGAGATCGGTGATGCTGTCCTCGTCGTCGACGACGAGCACTCTCGCTTCCGACACGCCGCTCATTCTTTCAAGTTCAATGCCGCTGGCTGGGAAACTCCTGGGAGTTTGCTGGGTATATGCCAAAGCAATCCTTGCGCGGCGAACGATCGGGGTAGGTTGCCGGCATGCTCGCCAAGTTGAAGTCCCCCCGGGTCCTGCTGGTCGCTGTCGTCGCTCTGGTGGCCCTCTTCGCTGTGGCCTACTTCACGCTGTTCAACCCCGACTCGCCGCCGGAGTTGTCGCTCGAGACGAGGGGCTCCACGGAGGCGCAGGCGCCGCCGGCCGGCGATCTGGTCGGGACATGGACGGTGGCCGACGGGTCGGTGGCCGGCTACCGCGTCCGGGAGAAGCTGGCGCAGCTTCCGGCTCCGAGCGACGCGGTCGGCCGGACCAACGCCATCACCGGCCAGGTCACAATCAGCCAGGACGGTTCCGGCTACACCGCCACCGATGCCAACTTCACGGTCGACGTGTCCCAGCTCAAGAGCGACAGCGATCGGCGGGACGGCCGCATCCGGGAGATCGGGCTGGAGACCGCCAAGTTCCCGCAGGCCACGTTCGCCGCCGCCGGGCCGATCGCCATTCCGCAGGACGCCGTCGACGGGAAGACCGTGACGGTGCCGGTGGAGGGCGACTTCAATCTCCACGGGGTGACCAAGAAGATGTCGATTCCCCTCGAGGTCCGCCGGAACGGCCCGCAGATCGAGCTGCTCGGAAACTACGAGTTCGCCTGGGCGGACTTCGGGATGTCGCCGCCCAACGTGCCGCCGTTCGTTTCCGTGACGGGCAATCCGAAGCTCGAGTTCAAGCTGCTGCTCTCGAAGCAAGCCTGAACCAGCCCGTCAGGACGAACCCCACGAGCGCCGCCACGACCAACGGTGTGAGCGATTCGGGGAAGACGACGCCGCGGACGTAGTGCCGGAGGAACCCGCCGTCATAGGTGCTCCAGCCGGCCACCTCCCGGAGTCGCTGCTCGAGCGACGTGAGCGGGCAGTCGTACCGAATCGTGACCGCGCCGACCGCCCACACCACCGCGCCGAGGTGCCATCCCAAGAGCCAGGGCCACCGCTTCGCCGCCAGCCCCCCGAACACGAGCACGCCCAGATACACAAAGTGGGCGCCGACGACGAGCACCACCAAGGCCGGAGCCAGATCGGCCACAACCAAAGCCTAGCCCCTGCCCGGTCCGACGCAGTCGGCACCTCGTGCGGTCGCCGCTGCCCCGCCAGGTCCGCCGGCGTCACCATTCGGCCGGGACCTTCAACCTCCACCGTCAGCTGCGGCCGCCACTGAATCACCTGGCGGGGGCGGTTCCGCGGAACCGCCCCGGTACGGCACATCCTCAGCGGGCGTGGTCCTCAGCGCGACCGGTCGCGTTTGAGGCCTTATAAGGGCCCTGAGCGCGACCGGTCGCGCTGAGGCACAGCGGCAACAGCGCGGAAATGCCGGATTCTCCCCGCTTGCTGATCGTGCTCGTCGGAGCGGCAGGAGCCGTGGCTGAGGCGCGACAGCGAAACGAGCTGTTGCTGGAAAGGCGAGGGTCAGCCGGCGCACTCGCTGGCGCCGATTTCGGCGCTGAAGGGTCCGGTCTCGTCGTAGTCGACGTAGAAGCTGGGGTTGGCCAGCGGCGTCGGGAACTCGGCCAGGTCGGCCAGGGACTCCGCCAGGGCCGGCGCGCCACCGACCCGGTCCAGCCAGCCGGTGAAGGTCTCCGTCGCTTCCCGCTCGGCGGCGAAGCGGCCGACCAGTCGCACGGTCGCCTCGGTGCAGGCCTTGGCCGGCAACCGCAGGGCCTTCTTCCCGAACTCCACCGACGCGTCGCCGAGATGCCCGCCGAGGAGCAACTGATAACCGGGGGCGGACTGGCCATGGGCCCGGCGCTCCACACCGAAGAAGCCGATGTCGGCGGTGTGATGCTGACCGCAGGAGTTCGAGCAGCCCGAGATGTTGACCCGCACGCCGCCCACCTCGGCCAGTCCGGCCTCGTCGAGGGCGGTGTCGATGGCCGACGCCAGACCCCGCGACTGCGTCACGGCCAGGTTGCAGGTGTCGGCCCCCGGGCAGCTGACGACGTCGCGGGCCAGCTCCGCACCGGGGCGACCGAGGCCCAGGGCGTCGAGACCGGCGTACAGCTCGGGCAACTGGCTCTCGTCGAGGCCCCGGAAGACGACGTTCTGCCGGTTGGTGATCCGGACTTCGGCGCCGAGGCGGCGCTGCAGCGCGGCCAGCCCGTCGAACTGCTCGGCGGTCACGTCACCGAGGTGGCAGTGGGCGTAGGCCGACACGGTGCCCCGGGCCACGCCCCGCACGACATTGGCCCGCTCCCAGCGGGCGTACGGGCTGCCACCTGAAATCATCACCGGCACCGCGCCCGGCCGGGCGGAGCCAGGTTCGAACCCGGCGGGGGAGACACCGGCCGGTTCGTCGCCCTGTTCCTCCACGACAGCGGGAACGCCCCCCGGCCAACCGACCGCGGCCAGGAGCAGACGGCGCTCCTTGATGACGCGGGCCCGCAGCTCGTCGATGCCCAGCGTGTCGACGAGCCACTTCATCCGGGCCCGCAGCTTGTTGTCGCGGTTCCCCGAATGGTCGAACACCCGCAGGATGGCCTCCAGCGTGGCCAGCAGATCCTCCCGGGGCGTGAACTCCTCCAGGGCCAGCGCCGGATGGGGCGTGGCACCGAGGCCGCCGGCGATGAACACCCGGAAGCCGGCCTCGGTCGTGCCGTCGGGCCGGGCCCGGGTGACCGCCACGACGCCGATGTCGTTGAACATCGCCTGCCCGCAGTCCGTGGCGCAGCCCGAGAAGTTGATCTTGAACTTCCGAGGAAGGCGCTGGGCGTAGGGGTGCCGGAGGAAGTGGCGGAACGCCGCCTCGGCCCAGGGACTGATGTCGAGGACCTCGAGCGGACAGGCACCGGCCAGGTGGCAGCCGGCCACGTTCCGGACGGTGTCGCCGCACGCCTCCCGCGTTGTCAGCCCCACCGAACCGAGGTCCCGCATCACGGCCGGGATCCGGTCCAGGGCCACGAAATGGAACTGCACGTTCTGGCGGGTCGTGATGTGGCCCCAGCCCCGGGAGTACTCCCGGGCGATGGTGCCCAGCATCTCGAGCTGCTCCGGCCGCAACGAGCCGTAGGGGATCTTCACCCGCACCATCTGGTTGGTGCCGCCCTGGCGCTGGCCGTAGATGCCGTTGGCCAGACGGAAGACGCGCCAGCGGTCCTCGTCGAGCTCGCCGGCCTGGTACTGGGCCAGCAGGCGCTCGAACTTCTCGATGTCGGCCTCGATGGCCGGATCGATCGTCTTGTGGTGCGGAGGATCGATGATCGTGGTCACGCCACTGCCTCCTTGTGCTCGTCGTCGGCCAGAGCGGCCCGCAGCAGCGTCCGGGCCTCGCCCGTCCGCCCCGCCCGCACCAGCCCGATCAGGTCGTGCTCGAGGGCGTCACGCCAGCGCGCCGCCCACCGGTCGAAATCGGGTGCTGTTCCCGGGCTTCCGGGGGCCGGTCGCTCCGCCCGGAGCTCGGCCCGCACCGCACCGATGAGATCGACGAGCGTGCCGTACTCGGCGCCGATCGCCCGGCTCAACTCGTCGCGGAGCCGGCGGGCGTAGCCCGGTGCCCGCCCGCCGGTCGACACCGTCACGGTCAGGTCGCCGCGGCGAAGCACCGCCGGTACGGCGAAATGACAGTGGGCCGGATCGTCGACGGCGTTGAGCAGGACACCCTCCCGCTCCGCCTCGGCGAAGATGCGGGCGGTCTCGGCCGCATCACCGGTGGCGGCCACGGCCAGGAACGCGCCGGTCAGATCCCCGTCCTCATAAGGGCGGGCGATGATCGTCACCTCCGCCCCGGCATCGAGCAGCGCCACCGCCCGGGCGCGGGCGATCGGGCCGGAACCGAAGACGACGCACCGGCGCCCGGCGACTTCCAGCGCGACGGGGAAGGCGAAGGCCACCGCGCTCACCTCTCCCGACTGACGAGGTGGAGCCCGCACTCCAGCCGGTCGCTGCCCGCCCACCGGCCGCTGCGTCCCGAACCCGGCAGGGTGCAGGGAGCGCAGCCGATGGAGTCGAAACCCTTGTCCCGCAAGGGGTTGACGATGATGTCGTGCACGGCGACGTAGCGGTCGACGTCGTCGTCACTCCAGGCGACGAGCGGATTGATCTTGACGACACCCCGGGCGGCGTCCCACTCCAGGGCGGCCGCGCCCGCCCGGCTCGGTGACTCCGCCCTCCGCAGCCCGGTGACCCAGGCGCTCCGCTCGGCCAGGTGGCGCTCGAGCGGAGCGACCTTCCGGGCCTCGCAACACGCCTCCGTCCCCTCGACCTCATACGTGGATGCGTCGTCGTCGGGTCGCAGCGTCACGAGGTTGAGGTCGTAGCGGGCCTGGATCCGCCGGGCGGTCTCCAGCGTTTCGGGGAAGTGGAAGCCGGTGTCGAGGAACACGACCTCGATACCGGGGTCGGCCCGCACGGCCAGGTCCACCAGTACGGCGTCCTGCATCGAGCAGGCCACGCTGAGGTCGGAGCCGAAGGTGGTCACGGCCCAGGCCAGGACCCTGTCGGCGGGCGCGTCGGCCAGCAGGCGGGCGGCGGCGGGGAACCAGGCGGGTCGGGGCGCGGGCGGCGCCCCGAATTCGACGGCGACGGACAACGGGACCTCCGGGACGAAAAGCGGTCAGCGACGAGGAAAGGCGGTGTTCAGCGACACATCTCGTCGCGAAGCTCGTGGGGCGTGCGGCCCACGGCGATGCTCGGCGCTCCCGTCTCCCGGATCACAACACCGATGGTACCGCCTGTCGTGGAAAATACCAGTATTCAGGTCAGGAATTTTTCTGACAAAAATGGTCTGGATTACGCACTCCGACGGGACAGGGCCATCCCCGGGCTCCGGCGGGCGCGCCACTACGCTCGCGGCATGGCGGAACCGCCGTTCTCCGGTCCCTCAGTGCAGAGTTGCACTCAGTGCCACTTCGTCCTACCGTGGGATCGATGACAAAGGACTCTGCTGCTCCGGTGGAAGGGCTCCGCGAGCGGCACCGGAAGCGCACGGCCGCCGAGCTCGAGGAAGCGGCCCTGGCCTTGTTCTGTGAAAAGGGCTTCGACGCGGTGACGATCGACGACATCGCCGCCGCGGCCGACGTCTCGCGGCGCACGTTCTTCCGCTACTACGCCTCCAAAGAGGACGTGATCCTCTCCGACCATCCCAAGCGGCTCGACGAGCTGCAGGAGGCGCTCGACCGCCGGCCGGCCGACGAGCCGGCGCTCACGGCGCTGCGGAACGCCATCCTGTCGCTGGCCGGCAGCTTCGAGGAGCAGCGCGAGCACATGCTGCGCCGATTCAAGCTCGTGACCACGACGCCGGCGCTCGAGGCCAGAAGCCTGTGCCTGCAACGCAACTGGGAGGCATCGGTCACCGCGATGCTGGCCGAACGGATGGGGGTCGACCCGGCCAAGGACCTGCGCCCGGGCGTCGTGGCCGCCACCACCATGGCGGCGATGCGGGTGGCCACGGTCAACTGGCTCGCCGGGGGCGGGAAGGAAGACCTGCCGGCCATCGTGGCCGCTTCCCTCGATCTGCTCGACGGAGGGCTGCAGGCCGCCGCCAGCCCCCCGGCCCGACGCCGTTCGCAGTCGAGGGGGCCCGGCGCCCCGTCTCGCGCGCGAGCGCGCTGATCAACTAGGTTCGCCTTTTCCGCTTCAAGCCCGTCTGGACAAGGGGGACCAGGTGCGGCTGCACGACGCAGGGACACCTTCGTGAGACGCGCCTGGCGTCCTCTGGCCCTCGCGCTCGTCCTGACCGGCACCCTGGCCTTCATCGAACCGGGGCGGGGTCAGGCGGCCGAAGACGGCGAGCCCACCGCCCGGAAATCGCCGACCCGCACGGAGCTCGTCGGTTCCGCCTCGGCCCGCGTGGCGGCGGCCGGACCGATCGTCGGCGGCCTCAACCTGGAGGCCGGCTTCGCCCGCTCCACCGTCGAACTTTCTGGCGACGCCGCCCGAGGAGAGTCGGCCACGATGTCGGCCGGGGCGGCGAGCCTCTTCCTCAGTCTGGCGGGCGCCCCACCGGTCGTTCCCGAGCCGACCCGGGCCGACTCCAACGGCCCGGCCGACGCCGAGCGTTCCGTGGCCGCGCCGGCCGGCGACTTCGTTCGTGTCGGGCACGAGAAGGCCCACGCCCAGCCGCGGCGTTCGGACGCCGTGACCCGGCTCGGCGACCTCAACGTCGGCGACGCGGCCGCGATCGTCGGCGGCGCCAGCACCGCCGGCATCAACGAAGAAGGATCCCGGTCCTCCTCGGCGGTCGGCGAGCTCCGCCTCGGTGGAGCCGGCGGGCCGGCCGTCGTGCTGTCCGGGCTCGCCTGGCGAGCCGAGCAGCGAAGGGACGCTCCGGCCGAGGCCGGCTTCTCCATCGGCGCCGCCAGCGTCGGCGGGCAGCCGCTGGCGGTCGGTTCTCCGGAGCAGATCGCCGCCGCCATCGACGCCATCAACGGCGTCCTCGCCTCCCAGGGGATCAGGATCCAGGCTCCGGTGGTGATGGCCGGGGCGGACGGGGCCCGCGTCGATCCTCTGCGCATCGAGCTGCGCGACCCGCCGGTCAACCGGGCGGTCGCCGGGGCCGTCTACAGCCCGCTGGCGCCGACGGTGAGCCAGACGCAGGAGGCGGTGGTCGGCGCCGGCGGCTCCGATCCGCGCCTCTCGCAGGCGCTGCTGGCGGCCAATGTCGCCCTGTCCCTGTTGCTGGGCAACGGCGGTGCGGGCGTCGAGGTGGGCGGGGCCATGGCCGGCCTGACGACGCGGGAGGTCCCCGACCTCGGTTCGCTGTTCGGTAATTCGCCGCCTCCCCCGCTGCCGGACGGCCCGCTGGGCGACGACGACGGCGCAATCGGTGCCAGCGGCGGAGGGCTGGACGGAACGGACGCCCCGCCGGCCGGGCCCGCCGACATCGCCGGCGGCCTCTTCGACGGCGGTCCCGGCTCCGCCGCCTACGGTGCGGTGCCGGTGTCCGATGCGGGATCTGGTGTCCTTCCTGGCGGTTCCGCACCGGCCGCCGCACCACCGACCACCGACGTCGCCCTCGGTACCGGGGACGCCCGGGGCCGTTCGCAGCCGGCCGATCGCGGCCGCCTGCCGGCGCCACTGGCCGCCGCGGCGCTGGCCACGGGACTGGCGATCGCCGGGGTCGACTGGCTGGCCCGACGCCGCACCGTCGGTGTGGTGGGTGGGCTCCGGGCCGCCGCCGGGCTCGGGGTTGCGGTGGGGCGGCCCGGTCGCAGCCGGCGCAGCTTCCTCGCCGCGGCGGTGGCCGCGGTCACCGTGCTGGCCCTCGCCCTGGCGCCGAGCCGGGTGCCGCTCCCGTCGCGGGTGAGCGACGAGGTGGCGGCGGTGTCGCCCGTCCCGCCGCCGGAGGACGGCGGCCCGGCGCCGGCCGGTGGGCCGGTCGACGACGAGGCCGCGGCGGCCGGCCGATCCGCCGTGGCCGTGCCGGGCGTCAACTCCGCATCGTCGACGGCCACCCCCGGAGTCAGCGGTGCTCCCGGCTCCGGCTCGGGCGGCGGACGGGTCAACGCCGGCCCCAACGCCAATCGGCGCAACCCTTCCCTCAACCGCCCGGGGAGCAGCGGCCCGACGGGCGGGACGGGACCGGCGGGCCGGACGGACACCACCGCCGCCGCCGCGCCGGGCGCGGTGATCCGGGGCCGGGACTGGCCCCGGTGGTGACCTGCAGGACAAGAACAGCTCCTACTCCCCCCCGTGCCTGCGCTTCAGCGGCGACAACGGCGGAGCCACCAGCAAGGGCGTGTCCCCCGACACCGTCACGATCGCCATGCGGGAGCCGGAGATGTTCGACACCGGCGTCAACAACCAGGGGCGGATCACGGACTCGCCGGCCGACCTCAAGCGCTCCATCCTCGCCCACCTCGAGTACTTCAACCGCGTCTACCAGACCTACGGCCGCAAGGTGCAGGTCGTCTTCTACAAGGCCAAGGTGCCGATGCTGGCGGGTACGGAGGGCGGCTACCAGGAGGAGGCCAATGCCGATGCCCTCACCGTCGGCCAGCAGATCAAGGCCTTCGCCGACCTGACGGCCGCCGCACCGTCCTTCGCCGATGCGCTCGTGCGCCAGGGCGTCGTCGGGTTCGGCACCTATCACATGTCGAAGTCGTGGTACGAGGCCCGCGCCCCCTACGCCTGGGCCAGCCTGCCCGACTGCACGTGGATCGCCGAGCGGAGCATCGACTACGTCGTCAAGCGACTGGGGCAGGCCCCGGCCCGGTTCGCCGGTGACGAGGCGATGCGGAGCAAACCGCGGGCCATCGGTCTCGTCGTCCCTGACTCGCCCTGGTACCAGGAATGCGCCAACCACGCCGAGGGTCTCTACAAGTCGGCGGGGTACCGCTTCGCCCGGCGGGTGAACTACCCCCTGAACTTCAACCAGTCGGCCCAGACCGCCACCAACGTCGTGGCGCAGATGAAGGCGGCGGGCGTCACCACGGTGATGTGCATGTGCGACCCGCTGCTGCCGTACTTCGCCACTCCGCAGGCCAACCAGCAGAACTACCAGCCCGAATGGCTGGTGGCGGGGTTCGGCGCCACCGACACCGACATCGTCGGCCAGTTCTACGACCAGGCGCAGTGGTCCCACGCCTTCGGGATGGGTGTCGTCGGCGAACTGCGCTCCGGCTACGAGAGCGAGTCGTACCGGGCCTACAAGGCGGTCCGCAACGACGAACCGGCGCAGTTGCGCGACATCGGCTACTACGCGCTGTTGTGGTTCTTCAACTGCCTGCAGATGGCCGGGCCCAATCTCACGCCCAAGACCTTCGAAGCGGGGTGCTTCGCGCTGCCGCCGCGCCAGGGGGAGATCGGGCTCTTCAAGTTCGGTCCCGGTGACTACACGGCGGTCAGTGACGCCCGGGAGGTCTACTGGGATCCGCAGGCGGTCAGCCCCTGGAACAACGGGAAGGGCCGCTACGTCGCAACGCTCGGCGGGCAGCGCTTCTCCGGCGCCTGGCCGCAGGGAGAGCCGGCCTTCCCGCCGCCCAAGTGAGGGATCTGAACCCTCGCATCCGCATCCTCGCCGTCGTCGTCGCGGTGCTCGCGGTCTGGGCCGTGCTGGCCCGCCTGCTCTCCCGCGGCCTGCCGCCCGGCGTCATCCTGCTCGGCGTGGTCCTCGGGTCGCTGACGGCGCTGACCGCCATGGGACTCGTACTCGTCTACCGGGCGGCCCGGGTGATCAACTTCGCCCAGGTGGCGATCGGCTCGGCGGCCGCCACCCTGACGCTGGAGCTGGCCAACATCCGGCACTGGTCGTACTGGGCCGCGGTGGGCGCCGGCCTGGCCTTCGCCGCACTGCTCGGCGCGGCCGTGGACCTGCTGGTGATCCGGCGGTTCTTCACCGTTCCCCGCCTCATCCTCACGCTGGCCACCGTCGGCCTGGCCCAGGTGTTCGCCGGTATCGAGCTGGCCCTCCCGGAATTGTTCGACGACAGCCGCAGCGTGCTCGGCGGCTCCATGGACGTCCCGATCGACTTCACCAAGGAGGTGAAGCCGATCCTGTTCTCGGGCGGACACTTCATGATCATGCTGGCGGTGCCGGTGGTGATGGCCGGCCTCGTCTGGCTCCTCAAGGGGACGGCCGCCGGGCGGGGGATCAGAGGCGCATCGGAGAACATCGAACGGGCCCGGCTCTCGGGCGTCCCGGTGCGGCGCCTCTCGACCGGCGTGTGGGTGCTGGCCGCCCTGCTGTCCACGTTGGCGGCCATCCTGGCCCTGCCGATCTCGGGGACCGTGCGGGGAGCGGCCGGTGAGCCGACACTGTTGCTGCCGGCGCTGGCCGCCGCCGTCCTGGCCCGGATGACGAGCCTGCCCCAGGCGGCACTGGCCGCCATCGGGCTCGGAGTGTTGCAGCAGTCGGTGTTCTGGACGACGGGCCGGGCCGGCCTGATCGACCTCGCCTACCTGATCGTCATCCTCGTCGCCCTGCCGCTGCAACGCGATCGCTCCACCCGGGCGGAGTCCGGCGCCCTGTCGTCATGGGTCCGGGCCGGCGACGTCCCACCGATTCCCGCTCCGCTCCGCCGCCTGCCCGAGGTCGTCTGGTCCCGGCGCCTTCTCTACGTCGCCGTACTCGGCGTGGTGCTGCTGTTCCGGGCGGGCATGTCGGTCCAGCAGCTCAGCCTGCTCGGCACCGTGACGGCCGTGTACGCGCTGGTGGCGTTGTCCCTCGTCGTCCTCACCGGCTGGACGGGCCAGATCAGTCTCGGCCAGTTCGCCATCGTCGGGGTCGGCGCGGTGGCCGCCGGCAATCTGCTGGCCGAGGCGCACACCGACCTGTTCCTGGCGCTGCTCGGCGCCGGCGCCGCCGGGCTGGTGACCTCGGTGGCGCTCGGACTGCCGGCGTTGCGGGTTCGGGGCCTGTTCCTGCCGGTGACCACGCTGGCGCTGGCGGTGTCGATGTCGAGCTACTTCCTGAACCCCACGTACGTGAAGTCGGGTATCCCGGACGAGGTCGGCCGCCCGGTCCTGCTCGGCCGGTTCGACCTCGCCGATGAAGGCAACCTGTTCCTGTTCAGCGTGGCGGTGTTGGCCGCCGCGGTGGCGGTCGTGGCCAACCTTCGCCGGCGCCGCCCCGGACGGGCATGGCTGGCGGTGCGGGACAACGAGTGGGCGGCCGAGGCCCGCGGCGTTTCCCTGGCCCGCACGCGGCTCGCGGCCTTCGCCGTCAGCGGCGCGCTGGCCGGTGTCGCCGGGGGCTTGCACGTCGTCGCCCTCAACGGCGTCAGCGTCGGAACGTACGCCCCCTCGCTCAGCTTCGAAGCGTTCAGCATGGTCGTCGTCGGCGGCCTCACCTCGGTGTGGGGGGCGATCCTCGGGGCCGTCGCCCTGCGCTATGCCGAGTACGTCGTCAGCGGCGGGCTGCAGTTGATCGTGACCGGAGCCGGGGTTCTCTTCCTCCTGCTGGTCTTCCCCGGCGGGCTGGGCGAAGTCGGGCTGCGGTTACGGCGCTTCGCCCTCGAGGGCGTCGCCCGGCGCCGGGGGATCACCGACGGCGGACCACCGGCCGACGAGGTGGTGTTCGAGCGGGTGCTGGCCTCCGATGACGGACCGGCGGCTCATGACAGGGCGACGGCCCGCGTCGTCGACCACGAGGAAGCGGAGGAGGCGCACTCGGACGTCGACGACCGGGCCGCCTTCGTCTCGGCCCGCGGCCTGGAAGTCGCCTACGGCTCGCTGCAGGTTCTCTTCGGCGTGGACTTCGACGTCCGCCACGGCGAGGTGGTGGCGCTCCTCGGCACCAACGGCGCCGGGAAATCCACGCTGGTGCGAGCGTTGTCGGGCCTCACGCCGGCGCAGCGGGGGACGGTCTCCTTCGACGGGCACGACGTCACCGGGGCCAGTCCCGAGCGTCTCGCCCGTCTCGGCATCGCCCACGCGCCCGGCGGGCGCGGTGTCTATCCCGGCCTCACGGTGGGGGAGAACCTCCGGCTGGCCATGTGGACGTTCCGCTCCGACCGGGGGCGCTGCGACGAGGCCACCGAACGGGTTTTCGAGCTCTTCCCGATTCTGCGGCAGCGGGCCGCCCAGCCCGCCGGGCTGCTCTCCGGCGGCCAGCAGCAGATGCTGGCTCTGGCCCAGGCGCTGGCGCCCGATCCCCGGCTGCTGATCATCGACGAACTGTCCCTCGGCCTCGCTCCGGCGGTGGTGGAAGAGCTGCTCGACGTCGTCTCCCACCTCAAAGGCGGCGGCCTGACGACGATCCTCGTCGAGCAGTCCGTCACCGTCGCGCTCCACGTCGCCAGCCGCGCCGTGTTCCTGGAGAAGGGCCACGTCCGCTTCTCGGGGGCCGCCGCCGATCTGGCCCAGCGTGAGGACCTGCTCCGCTCGGTCCTCCTCGAGGGCGGTGGGCGGGCCGCTCCGGTCACCCCACCCGCCGCCCGGGGCGACGGCGCCCGGCCCCGTGACTCCGGGGACGGCCAGGGGCCGAGCGAGGTGCTCTCCGGCGCCGAGCTCACCGTCCGCTTCGGCGGCCTCACCGCCGTCGACGGCGCCGGCCTCACGGTCCAGGCCGGGGAGATCGTCGGGCTCATCGGGCCCAACGGCGCGGGCAAGACCACGCTGGTCGACGCCCTCTCCGGCTTCGTGACGCCCGACGCCGGACGCGTCCGCTTCGCCGGGGCCGACGTCACCGGCCTCGGTCCCCGCCTGCGGGCGCTGGCCGGCCTCGCCCGCTCGTTCCAGGACAGCCGGTTGTTTCCCGGGCTCACGGTGTGGGAGGGCCTGGCGCTGGCCTCCGAGCGCACGGCCGCACCCCCCGGCCCGCTGGCGGCGGCGTTGCGGCTGCCGGGGTCGGGCCAGTTCGAGCAGGCAGTGGGGGAGCGGGTGGAGAGCCTCCTGGTCGATCTCGGTCTGGAGGCGTGGCGGGACCGTTTCCCGTCGCAGCTGTCCACCGGAGTCCGCCGCCTGGTCGAGCTCGCCTCGCTGGTGGCGCAGGAGCCGAGCGTGCTGCTGCTCGACGAGCCGTCGGCCGGTCTGGCGGAACCGGAGACCCGGGCGCTGGCTCGCCTGCTGCTGCGGGTGCGGGACACCACCGGCTGCGCCATCGTGATCGTGGCCCACGACGTGCCGCTGCTGCTGTCGATCGCCGACCGGTTGGTGGCCATGGATCTCGGTCGCGTCATCGCCGACGGCCCACCGGGTGACGTCGTCCGCCACCGGGACGTGGTCCGCTCGTATCTGGGCCGGGCCGCCGACCGTGCCATGATCGGGCCATGACTGAACCGGGGCTCAGTGGGCGGCGACTCTGCGAAGGACGGATCTGCGTCATCACCGGCGCCGGCCGGGGCATCGGCCGGGAGTACGCCCTCATGCTGGCCGAGCACGGCGCCCAGGTGGTCGTCAACGACCTCGGGGGCGACCGGACGGGCAGCGGTGCCGACGCCGGTCCGGCCCAACAGGTCGTCGACGAGATCACCGGCGCCGGCGGAGCGGCGGTGGCCAACACCGACGACATCTCCACCTGGGCCGGCGCCAAAGCCCTGGTGGATCAGGCGATCGAGGTCTTCGGCGGTCTCGACGTCGTCATCAACAACGCCGGGATCCTGCGGGACCGGATGCTGGTCAACATGAGCGAGGAGGAGTGGGACTCGGTCATCCGCGTCCACCTCAAGGGCACGTTCGCCGTCTCCCGCCACGCCGCGGCCTACTGGCGCGACCGCACCAAGGCCGGCGAGACCAACGACGCCCGGATCATCAACACGACGTCGGTGTCGGGCATCTACGGCAACGTCGGCCAGGCGAACTACGGCGCGGCCAAGGCGGGGATCGCCGGCTTGACGATCATCGCCGCCCGGGAGCTGGGCCGGTACGGCGTCACGGTCAACGCCATCGCGCCCGGCGCCCTGACCCGCATGACCGAGGACCTGCCGATCGCCGACGATGTGAAGGCGGCGCTCGACCCCCGCTGGGTGGCGCCGGTCTGCGTGTGGCTGGCCTCCACGCTCTCGTCCGACGTCACCGAGCAGGTGATCGAGGTGTCGGGCACCAACTTCGCCATCGCCGAAGGATGGCACCGCGGCCCGACGGGCACGCCGATCGCCGATCCCGCCGAGGTCGACGCCGCCATCCGCAAGCTGCTGGCCGACGCTCGCCCGCACATGAGCTTCGCCGAGACCACCAACCAGCAGAAGCGGAACTAGGCGTCAGACCCGACCCAGGACCCGTTCGACGGTGATCTCGATGGCGACCCGGGCGGGGTTCTCCCGCGGAGCGCGGTAGCGGGCGCTGTAGGCCGCCACCGCGGCCGCCACCCGGGCCGGATCATCGGTCACCGCCACCGGGCCCTCCAGCGACAGCCATCGGGCGCCGTCGACCTGGCCGACCGCGGCCCGGCCACCCCGGCGGGCGTTGGCCGCCTTCCGGCTGCCGGCTCCGGTGATGATCCGCACCAGCCCGTCGACGGGATCGAAGCTGAACCCGATGGCCACCACGTGGGGCCACCCGCCCGGCGCCAGGGTGGTCAACGTGGCCAGGTGCCGCTCGGCCAGGAAAGCCAGGACCGCGTCGGGCAGCGCGGCGGGGTCGAAACCCATCGCCCCGGCGGGCTAACTCTCGTCGCGCAGCTGCTGCAGCCCGCCGTCGAGCAGGTCGAGCGCCTCGGTCGTCAAGGCGATGAGGTCGCCCTCACACCCCGAGGTCAGCCAGTTGGTGAAGGCGACGCGCATCGCCGCCAGCGTGGCGGCCGACACGACGCCGGGCCGGAGGTCGGTGACGGGGTCGACGCCGAGGCGCTCGGCCACCATCTCCGCCATGGCGTCTTCCCACAGCTTCTGGTGCACGAGGCTGCGGGCCTGCAGCGACGGCGTGTCCCGCATGAGCCGGCCGCGCAGGATGATCATCTCCTTGCGGTCCTCGAAGTCGCCGGTCATCGACAGGAGGGCGTTGCGCAGTGCGGTGATGATCGGCTCGTCGGGCGGGCGAACCGCCATCGCCTCCCGCAGCCGGGCGAGCTGGACGAAATGGTCGGCGAGCAGGACGTCTTCCTTGGAGGCGAAGTAGCGGAAGAACGTCCGTCGCGACACGTCGGCTTCGGCGGCGATATCGTCGACCGTCACCGCGTCGAAGCCCCGCTCACCGAAGAGCCGGAAGGCGGCCGCTTCGAGCTCGGCGGCCGTGAGCTTCTTCCGGCGCTCCCGCAAGCCGGGCCGGGCGCGTTCGGTGCCGTTGGGGGCCGGCTTGGCGTTGTCTTCTAAGGTTTTGAGCGGCATCCCGGTCACCCTATGCCACGGTGACACCCTGTGTAAATCTGCCTGAAAGGACGGTGAGTTGGCGCAATCGGCGGTCGGTGGCCTGCGCGTCAGCGACATCGGCGGGCATCCGCTGCGGGACGGGCGCTGGTTCCGGACGGGCGTGGTGTTCCGCATCTCGGGGGGCATGGTCGGTCCGGCGGAGCTGGCCCACCTCGACGCCATCGGTCTCCGGGTGCTGGTGGATCTCCGGGGCCACAACGAGGACCGCGCCGCGCTCGAGAACTGGGCGCTGTCCCGGGGCGTGCGCTACGAGCTGCAGCCGATCTCGTTCGGCAACCCCGCCGACCTCGCCGCGGCCATGGCCGAGCACGGCCTCACCGAAGCCCACGGCCGGGCCTTCCTGCAGAACATCTACCGGCGCATCCTCGACGACTTTCAGGATTCCGTCGTCGGAGCCGTGACGGCCATCGCCACCGCCCAGCCGGCCGGCTTCGGCTGCGCCGCCGGCAAGGACCGCACGGGCCTGCTGACCGCATTGCTGCAGGACCTCCTCGGTGTCGACCGGCGGGCCATCATCGCCGGCTACGTCAGCCAGGCCCCGGATCCGGACCGCCTGCGGGAGGCGATCGGCACCTGGTGGGACTGGGAGGAAGGGGATCTGACCAAGCCCGGCCTGGGAGCCATCGTCGCCGCCGTGGAAGAGGTGATGGTGGAGGCGCTGCAGTACCTCGACGACCGATACGGAGGCGCGGCGGGTTACTTCGAGTCCGCCGGCCTCCCGGCCGAGACCATCGACCTCCTGCGCCAGCGCCTCGTGGCCGACGGACCGGACTGACCTATCCTCGCCCCCGAGTTCCCAGGACAGGGCGGGAGAGTCTGAGCTATGATTGAACAGTCAGTCAGTACGGGTCGTCGGGAAGTGCGGACATGACCACCAGGACCAGCACGCTCGAGATGCTGCGGGCCCCCGGACTGGCCGTCGAACGATCGCTGGAGCTGTCGGGTCAGTGGTTCAACGAGCTGTGCCTCTGGCTTCAGTCGCCGATCGGCGCCCTGGGGAACCTCGGGTGGCCGATGATCCTCATCCCCGAGATCATCGACTCCCGCTACCGCCTGGGTGACACCGCCCTGCAGGTCTATCAGGGCGTCGAGTGGCACGGGCCAGTGCCCCGGCAGGCCTTCACCGCCTCCGGGCGCGTCGAGTGGGTCTCGAGCCGGGGCGGCTCGTTCGAAGCCGGCGTATCGACGACGGCCAGCGTCGGTGGCGAGGAACTGGCCCGCAGCCTGCTGGTGGCCCGGATGGCCGGCGACCTGGAGTCGTACGGCGAACGCGGCCTGCCACCGCGCCCGGAGCTCGACGTGTCGTCGCTCGCCCGGCGGCGGACCATGGTGGTCGACGAGGCGACGATCCGGCACTTCGCCACGCTGGCCGGAACGCACTACCCGATCCACGAGAACGAGCACTACGCCTGGTCCCAGGGCTACCCGACGATTCTGGTCCAGGGGCTGCTGCTGTTCATGACGCAGCTCTATTACGCCGGTGTCGGCCCGACCGGGAAAGGGGAGATGTGGTTCCGGCGGGCGGTGCCGGCCGGGAGCCTGCTGGAGTCCTGCCAGAGCACGACCGATCCGCAGCTGTGGGCCATCCGTCTCGTCGGTGGCGGCGAGGTGGCCGCCATCTCCCGCATCGCGTCGGGCTGAACGTCTGTCGTTTGTTCCTTGGGGGGAGTGATGGTGAACGAGTCACTGGTCGATTGGGAGTACTGGCTCAACGCCTGGCCCGACCACCCGATCGCCGTGACCCGGGCCAACGCCGCTGATGGCTATCCGCGTCCGCTCACGCCCCTCAGCCAGGACCTGATCCTCACCTTCGAGGAGGCCGGCGTCCGGAAGTTCTACTTCGACCAGCTCGGCGTGCTGACGCCGGCCGACGCTCCGGATCCGTACATGTTCGCCGTCTACGGCCTCGTGTATCTCAACGCCGATCAGCTCGCCGGGCTCGGCGAGGCCACTCCGGGCAGCTCCCGCCACGCCATGTACCAGCAGTTCTTCGGCCTGGAGGCCGACCCGGACTACGTCCCGCCCAAGCCCACCGCCCGGGAGCGGGTTCGCGAGGTGATCACCGGTCTGCGGGTCGCCCCCCGCACGCTGCGCCTGGCCGGTGGCGTCGCCGCCGACGTCGAGCGCCGGCGCGCCGCGATCGTGGCCGCCCGGCCGGCCGGCCCGCCCGGCGCCCTGTCCGACGAGGAGCTGGCCGCCTGGCTCGACCGGCTCGACGACCTCCAGGTCGACAGCTGGGTGACGCTCATGACCGGGGCCGGGCTCGGCAGCGGGTTCTTCGAGACGGTGCGGAAGATGCTGGCCGCCTGGGCCGGCGATACGACCGGCGATCTCTGCAACCGCCTCCACGTCGCCCTCGGCGGGAACGAGAGCGCCGAAGCCGGGCGGGCCGTCCGGCGGCTGGCCGAGATCGTGCGCCGGGAAGGCGCCGAATCAGCGCTGGAGGGTGACGATCCCGTCGGCGACCTGCGGCGGGCGAGCCCGGCCGCCGCCTCCGCCCTCGACGATCTCATCGCCCGGTTCGGTCACCGGGCGCCGGCCGAGCTGGAGCTGTCGAACCCCAGCTGGCGGATGGACCCCCGGCCGGTTCTCGACACCGTCCGCCTGGAGCTGAAGCGGGAGTCGGCGGCCGACGGCGCGGCGGCCGTGCGGGCGGCCGCCGAAGCGGAGCTGGCCGGCCGGGTCCCGAAGGTGAAGCTCCCGCTGGTCAAGGCGGCGCTCAAGAAGTCCCAGGCGATGATGGCCAGCCGGGAGAACGGCAAACTCCCGGCGGTGCTCCTGTGGGACGAGCTGCGCCGCCTGTTGTCGGCCGCCGGCCCCCGCCTGGTGCAACGAGGAGTGCTCCCGGCCACCGACGCCATCCACTTCCTCCGCCATCAGGAGCTGCGGGCCGTGCTGCGGGGTGATCCCGGTCCCGGTTCGGCGGAGATCGAACGGCGCCGTGAGGCCCACCGCCGCTGCCTGGCCCTCGACCTCCCCGAGCTCGTCGAGGTGGGCCCGGGCTGGATCCGGCCGCTGGACGACGCCTTCATCCGGGCCCGGGGCATGCTGCCGCCCGAGAAGCTGGCCCCCGACGTCACCCGCCTCCACGGCATCGCCGCCGCCCCCGGCACGGTGACCGGCACGGCCCGGGTCCTGTTCGACCCCTTCGACGAGTTCGAGGCGGGCGACGTCCTCTTCGCCCGGACGGTGGATCCGGGTTGGGCTCCGGTGCTGGCCTGCGCCGGCGCCGTGGTCCTCGACATCGGCGGCGTGCTGTCCCACGGCGCGGTCGTGGCCCGGGAGCTCGGCGTCCCCTGCGTGGTCAACGTGAAGGTCGGCACCGGGCGGGCGGTGAGCGGCACGACCGTGACCGTCGACGGCTCGGCCGGCGAGGTCGTCCTCGGCTAACCGGTCGTCACAGGCCGAGCAGGTCCCGGTGCCAGGGCGCCGGGGCCTTCACCTCGTTCAGTTCGAAGATCCCCGTCCCCAGCCGGCCGCCGCACTCGAAGACGGTCATCCCGTCGGTGACGAAGAACCCCTCGTCGTGGCTGGAGACGCTGGTGACCTCGCAGGCCCCGGTGATGTGGTAGCCGCGGCCGTCGGCGGTCCACAGCCGGGCGTCGCAGCCGACAGGGGAGTGGCCGTCGTCGGCCACCCGGGCCCCGGTGTCCACCCGGGTGACGCCCCGGAACTCGCCGCCCTCGTAGACGTAGCCGAAATCGATCCGCCCCTTGGGAGTGGTGAAGCTGAAGGCGGAGCAGAAGAGGTCGGGCCCGAACGTCGCCCAGATCCACCGGTGGGCCAGCACCGAGCCCCAGTGGCGCGCCCCCCAGGAATGGTCCTGGAACGCCCAGCCGCTGACCTCCGTCTCCGTCCCGGCCACCGTGACCGAGCCGGTCACCCGGCCCATTGATTCGTAGTGGTCCTTCCCGATGTCGCCACCGAGCGAATAGGAGAACGGGTCGATGAAGGCGTCGTAGACGACGTCGCTGCGGTTCCCGTTCTCGTAGGCGGAGCTGAGGGCGTAGGAGCGCAGCGGCGTCTTGGTCAGGACGTGGAGCGGTCCGAGGGTCAGGTCGGAGAGGTCGTCGGCCGGCAGCGGCAGCCGCAGGTTCTGGTACTTGCCCACCACCGTGCCGTCGAGGGCGATCCAGCTCCACACATCGGCTCGCCCGCGCACACCCTGCAGGCCGAGGTGGTGGAAGCCGGCGGCCCGGTGGGCGGGGTCGTACCAGCCGAGGAACCAGCTCTCCTGCCAGTACTCGTCAGCGTCGGGCGGCACGGGGTGCGACCCGTCGTCCTCGGGGAGGATGCGTTCCAACGGGAGCCTCTCTTCTCAGTAGCCCTTGGCGCAGACGTAGTTCTCGCCGAGGGGAGCGGTGAGCTTGGCGTTGACGACCTTGATGGGGTAGCCGCACATGTTCACGTGGACGTGCGGTCCCTGGTTGAACGTGATGGGAGGCACGAGCCCGCCGATCGTCTCGCCCCGCAGGGCGTAGAGGGCGTCGAGGTAGTCCCGGGTCGTGGGGTTGCGGTCGCCGAATCCCACCGATAGCCGCTCGATCAGCTTGAGCTGCACCCAGGCGGTGGCGCCGTAGCCGCCGAGGGCGCCGTCGGGCACGTAGCGGCGCACGGCGTCGAGGTACGGCTGCATCTTCGGCGAGCTCCGGTAGGGGACGGTGGCGGCGATGCCGAGGACGCCCTCGGCATCCGGTTGCTGCATCACCTCGGCGTTGGCCGTGTAGGTGCCGGTGACCACCGGCGACCAGCCCTGGCGCTTGGCGGAACGGGCGACCCGCACGATGGTCTGCTCGTCGGTCAGCATCGTGACGATCTCGGCTCCGGAGTTGCGGGCGGCGATCACTTCGGCGGTGAAGTCAGGTTGGGCGATCGAAACCTGGGCCTCGTAGACGATCGTGACTCCGTAGAGGTTGGCGAACTGCAGCGCCCGGTCCCGTTGCTGCCGGCAGGACGACGCTTCCCGGCAGTACAGGATCGCCATCTTCCGCTTGTCGGACTGGCTGACGACGGCCAGATGGATGGCGTGGCCCAGGGCCTCGTCGGCGCCGATCTGGGGATTGAAGACCATGGGGGAGTGGTCCTCGATCTCGTTGCCGCCGGGGCCGCCGATCATCGGCACGCCGACCTGCTCGAGGTAGGGAGTGACCGCCGGGGTCGTCGTGACGAGGTAGGTGCCGATGAAGGCCACGACCTTGTCCTGCTCGACCATCCGCTTGGCGATGGCCAGAGCGGCGGCCGGGTCGCCGCCGTCATCGCCGAAGATCAGCTTCACCGGATGGCCGGCCAGCCCACCCCGGGCGTTGATGTCGGCGCTCCACGCCTTGTCGGCGGTGATGATCGGCTGGACGGCCCGCCCGATCACCCCGCTGCCGGTGCCGAGCGTGCCGAAGACGATCGGCGCCTTGGCCGCGGCCGGGCCATTGCCCGGCGATCCCGGCATCGGCGCGACGGGCGTCGGACTCGCCTTCCCGCCCGACGACGGTGCTCCGCCGGCCGTCGCCGCGGCCGTTCCTCCCGGCGGCATCGTGGTTGCGCCGGGCGCCTGATTCGGAGGGCGTCCCGGCCGCCGGCCCGGCCCGCCGCCGGCCGCCGCCATCGACGTTGCGCCGGTCCCGGCCGTGACCGGGGCACTCCCCGATCCGGCCGCCGGTACCGATGGCCCGACGTTGCCGTCCGGGCCCGCCGGCAGTACACCGGAGTCGACACTGCCCGGCGACGCCGCCGGGTTGACGGAGTCAATTGCCGCCATCCGGGCCGACGAGACCGAGAGCGCTCCTCCGGCCGCTTGGAGCTCACCGGGATCCACCCGCGATCCGCACCCCGCCACGAGGACGGCGGCGATGCATCCTCCGACCGCCGAGGCCAGACGCCGCTTGCCCAACCGCGTGCACCTCCCGCACTGAATGAACGTTCGGCCAGCGAAGGGCAGTGTACCGAACCGGCACCGCCGCCGAAAGCGGCGAGTGACGTCCGGCGAGCTCACCAGATCCTCGTCCCTTCGGCGGTGCCGCCGCCGGCCAGGGCGGCCAGGTACGGTCCGGCCCGGGCGGCCTCGACCAGGAGCGCCCGACCGTCCCGCCCCAGGGCTACGTGGTCGCCGCCGGCGCAGGCCCACCACCGACCCGGCGTCCATTCCCCGCCCAGGGCGTCGCCGAGGACGGGCAACAGCGCTTCCAGCAGCTCGTCCCACGTCCCGGTGAAGTGCAGGACGATCTCCAGGTTGTCGGGGTCGGCCACGCCCCGGTGGTCGACGACGCGGCCGCCCTCGACGTCGAGGACGGTGACAACACCCGGCAGCTCGGCCACGGCATCGATGGACCCTCTCGGTTCCATTCCGTCCCTTCTGAGTGAACGTTCGGTCAGAATTTGGCCGACACGTTAACATGCCGGTCCATGAGCGCAGACATCACGCAGACGCCCGTCCCCACGTTGAGCGACGAGGCCTGGACCCTCCTCCACGATCTTCGCCTCCGGGGTTTCCGTCCCGCCAAGGGGGGCCCGGCGGAGGAGGAACTGGCGGCGGCCGGCTACGTCATGGTCCGGGGCGCCAACCTGGCGCTGGCGCCCGCCGGGCGGGAGGCGCATGCCGTCTGGGCGCGCCTCCCCCCGGGTTCCGAAGAAGAGGCGCTGGCCAGGAGCGCCTACGAACGCTTCCTGACGTTCAACGTGGAGTTCCTGCGGATCTGCACCGACTGGCAGCTCAAGCCCGGCAACCAGCCGAACGACCACTCCGACGCCGCTTACGACTTCAAGATTCTGGAGCGGCTCGACCGGCTCGACGAACGGGCCGGCGCGCTGCTCGACGCGCTGGGCCAGGCCGTACCGAGGTTCGCCGGCTACCGGGCCCGGCTGACGGCGGCGCTCGACAAGATCAGCGAGGACCGGGCCTGGCTCGCCTCGCCCCGTTGCGACTCGTATCACACCGTCTGGATGCAGCTCCACGAAGACCTGCTGTCGGCCGTGGGCGTGAACCGCGCCGACGAGGCCCAGCCGGAGTAGGAGGCAGGCCGTCAAGGGTCTCCGGGGCTCGGCCCGGGAACCTTGACGGCCTCTTTCGGCCGGTGATTGAATGAAGAGTCAGTCATGGGGGGCCGGTCGCGCTGTTTCGGGGAGGGGGCGCTCGTGAAGGCTGAGCGGAGCGGGCGGCACCGACGCCGGGTGGCCGGCGCCGGCTTGCTGCTGGTGACGGTGTCGGTAACGGGTTTCGTGACCGGGAGCCGCGCCGGCGCCACGGGCGAGACCCGCAGCCTCGTCGGCGTGGCCTCCGCCTCCGGGATGCGGGCGACCTACACCGTGCCGGACTACGTGGTCGTGTCGGAGTTCTTCGACGGTGGCGGGCCGGTGGCCCAGGCCAACGTCGACACCACCGGCAAGGCGACCGGGTTCGGGTCGCTGCCCTATCCGGGGGAGAACGCGGTCACCGCTCCCGGCCTGCTGACCTTCGCCACCGGCGTGCCGGTGCCCGGGTATCCCTTCTACGTCCGCGCCGATCACCCCGTCACGCCGACAGCGGAGGCGAAGGACCCGAGCGGCACGTACTCGCTCAAGGCCAGCGCCGACCAGGGGAAGGCGGCGGGGTCGGCCCAGTTCCTCTTCGGGGGGGCCAGCCCGGTCACCCGCTCGACGGCCGACAGCACCGGCGTCCTCGACGGCGAGGGCCGGCTGACGATGACCGCCGTCGGCGTCAGCGAGGGCCTCTCGTTCGGCGACGGGACCCTCAAGATCAGCTCGGTGGTGTCGAGGTCGGTCTCGACCTACGAGCCCGGGGCCGCCAAGCCGACCACGAAGACCGACTTGCAGATCCAGGGTGCGAAGGTCGGCGACCAGCCCGTCACCATCGACCGTGACGGCGTGCACCCGAGCGGGCAGACCGTGCCCGTGCCCATCGGCAGCGGATCCGACTCGATCAACCAGGCTCTGGCGCAGGCCGGCATCACGGTGAAGACCATTGCCGGCAACGACGTCGAGGGCGGCCAGGCCGGTGACGTCCTCGAGGTGACGTGGAAGCACACGATCCCGGTCGAGGGCAATCCCAAGGGCACGTTCATCTACCGCATCGGCGGCGCCAGCACGTTCATCCTCTTCGGGGCGGCCGGGCCCGGTCTCCCCGACATTCCACCGCCGGTCGACAACGTCCCGGCCGACCGCGGTGTCGCCGCGCCGGCCGGTCCGGCGGAAGGTTCGACGGGCGGCGCCCCGGCCGCGTCGCTCAACGGCGGCGCCGGTGCCGGTGGCTCGAGCGGCGCTCTCTCGGCGGGCTACGGCAACGGGCCCGCCTCGGTATCGGGTGGGGGAGCGGTCCCGGCGGGCGGAGCGGCGGTGGCGGCCGGTGACACGAGCGGGCTCAGCGGAGCGTCGGGAGACGGATCGGGTTCCCTTTCCGCCGCGCCCGCTCCGGGCCTGTCGACCCCCGCCATCCTGGCCCGCGACGTGCGGGGCACGACGAAGTTCTTCTACGCCGTCATCGGCGTCGCCGGGGCGATGCTCCTCGCCTCGTCGGCCCTCTGGCGCCTCAAAGGAGTGAAGGCCGCATGGACATCATGACCTGGCTGCGAGCGGAGTGGGACCGGGTGCTCGGGTTCACGCTCATCGGGCTGGGCGCCGTGCTCCTGGTGCTCGGCTATCTGGGCGTGAGCGACTCGCCCTATGTCGCCGAGCAGCTGTCGTACATCGCCTCCGGCGGCCTCGGCGGGCTGTTCCTGCTCGGCGCCGGCGCCACGCTGCTGATCCTGGCCGACCTCCACGACGAGTGGCGCAAGCTCGACCGTGTGGAAGCCATCCTCTCGGGCCAGATCCCGTTCCCCAGCCCGGCGCAGACCAACGGGTCCGCGCCGGGGCCGGCCCCGGCCTCGGCTCCCGCCGGCGCCCCGGCGCCCGCCGGCACCGCGCCGGCGCTCATGGTCAACGGCCGGCTCGAGACGGCCGCCCCGGCGCCCGGCGCCACCGCCGTCGCCGTCTTCCGCAAGGAACGTCTGACGCTCGGTATCGGGCTGCTGCTGGCCGTGGCCGTCCTCGCCGGGTCGTGGGCCCGGGTCTCGTCGGTCGACCAGCCGACGGAGGCCATCGCCGCCGTGGGCATCGCCATCTTCGGTCTGGTGCTCGTGGCGCTCGGCGCCGTCGGGTCGACGCTAACGGTGAAGCGCCACGTGCAGCTGCGCAAGGCGCGCCTGTTCTCGGCCTGGCTCGTCCCCGACGAGGAGACCGCGGTCGTGACGCCGCTGTCCGCCGGCACCCTGGTCACCTCGCCCGGGCTCACCCGCTACCACCGGGCGGAGTGCCCGGCGGTGGCCGGCCTGCCCGTCCGGGCCACCGAACGGCGCAACCTCCCGAGCGGTCTGGCGGCCTGCCACCTCTGCGACGCCGACGCCGAGTGAGCCCGACGCCGAGTGAGCCGACGCCGAGTGAGCCCGACGCCGAGTGAGGAGGGCGTAACCCGATGAGGGAGTACCTCCCCTTCCTGGTCATCGGCCTGGCCAGCGGCTCGATCTACGCCATCGCCGCGATGGGCCTGGTGGTCACCTACAAGACGTCGGGCGTCTTCAATTTCGCCCACGGCGCCGTCGGCATGATCGCCACGTTCATCTTCTACTCGCTGCGGGTCGACGCCGGCGTGCCCACCTGGTTGGCGGCGGCGCTGGCCATCCTGGTGGTGGCGCCCCTGATCGGGGTGGTCATCGACCGGGTGTTGCTCCGCAGGCTGCGGGGAGCGTCGGCCTCGAGCTACGTGGTGGTCTCCCTCGGCCTGCTGGTCGGTCTGCAGTACCTGGCCATCGTCATCTACGGGCCGGCCACCCGGTCGGTGGACCCGATATTCTCCCGGTCGACGTTCCGTCTGCCCGGGGTCAACGTCGGCTACGACCAGGCGATCATCGTGGCCATCTCGCTGGCCTCCGCCCTTCTGCTGGCCGCGTTCTTCCGGGCCACCCGGCTGGGGATCCAGACCCGGGCCGTGGTCGACGATGCCGATCTGACCGAGCTGATGGGGACCAGCTCGGCCCGGGTGACCACGTTCTCCTGGATGCTCGGCTGCTCGTTCGCCGCGCTGGCCGGTGTGCTGCTGAGCCCGTTCCTCGGCATCGACGCCGTCCTCCTCACGCTGCTGGTCATCAAGGCCTTCGGGGCGGCCGCCGTCGGCCGGCTCGTCAGCCTGCCGCTCACCTATCTCGGAGCCATCGGCATCGGCGTGGGGGAGTCGCTGCTGACCAAATGGGTGGCGGCCCGGCCGGGCCTGGCCGGCCTGCCCACCTCGCTGTCGTTCATCGTGCTCTTCGCCGTACTCGTCTTCTCCCGCAAGGGCAGTTTCGCCGAGCTGACGACCCAGGCGGTGCGGACGGCCGGAGGCGCCCGGGCCCGGCTGACGCAGGCCCGCAGCCGGCGGTTCCCGCTCCGGCTGCTGGTGGTCATGGTCAGCATCGCCGTACTGCTGCCCACCCGCCTCGACGGTTCCCGGCTCCTCACCGCCACGTCGACGCTGGCCTTCGTGCTGGTGTTCGCCAGCCTCGGGCTCCTCGTCGGCTTGTCCCGGCAGGTGTCGCTGTGCCACGCGGTGTTCGTCGTCTTCGGGGCCACGACCCTGTCGCACTTCCAGGTGGCGGGCATTCCCTACCTGCTGGCGCTGGTGCTGGCCGGGCTCGTGCTGGTGCCGGTGGGCGCGCTGGTGGCCATCCCCGCCATCCGCCTCTCGGGGCTGTTCCTGGCGCTGGCCACCTTCGGGTTTGGCGTGCTGGCCCAGTACCTGCTGTTCGGCACCAAATTCGCCTTCGGCACCAAGGCCCTGCGGACGCTGTCGCGCCCCGAGTTGCTCGGCATCTCGTTCACCGGCGACAAGGCCTTCTACTACTTCGTGCTGGCCGTCGTGGTGAGCGCCGTGGTGGTCATCGAGCTGGTCCGGGTGACGCGGCTCGGCCGGATTCTCCGGGCCCTGGCCGACTCGCCCACCGCCACCGAGAGCGTGGGCGTCAACCCCACCGCCTCCCGGGTCATCGTCTTCTGCCTCACGGCCTTCCTGGCCGCCATCGCCGGCGGGCTGCTCGGGTCGTTGACCCAGGTGGTCAACCCGACGAGCTTCGACTTCTCCCAGTCGCTGTTCTGGATCGCCGTCCTCGTGACGGCCGGGCCGGCGACGCTGGGCGGGGCGATCCTGTCGGCCGTGCTGCTCGTGACGGTGCCGGCCATCTTCACCGCCAAGGCGGTGACCGAGTGGCAGCCGGTAGCCTTCGGCGTGATGGCCATCATCCTCGCCCAGGCCCCGAACGGGCTGGCCGGGCTGTTCCGGCTGCCCGACTTCTCGGCCCTGGCCGGAGCCAGCGCCTGGCGGCGCCGCCCGACCGGCAGCCGGCTGGGGGAGCGGGTCGCCGCCCGGGCCGCCGGTCGGGCCGGAGGTGCCCCGGCGGCCGAGACCACCATGGCGGGGGCGAGCTGATGCCGGCGCTGCTCGAGGTGTCCGGCCTGCGGGCCGGGTACGGCCGCACCGAGGTCCTCCACGGCGTCGACCTGAAGGTTCCGCCCGGCGCGGCGGTCGCCCTCCTCGGCTCGAACGGCGCCGGGAAGACGACGTTGCTCAAGACGATCGCCGGGCTCCTCCCGGCTCGCGACGGGCACATCCTGCTCCAGGGCACCCCGGTGGAGAAGCGCCCGGCCCACGCCCGGGCAAGGGCCGGTCTGTGCCTCATCCCCGAGGGGCGGGGCATCTTCCGCCGCCTCACGGTGCGAGAGAACCTGACGATGCAGGTGGGGCGGCGGCACCTCAACGGGTCGCTGGAGCAGGCGACCGCCCGGTTCCCGAAGCTGGGCCAGCGGATGGACCAGGTGGCCGGCACGCTCTCCGGCGGCGAGCAGCAGATGCTGGCCCTGGCCCGGGCGCTGGTCACCGACCCGCTGGTCGTACTGGCCGACGAGCTGTCGGTCGGCCTGGCCCCGGTCGTGGTGGACGAGATCTTCGAGGCTCTGGCCGTCCTGGAGGCCGAAGGCCGGTCGCTCCTCCTGGTCGAGCAGTACGTCGAGCGCGCGGTCGGCATCGCCGACTACGTCTACATTCTCCAGAAAGGCGAGATCGTCTTTGTAGGAGAACCGTCCCAGTGCGCTTCCGGAGTGGTGTTCGCGCGGTATCTCGGCGCAAGCGCCTGACAGGCGCCCACTCGGCGCGCCCGGCCGACAAGCAGACGCTCAAGGTGGTGGCGGCCGTCGTCGTGCCCCTGGCCGTGGCGGTGGCCCTGATCGCCGTGATGGCGGCCAACGACGACGGCGACGGCGGCTCCTCGGCCCCGTCGTCCACCACCACGGTGACCGCCTCGAAGGAAGCCCAGGCCTTCCAGGCCAAGGTCGACGAGGCCTTCAAGGCCCTGGGCGACGCGATCAAGATCTTCCTGCCCAAGGCCCAGGAGTTCGAGGCCGGCAAGGTCACCCCGGCCGACTTCAAGGGTGCGGTCGACGTGGCCCTGCCCGAGTTCGTCAAGTCCCGCGACGCGGTGGCCGGGCTGGCGGAGTACGAGCCCGAGCCCGCCGTCAATCGCTACTTTCTCGACGCCGCCGACCTCTACGTCGAGGTGGCCCGCGTCTACGGCGTGGCCACCGACCCGGCGGCCGACCCGCTGCGGGCCCAGCTCAACATCGCCGCCCGGCGGCTCCGCACTCTGGGCGACCGGATCTACGACCGGGGCCGGGTCGTGCTCGACCCGACGTTCTACGCTCCCTCCAGCGAGGAGGTCGAGCTCCGCCCGCCCACCGAAGTGCCCGACTGGGTGGCCGAAGGCATGGCCGCCGGGCCGCCGCTGGCCGAGACGCCCGGACCGCCGGCGGCCACACCGCCGGTGCGGGAGGCGACCTGCGACGAAGGCGTTCCGGAGCCGTGCCGGGACGAAGAGTCGACCAAGAAGTGGGAAGGCCGGGTGAAGAAGGCCGGGTTCCCCCAGGCGCCCGACGTGGTGCGGGCCCTGGAGTCCCCCGACCCGGCTGCACTCGGGCAGCTGGCCGCCGCCTACGAAGCCAAGACCCGCACGCTGATGGCCGCCGCCGATCCCAAGGACGACCGCGAGCGGGCGGCGGTGACCGGCCTCGGCCTGTTGGTTGACGGCGAAGCGGCCCGCCTCGGTCAGGCGGCCGCGCTCCTTCCGGCCGGCGAGCCCCGCAACCGGCTGCTGGCGGTGGCCCGCCGCACGTTGGTCATCGGTGACGACCTCCTCGAATCGAAGCTCGGCTTCGAACGATCGGGCCTGCCCCGGTCCCTGCTGGCCGAAACCGGGCCCTGATCCCGCGCTGGGCTCGCCGACCCATTGACTGCGAGGCGCTGACTGAGCGAAGATTCAGTCAGTTCTGCGCCAGGATTGGGGGATCCGATGCAGCCCAACGCCATCCGGTCGTCGGACGGTCTGCGCCCTCGCCGGCCATCGCGGCGGGCGCTGGTCGCCGCCGCTGCCGCGCTGGCCCTCTCGGGGGCCGGCTGCGGCTCCCGGCTCGAACAGTCGCGCCTGGAGGCGAGCAACAACGTCTTCAAGCAGGTCGCCGACACGAAGAACGTGGACGCGGCGGCGCCCGGTCCGGCCGGGGCGCCCTCCGCCACCAACGTCACCAGCGCCGCCGACACCGCCGGGGTCGCGACCGGCGCGGCACCCGGAGCCACGGGGTCCGGGGCGGCGCCCGCCGTC
>JBFLYK010000064.1:11981-36528 GCA_040756995.1 Actinomycetota bacterium | reverse complement strand
GCGATTCCGCCGGCCACCAGTTCCACCCAAGCTGCCCACCGTCGCCTGGATCAACCAGCCCCCCGAGGTCATCGTCACCCGATAACTTCCGAGCACCCAGGTGTCTCACGACCACGTGCACGTTCCGCACTCGACGACACTGTCACAGCCCCGGTGCATACTCGTCGGGCACCACTTCCCCTGGGGTCCGTACGCTGCGCTGCACCGGAGTTTCCGCATGCTGCACATCCACCGAGCCGAACGGGCCGACGCCCTGGTGGCCGCCCTCGGCCGCGTGGTCGTCGAGCCGCTCGACGACCCGATGGCCGCCGAGGTGGTGGCCGTCCCCACCCGCGGGGTGGAGCGGTGGCTGACGCAGCGGCTGTCGACCCGGCTCGGCGCCACCGCCGGCCGGTCCGACGGTGTGTGCGCCAACATCGACTTTCCCTATCCGGGGGCGCTGGTCGGCGGGGCGGTGGCGGCGGCCACCGGCGTGGAGCGCGACGCCGATCCCTGGCTGGCAGCCCGCTCCGTCTGGCCGCTCCTCGAGGTCATCGACGCCGCGCTCGGTGAGCCATGGCTCGATCCCCTGGCCAGCTACCTCGGCGCCACCGGCGGCGACGCCGACGCTGACACATCTCTTTTTGGTCGACGGGCCCGGCGGTTCGGCAGCGCCCGCCACCTGGCCGACCTCTACGACCGCTACGGCGTGCACCGGCCGGCGATGCTGCGGGCCTGGGCGGCCAAGGAAGACACCGACGGCGCCGGCCGGCCGCTGTCGCCGCAGTGGGCGTGGCAGGCCGAACTCTGGCGCCGCCTGCGGGACCGGATCGGCGTGGCCAGCCCGGCGGAGCGGCTCGACGACGCCTGCACCGCCCTGCGCCGTGATCCGTCGGTCGTCGACCTGCCGGCCCGGCTGTCGCTCTTCGGGCTCACCCGGCTCCCGGCCAGTTTCCTGGCCGTGTTGCGGGCGCTGGCCGTGCACCGTGACGTGCACCTCTTCCTGCTGCACCCCTCGGCGGTGCTGTGGGACCGGGTGGCCGACCGGATCGGCGGGCGGGCGGCGGTCGTGCCCCGGGAGGCCGACCCCACGGCCGACCTGCCGGCCAATCCGCTGCTCACCTCCTGGGGGCGTGACGCCCGGGAGATGCAGCTCATCCTGACGGCCGGCGGCGCCGACGGCGACGGGAGCGGGGGCGACGGGAGCGGGGGCGGCCGGCGCGAGGGCGACGGGAGCGGGGGCGACGTGGCGATCGTCGACCATCACCACCCGATCGAGGCGCCGGAAGCGACGCTTCTGCAACGGATCCAGGCCGCCGTGCGGGGCGATCGACCACCACCGGGCCTGCCGCTGGCCGGCCGCGACGACCGGGCGGTGCTCGACCCCGGCGACACCAGCCTGGCCGTCCACGCCTGTCACGGCCGGGGCCGCCAGGTGGAGGTCGTCCGCGACGCCATCCTCCACCTGCTGGCCGCCGACCCCACTCTCGAACCCCGCGACATCGTCGTGATGTGCCCCGACATCGAGGCCTTTGCCCCGCTCATCCACGCCACCTTCGGGGCCGCCGAAGGGCTCGACGGCCCCGGCGAGGCTGACGGGCCGGGCGGCGCGGCGGGGCCGACCCGGGTCGATCTGCGGGTGCGGCTGGCCGACCGGTCGCTGCGCCAGACGAACCCGGTGCTGGGCGTGGTGTCCGAGCTGTTGGCGCTGGCCTCGGCCCGGGTGACCGCCGCCCAGGTCCTCGACGTCGCCAGCCGGGAACCGGTCCGGCGGCGGTTCCGCTTCGACGACGACGATCTGGCCCGGGCCGAGGAGTGGGTGGCGGCGGCCTGCGTCCGGTGGGGGCTCGACGCCGACCACCGGGCGCCCTACAAGCTCGACGCCCTCGACGCCAACACCTGGCGGGCCGGCCTCGACCGGCTGCTGCTCGGCGTGGCCATGGCCGACGAGCGCCAGCGGCTGGTCGGCGGGGTCCTGCCGGTCGACGACGTGAACAGCAGCGACATCGACCTGGCCGGCCGGCTGGCCGAGCTGCTCGACCGCCTGACCGTGGCCCTCGACCGGTTGACGGTGCAGCAACCGATCGGGGCGTGGGCCGCCGCCCTGACCGACGCCGCCGCCATGCTGACCGCCACCAGCGCCGGCGACGCCTGGCAGACGGCCGAACTGCGGCATCTGCTCGACGACGTGGTGACCGAGGCCGACGCCCACGACCCCGACGGCCGCGACGGCCCCGACGGCCCGGAGCTGACCCTCCCCGAGATCCGCACCCTGCTGGCCGACCGGTTGCGGGGGCGGCCGACCCGGGCCAACTTCCGGACGGGGCACCTCACCATGTGCACGCTGGTGCCGATGCGGTCGGTCCCCCACCGGGTCGTCTGCCTCCTCGGCCTCGACGACGGCGTCTTCCCCCGCAAGATCGACGTCGACGACGACGATCTCGTCGCGGCCGACGCCCGGGTCGGCGACCGTGATCCCCGCAGCGAAGACCGCCAGCTCCTCCTCGACGCGTTGCTGGCCGCCGAGAGCCACCTGATCATCACCTACAGCGGGCGCGACGAGCGGACGAACGCCGAGCGCCCGCCGGCCGTCCCGGTCGGTGAGCTGCTCGACGTGGTCGACCGCACCGTCCGGCTGCCCGACGACCCGACCGGCGAGGAGCGGGCCCGCACGAAGATCGTCGTCCACCATCCCCTGCAGCCCTTCGATCCCCGCAACTTCATGCCCGGGCGCCTGGCCGGCTCGGCGCCGTGGAGCTTCGACGCCGTGGCGCTGGCCGGGGCCCGGGCGGCCGGCGGTGTCCGGGCCGAGCCGGCGCCGTTCCTCGCTCGGCCGCTCGAACCGGTGCGGGCCGAGGCGGTGGAGCTCGAGAACCTGGTGCGCTTCGTGCAGCACCCGGTCAAGGCGTTCCTGCGCCAGCGCCTCGGCGTCTCCCTGAGCGACGACTCCGACGACGCCTCGCAGGCCCTGCCCGTCGAGCTCGACCCGCTGGAGCAGTGGGCCATCGGTGACCGGCTCCTCTCCGGCCGCCTCGCCGGCGGCGACCGTGACGCCTGCGTGGCAGCCGAACGGGCCCGCGGCGCGCTGCCGCCCGGCACGTTGGCCGAGCCGGTGCTCGGTCAGGTGCTGCCGATCGTGGAGAGCCTGGTGGCCGAGGCGGAGGAGATCACCAGCGCCGACGTCGCGCCCCGGTCGCTGGAGGTCAACGTCGCCCTGCCCGACGAGCGGACGCTGGTGGGAACGGTGACGGGCGTGATCGACCGCGGTCCGGCCGGCCTGCTGCTGCGGGCGGTGAGCTACTCCCGCCTGGCTCCCAAGCAGCGGTTGGCGGCCTGGGTGCGGTTCCTGGCCCTGACCGCCGCCCATCCCGACCGCCCGGTGGAGGCGGCCACCATCGGCCGGTTCCGCCACACCGGCCGGAAGAAGGGAGCGGTGAGCATCGCCTGCCTGGCCTCGCTGGCCGGCGATGCGACCGCCCGGCGGGCCGCCGCCCTGGCCCACCTCGAGGTGGTGGTCGACCTCTTCGACCGGGGCCTGTGCGAGCCGCTCCCCTTGTACTGCAAGACCTCGGCCGCCTGGGCGGAGAACACCGCGGCGCAGCGCGACAAGGCCTGTTCGGCGTTGTGGGAACCGCAGAACGACCTCGGGATGGGTGAGAACCGGGAGCCGGAGCACCAGCTCGTCCTCGGCGGGATCGTTCCGTTCGCCGAGCTCCTGCTCGCCCCACCCCGGCCCGACGAGTCGGGCGACGGCTGGGCCGGCGGAGAGCCGACGCGCTTCGGCCGCTACGCCCTGCGGCTGTGGAGCGGCCTGCTGGCCGCCGAGGAGGTGCGGGACCGGTGACGCTGCTGCCCGAGGAGCCCCCGGTCGTCGACTTCGACGTGTGCGGGGCGCTGCCGGCCCCCGGGGTCACCGTCCTCGAGGCCAGCGCCGGGACGGGCAAGACCTTCACCATCGCCGCGCTGGCCGCCCGCTATGTGGCCGACGGGATCCCGCTCCACGAGCTGCTCGTCGTCACCTTCACCCGGATGGCCACCGGGGAACTGCGGGACCGGGTACGCGAGCGGCTGGTCAGCGCGGAACAGGGTCTCCTCCGGGTCGCCGCCGGAGAGCCGCCTCCGGCCGACGACGACGTCCTCTGCCTGCTCGCCCGGGGCAGCGCGGCGGAGATCGACGAACGCCGCCGCCGCCTCACCGCCGCCCTGGCCGACTACGACGCCGCCACCATCACCACGACGCACGGCTTCTGCCAGGACGTTCTCGCCGGTCTCGGCTTCGCCGGTGACACCGAACGCGACATCCTCGTCCTCGAGGACCAGCGCGACCTCGTGGCCGAGGTGGTCGACGACCTCTACGTCCGCAAGTTCCACGCCGCCGACCGGCCCGGCACCCTGACCCGGGCCGACGCCCTGCGGGTGGCGGAAGCGGCGGTCAACAACCCGGTGGCCCCGATCGAACCGGCCTGGGCCGACCGCCGGACGCCGGCGGGAATGCACCGCAGCCTGGCCGAGGCGGTCCGCCGGGAGATGGAGCGCCGCAAGCGGCACGCCGGCGTCCTCACCTACGACGACCTCCTGATCCGCTTGCGGGACGCCCTCGAGCATCCGGTGCACGGCCCCCGGGTCCGGGCCCGGCTGCGGGGCCGCTACCGGGTGGTGCTGGTCGACGAGTTCCAGGACACCGATCCGATCCAGTGGGACATCCTCCGGCTCGGCTTCGGCGACAGCGACGCCACGCTGGTGCTCATCGGCGACCCGAAGCAGGCCATCTACGCCTTCCGGGGCGCCGACGTCTACGCCTACCTGGCCGCCGCCGAAGTGGCCGGCACCCGGGCCACGCTGGCCGTCAACTGGCGCAGCGACCAGGGTCTGATCGACGCCTACGACGCCCTGCTCCGGGGCGCCCGCCTCGGTCACGAGGGCATCACCTACCGGCCGGTGCGGGCCGCCGCCGCCAACCAGGCCCCCCGCCTCGTGGGGGCGCCGGTGGCGGCACCGCTGCGGCTGCGGGTGCTCCACCGGGAGGACGGGCTCGTCACCATCACCCCGCAGAAGGGCCTGGCCCAGGCGGCCGCCTCCCGGGCCCTCATCGCCCGCGATCTGGCCGACGATCTCGTCCGGCTGCTGTCATCGGGCGCCCGGGTCCAGCGCCGCCACCGCGACGGCTCCCCCGCCGGCGACGAGGAGGTCCGGCCGGGGCACGTGGCCGTGCTGGTCCGCACCAATCGACAGGCCAACCTCGTCCGGGGCGCGCTGGCCGACGTGGGCATCACCGCCGTCATCAACGGCGCCGGCAGCGTGTTCGCCACTCCGGTGGCCCGGCAGTGGCTGCGGCTCCTCGAGGCCCTGGAACGGCCGACGTCGGTGCCGCGGGCCCGCTCCGCCGCCCTCACCGCCTTCCTCGGCTGGTCGGCGGAGCAGGTGGCGGCGGCCGGCGACGACGCCTGGGAGGCGGTGCACTTCACGCTGAACCGGTGGGCCGCCGTCCTCCGCCGCTACGGCGTGGCGTCGCTCCTCGAGCTCGTCAGCGCCTCCGAGGGCCTCCCGGCCCGGCTGCTGGGCAAGGCCGGCGGCGAGCGGGACCTCACCGACCTGCGCCACGTCGGCCAGCTCCTCCACACCGCCGCCACCACCGAGGGGCTGGGGATGACGGCGCTGACCGCCTGGCTGCGGCAACGGATCGCCGAAGCCGAGGAGGACACCAACAGCGAAGAACGCAGCCGCCGCCTGGAGTCCGACGCCGAAGCGGTGCAGGTCCTGACCATCCACCGCAGCAAGGGGCTCGAGTTCCCGGTCGTCTACCTGCCCTACCTGTGGGAACCGGGCTACGTCCCCCAGCGCTGCGCCGCGGTCTACCACGACGCCCGCAATGGCAACGTCCGCACCATCGACGTCAGCCTGACCGGCGACGAGCGCGACGGATGGAGCGACCACCGCAGCGCCTTTCTCATGGAGCAGCGCGGCGAAGACCTGCGGCTGGCCTACGTCGCCCTGACCCGGGCCAAGCACCAGGCGGTGCTGTGGTGGGCGGCCGGGAAGGACAGCGAGAACTCGGCGCTGTTCCGGCTGCTGTTCGCCCGGGGCGCCGACGGCAGCGTGCGGGCCTACGACAACCGGGTGCCCGACGACGCCAAGGTCGCCGAGGCGGTCGAGACGCTGGGCGCGGCCGCTCCCGGTTCGGTCTCCGTGGAGCGGCTGACCGCCCCGGTCGGGCTGCGGTGGACACCGCCGACACCGGAAGCGGTCGACCTCCAAGCCGGCCGCTTCGAACGCGACCTCGACCGGTCCTGGCGTCGCACCTCCTACACCGGAATCATCTCCGCCGCCCACGAGGCGAGGGTGGCCAGCGAGCCGGAGAGCGAGGGCACAACCGACGAACCCGACGTGACCGGGGCCGCCGCCGAGGGCGGGCGGCTTCCCCCGGAGGCCACCGACCTGTTCGAGGAGAGCCGGCTGCGGGAACGGGCGTCGCCGTGGCAGGAACTCGGCGGCGGCGCCGACGTCGGGACGTTCGTCCACCGGGTGCTGGAGCGGGTCGACTTCACCGCCGCTGATCTCACCGCCGCCCTGACGTCCGAGGTCCGCCTGGCCGCCAACCGGCGGCCGGCGGCGCTGACCGACGAGCCGGCCATCGTGGCGGCGCTGCGGTCGGCCATCGAGACGCCGCTCGGCCCGATGACCGGCGGGCGGCCCTTGCGTGACTTCGGGCCCGGCGACCGGCTCAACGAGCTGCACTTCGAACTGCCGTTGGCCGGCGGCGACGATCCGACGGCCGAGGTGTCGGTCACGGCCGTGGCGGCCCTGCTGCGCCGCCATCTCCCGGCCGATGATCCGTTGGCCGGCTACGCCGACCGGCTCGCCGACCCGGCCCTGGCCGACACGTTGCGGGGCTATCTGTCGGGCAGCCTCGACCTGGTGCTGCGGATCCCCGGCGCCGGCGGCGGCCGGTTCGCGGTCATCGACCACAAGACCAACTGGCTGGGTGTCGGGGAAGAGCCGTTGTCGGCCTGGCATTACCGGCCGGCGGCCCTGGCCGACGCCATGCAGCGGGCCCACTATCCGCTGCAGGCGCTGCTGTACACGGTGGCCCTGCACCGCTACCTCCGCTGGCGGGTGCGGGGCTATGACCCCGACCGGCACCTCGCCGGGGTCCTGTATCTGTTCCTGCGGGGAATGAGCGGGGCCGACACACCGACGGTCGAGGGGCAACCCTGCGGCGTGTTCGCCTGGCGGCCGCCGACCGGCCTGGTGCTCGCCCTGTCCGACCTGCTCGATCAGGGTCGGGTGGCGGCATGACGGCCGTGGCGCCGATCATGCCGGCGGCGGTGGCGTTCGCCGATCCGTGCGACGCCCGGTTGGCGTTGCGGGCACCGGGGCTGCTCGGCCTGTTCAACGCCGCCGGGGTCCTGAACGCCGCCGATGTGCACGTGGCGCTGCGACTCGGGCGGCTCGGCCAGGAGCAGGACGAGTCGGTGTTGCTGGCCGCGGCCCTCGCCGTGCGGGCGCCGCGGCTCGGCCACGTCCATGTCGATCTGGCCGCCGTGCGGCACACGGCCGCCGTCGACGTCGACGTGCCGGTCGATCTGCAGGCGCTGCCGTGGCCCGACGTCGCGGCGTGGGTGGAGGCGGTGGGCCGCAGTGCCGTGGTGGCCAACGGGGAGGGCGGGCCGATCGACCGGCCGCTCCGGCTCATCGGCTCGTGGCTCTATCTCGACCGGTACTGGCGTGAGGAGCGCCAGGTGGCCGCCGATCTCGCCGTGCGGGCCGAGCACGCCCTGGCCGGCGTCGACGTCGGGCTGTTGCGCACCGGCCTCGACCGCCTCTTCCCGGGCCGCGCCGACGCCGGCCCGGAGCGGCTGTTCCCCACCACCGGCGACACCGGGCCGGACCGGCAGCGGGTGGCGGCGGCGGTGGCGGTGCTGCGGCCCTTGACGGTGGTGGCCGGCGGCCCGGGGACGGGCAAGACGAAGACCGTCGCCCGCATCCTGGCCCTGATCGACGAGCAGGCCCGCTCGGCCGGCGGGCCTCCGCCGCTGGTGGCGCTCACGGCTCCAACCGGGAAGGCGGCCGCCCGCCTGGAGGAAGCGGTGCACGAGGAAGCGGCCCGGCTGGCCGTGAGCGACGACCTGCGCGCCCGGTTGTTGACCACGCACGCCTCGACGCTGCACCGGCTACTCGGCTGGCAGCCCGGGAATCGCAGCCGGTTCCGGCACCACCGGGGCAACCGGCTGCCCCACGACGTCGTCGTCGTCGACGAGACGTCGATGGTGTCGCTGTCCCAGATGGCGAAACTGGTCGAGGCGGTCCGGCCCGACGCCCGGCTGATCCTGGTCGGCGACCCCCAGCAGCTCGCCTCGGTCGAGGCCGGCGCGGTGCTGGGCGACATCGTCGGCCCCGCCGCCGACCGTCTCCTCATGCGCCCGGCGGCCCGGGCCGCCCTGGAAGACGTCCTCGGCGTTCCCCTGGACGCGGCGGCGGAGGGCGACGGACCGGCCGACTCGGCCGGCGCGCCGGCCGTCGGGGCGATCGGCGACGGGATCGTGGTGCTGCAGCGGGTCCACCGCTTCGGAGGCGGCATCGCGGCGCTGGCCGATGCGGTGCGGCGGGGCGATCCTGACGCCACGATGGCGGCCCTCTCCGACAGCCACGACGATGTGCGCTGGATCGACGCCGACCTCGCCCAATCAGGCGGTGGGGCGCTTGGAGCGGTCCGGGAGGCGGCGGTGGGGGCCGGCGGGGCGATCGCCGACGCGGCGCGGGCCGGTGACGCCCGGGCGGCGCTCGAGGCGTTGGCCGGCTTCCGGGCGCTGTGTGCCCACCGGCGCGGGCCGTACGGCGTGGCGACGTGGAGCGCCCAGGTCGAAACGTGGTTGGCGGCGGCCATCCCCGGGTTCGCCGCCACCGCCCCCTGGTACGTCGGCCGGCCGTTGCTGGTGACGGAGAACGACTACACGCTCGGCCTCTACAACGGTGACACCGGCGTCGTCGTGGCCGCCGGCGGTGAGCGGCTGGCGGCGGTGTTCGAACGGCGGGGCCATATCCTCGAGTTCAGCCCGGCGCGGCTCTCGGCGGTGGAGACCGTCCACGTCATGACCGTGCACAAGAGCCAGGGCTCGCAGTTCGACACCGTCGCCGCCCTCCTCCCCGAGCCTGACTCGCCGATCCTCACCCGGGAGCTGCTCTACACGGCCGTGACGCGGGCCCGCCGGCGGCTGCTCCTGGTGGGCACGGAGGAGGCCCTCCGGGCCGCCGTCACCCGCCCGGTGGCCCGCTCCTCCGGCCTCCGGCGCTGGGTGTGGGAGTCCCCCGCTCAGTCGTCGTAGGCGACCAGCTCGACCTCGAAGCCGTCGACGTCCTCCAGGTAGGCGACCCGGGCGCCGCCGGCGATGGGATGCCGGTCGCTCGGCAGCGCTGACCAGCCGTGGTCGCCCGATTTCGCCACGATGTCGTCGAGGGCCGACGGTGAATCGAGCCGGAAGGCGATGTGGTTCACGCCCGGCCGCAGCCGGCTGTAGAGCATGCCCGGGACCATGTCGGGCGACTGCTCGAGGGCCACGGCGAAACCGCTGGCGTGGCGGAACACGAGGACCCGCTCGAGGGTGCGGTCGAGGACGTAGCCCATCTCCTCGAGGAGCCACCGCCACGGCGGTTCGGACCGGTCGAGGTTCGGCACCCACAGCGTCAGGTGATGCAGCACACCGCCGAGAGTACAGTGGCCCCGTTTTTCAAGGGTGCGAACCAGACGGAAGGTGCCCGATGCGCCCTCGGTGGCCGTGGCTCGTCGTCCTGCCCCTGGCGATCGCCGTCGCCGTCCTCGCCGTTGCCTGGAGCACCGACAGCGTCCGCCCGGCGAGCGCGGCGGACGTCCTCGGCCCGGTCCCGGTCCCGGCCGACAACCCCCAGAGCCCCGAGAAGGTGGCGCTGGGCAGCCTGCTCTTCTTCGATCCCCGCCTGTCGGGCCCCAACACGGTGGCCTGCGGCACCTGCCACCAGCCCGGGAAGGGGCTGAGCGACGGGCTGCCCCGGAGCATCGGCGTCAACGGCGAGCTGCACCGCAACGCCATGACGGTGTGGAACGCCGCCTACATGCAGACTCTCCACTCCGACGGCAACCGGGCCAGCCTCGAGGAGCAGGCGGCCAAGGGCATCACCGGTCCGGCCATGGCCCAGACCATCCCGGAGCTCATCGCCGAGCTCGGCGCCATCCCCGAATACCGCCGCCGGTTCGCTGACGTCTTCCCCGACGGGATCACGCACGACAACATCGCCAAGGCCATCGCCGCCTTCGAGCGGACGCTGCTCACCTTCAACTCCCCCTTCGACCGCTACCGGGCCGGCGACCGGCACGCCCTGACCGCGGAGCAGAAGGAAGGGATGGACCTGTTCTTCAGCGCCCGGACGGGCTGTTCCTCATGCCACGTCGCCCCGCTGTTCACCGACAACCGGTGGCACAACCTCGGCGTGCCCCGGGTCGGCCCCAGGGCCGTCGACAACGGCCGGGCCGACTTCACCAAGGACCCGGCCGACACCGGCGCCTTCAAGACGCTCATGCTCCGCAACGTCGAACTGACCGGCCCCTACATGCACGACGGCGTCTTCACCACCCTCGAGCAGGTCGTGGCCTTCTACGTGGGCGGCGGCGCGCCCGTCCCCCACAAGAGCCCGCTGATGAAGCCCCTCGACCTGAACGCCAGGGAGCAGAAGGCGCTCGTCGCCTTCCTCAGGTCACTGACCGACCGCACCGCCCGCGTCGACGTCCCACCGCTCCCCTGACCGGCGGCCGCCCTCCAGCCACGCCCGCAACGCCGGGTCGAGACGGGCCGCCGCGGCCTCGTAGAGGGCCAGGTCGTCGGCGGTCAGCGCCTCCCGCCAGCGGCCGTTGCTCCCCTTGTAGAGAAAGGCGTTCGTCCCCCCGGCGAACCGGTCCATCGGCCCCAGGATCCGGCCGGCGTCACCCTTCATCGTCTCGAACCGGGCCGCCTCCACCAGCTCCGGCCACGCCTCCTCGCTCACCGCGATTCCCACGTGGTCGGCGACCCGGCGCATCTCGCCCTCGAGATCGGTCAGCAGGTCGTTGTAGTGCACCAGCAGGACGTTCTCCAGGTGGCGCCACTCCCACCACGCCGTGGCGTGGTAGTGGTGCGACCAGAACGGCCAGCCGTCGGACTCCCATTCGAACGATCCCCGGGTGATCCACTGCGACCACAGCCACCGGAGGTCATCGGGGCAGCGGGGCAGCGGCCCGCCCGGCGGGTCGCCGGCCCCGGTCATCTCGTACATCAGCTCGGTGTAGTTGCGGTAGTGGTTCCACAGCGACATGAACACGTCCCGGGTGTCGCGCCCCACCACGACGTAGCGCACCGCCTCGTCGAACGGGAGGGCGTCGACCGGCAGGTGGCTCTTCAGGAACCGCCGGTGCCGCTGGGCCTCGATCCGGGCCACGACGTCGTCGAGCGGTTCGACGTACCGGCAGTCGATCCAGGGCGAGACCCGTTGCAGGACGTCGGGCAGCGGGCCCGTCCCGAACACCAGCAGGCTCAGGATCCGTTGCATCCACGTCGTGCCGGCCTTGGCCGACGTCGACACGACGATGTCGCCGGGCCGGTGCCGGACGGCGTCCCACCTGGTGCTGTCGAGGTGGTGGTGACGGTAGGTGCGGGTGCGGCTCGGGAGTGTGGGAATCACCTGAGGAAAGGTAGCGCTGCGGCCTGCTCGGAGCGGGCGCTGAACGGTAGGTTGGCGGCCGTGCGCTTGGGGAGATGGGGAATCGCGGCCGGCGTCGCCGTCCTCACGGTGGTCGGCTCCGTCGTGGCCGTCGGGAGCCCGGCCGAATCGGCCAGCCGCAACCGGGAGGGCTTCCGGGAGCGGGAGCGGGAACGGGACCGGGACCGGCAACGCCGGCAGACCGGACGCTCCTACGACGCCCGCGACACGGGCAGCAGCCAGGCGCCGGCCCGGTTCGTGGCCGAGTTCGAAGGACGCATCGTCGTCGTGTCGGCCGAGACCGGCCGGGCCGAGCGGTACCTGACCGACGTGAAGGCCGGCGGCGGGGCGTCCCGCCCGGCGGTCAGTCCCGACGGCCGCCGGGTCTGGTTCTCCCGGAGCGAGGGCGGCTGTGCCGCCCACCTCGCCTCCGTGCCGGTGGTGGGCGGCAAGGAGGAGAAGGTGCCGGGCTCGGGCGAGGCCGGTCCGGAGACGCTGCCGCTCCCCCGCCCCGGCCGTCCGCAGCTGGCCTACGCCCGCATCAACTGCGAAAAGCTCAGCTCCGCCCTGATGGTCGGCGACTTCGAAGGGCTGGAGGGGCACGGCCAGTCCGGCCTCCTGCCGCTGGCCTGGAACCGGGCCGGCGATCGCCTCCTGGCCCGCTCGGCCACCGGGGGCGAGATCCGCCTGCTCGAGATCAACAAGGCCGGCGGCATCGCCGCCAACACGCCGCTGGAGCCGACCGACACCACGGCCGACTGCCGGCTGGAGGTCTTCGCCTTCAGCCCCGACGACAACAACGGCTACGTCGCCGTGCGCCGCTGCGGCCAGTCCGGCGACCGGGGCCGCCGCAGCCTCGTGCTGCTCGACAAGGACGGCAAGCTCCGCAAGACGGTCCTGCGTCTTTCCCGCAGCCAGGACTTCACCGACCGGCCGGTCTTCGACGCCACCGGCCACTCGCTGCTCTACGCCACCGTGCCGGCCGTCCGCGGCGACAACGCCGGGAACGACCGGCCGGTCACCCTGTGGCTGTGGCGCGACGGCGAATCACGCCGGCTCGAGCGTCAGACCCGCTTCCGCCACCCCGCCTGGCTGCCCTGAGCCCGCTCCCAGGCCTCGAAGGCGGCCAGCTCGGTGCGGATCTTGCGCAGCACGAAGCCGAGCACGGCGGCGTCGTCGGCGAACCCCACCGGCAGGATGTCCGGCAGCACGTCGAGCGGTGAAACGAGGTAGAGCAGGCCGAGCCCGGCCAGCGCCAGGTTCTTGCCCGACACCTGCCGGTACGAGCCCTCGCCGTAGGCCCGCATCAGCCGCAGCAGCGTCTGCAGCTCCCGCTTGAGCGGCGTGAGGCGCCCGGCGTTGGCCCGTTCCAGCCGCCGCTCGGCGACGGTCAGCAGCCGCAGGAGCTCTTTGGGGTTGCGGATGATCTCCTGGGCCCGGACCAGCTTCTGGCGCACCACCGGCGGCATCCCCTCACGGTACCGTGCCGGGATCGCCGGGCCGGGTTACCCCTCCAGCTCGTCGGGGGCGACGTAGTAGGGGTTGTCGAGCAGCATCCCGCCGAAGAAGACCTTGGGGTGCACCTTGAGGACGGGGATGATCACGTCGCCCCGGAACTTGTCGAGGTCGTAGAGACACAGCGCCACCTGGGGGTAGGCCCGGGCGTAGCGGGTGGCCTGCGCCTCGTAGCCCATGAAGTCGTCGATGCGCGGGCCGGTGATGACGTTCTCCGCCCAGCTCATGTCGCTGGCCGCCCGGGCGAAGGTGCGTCCCTGCTCCTCGAAGGTCTCCCGGCCGAGTTCGCCCCAGAACGTCAGCATCCGCTGGGCCGAGAACGACCCGCCGGCCAGATAGGTGTCCTCGGCGTCCGGCATCCGCAGCAGATCGGGCTCGGCCTCCTCGCAGCCCCGGCGCAGCGACCGCTCGAGGCGGCGGTGGTCGGCCCGGCCGGTGATGCAGATGCAGACGTCGCCGTCCCGCAGACCCTCCTGGACGTAGGGCACGAGGAGGCGGTCCCGTTCCTCCCGGCCCCGGTAGAAGGCGCAGATGTGATCGCCGGGTCGGGCCTGGAGGCCGTTGATCGTGATGCTTCGGGTGGGCATGGCACCATCCTCCGCTGCCGGACGGGCGGCGCGCCTCACCCCGACGGCGCGAGATGCGGCCGCCGGGCCTGACCTCACAGGCTCAGCACCCGCCAGGCCCGGGTGGCGGCGTGGAGGTTGAAGCGGGCGTCGACGTCGCCGAGGTCGAGGCCGCTCACCTCCCGGATCCGCTGGAGGCGGTAGCGCAGCGTGGAGCGGTGGATGGCCAGGCCGTCGGCCGTCTCGTCGTAGTTGCCGCCGCACTCCAGATAGGTCGACAGGGTCTTGACGAGCTCGGCCCCGTGGGTGGCGTCGTAGTCGAGCAGCGGGCCGAGCCACTCCCGCACGAACTCCTCGACCTCGGTCTGGTGCTGCCCGCCGGCCAGGATCCGGTAGATGCCGAGGCTCTCGTAGGTCGTGACGCCGGCCGGCTGGCGGGACGCCTGCCGCACCCCGAGCGCCACGAAGGCCTCCCGGGCCGAGCGGGGGAAGTCCCCCGGTCGCTCGCACCGGCCACCCACACCGACCGACACGGTGCCGGACGGGAACTCCGCGGCCAGCGCCTCGCCGAAGTCCTTCCAGGCCGTCGTTGTCCGTCCTCCTGGCGCGTGGGCGAGGAGGACGACCGCCCCCTGGCGGCGGCCGACCAGCGAGCCGAGCTCCAGATCGGCGGCGACCTGTTCCACCACCCGGGCCAGGGCCTCGCCGCCGGGCTTCCCCCGGCCCTGGACGACGACCACGGCGTGGGGGCGGTGGAGGTCGTAGCCGATGGCCTGGGCCCGGGCGTGGGCGCTCTCGTCGTCGGTGCCGCTGCAGAGATCGTCGACCAGGTCGCCCCGGAGGCGCAGCACCATCTCCCCGAGACCCCGGAGGTGGGACAGCTCGGCGGCCAGGACGAGGGCGCCGTGCTCGAGGGCGAAGGCGTCGTGGGCGCCGGCCCGGCCCTCGGGGTCGACGAGGGCGATCACGCCGAGGATCTCGTCCCGCGGCTGGGCCAGGGCGAAGAGGCGGTCGCCGTCCCGCATCGGGCGGCCCTCCCTCCGGGCCTGGCGCAGCACGTGGGCCCGCTTCCGGCTGTCGGGCTTGGGATAGGGGTCGGGCCGGTCGGGGCCGGCCCAGGCGCGGAGGTTGCCGAAGCGGTCCTCCACCGCCACCGGGTAGCCGGTCAGCTCGAAGACGGTGCGGGCGATGCCCTCCTCCCCCGCCCCCGAGGCCGACACCCGGGTCAGGGCCTCGTGGATGGTGGCCGTGCGCTCGAGATCGGCCACGGTGGCGGCCAGCTGCTCGTTGACCGAGGCGAGCTGGCGGTTGACCCGGCGCAGCTCGGCGGCACCGGCCCGTTCCCGGCGGTGGAGGGCGGCGTTCTCCAGGGCGCTGCCGGTCTGGTGGGCCAGGATCTTGAGGAGGAACTGCTCGTCGGCGCTGGGCTCGGCCGGAGCGCCGACCACCAGCCAGCCCCAGTGTCCCCCGAGGCTGCGGAGCGCGTAGGCCCACCCCCAGCCGGCGCCCGGCACCGGCACGGGCCCGTCGTCGGCGCCGAGCGACGAGAGGGCCGAGACGACCGCCTTGCGCGGGCGGCCCGGCGGCTCCCGGAACCGGTCGACCTCCCCGGCCGCCCCGCCGTCACCGCCCGGCCGGTAGGCCCCCTCGGGCGTACAAGGCCCGAGCGAGGCCACCGAGGTGACGGCCAGGCTGAGGATCTCGTCCTCGTCGCGGCTCTCCGTCATCATCATCGAGAGGACGAACAGGCTGTGGAGGTTCGAGATCTGCTCCCGCAGCCGGACGACATCTCGCTCCCCCATGTTCACCCAGGCTACGCCAGTTGTTCGCGCTGCGAGGTGGAGGAACCCCCCTGGAGTTCGATCTGGCAGGTGGGTGCGGTCGGGACCCCGAGGTGTCAGGTTCAGAAGGCGCACGCAGCCGACGGGGAGGGGCCTGGCGATGCCACAGGGAATCCGTGAACAAGCCGACGTCGTCATCGTGGGAGCCCGGGTGGCCGGATCCCCGGCCGCCACCGAACTGGCCAAGCGGGGCCGCAAGGTCATCGTGCTCGACGCCGGGACGTTCCCGTCCGACACGCTGTCGACCCACGTGATCTTCCCTACCTGCGTGGCCGAGCTCAACGCCCTGGGGGCGCTCGAGCCGCTGCTGGCCACCGGGTCGCCGACGCACCCCCGGGTGCTGATGAACCACGGCGGTGTCGACGTCCTGTGGGACTACACGCCGGTCGACGGGTTCAACTTCGGGATGTGCCCCCGCCGCACCGTCCTCGACAACATCCTGGTGGAGACGGCCCGCCAGGCCGGCGCCGACGTGCGGGAAGCGACGAAGTTCACCGGCGTCGAATGGAAGGGCGGCCGGGTGTCGGCCGTCACCTGGGCCGACCGCAAGGGCAACACCGGCACGATCGACACCAAGCTGCTGATCGGGGCGGACGGGCGGCGCTCGACCGTGGCCGAGGCCGTCGGCGCCGGTAAGCCCTACCGCCGCAACGAGAACGGGCGGGGCCTCGTGTTCATGTACGTCGACGACCCGTACCCGGCCGACTGCGAGGAGCGCAAGCGGCTCTACCAGTGGCGGGTGGGCGACACGCTCGGCATGTACTTCCCGACCTGCGACAACGGCGGATTGGTGCTGTTCATGCCGCCCCGGGAGCAGGTCGCCTGGTTCGACCAGGGCCTCGTCCACTGGAACGAGCGACTCGAGCAGTACCCGCTGCTCAAGGCCCGCATCGCCGGCGGCGCACCCCGGACCAAGCTCCGCAAGGCCTCCGATCCGTTCTCCTACTTCCGCCGCTCCAGTGGCCCGGGCTGGGCCCTGGTCGGCGACGCCGGCCACTTCAAGGACCCGGTCATCGCCCAGGGCGTGCGGGACGCCATCTACTACGGCCGGCGCCTCGGCATGACCGCCGCCGGCGCTCTCGACAACCCGACGTGGCTCGACAACCGGCTCTACGACTGGGAGCTGCAGCGGGACCGGGAGTGCATCGTCAGCTACCACTTCGCCCTGCGGCTCAGCCTCACCCACCCCGTTTCGCCGGTGGAGCTGGAGATGTTCAAGACGATCCAGCCGAAGGCGGCCGGCGTCCGGCAGCTGGGCGACACGTTCAGCCGCAAGCAGTCGGCCGAGTCGCTGCTCAATTACCCGCATCTCATCCACTGGACGGCCAAGGCGGCGGTGAACCCCGCCTATCCCAAGAGCGAGGTGGCCCGCGACGTCGTCCGGGAACTGGCCACCAAGGCCCGGCTCTACCGGGACCTCGGCCGCATCGTCCGCCGGAAGCGGGTACTGGGCCACAGCTGGGATGCCTGGGGTGGACACAGCGGCCCGGTGGTCCCCCAGCGCAGCGACCTGCTCCCCGAAGAAGGTGAAATCACGCCAACCCGTCCGGCCAAGGTAAAGGAGCCCGTGGGATGAAGAAGATCAAGGTTGCCGCCGTCCAGCCCGCCCTGCGGGTGGCCGAGGTCGACTGGAACCTGAAGCGCTGCGAGGAGCTCGTGCGCGACGCGGCCCGGGAGCACAACCCCGACGTCATCATCCTCCCCGAGGGCTTCAACTCGCCCAACGTCTACGACAAGCGGCTGCGCAACGCCGCCGCGCCGGTCGACGGCGCGCCGTACCAGATGCTCAAGAACCTGGCCCGGGAGTTGGGCTGCAGCGTTGGCGGGGGGTTCCTGGCCAAGCGGGGCGGCGACACCCGCAACACCTACGTCCTGGCCGACCCCGACGGCACCACCAACCTGCACGACAAGGACGAGCCGAGCGTCTGGGAGTACAACTACTACACCCGGGGCAAGGACGACGGCGTCTTCACGCATCCCCTCGGCACGGTTGGTCTGGCCTGCGGATGGGAGACGGCCCGGGGCCGCACCGCCCGCCGCATGGTGGCGGCCAGGGTCAACCTCGTCCTCGGCGGTTGCTGCTGGCCGGCCTACCCCACATGGGTCTTCCCCCGGGGCTGGTTCAACCGCGACATGGAGTACTACCGGCTGTGGGCGGCCGACACGACCCGCAACCTCGCCCGGCTCGTCGGCGCCCCCACGGCGTTGGCCTGGCACGTCGGCCCGGTCCACAGCGGCACGCCGGCCATGCCGGGGATTCCGTGGAACACGATCATGACCGGCGAGACGCAGATCGCGGAGCGCGACGGCACGATCCTGGCCCGCATGACCTACGAGGACGGCGAGGGCTCGTGCGCCGCCGAGGTGACGATCGCCGACCCGGCGCCGCTCGACCCGATCCCGTCCGGCTTCTGGGTCCGCCCGCAGTGCTTCTCCATCCACTTCGTGTGGCACTACATGAAGAACCACGGCCGGATCCGTTACCCGATCGACAAGGCTCTGCACCGCTTCGGCTGGCAGGACTGGCCCGACTACGACATCCCGAACCACAACCCGGGCACGGTCGTCGACGTCAGTGACGCCAGGCAGGTGGCGGAGACCAACGGGCAGGTGGCGGAGACGAAAGCTCCGGCGGAAGCGGAGGCGTGATGACGGCGTCGACATCCCTCGACAGCGGACTGGCGTCGATTCTGGCGGTGCAGCGCAAGGCGTTCCTCGCTGAAGGGGCGCCCGGCGCCGAGGCGCGACGGGCCGACCTGACGACGTTGCACGGCCTGCTGATCGACAACCGCAAGGCGATCGCGGCGGCGCTGCGGGAGGATTTCGGCGCCCGGTCGACCCACGAGACGGAGATCGCCGAGATCGCCACGACGCTGCACACCGTCCGTTTCGCCCGCCGGCACCTGGTCAAGTGGATGAAGCCCCGGCGGCGCAAGACCGGCATCTGGTTCCTGCCGGCGGCCAACCGGATCATCCCCCAGCCCAAGGGCTGCATCGGGATCATGGTGCCGTTCAACTTCCCCATCAACCTGGCGGTGGGGCCGCTGACGTCGGCGCTGGCGGCCGGGAACCGGGCGATGCTCAAGATGTCGGAGCTGACGCCTCACACCGGCGAGCTGTTCGCCCGCCTCGTCGACGAGCGCTTTCCGTCCGAGAAGGTCAGCGTCGTCAACGGCGGTCTCGACGTGTCACAGGAGTTCGCCGCCCTGCCCTTCGACCACCTCCTGTTCACCGGTTCCACCGCCGTCGGTCGGCACATCATGCGGGCGGCGGCCGAGAACCTCACGCCGGTGACGCTGGAGCTGGGCGGGAAGAGCCCGGTGATCGTCGGCGAGGACTATCCGCTGGCCTGGGCGGCGGAGCGGGTCGTGTGGGGCAAGCTGTTCAACTGCGGCCAGATCTGCATCGCCCCCGACTACGTGATGGTGCCGCAGGGCAAGGAGCGGGAGTTCGCCACCTACGCCCAGGCGGCGGCCCGCAAGCTGTACCCGAAGCTGGCCGGCAACGACGACTACACCGCCGTCATCAACGACCAGCACTACCAGCGGCTGACCGACACGATTGCCGACGCCCGGTCGAAGGGCGCGGTCATCGAGCAGGTGGCCGACCCGGCGGCGAGCCGGACGGAGCGGAAGCTGCCGTTCACCGTCGTCCTCGACCCGAATGACGAAATGACGGTGCTCCAGGAGGAGATCTTCGGTCCGGTGCTGCCGGTGAAGGGCTACCGGTCGGTCGACGACGCCATCGGCTACGTCAACCAACGTCCTCGTCCGCTGGCCCTCTACGTGTTCTCGAACGAGCGGGAGACGCAGGAGCGGCTGCTGGAGCAGACGACGTCGGGCGGCGTGTCGATCAACGACACGCTGATGCACTACCTGCAGGACGACCTACCGTTCGGCGGGATCGGTCCGAGCGGGATGGGCGTGTACCACACCGGCGAGGGCTTCGACACGTTCTCCCACCTGAAGCCGGTGTTCAAGCAGCGCGGCATCGGCAGTTTCACCGGCGCCAAGCTGCTCTACCCGCCCTACGGGCCGGTGACGAATGTTCTGCTCCGACTGATGAGGAAGATCTAGAGCCGTGCCCGTGGCCGCTCCGCTGCCTCCGCTGCGTGAGGAATCGATGACCGACGTGACCGTCGTCATCATCGACCGGGACCTGCTGTTCGCCCGGGGGCTGGAACTTCTGCTCGAACGCGTCTCGGGCGGAGCGCTCCGGGTGGTCGGTCACACGGAGGACGGCTGTTCGGCCGTGGAGCTGGTGCGCCGGCAACGGCCCGACGTCGCCATCGTCGGGTTGTCATTGCCGCCCCCCGGGCCGCTGGCCGTGATCTGCCAGCTCAAGCGGCTCTACCCCTGGGTCCGGGTCATCGCCATGGGGGGTCCGGGAGCCGGCGCCGGTGGCGGCGACGCCGACACCAACGGCGCGGTGGCGGCGCTGCGGGCCGGCGCCGACGGGTTGCTCGACACCTCGGCACCACCGGAGACGCTGCTGGCACCACTGCGGGCGACGGCGGCCGGGATGTCGGTGGTGCCGCCGGCGGTGCTGGCGGCGCTGGTCGACGCACCGGCCCGGCGGGACCGGGAGCGGGTCGGGTGTCTCAGCGCCGAGGAACGGCAGCTGTGGCGGCTGGTGGCCGACGGGCTCGACACCGCCGAGATCAGCAAGGCGCTGCACGTGTCGGAGCGCACGGCCAAGCGGCGCGTCTCCGCCCTGCTGAACAAGCTGCGGGTGTCGAGCCGCCTGCAGGCCGCCGCCCTGGCCGGGCGCTGCGGCCTCCTCGACTCGGAGTGAGCTCAGTGGGACGGGTTCGGGGCGAGCGGCGCGACCGACACGACCGGGTGGGCCGGAGGCGAGCCGCCCAGTGACCCGGCGAAGGGCAGCCCCGAGAAGTTGAAGACACCGCCGTCGGCCGCCACCATCAGGTAGCCGTCGCCGAAGCGGACCATCCCGGTCACCGGCTGGTTGAGTCGCCGGTCGCCCAACGAACCCCGGAACGGCGCCGAGAAGGCGAAGATGCCGCCGTCGGACGCCACGAGCCAGTAGCCACGGCCGTCGGCGGCCGGGACGAGCGACTGGACCGGTGCGTTGAGCCGCCGGTCACCGGTCGAGCCGTAGAAGCGGGCATCACCGAAACTGAAGATGCCGCCGTCCGAGGCCACCATGTAGTAGCCGTGACCCGATGGTGTGGCCACGGAGTCGAGGACCGGGCCGTTGAGCCTGACCGACGACACGTCGCCGAGGAACCGGGCGTCGCCGAAGGCGATGGCCCGCCCCCGGTCGGTGAAGACCCAGTAGCCGTCCCCCGACGGCGTGGCGGACAGGCTGGCGACGCGTTCGCCGGTGCTCAGCCGTCCCGGCATGACGTCACCGAGCGCCCGGGCATCGCCGAACGGCCGGACCCGGCCGTCACTGGTCAGCACCCAGTAGCCCCCTCCCCCCGGTGCCGGCTCGAGGTCGACGGCCGAGACCGACGGGGCCAGCAACCCGGGGTTCCCCCGGTGCACGGCGGCGCCGAAGGCATAGATGTCGCCGCGGGAACCGAGCATCCAGTAGCCGGACACGGAACGGGACGGGGTTGTGGGTCCTTGACCGGAGGGAATGGTGCGCGGGTCGTGGCCGGCCTTCGCCGGTGCCGTCGTCGACGTGGTCGTCGTGGGCTTCGGCCCGCTGGTCGTGGTGGTGCTCGACGTCGTGGTCGTGGTGGTGCTCGACGTGGTCGTCGACGTGGTCGTGGTGGAGGTGGTGGCGCTGGAGGCGGTGACGACGGTGGTCGTCCCGGTCACCGGAACGGCCGGCCCGCTGGTGATCCCGTTGATCCGGCGGATGCGGTTGCCGTAGGTGTCGGTCACGTAGAGGTCGTCCCCGACCACGGCGACGGCTCGGGGACCATGGAACGGAGCGTCGACGGCCGGCTGGCCGTCACCGCTGGAGCGGGCCGCGCCGGTGCCGGCGATGGTGGTGATGACGCCGTCGAGACCGATCCGGCGGATGCGGTCGTTCTCGCTGTCGGCGATGTAGACCACTCCGGCGGCGTCGACGTCGATGCCCCGGGGCTTGTTGAGCTTGGCGTCGACGGCCGGCCCGCCGTCTCCCGAGAAGCCGGCCACCGAGGTGCCGGCGACCCGGGTGATGGTCCCGTTGGCGTCGACCTTGCGGATCCGGTGGGCCTTCGGCTCGGCGATGTACAGCTCGCCGCCCGGCCCCAGGGCCACCGTGCGGGGCTCGAAGAGATCGGCCTCGAGCGCCGGCCCGCCGTCGCCGGCGCCGCCGAGGACGCCCGTGCCGGCGACGGTCGTGATGATCCCGGCGGGGGTGACCTTCCGGACCCGGTGGTTGTTGGTGTCGGCGATGTAGAGGTTGCCGGCGGAATCGAAGATGACCCCCTTGGGGTCGGCCAGATGGGCCTTCACCGCCGGCCCGTTGTCGCCCCCGAACCCTTTCGTGCCCGTACCGGCGATGGTGCGGATGGTCCCGGTGCTGTCGATCTCACGGATCCGGTGGTTCTCGGAGTCGGCGATGACGAGCCGTCCGCCGGGAGAGACGGCCAGGCTGTGGGGACAGGCGAGCCGGGCCTCGAACGCCGGCCCACCGTCGCCCGAGTAGTTGCGGGGACACTGGCTGTCGGCGTCTTCGGAGACCGGCTCGGGGATCCCGGCCACGGTCCCCATCGTCCCGTCGGGTTCGACCACCCGGATCGCCTGGTTGAGCGTGTCGGCGATGTACATGGTGCCGGCGGCGTCGAAGGTCACCATGCGGGGCTGGTACAGCTCGGCGTCGAGCGCCGGGCCGCCGTCACCTCCGAATCCGCCTTCGCCCGAGCCGGCCACGGCCACCACGACGCCGGTCGTGTCGGCGGCGCGGGCGACGCCGGGAACGCCGGAGCCGACACTGACCGCGGCGACGATGACGGGCAGGACGATGCACTTCCGTGCCCGGCGAAGGGACTGCGTCAGCGATCGCACAGCCTGACCTTTCTGGATCGGAGGACCGGGGGTGCCACTCAGCGGGCGGCCGGGAACTTGACGAAGCCCGGCTGGGGTTTGCCGTTGACTTCGGTGAAGTCGCCACCCACGTAGAGGTGACGCTGGCCGACGAGCGCCACATAGGGGCCCTGGGGGGTGTTCAGTTGGGGGGAGAAGTCGAGGTCGTGCGCACCGCTCACGGCGTCGAAGGCGGAGATGTGGCGGTTCACGACGTCACCGTCGGCGCCTCCGGTGCAGGGCGGTGCACCGCAGGTCGTGTTCTTGCCGAGGACGTAGTCGTAGTGTCCGACGAGGTAGACCCGTTGGGTGGTGGCGGCCACGTCCATGGCGTCGCCGTCCACGCGGTGGCGCCACAGCGCCTTGGCGGGGCCGTCGGGCCGGTAGGCGTCGACCACGCCGCCCGTCCCGCCGGCGGCGGCGAAGAAGGTGGTGCCGTCGCCGGGCCAGATCGTGACGCCGTGGACGGGACGGCCGACGTCCGGCTGCCAGGCGGTCTTCTGGCCGGTTCGGGCGTCGAGGGCGAGCAGTCCGCCCTGGTCGCCGAAGTGGAGGAAGTCTCCGGCCACGATGAGGCGCCCGTCGGCGGTGACGGCCAGGTCGTAGACGACACCGGGATTGCCGTCCTCGGTGGGGATGCCGGTCTGGCCGGTGTAGCGGCCGCCGGTGTTGGCCGGCGGCACGAAGTCGTGGCGCAGCGCTCCGGTGGCGGCGTCGAGGGCGGCGACGCCGGGGCGGGCGGTGTCTCCCAGTTGGGTGAAGTTGCCGCCGATGTAGAGCGTGTCGCCGACGAGGGTCATGGCTCTGACCCCCGAGTTGGCCAGCGGCGGCTGGAAGGTGGGGTCGATGCGGCCGGTCGTGACATCGAGGGCGGCGATCCGGCCGGCGGGGCCGCCGCCGATGCGGCGGAACCGGCCCCCGACGTACAGCCGGCGACCGTCAGGCGACACGGCCAGTGCCAGCACTGCTTCGTTCGGTTGGGCGTCCCAGTCGAGCAGGGCGCCGGTCCGGCGGTTGAGCGCCACGAGGTACGGCCGGCGGACAATGGTGGTCGGGTCGTTGCTGGCCGCTCTCATGCTGACCCCGGGGGGCGTCACGCCGGCGAACTCTCCGGCCACGAAGACGACATCGCCGGCCTCGGCCAGGGCCAGCACGCGTCCGGCCTTGTTGCGTCCCACCTCGGTCGGATCCTCGGAGGGGCTGGTGCCCCACGACGGCTCGAAGGCGCCGGAGAAGAAGCCGGGCGGCAGTTCGACCAGGGGAGGCACCGTCGTGGTCGTCGTCGGACCGGGGTCGCCGCCGCCGGTGTTCGGGGCGGGGTCGTCATCCGGGCCGGCCCCGATGATCGACGGACCGTCGGGGTCGGGAACCGGGGCGGGAAGGGCGGCCATGGCCACCAGCGGCCGGTTGAGCGCCGACAGGCCGCCGAGATCGGCGGCATCGCCGAAGGCGAACACCTCACCGCCGGCCGCGACCTGCCAGTAGCCGGCGCCGGTCGGGGTGGACAGAAGTCCGACCACGGCCGGGGCCGCCTTCTCCGTCGCACGGCTGGCGGCAGCGCCGTGGAAGGCGGCGTCGCCGAAGGCGAAGATGCCGCCGTCGTTGGCGGTCAGCCAGTAACCGTTGCCGGTCGGGGTGGCGGCCATGCCGACGATCGGCTTGTTGAGCCGCACGGCGCCCGTCGAGCCGAAGAACCCCGCATCACCAAAGGCGAAAATCCCACCGTCGCTGGCCGTCAACCAATAGCCCTTGCCGGACGGCGTCGCCGCCATCCCGACGATCGGCTTGTTCAAACTGACCGCCCCGGTCGAGCCGAAGAACCCCGCATCACCGAAGGCGAAAATCCCACCGTCGCTGGCCGTCAACCAATAGCCCTTGCCGGACGGCGTCGCCGCCATCCCGACGATCGGCTTGTTCAAACTGACCGCCCCGGTCGAGCCGAAGAACCCCGCATCACCGA
>JBFLYK010000064.1:0-11881 GCA_040756995.1 Actinomycetota bacterium | reverse complement strand
AGGCGAAGATGCCTCCATCGCTGGCGACAGCCCAGTATCCGGCGGGCGAGGGGACGACCGGGGCGGAGGCCACGGCCGGAGCCGGCCGGACCGGCACCATCGAGCTGAGCACCGTGGCCAGCACGGCGAGCAGGAGGAGTTGCCAACGAGGCCGACCCCCAGGGGTCGGGCGGGACGAGACGGACGACGGCATGCGCGGGACTCCGGAGGCAGGGGGACCGGACAGGGGGGTTCCGAGATGTTCGCAGCGCCCTTCGGCGATCCCTGCGCATCGTCACGAACCACCCGGGGGGCGCACGGGGGCCGAGCCGCACACAGATGGGACGAAGGAAGGAACTGGCAGAAGGGGGCCCGTCCGCCGACCTTGAACTCAACGGGTCGTGGGCCTTAACCGGCTCTGAATTCCGACGTCCCCTCCCCCGAAAAGAGAAACCGTGCCGCTCACCGTTCGCGTCCGAGCGCGTCTCGCGCCGTTGCTCGCCCTGTTCGTGACCGCCGGTCTGGCGGTGGCACCGGCCGCCACGCAAGCCAGCACTGAGCCCGACGGGCCCCGGCCGAACCTCATCGTGTTCATGACCGATGACCAGCGCTACGCCGACACGCTGGATGTGATGCCCCAGACCATGCGCTACTTCGGCGCCGAGGGCACGGTCTTTCCCAACGGGTTCGCCAACACCCCGCTGTGCTGCCCGTCCCGGTCGACGACGTTCTCCGGCCGGTACACGCACAATCACGGCAATCTGAACAACCAGACGACCACGAACCTGGACTACGACGCCACGTTCCAGGCCTACCTCAAGGGCGCCGGCTATCAGACCGGACTCGTCGGGAAGTTCCTCATCGGGTGGAACAACGGCGACCAGCCTCCCCACACCGACTACTGGGCCCTGAGCGCCGGCGGCTACCTGAACGTGCCGTGGGGCACCGACGAGGGCAGCCTGCGGGCCGACTACACCACCCATGAGGCGAGGCGCCAGGCCCTGCGGATCCTCGACAACTTCGAGCAGGACGACGACCGTCCCTTCGTCCTCTACATCGCCACCCAGGCGCCGCACTCGCCCTGGGAGCCGGAGGCCCAGTACGCCACGGCCGACATCGGCCAGTGGGCCGGGAACCCCTCCGTGTTCGAGACGGACCGCTCCGATAAGCCGTCGTGGGTGCGCGGTTCGGACTGGACCTACGAGGAGAGCCTCGACATCCGCACCAACCAGCTGCGGACGCTGAAGTCGGTCGACGACATGGTGGGCGCCGTGATGGACCGCCTCGATGAACTCGGCGAAGGGTCGAACACCGTGTCGGTCTTCACCTCCGACAACGGCTACCAGTGGGGCGAGCACGGGCTCACGTCCAAGTACCACCCGTACAACAACTCGATCAATGTTCCGTTCATGGTGCGCTGGCCGGGCCATGTGCCGGCGGGGCGCGTCGACCGTCGTCTCGTGGGCAACGTCGACATCACCCCCTCGCTCCTGGCCGCGGCCCGGGTGACGCCCGAGCTGAAGTACCCGCTCGACGGGATCCCGTTCCTCAGCGCCACCGGTCTGGCCGAGGAGACGCGGCCGGAGGCCTACCTGGAGTTCTTCGAAGACGAACACCGCTCCATTCCGAACTGGTCCTCGATCCGGACGGAGTGGTTCCAGTACGTCGAGTACGAACGTGACGGCACGGTCGTGTTCCGGGAGTACTACGACCTCTACAACGACCCACATCAGCTGGTGAACCTGCTGAAGGACGGTAAATCCGGCAACGACCCTGACACCACCGCCCTCTCGGCCCGCCTGGCCGTCTACCGGCAGTGTTCGGGCGCGGCCGGCGCCCTCCCCTGCGTGCAGGAGTCCTCGTCCAACCCGCCGCCGCCGCCGACCACCACGACCTCGAGCACTACGACGACGACCACGACCTCGAGTTCGACGTCAACGAGCTCGACGACGACCACCACGAGGCCGGGCGGGTCGGGAACGACGACCACGACGGCGGCGCCCACCACCACGACCACGATCCCGGCAGTCGCGGTGGGCGAGACCGGCCCGGTCATCCGGGCGAGGTCCGGGTACTGGATGCTCGGCACCGACGGGACGGTGTATTCCTTCGGTGACGCCCGCCACCACGGCGACGTGAAGATCACGTCCGCCGAGGCCGTCGACCTCGAACCGGTCCCGTTGGGCAACGGGTACTGGGTTCTCAGTTCTGCCGGAATGATCGCCGCCCGGGGCGACGCCCGCCACCACGGCAATGCCACCGGGCTGACCGCCGGGGAACGGGCCGTGAGCCTTTCCCGCACCCCCAGCGGAAACGGCTACTGGATCTTCACCGACCGGGGACGGGTCATCGCCCGGGGCGACGCCGCCTTCCAGGGCGACATGAGCGGTACCCGGTTGAACGGACCGATCCTGGACTCCATCGCCACTCCGACCGGCAAGGGCTATTACATGGTGGCGTCCGACGGCGGCATCTTCGCCTTCGGCGACGCCGCTTTCCACGGCTCCATGGGCGGTACCCGGCTGAACGCCCCGGTGCAGAGCCTCGTGCCCGATCCCGACGGGAGCGGCTACTGGCTCGTGGCCTCGGACGGCGGTGTCTTCGCCTTCGCCGCCGGGTTCCGGGGTTCGATGGGCGGCCAGAGGATGAACGCCCCGGTGACGGGCATGGTCCCCAACGGGAGTGGCTACCTGATGGTCGCCACCGACGGCGGGATCTTCAACTTCTCCGACCAGCCGTTCCACGGCAGCCTCGGGGCCAACCCGCCGGCCCACCCGATCGCCGCCGTGGCCGCCGCCTGACCGGCGTCGGTCAGTCACCGACTCGCTGGACGACCGTCACACCGTCGCCGATGGGCAGGAGCACGACACGCACCCGCTCATCGGCGACGATCCGGTCGTTGAGGGCCCGGATGGCCTTCGTGTCGTCGCTGTCGTCCTTCTCGTCGAGGACGGCGCCGCTCCAGAGCGTGTTGTCGACGAGCAGCAGGCCGCCGGGGCGGATTCTCGGCACCAGCTCGTCGTAGTAGGCGCCGTAGCTGGTCTTGTCGGCGTCGACGAAGGCGAGGTCGAACAGCACCGGCGGCAGTTCCCGCAGGGTGTCGAGCGCCGGGCCGATCCGGAGCTCGATGCGGTCGGCGACGCCGGCCTTCTCCCAGGCGTCGCGGGCGATGCTCGTCCACTCCTCGCTGATGTCGAGGCACAGCAGTCGACCGGCGGGGCCCATGCCCCGGGCCAGCGCCAGGGCGGAGTAGCCGGTGAACGTGCCGATCTCGACCGCCCGGCGGGCCCCGATGGCCCGGGCCAGGATCTCGAGCAGGACGGCCTGGTCGTCGCCGACCTGCATGCCGGCCGCCTGGCCGGTGCGCTCGGCGGTGACGCGCTGCAGTTCGAGCTGCACGGCATCGGGGCCGCTCGAGTGGTCGAGGGCGTACTCGGCGATGGGCGGATCGATGAACTTGGAACGGTTGCGGGGGGTCACGGCCGCCATGCTACGGACCACCGCCCGGTCGCGCGCCAAGGGCCGGGTGGGGGGTGCCAGCCCCACCCAGCCCTTCAGGCTGCTCGCTCCCTTCAGCCTGCGCTGCCGCTCGGTCGGCGGCAGCGGGCGCTCATCCCCGGGGGGAGGGCGGGGATGAGCCTCACCCGTCAGCCGATGCGCAGAAACCGACGGGCGAGGATTGTTCCGGGCATCCCTTTCACGGTCCTCCAGGCTCGGGGTCCGCTTTGACCCGCTTGAGTCTTGAATTCCCCGCCACATGAAGCGCAGTTGAGCGAGGGATTAAAAGTCCTTCACCTGGCCGGCCCGGACATTTGGGGGCGGTCCGACGTCTGGTCTCCCGGATGATCGTCGACCCCATGCTCGCCACCTCCGGGCCGCTCCCGACCGATGAGGAACACTGGGCCTTCGAGCCGAAATGGGACGGCTTCCGGGCCATCGTCGGCCGCGACGGCCGTCGTCTCCGGATCATGTCCCGGCGCGGCACCGACCTGGCCGGCCGCCTCCCCGAGCTGGCGCCACTGATGGACGCGGTGCCGGCCGGCACCACCATCGACGGCGAACTCGTCCTCTTCGACTCCGAGGGCCGCGTCGACTTCGAGGGGATGCGCCGCCGCGGCTTCGGCCAGCCATCACCCGGCCGGCTGGTGTTCGTCGCCTTCGACGTCCTGACCCTCGCCGGTGAAGAGGTCATCGCCCAGCGGTGGGACGTCAGACGGGCACTGCTCGTCGAACTCGGACTCGACGGCCCGGCGTGGTGCACCACGCCGGCCTACCTCGGCGAGGGCATCACACTCTTCGAGGCGACCCGGGCCCAGGGCATCGAAGGCGTGGTGGCCAAGCGCCTCGATGCGCCCTACCGGCCCGGCGTTCGCACGACCGCGTGGGTGAAGACGAAGCACTTCACGCGGGCGCACTTCGACGTGCTCGGCGTCGCGCCAACCCCCGAGGGCCGCGCCGCTCTCTTGCTCGGCTGGCGGCGTGCTGGGGCGCCGGCCGGCTACGCCGGGCGGTTGGAGTGGGGCTTCACCCGGGAACGGTTCGAAGAGCTCATCGCCCGGGCCCGACCGACCGACCTCACACCTTTCGGCGGCCCGGCGCCGCCCGGGGCGGTGTTCTTCAAGCCGGGAATCATGGCCGACGTCCGCTTTCTCGCCGGTAGCCAGCTGCGCCACGCGACGCTCCAGTCCCTCGTCTTCGACCCCGGCTACGACGGCCGGCCGGCCGACCGCTCAAGGGCTCGCCGCTGGACGCCGTTATAAGCAGCAGTCCGCTACTGGCGGACGTGCCGAGCGCCGGGCCCGAGCCCCCCAGGAGCGACGATGCTGCCCTTCAACCGTATCTACGCCCCCGAGGAGCTCCGCGCCATGTCCCGCCTCACTCCGACCGGCGCCCAGCCCTACACCGGCGCCGCCGGGACGGTTGACGGGCCCGCCGGCCCCGGGACCCGCGGGACGCTGGCCCGGCTCGTGCAGCGCCTGCTCCGCCGCAACGCCGCTCGCCGTCCCGCCCCCGGCACCATCTGACCCACCGTCCCAGCCCCCGCCACGGCAGTATTCCTGCCGGGCGGCTTCGGGCCGGGCTATCCGACGGAGCGAGCCCGGTCGCAGTCCCTCTGTTGGAACGCAAGCGCGTCGACGTCGAACAGCTGCGGTGGCCGGCTCCGCTCGGTGTGGAGGGCGTCAACGAGGACGTCGAGGATGTCGTGGGCGAGGCGCAGGTAGCGCCGTTCGCTGACGAATCCTGGCCAGCGGGTGGGGCCGGCGATCAGGGCCAGTTCGGTTCGGGTGGCCGACCAGGGCAGTAGCTCGACATCCACGTCGATGGCCCAGGGGCTCCGTCGACCGGGCTGCAGCGTTCCCGGCAGGGTCCGGGCCGGGCGGTAGGCCCGGGGTTCGTCGACCGGCCGGATGGGACGGCCGAGCTCGAGCCGGCCCGCAGGCACTGCCACCACCGGCCTTCCGGTGGTCGGGCTGCGCCGACCGTCGGCGACGAGACGGAGGCAGGCCAGGTCGAAGTGGACCTCGGCGTCCTCGGGCGGAAGAAGCAGGAGATGGGAGACGTAGGGGTAGGCCCAGCGGTGGCGCATCGCACTCCTCCGGAGTTCGGTCACCCCCCTACGACAACGAACCTACCGGCGCCGGATTTCCCCCGGTTGAACGGTCTGTGACCGCCTCCCAAACCCACCCTGATGAGCACGCCGCGACGCCCGGGGGCAAGGAGCCCGGCGGTGGGTCTGTCCCACTCCGTCCGGATCGCCCGGGGAGGGCGGTGCGCGCATCTCGGCGGGATGCGACCGCAGAGACGGCGAATCGTATGGCGTCGGCGGACCGTCGGGTTCGTGTCGGTCGCGTGACGGTTCTCCCCGGACCGGTGACGACCGCCGGCACCCCCCGAAGCACAGGTGGCGCCCCCATCGTCCGAGGTCCCGTTTCGTGCCTAACCATCGAATCCGCCGCGGGTTGCGATCTCGGGCTGTGACGGCCGGGCTCGTCGCTCTGCTGTCTTGCGCTTCGGTGGTTCCCGCCTCGGGAGACGGCGGCGAGACCACAACCCGGTCCCCGGCCGCAGCACCGGCCGGAGCATCGACAACGCCGCTGGTGGACGACTCGACCGTGGTCGTCCGCTTCGTGGCCGGCATCGACGGAGCCGAGCGGCGGCAGGTGGCGCTCGAGCATGGCACCGGCGACATCGAAGAGATCGGCGGCACCGGTTACTTCGTGCTGTCCACGAAACCGGGCGCCGCCGCCACCGCCCTGCGTGAGCTCCAACAGGACTCCCGGGTGGCCGGTGTCGAGCCGAACTACGTCCGGGCGTCGGCGGCCACACCGACGGATCCGATGTACGCCACGAGTCAGGCGTCGTACTTCGAGACGATGCGGTTGCCGCTGGCCTGGGACCTGGCTCCGGGCGGCGACGATCAGGTCCTGGCCATCGTCGACTCCGGGGTGGACCTGGGCCACCCCGATCTCGTCGGGCGCCTCCTCCCCGGCCGGGACGTGAAGAACGGCGACAACGAGCCCTCCGACCAGTTCGGTCACGGCACCGAGGTCGCCACCGTGGCCGCCGCCGCGGTCGACGGCGACCGCATGGCCGGCGTGACGCCCCAGGGCCGGATCATGCCGGTCAAGGTGTCGGGCGCCGACGGCATGAGCACCGACTCCCTGATCGCCGCCGGCATCACCTGGGCTGCCGACCACGGCGCCGACGTCATCAACATCTCCATGGGCGGCCCGGTCTCGACCGGTGTGCTGAAGGCGGCGGTCGAGTACGCCCAGGAGCGTGACGTCCTGGTGGTGGCGGCCGCCGGCAACCAGGGCCACGGCTTCGCCAGCTACCCGGCCGCCTTCGACGGTGTCGTGAGCGTCGCCGCCGTCGACCGGGAGGGTCGCCGGGCCGGGTTCTCCAACTACGGCCCGTCGGTGGACGTGGCCGCGCCCGGCGTCGACATCCTCGTCAGTTCCACCGACCGCCGCTATCACCTGAAGGAAGGCACGTCGTACTCGGCGCCGATCGTGGCCGGGATCGCCCTCCTGCTCCGGGGGGCCTTCCCCACCGAGTCCGCCGCCGCCATCGCCGACCGGCTGCGCGACGGTGCCCGCGACGCCGGTCCCCTCGGGTTCGACGACTATTACGGAGCCGGCGTGGTCGACGCCGTCGGGTCCCTCGGCTATCGGCGGGCGCGGGGCGACGGGCTCGCCGCCGCGCCGCTCGACAGCACACCCGCCCAGGCCCTCCCGCTGGCGGTGACCAACGGTGCGGTCACGACCGGCAGCCTCTCGTTCGAGGGCGACACGGACTGGTTCACGTTCGATGTCGCCGAACCCCGGTGGTTCAGGTTCTGGTTCTCCCTGGCGAGCGGCACCACTCCGAGCATTCTCTCCACCGAGCTGTTCAACAATGAGCTTCGACAGCTGGGGAAGCCGGACGAAAAGCGGCTTGCCCCCGGCCGGTACTTCCTCCGGGTCCGGGCCAGGAATCCGGCCGAGGCCCCGGGCGGCTACCAGATCGACGTTCATCACGGCCAGAGCCCCGGCCGGCTCATCCTCTACCGTCCCGGGCAGGTCAGCGACACTCCCCTCGGTTCGCCGGCGGCGTCCATCGCCGCCGGTGATCTGACCGGTGACGGCCGGCCCGACCTCCTCGTCAGCACCGCCGCCGGAGGCGGCGCCGCGACCGAGCACGGTCTCTTTCTGCTGTCCAACACCGGCTCGTCGTTCCGGCCACCGCTCCGCATCCCCTCCGACGCCCCGGCGACAGATGGAGAGATGGGTCTCACCGTGGCCGACCTCGACGGCGACGGCGACCTCGACGGCGCGGTGGCCACCGCCGCCGGCGTGGAACTCCATCTGCAGGGCCCCGACGGCCTCGGCGGCCCCGCCGGCCTCGTGCCCGTCGCCGACCCGGCCCAGGTCGAAGCGGGGGACGTCGACGCCGATGGCGACGTCGACCTCGTCACCGCCGGGCCCGGTGGCCTCCACATGCTCCGCCGGGACGGCGGCGGCTACGCCGTCGTCAACCTCGCCTTCGCCCCGGTCGCCGAGGTGGAGGTCGACGACATGGATGCGGACGGGCGAGCGGACATCGTCGCTCTCGTCTGCCCCGACGCCTGCACCACCCTGGCGCTGTTCCGCTCCTCCGGAGCCGGCTTCGGGCGCACCGACACCGCCGTGGCCTCATCGGCCGCACGGGAGCAATGCGTCCTGGCCGTGGGCGACACGACCGGCGACCGCTACCCGGAAGCCTTCACCGCCTGCGACGACCAGCCGATCCAGCTCTTCACCGGTTCCGCCGCCGGACTCGCCGCCGACGGTCCACTGACAACCGAAAGCGTGCCGGCCGAGGCCCTCGAGACCGCCGACTTCGACGACGACGGCCGCCACGAACTGGTCGCCGGCTCGGCCGGATCGCGCCGCCTGCGGGTGCTGTGGCCCCGCTACGACGAAGGCTGGTCCGCCACTGTCCGGGAGTACACGGTCGGCACCCAAAGCCCGGGCGTCCTCGGGCCGAAGGGGCTGGCCTTCGCCGACCTCAACGGCGATGCCACCCTCGACGTCGCGGCCACCACCGGAGATCCGGGTCCAATCTGGCTGTACCAGTCGAACCCGGTCCCGTCCGCCGGATTCCAGCACTGGGTGCGCGACACGGTCCCGGCGGACGGGTCGTCCGGCGCCGATCCAACCGTGCAGCCGACCCTGCGGCTCGCCCGACCCGTCACCGACACGCCGTCGGAGCCGCTGGAGGCGACGCTGACCGACGGGCGCACCGGCCGGCCCGTTCCCGCCACCGCAACCTACGACGTCCCCAACAACTCGGTGGTTCTGCATCCCGAGGAGCCCCTCGTCCCGGGTCGGGTCTACAGCGTCAGCGTCAGGAACGTGCGCGACCGCTTCAACGCGCTGATGCCGTCCGCCGACTGCTGCTTCCGCTTCGTCGTCGGGCAACTCCCGGCCACGATCGACCCGCCGGGTCTGCCCTCCCCGCCGGCGCCTCCTCCCGGGGGCGGCAACGGCGATCCTCCCGTCGGGCCGGCCAAGAAGGACCCCGCTCCGTCCGGCTACTGGATGATCGACCGCGACGGCACCGTCTATGGCTTCGGCGCCGCGCCGCTGCTCGGCCACGGCGTCGCCGGTGCCGTCGACCTCGAACCCACGCCCACCGGCAAGGGCTACTGGATCCTCAACCGCGACGGCATGGTGCTGGAATTCGGCGACGCCATCAGCCTCGGCAATGCCGATCTCAGCCGCCTCGCCCCGGACGAGCGGCCGGCCAGCCTCTCCGCCACTCCTTCGGGCAAGGGCTACTGGGTCTTCACCAACCGGGGCCGGGCCATCGCCTTCGGCGACGCCGGCTTCCTCGGCGACGTGTCGGCCGTGAAACTCAACGGGCCGGTGCTCGGCTCGGTCGCCACCCCGACCGGCCGGGGCTACTACATGGTCGCCTCCGACGGCGGCATCTTCGCCTTCGGCGACGCCGCCTTCGCCGGTTCCATGGGCGGCACCAAACTCAACGCCCCCGTCCAGTCGCTCGTCCCCGACGCCGACGGCCAGGGTTACTGGCTCGTCGCCAGCGACGGCGGCATCTTCGCCTTCGACGCCCCGTTCCGCGGCTCGATGGGCGGCACCAAACTCAACAAGCCCGTCGCCGGCATGGTCCGCTACGGCGACGGCTACCTCATGGTCGGAGCCGACGGCGGCATCTTCAACTTCTCGTCCCTGCCCTTCAGCGGCTCCCTCGGCGCCACTCCCCCACCCTCCCCGGTCGTCGCCGTAGCAGCGCTGCCTGCCTGACAGCGGGTGGGCGGGAACCTGCCCGCTGCCGCCGCGGACCGCACGAGGCTGAATCTGGCTAGGCGGCGCCCTCTTGGCCGAGGTAGGCGGCCCGCACCTCCTCGCTGTTGCGGACCTGCTCGGGCGTGCCGTTCATGAGGGGCTTGCCGAAGTCGAGGACGTGAATCCACTGGCAGATCGTGAGCACCAGGCTCATGTCGTGCTCGACCATCAGGATGCCGAGGTCCCGGTCCTCCACCAGCCGGACGAGCAGCTGGGCGAACTCGGCGCTCTCGGCGGCGTCGAGCCCCGACGACGGCTCATCCAGGAGGAGCAGGTTCGGTCCCCGGGCCAGAGCCCGGGCCAGCTCCACGAGACGGCCCTGACCGGCCGAGATCTCCGACGCCAGCCGGTCGTGAATCGGGCCCAGGCCCGTTTCGGCGATGAGCTCGTCAGCGATGGCCTTGACCTGCTTGCGGACCTTCCCCCGCCCGCCGACGATCCCGAGCTGGGTCAGCGGATCGTCCCCCACGTGGGCCGCTTCGGCGGCCAGCTCCACGTTCTCCCGCACCGTCAGCGACCCGAACAGCTCCATCCGCTGAAACGTCCGGCCCAAACCGAGGCGGGCCCGCCGGGCCGGGCTCTCATGCGAGATGTCCTTCCCGTCCAGCGTCACCGTGCCCTCGTCGGCCTTCTGAAAGCCACAGCACACGTTGAACATCGTGGTCTTACCGGCCCCATTGGGCCCGATCAACCCCGTGATCCGACCCCGGGGCGCTTCCACGGTCACCCCACCCAGGGCGACCAGACCACCGAAGCGCACCACGATTCCCTCGGCCCGCAACCCGGTGCCGTCATAGGCCCCCGGGTCGGGACTGACCTCGGTCATCCCCGCCGGGTTCACTTCGCCGGCTTCCAGCCGGGAGCGCACACGAACGACTCTGCCGCGTCATGAGCCACGAACTTTCCCCCTGTGAGTTTCACCGGTACCACGCACTGATTGGTCCCGAAGTGTTCTCCATGGACGAAGCCGACGCCAGGCAGAAGCCCGCCGAGCTTCTCGTTGCTCAAGGCGTAGAGCCCTTCGAGGATCTGGGCGGTGGTCGGGGGTTCGCCGATGAACGGCCCGATCTTCTCTTCCAGCAGCTTGCCGACCACGAACACGCCGCCGCCGAGGTCACCGCGGTAGGCCTTGGGCTGATAACGGTCCATGGCGTCCCGGTAGAACTGCATCTTCGGCGACGAGTCCCACGGCGGGGTCCGGGACGTCAGCAGCAGGCCCTCGACGTCCTTGCCGCCGGCGTAGATCAGGTCCTGGTTGAGGTTGTAGGTGCCGGCGAAGATCGGGTTGTAGCCCTGGCGGTGGGCGGACTGGGCCAGCCGGGTGACGCTGGCCGAGTCGACGAGCGAGAGGATGACCTCGGCACCGGCCCGCTGGGCCTGGAGCATCTCGGCGGTGTAGTCGGGCTGGGCCAGCGACACCTGGGCCTCGTAGACGCTCTGCATGCCGTTCCAGGGCAGGAGCTTCTTGAAGCTGTTGACCTGCACCGCGCAGGTCGCGGCCTCCCGGCAGTAGATGATGCCGAGCTTCTTCTTGTCGGTCTGGGCGGCGACGGTCAGGAGGAAGCCCCAGGCCTGGCCCTTGTCCGGCCCCACCAGGGGGTGGAACACCATCGGCGAGTGGTCGCCGGCGACGTCGCCGCCGATGCTGCCGACGACCGGGATCTGCTTCTCCTCCAGGTACTTGGTGACGGCCGACAGCGTGAAGGAGTAGTCGTTGAGGAAGGCGATCACCCTGTCGCGCTCGACCATCTGGCGGACGATGGCCAACGTGCGGGACGGGTCGGCGTTGTCGTCGCCGAGGATCAGCCGGACGGGGTGCCCGTTGATCCCGCCCTTGGCATTGATGTAGGCGGACCACGCCCGCAGCGCCGGCGGTGCCGGCCCGGACACGGCCCCCAGCACGCCGGACTCGGCCCCGAAGGAACCGAGCAGGATCTCGGACTTCGGCCCGCCGGCGCCGGGAGCCGGTGTGACCGGCGCACCCGGCGTGCCGGGCAGCGGAGTTCCGGCCTTGCCGGCCGTCGCCGCGCCGCTGCCCCCCGAGCCTCCGGCGGCGGTCGCCCCGCCGGACG
>JBFLYK010000063.1:0-36656 GCA_040756995.1 Actinomycetota bacterium | reverse complement strand
TGCCGGCCATCGACGTCAAGGACGGGAAGCTGTCCGGGAACCTGTCGGCCTTCGCCGCCTCCTGGAACAACCAGCACTTCAACCAGGGCTCCCCCAAGCCCGACGGGTCAAATCCCGGCCTGACCTCGGGCCCGACGGGAACCTACGACGCCGCGACGAAGAAGTTCTCCCTCGAGTGGACGAGCCAGATCGTGGGCGGCGCGTTCAACAACTTCACCGGCGTCTGGCACTTCGAGGGGACGTTCGAGCCGAAGTCCTGAGACCGTGCACCGCCCCCGGCCCCGCCGGCTCGTGATCGGCCGGCTGGGCCGGGCCCTCACCGCCCACGCCACCTACTGATGGCGCACCGGCGGGCACCTCCTCACTGAGAACCACTCGGCGGATGATCTTCTCGGCCTGGGGCGGAACGTCGGCGACCTCGGCGCCGAGCCCGGCCGCCGCCGCGTCGACCAAACGCGCACGGAGCGCCATGGCGCCGGTGATGTCGACCACGACGGCCACGATGATGCTTGGCCCCCAGCACCGCCTCGGGGAGATGCCCCAGGACGGCGGCGAAGGGCAGGAGGGCCAAGACCACCAGACCGGGGATGCCGCCGGCCAGGCGGGTACGGGCGCCGACGGCCCGGACGAGCGCGGAGCGGGAGAACGACCCCCGGCGGGGAAGCCCCCCGCCCAGCCGGGCAATGCCAGGTTGGCCATCCCCTGGCTGATGAGTCTCACCAACGCCTGGAGCGGATGGCCCAGGCGATCGAACGCCTGGGCCCGTCAGGGAACGAGCGCCTCGCCTCGTCAGGAAACTGAAACGAAGTCGTGGAGCCGGTCGGGGAAGGCCGAGAGCACTCCGAGCACTTCCTCCACCTCAGCGGGGGTGAGGTGCCGGGTCCAGTTGGTCGGCTGCTCGGCGGTCACCCGCCGGGTTTCGAGACCCTTCCCGGGGCGATCGGAGGCCGCTAGGAAGCGGGCGGCCTCGTCCGTCCACGGCACCCCCAGGGCGGCGCAGAGCGACTTGAAGCCGCCCTCCGGGTCGGCGCACAGCGCCTCGTGCGACACGACGAGCCAGTCCGGGTTGCGCTGGACGGCCGTCTCGAGGGCGCCGAAGAACACCCCGATCTGCCAGGCGAGCCGGTGCAGCGTGGTGGCGCCGGGCTGCACCGCCGGGACCCAGGCGAGCCGGGCCAGGCCCCGGTGGAGGAACGGGTAGTCAAGGCCCGACGGGCCCCACCCGAGAGCCACGTGACTGCCGATCACGTTGAGGGGATTGCGCAGCACGACCACGACCTTCGGCCGCCAGCGGCGGACGATCCATTCCGCCGCCAGGCTGGCGTGCACTGACTTGACCACGACGGGCGGATCGCCGGGCCGTTCCGGCAGCGGTGCCGGCGGGCGGGAGGCCAGGGCGCTGACCAGCCGGAGCCAGGCCGAGAGGTGCTGCCGGCCCTGGTCGAAGGCGGCGTCGAGATCGCCGTCGGCGGTGCGGAGCAGGGCCTTGGCGGTGAGCCAGCGGGCGGTGACGGCGCGGCCGATGCCTTCGAAGGCCCGGATCCACAGGTCGTGGTAGGCGACGGGGGCGGTGTCGTGGGGGGGCGAGGACGGGGAAGCGCCCGAGCGACGTCTTGGCCCGGAGGGCGAAGGGGTTGCACGTCTCGTTGTCCGGTTCATGCACGACCCGGGCCGAGGCGGCCCGGCCGAGGACCTGCTCGACCCAGGTGGTGCCGGAGCGGGGCGGACCGATGACGAAGATCCGTCCCGGGGTGATCTCGATGGGGGCCGTCGAGCAGTCGGATGACCTGATGGTGTCCAAACCTCTCCGAATCGAACCGGGCTTCAGCGTGGCGTCGCCGGCGGGAGCGGAAGACGAGGCCGCCGAAGGCCGGGGCCTTAGCCTTAGCCCCCTGCTGTGGTCACACGTCAACCCCTACGGCGCCTACGACTTCGCCCTGGCCCGCTACACGTCGACGAAAGACCTCGACCCGACGTTCGGTGACGGCGGGGGTGGTTCTGACCGACTTCGACCGGTCCTACGACTGGGCCTACGCGCTGGCGCTTTTGCCCAACGGCAAGATCCTCGTGGCCGGTGTGAGCGACGCCAGCGGCAGCAAGGACTTCGCCCTGGCCCGCTACAACTCCGACGGCAGGCTCGACCCGACGTTCGGCAAGGGCGGGCTGGTCACCGAGACGCCCCGTTCGCTGACGGCCGACATCATCCGGGGCATGGCCATTCAGCCCGACGGCCGGATCGTCGTCGCCGGCGTCACCTACGAGGATGTGGCCACGCTCAATCCCAACGGCGACTTCATGGTCGCCCGCTACCACTCCGACGGGCGGAACGACCTCACGTTCGGGATCGGTGGCGTGATGACGACCGACTTCAGGGACTCCTCCTATGACGAGCCCTACGCCGTGGTCGTGCAACGCGACGGCAAGATCGTCCTCGGGGGCTATACCAACGCGGGCGGTGGCGGCCGCGTGCTGTTCGGTGCCGACCAGCTGGCCCTGGCTCGCTACTGGCCGAACGGGCTGCTCGATCCGGGTTTCGGGGAGGGCGGCAAGGTCGTCTTCGACGGTGGGAGTCTTGACGAGCGGATCCTGGCACTGGCGCTCGCAGGCGACGGGAGCCTGTTGGCCGGCGGCTACGTGAACGGGGAGCGGCGGAGCGACCTCTTCCTCGCCCGGCTGCGCACCGACGGCACGCTGTCTGGCGGGTTCGGCAACACCGGCAAGGGCTTCTCCGTGCACGACCTCGGCACCTACTCGGAGCGCATCGCCAGCCTCGCCCTCCAGCCGGACGGCAGGATCGTGGCCGGCGGGCAGACCGCGGTGGCCCACAACGCCGACTTCGCCGTCTTCCGCTACGACGCCCGCGGGTTCCTCGACCCGACGTTCGGGCGGGCCGGTGTGGCCAGCTTCGACTTTCAGGGCCGCGAGGACCGGGTCCGCGCCATCGCCCTCCAGCCGGACGGGAAGATCGTGGCGGTCGGCCAGAGCGAGGCCGATTTCGCCGTGGCGCGCTTCAACGCCGACTGACACAACCTCTCCTCAGCATTCTGACCCAACTTCACCCGGGTGGGGAGCGGTAGTAGTGCACCGGGTGTCTGACCCGGCCAGGACGGTTTGGCGACGACGGGGAGGGCTGACCCGAAGATCCGCTGCCATTCCAGCTCGACAGCCCGGCGCAGAATTTCCTGTCCATCTCGGGCCACCCCGGACGTCGATTCACATGGGAACGCAACCCCGGTTCGTCCGCCAGCCCGGAGGTGGAGCCGACAAGGAGACCGAACTCGAGAAATCGCACGGTGCTCACGTCCCGAGAACCGGGAAAATGCCGTGACGACTTCTTGGGTCGCGCCAACCCTTCAGGCGATCATCCAGGTGCTTTTATCGCGTCCGCTGTACACTCGGGTTTCCACACCCTATTCTCCTGGTAGTAGTCGGAGAATTATCTCCGACCATTCGATTGGTTTTTCTTGGGGTTACTTTCGGGTTGTCCGCAACGGAGACCGGAATTTCGTTTGAAGACATGCGAATATCATCGACCCTTGACACTCTTCGAAGTCGTGGCTAAACGTATGCTTTTGGAGCCATTGGGCTTCTCGAGGGGGGGACTTGAGGGGACGCCGACCGGTTCGGTCCCTGAGCATTGCTCAGTTGCGCAGAAGCTTGAATGTCTTTCAGGCCTCGGGCGCTGGGCTGACTTTTGCCGTTTCGACGATAGGGCAAAGATGGGGCGCAGCCGGATCGCGTGGCGGGGACAAGCTTGACCCCCGGGCGTCTTTGGCGCCTTACGGGTTCCCTCTTCTCGCAGGAAGATAGCGAGCTTCCAAAGCAGCAATCGACGCAGCTCAGGGGGAATGCATGAGGAGCTTCAGAGGCGGGACCAGGAAGGGGATCGTCATCCTCGGCGCGCTGGCGCTCGTGGGGATCTATCCCGGTGTGTCCAGTGGTAACTCAGGACCGGACTCCGTGGAATCGGCGCTACGGCTCTCGCGGGAACGCGTCGAAGCCATCAACAACACGAACGATGTGCCCAAGGTCACCCAGAACCTGATTCCCGGTGCTCTGGAGGCCCGGAATCTGGCCATCACCAAGTTCAAGGCGGCGGCGGATCCGGCTCCCTACAGCAAGCCGGAGTACGCCGTCATCTGGTCCGGCAAGAACAACGTCGGCGACATGAGCGGCAACGACTGGATGCGGTTCGTCAACCAGGCGTCGATCAGCCCGACGGGCCTGATCAACGTCGGCAGCAAGCAGTGGCTGGCCGGGCTTGACGCCATGGTGGTAGTCGACGTCCGCAAGAGCGACGCGGACGGCACGCCGAACAAGGACTACGGCAAGGTGGTGAACTTCGTCCAGGTGCCGCCGCCGTTCGGGGTGGAAGGTGAGCCGCACCACATGCAGTACGAGTGGGAGCCGGGTCAGCCGATCGTGGCCGGTCACCTGTTCACCGACCTGACGACGATCTGGGACGTCAGCGACATCCCGAACATCACGCTGAAGAACGTCATCCGCCCCGATGAGAATCCGCAGGGGACGCTCCCCGACGCCTACGACTTCGCCGGGGACCTGGCCATCGGCACCTACATGGGCGGGCCTGAGGTCAACTTCGGTGGGTCCCCCGGTTCGGTGGTGGTCTTCAAGCCGGACCCCAGCAAGGGGATGGTCCAGGTCTCCGAGACGCCCGCCGGGCGGATCGGCGGCATCGTGTCGGGCAACGAAGGCGGCGTTCCCGAACCGTGCGATGCGGCGGAAGCGCGCCCGGTCGGCACGTGCGCCAATCCCCACGGCATCCAGATCCGGTCCGACATCGGCCGCATGGTCACCAACGACTACGCCGATGCCCGGGAACTGGTCGAGGACCCGGTGAAGACCGTCCACCAGGGCGCCTTCCGGCCGACGTCGCGGGTCTGGGATATCTCCGACCCCGTCCACCCGAAGCTGATCTCCGTCGGGCACATGCCGAAGAGCTTCAAGAACACGCCGAACCCGGCCCACGACAACATCGGGATCATGGAAGGGGCCAAGACCTACGCCCCGGCGAAGGGCTTCTTCTCCGGCTCGATGTGCGGCGGCGGCATCTTCTTCCTGCCCGACGCCACCAATGTGCAGCCGGACTCGTCGAGCCAGTGGAAGCAGGTGTGGGACGACGGCATGGCCGAGATCCAGGTGCCGAACCAGACCAACGTCGGCTCGGGCAACCAGGGCACCGAGCCCGGAGCCTGCGCCGGTGGTGCCTGGCACCAGGTGAGCCGGGACAACCGGTTCATGTTCCGGGCGGTCGGGGGCCGTAACCCCGGCTCGACCAACACCTACGACAACGGCACCCCGAAGATGATCTACGTGATCAGCATCGAAAAGCTCGTCAAGAGCGCCGAAGACGGTCAGGTCGACTGCAGCATCGACAGCGGCCGGGAACTGGGTCAGGGCCACGGCGACGAGGCCGACTGCCCGACGCTGGCCGGTGTGATCACCGTCGACGACAACACCTCCGGTGGCCCGCACTGGGCCGCCCTCGACAACTTCAACTACACCCCGTCCGGTGCGCCGACCCGGCTGATGTGGTGTGACTACTTTGTCGCCCGGACGGGCTACGACGGCAACCACCGCTGCTACATGGCCAACGTCGATCCTGCCTCCGGAAAGCTCACCTACGACACCGCCTTCCGGGACGAGTGGAACGGCTCGCTCGGCATCGACTTCAACCGGGCCGACTGGCCCAACCACGACAACGGAGGGTTCTACAAGCCGCACTCGATGGTCTTCGTGACCCCCGAGGCGGTGGCCCGATAACGACGCCCGTGGCACCGGGGGTTGATCTCCGTTCCACTGGGACTTGAGGGAGACTCTCGAGCTGTGATGGCGATGATGAGGCGGTGACGGCCACGGCATCACGCCGTGGCCGTCACCGCGTTCCTGGCCTGGGTCCTCCTCACCCTCTCGCTCGGGGGCCCGTTCCGGCCGGGGCGCACCCCTACCTCGTCCAGACCGAGCCCGGGCCCGGCGCCACGAACCCCATGGGCTGCAACCCCGTTCGCCCTCGGACACCCCCTCACCTCCGTGGGCAGCTGCCACGGTCACGACCCACGAAAACCCGGAAAAGGACGGGACGTCCACCGCTCCATGTGGCCCAATCATCCAAGCCGATCTCTGTGAGCCTGTCGTCATCGGCCGCCACGGCCACCGGTGCCTCGTCCGCCTCGTCCTGGGATCGGTGACCAACCGGCTCGTCCGGCACGCCGACCGGCCCGTCCTCGTCGTCCCACCGGCCGAGTCGTAACCCGACGCGCTGACCCGTCTGTCTCTTCGACCGTCGGAGGCGGCGGGGGCATCAGCCGGCGGAGCCCGGGTGCCGGCGGTCAGCTGTGCGAGGTGGCGGCGTACGAGGCCTCGACGACGAAGGCTCCGTGGCGGACGTCCACGTCGAGGTGGCGGGGCGCCACCAGCCGGGTCAGGACGGGTGCCGCACCCTTCAGCTCCAGCGCCTGGCGGTAGTAGACGTCGACGTCGCCGGCCCGGACGACATCGAAGGCGGCGCCGGCCGGGGGGACTCCGATGGTCGCGACCGCGACCTTCTTGACCAGTCAGCCGAACTGGAGGGCCAGGTCGATCGTCAGTGCCCGGGGGACCACGCCGACGAGGTACCGCCGCGCTGCCCGTGAGATCGTGACCCGAGGCGACTGCTCCACCGGCACACACTCCCCATTGTCAACCGATCAGCGGCGTCCACTTTAGCCGCCGCCTGTCGGCCGTCTGCCGTCCTGCCCGTGTCGTGCGGACCGGGGACGCGAGCCCGGCGGGGGCGGCTGCCCGCCGGGGCACCTGGTGGCGGCAACCACCGACGACCTGGCGGTGCGGGCCGGGGCGCGCCGCCACCCCCACGCCGCGCTCCCCCCGTCGGGGACGCGTCTCCGACGCGGGGGTGGCGGTCGCGGCCTCGGAGCGGGGCGGCCTCTAGAACACCCCTCCGAGGAGGCCGGTGCCACCGCCGAGCAGGCCACCGAGGACGCCGCCGAGGAGGCCGCCGCCGACCGAGGGAGCGGCGAAGCTGCCTTCGCCGCCGATGTCGGGGGCGCCGAGCACCTCTCCCGCCGCACCGACCACTTCGAGGCTGCCGCCGACCAGGTTGTCATTGTCGGAGCCGAGGCCGTCGAACACCTCGCCGAGCTGGTCGTCGCCGGCCAGGACGCCTCCCTCGCGGCCGAAGATCCCACCTTCGCCGTGGAGCAGAGCGCTCAGGAGGCCACCCAACAGCCCTCCGTCCACCGCGCCGAGGAGCCCGCCGACCGGCGGAGCCGGCGCCGGGACGTTTGCGCCGGCCGAGGCCGGGAGGCTGTTCACCGCTCCGAGGCCCAGGCCGAGCGCCAGGCCTGCCACACCGACCCGTCGTGCTGCGGACATCACCGTTCTCCTTCCCACTCACGGCCTTGACGAGTTCGGGCGTCCCTTGGGCGTCCGCCACCGGGGCCGATGGCGGAAGGACGAAGGGTGCGCCCACTCGACAATTCGACTCAAAGCGGGCCTTCCCCTCTCTGCGGGCGAAATGTGGCGGAAGCCACTCGGATCGGTGACCACGCGAAACCGCAGGCCATCGCGCTGGTGGCCTGCGGTTCCCGGTACTGCGTTGCACTGCACTGCACTGCACAGGCTGGGCACCGTACCGACCAGGTAAACGTTCAGGTCCAGGTCGCGCGTATCGCGCGAATCCACCACTAAGCGCGCGAGACATGTTAAGACCTGTCGCGTGGGTGCGCCTTCGCTGCGGCAACAGTTGCGAGAGGCGCATGTGCTTCTTGAAGCCCTGCAGGCAGAAGTCGAAGCCTTGCGGGCGGAACTCGATCGTCTCGTTACCGAGAACGCAAGGCTGGTCGCCGAGAATGAGTCGTTGCGGGATCGCATCGCGCACCTCGAGGCCGAGGCGAAGAAGGATTCGAGCAATTCGTCAAAGCCGCCGTCGACCGACCCGGTCGGTCCTCGCCAGTCCCGAGCGGAGCGACGGGCGCAGGCTCGGGCGGCCAAGCGCCGTCAGGGCAAGCAGCCCGGCGCGCCGGGCGCGAACCTCAAACGGCGGGAACCTGATGTGGTGATCGAGCACGTGCCGTCGCGGTGCGGGGAGTGCGGGGGTCATCTGGCCGGGGCGGAGGTGACCGGTGAGGTCGTCCGTCAGGTCATCGACCTTCCCCCGGTGCGACCGATCGTCACTGACCATGTGGTGCAGCGCCGCCGCTGCCGATGCGGCACGGAGACAGCGGCCGAGTTTCCGTCCGAGGCCAGAGCGCCGGTGTGCTTCGGTCCGGAGGTTCGCGCCGTGGCCGTGTATCTGTTGGACCGCCAGCACCTGCCCGTGGAGCGCACCGCCGAGCTGTTGGAAGACCTGCTGGGCGTGCCGGTCTCGACCGGATGGCTGTGCCAGGTGCAAGCCGAAGCAGCCAGGGGTCTCGACCCGTTCATCGCCGTCTTGAAGGACCGGCTCCGAGGCGAACCGGTTGTCCATGCCGATGAGACCGGCACCCGGGTGCGCACCATCAAGCATTGGATGCACACGTTGAGCACCGAGCTGTTGACCTTGATCGCGGTGCATCCCCACCGGGGCATCAAAGCGCTGACCGACATCGGGGTGCTCGCCGACTTCGGCGGCACCATCGTGCACGACGGCTACGCCTCCTACGACCTGTTCACCGACGCCGCCCATGCTCAGTGCGGTGCGCACGTGATCCGGCACTTGAACGCCGTCGGGCAGACACCCGAGTTCGCCTGTTGGACCGAACCGATGATCAAGGTGCTCCTGGCCGCCCAAGAGGCCTCCGAACAAGCAAACGAGGCCGGCCATGACCGTGTCGACGCCAAGGTGGCCGGCCGAATCCGGCGTCGCTACCACAAAGCATTGGACCTCGCCTTCACGTTGCTACCCGAGGGTCCCCCGCCCCGGCGTCGCCACACCGGCGGCTGGAGCGACGCCGAACGCAAAGCCTGGAACCTGGCAACCCGCATGCGCAACGACGTCGACCAGATCCTGCGTCTGCTCGACGACACCCGAGCCCCCCTCACGAACAACACCGCCGAGCGCTCGCTCAGGATGGTGAAGTTGCACGACAAAATCAGCGGCTGCTTTCACAGCCTCAGCGGCGCCGAAGCTTTCGCCGCTGTCCGCTCCTACCTGCAAACAGCAGCCAAACACGGAAAGAACCTCCTCGGGGCCCTCCACCAGCTCTTCACCACCGGCCCCTGGCTTCCCCCGGCACCATCGGGACTATCACCCTGACCGCCAAGCGACCAGACTATGCCGATGGCCAAGCGCTCCCGCCACCAGCGTCACCACTGGGCGACCGGCCCGTCCGCCACCAGCCCCACAGACGCCCCTGACACCAGCACCGAGAGGCTCGTTGCTCGCATCCGCGACGGCCATCTCGACACCGAGCTCCCCGCTCTCATCGACGCCATCAACGAACGTGTCCGCATCCTCGACGAACTCCAGACACACCGGTCGCTGGCACAGCTCTCGGTCGGCACCCGAGTCCGCCTCAACGACGCCGTCAGCCCCCGCTACCTGCAGGGCCAGTGCGGCGAGGTGCACGACATCAATGACGATCACGTCGTGGTGTGCCTGGACACACCTGTCGGGCGCTTCACATCCGGTCACATCCGCTGCTCACCGCGTGTCCTGGAGCGCATCGACGACTCCGGCACCTGAATGCTTACCCGACCAGCGGGATGGAAGGTACGTCGCTTCGTGAGCTACCGGCCGCCCAGCAGGCCGGCGATCTTGCGGAGAAGACCAAAGTACCAGTCGCCGCCGCCCGACACGAGGCAAAGTCCTTGGCCGGGAAGGCAGCGCCGCCGGTCGGTGCGAACACCGCCGGGGCAGCGCCCAACGGTCGAGGGGACCACCGCTGTCAGCAACGTGCCGGCCAGCGCGAGCCACGGCAGCCCGTGACGTTTCCCACGCTGGATCCGGCCGGGGTCCCGGCGAGCGCCTGTTGAGCGGCGCCGAGCGCCGTGTCCACCATCGGACCGAAGGTCCTTTCGGCGTCCGAGAGGATCCAGTGCCGGACGGCCGAGCCGTAGGCGGCCAGGAAGGCCGCCACCGCCGCGCCGGTCGCCAGGTCATCAGGTTCGACCGAGGCCCGGCGGGTGATCTCGGCGGTCACGGCCTCTTCGAGGCGACGCATGATCACGGCCCGGTGGTGGACGATCAGGTTGTCGCACTCCCGGGCCACCCGGGCCATGAGCCGGCGGCGCCCGACGTCGATGGCGAACTGCCCGGCTGTCTCCCGCAAGACGGCCACCAGCGCCTCGTAGGGCGGTTCGTCCTCCGGGCGGGCCACCAGCGCGTCGATCACCAAGGCGATCTGCTCGTCGACGTCGTGGAAGAGGACGTCCTCCTTGGCGGGGAAGTAGCGGAAGAACGTGCGCCGGGCGACCTCGGCCCGCTCGGCAATGGCATCGACGGTCGTCTCGGTGAAGCCCTGCTCGGCCAAGAGCGACAGGGCGGCGTCAACGATGGCCGCCCGGTTCCGGTCCATGTGCCGCTGCCGCAGACCCGGCATGGCCGTCATCGTACCCGCACCGTTGGGGCGCGGTATTCCGGGCAGGCAACGCCGACGATGCCCTCGTCCATGGCCGGTCCACTGGGATCGATCCCCGGGGATCGCCTCGGGGAAACGGTGGATCCGGGGTGACGGCATCGCCGCCTCAGCGGTGATCGAAGCCAGCGGGCGGAGGCCCCCAAGGTGATCAAGGCGGGGCGCATCGTCCGGCCCAGAGCATTCCCCCAGGGCTGGGGGACCAGCCGGGCGCCGTCACCGATCCGCAGCACGTACCAGCCTGACACGAAGGCGTGGCCCACCCCACCGCCCGCTGGGGTCCCCGACGGCTTGCACCGTAGACGGTACGGCCAGCTCGTCTCAGCGTCGGAACGACGTCGGGTGAACCGGCCGTTCAGCTGGCGGTCCCTCTTGCCGGCGTTGGAGCGATGCGCCGCGGTCGGGCGACTCGGCGTCGCCAGCGCAGCACCTTGGCATGCGATTTCAACTCGACGCTTGATCAAGAACTCTCAATATCTCATCCAAGCGAACGAAACGGGCCCGCCGAGGAGGGCAGGTTTCGCCGTTCCTCGGCGCCTTGATGCGGCGCCCCGAACGGGTGCGGTAAACCACGAGAAAGGAACTCGTTACCGCCGTGACCAAAGGAGACAAAGCTGGCGCAATTCGCTGCTCATAGGGTCCCCATCGGCCGCCTGCGTTCAGGCCCGGCGGGACCTCCCATGAGTGCTTCGCCATGCGGCTCACGGCGGGCGCAGCCGGCCTGGGCGGGCGCGGCGGCCGCCGGCATCAATACAGCATTCGACGGAGCAATCCTCCAGGGAGGAGCAACATGCGTCCCATCATCAGTACGGGCAGTCCCGCACGCCGCGGGCTGGTCACACCATGGCTGAGAGGCGTGGTGGCCGTTGCCGCCATGCTGGTCGTCACCACGTTCACCACCATCGCCGCCGGTCAATCGTCCTCGGGCGCCGCGCCCGGCTCGGGGACCAGGCCGGTTTCGGCGGCCACGCCCGCTGAGGGGTTGTTGGACAGCCTGGGTGTCCCGGTTCTGTCGACCCTCGAGTTCAACCTGAGCGACGAGTCCGGCTACTGGTACGACACCGGCCTGACCGAGCTCGAAGGAGTGCTTCACACCCGTTCCCTTGGCCTTGGTGTGGCCGGCGTGACCGGCAAGGTCGCTTTCCATATCGGCGAGCCGCTCACCTCGGAGAACCACACGGTGTCGAGCATCGTCTGGCCCGAGGGGGCGGCGGGGTACCCGTTCGTGCAGCAGGGAGCCAGCACCGGTGACCTGGAGGCGCCGCTGAGCGAGCCGGGCCTTTACGTCTTCCAGTGCCGGGTGCACCCCTACATGCTGGGGGCGGTAGTGAACCTCTCTCCCGACCAGGCGGCTGTGACCCTGGGCAAGAAGGTGCGGTGGATCGACGGGACGGTCATGCCCACCGCCGCCCACGAGATCCTGGCGATCGTCCGCTCGTTCTTCATCGTGACCGAGCCGGCCAACTGGCAGCACTACGCCGACCACGACACCACCTGGGATCCGAGCTACCCGGCGGTGCCGATCATGACCTACAAGGAGGACGGCTCACCCAACCTGATCCCCAACCTGGATGCCTTCTATCAGGAGATGTTCCACGAACCGATCACTCTCAAGGCGCCGGTCAAGCCGGCCCAGCCCGGGGTCGGCGAGGCGCTGGTGGGCACCCAGTGGGAGCACTCCGCCGGCAAGACGAAGCCGAGCAGCCTGACGTTCTACGACACCGAGACGTGGGCGATGACGAAGAAGTTCTTCGTGCCGTCGGTCAACATGAACAACGCCCACAACTTTTGGTCGGACAAGGACGGGAAGTTCATCTACGCCAACAACTGGTTCTCCAACAAGATGACCACCATCGACCGGCAGACGGGGCAGGTGATCCACAACGTGGAGGTCGGCCCGTCCCCGTCCCACGTGATGACGAGGCCGGACACCGACTCGCTCATCATCCCCAACAACGGCGGGAACCGGATCGTGGAGCTCGAGCCGGGTGGGGGCAAGGTCGTCAAGTCGTACCTGACCCAGGCCCCGGGCCAGGATCCGGCCTTTCCCCACGCCCACTGGATCAGCTATGACGGCAAGCACGTCGTCACACCGAACTCCAACGAATCGAAGGTGTCGATCTTCGACATCTCCGTGCCGTCCATGGTCAAGCCCGAATCCGGCGGGTTCCCGGTGGCGAGCTCGATGACCAACGACGGGAAGCGGGCCTACACCTCGAACCTGCTCGACCACACCGTGACCTGCCACTCCATCGCCGCGCCGGCCTGCCCCACTCCCGAAGGCAGGATCGTCGACATCTACCAGATCGACCTGCGGGCCAACTACAACAAGATCACCGGCGAGTCCACCGGCCCCTACGCCCTCTCACCCATCCAGACCCCGGTCAGCCCCGACGACTCGTACATGCTCGGGGTGGGCACCTTCACTGCCAACATCACCGTGTTCGACATGAAGACCAACAAGCTGGTCAAGACGCTGCCTTGCGGCCCCGGCTGTCACGGCATCAACTTCGGGCTGAAGAAGGGCGGTGGCTGGTACGGCTACGTGTCCATCAAGTTCGCCAACAAGTTCATCGTCGTCGACGGCGACCCCAACGGCGACGGGGACCCCTCCGACGCCATGATCGCCGGCGAGTTGCTCACCGACGTGCTGTCTCCGGGCACGAAGACGGACGACAGGCCTACCGGCAACTTCGGCATGGGCGGCAACGGCGTCTACGCCTACCCCAACCCCTACAACGGCTGGGTCCAGACCATGCCCCCCGCCTGGCGGGAAAAGATGACCTGCAAGCAGCAGAACCCGATCGCCAAGTCACTCTGCTAGCCGACGCCAACGCCGGCGGCTGATCGTCGGGCACCGTGGTGGTGGGCCATACGATCCCGGCCCACCACCAGGCGCCCAACGAAACGCCGAAGCTCAGTCCCCGGTGGGCCAGGCCGGCGCTCCCCAGAGACCGCACTCGGACACCACCACCGGCCGTTCGCCAGCCGTAACGTACTCACCCACCTGCCCAGGGCGGCCCCTGGGCCACACCGCACTCCTCGCCGCCGTGGCGCGTCCTCATCGATCGCGACGGTGCGCCACTCCGGCGGCGCGGAACCGACAGCTCCGCACGCTGTTGAGCCGAGACGCTGTGTGGCCGCCGGCGTCACCGAGCACCGCCCGTCAGGCAGAGCGCAGGGCGTCGTAGAAGCCGGGCACTTGCTGTTCGCCCGTTTGCCGCTGCCTCGCGCACGGCGAGCCGCCTTCGGTCAAAGCAGTGTGAATAGATCCCCAGTCGGTTCCGTCATACGGCACGAACCATTGCTGCTCCGAAGCCCTCCGAGGGTACGAGAACAAGGAGAACCCCATGACCCTGAACGTCCTCAAGCGTGGGTTGCTGATCGGCTTCGCCATGATGGTCTCGCTGCCGCTGGCGGCCACGGCGGGGGCCGCCGCTTCGGCGACGAGCACGCCGACGCCCAACGCCTTGCTCTGCAGCCCGGAACTTCCCGTCGTCGGGTCGGTCTGCACCCCCGTTTGATGCGGATGCCCCAGGGCGCTTGCAGGAGTCTGGGATGACACGGCAGCCGAGTACGCCCATGAGTTCTTCGTAGGTCCCAGGCCGCCGTCCGGGTGCTCGGACTCGGCGAGCCCGTCGGCTCCTCCGAGCGCGGGTGACGGGCGACCTCGGCAGATCGACCACTCCATTGGAAGCCGATACCGAAAGGTCGCCCGCCGGGAAACGGGCATGTTGATGCACGGATCTGCCGGGCGTCGTCGCTGCTTCCATCCGACCCGGGTATGCCTGCAGTCCGGCGACCCCCAAACGTTTCTCGGCGCGAGGTGTGACGGCCTGCTCCGTTCTGTGGATGCGTCGAGACGTGACCGAACGAATCAATCATTGAACAGAAACATGCTCGGTATCTTCCGTGCACCGGCACGACCCAAAGGCATGTTGTCCTTGGAAGAGGCCTCGAACTGCTGCAGGGCTCCTGCTGCGGTGACGAGGTCGACCAGTCCCGGGTGGTGCATTCCTCGTTGCGGGGTGCAAACCTGGACGGGGAGTGCTACCCGGTCCCGGCTTCCCCTCTGCCGGCTCGCAGCCCCAGGCGAGGGGAAGCCGGAATACTCGCCGCGAATCTCATCGTCCACGACACCGCCAACTCCAATTCGGAATCCCTCTGGAAGCCGAGAGGCTCCGGTTCATCGCCGGTTTCCCCCCGGGTCTCATGTAAGGGAATCAGTTCAGGGTTGTCGCTCACCGCGGGTAACCATGGGGTATTCGCAGTGTTCTGGGCTCGCCGTTTAGGGTGCTCACGAGCCTGGCTCCCGTCGTCGGCGCGACTCGGGTGCGCATGACGCTCCTTCCCGTCCCATCCCTAAACATAAGATTTGAACTCAGGCTTCAAATCTGACGTGTTGAACCGGGCGCTGTCGGGGAACTCAGCCGAGCCAAACCCGACGGTCGTTACGCTCCTCGGGGGCATCGGGGGTCACTCGACTGTGGTGCCAGGCGGCGCCCGAGGAATCCGGGGAGGGACCGATCCCGACGAAAACGGCCGAATAAGGGCGGTGGGCTCCTTCGTCCTTTCCCGGCGAAACGGGTCTTTCCGGCTCGGCCGGCGAACCGGCCCGGGATGTTTCGTCGCAACGACGCGGGCCTCACCAGGGGCGGCCAACTCCCCTGACCGGCGATTTGCGGAAATCGTCGAAGTTCGGAGGCACATGTTCGTGGCCTACGCGATCGTGGCCAGGTCGCCAGGCGGACGCTGCTCCGGATGCCCGGCAGGGGCCGACCTTGACTACGGTTGGACGGGACGCCGGTGATCGTCGTGGCGGCATCTCCGGTTCCCGTTCCAGCACGCATTGGCTTTGAATTGAACCATCCTGATCCGCCGTTGACGATGGCAGCCGCACCGCTTCCTGTGGTGATCGTGGACGATGGCCACGCCGGGACCGTCGAGGGTCTGGCCGTGGCCGTCGCCGCCTTCGGGCAGGGCCGCCTTGATCTCGTCGTGGTTGGTGATTGGACGGCCGCCCGCTCCACGGCGGCCCGTCTCGCCGCTGGGGTGGTGGTCGTCGATGTCGACCGCCATCCCGATCCAAAGGACGCCCTGGCCAAGCTCACCGAAGGGTGCCTTGCCGTCGTGGTCCTCACCGATGGTCGGGACGAGACCGTGGCCGAGCATGCCCGCAGCGTCGGAGCGGTGACCTGTCTGACGACCTCGCCGGCCCACGAGGTCGTGTCCCGGCTGTGGGCCCTTGCCGAAGCGGCGGGGTCCGGGTGAACGTGGGGGCGGCGGGGTTCGGACCTCGACGGCGGCGCGGAGCCGGAACGCGTCGCCTCGACGACCTCCAACCACGACGACTGCCGCCGCCGGGCGGGGGGCACCCTGGAGGACGGTGAACAAGCGACAGCGGGTGATCGAGGTGGCCGGGGTGCTGGGCGGGTTGCTGGCCGGGGAGGCCCGCCTGGCGTGGCGCCGGAGCCGCAGCGGCTTGGCGGACCCCGAGGTCTACGAGCGGGAACGGGCTCGGGCGCTGCGGGAGGCGCTGGAGCGGCTCGGTCCGCTCTACGTCAAGGTCGGCCAGGTGCTCTCCACCCGGCCCGACATCGTCTCTCCTGAGGTGATTGCCGCCCTCCAGGATCTGCACGAGCAGGTGATGGTGCGGCCCTTCTCCGAGTTCGAGCCGGTGCTGGAGTCCAACCTGGGGTCGGGCTGGCGCGGCCGGTTCCGGGAGATCGATACCGATCAGCCCCTGGGGGCGGCGTCGATCGCCCAGGTCTACCGGGCGGTGCAGCGCGACGGGAAGGAGGTGGTGATCAAGGTGCAGCGGCCCGGAGTGGCGGCGGCCACCCGCCTGGACATGGAGATCCTCGCCCAGGCGGTCCGGCTGGTGGCCAGGCGGACCCCGGAGCTCAGCGAGCTGTTCCAGCCCGACGCCATGCTCGAGGTCGTCTTCTCGGCCATGCGGCCCGAGATCGACTTCACGGTCGAAGCGCAGAACATGGAGGACTTCAAGAAGCTCCTCGAACGCTACGAGCACCTGAGCGTCCCCGAGGCGGTGACGATCACCAACGAGGTGCTCGTCATGTCGAAGGCGCCCGGGGTGTCGATCCGCCAGTGCCGCCTCGACGACTTCAGCCGCCGGGAACGGGAGGCGATCGGCAAAGACATCGCCCACATGCTGTTCCGGGGCTTCATGGTCGACGGCGTCTTCCACGCCGATCCCCACCCCGGCAACATCTTCGTGGCGCCCGGGGAGCCGGCCACGGTCATCGACTTCGGCATGATCGGCCGGATCGACCGGCGGACGGCGCTGGGCTACACCCGGTTCATGCTGGCCATGGCCCTCAACGACGGCGAGGCGGCCGGCCGGGCCGCCCTCGAGTTGAGCACCCTCACGTCCCGTTCGGACATCGCCGGGTTCCTGGCCGACATGCAGCGCTACATCCCCACCGTCACGCACCTGTCGCTCAAAGCGATGGAGTTCGGCACGAACTTCAACCAGTTCATCATCTTCTGCACCCGGCGGGCGATCGGCGTCAACCCAGCCATCGCGCTCTTCGGCAAGGCGTCGGCGAACATGGAGGGCTCGCTGCGGCGCCTCGTCCCCGAGATGGCGCCCTTCGAGGTGTTCCGCGAGACGATGGGCGGCATCGTGCGGGACCAGGTGAAGCACCTCCACGCCCAGGAGGAGCTGCTGCGCATCGCGAACGAGGCGTTCTTCGCCACCCGGTCCGTTCCCGAGCAGGCGCGCTACCTGGCCCAGGCGGTGGTGAACGGCCAGTACGCGGTGCGGATCCGCGACGACTCCCGCCTCGTCCACCAGGTGCGGGAAGACGCCCGGGCCCGGGCCCTGCGCCGCACCCTGGTGGCGCTGGCGGCGGCGGCCGTCTGGCTCGACCATCGGCACCAACGGAGGTGAGGCCGGATCGTCCCGCAGTCGCCCGAGGCGAGCAACACCTCGACGGTGTTACCCCGTCGGTCGGGATTCGGCCATCGGGTTCGAAGACGGCGGCCTGTCCGTCCACCACGTCCTCGGTGTGAAGCCGGACGGTGACGGCGGCTCCGGCATGCCCCCCACCCGAAGCGAGTCCCGTAGCCGACGGGTTACGCCGTGGGCCCTCGGCGCGGTCATGCCGCGGCGGGGCCTTCTCCGGATGACGGGGCAGACGGCCGCCGTGCCGTCGTTACGACGGTCCGGGCTTGCGCCCGATGGCCAGGACCATGGTCATCGCCATGAAGAACGTGCCGGCCAGGTTGGCGTACTCGAGTTCCCGGCGCCACTGCTCCACCGCCGCGGGGTCGGCGCTGCCGGCCGCCAGCAGCCCCGCCACATGGGCGTCGATCATCGGCTCGACGACGCCGAAGCCGACCTCGATGACCAGGGGCCGCACATCCACCGCCACGAGCCCCGCCTCGACGAAGAGCCGGCGGAGCTGCCGGCCGATCCACGGATGCTGGATCGTCCCGGTCAGCGAGGAGGCGAACTCCTCGGTGAGCGCCCGGTTCGGGCTGTCGATCAGGACCCCGCCGGTGTCGGCGTCGATCACCGCGACCCGACCTCCGGGGCGGGTGACCCGGACCATCTCGGCCAGCGCCTGCCGGCAGTCCGGGACGTGGCAGAGCATCCGCTCGCTGCGGCAGGCGTCGAAGGTTTCGGCCTCGAAGCGCAGTCCCTGGGCGTCGCCCTGCTCGAACGTCGCCGGCTGCCCGCTGCCCTGCTGGCGTCGGCTGGCCTCGGTGATCATGGCATGGCTGAAGTCGACGCCGACCGCTTCGCCGTCGCCCGCGACCAGCCCGGCCATCTCCCGGGTGTGGTCCCCGGTGCCGCAGCCGATGTCGAGCACCCGCTCGCCCGGCTGCAGCGCCAGCGCGTCGAGCGCCTCGGCCCGGATCCGCTGCACGTCCGGTGCGTCCTGCATCCGGTCGAGCAGCCCGATGAGCAGGCCCGGGTCGGGCGCCTCGTCAACCGTGGTGAACATGCCGATGTGCTGGAGCCCGATCACGCCGTTCCCTCCCCGTCGATCCCTGTGCCGGTCGGCGAGACGGTAACGGCTGGGGGGTCGCCGTCGTTGCTCCGGAAGTGTTCGGTGACGGAACGGGCGCCGGACCCGCGACCCCGCCTGCGTCGGCGGTGTCTGGGCACTGCCGAATGGGAGGGGGCCCCCGGTGGACTAGGCTGGGACCCCTCCCTGTTGCGCGCTTGGGGAGAAGCCAATGCGCCCTGCTGGTGCGGCCGGCCGGCTTTGGCCGGAGCCGCCGCACGCGACCCTGTGGTGTGAAGCGGTTACCGGGCTGGGTTCCTGGTAGTTGGGCGTGCCGTCGTGGTCGGCATCGGCGACGCCCTCTTCCCGGTCGGGGATCCGGTCGCCGTCGCCGTCGCCCCAGCGGCGTCTCCGCCGACACAAGGCAACCATCGCCTCGGCGACGATGAAGCTGCCGATCGTGCACCGCAAGCGACGTACTGCCGGGCGGTGGCGGTGGCCGCCTTCGGGCACGGCCGGCTTGATCTCATCTCGGTGGTTGATCGGACCGCTGTCCGGGCGGCGCTGCCCATCTCACCGCTGGGGTGGTGGTCATCGACGTCGACGGTCATCCGGATCCAACGCCCACACTGGCCGAGCTCGCTGGAGGGGGCCTTTCCGTGATGGTCCTGAGCGACGGGTCGGGAGGAGACCGTGGCCGGGGATGCTCGCAGCGTGGGAGCGGTTCCCAGTCTGACGACGCCGCCTGCCCACGAGGCCGTGTCCCGCCTGTGCGCGCTGGATGGCGCTGCCAGGTTCGGGTGAACGTTCCCGGCTGCCGGGTCCGGACCTCAGGTTTGCCGCCTGTGTTACCGGCGCCGGAGGCGCCCGGAGAGCTTCCTGCGGGCGTTGTGGAGGCGGGACATCACGGTCCCGATGGGGACGTCGAGGACGGCGGCGATCTCGGCGTAGCCCAGTTCGCCGATCTCACGGAGCCAGATCGTCTCCCGTAGCGGCGACGGGAGGGAACGGAGCAGGCCGATGATCTCGTCGTATTCCAGGCGTTCGACGACGTCGGCTTCCACGCTGGCCGGGCCGGCGGGGTCGACGAGGTCGAGGGGCAGGGCGGGCCGGTCGTTCTGGCGCAGCCGGTCGATGCAGCAGTTGCGGACGATCCGAAAGGTCCAGGCGTCGAGGCGGTCGGGGTCGGCTTGGCCCCACGCCTTCCAGATCTTCGTCCAGGCTTCCTGGCAGATGTCTTCGGCGTTGGCTGACCCGACGATCGCCGCCGCGAAGCGGATGGTGTCGCCGGACCGGCGGCGGTAGTGCTCTTCGAAGGTCAACCCGCTGGAGACGGCAGGGCCGCCGGGCGACGGCGAGGCCGACGCGGAGGGGGGATGCGACGCCGCGGCAGCGGGCAACGCCATCGCCACCGGGCCACCGGCCCCGGCTTGCGGCGACGACCAGGAAGGAACGAGCGACGGGGGAACCGGGGCCGCCGCTGGAGCGCTGGGCAGCGGGGGCGGGGCGGCGGCACCGGCCACGGTGGCCGGTCGTGACGGGGAGGAGGCGGCGGCTGGCGCCGCGGAGGTCGCGCCGGGGGAAGAGCGGTGCTCCCGGCAGGGGCCGGCGCGGCGGGGTGGTCGGCTCACCCGGGCCGTTCGCTCTCGCCGGGTGGGGCGGGGCGGGGCGTCGGCTGGGGGAACCACCGGCCGAGCGAGGCGACCATCACCGGCCGCTGGCGGTGGTGGCCGCCTTCGAGGTGGAAGAGGTCGGAGCGCCAGCTCCCGCTCCGGAGCCGCTCCGCCCGCACCGCGCCTTCGTTGCGGGCGACCTGCACGGCCAGCTCGACGGCGGCGAAGGAGACCAGCGCCCGATACGACTGCCTGCCGGGCACCGCGGCCCGGTAGCGGTTCGCTCCCGGCGTGTCGCTGTCGGGCCACGGCAGGCCGAGCACGGTACGGACACCTTGGGCGGCCGGGCTCCGTTCGAGATGGGCATAGGCGGCGGACGGGGGGACGAGGATCCCTCCCGGTGGCCGCCAGGCCAGAAAGGCCGCCGCCACGGTGCAGCGCTCGACGAGGTCGGGGCCGCCGGCCAGCACGACGACGGTGACGTCGCGGCGCCGGAGCGCGCGGAGCTGGTCGCGGCAGCTGTCGTCGCGGGCGGCGGTGACCCGCACGGTTCGACGCTGGCTGGCGACGCCGTCGGCCAGCGCGCCGTCGGGGCCGTCACCGACGACCGCGCCGACCGGGCCGGGGACGGCCCGCTGGTCGAGGTCCTCGGCGAGGCGGGCGCCGACTTCGAAGGGGGAGGCCTCGGCGGCCACGACGTCTTCTCCCCGGACGGCGGGATCGGCGGGGAAGACCCAGGGGATTCCCGCCGGGACCGGCGCGGCCGCCCCGCCGACGAAGGCGTCGACCGAGGTCGCCATGGTCCGGACCGCCCCCGGGTCGTGGGCGGGGGCGGTCCGGAGCTCCACTGGCCGGCCGCCGACGCCTCCGGAACGGTTGGCGAACTCGACCGCCCGTTGCAGCGCCAGGGCGATCTCGGCCGCTTCGTCGTCGGCGGGGAGGACCGCACCGAGGCGGACGGGGGCGGTCAGGGTCGGTGCCGGAGGATCGGCCGCCTGCTGCCCGGGGGCGGGAGGCCCCGCCGGGTGAGGGCCGGCGGCGGTGGTGGTGGTGCCCGACGGGGAGGCCGGCCGGGTCGGGCCCGGCAGGGCCGGCCCGGAGGCCGCCGGGCCGGAACCGGGTTGGCTCTCGCCGGTCGAGGGCGGCAACGCCACGTCGGTGTCGGCGTCGCCCGTAGGGGCGGGCGGCCTGTCCGCCGCCTCGGAGGGGTCGCCCGCCGAAGGACCGCCCAGTGCCGGCGGGAGGTGCCGGCGGGCGGTCTCGAGTTGATCGGGCAACGACACCTGGCCGGCCAACCCGACCACGACCGCCACGACCGCCAGGACCGGCACGGCCCTCGCGGCCAAAGCGGAGCGGGGACGGCGCAGCGGGGCCGGGACCGGTTCCGAGCGCAGCGCGGCCCGGATCCGCCGCAGGTCGTGGATCTGCCGGCGGCAGCGGTCACAGCCCGGGAGATGGTCGGCAACCCCGGGGGCCTCCTCGCCGTCGAACCAGGCGCCGAGCACCAGCGACGACGGATGTCGCCGGCGCAGCCGCCACCGCCTCGCGGCGCCACCGCTCAGCACCGGGCCCTCGTGACCGTTCACTGTCGTCTGTCGTCCCTTCCGAAGTTGTGCAAACCCAACCTCGCGCCGGAGAGACGGTCCGAGCCGGGGGAATATTCGCCGAACCTTGGCCCACGGCGGTTTGCGCCCGGGGATGGTTCGGTCGAATGTTTGAATCGTGAATCCAAACTCGGAATGTTGCCGTCCCGGCGGCGACCGCGGGGCTGCGGTCGCGCGGCGGGGCCATCGGGCGGATGTGATGAGCACCAACGGTCCGGGCGGCGCGGAACTCCGGCGAACCGCGGCCCAGGCGCTCCGGCGGCTGGCCCACGGGCTCGTGGCCCACGAACCGGACGACGCGACGCTGGCCGGCGTCACCGCCGACGCGGCGCGCTTGGCTGAGTGCGTGGAGGGGGCGCCGCGCCGCCGCGGGGACGACGTCGCCGAGCTGCTTCCTCTGCTCACCGATCCAGCCCTGGACGACTTCTCGTCGACGCTGGGCGAGGGGCCGGTGTCAGGTCAGGGGCGGCCAGCCCGACGGCGGCCGACGTGACCTTCCGCCGCGACGGCGACGAGATCGTGGGCGACGTCCGGTTCGGCCCGGCATTCGAGGGCGCGCCCGGACGGGTGCACGGCGGCATGGTGGCGGCCGTCTTCGACGACGTGACCGGAGGAGCGTTGGCGCTGGCTCGTGCTCCGGCCTACACCGCCCGGCTGAGCGTCGACTACCTGGCCCCTGTGCCGGTCGACGTTCCGGTCGAGTTCCGCACCCGGCTGGAGCGGCGCGACGGCCGCAAGCTCCACGTGACTTGCGTCGCCCGCCACGGCACCGAGGTCGTGGCCCGGGCCGAGGCGCTGTTCATCGTGGTCGACGTCGCCCGCTTCCGTTCCGGCCAGCCGGAGTCGTGACGGCCCCTGATCGCCGTAGGGGCGTTCGGAGTGTCAGCAAAGACCGGCGTTCGTCGGGGAGTCCGTCCGGCGCCTGACGTTCCCCGGACCGCGGGGTGCGTCGTTCACGGTCGCTTACTTTGGCGGGCCCTTCCGCTGGTGCCGTGACCGTCGGCCGGAGCGGAGAATCCCTTAAGGTATGCCGGTTCGCGGTCGGCCGGTCCGGCCGACCACAGCCGCAATCGGCGCGCGAGAGGAGAGCCCGTGACTACCTACCTGCTCGATCACGGCTGGGCCGGTGAGCGTGAGCGACTCGACGGGCTCGGGTCGGTGTTCGATCCCGGCACCATCCGGGAATTCGAGGCCGTCGGCGTGAGCTCCGGCTGGCGCTGCCTCGAGATCGGCGGGGGTTCGGGCACGGTGGCCCGCTGGCTCTGCGACCGGGTCGGGCCGACCGGGCGGGTGGTGGCCACCGATCTGGATACCGGCTTCCTCGAAGGTCTGGGCCTGCCCGGCCTGGAGGTCCGCCGCCACGACGTCGTGGTGGACGAACTCGAAGAGGGTGCTTTTGATGTCGTCCACACCCGTCTCGTGCTCGAGCACCTCCGCGATCGGGACGTGGCCCTGGCCCGGATGGCCCGGGCGCTGGCGCCGGGGGGTTGGCTGGTGGTCGAGGCGTTCGAGTTCTCGGGGGTGGCGCTATCCTCGAGCCGGCCGTCGCCGGCGGTCCGCCGGGCGGCGGTGCTGCTGCCGGCGTTGTTCCGGGCGGTCATGACCGCCGTGCGGCCCGCCGGCCTCGACGCCCGGGTCGGGCATCGCCTCCCGGCTCAGCTCTGCCAGCTCGGGCTGGCGGACGTGACCGCCGAAGGGCGAGCGGTGTTCATCCGGGGTGGCTCCGGCCCGGCGGAGATGGCCCGCCTCAGCGTGGCCCGCTTCGCCGAGATCATCGCCGAGCCGCCCGCCGCCCTGCGCTCCGCCTCGCCGTGGACGGCGCCCGGCCTGCTGCAGCGAGTCGCGCCGCTCCGCCGGCAGATGGCCCGGAGCCTCCGGGCCGTCAACCCGCTCCTCGACGACGACGCCGTGTGGGCGATGGCGCCGGTCCTCGTCGCCGCCCGCGGCCGGAGGGTGCCCGGCTCGTCATAAAATTCCGCGGCCGTCCGGGCGCCGTTCCCGCTCCGCCTTGCCTTCGGTTTGCGATGTTGTTGGATTGTGTGTTTAAACTTGGTGGCGAATGGGGTGCTGGGGTCGGGTTACTGGGGTCGGGTTACTGGGGTCGGGTTGCAGCGCGACGGGTCGTCGGGCGTGCCGAGGGAAGCGGGGTGACGGGTGCGGGCGGTTCCTTCCCGGATGCGAGGCGCCGAGGAGTCGGTGGCAGCGGTGTTCGCCGGGCGGGGTTTCGACACTGTCCGGATGGAGGATCTCGCCGCCGCCACCGGTGTGCCCCGGGCCACGCTCTACTACCACTTCAGCGGCAAGGAGGCGGTGCTCCAGCGGCTGTTGCGGTCCACGCTGGGAGACCTGGCTCGGGTCGTGCAGGCCGCGGCCGTCGAGTCGCCCGGTGACGCCCGGCAGCGGTTGGAGCAGGTCGTCCGGGCGGTGCTGGCACTCATGGGCCGGCGGCCGGCGGCCTGCCGGGTATTGATCGCCGACCTGGAGCGGGCCGGGCGGCTTCCCGACATCGCCGAGAGCCTCACCGGGGCGTTCCATGCCCCGGTCATGCGTCTGCTGGAGGCGGGGGCGGCGGACGGTTCGCTGCGACCGGTGACCGACCCGGCGCGGGTCGCGGCGGCGATCTTCGGCGCGGTGACGATCCCGGCGTTCCAGTCGCTGGTCGTCGATCCCGTCTTCGCCGAGGAGGCGGTGGGCGCCGCCGTGGTCGACGTGGTGCTGGCCGGCCTCGGGGCGGGCTGATGTTCCCCCGCCTGGCCGGCGTCGTCGACCGCCGGGCTCCGCTGATCGTGGTGGCCTGGCTGGCCGTCACGGTCGGTCTCACGCTGGCGGCGCCGTCGCTCAGCAGCCTGGGCACCGCTGACCAGACCGCCTTCGTGCCGGAGTCGGCGCCGTCGGGCCGGGCCGACGCCCTGCTGCGCCGGGAGTTCCCCGACGACCCGACCCGCGACCCGGCGGTTCTCGTCCTGGCCCGGCCCGGCGGTCTGGTCGATGCGGACCGGGCCTATGTCGCCTCCCTGGCCGAGTTCCTGGCCTCGCCCGCCGTGGCCGAGCACGTCAAAGGGGTGCAGACGGCGGCGACGGCGCCGGAGCTGGCCCCGGTGCTGCGGGCCCCCGACGGCGCCGCCGAGCTGGTCATGGTCAGCCTCCGAGCGGCGATCTTCACCGCCTCGGGCAACGAGGCGGTGGCCTTCCTGCGGGACCACCTGGCGGCGACGGCTCCGGCGGGGTTGGAGCACCACGTCACCGGGTTGGCGGCGCTGGCGTCGGACCAGGCCGACGCCACGCTGGAGTCGTTCGACCGCACCGCCGTGGCCACCGTCGTGTTGGTGCTGGTCATCCTGGTCCTGGTCTACCGGTCGGTGCTGGCCCCGCTGATCTCCCTGGTCAGCATCGGCTGCGCCTTCCTGGTCGCCCGGGGCCTGTCGGGCTACCTGGCCGAAGCGGGGCTCGAGGTCGCCAGCCTGGTCGAGACGTTCATGGTCGTGATCGCCTTCGGGGCCGGCACCGACTACGCCCTGTTCGTCATCTCCCGGTTCCGCGAATCCCGGTCCGACCCGGGGGGTCTGCGCCCGGCGCTCCAGCGGGCGTTGATCGCCGTCGGCCCGGTGATCACCGCCTCGGCGGCCACCGTGACCGTGGGGTTCTTCGCCTTCCTGGCCGCCGAGCTGGGGCTGTTCCGGTCGTTCGGGCCGGTCTTGGGCCTGGCCATCGCCGTCACCCTCGTGGCCGGGCTGACGCTCACTCCCGCGCTGTTGCGACTGGCCGGCGGCGCCGCCTTCTGGCCCAGCCGGCCCGGTCGTGACCGCGCCGGCGGGGAGCGCGCCCGGTGGGTCCGCATCGCCGGGCTGGTGGCGCGACGCCCCGCCGCGGTGCTGGTGGCCGGGACGCTGCTGCTGGCCGTCCCGGCGGCGGGCGTGACCCGGATGCACCAGTCGTTCGACATCCCGTCCGAGTTGCCGCCCGACGCCGGCGCCCGCCGGGGGTTCGAAGCGCTGGCCGAGCATTACCCCGCCGGGCTGCTGGCCCCCATCTTCCTCGTCGTTTCCAGCGAGGGGTCGCTTCTCTCCGACGCCCGCCTGGACGCCGTCGATCGGCTGACCGAGGCGCTGCGCCGCGTGCCGGGGGTGGCCGAGGTCCGCTCGATCACCCAGCCGGCCGGGGCGCCGCTCACCATGCAGACGATCTCCCGCCTGACCGGCGGGTCGACCGACCTCAAGGCGCTCGGCCTCGACCCCGACCGGGTCGACGTCACCCCGCTGGTCAACGCCTTGACGTCGCCCCGGGGGCTGCGGATCGACGCCGGGATCCTCAGCGCCTATCCGCAGCTCCGGGACCGGCTGGGCTTCTTCCTCGGCGGTGCCGACTCGACGACCCGGCTGGTGGTGGCCCTCGACGGCAGCCCCTACGCCCGCCGGGCGCTCCAGGTGGTCCGGGAGCTCGACGACCGGGCGGCCGCCGAGCTGGCCGGTGGGCCCCTGGCCGGCGACCGGCTGGCCGTGGCCGGGCCGAGCGCATTCTTCGCCGACATCGAGGACCTGGCCGGCCAGGACCTGCGCACGGTCGGGTCCATCGTCGTCGGCGCCGTCCTCGTGATCCTGGCCGTGCTGCTGCGGTCCGTGGTGGCGCCGCTGTACCTGATGGCCAGCGTGCTCCTGTCGCTGCTGGCCGCCATGGGGATCTCGGCCGGCATGTTCCAGGGGTTGCTGGGCGAGCCGGGCCTGGCGTTCTGGCTGCCGCCGTTCCTGTTCGTGATCCTGGTGGCCCTCGGCGCCGACTACAACATCTTCATCGCCGGACGGATCCGGGAAGAGCTCGACGCCGGCCGGTCCGTCGCCGACGCCGCCCGGGAAGGGCTCGTCCTCACCGGGGGGACCATCACCTCGGCCGGGTTCATCCTGGCCGGGACCTTCGCCGCCCTGCTCATCACCCCCATCCCCAGCATCCGCCAGATCGGCTTCGGCGTCGGGATCGGGATCCTGCTCGACACCTTCGTGGTGCGGACCCTGCTCGTGCCGGCCGCCACCATCCTCCTCGGCCGCTACGCCTTCTGGCCCTCCAGCGCCCCGGTCCGCCAGGGAGCCCATCGCCGGGTCGCCATCGGCTTCTCCGGCGCCGGGATCGCCGTCTTGGCCGCGGCGCTCGTCGCCCTCGGCCTGAGCGGCCGGCCCGACGCGCCGGTGGTGCGCGTCGCCGCCGGCCAGACCCGCCCCCCGGAACAGGAAGCGGCGGGCGTTCCGGGATCGACCGCTCCGGCGACCGCCGCTACGCCGACCACCGCCGCGGGCTCCGCCACCGGCGCCGGCTCGGTCACCGGTACGGGCGGCGCCACCACGACCACGTCCGCCGCCGGGCGTCCCGCGGCGGCCAGCTCGACGACGAGGCCGCCAGCCGGCGCCGGGCAGGGGGGGCCGGCGTCGACTGCCGCCACCGGCGCGACGGCGTCCACCACCGCCGGGCCAGCCACCACCTCCACCACGGCGACGCCGGCCGCCCCGGCCGGGGCGGCCCGGGTGGCCATCCCCGCCGCCGGCGGATGGCGCTACCGGGCCGAAGGCACCCGCAAGATCGGCCTGGCCGGCAGCACCCAGCCGTTCAACGAGGAGACCACCACCCAGGTCAGCCGGATCGGCGGCGACGACCACACCGCCGAGATTCGGGTGCTGACCGAATCGAGCTCCGGGACCGTCGACGAACGGCGCCGTTACGGCCCCGCCGCCGTCGATCTCCTCGCCCTGCGCGTCGCCTCCGCCGGCCTCACCTACGGCGGCACCTTCACGCCACCGCAACTGCTGCTGCGCTGGCCCGTCCGCATCGGCGACACCTGGACCAGCCAGTGGACGGCGGAGGACACCAAAGGCACGACCACCGCCAAAGTCACCGGGGAACGGACCGTGGTTGTCGCCGGCCGCAACTACCGCTGCTCCGTCGTCGAGCGCGACACCACCTTCACCGGCGCCGTCGAGGGCACCCAGCACCAACGCTCCTGCTGGGTCCCCGCCCTCGGCATGGTCGCCGACGAGGAACAGGAATTCCAGGGCACCTACCAGGGCATCCGCTTCGAGGGCCGCGCCCACCTCACCCTGCTCAGCCCGCCCTGACCGGCGCCCGGACGACGTCGACGGGCGTGGCCGCCCAACCCCCGGCGATCCCCACCGGCTGCCGCCCGATCGGACCGACGGAGGCGCCGGCCGCGTTGACGAGGGGCATGGGGCTCCATAGGCTCCGGCGCCGATGCTGGTGACCATTCCCGTTCGATCCGGAGCCTTGCGGGGCTACCTGGCCACGCCGCCGGGCGAAGGGCCCTGGCCCGGCGTCGTCGTCCTCCACGAGGCGTTCGGGTTGAACGACGACATCCGCAGCGCGGCCGACCGCTTCGCCGCCCGCGGCTACCTTGCCGTCGCCCCCGACCTCTTCTCTCCTGGGCCTCGGCGCCCCGCTGCCTCGTCTCGACGTTCCGGGACCTGCTGCGCCGTTCCGGCCCCGCCCACGACCGGATCGACGCCACCCGCGACTGGCTCGCCGCCCGCCCGGACAGCAACGGCCGCGTCGGCGTGATCGGCTTCTGCATGGGCGGCGGCTTCGCCCTCCTCGCCGCGCCCCGCCCCTACGCCGTGGCGGCGGTCAACTACGGGATGGTGCCCAAGGACGCCGAGCGCATCCTCGCCGGCGCCTGCCCCGTCGTGGCCAGCTACGGCGCCAGGGACCGGACCCTCCGCGGTCACGCCGCCCGCCTCGAGCAGGCCCTCCGGGCCCACGGCGTCGACCACGACGTGAAGGAATACTCCGGGGTGAGCCACAGCTTCCTCAACCGGCACACCGGGTGGGCCGCCGCCCTCGGCCGGGTCACCGGGATGGGCTATGACGCCGCATCGGCCGACGACGCCTGGCGGCGCATCTTCGCCTTCTTCGACCGCCACCTCGCCGAGAGCCGCTCCTGACCCGGCCGTCCTACAGCCTGTCGGTGCGCGGCGGGGCCAGCTGGTAGTCCGGCGGCGGCCAGGCGCCGTTGGTGAACCGGACGACGTAGAAACCACGGTCCTGGTCCGTGAACCACACCTGGCCCTCGCCGCCGTGCACCAAGATCCGCGGCGCGGGCGAGGTATAGCCGGCATAGGTGCCGCCGAAGCTGGCCGGGGCGGCGGTCCCGTCGCCGCCCGGGTTGGAGTAGGCGATCTCCCGCGGACGGCTCACGTCGCCGATGTCGAAGACGCGCAGCCCCGACTCGAAGTTGCTACAGGCGAGGACGGTCGGGTCGTCACGGCGGTCCACGTGCAGTAATGGCTGTTGTAGCCGAACACACCGTTGACCGGAGGGAAGAGCCCCCCGTTCTCCTTCAGTGGTCGCCGCATCTCACTCAAGGCGAGGCTTCGGTGCTCCGGCATCTGGATCTCCAGCTTGAGTTTTGACACGACCCGGGGCGCGGTCTCGTCGCTGATGTCGATGACCCGTCACGTCGTAGACGTCAAAGAAGCCCGCGCCCTGCGCGTCGGCCACGAACGCCCCGGCCAGCAGTCCCCGCCGCTGGTTGACTTTCAGCGATTCCCACGGGTCGAGCATCGCCGGTGTGGTGAGGCGTGACGGACGGCATTCTCCGAGAACTTCGGGTGGGCCGGGTCGGACACGTCGAGGACGATCGTGCCCCGCCTCCTCTGCGTCCCCGACAACCGGGTGTCGTAGTAGGCGCAGTGGCCTTCGGGGCGAGGAATGCTTGACCGCTTGGTTTGTCCCTTCCGACATGGCCGGTCCGCGCGTGAACCTCGGCTGGCCGTGAATAGGGCCGATCCCTGATCCGCCAAAGAGAGCGAACACGACATACCGCCACCGGGGCCGCAGCTCGGGTGGCTTAGCGCGACAACAAGAAAGGGGCTTACGAGCATGCGTCTTGACATCGTGAAGCGGGGCCTGGTGGTGCTGGGTGCGGTTGCGAGTTCGTTCGTGATGGTCGCGGTGCCGGCCAATGCTGACACCGCCCGGGACAAAGTCGAGCCGACCGCGCTGCTGTGCAGTCCGGAACTGCCTGTGGCCGGCAGCGTCTGCACCCCGGTCTGAGACTGAGCCGTTGCCGCGATTCTCGGCTGGGGGCGTCGACTCGGCATCTCCATCCCCTCGGACCGGAGAACATCGAGCGACGGCGGAGAACCCTGATGTGCGGCGGTGGGCGGGCCCGGAGCCGAAGTCGGCCCGGCCGCGCCCACCGCGGCGGAACCCACGAGCCGACGGGGGCCGGGGGCCGGCTGGGCGGAGCGGCCACAGCGGGAGCACCAGACCCTTCCGCAGCGTTCCTTGGGGTTGCGCAGTATTTTTCGGTAAACGGACGCCGGTTGCGCGGACGATGTGGCTCAGCGGAGCCGATCGCACTGGGGCGGGGTCGAGAAGTCGAAATGGTCGAGGTTGCTGCCGAGGACCGGCAGCGGTTCGCCGTGCTTGAGGTTGAACCCGAACAACGTGATCTCCGCCGGTTCGTTGCCCTCGACGACGCCCAGGTGGGGGTGCGGCCCGTGGGCCCAGGCCTCCCCGGCGCGGTACTCCTCGACTTTGTGGCACTTCCCGTCGTGGCCTTCGTAGAACGCCCACGTCCCCTTGGTGAGGATGGCCAGGTGGTCGGTGTGCACGAACCAGCCGCTGCTGAAGCCTGGCTGGAGACTGAGCGTCGTCATGAAGGCGTCCTTGCCGGCTTCGACCGGCAGGACGGTCGGGGCGTAGGGGTCCTTCGCGTCGGCGTGCCCCTGGTGTGCAGGGCCCTGGCGGGCGGCGGAGGTGGGAACGGTGCCTCGGAACGCGTTCGGCGCGGACACCCCGGTCGGAGCGGCCGCGGCGGCGGTGAAACCGGCGCAGGCCGGTGCCGGATCGGACGGCCCGTCCGCGAGCGGCGCCGCGCCGGCGGCGGGAAGGTCGGTGAAGGCGGCGAGCAGTTCCACCGGGTCCTTCCCGGCGTTGTGGAGGCGGAACTGGCCCGGCGGGAGGACGAGGGTGTTCCCGGCCCCGAGATCGTGGCTGGTGCACCCTTCGGCCCGCTGCACCGCCAGGACGCCCTTGGTGACGGCCACCACGGTGTTCCCCGGGCCCGTCCGCCACCCGGTGTCGGCGCCGGAGGCCAGCGTGAACGTCGACGACACGACGTCGCGACCTGACGCCACGGCAACGTTGGCGTCGGCGACCTGCTGGGCCCGGCCGTATTCGGTGGAGCTGAACACGCCCGTCGGGGGTCGCCGAGGCGGCGTTCACGCCGGCCAGAGCCGCCACTGCCGCCGCCCAGGACATCATCAGACCGGGGAGTTTGCGCATCGGAATCTCCTCTCTTCCGCGGCCTGCGGGGTTCCGTTGCGCGTCCCCCCGCCGTCATGTTACGACGCTGTGACGAGCGGCGACAGAGCGAAGACTTGCTCCCGAGTGGCGGGCCTCGAATCCGCCGGCGGCGCCGAAGTGACCCACGACCTTCTGACGGCAGTGGGCAGGCCTTCGGCGCCGCCGACCAACCGGGCTACAGCACGTCGAGATTGAGGTTGAGGTCGAGAAGCGCGCCGCCACCGCAACGGCGGCAGTCCGAGCGGCCACGGCCGTAAGAGCCGCCGTAGTAATAGTTGTTGTAGTAGTAATTGTTGTTGCTGTTATAGTAATAACGATTTGAATCGTAATTGTCATAAGAGCCGTCGTGATACCCGTGGCGGTAGCCACGGTCGTAGCCCTTTTGGTAGCTGTGACCATGGCGGTCACGACCGTGGTGCCGGTGGTTCTTGCCGTCGGCATTCGCCAGCGGGGCGGGACCAGTCAACACCAGTGCGCCCCCCAAGAACGCGGTGACGAGAATCCGCTTGAGCATGTCGTCCTTCCCCTCGCGGTCGAAACGCTTGCAACCGCGTCTCAACAGCCGGGTAATGGGGACATCGACAGGCCTCCCTGGAGAGAAGAGAGCGGCCCTCCCATTGACCCCTTTGAGACGAGGCCTTGAGTCGGTAAGCAGTGCTGAACGTAGACAAATCTGGCACTCAGTGCAAGCGTTCGGAACGGCCTCTCAGCCTCGGCTCAGGGCGTTGGGTTCGCCGGCTGACGGGGGGCCACCATGGCCCGGCGGCCAGCGCGACAGGCCTTCGAGCGAGGGGCACTCGCCGGCGTGGCCGCCGCCAGCGCTCCACCCGGTCCGAAGTGGCGCAGCGGGGCGCCGTGGCGATGTCGAGGCGTCCGGCGGGGCTCAGCGGGGGGTGACCCGCACCGGCAGGCGGACCAGCGTCCGGAAGGCGACGCCGGGCCGGCGGGGAGGGTCGAGATCGAGGACGTCAACCCGGGCGAAACGGCGGATGAGGCTGGCGAACACCAGGGTCGCTTCGAGGCGGGCGAGGCCGGCGCCGAGGCAGTGGTGAAGGCCCCAGGCGAAGCTGAGATGTTGATTGGCGTTGGGGCGGGCGACGTCGAAGCGGTCGGGATCGGCGAACTGCTGTGGGTCACGGTTGGCCGCACCGAGGAGGACGACGACGCCGTCGCCGGCCGGCAGTGCGCGGCGGTCGACCTCGGTGCCGGCCAGCACGGTGCGGTCCACGAGCTGGACCGGGGCGTCGTAGCGCAGCATCTCCTCCACGGCGCCGGGCACGAGGCCGGGTTGCGTCCAGAGCCGGTCCATCTCGCCGGGGTGGCGGGCCAGGGCCAGGAGCCCGTTGCCGATCAGGGTCGAGGTGGTGATGAACCCGGCGACGAAGATCAGCGTGATCGTCCCCATCAGCTCGTCCTCCGACAGCGCCTCCACGCCGTCGCGGACGGCGACGAGATGCCCGAGGAGGTCGTCGCGGGGCCGGGTCCGGCGCTCGGCGATCAGGGCGCTGAAGTAGGCCCGCATGGCGTCCCCGGCCGCCTCGGCTGCGTCGACCTGCTCGGCGGTGGCCTCGGGCCGGCCGGCGGCGAAGAAGCGGAACACCAGCTCGGGGAACTGCCGGCGGTCGGCGGGGGGAACACCGACGAGCTCGCCGATGACGGTGACGGGCAGCTCCAGGGCGAGGTCGGCCATGACGTCGGCGTCGCCCCGGGCGGCGATCACGTCGAGGCGCTCGGCGATGATCTCCTCGATCCGGGGTGCCAGCTGCTCGAGGTGGCGGGGCAGGAACGGGCCCCGGGCGGGGAACCGTAACCGGGTGTGGTCGGGCGGGTTGGCGGTGATCATCGACGGGCGGCGCCGGCGGGCGAAGCGGGCGGCCTGCTCCTCGCTGACCCCGAAGCGGCGGATGCGCCCGCCGGGGCTCTTCCCGATGCGGGGATCGAGGAGGAGGCCCCGGGCCGCCTCGTGCCCGGTGACGTACCAGACCCCGTCGAGGTCGCTGCGGTGGACGGGCGCCAGGTCGCGGAGCCGGTGGTAGAGCGGGTAGGGGTCGGGGGGAGCGCTCGAGGCCCCCAGCAGTTGGCGCAGGATCTGGTCGGCGTCGGCCACGGTGGCTGTCGGCATCGGACCTCCCGGGGAATGCCCCAATCCGGGAAATAGCTCTGTTTCAGACTCTATTCTGTTGCCGTGTCAGGCGTGCTCCTCGAGGCGGCGGAGCGTGGCTCGCAGCTCCTCGTCGGTGTCGCCGACCTTGACCCCGAAGTGGTACATCCCCAGCCGCCGCCCCGCCGGCAGGGGGGCGGCGTCCGGCCCGACCTCGATGAGAAGCAGCTCGTGGTGCGTGCGCCCGGCGGAAAAGGCCCGGGCCCGGGTCCCGCCGAGGTCGACGGTGGCGACGACCGGCCAGCCCAGGAGGTCCCCGTAGAAGGCGGAGGCGGCGTCGACGTCACGGACGTAGAGCACGACATGGCCGAGTTCGCTCACCGGCATGGGGTCCGTCCTCTCGTGGTCAGCATCGTCGTGGGTTTCAGGGGTTCGGCACCAGGGTCGACGCCTGCTGGCCGAGGTAGGAGGCCACCACGTCGGGGTGGCGGACGACGTCGGCTGGTGGGCCGGTGGCGATGACCCTTCCGAGGTCCATGGCGGCGAGGCGGTCGCTGGCGGCGAGGAGGAGGGGGACGTCGTGGGCGACGATCACCACGGCGCAGCCGGTGGTGTCCCGGACCTGGCGCAGGAGCGGGCCGAGGGCTTCGGCTTCGGCCTGGGCGAGACCGGCCGAGGGTTCGTCGAGGAGCAGGACCCGGGGTTGCTGGGCGAGGAGCGAGCCGAGTTCGAGGAGGCGGCGCAGGCCGGTGGAGAGGTCGCCGGGGAAGCGGTCGCGCCATGGCTCGAGATTGAGGGCGGCGAGGAGCTCGTCGGTGCGGTGGAGGACGGCTCGTTCGGAGGCGGCTGCCCCGGGGAGGCGCAGGGCGGGGCCGAGCGGCCCGAACGACGTGACGATGCCCTCGCAGGCCACGGCGAGGTTTTCGGCCACCGTGAGGCCGGGGAAGAGCCGGCTGTCCTGGAAGGAGCGGCACAGGCCGGCCAGGGCCCGGAGGTGGGGGGCGGCCCGGGTGACGTCCCGCCCGTCGTAGGCGACCCGGCCGGCGTCAGGGCGGACGAACCCGCTGAGGACGTCGAAGAGGGTCGTTTTGCCCGCGCCGTTCGGGCCGATGATGCCGAGGATCTCGCCGTCGGCCACGTTGAGGGTGGCATCGTCGAGGGCGATCAGGCCGCCGAAGCGGACGGTGACCGATTCGGCCCGCAGGACCGGCCCCGAGGCGGGCGGCCGGTCGCCGGGCGGGGCGGGCTGGTGGCCGGGCGGGGCGGGCTGGTGGCCGGCCGGCCGCTCGTCATGGCCGTCGGTGGCCGGGAGGGTCGGACCGGCGCCGTTGGGCCGGGCGGCGAACGGGATGCTGATCGGGCTGAGCCGGCCGAGCGGCAGGTCGCCGGCTCCGGGCCCGGCGGGGTCGGGGCGGGAGGGGCCGGCGGCGGATCCGGGCGAGCCGGGGTGGTCCCCGCCGAGGAACACGGCCCGGACGAGGTCATCGCGGTGGAGGAGGTCTTCGACCGGGCCGGTGAAGCGCACCGTGCCCTTTTCGAGGAACACGGCCCGCCCGGCGAGGGAGAGGGCGACGTTGAGGGATTGCTCGACCAGCACGACGCTGGGCCCGTCGAGGCGACGGACGACGTCAAGGAGTTCGCCCACGACGGCCGGGGCGAGCCCGAGGGAGAGCTCGTCGATCATCAGCAGCCGGGGCCGGGGGAGGAGGGCCTGGGCCAGGGTCAGCATCTGCTGCTGCCCGCCGGAGAGGAGGCCGGCCGGATCCCGCAGCCGGCGCCGGAGGACCGGGAAGAGGTCGAGGACCCGGTCGAGGGCCTCGTCGACGGCGGCCCGGTCGCGCCGGAACGTCCACGCCGCCAGCAGGAGGTTGTCGTCGACGCTGAGGCCGGGGTAGATGCCCCGCCCGCCGGGCATCTGGACGACTCCCCGCCGGGCGATCGCTTCGGGGGCCTGGCCGGCCAGGTCGTCGCCGTCGAGGAGGACACGGCCCCGCCGGGGCGGGGTGAGGCCGCTGATTGCCCGCAGCAGCGTCGATTTTCCGGCGCCGTTGGTGCCGAGGAGAGCCACGACCTCGCCCGGTTCGACCTCGAAGTCGACCCCGGACAGGACGGGAACCGGCCCGTAGGCCACGTCGAGGCCCTCGCAGCGCAGCCACGCCCCGGTCGCGGCATCGGTCGCTTCGGCCCCTGGCCCCGGCCCCCGACGGCGACCGGCCGGCTCGCCCCCGGGGGGCGAGGTGACAGGCTGCGGGGGAGGTCGGCCGGGGGCAGGGCCAGCGCCCGCCTCGGCAGGGCCTGCCTCGGCGGGCGACGTGGCAGGCCGCTGGGCAGGCCGGCGGGGGGCAGCGCCAGCGCCCGCCTCGGCAGGACCCGCCTCGGGGGGGTCCGCCTTGGTGGGACCCGCCTCAGGGGGCCGCTCGGTGCCGGATCCGCCGGGTGATCCGGGCGGCGTGACCGGTCCCGGCGAGGCGGCCCGCTCCGCCCCGGTCGGCGGGGCCGGGGTAGTGGACGCCGCTGGTTCGGTGGCGGGGGGGCCCGCTTGGGCGCCGGCGAGGAGGCGGATGGCCCGGCCCCGCAGCCGGCGGGCCAGGCCGGCGAGGCCGCCGGGCAGGATCAGCAGCAGGGCCAGGACGCCGGCGCCGGTGACGAAGAGCCGCAGGGCGCCCTCGGTGACGTATTCCGCCCACCGCAGGGCGATGGCCCCGGCCACCGCCCCCCAGACGGAGGTCAGCCCGCCGATGACCACCATGGCGAACGCCTCGAAGCTGAGCAGCGGGCTGTAGGTCCCGATCCGGACGCCGTCGAGGACGACGACGTGGAGGCCGCCGGCCAGGCCGGCCAGGGCGCCGCTGGTGGCGAAGGCCATGAGCCGGGCCCGGACCAGCGACACGCCCCGGGCCTCCGCCGCCCAGGGGTTGTCGCGGGTGGCGATGAGGACCCGCCCGGCCCGGGAGGCCCGCACCCCGAGGGTGGCGGCCACCGCGGCGGCCGCGACGGCGGCGCAGAACCAGTAGAGGTGGCGTTCGTCGGCCAGGTCGACGCGGCCGAAGAGGACGGGCCGGTGGATGACCTCGGGGAGGAGCCCCGAGAAGTAGGTGGGGTTGAGGAAGTAGCTGGCCATGGCGGCGGCGAAGGCCAGGGTGGTGACGGCGAAGAACAGACCCCGGGCCCGCAGGGCGGGGAGGCCGAGGACGACGGCGCTGACCGCCCCGGAGGCGGCGGCGGCCAACAGGGCGACGAACAGGTCGGTGCCGGCCTTGGACAGGAGGTTGGCGGCCACGACGGCCCCCACGCCGGCCACGGCGAACTGGCCGAGGCTGATCTGGCCGGCCCAGCCGGTGAGGACCACCAGCGACACGGCCACCAGGGCGTAGACGGCGGTCACCGACCCCAGCAGGTTCAGCTGGCGGGTGTCGGCCACCGCCGGGGCGGCGGCGGCGGCCACGGCGGCGGCGGCGACCAGGCCGGCCCGGGCCAGGCGC
>JBFLYK010000062.1:0-36720 GCA_040756995.1 Actinomycetota bacterium | reverse complement strand
GCCACCGGGAGCGGCAGCGCTGCGGGCGGAGCGGCGACCACCCCCGGATCCTCACCGGCCGCCGCCGCGCCGTCCCCGGCCAAGGGCTCGGCGGCCCCGGCGCCGAAATCGGCCGCGTCGGGCGGCGGCCAGCCGGCGGCGCCGTCTGGTGGGGCCAAGGCCGCGCCCTCGGGTGGGGCCAAGGCCCCCGGAGGGCAAGCGGCGTCACCGGTTCCCGCGCCCGTACCGGCTCCCGGGAAGGCCTGTCCGACCGGAGGAGGGTCAGGGGAGCCGATCGTCATTGGCGGCACCTTCCCGCTGTCGGGCCCGGTCGGGTTCCTGGGCAAGCAGGAGCTGGCGTCGATGGACTCCTGGGTCCGTGTCCGGGGCGGTGGCATCTGCGGCCGGCCCATCCAGATCGTGGCCCTCGACGACGGGATGGACCCCTCCCGCCAGCTGGGCAACATGCGCAAGCTCAACGAGCAGCACAAGGTCTTGCTTGCTGCCACCATCCTGACCGTCGGCGTCGGCGACTACGTCACCCGCAACAAGCTGCCGGTGCTGGCCATGGGTGGCGCCATCGAGCCGTTCAGCGCCGAGCAGCCCACCGTGTTCCCCGCGCTGGGCTCGGCCTACCAGTTCACAGGCGCCTTCATCGACGGGCTGATGAAGGCCGGTGTGGTCAAGCCCGGCATGAAGATCGGTCTCCTGTACGACACCGAGATCTTCAACCTGGCCCCCATCCACAAGGAGTTGGCCGCCCAGTGGGAGAAGGCGGGGATGAAGGTGGTGAGCCTCGACCCGTTCAACCTTTCCGACGGTGACTGCACCTCGCTTGTCCTCAAGGTCCGCCAGGCCGGGATCGACTACTGGGATTTCCAGGGCTTTGGCTGGACGCTGTGTGTCGCCGCCGCGCAGCGCCAGGGTTGGAAGCCCCCGGCCGGCTGGGGTGGCTGGACAGCCAGTTCCGCTTACATCCCGGAGCTGGCCGGTCCGAGCGCCGACGGGGTGTGGCACGGAGGCACGCGGCGCTGGAGCCCCGAGTACGAGCAGGCGATGAAGCGCTACCACCCCGAACAGGCCAAGGTTGAAGCGGATCTGGGGGCTCCCCCGGCGGTCGGCATCTGGGTCCTGCTCGAGGTGATGAAGCAGGCCATCGAGAAGGAGGGTGGCGACATCACCCGGGAGGAACTGACTGCCTTCTACCACGGTTTGACCGAACTCGACTGGTTCGGCCGGAAAGGCCCCATCAGCTTCAAGCCCGACTGCAAGGACGGGACGGTCCCCGGGCCGCAGTCCGAGTTCCAGATGCTCCAGTGGATCTACAACGCCCAGACCAAGCGCTTCGACCGCAAGCCCACGAACCAGTTCATCCCGGCCAACCCGTACATCGGCAAGTGCGACGCCAGCAAGCTGGCCAGCGAGCGCTACTGAGCGACACCGGAGGATGATGCGTGGCGATGGAGGCGACGGCGTGAGCGAGGCGGGCTGAGGTGGATCTCTGGCTGCAAGGCACTCTGAGCGGGATCATGACCGGCGGCGCCTATGCGCTCATGGGCGTGAGCATCGCCCTCATGTACCGCTCGACCGGGGTGCTGTCCTTCGCTCACGCCGCCTTCGCCATGGTGGCGGCCTACGTCTACAGCGACGTGGCCACCGGGCAGGGCATGTCGCCCCGCCTGGCGGCGGTGGTGGCACTGGCCGTGACGCTGGTCTTCGGGCTCGTCGTGGAGCGGGTCGTCGTGCGGCCCGTGGCCAAGGCGAGCCCGACCGCCCGTCTCATCGCCACCGTCGCCGTCCTCGGGGCCACCACCGCGCTCATGCTCTTGGTGTACGGCGTCCTGCCCCAGCGGGCACCGCTCCTGTTCCCCCAGGGCGGCATCCGCCTGGGCGGCGTGTTCATCACCAACCAGCAGCTCGGGGTGCTCGCCGTCGGCGCGCTGGGCGCGGCGATGATCGGGCTGTTCCTGCAACGGACCCGGCTCGGCACCGCGGTGCGGGCCACGGCCGACAACGCCGACGCCGCCCGCCTCATGGGGATTCCCAGCCGGCGGATCTCGCAGTTCAACTGGGCGGTGGGGGCGGTGACCGCCGGGGCGGCGGGGATCCTCATCGCCCCGTCCACCATCGTGTCGGTGGCGACCTTCCCGCTGCTGGAGTTGCGGGCGCTGGTCGCCGCCCTCTTCGGCGGCCTCACCGGCCTCGGGCTGACCTTCGCCGGAGGACTGGCGGTGGGGGTGGTGGAAAGCCTGGCGGCCATCAAGATCTCCGGGGCGGGTATCCGTGACCTGGCCATCCTGGTGCTCGTCGTCGTGCTGCTGGTCGTCCGCCGTCACTGGAACCCGGCCGGCAGCGCCGCCGGCGCCTTCACCGCCGTGAGCTCGTCGCGGCGGACCGTCCCGCCCGGCGCGCGGTCCACCCTGCGGGTGATCGCGGCGCTGGCCGCCGTGGTCGTCGGGGGCTACGCGCTCATCCAGCCGTCCGGGTCGGGCTACTGGGCCTTCGTCTGGTCGATCGCCGTGTTCTACGCCCTCGAAGGGCTCTCGCTGGTGCTGCTGTCGGGCTGGGGCGGCCAGGTCACACTCATGCAGGCGGCTTACGTGGGGTTCGGCGCCTATGGCGTCCTCTACCTGGTGAACCAGCGGGACTGGGCCCCGGAGCCGGCCGCCGCCGTGGCGGTGGCGCTGGCCGTGGCGGCCGGGGCGATCGTCGGGTATCCGGCGCTGCGGGTCACCGGCCCGCAGTTCGCCATCGTCTCCCTGGCGGTGGGCGGCTGGGCCGCCAGCTACATCTTCACCCGCCCCGAGCTCCAGGGCACGCTACCCCGCGATCAGCTGTTCGGCTTCGACGTCACCTCGGACACCAGCCTGTACTACATCATGCTGGCCGTCACGGCGGTGCTGTATCTGCTCGTCTGGAACGTGCGCCGCTCGGGGTTCGGCAACCTGCTCATCGCCTCCCGGGACGCGCCGGCCACGGTGGCCCAGTTCGGCGGCGACCCCCGCCGCATCCGGCTCGGGGCGTTCCTTCTCGCCTCGGCCATCGGCGGCATCGGCGGGGTCTTCTACGGCCTGGTGGTCACCGGCTTCCGCGCCGCCGACTTCGGACCCCAGCTCGCCATCGCCCTGCTCCTCTTCACGGTCGTGGGAGGGATGACGTCGCTGGCCGGCCCGCTGGTGGCCGCCGTGCTCTTCGCCGTGGTTCCCAGCGTGATCCAGCAGGAGGCCAGCACCGATTCCCAGGCGCAGGTCACCCAACTGGTGGCGGCGCTGGTCGTAGTGGCAGTCGTCGCTCTCCGACCCCAGGGGTTGGCCAGTCTGTGGCAGCGCCGCCACGCGGAGGTCGGGGAGGTCGATGCCAACGCGGCCGCGGTGCCGGCGGGCCCCGGCCGGTTCGGCTCGGTGCTCGTCGCCGCCGGCCAGTGGGGCCAGACCGGCAACGGGTCGGGGGACGGCCGGCGCACCACGCCGGTGCCCCGGGCGGACGGTGACGCCGGCCGAGGCCGTTGGCGTCTCCCTCAGTCACCGGACCGGCGCCCACAGAGCACTCGGCGCAGCGCAGACCACACCACGGAGGTGGAGATCGATGTCCGCTAGAATCCTCGCCCGCCTCGCCGCCGCCGGTGCCCTGATCGCCGGCAGCGTGGGGGTGGCGGCCTCCTCCCAGGCGGGAGCGGCGGCGCCGCTGGCGCCGGTCGTCGACGCCTCCGCCCAGGCGTCGGCGGGAACCTTCCATCCCTACTCGACGCTGGTGCTGCCCGACGTGATCTTCGGGCAGATGGGCGTGTCCCACGCCGAAGTCGACGGCGCCCCCCGGGCTGGTGGCGTGGCCGGACCGTTCTACGCCCCGGCCGCGGGTCTGCTCGGCCTGCTGGGACTGCCGTCGGTGCCGCCGGCGCTGCTGCCCTACTGCCAGAGCTACTTCCCCGGGGAACCGGCGTCGGCCTCCTGCGGCGGTCCCCGGCAGGGCAACGGCGGGGTGACGTTCGCCTTCGGCAACGGCCAGACCGAGAGCGGCGGCGACTTCCTGGACCTCTCCAAGCTCTTCTCGGTCGCCTCCGTGCGTTTCGGCGGAGCGGAGGGCCAGGGCTTCTCGGCCGGTGGGGGGCGGACCTCGGCCCAGGTGAAGCCCGTCGACGGTCGCTGGACGGCCGGTGCGTCGCTGGAGATGCAACGGCTCGTCATCGGCGACGTCCTCACCATCGATGCCATCGCCTCGTCGGCCACCGGCGCCCTCAACGGCGAGCCGGGCAGCGCGACAGCCTCCCGGCGGCTGGTGGTCACCGGCGCCAAGGTGGGTGGCCAGCCCGTGGACATCACCGCCGACGGCGTGGTGGTGGCCGGCCAGCCCGGCATGGGGGCCGAACAGGCGAAGACGTTCCAGGAGTCGGTGGACAAGGCCCTCGAGCAGGCCCGGCTGCAAGTCCGTCTGCTGCCCGGAGGCGACGCCAAGGTGGCGGACGACGGCACCTCCGTAGTCGCCGACAGCGGAGGCGTGGCAGTCGCGTACAACGCCCCCGAACCGGTGCCGCCGGGGAGCGGCTTCGAGATGGTCTTCGGCCGCAGTCGGGTGCGCATGTCGGCCTACAACCCCGACGCCGCGGCCCCTACGACCGATCTGGGTTCCACGGTGGGCGAGGGCGAGACGTACTCCTCCGACACGTCGACGACCCCGTCACCAGGGAACTCCGCCGAGCCGGTCACCCCGGCACAGCCCACTTCGTCGGAGAACTCCCCGGGTGGCGACTTCTCCTCGTCCGCCACCGGCGGCGGAGAGTTTTCGCCCGGCGTTTCGTCGACCGGCGTTTTGTCTGACACATCGGCCCCACCGGGTACGGAAGCGTCGGCGGTGACGGCCAGCGACTCCGCCCCACCTCCCGGCTCGGACACCGCCGCCGAGTCCCCGCCGGGAACCTACGACAGCAGTGACGCCGTTGGTGCCGCACCGCCGGCGCCACCGGAACCCGGCGTGGCGCTGCCGATGGCCAGGACCGCCCTGTCGGACAACGACGGCCTCGGCGTACGCCACACGTTCCTGGCCGTCGGGTTCCTGGCGCTGGTCGGCCCGCTGCTCGCCGTTGCCCGCCGCATCCGTCTCGTCTTCGGAGGTTGACGTTCATGGCCCGTACCAGCTCGCTCGAAACGCACCCGCTCGTCACCGAGCCCGACGGCGCCCGGAGCCAGCAGTCGACGGCCACGGTGGCCCGGGCGTCGGCCGGCGCGGCCCGCCCGGCGCTCGACCGGCGCCTCCTGGCCAGCGGCCTCCTCGGTGTCGGCGCCCTCGTCGCCCTGGTCGTCGGATGGTTCCAGGTGTCGGCCACCAACGACATCTACGCCCAACTGCCGTACTTCTTCTCGATCGGCGGGACGGCCCTGGCCCTCATGCTCGGGGCGGTGGCCCTCTTCGTCGACTACGAACACTCCTGCGACCGCCAGGGCATCGCCCTGCTGCTCGAGCGGCTGGAGCGCGTCGAGGAACTCGTCGGATCCCAGGACCGCACCACGCCGCCGGCGACGGGCGGGAGCCGCTGATGAACCGGCCGCTGCTCGCCGTTGAGCACCTGACGGTCCGCTTCGGCGGGCTGGTGGCCGTCGACGACCTCAGCCTGACGGTCGAGGAAGGGTCGATCTTCGGGCTCATCGGGCCGAACGGCGCCGGAAAGACGACGACCTTCAACGCCATCAACGGGTCCGGCCCGATGACCAGCGGCCGGGTGGTCTTCGACGGCCAGGACATCACCGGGCTCGACAGCCGCGGCCGGGCCCGGCTGGGAATCGCCCGCACCTTCCAGAACTTGTCCCTGGTGGAAGCGCTCTCGGTGGCCGACAACGTGGCCGTCGGGGCGGCCCGGTTCCGGCGTACCGGTCTCCTGCGGGCCATGCTGCGGGCACCGGCCGTCCGCCGGGAAGACCGGATGATCCGCCGGGTCGTCGACGAGGCCCTCGAGTTCGTGGGGCTGGCCGCGGCACACGACCGGCCGGCGGGAAGCCTCTCCTACGGTGACCGGCGCCGGCTGGAGATCGCCCGGGCGCTGGCCGCCGGACCGCGGTTCGTGCTCCTCGACGAGCCGTCGGCGGGCATGGACGCCCACGAGACCGCCGACCTCGCCGCCCTCGTACTGCGGGCCCGGGAGGCCTTCGACCTCACCGTCTTGGCCATCGAACACGACATGGATTTCATCCGCAGCGTGGCGTCGCACACCTCGGTGCTCGACTTCGGACAGCTGATCGCCTCCGGACCGACTGAGGCGGTGCTGCGGGACAGCAAGGTCATCGAGGTCTACCTCGGCTCGAAGAGTGAAGCGGAGAAGGGGAGCGAAGTCGTCCATGCTTGAAGCCTCCGGTTTGACCGCCCACTACGGCCCCATCCCGGCGGTGCGGGACGTCGACCTCGAAGTCGGCGAAGGGGAGGCGATCGCCGTCCTCGGCCGCAACGGGGCGGGGAAGAGCACCACGATGGCGCTACTCTCCGGCCTCAAACGGCCGACGACAGGCGTGATCCGCTTCGACGGCAAGGACGTCACCCGCTGGTCGGCCGAGGAGCGGGCCGCCGCCGGGCTGGCCCTGGTCCCCGAGGGACGGGGCGTGTTCCCGTCGCTGACGGTGCGGGAGAACCTGGCGATGGGCGCCTACACCCGCCGGCTCCGGGCCAAGCAGGCGGCGGCGGAGATCGACCGGGTGACGGAGCGCTTCCCCCGGCTCGCGGCCCGAATGGCGCAGCGGGCGGGAAGCCTCTCCGGCGGGGAAGCCCAGATGCTGGCTGTCGCCCGCGGTCTCATGACCCGGCCCCGCCTCCTGATGATCGACGAACCCTCGTTGGGGCTGGCCCCCCGCTTCGTCGACGAGCTCTACGAGCTGTTCGGCGAGCTGCGCCGGGACGGTCTCACCATCATCATCGTGGAGCAGTACGTCACCGTGGGGCTGCACTTCGCCGACCGCGCCTACGTGATGCACAAGGGAAGAGTGGCGGCCACTGCCCCGACGGCCGAGCTGGTCGGGTCGCCCCAGCTCGTCGAGATCTACATGTCGGAAGGGACGGCACCCTCCAACGGCGCCCTTGCCGGCGCGGCGGGCGGGCGGGCAGCGAGCCCCGCCGGCCGGCGATGAGGAGGCCGGAACGGGTGGGCACGACGACCAGGAAACGGAAAGGAAACCGGTGAGCTCCAACCCCTTCGACCTCATCGACCCGGAGGTCATCGAAAACCCCTATCCCATGTACGACCTGCTGCGCAGCGCCTCGCCGGTGGCCTACCTCGACGAGCACGACATCTGGCTGGTGACCGGCTACGCCGAGTGCATGACCGTGCTGCGCAACCCCGACGTCTTCCACCAGTGGGACGGATCGGAGATGTTCGAAGCGGGGTCCGGCCCGGCCCTCGGCAATCCCGACTACTGGTCGCCGGCCGTACGCCAGGTGATGGAGCACGGCTACCCCAACGTGCCCACGCTCGTGACCTGCAACCAGCCGGAGCACACCGGCTACCGAAGCGTGGTCAACCACGCCTGGTCGGCCAAGCGCACCGCCGAGGCCATGGAGGCCCGCATCTACGAGATCGCCAACGAGCTCATCGACGGCTTCGCTCCCGACGGCCGCGTCGAGCTCGTCAGCCGGCTCGCCGTCCCACTGCCCATCCTCACGATCGCCGAGATCCTCGGCGTCCCGCCCGACATGCTCGACACGTTCAAGAAATGGTCCGACGACTCCGTGGTGGCCATCGGCGGTGGCGTGACCGAGGAGCGCATGGTCGAATCGGCCCACAGCATCATCGAGTTCCAGAACTACTTCGCCGAGCAGGTGGAGGACCGCCGCCGGCACCCCCGCGACGACGTGCTCACGGTCATGGCGGAAGCCACGCTGCCCGACGGACGCCGGCTCGACATGGCCGAGCTGCTCAGCATCCTCATGCAGATGCTGGTGGCGGGCAATGAGACGACCACCAACCTGATCGGCAGCATGTTCTGGAAGATCGCCACCGAACCGGGCCTCTACGACAAGATCCGCGCCGACCTGTCCTTGGTCCCCGGAGTGGTGGAGGAGGCGCTGCGGATCGAATCCCCGGTCCAGGGCCTGTTCCGGCGGGCGGTGTCGGACTTCCCCATTGGCGACGTCACGGTTCCCGCCGGGGCCAAGGTGCTCGTCCTCTACGGCGCCGCCAACCGCGACCCCAGCCGCTTCCCCGACCCGGAGTCGTTCCAGGTCGGGCGGGGCAACATCAAACAGCACCTGGCCTTCGCCTACGGCATCCACTACTGCATCGGGGCGCCGCTGGCCCGGCGGGAGGCGCAGATCGCGCTGGAAACGTTCGCCACCCGGCTGGCCAACCTGCGCTTCGGTTCCGACCAGGAGATCCAGCACAACCAGCACCCGCTCCTGCGGGGCCTGCAAGCCCTGTGGCTCGAATTCGACCCGGTGGCTGCCGGCACCGACGTCTCACCGGTGGGGGCCGGCACGCGGCGCGACACCAACGGAACTGGCCTCGAGGTCACGATCGACGCTGATGTCTGCATGGGGACCGGGAACTGCGAGCGGCTCGCCGCCAGCGTCTTCCGGGTCACCGACGACCTCGCCCAGGTGGAAGACCCCGGAGCTGCTCCCGAGGAGGTCATCGTCCAGGCCGCGCTCGCCTGCCCGACCGGGGCGATCAGTGTGCACAGGAACGGCCAGCGACTGGCCTGACGACGCACAAGGAGAACGACATGAGCCAAACGGCTGCCGTCGACGCGTCCGCGAAGCGGGAACGCTTTCCCCGCTTCTCCGAGGAGTACCGGGCCCGGTGGGCCTCGGCCGGGATGTGGCGGGACCTCACCCTCCACGGCGTCTTCGACGAGACCGTCGCCGCCACCCCCGACGCCGTCGCCCTCATCACCAAGGACAAGCGGATCACCTTCCGGGAGTGGAAGGAGCGCTCCGACGCCCTGGCCGCGGGGTTGCGCGCCGCCGGGATCGGTGCCGGCGACGTCGTGACGGTGCAGCTGCCCAACGTCGCCGAGTTCTGCTACCTCCAGGTCGCCCTGTCCCGCCTCGGCGCCGTCATCCACCCGATGCACGTCGTGTACCGGGAGCGGGAGATGGAGTCGCTGCTGCGCTTCTGCGAATCCGATGCCGTCGTCGTGCCCGCCTCATCGGGAGGCTTCGCCTTTGCCGACGCCGTCCGGGGCATGCGGGAGCGGCTCCCGGCGCTGCGCCTCCTCGTCGTCGCCGGCGAGAAGGGCGAGGGCGAAGGTGAGGTCGGCCTCGAGGAGCTCGTCGACGACGGGCGATCAGCGAAGGGCACCGTGACGTCGGCCGACGACCCCGACGCCGTCTTCTACCTCAACTTCACCTCGGGCACGGAAGGCGATCCCAAAGGGTTCCTCCACACCCACAACACGTTGATCTCCTACATGAAGGGAATGGTCGACTTCGTCAAGATGGCGATGCCCGAAGCGGTCGTCCTCACCTGCTCACCCATGACCCACAGCTTCGGGCATTTCCTCACCTACTTCGCCTCGCTCGGCGGCCGCCCGGTGGTCCTGGTCGCCCGGTACCGGGCGGGCGACGTGCTCGAGCACATCGCCTCCGACCGGGTGACGATGATTGCCGGCACCCCCGCCCACCTGAGCGGCATCCTCAACCACCCCGACTTCGACCGGTTCGACACCTCCAGCGTCAAGCACGTCATGACCGGCGGTGCCCGCTCCGCCCCCGAGCTGCTCGAGCAGCTGGAACGCACCTGGGGGGTACGGCCCAGCAACACCTACGGTCTCGGTGAGAACCTCGTCCACACCCAGACGACGGCGTTCGACCCGCCCGACAAAGCCCGCGACACCGTGGGGCGGCCCGTTCCCGGAGCCGAGTTGCGGATCGTCGACCCCGACGACCACACCCGGGAACTCCCCGCCGGCACGGTGGGGGAGATCGCCTACCGGGGCCCGACCCTCTTCCTCGGTTACCACCGCCAGCCCGAGCTCACCGCCGCCACCCGCGACGACGACGGTTGGTTCTTCACCGGCGACCTCGGGTTCGTCGACGACGACGGCTACCTGCACTTCGCCAGCCGACGGTCGGAGGTCATCAACCGGGGTGGCACCAAGATCTACCCCAAGGAGATTGAAGACCTCCTGGCCGAACACCCCGACGTGGCCGACGTGGCCGTCGTCGGCATGCCCGACCGCGAACTCGGCGAACGCGTCTGCGCCTACGTCGTCCCCCGGACGGGCTCCAGTGTCACCCTCGACGACCTCGCCCGGTTCCTCCTCGACCAGAAGGTGAGCAAGCACAAGGTCCCCGAGCATCTCGTCGTCGTCGACGAGCTGCCTCTCACCCCCACCGGCAAGGTCCGCAAGGTGTCGCTGCAGGAGGACATCGCCCAGCGCGTGAGCGCCCAGGGGGACACGGCGCGGGGGGTGTCATGAGGCTGGGCGTCAGCTGGGACATCGACGCCGGCGAAGATCCACGCTCCGCCTGGCGCTCGATCATGACCGAGCTCACCACGGCCGACGGGCTGGGGATCGACAGCGCCTGGGTCGAGGAAGGACGGGAACACGACGCCGCCTGCTCGGCGCCGGCCGCCTTCCTGGCCTTCGCCGCCCGGCGGACGTCGTCCATCCAGCTGCGGGTGGCGGGGCGCCGTCTGGCCGGGACCAACGTCGTCCGGGTGGCGGAAGAGATGGCCGTCGTCGACACCTTCGCCCGGGGACGGGCCGGTCTGGGCGTCGCCTCCCCTCGGCGGGAAGCGGCCGACGCGCCGGTGGTCATCGAACGGATCGACTTCCTCCTCGCCGCCTGGTCCAGCGACGAGCTGCGCTACCGGGGCACCTCGTTCCGCTTCCCGGCCAGCACCGCCGACGACGCTCCCGCAGGAGCGAGCCATCCCGCCCCGGGAAACGGCCACCGGCCGCAGTGGGAGTGGGGGCCCGCGACCCCTCCGTTCCTGGCCGTCACTCCCAAGCCCTACGCCGCCCGCCCGCCGGTGTATGTCGAGATCGACGACCCCGCGGTCCTCGAATGGGCGGCGGCGACGGGCGTGTCGCCGTACGTGGGACCCGACGTCCCGACCGGTACGGCGCTGGAACTGCTGCGCGCCTACCGGGAGCGGGCCGGGCGGGCGGGCCGGAAGCCCTACGAGGTGGAGCCGGTGGTCGAACGGCGCATGGACTTCGACGGTGACGGCGACGGGCAGACCGTCGGCGGCTCGCCGGGGGACGTCGTCTCGGTCATCCGGGACCTGCGGGCCCAGGCGGGCGTCGCCCATCTGGTCTGGCGCCGAACCGCCGAGCAACGAGGCCGGGTGGCGCAGCTGAGTACCTACGCCTCGGAGATCCAACCCCTGTGCCAGACGTGAACGGGAGGAGCTGAACAGCCACATGGAGTTCTGGACCGGCGGGATGGGATTGTTCAAAGTGCGGGCGGCACCGGCGGCGCTGGCCGACAGCTACGACGGCTACGTCCAGGGGGCCAAGCAGGCCGAGGCGCTGGGCTTCGACGCCTACCTCGCCCCCGAGCACCATTTCATGTACGACGGCTTCATCCCTTCGCCGCTCGTCGCCCTGGCCGCCGCCGCCTCGGCCACGACCAAGATCCGGCTCGTCACTGGCGCGTTGCTCCTTCCGCTCTACGACCCGCTGGCCGCCGCCGAGCTGGCCTCCACCGTGGACGTTCTCTCCGGCGGGCGGGTCATCCTCGGCCTCGGCATGGGCTATCGGCCCTACGAGTTCGACGGGATCGGAACCGAGAAGCGGACCCGGGGCGAGCGGCTGGTGGAAGGCCTGCAGGTGATCATGGCCGCCACCCGGGGGGAGGAGTTCTCCTTCGAGGGCCGGCATTACCGCTACGAGAAGGCCCGCCTGTCGCCCGTCCCGATCCAGCGGCCCATCCCCGTGTGGTTCTGCGGCGGGACGTCGCCCCGGGCCGCCCGGCGGGCCGGGCAGGCCGGCGCCCGCTACTGGCTGGCCAACGCCAACCTGGAGCTGCTCGAGACGACGGTGCGGGAATACCGCCGGGCGGGTACCGAAGCGGGATTTCCCGAAGAGGAATTGCAGGTCGCCTGCTTCAAGGACGTCTGCCTGGGCGACACCGTGGAGGAAGCGGAGTACCTCCGCGAGATGCTCCTGCACGACTTCTACGACGAGCACATCCTCGGCTACGGCTACCTGGTCGACGACACGGGGAAGCACCTCTACGGCCTGGACCGGGACCGTCCCGCCTACCGGCGGTTCGTCGACAGCATCTTCTGCGGCACCGCCGACATGGTCATCGAGGAGCTGCGCCGCTACGAGGCGCTCGGCCTCGACGCACTGCTGATCCAGACCGCCCAGCTGGACCGTTTCGCCACCGACGTCATGCCCGCCTTCCGCTGATCACGACTTGACCACGACGAGGACATCGCCCCCCAATGGATTTGCGTTTCAGCGCTGAAGACGAAGCCTACCGGGACCGGCTCCGCAGCTGGCTGACGGCGAACCGCGACCACGCCCGCTTCCCCCGCGACCCGATGAAGGCGGTGGCCACCGCCCGGGACTGGCAGCGCCGCCTGTACGAGGCCGGCTACGTCGGCCTGTCCTGGCCCCGTGCCTTCGGAGGCCAGGAAGCGACGCTCACCCAGCAGGTCGTCGCCGCCCAGGAGTTCGCCCGCGCCTCCGTCCCGCCGCTCATCAACCTGGTGGGCCTCGACATCCTCGGCCCCACCCTCATCCGCCACGGCAGCGACGAGCAGCGTCGCCGGTTCCTCCCCGGCATCCTCACCGCCGAGACGATCTGGTGCCAGGGGTTCTCCGAACCCGACGCCGGCAGCGACCTGGCCTCGCTGCGGACCCGGGCCGAACTGGCCGGCGACCGGTTCGTGGTCAACGGCCAGAAGGTGTGGACGAGCCTGGGCCCGGTGGCCGACTGGTGCTTCCTCCTCGCCCGCACCGACCCGAAGGCCCCCAAGCGGCAGGGGATCAGCTACCTGCTCTGCGACATGCGCTCCGCCGGTGTCACCGTCCGTCCGCTGCGCAACGCCGCCGGCGGGATCCACTTCAGCGAGGTGTTCTTCGAAGACGTCGAGATCCCCCGAGACCAGCTCGTCGGTGAGCTCCATCACGGCTGGCCCATCGCCCGCACCACCCTCGACCACGAACGCAGCGGCCTCGGCGGGGTCCTCGCCCTCGAGCAGCATCTCAACCGGCTCGTGGCCATGGCCACCACCGGCGACGGCGCACCCGCCCGGCTCGGGCAGGAGGACCGCCGCCGCCTGGCCCGCCACTGGGTCGAGGTGGAGGCGTTGCGCCACCACGGCTACCGCACCCTCTCCGCCCAGCTGGCGGGACGGGACCCGGGCGGCGAGGCGGCGGCCGGGAAGCTCTACGCCAGCGAGGCCCGCCAGCGGATCATGCGCACCGCCCTGGCCGTGCAGGGCCCGCTGGCGGCGGTGCCGAAGCGGTCGCCCCACGCGGTCGACGGGGGGCGGTGGCAGCCTCTGTACTTCGACGCCCTGGCCTACACCATCGGCGGGGGCACCAGCGAGATCATGCGCAACGTCCTCGCCGAGCGGGTGCTCGGCCTGCCCCGGTCGGTGGAGGACTGATGGACCTCGACCTCGGCCCCGAGCTGCGCGAGCTGGCCGCCGTGGCCCGCCGCTACCTGGTCGAGCGGGTCGCCGCCGACGACGCCCGCCGGGCGCTCGACGAGGCGCCCTGGAGCCGGCCCGACCTGCTCCCGGAGCTGGCCGCCATGGGCTGGCTGGGCATCGCCTCCCCCGAGGACGTCGGCGGCGGCGGCGCCGGTCTGGCCGCCGCCGCGGTCCTCGCCGTCGAAGGGGGCAGGGCGCTGCTGCCCGGCCCGTTCCTTCCCTGCCTCGCCGCCGGCATCGTCATCGACCGGCTCGGCGACGACGAGCTCCGCAAGCGGCTGCTCCCCGACCTGTTCGCCGGCCGGCGGCGGGTCACGCCGGCCGTCGAGGAGCCGCGGCGAGGCGACGGTGGCGGCTCGCCCCAGACCGTCGCCGCCGGCCGACCCGCCGGTGGCGGGGCCGTCCTCGATGGGCTGAAGATCTTGGTCCCCGACGCCGAAGGCGCCGACGTCGTGGTCGCCGCCCGGACCGACCACGGGCCCCGATGGTTCCTCGTGGAGGGCAACCAACCCGGGGTGATGCTCGAGGCCATGCGCCGCCTCGACGGCCAGGACGTGGCCGAGGTCCGCCTCGACGGCGTGGAGGTGCCGGCCGAGCACATCCTCGGCGACCGTCTCGGAGCCGACTTCCCGGCCGACGTGTGGGCCGTGCTCCTGGCCGCCGACCTCCTCGGCGTCACCGAATGCCTCCTGGACATGACCCGGGACCACGCCTGCACCCGGGTGCAGTTCGGCCGGCCCATCGGGAGCTTCCAGGCGGTGAGCCACCCGCTGGCCGACATCTACGTCGACGTCGAGCTCGGCCGCAGCCTTCTGTACGGCGCCTGCCTCGCCCTCGACGAGGGCCACTCCCACGCCGGCCCGCTCGTCTCGGCGGTCAAGGCCTGGATGAACGACGCCGCCGTGCGGGCCGCCGAGCGAGCCCTGCAGCTCCACGGCGGCATCGGGTTCACCTGGGAGCACGACGTCCACCTCTATCTCCGCCGGGCCCGGGCCAACGCCGCGGCCGGCGGCGGGACCGGCCATCACCTCGACCGTATCGCTGCCCATCTGGGCCTGACCTGAGGAGCCGTACCGTGTCGTACTCGCTATCGGACAAGTTCAGCCTGGCGGGCAAGGCCGCTCTGGTCACCGGGGGGGCGCGGGGGATCGGTCGGGCGACCTGCGAGGCTCTCGCCGCCGCCGGCGCTTCGGTGGCCGTCGCCGACCTCGACGGCGAAGCGGCCGCCACCGTGGCGAAAGGCATCGAGAGCGCCGGCGGCCAAGCGGTCGCCCTCCGCTTCGACGCCGCCGACGAAGCGTCGATCGTCGACGGTGTGGCCGAGGCGGCCCGCCTGCTCGGCCGGCTGGACATCCTCGTCAACAACGCCGGGATCTATCCCTACTACACGCTGGCCGACATGGAGACCGAGCTGTTTGACCAGGTCCACGGCCTCAACGTCCGGGGCGCCTTCCTGTGCCTGCGGGAAGCGGTGAAGGCCATCCGGGCCAGCGGCGACGGGGGTGTGATCGTGAACCTCGCCTCGATCGCCGCTTACGTCGCCGGCCAGCCGGGCCTCGCCGCCTACGGCACCTCGAAGGCGGCGGTCGTCCAGCTCACCCGCAACGCTGCCCTGGAGCTGGCCGACGACGGCATCCGGGTGGTGGCCGTCGCCCCCGGGTTCATCCAGACCGACGGCACCCAGGACCTCTTCGCCGCCGGCATGGCGGACCTCATCCTGGCCCACCAGGCCATGAAGCGCGTCGGCCAGCCGGAGGACATCGCCTGGATGATCGTCGCCCTGGCCACCCCGGCAGCCGGCTTCGTGACCGGGACCACCGTCGTCGTCGACGGCGGCTTCCTCCTCGTCTAGCTGTGCCCGCCCGGCACGTTGGTGACATGGCTCATGGGTGTGGCTCCTCCGAGGGAAGTGTGGCACCGATGGTGGTTGTAGCGGTGAAGCCAGCTGCCGAGAGCTTGGTTGCGGGCGTGGTTGGTCCGGTAGACCCGGACGTAGGCCCACTCGTCGAGCAGAGTTCGGTTGAACCGTTCGACCTTGCCGTTGGTCTGGGGCCGGTAGGGCCGGGTGCGCTTGTGGCGGACGCCGGCGGCGGCGCAGGCGGCGCCGAAGTCCCGGCTGCGGTAGGGGCTGCCGTTGTCGGTGAGGACGGCCTCGATTGCGATGCCGTGGGCGGCGAAGAACGCCATGGCGCGCAGCCAGAAGGCGATCACGGTGACGGTCTTCTCGTCGTCGAGCGCTTCGCTGTAGGCCACCCGGGTGCAGCCGTCGACCACGGAGTGGATGAACGTATAGCCGACCCGGGAGTGGCCCTTGTAGGCGTCCTGGCCTCGGCCATGGGCCTGCCAACCACCGCCGTTGGGGATCCTGCCGAGCTTCTTGACGTCCATGTGGACCAGCTCGCCGGGCCGGCGGGTGTGGATCCGCCGGATGACCGTCCCGGTCGGGCGATCCATCCACGACAGGCGGTTCAGGCCATGGCGGACCAGCACGCGGTGCACGGTCGACGCCGGCACCCCGACGATCCCGGCGATCCGGTCGGGGCCGAGCTTCCGCTTTCGGCGCAGCTTGCAGATCTTGCGCTCCACGCTGGGCTTGGTCCGGTGCGGGCAGCGCCTCGGCCGGCACAGACGGTCCTCCAAACCAGCGTCACCCTCGGCCAGCCAGCGGTGCCACCATCGGTAGGCCGTCGGCCGGGAGATACCCATCTCGTCGGCCACATGAGCGACAGGACGACCGCTGGCGATGCGCTCCACGAGCACCTTGCGACCGGCCGGGGTCAGTTTGGCGTTACCGTGCAACCGAGCCTCCTTGGAGCTGGCGTGACTTCTCGCAGAGCCACACCTTCTCCCGGAGGCTCACCTCATCGGTGGATCCTCGGGCGTGTCACCAACGTCCGTGGAGAGAACATCTAGCAGGGCGATGGCGACCGGACGGGAACGACTGATGCACATCGGAGGACTGATCTGATGACTGACGAACGGGGGGCGCAGGGAACGGTGCAGCTCGAGCGGCTGTTCACACCGCTTCGGGTCGGCCCCATGCAGGTGCCGAACCGGGTCTGCGAGACGACCAACACCATCGGCGCCGGCCGGCTGGGCGACTTCCTCCCCGACGACGTGTTCATCGAGCACCACGTGGCCAAGGCCCGGGGCGGCATGGGATGGATCGGCGGCGAGACGTGGGTGCTCAACGCCCCGCTGCCCGACGAAGTGCCCGAGGAGATCATTCCCGGGGGCGCTGCCACCCGGTTCCCGATCTACTACCTGCCTGAGTTCGTCCCCAAGGTGGCCCGGTACTGCCAGGCCGTCCACGACGCCGGCGCGGTGGCGGTCTTCCAGCTCACCCAGCTGAACGCCATGTTCGGGCCGTCGTCGGTGCCGATCAGCGGCGCCTACGACTGGGTCCCCCATGAGCTCGAAGACCACGAGATCGACGCCATCATCGAGAGCTACGCCGCGGCCGCCGAGCAGATCCTCGCCGCCGGCGGCGACGGCGTCGAGGTCCACGCCGCCCACGAGACCGTCCCGCACCTGTTCCTCTCCCCGGCCACCAACCGCCGCACCGACCGCTGGGGCGGCGACGCGCTGGCGCGCTGCCGGTTCGTGATCGAAGTCCTGCGGGCCATCCGGGACCGGGTGGGCAACGGGCTGGCCATCGGGCTGCGGATGGCGGCGGGGGAGGCCCGCCCCGGCGGGTACACGCTGGACGACGCGGTGGCCATGGCCCGCCACATCGTCGCCGAAGCCGCCCCCGACTTCCTCAGCGTCGACGTCGGGCATTCCTGGGGTGACCCGTCCTACGTCCCCCCGTCGTACTACCCGGTGGCCATGGGGGCAGAGGCGGCCCGGAAGATCCGTGAGGCGGCCCAGCCCGCCGCCGTGCTCTACGCCGGTCGGGTGTTCGACCCGCTGGTCGCCGAGCGTCTCCTGGCCGACGGCGTCTGCGACCTGGTCGGCATGACCCGGGCCAGCATCGTCGATCCCGAGTTCGTCAACAAGGCGAGGGAGGGACGCCTCGAGGAGATCCGTTACTGCATCGGCTGCAACCGCTGCATCGACAACGCCGTCCACGGCTCCGGCACCGGTCTGTTCACCCTCAACCAGCGGGCCATGTGCTCTATCAACCCGACCGCCGGCGCTGAGTTCGCCTGGAAGACCAGCTTCCGGCGGGTCACCACACCGCGGCGGGTGGTGGTTGTCGGGGCGGGGCCCGCCGGCCTGGAGGCGGCCCGGGTCGCCGCCCTGCGAGGCCACGACGTCACCGTGCTGGAGCGGCGCGACGCCCTGGGCGGACAGGTGCACATCGCCAGCCTGGCGCCCGGCCGGGACCAGTTCGCCAACCTGGCCCGCTATCACGACACCCAGGTCAAGCTCCTCGGGATCGACCTGCGCCTCGGGTCCGACGCCACCCCGGAAGCGGTCCTCGGCCTGCGGCCCGACGCCGTCGTGTGTGCCACCGGGTCCGTCCCCCTCGTCCCCGAGGTGGCCGGCATCGATGCAGCCTTCGTCGTGCAGGCGTGGGATGTCCTCGAAGGCAAGGTCGACGTCGGCCGCCGGGTGGTGGTCGTTTCCCAGGAGGACGGAATGGAAACCCCGAGCGTGGCTGACTTCCTGGCCAGCCGGGGCCATGCCGTCGAGGTGTTCCACCACTGGGCTGGCGTGGCCAACGCCGTGGGCCGCTACACGGTCGGCCCGGTCCTGCGCCGCCTCGAAGCGGGCGGGGTCACCACCCGGTCGCATCTTCGGGTGAACCGGATCGAACCCGGCCGGGTGGAGTTCGTCTCCGCGCTCACCGGCGCCACCCGGGTCGTGGAGGACGTCGACACCGTGGTGCTGTCGTGCGGGTCGCGCCCCGACGTCGCCCTGTACCGGGCGCTCAAGGGGGAGGTCGGCCGCCTCGACCTCGTCGGCGCCGCCTGGGCGCCCCGGGGCATCCACGAGGCCACCGAGCACGGCATGCGGGTCGGGCTGGAGGTGTGACCGTGGACGACATCGGCGCCATCGACGTCATGAACCACGCCTCCGAGGCGCGGCGGGGGCTGGGGCCCAATCCGTTCGACTCGCAGGAATTCCAGATCATGACCCGGACCACCTTCAAGAGCGTCTTCGGCGGTTCGGTGCCGGACCCCGACACCCTCAAGCAGCTGGCCACTCTCCAGGGCCACGCCGACGTGGCCGAGTGCGTCGCCGACATGGACCGCCTCGGCTACGACCGGGTGGTGATCTGCGCCACCAAGATGTGGTCGTACCACTACCACCACCGGCTCATCCTCGACTTTCCCCTCGACGCGGTGGGGGAGGCGGTGGCCGAGTCGAAGGGCCGGCTCATCGGCGCGGCGAGCTACAACCCGTTCCGCATCGAGGACAGCCTGGCCGAGGTGGAGCGGGGCGTGAAGGAGTACGGCTTCCGCTACGTCTGGTTCCACCCGCTGTCTTTCGGGCTGGCTCCCAACGACCGGCGCTTCTACCCGCTCTACGCCAAGTGCGCCGAGCTCGACATCGCCGTCGGCTTCCAGGTCGGCCACTCCGCCGAGGTGCTGCCCTCCGACGGCGGCCGGCCCATGCTGGCCGACGACGTGGCCATCGACTTCCCCAACCTGCGCATCAACCTGTCCCACACCGGCTGGCCGTGGGTCGACGAGTGGTGCTCGATGCTGTGGCGCCACCCCAACGTCTATGGCGACATCTCCGCCTACTACCCCAAGTCCCTCGACGAGCGCCTCATCCGGTTCATGGACTCCTCCCGGGGCCGGGACAAGGTGCTCTTCGGCACCAACGGCCTGGGGCTCGCCCGGTGCAAGGAGGAGTTCCTGGCCCTGCCGATCGACGACCGGACCAAGCGGGCGGTGCTGCGCGACAACGCCCTGGCCTTCCTCAAGCTCGACGGCTGAGCCGCCATGACATCGACGAGACGAAAGCGAATGGAACCATGACGCAGATCACCGAGAAGCCCTCCACCTGGGGGCGGGTCACCGAAGAGGGTCTCAACCGGCTCCTGCCCCGCATCGGGAAGTACCGTCAGAACGAGAACTCGCTCTTCGGTCACATCCCGGCCTTCTCCGACGGCCGCCTGGTCGTGTCCGCCGCCTACGTCCGGCGCTACGCCACCGGGATCGCCGACCGCAACCCGCTCTACGTCGACCCCGACTACGCGGCGGCGTCGATCTGGGGACGGCGGTGGGCCCCGCCGCCGGTGCTGGCCTGGATGGAGCAGGTCAACGGGGCGGTCGAGGGGTTCGCCGGCTGCCACACCATCTGGCGGAACTGCGAGCTGGAGTGGGACCGGCCCGTCTTCGTCGGTGACGAACTCAGCGCCACCACCGCGCTGACCGGCGCCCGCCTGACCGAAAGTCGCTTCAGCGGCCAGTCCGCCGTGCAGGACTACGAGACGGCGGTGGAAAGCGCCGGGGAGCCGGTGGGGCGCTACCGCACGTCGTGGCACCGCTTCTCCCGAGGGGAAGCCAAGGAGGCCTCCAAGTACCAGGAGAGCGAGCGGCCCCAGTGGACCGACGAGGAGCTGGCGGCCGTCGCCGACGAGTACCGCAGCCAGAACCTGCGCCGCCGCGGCGCCGAGCCGCTCTACTTCGAAGACGTCGAAGAGGGCAGCTCGATCCCCTACCTCATCAAGGGCCCTACCACCCTGACCAGCAAGCTGGCCTTCGAGTCGGTGAACTTCCCGGGCGGCTGGGTCGTCGGCCACGAGCTGGCCCTCGACCTGTGGCAACGCCACCCGGGGCTGGCCATCCGCAACGAGGAGAACGTCCCCGAACCACCAGTGGCGATCCACTGGACCAACGAACGCTGCCAGCGCTATCTCGGCATGCCGGCCGGCTACGAAGCCGGTTACGAGCGGCTCCACTGGTTCACCCAGCTGCTGATGACGTGGATGGGCGACCACGGCTTCCCCACCCGCCTGGCCGTCAAGTTCTTGGGCTTCCACTGGCAGGGCGATGTCGTCCGGCTCTTCGGGCGGGTCACCGGTAAGGAAGTCAGCGGCGGCCGGCACCTGGTCCATCTCGACGTCGAGACCAAGACCCACCGCGACGAGCTCACCACCACCGGCACCGCCACCGTCGAGTTGCCCTCCCGGGCCGCCGGGCGGGGGGTGTGGCCCCGCTGATGGGCGCCGGCAACCCTTCCGTCCTCACCGGTCTGCGGGTGGTGGAGTACGCCACCGCGGTGGCCGGCCCCCTGTGTGCCCGCATCCTGGCCGACCTCGGCGCCGAGGTCGTCAAGGTCGAACCCCCGGGTGGAGATCCCGTCCGCAGCTGGGGGCCGTTCCCCGGCGACCGGCCCGACCCCGAGGCCAGCGGGAACTTCGCCTTTCTCAACGCCGGCAAGCAGGCGGCGGTGGCCGATCTCGCCGATGCGGCCGAACGGGAGCGGCTCCACGGGTTGCTGGCCGACGCCGACGTGTTCGTCGACGGCCTGGAACCAGGCGAGGTGCAATCCTGGGGTCTGGACGCCGGTTCGCTGCTCGACCGCCATCCCGGCCTGGTGGTGGTGTCGGTCACGCCCCATGGGCGGAGCGGCCCATGGGCTGACGCCCCCGGGACGGACCTGACCGCCGCCGCGCTGAGTTCGCTGTGCCTGGGGCTGGGGGAGCCCGACCGGGAGCCGCTGCGGCTGCCCTACGACCAGGTGGAGGTCCAGGCCGCCCTCCACGCGGTGGCCGCCGTCCTGTGTGCCCTCCGGGAACGGGACCGGTCGGGCCTCGGCCAGGCCATCGACGTCGCCGCCGCCCAGGTGGCCGGCTACTGCGTGGGCGGCATGCATCTGGTGACGGCCAAGGTCGGCGGCCGCTGGCGCCGCGGCGGCCGGCTCCAGGTCGGCACCATCTACCCCACCGGGTTCTTCGAATGCGCCGACGGCTACGTCTGCATCGCCTCCCAGACCCCGAAGCAGTGGGGCAAGTTCCTCCGGGTCATGGGGGATCCGGACTGGGCGGCTCCCGAGGCGGCCCGGCGCACCACCGGCCTCGGCCCTGACCCGGCGCTGGTCGACGGCCCCTTCCGGGCCTGGATGGCGCAGCGGACCCGGGCCGAGGTGGTCGATCTCGCCATCGCCGAGGACATCACCCTTGGCGCGGTCATGACCGCCGCCGAGCTGCTGGAGGACAAACACCTCGACGACCGCAACGCCTGGGTGGAACTGGCCGTCGGCGCGGCCCGGGTGCGGGTCGCCCGGCCCGGCCTCGTCCTGCACCGTTCGCCGCTGTCGGTGGGACGCGAGGCGCCGCCCCTGCGAGTCGCCAGCGCCGGGAATCTCCCCGTCGCCACCGGTCCGGCCACTCCCACCACCCAGGGCCCGCCGCCGGCGGCGGGGGGCGAGCGGCGCCCGCCGCTGGAAGGCGTGCGGGTGCTCGACTTCACCTGGAACTGGGCCGGGCCGATGGCCACCCAGCTGCTGGCCGACATGGGAGCCGACGTCATCCGGGTGGAGACCGCCAAGCGTCAGGACCTCATGCGCCTCCTCGACATGACGTCGTGGTTCTTCTGCCACAACAACCGCTCGAAACGGTCCCTGGCCGTCAACGTGGCCCACCCGGACGGCCTCGACGTCGTCTACCGGCTCCTCCCCGCCGTCGACGTGGTGGTCGACAACTTCACCCCCGGCGTCATGGAACGCAACCGGCTCGACTACGAGAGCCTCCGGGCCGTCAAGGCCGACATCATCTCGGTGTCGATGAGCATCGCCGGCCAGACCGGCCCCCTGCGAGGAATGCGGGGCTTCGCCGCCATGGGCACCGGCTTCGCCGGGCTGGAACGGCTCGTCGGCTACGAGGACGGCACCGCCACCGGCCTCATGTCGTTCGGGCTCGGTGACGTCACCCTGGCCATCCACGCCACCATCGGCGCCCTCGCCGCGCTGCGTCACCGGGAACGGACCGGGGAGGGGCAGCTCGTGGACGTCAGCATGATCGAAGCCGTCCTCGGGGGCCTCCCCGACCCGTTGCTCGACGTCCAGCTCGGCGGCCGGCAGCCCGGCCCGCAGGGGAACCGCCACCGGGCCCACGTCCCCCACGGCGTCTTCTGCTGCGCCGGCGACGACCGCTTCGTGGCCCTCGCCGTCCGCCAGACCGGCGAGTGGCAGCGGCTGTGCCGGATCCTCGGCCGGGACGACTGGGCCGCCGACGACTCGCTGGCGTCGCCAACCGGCCGGCGGCGCCGCGAGGGGGACATCGACGCCGCCATCGCCGGCTGGTGCGCGACGCGCCAGCGCGACGAGGTGGTCGCAACCCTGCGGGCGGCGGCCGTGCCGGTCGCCCCCCTCCTGCAGCTCCCCGAGCGTGACGGCGACCCCCACTTCGTCGAGCGGGGCTTCGTCGTCGACCACGACGCCGGGTTCGACCGCTGCCGGGTCTACGCCACGCCCTGGCGGTTCAGCGCCACTCCTCCGGCCGTGCGCCGGCCCACGCCCGTCCTCGGTGAGCACACGGGCGAGGTGCTCCGGGAACTGGCCGGCCTCTCCGACGCCGAGATCACCCGGCTATCCGAGGCGGGGGTCCTGGCATGACGGCGCCGGCCCCGCACCAGCCGCCCGGCACGCTCGTCGAGCTCCTGGCCCGCTCGGTGGCCGATTTCGCCGGCCGCGACGCGCTGGTGACGGTGGAGGAGCGCCTCACCTACGCCGACCTCGACGGCCTCACCCGCCGCTACACCCGCTCGCTGGTCGCCCTCGGGGTGGGGAAAGGCAGCCGGGTCGGGGTGCTGATGGAAAACGTGCCGGACTGGCTGGCGCTCGATTTCGCCGTCACCGGGCTCGGCGCCGTCCTCGTCCCCTTGAGCACCTTCGCCACGCCGGCGGACCTCGCCTACCAGCTCCGCCACGCCGACGTGAGCCACCTCCTCATGTCGCGCCGTTTCCTCAAGCACGACTACCTGGCCGGCCTCCTCCTGGTCGTCCCGGAACTGGAGCGGGCCGAACCCGGCCGCCTCTACGCGCCCGGTCTCCCGGCGCTGCGACACGTCGTCGTGCGCGGGGAGACCGACACCCTCCCGGCCGGGGCCACCGGCTGGAAGGCGTTCGTGGCCGCCGCCGAGGGCGTGCCCGCCGACCTGGTCGACGAACTACGGGCCGAAGTCGACCCGGAGGACGACTGCTACCTGCTGTACACCTCGGGCACGACCGCCAAACCCAAAGGGGCCCTCCACCGCCACGCCGCCGTGGCCGGCAACGGCTGGCGGATCGGCGAGCACCAGCAGCTCGAACCGGCCGACGTGGTCTGGTTCTACTTCCCCCTGTTCTTCTCCGCCGGGTGCATCAACGTCTCGCTGGGGAGCCTCTCCCACGGCGCCGCCCTGCTCCTCCAGCCGGTATTCGAGCCGGAAGTGGCGCTGGAGCTCATCGAACGGGAAGGCGCCACGACCTGGCATCTGTGGCCCCACACCCTCAAGGCGCTCATGGCCCACCCCGACTGGGAACGGCGGGACCACCACCGCCTCCACAAGGGCACGGCGCCCTACGACCTGATGCTCGGCCTCACCTCCGAGGCCGGGGTCGGAGGCGTGAACATGTACGGAATGACGGAGACGTGCACGGCCTTCACCTGCACGGCCGCCTCCGACCCGCCCGAGGTCCGCAGCCGCACCCAGGGTTCCCCCCTCCCCGGGTGCGAGCTGCGGATCACCGACCCTGACAGCGGCGCCGTGCTCCCCCCGGGCACCGAGGGGGAGATCCGGGTCAAGGGCCCCAACGTCCTGCGCCGTTATTACAAGGTCGACCCGGCCACCACCTTCGACGCCGACGGCTTCTTCCCCACCGGCGACCTCGGCCTGGTGCGCGACGACGGCCGGCTCGTGTTCCTCCGCCGTCTCAAGGACACCATCAAGACCGGGGGGGTCAACGTCAGTCCCGCCGAAGTGGAAGCGGCGCTGCGGGAGATCCCCGGCGTCGGCGAGGCCTACGCCTTCGGGATCCCGTCCGCCGACCGGGGCGAAGATGTCGCCGCCGCCGTCGTGCCCGCCGGCCCGCTCACCGAGGAGGGACTGCTGGCCGCGGCCCACCAGGTGCTTGCCGGCCCCAAGCGACCTCGGGCGGTGCTCATCCTGACGGCCGATGAGGTGCCGATGACCGGGTCGGGCAAGGTCCGCGTCGGGGCGCTGCGCGACCGGCTGCTGGAGGAGATGTCGACCCCCGCCACCGACGGCGCCAGCCGCACACCAGGAGGCACTCATGGAACGTGACTTCGACGTCGTCGTCGTGGGCGGTGGAGGGGCGGGCATGGCTGCCGCCGTCACCGCTGCCGACGCCGGCGCCCGGGTGATCATCGCCGAGTCGGCCACCGACCTCGGGGGATCGACGAAGCTGTCCGGGGGGGTGTTCTACGCCGCTGGCACCAGCGTGCAGCAAGAAGCGGGCATCACCGACGACAGCCCCGACGCCATGTTCGGCTACTACATGACGCTCAACCAGTGGCGGGTGGAACCGGCGCTGGCGCGGCGCCTCTGCGACGAGGCCGCACCGGCACTCGAGTGGCTCATCGGACTCGGCGTGATGTTCCCGCCCGAGAACCTCTACGTCTCCGGCGTGGACGGCGTGGCCCGGGGTCACGCCCCCCTCGGGTTCGGGTACGCCATCGCCGCCGCCCTGGAACAGGCCGTCATCGACCGGGGCATCGACGTCGCTCTGCGGACCCGGGTGGACGAGCTCCTGGTCGAGGACGGGCGAGTCGTCGGGGTGAGCGCCAACGGCGACGCCGTGCGGGCCGGGGCGGTGGTCCTGACCACCGGCGGGTTCGGGCACAACCGCGACCTGCTGGAACGCCATTACCCCGAAGCCATCGCGGCGGGCGACTGGACCTGGTCGATCTCCGCCCCCGAATGCCTGGGCGACGGACTTGATCTCGGCCAGCAGGCCGGCGCGGCCATCACCGGACACAACCGGGGCCTGCTCCTCGTCACGCCCGGGTTCAACCGCCAGCTGGAAGTCGACCCGCCGGGCTGGCTCGTCTACGTCAACCGCCAGGGACAACGGTTCGGTGACGAGACCGCCCCTTACGCCGTCATGTCCGGTCTGTTCCGGGAGCAGGGAGGGACGGCGTTCGCCATCTTCGACGAGCAGGCCCGGCGGGAGGCGGAACCGGACTCGCAGTACGCCGACGCCTTCGCCGCCGGCATCGTGGCCGTCAACTTCCTCCCCGACGTCCTGGCCGAGATGGCCGAGAAAGGACGCGTGGTCCGGGCCGAAACCCTCGACGAACTCGCCGGGAAGATCGGCGTGCCAGCTGCGGCGCTGCGGGCCACCATCGACGGCTACAACGCCGGTTGCGACCGGGGCGCGGATCCCTTGTATTTCAAAGAATCCCGGCACCTCAAGCCGGTGCGCACCCCGCCGTTCTACGCCGCCGAGATGCGTCCGGCCATTGTCTGCCTCACCGCCACCGGGGTCCGTATCGACACCTCGGCCCGGGCGCTGAGCACCTGGGGTACGCCGATCCCGGGGCTGTTCGCCGCCGGCGAGACAACCGGCGGCGTGATGGGGGAGCGCTACGTGGGGGGCGGCAACTCGATCGCCAACGCCATCGTCTTCGGCCGCATCGCCGGCCGGGAAGCCGCCGCCCAGGTGGCCTCGCTGCCATGAGTCCGACTATCCACCACCACAAAGGAGCCTGAGCGTGTCCAAGTACCTGTCCGAAGCGTGGGGAGCCGAGATGGAAGCGGCCCTCAACAACGACGCCGAGTTCACCAAGGCGACCCAGGGCATCGAACTCGTCCTCCAGCAGGTCATCAACGACGCTCCCGGCGGGGACGCGATCGAGTACTGGCTGGAGTTCAACAACGGCAAGGTCGGCTACCACCCGGGTCGGGCCGACAAACCCGACGCCACCCTGACCCAGACGTACGAGACGGCCGCGGCGCTCAACCGGGGCGAGTTGAACTCTCAGGTGGCCCTCGTCCAGGGCAAGCTCAAGATCACCGGGAACATCGGGAAGCTCCTCAAGGCCCAGGGCGCGCTGCAGACCATGGTGCCGGTGCTCCAGAGCCTCGACACCGAGTACTAGAGAGCCACCGCCACATCCTCGTGCGGGCGGTGTCCCCCGGCGCTGCAGCGACGCGGGCCGGGGGTGCACCCCGCCGGCAAGGAGACCCCATGACCCAGCCGACCATCGACAGCGTCTCCTTCGACCCGTACGACGTGTCGATCAGGACCGACCCCTATCCCCACTATCGCCGCCTCCGGGACTCGGCACCGGCCTACTACGTGGAGGAGCGCGACTTCTGGCTGCTGTCCCGCTACGACGACGTCAACCGGGCGCTGCGCCAGCCGGCGGTGTTCTCCTCCGCCGAGGGGATCGCCGTCGAGCGGATCGTGAACCTGGCCGAGCTCGGCCTCGCCGGGGCCGAGTTCATGAGCGAGATCATGATCTCCAAGGACCCGCCGGATCACACCCGCATCCGGCGCCTGGTGCAAAAGGAGTTCACGCCGAGCCACGTCGCCCGCTGGGAGGCGGAGATCCGGGCCATCTGCGACCGGCTGTTCGCCGAGTTCGCCGCCCGCAACGCCGAAGGGGACGCCGACCTCACCCGCGACCTGGCCACCCCGCTGCCGGTCATCGTCATCGCCGAGGTCCTCGGCATCCCCCCTGAGGAACGGGAGCAGTTCAAGGAATGGTCGGAGCAGGTCGTCTACCTCATCGGCGGGAGCATCGACCCCTCGCTGCAGTTCGGCGCCATCGGGGCGGCCATCGAGCTGGCCGAGTACTTCGGCCGCATTGCCGACCAGCGCCGCAAAGATCCCGGCGACGACCTCGTCAGCCTGTTCGTGCGGGCCAGCGAGGGTGACGACGCCCTGAGCCGCGACGAGGTGGTGGGGAACTGCATCCTGTTCCTCATCGGCGGCAACGAGACGACCACGAACCTGATCGGCAACGCCGTCAAAGCGCTGCTGGCCCACCCCGACCAGCTGCGCCGGCTGGAGGAGGACCCGGCCCTGGTCCCGGCGGCGCTCGAGGAGGTGCTCCGCTTCGACGCGCCGGTGCAGGGGCTGTTCCGTACCACCCGGGCCCCGGTCGACGTCGACGGGACGACCATCCCCGCCGACTCCCGCGTCCAGCTGCTCTACGGGTCGGCCAACCGGGACGAGCGCCACTATCCCGATCCCGACGTGTTCGACATCACCCGCCACCCCCGGGACCACTTCGCCTTCGGCGGCGCGGTCCACTACTGCATCGGCGCGCCCCTGGCCCGCCTCGAGGCCCGGGTCGTGCTCGAGACCCTGCTGCGCAGGACCCGCAACCTGCACCCGACAGGAGAATCACAGCTCAACATCAACGTCCTCGTCCGGGGACCGAGAACGCTGCCGGTCGGTTTCGACCCGGCCGACTGACCCGAAGAAGGAGCGCGGCATGCCCAAGGCCATCCTGGTCGTCCAGACCAACCCCACCGAACCGGAACGGGAGGAAGAGTTCAACCAGTGGTACACAGGGACCCACCTTCCCGACGTCCTCACGGTGGCCGGCTACACCGCCGCCCAGCGCTACCGGCTGGTGGAAGGGGTTGATCTCCTGGAGGGGCTCGAACCACCCCGGCAGCGCTACCTGGCCATCTACGAACTCGACACCGACGACCTCGAGCAGGCCGCCAAGGACCTGCGCGAGACGGTCTTCGGCGGTGACATGGCCATCAGCGACGCGTTGGATCTCGGTTCCGTGGCCGTCAACTTCTACGTCCCGATCAGCGAGCGTGTGACGGCCGAATGACCGTGGCTACCCGAGACCCCGTCCGCGCACCCAACCGGGGCCCCACCGGCGCTCGGGGCCGCCGTCGATGGCTGGTGTGGGTTGCGGGTCTCGTGGTGCCGCTGGTCGCCGTCGGAGGCCTCATGGTGTTCGTCACCGCTCGTTCCTCCGACGATCGCCGGGCCGGCGACGGGTCCTCCCTCCCGGCGGGGGGCCAGGCGGCCACGCAGTGGTTGGCCGGCGTCGACCGCCTCTTCCGGCCGATCGCCGGCGGGCTCGTCCGGCTGCTCCGCGAAGGCGCCGAGTGGCGCGCCGGTACACGGTCCGACGCCGACTTCGCCGGGCTGGTCCACCAGCTCCTCCCCGGTTTCGTCGCCGACGCCGAGAAGGTGGCCGCCATGCCGGCACTGGAGTCGGCACCCCGAGCCAAGCCCTTGCTGGTCGCTTCCGCCCAGCTGTACGTCGAGTGCCTGCGGGTCACCGAGGTGGCGGTGGGGAAGCACGGCGACCTTCGCCGCCAGCTCGACCTCGCCGGGCAGCGCCTGCGCATCCTCGGAGACCGGGTCTACGACCGGGCCCGGGTGGCGGTCGATCCCAAGGCGCTCGACCCGCCGCCGGCCGGCGCGGTCGAGCTGCACCTGCCCGAGGACGTCCCCGACTGGCCCGCCACCGGCCTGGCCGCCGGCCCTCCACTGGCGGCGACGGCGCCGGCGGAAGGCGGCCTGCCCGGCGAGCGCCAGCCTTCCCGGCCCGAACAGCCCGAAGCAGCCTGGCTCCAGGCCGTCCAGGCCGCCGGGATCCCCGCTGCGGCCGACATCGCCGGCGCCATCGAAGCGGGCCGGCGGGAGACCCTCGACGGTCTCGCGGCGCGGCTCGAGCAGGCTGCCGACGCCCTCGCCGACGTGCCCGACCCCCACGGCGGCCGCGAGCGGGCCGCCACCGTCCGCCTCGGGCTGCTCGTCCACGCCGAAGCGGCCCGGGCCGGCCTCGCCGCGGCATTGCTGTCCGACCACGCCGACCACCGCGCCGCCCTGCTCGCTCTGGCCCGCCGGCTGCTGGTGATCGGCGACGGCCTCTGGGACCCGGCACTGCCCAGCCGGTCCTCAGCGGCCGACCCCGCGTCCTCTTCTCCGAGTCACCAACCTTCAGGCAACCAGAGGTGAGACATGGCTGACATGCAAACCCATACCGCCGACATCCCCGACGACGTGCTGGACCGCATCGAGCGGGGCGAAGAACACCCTCCCAAGCCCGACTTCATGACGCAGGAGGCGTACGACCAGCTCATCATGTCTCGGAAACCCGAGATCGTGCGGATGTACTCGACGTCCCAGGTCGACCACTACCGCGCCCAGCAGGCCGAAGGAAACATCGAGGAGCAAGGCGCTCCCGCCCTGATCCTCACCACCATCGGCCGCAAGAGCGGCAAGGAGATCGCCGCCCCGCTGACGTTCATGCGGGAAGGCGACAACTACTACGTCGTCGCGTCGTTCTTCGGCTTCAAGCAGGATCCGCACTGGGCCAAGAACCTCGACCAGAATCCCAACGCCTGGGTGGAGGCCGACGCCAGGAAGATCCCCGTCACCGGCCGGAAGTTGACCGCAGAGGAACGGGCCCGAGTGTGGCCCAAGCTGTCCGAGCACTTCCCGCCGTGGGGCTACTTCCAGAAGTACTGCCGGAGGGAGTTTCCCGTCTACCTCCTGACCCCCCGTGAGGACGGATAGCCGGAGCGACGGTAAACGACGTCACACAGGAGAAAAGGCATGACGAACGACACACAGACCCAGGATCGGGTCCGGCGCGGATTCGAGACCGCCACGAAACTGTTCGAGGGCTCGCCCAGCCTCCCGAACTTCCCGGCACCGGCGGAGATCGCCGCCGACTGGACGGCCCTGTCAGTGGGCACGGTGATGGGCGACGTGTGGTCCCGCCCCGGTCTGGACGTCAAGTACCGGGCGGTGGCCAGCATCGCGTCGCTGGTGGCACTGAACCGCCCCGACCAACTCCGCGTCTACACCGACATCGGGCTCAATGTCGGGCTCACCCGGGCAGAGATCTGCGAGGTGGTGATGCAGAGCGCCGTCTACGCCGGGTTCCCGGCCGCCATCGACGGCCTCCGGGTGCTCCACGAGGTGTTCACCCAGCGCGACGAGATGGCGAGCCACGCCTAGCAACCGACCAACCACTGGGGTGGAGTGACGACCATGGATGTCGAGACGGAGGACCGTCGTGGTCACGGGCCGGCGCGTCTGGGGCGGCGGTACGCGCCGTTTCTGGTCCTCGCCGCCGTGCAGGCGCTGCTGGTCGCCACCGTGCCGTCGAAACCGGCCAGCGAGCGTGAGGTCGAGATGGGGGCGCCGCAATACGGCGCCCCGGCCGGGATCCCGGCGGGCGACGCGGCCGGGGTTGGGACCGATGACACCGGCGGGACGGCCGGTGAGGCACCGGCCCCGGCCGCCGGTTCCGTTCCCACGAGCGGCCCGCTGGCCCGCGCCGGCAGCCCCGGTGGCGGGACCACCACCGCCAACAACCGTCGCAGTGCAGCGGCGGGGAATCCCCGGGCCGGCGCCACGACCACGACCGTCGGGCCTGGACGGGGCGGTGCCACCGGCGCAGCCGCCCCCGAGCCCGGGAACGCCGCCGCCGCCCTGCCGACCGACCCGAGGGTCCCGGGCGAATGGCCCTGGAGCCGGCCCTGGAAGCTGGCCGGTGACCGGAGCAAGTGCGCCCCGGGCGGGCAGGTCCAGGACAACGTGCTGGCCATCTCGCCGCCGTGCACCCCGAAGTTCACCGGCGACAACGGAGGAGCGACGTACCAGGGCGTGACGAAGGACGAGATCGTCGTGGTCTACTACCTGCCCAAGGCGAACCAGGCGCAGCAGTCCCTCCTGGCCCAGGTCGACCTCGACGCCACCACCGGCGAGTACGACGCCGCCGTCCAGGCCTTCGCCAAGTTCTTCAACAAGCGTTACGAGTTCTACGGGCGGCGCTTGAAGATCATCACCTACGAAGGCCAGTGCGACCTGAACGACATCGCCTGCTGGCGGAACGACGCCCGCACCCTGAACGCCAAGCACGAGCCCTTCGCCGTTCTCTACAACTGGCAGCAACCGCAGGAGTTCTTCGACGAGCTGTACCGGCTGCGGGTGGTCAGCCTGGGCAACGGCATGTGGGCCGACTCGTTCAACGCCCAGCGCCGCCCGTACCGCTGGGACGTCTTCATGTCCGGAACGCAGACAGCGCGCAACGTGGCGAGCTACTGGTGCAACCGGATGCGAGGCAAGAACGCCAAGCTGGCCGGCGACCCCCTCCTCCAGTCCCGGCCCCGCAAATTGGGGATCGTCGCTCCCGAGGACCCCGAGCACGCCGCGGCGGCGCAGGAACTGGTGGGCATGGTGTCCGGCGCCGTCTGCGGCGGAGACGGCGACAAGCCCCCGCTCATCACCTACGACGCCCGCGACCCGGCCCGGCAGCAGGAGCAGATGGCCAGCATCGCCGTCGGGATGCGCCAGGCCGGGGTCACCACCCTCGCCTGCCTCTGCGACATCTTCGCCCCGATCTACCTGACCCGGGCCCTCGACGCGCAGCAGTTCTTCCCCGAGCACCTCGTGGCCTTGCAGTGGGCCGGCGACGCCGACCCGCTCGGTCGCCTGTACAGCCCCACCCAGTGGCGCAACGCCTTCGGGCCGGGGGCTATGAGCGCGGCGACGCCCAAAGACCAGATGGACATGACCAAGGCGTGGCGCGACGTCGGCAACGCCGGGGAACCCCGGTTCGTGACCCAGGTCGTCATGCACTTCATGAAGGTGCTGGCCGCCATGCTGCAGTGGGCCGGGCCGAACCTCAACCCCTTCACCCTCGAACGCGGCGCGTTCGAAGGGCCGCAGGTCGGAGGGTGGGAGAATCCCAATGCGTGGCCGGGATGGAAGTGCTGCGTCGCCACCGCCGAGATGATCAAGTTCGGCCCCGGCGACTACGCCGCCTACAGCGACGCCCGTCACGTCTACTACGACCCCAACGCCCGCTCGGCGTTCGACGGCCGGCCCGGCGCTTACGTCTGCCTGGCCGGCTGCCGCCGGTACCCGATCGGTTCATGGTCTCCCGGGGAACCCCGTGAGTGAACCCGCGTCCGGCAGGCCCGGACGGCACCCCGTAGCCGGCATCGCGGCGGTAGTCGCCGCCGCCCGCCATCCCCGCTGGGGGCCGCTGCTGCGAGCCGGGGTCACCATCGTGGCCGTCCCGGTGGCGATCAACGCCGTGTTCGACCGGAACCCGCCGCTCGGCATCTTCCTGAACGGAGCGGTCATCGGCGCCCTCTACGGCCTCATCGCCATGGGGATCGTCCTCGTCTACCGCGCCAATCACGTCATCAACTTCGCCCAAGCCTCACTCGGCTCGGCACCGGCCGTCGCTGCCCTCATCCTGTACCAGTACCGCGGCTGGCCGTATCCCGCCGCCATCGTCGCCGGGCTGGCCGGCGGCGCCGTGGCGGGCGGCATCGTGGAGCGGGTCGTCATCCGCCGGTTCCGCCGTTCGCCCCGGATCATCGTCACGGTGGCCACCATCGGCGTGGCCCAGCTGCTCTCCTTCGTCGAGTTCTTCACCCCCAAATGGATCCTCGGCAAACCATTGCCCACCTCCCAGTTCACCACCCCCTTCAGCGCCGGCAAGCGGGAGATCGGCGGTGTGTTCTTCCAGGGCGACCATCTCGTGACCCTGGTCGCGGTCTCGGCGGCCGTGCTCGCCCTCACCCTGCTCCTGCGCGCCACCCGCTTCGGGATCTCCATTCGCGCTGCGGCGGAGAACCCGGCCCGGGCCGCGTTGCTGGGCGTCCCGGTGGCGGCGGCATCGACCCTCGTCTGGGTTGTCGCCGCCACGCTGTCCTCGCTCGTCGTGCTGCTGCGGGTACCGCTCGTCGGACTGCCCATGGGGAGCCTCATCGGTCCCGGTCTCCTGCTGTATGCCGTGACGGCCGGGGTGGTGGCGCGCATGAAGAGCCTCCCCGTCGCCTTCGCCGCCGGGATCGTCCTCGGAGCCGTGGACCAGTCGGTGTTCTACTCGACGAGAAACCCCAACATCACCACCGGGATCATGTTCCCCGTCATCCTCGCCGCCCTGCTGGTCCAGCGGCGCCGCCTGTCGCGTGCCGAGGAGGCGGGCGCATCCGCCATGTGGACCGCCGTTCCCGAGTTTCGCCGCATCCCGAGCCACCTCCGCCGGCTATGGCCGGTCCGGGCGGGGAGAACGGCGATGTGGATCCTCGCCGGCGCACTCCTGATCGGCGCTCCCGACATCGTCGGCGAAGTCCGGCGGAACCTCGCCTCCCTCGGCCTGCTGTACGCCATCGTCGGAATCTCCGTCGTCGTACTCGCTGGCTGGGCCGGCCAGATCAGCCTCGGGCAATTCGCCTTCGCAGGGATCGGCGCGGCCGTGGCTGGTGCCCTGAGCGCCGACGCCGGAGCCGATTTCTTCGTGTCCCTGCTCGCCGCCGGCCTGGTCGGCGCCGCTCTGGCGGTGGTCGTCGGCCTCCCGGCGTTGCGGATCCAAGGCCTCTTCCTGGCCGTCACGACACTGGGCTTCGCCGGCGCCACCCAGGCGTTCTTCCTCGACCGGCGGTACTTCTCCTGGCTGTTGCCCGAGACCGACAATCCCGTCGAGCGGCCGGTGCTGTTCGAGCGGTTCGACCTGTCGGGGGACCGGGCCTTCTACTACGCGTGCCTGGCGGTGCTCGGCCTCGCCGTGGTCACCGCCCGGTCCTTCCGTCACAGCCGGTCCGGCCGCATCCTCGTGTCGGTGCGGGACAACCCCCGGGCTGCTCAGGCGTACGGCATCAACCTGGGAAGAACCCGGCTGGCCGCCTTCGCCTTCTCCGGCTTCCTGGCCGCCCTGGCCGGCGGCCTGTACGCCTTCCTGCTCGGCGCGGTCGATCCGGGGGTGTTCAGCCCAACCGCCAGCATCCAGGTCTTCGCCATGGCCGTCATCGGCGGGCTGACCTCCATCGGGGGCGCCATGGCCGGAGCCGCCTACTTCGTCGTCTTCCAATACCTCCTTCCCGACTACCAGCTCCTCGCCACCGGCATCGGCATGCTGGTTCTCCTGCTCTTCTTCCCCGGGGGCCTGGCGCAGGTGGCGTACGCCGGCCGGGATCGGTTCCTGCGCCGCGTCGCCGAGCGACGGAGGAGCACACCCGCCGGAGGCGCTCGGGTCGGCGGCGACCGCGCCGGGGAGGACGTGGCGGCGGCCGGCCCGGATCTCCCCGCCGAAGACGCGCGCCGAGCGCAGGCGAGTGTCCGATGAACCCGCTCCTGGCGTGTCAGGGTCTCAACGTCGCCTACGAGCACGTCCAGGTGCTCTTCGACGTGAACGTGACGATCGAGCACGGAGAGATCCTCGCCCTCCTCGGGCCCAACGGGGCCGGAAAGACCACGCTGGTCTCGACGATCTCCGGGCTTCTCCGCCCGACCAGCGGCAGCATCGTCTTCGACGGGGCCGACATCACCCGGGAGAACGCCCGGGGGCGGGCGGCTCGGGGCATCGTCCATGTGCCGTCGGGACGCGACGGGATCTTCCCCACGTTGACCGTGGCCGAGCATCTGCGGTGCGCGAGCTGGCTGCTCGACAGCGAAGACGGCGCCTCGCCGGCGGAGCGAGCCGACGTCCTCACCGTCTTTCCTGTTTTGAGCAACCGGCTGGGCCAGATGGCCGGCGACCTGTCCGGTGGCGAGCAGCAGATGCTCACGCTAGCCATGGCCTTCATCGCCCGGCCGAAGCTCTTGATGATCGACGAGTTGACCCTGGGACTCGCGCCGGTGGTGATCCGCCAGCTGCTCGACACCGTCCGGCTCATCCATGAGGCCGGGACCACGGTCCTGCTCGTGGAGCAGTCGGTGAACACGGCGCTGACGATCGCCGACCGGGCCTATTTCCTCGAGAAGGGAGAGATCCGCTTCACCGAATCCGCCAGCGAACTGCTCCGCCGCGAGGATCTCGTGCGCGGCGCCTTCCTCGGCGCCGGCGCCGCGGCCCGACGCGGCGCGCCCGAATCGGCGCCACGAACCGGTGGTGCCGTCGAGACGGAATCGGCTCTCGAGGTGGAGGGCCTGGTCAAGCACTTCGGTGGGGTCACTGCGGTGAGCGACGTGTCGTTCAGCCTCCACGCTCGCGAGATCCTCGGTCTGATCGGACCGAACGGCGCCGGGAAGACGACGGTCCTCGACCTGATCTCCGGGTTCAGCCGCGCCGACGGCGGAACGGTCCACCTGGGCCGCCACGACATGTCGCGGTGGTCACCCGACCGGCGCGCCCGGGCCGGTCTCGGCCGTTCCTTCCAGGACTCTCGGATCTTCCCGTCCCTCAGTGTCTCGGAGAACATCGCCGTGGCGCTGGAGCGCCACCTTCCCGTCCGTGACCACCTCGCCGCCATTCTGCACCTCCCCGAGGTGGGGGAGATGGAGGAGGACGTCGCCTGGGCGGTCGCCGATCTCCTCGACCTGCTCGACCTCCGGCCCTACCGGCACGTCCTCGCCGGCGACCTCTCGATGGGTACTCGCCGGCTCGTGGACCTGGCCATGGCGCTGGCGCACGAGCCGTCCGTGCTCCTCCTCGACGAGCCGTCCTCCGGCGTCGCGCAGCGGGAGACCGATCACCTGCGGGAGCTTCTGTACCGCATCCGCGACGAGCTGGGCTGCGCCATGGTCGTCATCGAACACGACATGTCGCTGATCACGGCGGTTTCCGACCGGATGATCGCCTTGGAGCTCGGAGCCGTCATCGCCAAGGGACCACCCGACACGGTCGTCAGCCATCCCCGCGTGGTCAGCGCCTACCTCGGAGGCAGCCTCGACTCCGCGCTCGTGGGAGGCTCGTCGTGAGCGCCGCACGCCGCGCCAGCCTGCTGGCCGTCAAGGCCATGGCCTTCACGGTCATGGCCTTCGCGGCCCTGCTCGCCGATGCCCGCCCCGCTATCGCCCACGCTCCCGCGGCGACGGGATGGTGGTGGATCGGCAATCAGAGCCCGCGGCCGCTGCCCGAAGTGGCAGCGCTCCGACCCGAGACACCCGACGGTGGCCTGTACGTGGCCGGAAACCCAGCCGGTGAGGAGGCGGTGTCAGCACTGCGGTTCCAGGTTTTGCCCAGCGTGACCGACGCCCGCCTCGAACTGCGTGCCGCCGGCTCCAGCGGCACTCCCGGCCTGCAAGCCTGCCGGGTCACGAGTGCGTGGTCACCCGCCGTCGGAGGCCGATGGGAGGAGAGGCCGGCCTACGACTGTTCGACGGCGGTACGCGCAGCAGCAAGCGAGGATGGGAGGACTTTCTCGTTCGAGGTTGGGCCGCTGGTTGCCGGACCGGTCTTCGATGTCGTCATCACCGCCGCACCGACCGATCCGGCTGGTCGGCCACCGCTGTTCCAGGTGGCGTTCGAAGCTCCCGATTCCCGCAGCCTGTCGACGTCGGCGGCGTCCGAAGCCGCC
>JBFLYK010000061.1:8811-37905 GCA_040756995.1 Actinomycetota bacterium | reverse complement strand
ACCAGCGCCTTGCGCTTGCCCCGGCCATTGAGGCTCGACTTCGTCGGTGCCATGGTCAGACCCTCTCTCGCCCACCTGCTCAGAAGGTGGATGGTCGAGGTGTCTCACGATTCACGTGCAAGGTGGGCCTTCGAGAAAGATGCCGCCCATGAAGATCGATGCGACGGTGATGGCCGGTGACCTCGAGACGATCGGCCCCCGGGCCCGTCGCATCGAGGCACTCGGCTACGACGGGCTGTACACGGCTGAGACGAAGCACGACCCGTTCTTCCCCCTGGTCCTGGCCGCCGAGCACACCGACCGGCTCGAGCTCGCCACCGCCATCGCCGTGGCCTTCCCCCGCTCGCCGATGCATCTGGCCCATATCGGCCACGACCTCCAGCGGTTCTCCAAGGGCCGGTTCGTCCTCGGGCTCGGATCGCAGATCAAGGCCCACATCGAGAAGCGCTTCAGCGCCCAGTTCGACCGTCCGGCGGCCCGGATGCGGGAACTGATCCTGGCCACCCGGGCCATCTGGCGCACGTGGGAGGAGGACGAGCCGCTCCGCTTCGAGGGCGAGTTCTACCGCCACACGCTGATGACGCCGTTCTTCAATCCCGGCCCGACCGGCTACGGAACTCCCCGGATCTTCCTCGCCGCGGTGGGGGAGAAGATGACCGAAATCGTCGGCGAGGTCTGCGACGGCATGTTCGTCCACGGCTTCTCGACCGAGAAGTACATCCGGGAGACGACGCTGCCGGCCCTCGAGCGGGGGCTGGCCCGGAGCGGGCGGACGCGGGCCGACATCCAGCTGTCGTTCCCGACGTTCATCGTCACCGGCGAGACCGACGAGGAATGGCAGAAGGCCGACGCCGCGGTGCGCGAGCAGATCGCCTTCTACGGCTCCACTCCCGCCTACCGCCCCGTCCTCGAGACCCATGGCTGGGGCGAGGTGCAGGACGAGCTCAACGCTCTCTCCAAGCGGGGGGCGTGGAAGGAGATGGGGAAGGTCATCACCGACGACATCCTCGACGCCTTCGCCGTGCGGGGCTCGACCAGCGAGATCCCCGGTCTCGTCATGGCCCGCTACGGCGACCTCGTCGACCGCCTGTCGTTCTACGCCCCCTACCGGACCGACCCGGAGAAGTGGGCCGACGTGGTGGCCGGCTTCAAAGCGTTGTAGATCCGGGCCCGGACCTCGTCGATCCGCCCCTCGTCGAGGAGGTCGAGGAGCTCCTGCTCCCGGTCGAGGACGCCGTTCCAGCACGCCGCCCAGGTGGCGAAGTCGCCTGTCCGCCTCGGGAGGGCGGCGGCCCGCACCTCGCCGAGGACGTCGACCAGCGCCTCCCACTGCCACCCGAACTGGGCGCCGAGCCGGCGGCGGAGGCGCTTGGCCAGCGCCGGGGCCCGTCCGCCGGTGGAGATGGCGAGGAGCAACTCTCCCCGCCGCACGATCGACGGAACGGCGAAATGGCAGTGCTCCACGTCGTCGACGGCGTTGCACAGCACCCGCTCGGCCTCGGCTTCGGCGAACACCGCCGCCCGCACCGCCCGGTCGGAGTCGGCGGCGATGACCAGGAAGGCGCCGGCCAGGTCGCCGCGCCGGTAGCGGCGGGGGATGTGGGTGATCTCGCCCCGCCGGATGAGATCGCCGAGCCCGTCGCTGACGCGGGGCGCGATGACGACGACATCGGCCTCGGCCTCGAGCAGCGCCCGGGCCTTGCCTTCGGCCTCCCGGCCTCCGCCCGTGACCACACAGCGCCGCCCCGACAGCTCGAGCGCCACGGGATAACGGAAGGGCATGCGACGACGGTAGGAGCCGGCCGTGAAAGGGCCGTTCCGCTCCTGTTGCCGGCGCGTGAACTTGTGCTCTCGGGCCGCACAGCCGCCCCGGCGAGGCGTGAAATCGTGTTCACACAACGGACACAAAGGCACAACGCCCGAGAAACGGCTTCCCCTTACGTTCGCTCATCATGGTTGCGGACAAGACTCTCGTGGTCGTCGGCCAGGGCATGGTCGGCTACAAGCTCCTGGAGTGCCTCGTCGAGAACGGGGCCACCGACGCCTGGCGCATCGTCGCCTTCGGCGAGGAGCCCCGTGCCGCCTACGACCGGGTGAGCCTGTCGACCTACTTCACCGGCCGCACCGCCGAGGACCTGTCCCTCGTCGACCCCGAGGTCCTCGAACATCCGGCCATCGAGTTCGTCCCCGGCGACGCAGTGACGGCGATCGACCGGGCCGGTCGCAAGGTCACCTCGGCGTCCGGACGGGTCGTCGCCTACGACACGCTGGTGCTGGCCACCGGCTCGTACCCGTTCGTGCCGCCGATCCCCGGCCACGACGGGCCGGGCTGCTTCGTCTACCGCACGATCGAGGACCTCGACGCCATCAGGGCCTACGCCTCGGACTGCGGAACCGGAGTGGTCATCGGCGGCGGCCTCCTCGGCCTGGAAGCGGCCGGCGCCCTGCTCGGCCTCGGCCTGCAGACGCACATCGTCGAGTTCGCCCCCCGCCTCATGGCCATCCAGGTCGACGACGGCGGCGGCGAGACGCTGCGCCGCACCATCGAGGCGATGGACATCGCCGTGCACACCTCGAAGTCGACCACCGAGATCGTGCGAAGCGGCGCCGCCGGAGGCCGGGTCGAAGGCCTCACGTTCGCCGACGGCGGATCGCTGGCCACCGACATGGTCGTGTTCTCGGCCGGGATCCGCCCCCGCGACGAACTGGCCCGGGCGGCCGCCCTGGAGCTCGGGGAACGGGGCGGCGTGATGACCGACGAGACGTGCCGCACCTCCGATCCCGACATCTACGCCATCGGCGAATGCGCCGCGGTGCAGGGCCGCATCTACGGACTCGTCAGCCCCGGCTACGCCCAGGCCCGGGTGGTGGCCGACCGACTGGTGGGCGGCACGGCCACCTTCGACGGCGCCGACATGTCGACGAAGCTGAAGCTCCTCGGCGTCGACGTGGCCAGCTTCGGCGATGCCCACGGCACGACCCCCGGCTGTCACCAGCTGACCTTCGACGACCCCATCGCCGGGGTCTACAAGAAGATCGTCATCGCCCCCGACAAGGACAAGCTGCTCGGCGGCATCCTCGTCGGTGACGCCACCGACTACGGGACGCTGCACCAGTGGATGGCCAGCAACACCGACCTGCCCCTCCACCCCAGCGATCTGATCCTGCCCGACCGCAAGGGAGGCGGGAAGCCGCTGCTCGGCGTGGCCGCCATCGGCGCCGACTCGACGATCTGCAACTGCAACAACGTCACGAAGGGCACGATCTGCGCCGCCATCGCCGAGGGCGGCCTCACCACCGTTGGCCAGATCAAGGCAGAGACCAAGGCCGGAACCGGTTGCGGCAGCTGCGTTCCGCTGTGCACCGCCATCCTCCACCACGAGCTGGAGAAGGCCGGGGTCACCATCGACCGCAGCCTCTGCGAGCACTTCCCCTTCAGCCGCCAGCAGCTCTTCGACATCGTCCGGGCCCGGCGGGTCCGCACCTTCGACGAGCTCATCTCGGGCTGGGGGAAGGGTCGCGGCTGCGAGATCTGCCGCCCGGCGGTGGCGTCGATGCTGGCCTCCCTGTGGAACGAGTACGTCCTCGACCCGGCTCACGCCGGGCTGCAGGACACCAACGACCGGTTCCTGGCCAACATGCAGAAAGACGGCAGCTACTCGATCGTCCCCCGGGTTCCCGGGGGCGAGATCACACCCGAGAAGCTGATCGCCCTCGGCGAGGTGGCCCGGGAGTTCAACCTCTACTCCAAGATCACCGGCGCCCAGCGCATCGACCTCTTCGGCGCCCGCCTCGACCAGCTGCCCCACATCTGGCGCAAGCTGATCGACGCCGGCTTCGAAAGCGGCCATGCCTACGGCAAGGCGCTGCGAACGGTGAAGTCCTGCGTGGGCAGCACCTGGTGCCGCTTCGGCCAGCTCGACTCCGTGTCGCTGGCCATCGAGATCGAGTTGCGCTACCGGGGCTTCCGGGCTCCCCACAAACTCAAGTCGGCCGTGTCGGGCTGCGCCCGGGAATGCGCCGAGGCACAGGGCAAGGACTTCGGCGTCATCGCCACCGAGACCGGCTGGAACGTCTACGTCTGCGGCAACGGCGGCATGCGGCCCCAGCACGCCGTGCTGCTGGCCGAGGACATCGACAAGGAGACGGTCATCAAGTACCTCGACCGGTTCCTGATGTTCTACACCCGCACCGCCGACCGGCTGGAGCGCACCGCGCCGTGGTTCAACAAGCTCGAAGGCGGCATCGACTACCTGAAATCCGTGATCATCGACGACGCCCTCGGAATCTGCGACGACCTCGAAGCCGAGATGCAGCGCTTCGTCGACTCCTACCGGTGCGAGTGGAAGGCGACGATCGAGGACCCGGCCAAGGTCGCCCGCTTCACCCACTTCGTCAACGCCGACGGCATCCCCGACGACAACCTGCTCTACGTGGAGGAGCGGGGACAGAAACGCCCCGCCCGTCCGGAAGAACGGGCCTTCGCCACGCCGACCGGAGTGGTGCCGGTGACCCTCTCCCGACGTCCCCCGAGGAACGGCGCGTGACCGCCGACTGGGTCGAGATCTGTCCCTACGACGCCATCTATCCCGACACCGGGGTCTGCGCCCTCATCGACGGCCGCCAGGTGGCGGTCTTCCGCCTCTCCGACGGGAACCTCTACGCCGTCTCCAACCACGACCCGTTCAGCGGGGCCAACGTGCTGTCGCGAGGGATCGTCGGCGACCGGGCCGGAGAACCCAAGGTCGCCTCGCCCATCTACAAGCAGACGTTCAACCTGCGGACGGGGGTCTGCTACGAGGACGCCGGCGTCCGGCTCGACGTGTACCGCGTCCGGCGCCGCCGGGGCGTGGTGGAGATCTTCTCCGCTCCGGTCGACGCCACCGCGCCCGACCTCGATGACGAGACGCTCGACGGATTGGGGTACACCAGGGCCTCATGAGTGGGAGCTCGCCGCTGGCCGGTCGGTGCGTCGGCATCACGGCCGACCGCCGCTGGCGGAGCCAGGCCGACCTGCTCGAGAACCTGGGGGCGGAGATCATCCACGGTCCGACGTTGCGGACGGTCAACCTGTCACGGGACGAGGCGTTGCGCCAGGCGACACTGGCGCTCATCCGGCGTCCCCCGCACTTCCTCGTCGGCAGCACCGGCATGGGCATGACCATGTGGTTCGAGGCGGCGGACGAATGGGGTCTCGCCGACTCCCTCCGGGACTCGCTGCGGCACGGCCGGATCGTCGCCCGGGGAGCCAAGGCCCGCTCCGCCCTGCGGCGGCTGGGCTTCGAGGTCACCTGGCAGGCGCCGTCGGAGACCATGGAGGAAGTCGTCGAGTTCCTGACCGAGCAGGGCATCGATTCGGCTCGGGTGGCGCTGCAGTTGTTCGATCCCGGCGGTCATCCGGCCACCGCGGCACTGGCCGCCCGTTGCCGGGAGCTCGTGGAGGTCCCGGTCTACCGGTGGCTGCTCCCCGAGGACGCCGCCCCGGCCGCCCGTCTCATCGAGGCGATGTGCGCCGGGAAGGTCGATGCCGTGACCTTCACCAGCCAGCCGGCGGTGCATCACCTGTTCCACATCGCCGAAAGCCTCGGCCGGGCCGGCGAGTTGCGAGCGGCCTGCAACGGCCCGGTGCTGCCCGTCTGTGTCGGACCGGTGTGCGCCGAAGCGGCGCGGGAGGAGGGCATCTCCCAGCCGGTGTGGCCGGATCCCCCGAGGCTCGCCGCCATGATCCAGCTGCTCACCCGGGAGCTCGCCGGCGGGCGGGACGGGAGGGGTTGAGCGTGCGGTTCGCCTTTCCCCTGGCGCTGGAGGTCACCGGGCGGCGCTGTGTCGTGATCGGCGGCGGATCCACCGCCGTGGCCAAGGTCGCGGCGCTGCTCGACGCCGGCGCCACGGTCGTCGTCATCGCCGCCGAGCCCGACGCCGGCCTGGTCGAACTGTCCCGCCGGGGCGAGATCGAGCTCATCCGACGGGACTACCGTCCCGGCGACCTCGTCGGCGCCCGGCTCGTGTTCGCCACCGGGGACCGTTCCCTCAACGCCGCGATCTTCGCCGAGGCGGAGGCCGAGGGCGTGCTGTGCAACGCCCATCAGGACTCCGTGCACTGCCACTTCGCCAGCCCGACGGTGACCCGGCGGGGCGATCTGGTCGTGGCCGTCTCCACCGGCGGACGGGCCCCTTCGCTGGCCGGCTGGGTCCGTGACCTCCTGGCCGCCGACCTGCCCGACGAGTTCGGGGCCCTCATCGACCTGGTGGCCGAGATCCGGGCCGAGGGCATCGCCCCCGACGACCTGGCCGAGCGGGGGCGGCTGTGGCGGGCGGCGCTCGACTTCGACGTCCTCGGCCTGCTCGGCGCCGGCCAGTGGGAAGCGGCCCGCCGGCTCCTCCGGGGCATCCTGGCCCGCGACCCCCGTTCCGGCGTTCGTTCACCGGAATCCGGCGGAAAAGGAACGCCGGTTGCGGGGGATCGGCCGGAGGGGTGGGTCTCGATCGTCGGTGCCGGGCCCGGCGACCCCGACCTCATCACCGTGCGGGGGCGGGCGGCGCTCGAGGCGGCTGACGTCGTGGTCCACGACCGGCTCGTCCATCCCGACCTCGTGGCCGGGCGGGTGGCCATCGACGTCGGCAAGGAACCGGGTCGCCATCCCGTCCCCCAGGAGGGCATCAACGCCCTGCTGGTCACGCTGGCCGGTCAGGGCAAGCGCGTCGTCCGCCTCAAGGGCGGCGACCCGTTCCTGTTCGGCCGGGGCTCCGAGGAGGCCGAGGCGCTGGCCGCGGCCGGCATCGGCTTCGAGGTGGTCCCGGCGCCCACGTCGGCGCTCGCCGCCCTGGCCTACGCCGGCATCCCCGCCACCGACCGCCGGTGGAGCTCGTCGATCGCCGTGGTCACCGGCCACTCCGCCGACGGGCGGGCCCCTCGTCCCGTCGACTGGGATCGCGTCGCCACCGCCACCGACACCCTGGTGGTCCTGATGGGCCTCGGCCGGCTGGCCGAGATCATCGAGCGGCTGGTCACCGCCGGCCGACACCCCGCCACGCCCGCCGCGGTCGTCTCCCGGGGAACGCTGCCCGACCAGCGCGTCGTCGGCGCCGAGCTCGCCGATCTCCCCGCGGCGGCCACCGCCGCCGACCTGGCCGGACCGGCGCTGCTCGTGGTCGGCGACGTCGTGCGCCTCGCGGACCGCATCGCCTGGTTCCGCCCCGACCACAGCCGGCTGCAAGATCGAATTCCTTAGCCCGAAACAGTCGGCCGCTCGTCTGTTCACAGCCGGTTCCTACCGTCGGGGCCGTGATCATGGCCGGGCTGCGGGTGGGTGTGACGGCCGGCCGGCGGGGCGGGGAGCTGGTCGAGGCGTTGACCCGCCTCGGGGCCGTCGTCGTCTGGGCCCCGACGGTGGAGGTCGTCCCGGCGCCGGCCGGCACCGTCCGGCGCCAGACCGAGGTCGCCCTCGACGCCCGACCGGCGTGGGTCGTGGTGGCCACGGCCGAGGCGCTCCACCGCTGGGTGAACGGCGCCCGGACGGCCCAGCCCCAGGTGCTCGACCTCCTGACCGCCAGCAAGGTGGCCGCCCGGGGCGCCAAGGCCACGGGCGCCTGCCGGCAGCACGGCGTGGCCAGGGTCCTGACGTCGCCGACCGAGCGGGGTGTCGACCTCGCCCGGCTCGTGGCCGACCGGGCCGACACCGGCGACCACGTGGCGGTGGTGGTGGACGGCAGCGGCTCGCCCCGCGTCGTCGCCGAACTGGAGTCGGCCGCCCTGGCCGTCCACGTCGTCGCTCCCTACCGCTGGGCCGTACCGGCCGCGGCCGGTCCGGCACCCGACCCCGGCCGCCGCGTCCCGGCCGCCCAACTGGTGCGGGCGCTGTGCGCCGGCGAACTCGACGCCATGGCCTTCACCAGCGCTCCGGCGGTCGAGGGCCTGTTCGCCGTGGCCGGCGCGCTGGGGATGGAGACGGCCGTCCATGACGCGCTCACCGGTTCCGACCCCCGGCGGGTGGTGGTGGCGGCCATCGGCCCGGCCACGGCCGAAGCGCTGGAGCGGCGGGGCGTCGGAGTGTCGGTGTGCCCGCTCCAACCCCGCATGGCCGCGCTGGCCAGCGCCTTGGCCGCCGCGCCCATCGGCTTCCGCTCCTTCGGGCGGTCCGAGCCGCTGATGCTCGACCGCCGGCGGCGCACGGTCACCGGCCCGAGCGGTGTCGTCGAACTGAGCGACCTGCAGTTCGCCCTCCTGGCGTCGCTGGCCCGCCGGCCGGGCCTCACCTGCCCGACCAGCGTCCTCTTGCGGGAGGTGTGGGGCGAAGGATCGGCCTCCGGAGCGGCCGCCCGGCGGCGGCTCGAGGTCCTGGCGTCCCGCCTGCGGGCCCGGCTCGCTTCCATCGAGGTCAACCTGACCACGGTGCCGAAGCGGGGCTACCGCCTTGAGCTGGGCGGGGCGGCCCTTTCCCCGGACCCTCCGCCGGTCGACTAAGCTACCGCGCGGTAACCACCGAACCGAGGAGGACCGTGCACATGGCCGACATCGGGAGCCGCGACGAACTCGCCGCCATGATCGAAGGCAAGTCCGACGACGAGATCAACGCCGGGGTCGCCGAGCGGGGTACCGAGAAGGTGCTGGCGCAGATCTTCGAGTACATGGCGGGCCGCTTCCAGCCCGAGCGGGCCGGCAACCAGAGCGCCGTGATCGGCTGGGACATCACCAGCCCGGAAGGCACCCACAGCTGGCAGCTCAAGGTCGCCGACGGCACGTGCACCGCCGTGCCGGGCAACGCCGAGCCGGCCCGGGTGACCCTCGGCATGGCCCTGCCCGACTTCCTCCGCTTCCTCACCGGCCAACTCGACGGCATGCAGGCCTTCATGACCGGCAAGCTCAAGCTCTCCGGCGACATGATGTTCGCCCAGAGTATGCAGGCCTGGTTCGCTCAGTAGCGTAGAGCGCAGCGCCATGGGTATGCATGGCGCACCCACAATGGTATGCTGAGGCCCATGGTGAGGCGTACCTCCATCATCGTCGACGACGCCCTGCTCGAAGAGGCCCAGCAGGCGCTCGGTACCCGCGGGTTGAAGGAGACGGTGTACGCCGCGCTGCACGAGGCGATCCGGTCCCGCCGACGAAGGCAGCTCCTTGCTCGGCTGCGTGATCCAGACGGGTTCGACGACGACGCGCTCCGCCAGGCGCGGGACGAGTGGCGACATTTCTGATCGACACGTCCGTATGGCACCGGCGCCGCACGCCCGCGGTCATCGAGCGGCTCGCCGAGCTCTTCGCCGCTGACGAAGTGGCCATCACCGAACCAGTTCGCTTGGAGGTTCTCTTCAGCGCCCGCAACGCGCCGGACTACGACGCGATCAGCCAAGAGCTGGACGGGCTTCAACAAACTGCGTGCGGCAATCCGGAAATGCGCCGCGCGCTCGAGGTCCAGCGCCTCCTGGCACACAAGGCGGGGCTGCATCACCGCAGCGTCAAGATTCCGGACCTGCTCGTCGCGGCCACGGCCGAGCTAGCCGGCTTGACGGTCCTCCACTACGACGAGGACTACGACCGCGTCAGCGCCGTCACCGGCCAGAACACGGAGTGGGTGGTCGAGCGAGGATCGATCGCCTGAAGGCAAGCCCTCCAGAGTGGTGGTGGGCCGTCAGACCACGACGTTCTCATCGGCGATCATGATGACGACGCGGCTGGCGTCGACGAACTTGGGCACGTCGTCCATGACGGCGTCCCACTCGGGGGTCCCGAGCGCCTTCTGCATGCCCTCCACGTCGTCGAAGGCGAGGAGGGCGATGCCGTCGAAGGCTGGTTCTCCGTTCTCGTCGGGCAGGCAGATGTTCTGGACGTAGCTCCGCAGGCCGGGCACCTTGGCGGTGATCTCGGCGTGGGTCGTCGTCCAGTACTCCCGGAACTGCTCGCGGCTCATGTCCTGGCGTCGCGGCAGCAAGCCGATCATCTTCCGCATGGACTTCCCCCTTCCACGTCGTCCCGGCGCGGAGGGTAGACCCCGGGGAGCCGGCCCGTCAGGCGGGCCGGCGGCGGCCGAGGAGGAGAATCGTCGCTCCGGCGGCGATGAGGACGGCGGCGGGGATGACCGGGACGTAGAGCCCCAGTCCGGTCAGGGGCAGGACGAGGAGCCGGCTGGTGGGATCACCGGCCCGGTTGAGGTTGGTGTTGGTGCCCACCACCTTGCAGTCGTTGGGCACGCATGGATCCCGCCGGTCAAAGCCGCCGAGGACCTCGTCGCGGTCGACCACGCCGTCCCCGTCGCTGTCGACGTCGAGGAAGTCGGGCACACCGTCGTCGTCGGTGTCGACCGTCAGCTCGGTGCCGTCGGGGACCCCGTCGCCGTCGCTGTCGAGGTCCGACAGGTTCGGAATGCCGTCCCCGTCGGTGTCGGTGACGCCCTCCACCCGGTCGAAGATGCTGTCGCCGTCGTTGTCGGGGTCCCGGAAGTTCGGGATCCCGTCGCCGTCGGGGTCGCCGGTTCCTTCGATTCCGTCGGGGATGCCGTTGCCGTCGGAATCAGGGTCGCGGAAGTCGGCGAGGCCGTCCTCGTCGCTGTCGACCACTCCTTCGACCTGGTCGGGGAGTCCGTCGCCGTCACTGTCCGGATCGCGGCTGTCGATCAGCCCGTCCCCGTCGGTGTCGGGGGTGCCCTCGATCCTGTCGGGCAGGCCGTCATTGTCGTCGTCGAGGTCGACGAAGTCGGCGACGCCGTCGCCGTCGGCATCGCCGGTGCCGTCGGTGCCGTCGGGCACTCCGTTGCCGTCACTGTCGGGGTCGAGGAAGTTCGGGATCCCGTCTCCATCGGCGTCGGCGCCGGTCTCCACGGCGTCGGTGATGCCGTCGCCGTCGCTGTCGGGGTCGAGGTAATTGGGAATCCCGTCGTTGTCGGCGTCGCCCGTCAGTTCGACGCCGTCAGGGATGCCGTCGCCGTCGCTGTCGGTGTCGATGAAGTTCGGCACGCCGTCGCCGTCGGTGTCGACCGGCGCCGTCGGGTTCGGACCGGCCTCGATGGCGTCCGGAATGCCGTCACCGTCACTGTCGGGATCCAGGTAGTTCGGTACGCCGTCGCCGTCGGTGTCAATGGGCGTCGCCGGGTTCGGGCCGGCCTCGATGGCGTCGGGGATGCCGTCACCGTCGCTGTCGGGATCGAGGAAGTTCGGGACGCCGTTGCCGTCGGCATCCGTGGCCCCTTCGACCAGGTCGGGGATCCCGTCGCCGTCGCTGTCGGGATCGAGGAAGTTCGGGGTCCCGTCACCGTCGGGGTCGGCGACGGTCTCGACCGCGTCGGGGATGTTGTCGCCGTCGCTGTCGGGATCGAGGAAGTTGCCGACACCGTCGTTGTCGGCGTCACCCGAGCCCTCCACCGCGTCGGTGATGCCATCGCCGTCGCTGTCGGGATCGAGGAAGTTGGGCACGCCGTCGCCATCGGCATCAGCGACCGTCTCCACCGCATCGGTGATGCCGTCGCCGTCGCTGTCGGTGTCGAGGTAGTTCGGCGTGCCGTCGCCGTCGGTGTCGGCCACGGTCTCGACCGCGTCGGGGATGCCGTCGCCGTCGCTGTCCGTGTCCAGGAAGTTCGGTACGCCGTCGCCGTCGGCGTCGGCCGTGTCCTCGATGGCGTCGGGGATGCCGTCGCCGTCGCTGTCGAGGTCGCGGAAGTTCGGCGTCCCGTCGCCATCGGTGTCACCGCTGGACTCGACCGCGTCGGGAACCCCGTCGGCGTCGCTGTCCAGGTCGAGGAAGTCGGGGATGCCGTCGTCGTCGGTGTCGGCACCGGTCTCGGTCCGGTCCGGGATCCCGTCGCCGTCGCTGTCAGGGTCGACGTAGTTGGGGAGGCCGTCACCGTCGGCGTCGGCCGTGCCCTCGATGGCGTCGGGGATGCCATCGCCGTCGCTGTCGGTGTCCAGATAGTTCGGGGTGCCGTCGCCGTCGGTGTCGATGGGCGTCGCCGGATTGGGACCGGCGTCGATGGCGTCGACGATCCCGTCGCCGTCGCTGTCCGTGTCGAGGTAGTTGGGGACGCCGTCGTTGTCGGTGTCCCCGGTGCCTTCGGTCTCATCGGGAATGCCGTCGCCGTCGCTGTCCGTGTCGAGGTAGTTGGGGACTCCGTCCCTGTCGGTGTCCCCGGTCCCCTCGGTCGCGTCGGGGATGGTGTCGCCGTCGCTGTCGGCGTCGCGGTAGTCGGGCAGCCCGTCCCCGTCGCTATCGACCGGCACCGCCGGATTCGGTCCGGCCTCGATGGCGTCGGGGATGGTGTCGCCGTCGCTGTCCGTGTCGAGGTAGTCCGGCGTGCCGTCGCCGTCGGTGTCGGCCGGGGTCAGCGGGACCAGGCCCACCTCCACGGCGTCGGGGATGCCGTCGTCGTCGCTGTCGAGGTCGTCGGCATTGGGCGCCCCGTCGCCGTCCGGGTCGGCCGTGCCCTCGACGGCGTCGGGGATGCCGTCACCGTCGTTGTCCGGGTCGAGGGCGGCGGGAATGTTGTCGCCATCGGCGTCAACGGCCCCCTCCGTCTGGTCCGGCACGCCGTTCCCGTCGCTGTCGGTGTCGAGGTAGTTGGGAATCCCGTCGTTGTCGGCGTCGCCCGTGCCCTCGATGGTGTCGGCGATGGTGTCCCCGTCGCTGTCGGGGTCGAGGTAGTCCGGCGTGCCGTCGCCGTCGGTGTCAACCGGCGTTGCCGGGTTCGGGCCGGCCTCGACGTCGTCGGGGATCAGATCACCGTCGCTGTCGGGATCCCGGAAATCGGGGATGCCGTCGCCGTCGGTGTCGACCGGCGTCGCCGGGTTCGGGCCGGCTTCGACGGCGTCGGGGATCCCGTCGCCGTCGCTGTCGAGGTCGAGGTAGTCGGGCGTGCCGTCGCCGTCGGTGTCGACCGTCCCCTCCACCGAGTCCGGGATCCCGTCCCCGTCGGTGTCCGCGTCGACGTAGTTGGGGCGGCCGTCGCCGTCGCCGTCGGCGGTGCCCTCGATGGCGTCGGTGATCCCGTCCCCGTCGCTGTCGAGGTCGAGGTAGTCCGGGGTGCCGTCACCGTCGCTGTCGACCGGTGCCGCCGGGTTCGCCCCGGCTTCGATGGCGTCGGTGATCCCGTCTCCGTCGCTGTCGGGGTCCAGGTAGTTGGGGATACCGTCGCCGTCCCGGTCGGCGGTTCCCTCGATGGCGTCGGGGATCCCGTCGGCGTCGCTGTCGAGGTCGAGGTAGTCGGGCGTGCCGTCACCGTCGGTGTCGACGGGCGCGGTCGGGTCCGGTCCGGCTTCCACGGCGTCGGGGATACCGTCCCCGTCGCTGTCGGGGTCGAGCCGGTTCACCCCGCCGGTCCCATCGGTGTCGGCGGTGCCCTCCACCGTGTCGGGGATGCCGTCACCGTCGCTGTCGAGGTCGCGGAAGTCGGCGACGCCGTCGCCGTCGGTGTCGACCGGTGTCGCCGGGTTGGGTCCGGCCTCGGCGGCGTCGGGGAACCCGTCGTTGTCGCTGTCGAGGTCGAGGTAGTCGGGCGTGCCGTCGCCGTCGGTGTCGACCGTGCCCTCGACGGCGTCGGGGATGCCGTCGTTGTCGCTGTCGAGGTCGCGGTAGTCCGGGGTTCCGTCGCCGTCGGTGTCGACGGGTGTCGCCGGGTTGGGCCCGGCCTCCACCGAGTCGGGGATCCCATCGCCGTCGCTGTCGGTGTCGAGGCGGTCGACCCCTCCGGTGTTGTCCGTGTTGACCGTCCCCTCGACGGCGTCCGGGATCGTGTCGCCGTCGCTGTCGAGGTCGCGGAAGTCGGCGGTGCCGTCGCCGTCGGTGTCGACGGGCACCGCCGGGTTGGGTCCGGCCTCGGCGGCGTCGGGTATTCCGTCGCCGTCGCTGTCGACATCCAGGAAGTCCGGGGTGCCGTCGCGGTCGGTGTCGAGGGGTGTGGCCGGGTTGGGACCGGCTTCGATCGCGTCGGGGATGCCGTCGCCGTCGCTGTCGAGATCCCGGTAGTTCGGGGTGCCGTCGCCGTCACTGTCGAGCGGCGCGGTGGCGGTGCCGCCCTGGTTCTCGGCGGCGTCGGGGATCCCGTCGTTGTCGCTGTCGAGGTCGAGGTAGTCGGGCGTGCCGTCGCCGTCGGTGTCGGTCGTGCCGAGGGGCCCGCCGCGCTCGATGTAGTCGACGATGCCGTCGCCGTCGGTGTCGTCGGGCGGGGCGGCCACCACACTCCAGCTCCCGGAATTATTGGTGGTGGTCGGCTCCACGGTCCCGTCGTCGAACCGCATCGTGACGGATCCGCCGGAGACCACCGTCCCGGGGGCGATCGACGGGTCGACCACGACCGTGGGGGTCACCGAGATCGTCGGCGTCGACCCGGCCGGCAGGGTGCTCCCGTCGAGCACCGTCTTGCACGTCATCGTGGTCGGCGACGTGTACGTGCACGTCGTGCCGGCACTGGCCGTCGGCGTCCCCACGAACGTCACACCGTCGGGGGCGGTGTACTCGTGGGTGAACGTGTACAGCCCGGTCGGTCGGGTCGGGTCGAGCTTGACCAACTCGAGCGTGTAGGGCTCGGCCGTGCCGACCGGTACCGGAGGCCGGTCCTGGGTCCCGTCGTAGACGAGGTCGGTGATCCCGTTGCTCGGCCCCGGGGGCCCGCAGGTCGTCGAGGCGATGACCACCTCGCCGGCCGTGAGGCCGATGCTGGGGACGGCCAGCGTCGTGAGGTGGAGCGCGTTGACCGTCAGGCTCCCATCGGGATTGGTGATCTGCTCGTTGAGGACGAGGCGGGCCACGGTCACGTCGCCGAGGAGCGGGAGCGGTATCCCGAGGTTGATCGTGGTGTTCGGAGCGAGTTCGGCTCCGATGTTCACCGGGAGCCCGAGCAGGAGCACGGACAGGCCGGCGATGTCGCTGTCACCGGTCGTGCCCGACGGAGTCGACGTGCACTCGGAGGTCACTGCGTCGGCGGTGATCGACAGCAGATTGGGGAAGGCTGAGAGGGCGACCCGGAGGTCGACATCGGCCACACTGGCGTCGGCGTCGGTCGTGCCCGTGCCCCGCACGAACGTGGCCGACGTGTTGACGGCGCCGGTGGTCAGGACGGGGGGGAGCAGGACTTCCGCCAGAGAGTTCGTGGTCGGCCCGGCGGTGGACGACTGCACCAGCGGGCCGACGTCGATTCCCAGCAGGTTGACGTCGACGCCGTAGGCCGAGCCGTCGCCCGGTCCGGCGGACGCGGGTGTGACGAGGCGCACGCTCATCGCCAGCACGGCGACCACCAGAGCCAGAGGCCGCAACCGGCGGATCACGAAGACCTCCGTCTCCGCCTGCGTACTTCGCATGGCTTCGGTGAGTTTTCCACGTTTAAACGGCGATGGATAGAGGAAGTATTTGGGCTTCAGCTATGTGCTGACTGCACATATGTGCGCGCCTTTTTTAGCGATCGCTAAACCAGGGGTTGGTGGAATTCACGGCACTCCGTGCCGACTTGTCACGCCTGACCTCGACCGACATGGCTACGACGGCCTCCTCGGTCGACGAGCGCGCGACGACGGGCGATGCGCCGCACCATCTCAGTCGCCTTTGTCAATTTCGGGTTTCGAGCAGGTCTCGATCGAGCTGTCCGCAACGCGGCAATTCGCGGGCCGTCGTCACCGATTCGTCGACAATCGTCTGCAGGCAATAACCGCCTCGGCGGAAGAAGGTGGTCGCCGTTTCACCGTGCGGGGTAGAGTTGCCGGCGCCTCGCCGGGTGGCAGGGGGGAGCCGCCCGGCGAGGCCCGACGCTGGGCCGACCGTCAGCGGGGACGTCGGGGGGACTGACGTCGCGCCGGCCCTGACGGCAGCTGGCCCAGAGGCTTTCGGCCCAATGGCGCTCCGAACGGGGAACGCCGTGGTGATTTGGACCCTAGCCGACGCTGGTTGAGATCCAATGAACGGGCGCCATTTCTTCCTCCGATCGTTGCCTTCTGTTCTTCGATTCCGTTGGGGGAACGGGCGTCGCGGCCAGGCCCGCCACCGAATTTGCTCCGGCGACCCCGGGACCAGTGACGAAAAACCGATCGTTCCATTCGGTTGAAACGATCGCTGTCCGGTGAAGAATTCGTCAGGCGGCCCGGTAGGCGCCCGGCCCGGTGAAGGCGCCACGGCGCCACCGGGACGGGGTGAGGACCAGGGCTCGGGGGTAGTCCTCGAACAGCCAGCGGGCGAAGTTCCGCCGTGTCCAGGGGCTGAGGCCGGCGGCCCGCACGGCCGCCCGGGCCCCGGTCGGGGATTCGAGGATGCGGCCGAGGGCGGCGGCGAAGCGTACGTCGGGCGCCAGGTGGTGGCGCACGGCGGCGCCGTACCGCCGGCCGACGGCGGCGGCATCGCCGCCCGAGCCGGCGACGGCCTCGGCGGCCAGGATGCCGGTCAGCAGCGCCTGGGCGATGCCTTCGCCGGTCATCGGATCGGTGGCGCCGGCGGCGTCTCCGGCGAAGAGGATCCGCCCCGAAGACAGTGGAGCCCGGGCGAGGTCGGCCGGGATCGGCCACGCCCGGTGGTGGCCCTCGGGTTCGGCCCCGCCCAGCAACGCCCGGAGGGCGGGACGCCGCAGCAGCTCCCGCCAGTGGGCGGCCATGGGCCGCACCGAGACCCCGGGGCGACGGGGAAGCCCGAACCCCACATTGGCCCGACCGCCCGCCACCGGAAAGACCCAGGCGTAGCCCGGAAGGAGATCCCGCTCGAAGATGACCCACAATCGGCGGTCGGGGACGCCGGTGAAATACTGCCGGAAGGCGTGCCACTCGCCGAGGTGGGGGCCGGTGGCGCCGGTCAGGCGCCGGACGGTGGAGTACATGCCGTCGGCGCCGATGACGTATCGGGCGGTGAGCGTGTCCCCGCCCACCGTCGCCGCGACACCGGCGTCGCCGGGCCGGAGCGACCCCAGCGGCGCGCCCTGGCGGATCTCGGCGCCGCGGCGGGCGGCAATGTCGAGGAGCGCGGCGTCGAGGGTGGCCCGGGGCGCGACGGCGGCGAACAGCCCGTCCTCCGGAAGGGGCAGCTCCACCACCCGGCCGCTGGGCGACCGGATCACCACGTCGCCCACCGGCTGCCACCCGTCAACCGTGGCCGGGTCGAGCCCGAGCCGCTCCAGCAGGCGCAGGGCCGAGGTGGTGAGCCCGTCACCGCACGTCTTGTCGCGGGGAAACGACGCCTTGTCGCAGACCACGACCGACAGACCGGCGGCCGCCGCCCGGATCGCCGCCGCCGCGCCGGCCGGACCGCCGCCCACCACCAGCAGATCGCAGGTCGCCCCCACGCCGGCGGACGGTATCGCCTCGGCGGTCAGCGGGCGGCCATCGAGCGCCACCTCCGACCGTCGATCAACACCACGTCGGCCAACGGGACGCCTCGAGCGCCGTGGGCCAGATCCAGCAGGGCGTAGGCCCGCCGGTCGTCGACGGTGGGCTCCACCCCTTCTCCGGGCCGGCAGACGAGGAGCATGACGGCGTCGGCTCCGCCGGCCGGGATGTACCCGAGGGAGAAGTCGGGCCAGGCGACGAAGTCGTCGAGGCTGGTGGCCGGGCCGAGCCAGGCGGCCCGCCGCAAGGTCTCGTCGCCGGGATCGCCGCCGAGGAACAGGACGTAGACCTCCGGATACCACCCGAAGTCGGGAATCGTCGTGCGAGCCCAGTCGAGCGCGTCGCCGGGCCCCGCGACTCTGACCCGTTCCGGCGGATCGAATCCGAGGGCCGGACCGACCTGCAGACACATGGCGAACCTCCCACGCATGGAGTGACTCCGAGCGGGGGAAGTGCTCGCCGGGGAGCTTACGGACCGGGTGTGACAGGCACCTCGGGCCCGGCCGTCGCTGCCTGGCCTTCGGGGCAGGCCGCGACGTGGGCGCAGCGGATGCAGTACGAGCCGGCGACCGGGCCGAACCGACCGGCGGCCACCGCGTCGAGCAGCCCGGCCAGCCGCTCCCGCACGGCGTCGACGGCCGCCGCGTCCCAGTCACGGCTCACGCCCATACCCTCCCGCACGTACCACTCGGTGGTCCGCAGGCCCGCCGGGTCCCGGCCCCAGCAATCCACCGCCGCCAGGGCGTAGAGGTCGAGCTGGAAACCGGCGCCGGCGTCGTCGGCGGCCGGCCGGCGACCGGTCTTGAAGTCGACGATCTCGAGCCCGCCGGTCCGTTCGGCCCGGTCGTAGACGGCGTCGACCCGACCCCGCACCGTCGTCCCGCCGGCCGACAACACGAACGGCCGCTCCACCGCCCGGGGCCGGCGGCCGGCCCACGGCGAGGCCAGGAAGGCGGCCTTCAGCTCGGCGATCCAGGCGTCGGGTTCATCCTCGGCGGCCAGCAGCGACCCCTGACCGGCCGCCTCCCGCTCGATCCAGCGGTGGACCAGCGAGCCGATCCGGGCGGCCGGCTGCAGCGGACGGGGCCGGCGCTCGACCACGTCCCACAAGCACTGGCGGGGACAGCGGGCGTAGCTGACCAGCCCGGTCACGGCCAGGCGGGGGAGCGCCGGCTCCGTCGGCGGCGGCAGATCGTCGAGCAGGCGCAGCTGGGCCGGGGATCGGTCGGCCATCGCTGACGAGGGTAGTGACCGGCCTCCTTTCGACGGCACCGTCAGCCAGCGGCAAGAATCTCCCGTCGTCGCCGCCGGGGGGCGCAGGCACGGCTGGCCTGACGGCAATCCCCGGTCCCCCGACCCCTCGGGAGTCAAACGAATGAACATCGTCGTCTGCGTGAAGCAGATCCCCGATCCGGCCATGCCCGGTCAGCTCGACCCGGGCACGAAGACCCTCAAGCGTGAGGGCAAGCTCATCATGGACGAGTCCGACAGCTTCGGCGTCGAGATGGGCCTCCAGCTGGCCGAGAAGGCCGGTGGAGGCGAGGTGACCATCGTGTCGATGGTTCCCTCCGCCGGCGTGCAGGGCATCCGCAGCGCCCTGGCCATGGGTGCGGCCAAGGCCGTCCTGGTCTCCGATGACGCCCTCGTCGGCACCGACGCCCTCGGGACGGCCAAGGTCCTGGCGGCGGCCATCAAGCGCGTCGGAGAGGTCGACCTCGTCCTCACCGCCACCGAATCGACCGACGGCTACACCGGCACCGTCCCGGCCCAGGTGGCGGAGCTGCTCGGCTGGCCGTCGCTGACGTTCGCCCGCGCCGTCGACATCGCCGACGGCAAGGTGAAGATCGAGCGCCAGACCGAGAAGGGCTACAACGAGGTCGAGGCGTCCCTGCCGGCCGTGGTCAGCGTCACCGCTGGTGTCGTCGAGCCGCGCTACCCGTCCTTCAAGGGAATCATGGCGGCCAAGAACAAGCCGCTGGAGGAGGTGTCGGTGGCCGACCTCGGCCTCGACGCCGGCCAGATCGGCTGGGCCGGCGCCCGCCAGGAGATCACCGACGTCCGCCAGGCCGAGGAGCGCAAGGCCGGCGAGAAGATCGAGGACGAGGGCGACGCCCACGAGAAGATCGTCGCCTTCCTCGAGCAGCTCAAGGTCATCTAGGGAAGGGGAGACAACGACCATGGCACTCAACAAGGTCTGGGTCTTCGCCGAGCTCGACACGCCCGGCAAGCCCACGTCCCTCACCCTCGAGATGCTGACCAAGGCCCGGGAGCTGGCCGGTACCGTCGAGGCGTTCTACGCCGGTGCGGACCCGGAGGCCATCGCCGGCCCCCTCGGCGAGTACGGCGCCAGCACGGTCTACGCCCTCGACACCGGCGACTGCCTCATCGGTGCCCCGGCCGCCGCGGCGCTGGCCGAGCTGATCGGCGAGCACCAGCCCGACATGATCGTCTTCGGCGCCAGCTACGACGGCCGCGACGTCTGCGGCCGGCTGTCGGCTCGCATCGACCGGCCGGTGCTGTCCAACGGCATGACGTGGGAGGTCGACGGCGACAACATCAAGATCGGCACGGCGATCTTCGGTGGCAACACGCTGGTCGACGCGGTGTTCAAGGGCGATGGCCCGCCGCACCTGGCGATCTTCCGGCCCAAGTCGTTCAACGCCGAACCGGGCGGCGGCGGTCCGGCCCAGGTCGTGCCGGTCAAGGGTGTCGACACCGGCCACGCCGGCGAGGTGAAGATCCTCCAGGTCCACGAGGCCGAGCAGGTCGGCCCGAAGCTCGAGGACGCCGCCGTCGTCGTCTCCGGCGGCCGCGGTCTCGGCGCCGCCGAGAACTACCAGCTGGTGGAGGAGCTGGCCAAGCTGCTCAAGGGCGCCGCCGGCGCCTCCCGGGCCATCGTCGACGCCGGCTGGGTGCCGTACTCGCACCAGGTCGGCCAGACGGGCAAGACCGTGAAGCCGAAGGTGTACATCGCCGCCGGTATCTCCGGCGCCACCCAGCACATGGTCGGCATGAAGGGCTCCGACAACATCGTGGCCATCAACAAGGACCCGGAAGCGGCGATCTTCTCCATCGCCGACCTCGGCATCGTGGGCGACGTCCACAAGGTGATGCCGAAACTGATCGAGGCGCTCAAGACCCGACAGGGCTAGACGCCCGGCCGTACAACGTCCCGGAACGCGCTGAACCCCCGGCAGGGAGGGGACCGGGGGTTCAGCTGCTCCGTGGTGCTTGCTCGGTAATGGAACGCCGTCCCGACCGGCGGATGACGCGCCTTGAAGCTCTAGTCGAGAGTGATGTCCGCCTTTGGGCAGATTCGGGCGTGCGCCTCGAGCCGGTCGCGCAGCTCGTCGATCTCGGCCAGGAGGCAGTCGAGGGCGATTTCCGTGGCCCGGAGCCGGGCTTCGAGTTGGTCCTGCGTCATGACTGATCCTCCTCTGCGGCGGACGGGTCAAGCGGCGAGGGCGGTGCGGTCGCGGCGGGGGCGGGGCCGGCGCCCCCCGCGACGGCTCACCGCCAGCACGGCCAGGGCGCTGGCGACAACGGCGTCGGCCACGACGGCGGTCAGCCGCAGGGCGGGGCCGAAGCCCACCTCGGGCCCCGGCACCAGCGCCGGAACGGCGCCGAGGGGAACCGAGCCGGGATCGGTCGACGAGCGGGCGGTCACGGTCAGGGCCTGGCTGAGCTCCGACGAAGCTCCGGTGGCCGCCGGGGCCGGCGGCACCGACACCTCGTTCTTGGGGACGACGACCAGGGCGCTGGTGACGGGCCGCTCGACGTGGCCGATCACGTCCTGGCCCGGTGAGGCCAGATGCTGGATCGCCTCGCCGTCGCCCCGGCGGACGGCGACGTCGCTCGGGGTGTTCACCACCGTGCCCCCGGCCACGAAGGTGGTCGATCCACCGCCGTCGAGGTTGATCCCATCGGTGGCGCCCAGGGCCAGCAACAGATCGGCGGCCTCGGCCAGTGTCATGCCGACGCTGTCCTCCGGCTGGCGGCCGTCGACCGTCACGAGCAGCTTCTCTCCGGCCGGGTTCCAGCCGACCAGGGTGCGGGGCTGGCGGCCCCGGGTGAAGTCGTTGGCGGCGTCGGCGAACCAGCGGGCGCCGTCCCGGATGAGGATCGGGCTGCCGCCGATGCTCTCGGCCACGCCGGCCTGCGTGTCGAGCCGGAGGAGGGCCCGGTTGCTGACCCGGCCGCCCTCGACCCGGTTCCAGAGGCTCCGCAGCGCCTGGGCGGCGGCGCCCCGGCCGGCCAGGACGCCGCCGTCGGCCGGAATGGGGCTGGGCGCGCCCGCCGGCTGTTCCCACAGGCCGGTGATCTCGACCATCGTGGTCTGCCCGACGGCCAAGGGGCCGGCCGGCTCGACGTTGCGGAACCCGGCCAGCGTGACCGGCACCGCCGGTTCGAGCCGGGGGCCGTAGGCCGGGGTGTAGAGGGTGAGGACCTCGGGCGCGGCGGTCACGTTCACGCCGCCGAGGGTCAGCGGCTCGAGATCGGTGGGCACCAGCGTCCCCGTCCAGCTGAGCTCGCCGGCCGACAGCCGGCCGTCCTTGCCCACGGAGAGCTGCAGCTGCGTCGGGCTCGGCGTCCGCAGTAGCTCGCCGCCGGTGAGCAACCCGCCGAGCGGCTGGTCGTCGGCGCCGGCGAAGTCGCCGTTGACGGCCAGCAGGCAGTGGACCCGGGCGCACATGCTGCTCGTCCGCTCCACGATCGGCTCGTCACCGGCCACGGCGTCGTTCGACAGCACGGCCCGGAGCGACACCGGCGCGTCGGGGGCGATGCGGGCGACGTGAACCCGCAGCGGCGGCTTCTCCCGCTCGAGCTCGAACCGCTCCACACCGATGGTCACGGCCGTGTGGCCGACGACCCGGAACCCGGCCGGGACGTCGGCCAGCGCCGGTCGGGCGCCCGGGCCGAGCAGCAAACCGGCTCCGATCAACGCGACCACCGCCACGGTCGTCAGCGTCCGGGCCAGCCCCACTCGCCGTGCTCCCTTCTCCTCGCTTTGGCTTCCGTTGATTTCGGCATGACGGGGGCCAGTTCCTCACTCCCCGTGCGCTCCGGCCGCGGTGTTGCCGGGATCGTCCCCGAGCGGGGTCCCCGCGGCATCTGCGTCATACGGAAAAGGGACGAACGTTCCCAATGGGAAAAGGGCCGGCAACACCCCCATTCACCCCAAACCCATCCCCCCAGGAGGCTGCGTGACCTTGACCCTCGAGGGCGTTCCCACCGCCCCGCCGGAGCTCCAGGCTGCTGCCCGTCGGTTCGAAGCCGTATGGCCCCAGTGGTACGTCCGGTACTCCGTCGACCGGGCGCCGTTCCGGATGGCCAATCTTCCGTCCAAGCTGCGCCACAGCCCCGCCTACCTCACCGCCGAGACGTTCATCGACGTCCGCGCCGTGCGCGACGACGGCACGGTGCGCCTCGACCCCGAGGCCTACGAGGCGTTGTGCTGGTGGGACCTCCTCCATCCGGTCGTGCTGTTCATCAGCGACGAGCGGACGGGGCGGTGGTGCCTGGAGCCGATCTCGGCGGTGACCGATTGGATCTCCACCGGTGAAGTGGAAGCGGTGCCGGGCCCCGGCCGGAGCACCTGGTGGGCGATCCCCGCCGAGGTGATCTTCAACGAGATCGAAGTGTCAGGCGGCTAACTGCCGTAGCCCTCTTCCAGCCAGAGATCGCCGCGCGGGGTGATGTAGTACACCTGCCACTGGTGGTAGGCGCGGTACGTGATCGGGTTCGCCTCGATCTGCTTGGCGTAGAGCGTCACGGCGCGGACGTAGCGGTTGGAGTTGTTGTAGCGGAACACGGCGTTGTCCATCCGCCCGGCCGCCCCGCCGTTCGCCTTGAGGTAGTTGGCGGCGCCGAAGATGGCGTCGCGGGGGTTGTTGATGTCGCCGCCCATGCCGTAGGCCTTCCAGGTGGCGGGAAGAAACTGCATCGGCCCCTGCGCCCCGGCGGTGCTCGTCCCGCGGATACGGCCCATGCGGGTCTCGACCAGGTGGACGGAGGCCAGATAGGCCCATGGCACACCGAAGTGTGCCTCGGCTTCCTTGTAATAGCCGGTGAGTTCTTCGGCCGGCGGCGGCGGAATGATCTTCCAGGGCGGGAGGTCGCTCTTCGGCTTTGTCATCGCCCGCAGCTCCGCGCCGGCGTCGACGTTGGCCTGGGCTATGGGCCGCAGCCCCTCGGGCAGGCGGGCCAGCACGTGGGGGAGCGCGGCCGGCCGGGCGGAGAGCGCCCGGTAGGCGGCTTGCTGCCGGCGGGCCAGGGCCGGGATCTCGGCCGCCGGAGTGTCGGGGGAGCGCAGGGCCGTCTCGTCGGCGGCGAGTTGATCGGCCATGCGGTCGAGTTCCGCGGGGTCGGTCGGGGCGGCGGCGACGAAGACCGTGGCATAGGGAGCGGTCTGCACCGGGCCGGAGGTGCGGCCGGTCGAGACGGTGGTGGGGGACGCCGCCGCCGGTTTGGCCGTCGTCTTCGGAGTGGCCCGGGTGGCCGTCGTGGTCGAGCTCTCCGGCGGTGCCGAGGTGGTGGTGGTCTCCGGTGCGGCGGTGGTGGTCGTCGTCGTCTCGACCGCAGCCGCCGTGTCAGCCTTGTCGTCGCTGTCCCCACCGCAGGCCGCCGCCAGGGTCAGCGCGGCGAGCACGGCGGCGATCTTCCTGGTCCCCATGAGTGGCCGAGCGTAACCGGGAGGGCCGAGCCGGCCCGCGCACCCTCCCGCCGCAGACCGGGCAAGCCGTAGGCTGGAGACGTGATCATCGACGGGTATTCGCATCAGCTTCCCGACATCGACCCCAGCGAGACGAGGGAGTGGGTCGACTCCCTCGACTCGGTGGTCGACCAGCGGGGGAGGCCCCGCGCCCGCTTCCTGCTGACCCGCCTCATGGCCCGGGCCCGGGAACTGCAGGTCGGCGTCCCGGCCATGGTGTCGTCCGACTACATCAACACCATCCCGCCCGAGGAGGAGCCCTGGTTCCCGGGCGACGAGCACATCGAGCGCCGGGTCCGGGCCTTCATCCGCTGGAACGCCATGGCCATGGTGACCCGGGCCAACCGCCGCTACGACGGCCTCGGCGGCCACCTGTCGACCTACGCCTCCTCGGCGTCGCTCTACGAGGTCGGCTTCAACCACTTCTTCCGCGGCAAGTCCGACGGGGGCTACGGCGACCAGGTCTTCATCCAGGGCCACGCCGCCCCCGGCGTCTACGCCCGGGCCTACCTCGAGGGGCGCCTCACCGAGGAGCATCTCGACCGGTTCCGCCGGGAGGTGGGCGGGGCCGGCCTGCCGAGCTACCCGCATCCCCGCCGGATGCCCGACTTCTGGGAGTTTCCCACGGTCTCGATGGGCCTCGGCCCGCTCAACGCCGTGTACCAGGCCCGGTTCAACCGGTACCTGCTCCACCGCCAGATCGCCGACACCTCCAAAGCCAAAGTGTGGTGCTTCGTCGGCGACGGTGAGATGGACGAGCCGGAGTCCAGGGCCGCCCTCCACCTGGCCGCCACCGAGCAGCTCGACAACCTGATCTTCGTCGTCAACTGCAACCTGCAGCGGCTGGACGGGCCGGTACGGGGCAACGGGAAGATCATCCAGGAACTCGAGGCCGAGTTCCGGGGTGGCGGCTGGAACGTGATCAAGGTCATCTGGGGCCGGGAGTGGGACGATCTGCTTCACCGCGACGTCGACGGCGTGCTCGTCAACCAGATGAACACCACCTGCGACGGCCAGTTCCAGAAGTACTCGGTCGAGTCCGGCGCCTACATCCGGGAGAACTTCTTCGGCCCCGACCCCCGGCTGCGCAAGCTGGTCGAGCATCTCTCCGACGACGACCTGTGGAAGATGTCCCGGGGAGGGCACGACTACCGCAAGGTCTACGCCGCCTACAAGGCCGCCACCGAGCACGAGGGCAGCCCGACGGTCATCCTGGCCAAGACCATCAAGGGCTGGACGCTCGGCCCCGAGTTCGAGGCCCGCAACGCCACCCACCAGATCAAGAAGATGACCGAGGCGGAGCTGAAGACCTTCCGCGACCGGCTCTTCCTCGACATTCCCGACAAGGTGCTCGAAGAGGGTGATCCGCCCTACTACCACCCCGGCCCGAAGTCTGAAGAGCTGGAGTACATGCGGGCCCGCCGCCGGGCCCTCGACGGCCCGGTTCCCGAGCGGGTGGTCCGCAAGGCGTCGCTGCCGCCGGTGGCCTCCGACCCGTTCTCCGACCTCCTGTCCGGGACGGGCGAGAAGGTCAAGGCCTCGACGACCAGCGCCTTCACCCGGCTGCTGCGCAATCTCATCAAGGACCGCACCATCGGCAAGCGGGTCGTGCCGATCATTCCCGACGAGGGGCGGACGTTCGGTCTCGACGCGCTGTTCTCCCAGGCCAAGATCTACGCCCCCTTCGGCCAGAAGTACGAGCCGGTCGACGCCAGCCTCGTCCTCTCCTACCGGGAGGACCGCAACGGTCAGATCCTCGAGGAGGGCATCACCGAGGCCGGGTCGATGGCCTCCTTCACCGCCGCCGGCACGGCCTACGCCACGTGGGGCGAGCCGATGATCCCGTTCTTCATCTTCTATTCGATGTTCGGCTTCCAACGGGTCGGCGACCTCATCTGGGCCTTCGGTGACGCCCGGGGCCGGGGCTTCCTCCTCGGCGCCACCGCCGGCCGCACGACGCTGCAGGGCGAGGGTCTCCAGCACGACGACGGGCACTCGCCGGTACTGGCCTCGACCGTGCCCAACTGCAAGGTCTACGACCCGGCCTTCGCCTACGAGCTGGCCGTCATCATCGAGGACGGGCTCAAGCGGATGTACGGCGACAAGCCGGAGGACGTCTTCTACTACATCACCCTCTACAACGAGATGATCTCGATGCCGCCGATGCCCGCCGGCTCCAAGGACGGCATCCTCCGGGGGCTCTACCGCTACAAGCCGGCCCCGGACGGCAATCTCTCCAACCGCGTCCGGATCCTGGCCAGCGGGACGGCGATGCTGGCCGCCCTCGAGGCCCAGGAGCTACTGGCCACCCACCACGACACGGCCGCCGAGGTCTGGAGCGCCACCAGCTACAAGCTGCTGCGGGAGAACGCCCTGTCGGTGGAGCGGTGGAACCGCCTCCACCCGACCGAGGTGCCGCGGGTGCCCTACATCAGCCACATCCTCGGGGCCAACGGCGGCGCCGGGCCGACGGTGGCGGTGACCGACTACATGAAGGCCGTGCCCGACCAGGTGGCCCGGTGGGTGCCGGGGCCGTTCATCCCGCTCGGCACCGACGGCTACGGGTTCTCCGACACCCGCTCGGCCCTGCGCCGGCACTTCGAGACCGACGCCGCCCACATCGTGGTGGCGGCGCTGTCGGGGCTGGCCCAGCTGGGCGACGTGAAGGGTGAGACGGTGGCGGAGGCGATCCGCCGCTACGACGTCGACCCGGAGACGGTCGACCCCCGAGAAGCGTGAGGTCGGGGGCCTGGCCCTACCAGGCCTCCTCCTCTTCCTCCTCGTCGTCGTAGTCGTCGTCGACGGCCCAGGGGTCCTCTTCGGCGTACTCGCAGCCGGCGCCGTGGGGCTCGCCCAGGGTCAGGTTGGCCTCGCAGGCGCGACACACCTGCTCATGGCTGCCCTGCTTGAGCTGCCGTGCCTGGCGGAATCGCCGGGCCCGTCCACTTCCGGCCACGTGAAACCCCCTCCATCGATCTGCGCTTGGTCGACGGATGCGACGTCGCAGTCTCACAGCCTATCGGCCGAGACAGAGAAAAGCCGTTCCGACGCGACACTTCTGCGCTCGAACCCGATGTGCCGCTCCGGTATCATCACCAGTTGCAGACGTGAGGGTGCAGTGCGTCAGGCCGACCCTCCGAAGCACGGAAACGGAAGGAGTCGGTCTTGGCGACTGGCACAGTGAAGTGGTTCAACGCGGAGAAGGGTTACGGCTTCATCTCCCGGGAGGGTGGTGCCGACGTGTTCGTGCACTACTCGGCGATCGAGGGCTCCGGTTACCGGAGCCTCGAGGAAGGGCAGCGGGTCGAGTTCGAAGTGACCAGCGGCCCCAAGGGCGATCAGGCCCAGAATGTGCGGGCGATCGCCTGACGCCCGTTTTCTCCGCAGTGCAGTTCCGACCGCCCGGCCACCAGGCCGGGCGGTTGCTTTTCCGGTGGGAGGTCGTCACCCACTGCCGGCGAAGGCGCCGGTAACGTGAGCGACGTGGGGCGAGAGCAGGGCGGAGCGTTCGAAGGCGAGGCGCTGGTCGTGTGGGCCAGGGCCCGGCGCCGGCCGGTGTTCCTGGCCGCCCTCCACCACACCGCCTCGCCCTTCGGCCCCTTCGTCGAGATCGTGGGAGGCGAGCTCCGGTCCCGGCCCGGGCTGCGGCCGCGGCTGCGGCAGACCACGCTGGCCGTGAGCGGCGGGCCCGCGGCCACGGACGTCGCCGCCGAGGCGGCCACCATCAAATGGTGGGCCCACGAGCCGCACCGGGAGGTCCGCTGGGAGGAGCGTGGGTTCCACCTGCGGGCCGAGGCCAGGCGGGTCGCCGTCCCGGCGATCGTCCCCTCCGACCTGCTCCATCCCGGCTGGGCGGGGGCGGAGACCGAAGCGGCCCGCCGGCTGCCGGCCAGGGTGCACCTGGCCCGGATCGAGATCGACGTGCCGGCCGACGACAAGCAGCTGGCCCGGTTCGCCGGTCGCCGCCCGGGTTTCCTGGTCAGCACCGTCAGCCAGATCGGTGGCGAAGCCTGGCTCCACCTGGTCCGGACGCTGCGGTCCCCGGCCGTCGCCGAACCGGCCTGAAGCCCGATTGGCGCGCTGCACGGCCCGCCGCAGCGGCTATTCTCGGGGGCTTCACCGGGCGATTAGCTCAGCGGGAGAGCGCTGCCTTCACACGGCAGAGGCCACTGGTTCGAAACCAGTATCGCCCACCGCGATCGGGCAGGTCAGGGCCGGCCCCGTCGGCATTCTTGACCAAATCTGAACAAAACTGAGAAGCCCGATCGCGGCCGGTGTAAGCTGCCGGCAACCGGCTCCCACGGTGGTCTAGCGGTTGAGCCGGCGTAGTGATGGGCTAGTGGGAAAGCTATTAGGGGGAGGAAGCACCTTGAAGAAACTCCTCGCTGGCGCCTGCATCGTCGGCGTCACGCTGATCATCCCCGGGGCAGCCTTCGCTGAAAAGCTCCCCGGCGGCCGGCCGCCTTGCTCGATCATTCGAAAGAGCCCGGCCTCTGGGGCCTACGGGTCCCTCTGCGAATCGTTCCCGTGAGCCGATAGGCCCACGAACGGCTTCTTTTGAGGCCCCCCGGGACCACCCGGGGGGCCTCAACGCGTCTGGCCGGGGCGGCGAGCTCCGGGGGCCGTGGTGCGGGGTCAGGCAGGCGGGGCACACACGAGCCCCCCGAAGCCCACAAGTAACTTCTACCGCAAAACTGAGCTTTCGCAACCGCGTGCCAAATTCTTCCAGTCCTCAGGGCGGGTGTTGCTCGTCCCCGGCCCGGTGGATTTCGAGGTGGCCAGCCACAGCGCCCCGCCGACCGTGAGCATGAAGCCGGCCGCGGCCGCCGCGGCCATCCCCGACCGGGTCCCGTCGGACAGCAGCACCAGCCCGACGACCGAGGGAAAGAGCGCCTCGGTGGCGATGGTCGTGGCCGTCACCGCCGTCACCGACCCTCGTTGGAGGGCGGCGCCGTAGATGCCGAGGCCGAGCACGGCGTAGCCCACCGCCGCCCACAGCACCGGGTCGGCCAGGAGCCCGGCCACGCCGTCGTGGTCGGGCATGAGCCGCCCGGCCAGGGCGAAGCCGCCGAACCCGACACCGGCGAGAGCCCCCAGCGCCG
>JBFLYK010000061.1:0-8801 GCA_040756995.1 Actinomycetota bacterium | reverse complement strand
CCAGGCCCAGGGCCGGGACGCCGCCCACCAGCAGGGCGGTACCGAACGGGCCGAGCCCCGGAGGGCCGCCGTCGGCGGCCGAGGCCCCGACGAGCGTGAGCCCGACGACAACGGCGCCGACCAGCCACCAGTCCCGGGGTTTCAGGCGGTCGCCCAGGAACCGGCTGCCCAGGACGGCGGTCACGGCCACCGTCGACGACACCGCGGCCTGGACGACGAAGACGGGGAGGTGCCGCAGCCCGACGAAGGCCAGGAAGAAGCCCACGGCGTCGAGCCCCAGGCCGGCCAGGAACAGCGGCTGGCGGAGGAGATCGACGACGAGCCGGACGCCCAGCCGGCGGGCGGCGGATGGCCCGGAGCCGTCGGAGGGCGGGGGAGCGGCGGCCCGGTGGGCGCCGACCTGTTGGACGACGGCCGCCACCCCGTAGCAGAGGGCGGCGCCGAGGGGCGCCAGGACGGCCGGGTCGGGCCCGGCGCCGGAGGCCACCCGCTCAGGCCCCCAGCGTCAACGGCATGGTCGGCGCCGGGCGGCGGAGCCCGGTCCGCCGGTCGAGGAAGAGGGTGGCCGGGGGCGGGAAACCGTTGAAGGACGAGGCATAGCTGGTGGTGTAGGCACCGGCCGAGCCGATGTAGAGCCGGTCGCCGGCCGCCAGTGACGCCGGGAGCGGCACGCCGTAGAACATCGTGTCGCTGCTGTCACACGACGGTCCCGTCACCGTGGTGCGGACCTTGGCGCCGGCGGCCAGCTCCCGGGGGTCGGAGGCCCAGTCGCCGGGGGTCACGCCGGAGGAGCGTCCGCCCGGCCGGGAGGTCAGCAGCGGGAACGGCCAGCGCCCGCCGGTCTGGACGGCCTCCATCATCCCGTTGTAGCCCCCGACGTCGAGATAGGCCCAACGCTCGTCGCCCCGGTTCTCGACGCCGATGACCGTGGCCACCATCACGCCGGCCTCGGCCACCAGGCTGCGGCCCGGCTCGGCGGCGATGTGCCGGGGCCGGTAGGGGAGGCGGCGGAGGCCCGCTTCGACGGCATCGGCGATGCTGGCCGGCGACGGCACCGGGCCGACGTAGCGGGCGGGGATGCCGCCCCCGAGATCGAGCATCTCGAGGCGGATGCCCGCCCCGGCCAGGCCACTCATGACGGTGCCGCAGCGGTCGATCGCCCGGCCCCAGGCCTCCGGGTCCGTGCACTGGGAACCGACGTGGAAGGTGATCCCGTAGGGCACCAGCCCCAGCTCCCGGGCCAGGACCAACAGCCGGGCGGCGTCGTCGGTCGTCGTCCCGAACTTGCGGGACAGGGGGAAGACGCTGTGCTCGTCGTCGACCCGCAGCCGGACGTACACACTGCAACCGGGGGCGGCGGCGGCCAGTTTGCGGAGCTCGCCCTCGGAGTCGAAGGCGAAGCGGTAGAGGCCGGCGGCGGCCGCCTCGGCGACGTGGGCCGCCGGCTTCACGGTGTTGCTGAACAGCACGTCGGCCGGGTCGACGCCGGCCGCGGTCACCGTGTCGAGCTCGTAGACCGAGGCGATCTCGAAACCGCAGCCCATCCGGGCGAGCGTGCCGACGATCTGCGGCATGGGATTCGACTTCACGGCGTAGTACAGCCGGACGCCGGGCAGGAGGGTCGCCAGGTCCTCGTAGCGCCGTTCGATCGTCGCTCCGTCGCAGATGAGGAAGGGCGTCGGATGCGTCAGCCGGTCGAGCCGGGCGGGCAGGAGGGCGAGGGGCCAGGCCCGGGGGCGCGGCGGCACACGGAGGTCGATGGTGTTGGGCACGTTCCTACGACGCCGTTCGGCGTCGCCGGTGACGCATTTATTGGCAAAAGCCCAACATTTGCGGGATGGCCGCAGACCGCCTGGCGGGATGAACGCAGAACGCCTGCGGTTTCAGGCCCGGCTGACGGTTCAGGCTTCCAGAAGGTCGGGCTGGCGGCGGACGATCATCTGGTAGAGCGGCTGGAAGTTGAACCAGCCGATCGTGTGCGTGCCGACCTGGCCGGCGGTGTGGAGGGCGTCCTCCTCCGAGATGCGGACCGGCGTGCCGGCCGCTTCGGCCAGCAACTGCGACTGGCAGCTGCGATCCATGGCGATGAACCACCAGGCGGCCTCGTCGACCGTGTGGCCGACGGTGAGGAGGCCGTGGTTCCGGAGGATGACGGCCTTGCGGCCACCGAGGGCGTGCGCGATCCGCTTCCCCTCCTCGACGTCGAGCACCACACCCGTGTAGTCGTCGAAGAGGCTGTGATCGTTGTAGAAGGCACAGGCGTCCTGCGTCAGCGGATCAAGGAGCCGCCCCAGCGCCGACCAGCTCTTTCCGTACATCGAATGGGAGTGGGCGGCGGCGACGACGTCGGGCCGGGCGGCATGCACCTGTGAATGGATGGCGAAGGCGGCGGCGTTGACCGGGCGGCCGCCTTCGACGACCTCGCCCTGGTGGTTGATGAGAACGAGGTCCCGCACCCGGATGTGGGCGAAGGGCTCGCCGAAGGGGTTGACCCAGAAGTGGTCGGGCAGTTCGGGATCGCGGGCGGTGATGTGTCCGGCCACGCCCTCCTCGTAGCCGAAGTGGGCGAACAGGCGGAAAGCGGCCGCCAGCCGCTGCTTGCGGTGCAGGCGCTCCTCTTCGACCGTGGCGAACGTCGGCGGGACCGGAATGCGCAGATCGGCCATGGAAGGACAGTACCCCGCTCTGGCCCAGGTGAACGGGGGTGTGAGGCCCTTGCCTGACCCGTCCGGACTAGCCCCCGCCCATCAAATCGGGCTTAAGGGCCCGAAAAGAGGAGGCCTTTCTGCTCAACCGGCCGACCGGACTAGCCGAAGCACTGGTCACAACGCCCGAACGGACGGGCTCGAGCATCGCCGGACATTCGGATCGGGGCGGTGCAATGAGAAAGGGAGAGCCACCATCATGTTCGACGTCATTCCCCGCTGGGCCCTCGCTCTCGGCATCGGCACGATCAGCGCCGCCGGGGTCACGACCATCGCCGTGGATTCCATGGCCAGCAGCAAGCCGGCTTGTGTGGAGACCCACTCGGCCGTTCTCGACTCCACCTCCTGCGCCAACGGTGAGGCGGCCGCGGCGACCATCACCAGCCTCGAGCAGCTCAAGGCCCAGCTGACGAACTCGGTGAACGGCGCCACGAGCCAGGTTCAGAGCATCGTGGGCAACGCCAAGGCCGAAGTGGCGTCGGCGTCGACCCAGGCCCAGTCAGTCCTCGGTTCGACCATGGCCACGGTGACCGGCAAGGGCGACCTCACCCCGGCCTTCACCCTGGCGTCCGACACGATCGGCAAGATCTTCAGCGACGTCACCAGCGCGCTGGATCTCGCCCAGAGCAACGCCAACAACGCCTTCGGCATCGCCGCCACGGCGCTCGACGCGCCGAACATGGCGCTGGGTGAGGCGCAGCAGGCTCTGGCCTCGGCCCAGGGCGCGGCGGACGCCGCCGTCGCCACCGCCCAGCAGACGGTCAACGCCACGATCGACCAGGCTCAGGGCCAGATCAACGCCGCCCTGAGCACGCTGCAGGGCACGATCAACAGCGCTCTGTCGTCCGCCTCGGCGCAGGCCAACGGCGGCCTGGCCGGCGCCCTCACCAACGCCAAGGCCCAGGTGGCCGGCGTGCAGTCGACCGTCTCCGGCGTCCTGTCCAAGCTGACCGGCACCGTGGCCTCCGTCCCGGCGACCGTGAGCAGCATCCCGGCTCAGGTCAACGGCGTGGCCGGTCAGGTCAGCGGCACCGTCAACCAGACGGTCAACAGCGCCCCGGCGCTTCCGCTCCCGGGCATCGGATCGGTCCAGGACCAGGTGACCGACACCGTGACCGACGTGGCCAACACCGTCACCGGCACCGTGGCCGGCGCTCCCAGCACGGTGGCCGGCGCCGTCGGCAACGTGACTGGGACGGTCAGCGGCCTGACCAACCAGCTGAACAGCACGCTCAGCGGCCTCCTCGGCGGCACGAGCGCCAGCGGTTCGGCCACGGTAAACGGCGGCGGCCTCCTCGGTATCAGCCTCGGCTTCTGATCCCCCCGGGGCTCTCGAGCCCCAGTCAGCACCCCCCCTTCGACGGCCCCCGGTTTCCACCGGGGGCCGTCGTCGCGCCGCCGGAGACGCCGGACCGGCCATCAGGGCAATCGATGACAACTCGGTTACAAGGTTGCAAAGGTGGCGAAAAGGCCAAACGGGCAGAAGGACCGCGCAAGGGACATATCGAATCGTTGAGAGGTTCAAAGTCCAGGTTTTTTCCGCAGCGCGCAGGGCCACTTGCCAATGATTCGCCGACGTCTGACTCTCGCTCGCCGAACCCGGCCACTGCTGGTGGCGCTGGCGCTGGCCGCCTCCGCTTGGCCGCTCGTGGGTCTCAAGGCGCCGGCGTCCGGTTCCGACCCGGCGATCATCAGCACGATCGTCGGCGTGGAGTTCGGCCGCACGCCGGAGGGCCGCCAGGCCGAGCTGTCCGCTCCCCGTACCGCGGCGGTCGACCGGTTCGGGGTGATCTGGTTCACCGACACCGGCCACCATCAGATCAAGCGGCTGGATCCGTCGACCGGGCTCGTCACCGTCGTGGCCGGCACGGGCCTCGCCGGGGCGCTGGGCGACGGCGGACCGGCCACCGCCGCCCGGCTCGACATGCCGCACGGGGTGGCGGTCGACAACAACGGTCGCCTCTACATCGCCGACAGCGCCAACAACCGGATCCGGATGGTCAGCCTCGACACCGGCGTGATCACCACCGTGGCCGGAACGGGCCGGCCCGGCTTCAACGGTGACGGGATCCCGGCCCGAGCCGCCGACCTCGATCATCCGCGCTTCCTCGTCGTCGCTCCAGACGGGAGCCTGATCGTGGCCGACACCGGCAACAACCGGGTCCGGCGAATCGATCCGGCCGGCGTCATCACGACGATCGCCGGCACCGGCCGCCGCGGCTACTCCGGCGACGGGGGGCCGGCCACGGCGGCCGACCTCGAAGACCCGCGCGGCCTCGCCCTCGACACCGACGGGAGCCTCTACATCTCCAGCGCCGAAGGCGTGCTGCTGCCGTCCGTGCGCCGGGTCGACCCGGCCGGAATCATCACCACGGTCGCCGGCGGCCTTCCGGCCGGCTACTCCGGCGACGGCGGCCCGGCCCGGGCGGCCGCCCTCAACAGCCCCCGGAGCATCGCCCTGTGGGGGACCGACCTCTACATCGCCGACAGCGACAACAGCCGCATCCGCCGGGTCGACCTCACCACCGGGATCATCGACACCGTCGCCGGGACGGGCGCCTTCGGGTTCGGCGGCGACGGCGGCCCCGCAGCACAGGCCGTTCTCGACCAGCCCCGGGGTGTGGCCGTCACGCCCACGGGCGACCTCGTGATCGGCGACACCCGCAACGCCCGGCTCCGGCTGGTGCGGATCAGCCGGCCGCGCGGCCTTCCGCCGGTGCCGCCCGTATCGGTTCGGCCGGTGGCGCCCGTATCCGTTCCGCCGGTGGGCGACGGGACGGCGGGAATCGCCCCGCTGGAGGCGCCTCCGCCAGCCGGCGACGCCGGCGGCCGGCCCGAGCCGCCGGCCGCGGTGCTCCCGGTCGATCCGACGCCGGCCGGACCGCCCGTCCGTTCGTGGGGCCACGGCTACCGGCTGGTGGCGTCGGACGGGGGCATCTTCGCCTTCGGGGACGCCGGGTTCTTCGGGTCGACGGGCGCCATCCGGCTGGCCAAGCCGATCGTCGGTATGGCGGCCACGCCGTCGGGTCAGGGCTACTGGCTGGTGGCGTCGGACGGCGGGATCTTCGCCTTCGGGGACGCCGGGTTCTTCGGGTCGACCGGCGCAGTCCGCCTCACCAAGCCGATTGTCGGGATGGCGGCCACGCCGTCGGGTGAGGGCTACTGGCTGGTGGCGTCGGACGGGGGCATCTTCGCCTTCGGGGACGCGGGGTTCTTCGGGTCGACCGGCGCAGTCCGCCTCACCAAGCCGATTGTCGGGATGGCGGCCACGCCGTCGGGTGAGGGCTACTGGCTGGTGGCGTCGGACGGCGGCATCTTCTCCTTCGGCGACGCCCCGTTCCTCGGGTCCCCGGCGGGCCGGCTGGCCGAAGGGGCCGCCGTCGGGCTGGTCGCCTCGCCGTCCGGGCAGGGCTACCGGGTCGCCACGGTCGACGGTGGTGTCTTCACCTTCGGCGACGCCCGCTTCGCCGGAGAGGTGCCCGGCGGGCTGCGGCTGCCGGTGGTCGGCATCGGCGGGTAGCGTCGCAGCCGGCGCCGGACCGGCCGGGGGATGTGGTGTACCCGGGTGACCGGCGCTGGGGGAGAGCCGGCCACCCGGGATGGGGGGAATCCGTCGCTGCCCCTGATTCGGACGATTGGCGTGCCGCGTCACAAAAGATCGGAAATCAGGAGGATGGCGCCATGACGACCGACCCTTCCGGTGGCCGCGGTCGGGCAGCCCGGGTCCACGCCCACGGCAAGCCCTTGGTGGTCGAGGACGTCGACACCCCCGTCCCGGGCGACGACGAGGTCCTCGTGGAGATGGCCTTCGCCGGTGTCAATCCCGTCGACCGCTATGTGGCGGAGGGCCGGGTGGCGTCCGACGCCCCCCTGCCGCGCACCATCGGGATGGAGGGAGCCGGTCGCCGGGCCGGTGACGGCCGGCCCGTCCTGCTCCACGGTGGCGGCCTGTCGACCAAACGGGACGGCGCCTGGGCGCAGCGGGTCGTGGCTCCCCGGGCGGCGGTGACCGAGATCCCGCCCGGCGTCGACCTGGTGCAGGCGGCGGCCATGGGAGTGGCCGGAGTCACCGCCTGGCGCACGGCGACCGAACAGGCCCGGGTGACGGCCGACGACCGGGTCCTGGTCCTCGGTGCCTCCGGCGGCGTCGGCAGCATGCTGGTGTCGCTCTGCCGCTCGCTCGGCGCCCGGGTCTGGGGGCAGACGGGCAATCCCGGGAAGGCGGCCTTCGTCACCGAACAGGGTGCAGATCAGGTCGTGACGGCCGGCCCGGCGGAGCTCGCCGCCGCCGTCGAACCGCTGGCTCCGACCGTCGTCTTCGACGCTCTCGGGGACGGGTTCACCGGGGCGGCCATCGAGGCGCTGGCCCCGTTCGGGCGCCTCGTGTCCTTCGGGGTGTCGGCCGGGCCGATAGCCGAGGTCAACATGCAGCAGCTCTACCGCAAGGCGCTGACGGTCTACGGCTACGGCGGGCTGATCGAGCCCCCGGAGCGCATGGCGGCCGGCAAGGCCGCCGCCCTGGGTGCCCTGGCCGAAGGCCGGATCCGCGTGGCGATCGCCGAGGTGCTGCCCCTGAGCCGCGTCAACGACGCCTTCACCGCTCTCGTCGACCGGGCCGTGACGGGCAAGATCGTGCTCGATCTGGGCGCGTAGATCGGCGTCAGCGATGCGTCAGGCTGGACAGATCCCGCGTCGCGCCACAAAGGAGTCAGAGCTTCCAGGGCGAACAACACCTTCGTCGGATTCGTGTCACTCCGAAAGAAATGTTGCGGAGATGTGACACTTCCACCCCATCCGACGAAGAGGAAGTGTGACGTGGACAACGGGCAGGCGGCGGAAGGCCTCGTCGAGAGGGCCCGCCGGGGAGACCAGGAGGCGTGGGCCGCGCTCTACACGAGCGTCTATGCCCGCCTGGTCTCGTTCGCCCATCGTCGCCTCGGAAACGCCGACCTGGCCCGTGACGCCGTGAGCGAGACCATGGCCCGAGCCGTCACCAAGATCGACAACTATGTCGGCGCCGACGAGGGCTTCGCCCCCTGGCTCTTCGGCATCTGCCGCCACGTCGTGGTCGACATTCAGCGTCAGACCTACCGGCCGCTGCCGCCCGGGTTGCTGCGCTCCGACGTCGACGATCCCGGCCCCGCCGAGATCGTCCTCGACTCCGAGGAGCAGGCCCAGGTGCGCGCCGCCTTTGAACGCCTCGACCCCGACGAGCGTGAGCTGCTCGAGCTGCGGGTCGTCGGCGGCCTGTCGTCGGCCGAAGTCGCCGCTGCCCTAGGGAAGCAACCGGGGACGGTGCGCATGGCCCAGATGCGCGCCCTCGGGCGCCTGCGGACGTTCCTCGAGGAGGCCTCCCGTGTGGGTTGAGGGTGGCGACATCCACGACGAGCTGCTGGATCAGCTCGGGGGCGTGCTCGCACCCCCCGACGATCTCGCGCTCACCCCCTCGGCGGCGGAGTTGGAAGCTCTGGCGGCGGCGGTGGCCGCTCGCTGGCCCGGCGGAGCGGCCGTTCCGGCCGGGCTCGGGCCGGCCGAAGGCGCACCGGCGGCGGAACCCTCCGGCGCCGACACCGGCGGCGAGGTCCGGCGTCTCCGCTGGGCCGGGCCCCGGACGCGCCGCATCGGCTCCTCGGCCTGGCGGGCCGGTTCCGTGGCCGCCGGCCTCGTGCTCTTCTCCGCTTCGGCGGCGGCGGCCAACGGCGGGGTGCCGTTGCCCCGGCCGGTGCGGGTGGTCGCCTACACCGTCGGTCTCCCCGTCGACTCCCCGGCCCTCGACGACACGCACCAGCACATCAAGGAGCTGAAAGAGGCCGTCAAGGCCAAGGACACGCCCAAGGCCGAAGCCACCGTCCGCCGGCTCCAGACCGACCTCAAGAAGGTCCCGGCCGACGAGAAGGACGAAGCGATCCCGAAGGTCGAGGCGGCGATCACCGAGGCGGCCAACAACGGTGTGATCCAGCCCCCGGCGCCGACCACGACGACGACGGCGCCCCCGCCGTCGACCACCACGACGACCGCTCCCGCCTCCTCCACCACGGCGACCACCGCCGAGGACAAGGAGAAGGAGAAGGAGAAGGCCAAGGAGACCGACCGTCC
>JBFLYK010000060.1:0-38237 GCA_040756995.1 Actinomycetota bacterium | reverse complement strand
GAGCGCGACAGCGCTCCTAACGACGCCGCCGGCGGAGCCAGACCCCGGCGCCGACGAGAAGTACCACCGCGGGAATCACGCCGATCGAGCCGATTCCCATCACCCGGCGCTGGGACGAGGTCAGCTCGAGGCGGCGGAGGTCGGGGTCGACGCCCGGAATGGCGACCAGGTCCTCCTCGCCGGTCAACCAGTTGAGCCCGTTGGCCAGCAGATCGGCGTTGGAGCGCCGTTCGAGGAACGCATTGCTGGCCCAGTCGGCATCGGCGAAGGCCAGCAGCCGCGTCCGGGCGATGCTGGCGCCGCCGGTCGACAGCCGGGACTCGCCGGTCTCCCTGACCTCGGAGCGGTCGGCGGCGCCGGCCAGCACCACCGGCCCGCCCCGGTCGCCCCCGCCCTGGGTGTGCGCCTCGTAGACGGCCGGCGTGACCGACGGGTTGCTCTCGAGCCAGGAGCCGTCACTCGACTGCATCACCTTGGCCACGCTGAGGCCGGTGTCCTCGCTGGCGGCGGTGGTGATGCCGCCGGCGGTCACGAGCAGCGCGCCGCTGACGTTCCGGGCCACCGGCGATTCCGTCGGAAAATCATTGACCAGCAAGGAGGTCGGATCACCGGCGAAGGCCCGGGGCGGATCGAAGACGACCCCGGGCAGGAGGCGCAGACCCCAGCGGGTCGTGATGGCGTCGAGGTTCGGCCCGCCCGGCTCGGCCATGAGCAGCATCTTGCCGTTGCGGCCCATGAAGTCGTTGATGAGCTGGATCTCGTTGGGCAGCAGCTCGGCGGTCGGCGCCACCATGGCCAGGACCGTGCACTCGGCGGGGATCTCCCTGGCCACGGCCAGATCGAGGCCCCGGGTGGCGATCCCGTTGCGCTCGGCCACCAGCCGGGCCAGCTGCAGGCCCTGCGGTGCCTCGCTGTCGAGCCGCCGTTCACCGTTGCCCTCGAGGCCGCACAGCGTCTGCGGCTGCCGGCGGGCCAGGCGCTGCAGGGCGCTGGTGATCGTCTGCTCGATGACCGGCGCCACGAGCTCCTTGCGCTCGCCGATCTCGACGACGACCTCGCCGTCGTCCTGGGCGCCGAGCCGCAGCGCCTCGCCCTGGGCCTTGGCGAAGTCGAGCACCCGGGTGCGGATCCGGGAGTTGGTCCGGCGGAACTGGGCCAGGAGGACCTCGGCGTCGCGGGCCTGGGGAGAGTTCTCCGGGGCGAAGGCGGTCACCACCGCCCGCTGCTTCACGTTCCGCAGCACTTCCTTCGACTGCTTCGACAGCGTGAAGCGTTTGGTCTTGGTGAAATCCACCCGGGCGGTGGCCGGCACCGGCACCAGGTTCACGGCCAGGGTGGCGGCCAGCACCGCCGCCGGAAGCGCCGCCGCCCGCAGCCGGCCGCCCGGCTGGGCCGTCACTCCCAGCCGCCGCACGGCCTGCCAGGCCCCGGCCACCACGATGGGGGCGACGATGCCGCTGACGAAGTACACGACGTCCTCGAGCCCGGGCGCGCCCCGGGCGAAGCTCTCCAGGTGGGGCTGGAAGGACAGGCCGTTCAGAGCGGGGACGTTGTTGGCCAGCTGGGCCACCACCAGGAGGGCGAAGGCGCCGAGCCCGGCGGCCACCGTGGTCGGCGTCAACGCGCTGGCCAGTGTCCCGATGGAGCAGAAGAGCGCCACGAGCAGCAGGGCGCCGAGGTACGAGGCGACGATCGGCGGCCAGTCCGGGTCGCCCCATTGGGCCAGGAACGCCGAATAGACGAGGGTCGGGGCCAGCAGCAGGACGAAGAAGCCGACGGCCGCCAGCCACTTGCCCACCACCAGCGCCGCGGCGCTGATGGGCCGGGCCAGGAGGATGTCGAGATGGCGGCTGCGCCATTCCTCGGCCACCAGCCGGCTGGTCACGATCGGAGCGGTGACGATCAGCACGAAGGCCAGGTTGGGGAACCAGAAGCGGAGGCTGGCCTCCCGCGACCCGTCGGCCACGACGAAGAAGATCGTGCCGGTGAGGGCCAGGAACATGACGGCGACGCCGTAGGCCCAGGGCGCCACGAGGTAGGCCCGCAGCTCCCGGCGGGCGATCCGGAGCGAACCCCGCAGCGGCTTCACGGTGTGACGCCCGCCACGGCGGCGAGGAACGCCGCTTCGAGATCGTCGGGCGCCGGGGCGAGCTGCCGCAGTTTCCAGCCCCGCCCGACGACTTCGGCGGCGATCGCCTCGGCCACCGCCGGCGCCGTGACCGTGCAGACGAGTCCGTCGGGCGCACCCCGCCCTCCGGTGCCCTCCACCGCCGTCACGCCCTTCACGCCCAGCAGGGCGGCCCGCACCTCGGCCGGCGCCGCGCCGGCCACCTCGACCCGCAGCCGGTTCGCCGTGGCGGCCGTTCCGGCCGGCCGGTCGAGGACGATGCGGCCCTGATCGATCACCACCACCCGGTCACAGATCGCCTGCGCCTCGGCCAGCAGATGGGTGGAGAAGACGATCGACGCCTTCTTCTTCAGTTCGCCGAGCAGGGTTCGCAGGCCGACCATCTGGCGGGGGTCGAGCCCTTCCGACGGCTCGTCGAGCAGGAGGACGGAGGGACCGTGCACGATGGCGCCGGCCAGCGCCACCCGCTGTCGCTGCCCCTTGGACAGCCGCCCGATCACCCGGCCGGCGAGCTTGTCGGCGCCGGCCCGTTGCAGCGCCTCGGCCGCCGCTGCCCGGCGCCGGCCCCGGGGCACACCGGACAACGCCGCCAGGTAGGCGACGTACTGGAAGGCGACGTCGTCGGCGTAGAGCGGCGGATCCTCCGGCAGGTACCCGATCCGGGCCCGCGCCGCCGGGGCGACGGCCGGGTCGCCGCCGTCGACCTCGACCGTGCCCGCCGAGCCCGGCAGCAGCCCGGCCAGCCGGCGGAGCAGCGTCGTCTTGCCCGCGCCGTTGGGGCCGAGGAGGCCGAGGATCTCGCCGGGCCGGAGGTCGAGGTCCACGCCGTCGACGGCGGTACGCGGCCCGTACCGCATGACGATCCCCCTGGCCTGCAACATCGTGGGCGCAGCCTAGCGACCCGTCGGGCGAATGATCGGGGCATCTCTCCGGCCAGAATCGCCCCTGGCTTCGTCCTCCTCCTCACCGGAGGGCCTGCTACGCCTCGTCGTGCGTCCTTGCCAGGAACGATTCTGACTCGGAGATCTGTCCCCGCTATTCACCCGACGGATCGCTACGGATCGAGCGCGTCGTCGAGGGGTTCACGGCTCCACGAGCCGCCCCCGTCGAGCCAGGCTTCGAATCCGGCCGGCAGGTCGCCCACCGCCCCGAGCTCCGGTCGGGCCCCCACCACATGGGCGAGGTGGACGATCGTGAGGTCCTCCATGTCGACGGCGGGGTCGTCGAGGAACTGCCACTCCCCTTCCTCGTCGTGGACGACGCCGGCCACCGGCGCCCCGTCGAAGGCGATGGCCTTCGTGGTCAGGACGAGGGCGTCGGGCGAGACCGGGAACCGCCACCCGGGCGGCGCCGGCGCGGCGGTGACCCGGTCCCACAGCCACGGCTGGGCCCCCCGGCACTCCTCGGCGCAGCCCGGCTCCCAGGGCAGCACACCGTCGCCGTCGGCCCACACCAGCTGCAGCATGGGGACGGGCTGGCCCCGGTAGAAGGCCAGCGCGGCGCCGAAGAGGTGGCGGTGCCAGCTGGCCAGCGCCGGGCGAGGAAACACCTCGACCGGCCCGAGAACGTCGTCACCCTGGCGGTCGGGGTGCAGCACCCGCCCCGTCTCCACCTGCCGGCCGACGGTGTCGAGCCAGGCGACCATCTCCCCCTCGTCGCGGCCGAAGACCGACGCCTCGGCGTGGGCGAAGCTGTGCCACAGACCGACGGTGAAGGCATAGGCGGGACGGCGGCCCTCGGCCGGTACCGACACCACGCTCCAGCCCCGCCGGGCGACGTGACCCGACAGCGGATCGGTGGCCGGCAGGCGGCCGCAGAGTTGGCAGTGGCATTCCCGCACCATCCCAGTCTGGCGTTGCCGTGCCTTCAGGGGTCGGCACTAGCCTGTGCGGCCATGGCCCCCGCCCCCTTTGTCACGGATCCGTCCGACCTTCTCCGGGCTCCGTTGCCGGAACTGATGGCGGAGGCGGCCCGCATCCGCGACTCGGCCCACGGCGACCGGGTCACGTTCTCCCCCAAGGTCTTCATCCCGCTGACGATGCTGTGCCGCGACCGGTGCGGATACTGCACGTTCGCCAAGCCGCCGGCCCGGCTCGACTCGCCCTACCTCGAGCTCGACGAAGTGCTGGCCATCGCCCGGGCGGGCCGGGCGGCCGGCTGCTGGGAGGCGCTGTTCACCCTCGGCGAAGCCCCCGAGGAGCGGTACTCCGCCGCCCGCGACTGGCTGGCGGCCCACGGCTACGCGTCGACGGTCGACTATCTCGTGGCCGCCGCCGGGGCGGTGCTGACCGAGACCGGGCTGCTGCCCCACGCCAACGCCGGCGCGCTCGACAAGGCCGATCTCGAGCGGCTGCGGGCCGTCTCGCCGTCGCAGGGCATGATGCTGGAGTCGCTGGCCGAACGCCTGCACGACAAGGGCGGGCCGCATTACCAGGCTCCCGACAAGACGCCGGCCCGGCGGCTGGCCACGCTGGAGGCGGCCGGCGAGGCCCGCATCCCGTTCACCACCGGCCTGCTGGTCGGCTTCGGCGAGACCCGCCAGGAGCGGATCGAGACCCTGCTGGCCATCCAGGCCGCCCACCGCCGGCACGGCCACGTCCAAGAGGTCATCGTCCAGAACTTCCTCCCCAAGCCGGGGACGGGCATGGCCCACGATCCGCCCTGTCCGCAGGAGGAGATGCTCTGGACGGTGGCCGTCGCCCGGCTGCTGCTCGACCCGTCCGTCCACCTGCAGGCGCCGCCGAACCTCGCCTCCGACCTCGGCGCCCTCGTCGACGCCGGCATCGACGACTGGGGCGGCGTCTCCCCCCTGACCCCCGACCACGTGAATCCCGAGCGGCCCTGGCCCGAGCTCGAGCGGCTGCGGCTGGCCACCGAGGCGGCTGGCAAGGTCCTCGCCCCCCGGCTGACGGTCTACCCGGAGTACGTGCGCCGGCCCCAGGAGTGGCTCGACGTCGAGGTCCGCTTCCCGGTGCTGTGCGCCTCCGACGGCGAGGGCATGGCCCGCGAGTTCCGCTGGTCGGCAGGCGGGCACGAGCCCCCGCCCGACCTCCTGGCGATGGCCGGCACCCCGAGAGCGGGCGGCCCGGTCGGCGAGGTGCTGACGGGCGTGGAGCTGGGCCAGCAGGTCGGCGTGGAGGAGATCGTCACGCTGCTCGGGGCCCGGGGCCCGGAGCTGGCCGCCGTCTGCGAGCTGGCCGACGATCTGCGCCGGAAGGCCGTCGGCGACGTCGTCACCTTCGTCCGGAACCGGAACATCAACTACACCAACGTCTGCACGTTCAAGTGCCGCTTCTGCGCCTTCTCCAAGGGCCCGCTGTCGCTCAACCTGCGGGGTGACCCCTACCTCCTCGAGTTCGAGGAGATCCAGCGCCGGGTCGTCGAGGCGGTCGAGTGCGGCGCCACCGAGGTCTGCCTCCAGGGCGGCATCCATCCCAGCTTCGACGGCGACTACTACCTGGAGGTCACCCGGGCGGTGAAGGCCGTCGCGCCCGGCATTCACGTCCACGGGTTCACGGCGCTCGAGGTGTTCGAAGGCGCCCGCCGGCTGGGCATGGGGCTGGCGGAGTACCTGGCCCGGCTCAAGGCCGCCGGCCTGGCCACCCTGCCCGGCACGGCCGCCGAGATCCTCGACGACGAGGTGCGGGCCGTGATCTGTCCCGACAAGGTCACGACCGACGAGTGGCTCGAGGTCCACCGGGTGGCCCACTCGATCGGGCTGCGGTCGAACGTGACGATCATGTTCGGCCACGTCGAACGGCCGGTGCACGTGGCCCGCCACCTGGTCCGGGCCCGGGACCTGCAGGCCCGGACGGGCGGCTTCACCGAGGTCGTGCCGCTGCCGTTCGTGCACATGGCCAGCCCGATCTTCCTCCAGAAGAAGTCCCGGCCCGGGCCGACGTTCCGGGAGGCGCTGCTGATCCACGCCACCTCCCGGATCGCCATGACCGGCCTCATCGACAACATCCAGTGCTCGTGGGTGAAGCTCGGCCTCGACGGCGCCCGGCAGGCGCTGCGGGCGGGCTGCAACGACCTCGGCGGCACGCTGATGAACGAGAACATCTCCCGGGCTGCCGGCGCCGAGCACGGCCAGGGTGTCGAGGAGGAGGACCTGGCCGCCGTCGTGGCCCCGCTGGGCCGTCCGCTGGAGCAGCGGACCACCCTCTACGGGCGGGTCCGGACCGTCGGCCGGCGGCTCCCGGCCCCGCCCGTGAACACCGTGACACCCGTCACCATCGGCGCCCGCCCGTAGCTCTTACGGGTTCTGCTACGCGTTTCCCGCAGCCGTCTTGACGGGGTGATTGACGGTTCCGTACGGTCCCTCTCCGGTCGATCACAAGGGAGGGGGGCTGCCTGGAATGGCTCGAGCACAGGGCCCCATCGAGCAGACGATCCGCAAGCGGGTGGCGGAGCACCCCGACGCCACCTGGCTGAAATGGAAGGACGAGGAGGTCCCCTGGCGGGACGTGCTCTCCTACGCCCAGCGGGCCGCCAACGGCCTGCTGGAGCTGGGCGTGAGACCGGGCGAGAAGGTGGCCCTGCTCCTGCCCAACCGCCCCGAGTTCCTCTGGGCCCATCTCGGGATCATCTTCCTCGGCGCCCACTCGGTGCCGGTGAACACGTCGCAGCGGGGGGCGACGCTGGCCCACATCCTCTCCGACTCCGACGCCGTCTGCGCCATCGTCCACGACGACCTGCGCGACGCCCTGCTGTCGGTGCGGGACAAGTGCCCGGAGCTGCGCAGCGCCGTCGTCCTCGACGGCAAGGCCGACGACGGCATCGACTGGGACTTCGACCGGCTGATGGACGGCGCCGACAAGGAGCCCGACGTCGACCTGGACGAGCCCAGTGGCGGGGTCGGGATGATGTACACCTCGGGCACCACCGGCCCGCCCAAGGGCGTGGTGGCCACGAAGTACGACACCAGCCCGCTCGGGATCATCCTCGGCGCCACCGGCGTGAAGCCGGGCGAGACGCTCTACACGGCGCTGCCGCTGTTCCACGGCAACGCGCTGCTGATCTCGTTCATCGGGTCGATGCTCCTCGACGCCAAGTTCGCCCTGGCCGAGCGGTTCTCCGCGTCCCGGTTCTGGGACGACTGCCGCAAGTTCGAGGCCGTGGAGTTCAACACGCTCGGCGGAATGATCTCCATCCTGCTCAAGCAGCCGGTCAAGCCCAACGACGCCGACAACCCCGTCCGCACGGTGCTGTCGGCCGCCGCGCCGCCCGACCGGTGGCGGGAGTTCGAGGAGCGCTTCGGGGTCAAGATCGTCGAGTTCTACGGGATGGTCGACTCCCCCGGCTTCCTGCTCAACGCCGAGGGGGTCGTCGGCTCCATGGGCAAGCCGATCGCCAACATCGACTTCGCCATCATGGACGACAACGACCAGCCCCTCCCGCCGGGTCAGGTCGGCGAGATCTGCTTCCGCCACCCGATGGGCCAGATGACCCACTACCACAAGCTGCCCGACGCCACCGCCGAGGCCTACCGGGGCGGCTGGTTCCACTCCGGCGACCTCGGCGTCGTCGACGAGAACGGCTGGTGGTACTACAAGGGCCGCAAGAAGGAGTCCATGCGCCGCCTGGGCGAGAACATCTCGGCCTGGGAGATCGAGACGGTCATCAACCAGCACCCCGAGGTGCTCGAGTGCGGCGCCCACGCCGTGAAGTCGGAGCTCGGCGAAGACGAGGTGAAGGTCGCCATCGTCACCCAGCCCGGCGCCTCGCCCACCCCGGAGTCCATCCTCGACTTCTGCAAGGGGAAGATGGCCTACTACGCCATCCCCCGCTACGTGGAGTTCGTCGACGCCCTGCCCAAGACCGAGACGCACCGCATCCAGTACGCCGCCCTCAAGGCCCGCGGCATCACCCCCGAGACGTGGGACCGGGAAGCCGTCGGGTACAAAGTCGAGAAGGTCTAGACCGAGGAGGCGGCCATGCGTGACGTGTTCATCGCCGGGACGGGCATGACGGCGTTCGGGAAGTTCATGGATTCCAGCGTGCGGAAGCTGGCCGAGGAGGCCACCGCCGAAGCGCTGCGGGACGCCCAGGCCTCCCCCGCCGACATCGAGATGGCCTTCTTCTCCAACGCCACGGCCGGGATCCTGACCGGCCAGGAGATGATCCGGGGTCAGGTGGCGTTGCGCAACACCGGCCTTCTCGGCGTGCCGATCGTCAACGTGGAGAACGCCTGCGCCTCGGCCAGCAGCGCCTTCTGGCTGGCCCACATGGCCGTGGCCTCCGGCCAGGCCGAGATCGCCCTGGCCATCGGGTCCGAGAAGCTGACCCACCCCGACAAGATGCGCAGCTTCGCCGCCATCGGCACGGCCGTCGACCTCGACAACCTGGCCGCCGCCCGGGAGGCGCTGACCCGCACCCTGCTCGGCGCCGGCCGGAGCGGCGCCGGGTCCGACGCCGCGTCGCCCATGCCGGTGAGTACCGACGTCGCGCCGGAGAAGAAGGGCGGCGGCGGCAAGTCGCCGTTCATGGATGTTTACGCCGCCATGACCCGGGCCTACATGGAGCGCAGCGGCGCCACCCCCGAGGACTTCGCCCGGGTGGCGGTCAAGAACCAGGGCAACGGCAAGCTCAACCCCAAGGCCCAGTACGGCGGGGACGTGACCGTCGAGGAGGTCCTGGCCAGCCGGGAGATCTCCGGGCCGCTGACGCTGCTCATGTGCTCCCCCATCGGCGACGGCTCGGCGGCCGTCGTGCTCTGCTCCGAGGAGGCGGCCCGCCGCCTCGGCTCCGAGACGGTGCGGGTGCGGGCGACGGCGCTGGTGTCAGGGCGCGACCGCACCCCCGACCAGCCCGGGGCCGTGGAGCGGGCCGTGGCCAAGGCCTACGACATGGCCGGTGTCGGGCCGGAGGACCTCGACGTGCTGGAGATCCACGACGCCGCCGCTCCCGCCGAGCTCATGATCTACGAGGAGCTCGGCCTCTGCGGTGCCGGCGAGGGGCCGAAGCTGCTGGCCTCCGGCGAGACCGCGCTCGGCGGCCGGGTTCCCGTCAACCCCAGCGGCGGGCTGCTGGCCAAGGGCCACCCCATCGGCGCCACCGGCTGCGCCCAGCTGGTGGAGCTGGCCGACCAGCTGCGGGGCCGGTGCGGCGCCCGCCAGGTCGAGGGAGCCCGGGTGGCGCTGGCCGAGAACGGCGGCGGCTTCCTCGGCACCGACCCCGCCGCCATGGTCATCACTGTCCTGTCCCGTTCGTAGGTCAGTCGGAGTAGTCGGCTCAAAAGGAGAAGGCAGATGGAACTCAAGCAGGTGATGGGCAACCGGCGCAGCATCCGCTACTTCGAGCCTGACAAGCCGGTCGAGAAAGAGAAGATCCAGTACATGCTCGAGGCCATGAACCGGGCCTCCCGGGCGGTCAACGCCGACTTCGTCAAGGGCATCGTCGTCTTCCGCGACGAGCTCGATCCCCAGATCCTCGAGCAGATCAAGACGCCGACCACGACGGCCGAGGTCGACATGGCCCCCGTCCACATCTTCTTCTACCTCGACCTGACCTACACCGATGGTGCCCAGGACCGGTTGAAGGAACTCGTCCAGCTCGGCGCACTCAACGCCAGCCACGGCTGGTCCGAGGCCTACGTCGACGAGGTCGTCTGGGCCACCGTCCTGAAGCCCATCGCCTCCGACCCCGGCATCCTGTCCTACATCGGCGCCATCGACGCCGGCGTGGCCATCAACCAGGCCATGCTGGCGGCCGTCGACTCCGGCCTCGGTGTCTGCCTCCACGCCTTCAACACCGAGGTGGCCAAGACGGCGTTCAACGTCCCCGACCACTGGCTGCCGCTGCACCTGCTCCTCGTCGGCTACCCGGCGGAGGACCCGCTGACCGGCGGCCAGCGGCCCCGCCGCCCGCTGTCGAGCCAGTTCTTCGTCGGCAACTCCACGACGCCGTGGCAGGAGATCCCCGAGGTCACCGAGCAGCTCAAGAAGGACGGGCTGATCCAGAACCCGATCGACCCCGAGAAGCGCCGGGCCGAGGTCAAGGCGCTGGCGCAGCGCTTCGGTCTGCCCGAGTGACGACTCCGACCGACCTGGCGCAGGATCCGGCGGTGCGGCGCTGGTTCGAGAGCGCCAAGCTCGACGACGATCCTGACGAGGTGAAGATGCACAAGCTGGCGCTGCTGGCCGACTTCTGCGACCACACCGGCCAGCAGCCCGGCGAGCTCGTCGCCGGTCTCCTGCGCACCACGAAGGACGGACACACGGCCATCGCGGCCAAGAAGCGGATCGCCATGAACGCCACGATCGAGGAGTTCGTGGAAAAATCCGGGTTCAGCGGGAAGGATGCGGTCGTCAACGGCAACATCATCCGCGGTTTCCTGGTACACAATGGGATCTTCATCCAGGGACGGGCCTGGCGAGGCAGCTGACGCGCCAGTCCCGGGAGGTTTTTCCCGAAGCGCGAGGCCCGGGTGCGGGGGGGCGCCCGGGCCTCGCCGCGTCCGGCCTGCGTCAGTCGGTGTCGCCCGCCCCGGGTCCGGCGATGGAGAACCGGGCCCCGAGGGGATCCCGGAGCACGGCCACCCGCCGGCCTCCCACGTCATGGGGTGCTCCGCAGACTTCGCCGCCGAGCTCGCCGGCCCGAGCCGCGGCGGCGTCGCAGTCCCCCACCCCGAAGTACGGCAGCCAGTAGGACGAGCTGCGCCCGTCGGTCACGCCCAGCTCGACCATCCCGGCGACCGGTTCCTGGTCGAGCCGGCAGGTGACGGACCGGTCGGGGCCGGCCCCGACCGGCGGGATGTCCCAACCGAAGACCGCCTGGTAGAAGCCTGAGGCCGACGCCGGGGACCGGGTGCGCAGCTCGGCCCAGGTCAGCGACCCCGGCTCGCCGGTCATCTCGGCTCCGGGGTGCACGCCGGCCTCCCACAACCCGAACTGGGCGCCGGCGCCGTCGGCCGCCATGGCCATCCGGCCGAGACTGCCGACGTCGAAGGCGGGGGCGAGGACGTCCCCACCGGCCGGGCCGATCAACTCCAGCGACGCGCCGACGTCCTCGGTGGCGAGGTAGAGGATCCACTCCGACGCCGCCTCCGCCGCCGCATCGGGCGGGAGCTGGAGGGCACCGGCCACGTCGCGGCCGCGGCAGTCGACGGTGTCGAAGCCGACCTGCGGCTCCGGCCGCGACCAACCGAAGAGCCGGGCGTAGAACGGGCCCGTGCGGCCGGTGTCGGGCGTCACGAGCACCACCCAGCACGGCGCGCCCGGGCGATGGAAACGGCGGTCGTCGTCGGGCATTCAGACTCCCCGGGAGAAGTGGAAGGCGGAGATGTGGTACCCCTCGCTCAGATAGAGGCGGTGGGCGGGGTGGCGGTGCGCCGCCGAGTCGAGGTGGACCTGGGCGCAGCCGAGGCGGCGGGCCTCCTCGACGACCCAGGTCAGGAGCCGGGAGGCGTGCCCCCGGCCCCGGTGGGACTCCAGCGTCGACAGGTCGTCGATGTAGAGCAGGTCGCCCCAGGCCAGGGTGTGGAGCCGGCGGAAACCGGCCACCGACACGACCGGGGCGCCGGCGTCGCCGAGGGCGAAGGAGGCCACCAGCCGGTAGCCCTGCGGGCGCTGGAAGCCGTCGACCTGACGGACGAACTCCTCCACCGTGGCGATGTGCGGTCGCAGCTGGCGCATCGCGCCGAAGGCCAGATGGGTCTCCCCCGGCCCCAGCTCGCGCTCGCCCCTCACTGGGGCTTCCGCAACCGGTCGAGACTGCGCCGGTCCTTCTTGGTCGGCCGCCCGGCCCCGGGGTCCCGGGCGAACGTCATGTACCACTCCTTGGGCGGCGGCGGCGGGCTGTGGTCGACCAGGGCTTCGGCGGCCAGCGGGGCGCTGACCCGCTTCTCGATGATCTGCACCACCTCCAGGACCCGCGGCCGGTCGTGGACGTAGGCCTCGACCCGGTCGCCGACCCGGACCGGGTGGGCCGGCTTGGCCGGGGCGCCGTTGACCTTGACGTGGCCGGCGGCACAGAGCTCGGTGGCCGCCGACCGGGTCTTGCACAGCCGGACGGCCCACAGCCACTTGTCGACCCGGGTGGCGTCCTTCGTCGCGTCCATGGGACACATCCTGGCAGGACAGAATCGGAGGGTGCTCCGGTATGCGATCGTCGCCGTGGTGCTGCTGGCCGTCTGGCTGCACTGGCGGGCGGCCTACACCGCCGACGTGCGGGTCGCCCTCGACGAGCTTCCGGGCGGCCACGACCGCCTCGACGACCTTCTCCAGGACGTGCGGGACCGGCGGCTGGTCCACCACTGCCGCGCCGTCCTCGCCGACCAGCGGGCGGGCGACACCGAGCTGTTCGAAGAGCACCGGGCCGACGCCCTCGGCCGGCTGGAGCACCTCGAGCGCTTCGCTCCCTTACGGCGCTTCAGATGAAGCCGAGCACGGCCTCGGCGAGGCGGACGCGTCCCGGCCCCACGGCCAGCGTGTCGGCGGTCCGGACCTCCACGCCGAGGGCCCGGATGCCGGCGGCCTCGGCGGCGTCACGCTCGTCGAGAACGAAACCGTCGACCAGGTCGGCGTAGAGGCCGGCGACGGCCGTCGCGGTGTGCGTCAGGCCGGCGGCGGCCATGAACGCCTCGCGCACCCGGGCCCGGGACTGCTCCGGCGGTGTGGCCGGGGCCACGCCGGAGACGACCGGGCTCACCGCCACGGCCTTCGCCCCGGCCACGGCCGCCCGCACGCCGGGCAGGCCGAGGATGGGCGCCAGGCTGGCCAGCGGGCTGCTCGGAGCCAGGATCACCAGGTCCGCCCGGGCCAGCGCCGGGAGCACGGCCGGTGCCGGCCGGGCCGACTCCAGACCGTCGTGCTCCACCGCCACGACCTTCGGCTGGGCCCGCCGGGCGACGAGGTACTCCTGGAAGGCCAGGCGACCCTCGTCGGTCACCACCCGGGTGCGGACGGGGTCGTCGCTCATCGGCACCACCGCCGCCTCCAGACCGAGGCCCCGGGCCAGATCGCCCGTCGCCTCCGACAGCGTGGCGCCGCCCCGCAGCAGGTCCGTCCGCCGCAGGGAGGTGGCCAGATCGACGTCGCCCACCGCGAACCAGCCCCAGCCGTAACGGCGCAGGGCTTGCGCGTTGCGGAACGTGTCGCCCACGACGCCGAAGCCCCGCTGCTCGTCGAAGATCCCGGCCAGGGCGTAGCTCACCGTGTCGACATCGGGGCTGACATGGACGCCGACGTAGTCCAGGTCGTCGGCCGTGTTGGCGATGCAGGTCAGCGCCACGCCGGGGATCCGGCGCAGCCCGTCCAGAAACCGGGCGGCGCCGAACCCGCCGCACAGAACAGCGACCCGCAACGTCACGGCCAGGCGTGGGGCAGGGGCCCCACGCTCTGGAGGAGCCTGGGGTTGGGGCCCCAGGCGGGGCGGCGAAGCCGCCAGAAAAAACGTAGGCGGGGCGCCCGCCCCGCCACCGAGTAGAACGTTTCGGCGATGCCGCCGATGTAGAACATGATCTTCTCGGGCGGCAGGCCACCGAGCGGAGGGCACAGGCAGAACGAGTCGGCCACGTCCCACACCTCTTCGACCCGCTTCCGGCACTCGTCGGGCGGCCCGAGGACCACGAACGCTTCGGCCATCTCGTCGGTGATCGCCCCCACCCAGCCGGCCAGGTCGCCCTTCTCGAAGGCTTCCACGCAGGCCATGGATTCCTTGTCGAAGCCCATGGTGGCGAACATCGGCTGGTACTGGCGCATCCCGGCGTAGAAGGCGACGGTGGCCCGGGCGTCGTTCAGGGCTTCGTTGCGGTCGTTGTTCACCGCCACCCACAGCCAGCAGTTCCAGTGGATGTCCTTGCGGTCCCGCCCCGCCTTCCGGAGCCCTTCGGCCAACGCCTCGCGGCCGTGGGTGGCGGCCCAGTGGGGGCCGTGGATCGGGTGGTCGATGAACCCGTCGGCCACCTCGCCCGCCAGGCGGGTGAGGCCCTTCTGGTTGGCGGCGAGCCAGATGGGGATCGTCTCCCGCACCGGCTCGGCGAACGCTCCGGCGAACGTGCGCCAGTCGTGGTGGTGGAACTGGCCCTCGAAGGTCTGCAGGGCGCCGGGGACGTGGCTCTTGGCCCACACCTCGCGGATGATCTGGATCGCCTCCCGGAGGCGGGGCACCGGCTTCTCGTACCGCGGCATGCCATGGAACCCTTCGACCCAGTTCCGGATCGAGGTGCCGAGACCGAGGACCACCCGCCCGCCGGACAGCCGGTCGAGATCCATGGCCGTCATGGCGATCTCGAACGGGTTACTGGCGAAGGCGATCTTGATGCCGCTGGCCAACTGCACCCGGTTGGTCACCGCGGCGCAGAAACCCAGGCCCATGAACGGGTCGCTGTAGATCTCGGGGACGAAGATCCCGGCCATGCCGAGCGACTCGACCTGCTGCGCCTGGGCGGTCAGCATCTCGCCCGGCACGAACGGCGTGAGCAGGGCCCACTGGCGGCTGATGTCGTTCTGCATGGCGTCCTCCCCCGTGGATGTGCGGCCGCGGCCGGCGGGTTACGCTCGCATCTTCTCGAACGGGGCGTCAAGGCAACCGCGTAACTCTTACGCCTCCGGCTACGCGACCTCCGTCAGGGCCGGGCGGCCATTCCCACGACCGGCCGGGCCAGCTTCGTGGCCCCGGCCGAGCCGAAGAAGGCGGCGTCCCCGAAGGCGAAGATCCCCCCGTCGGACGCCACCATCCAGTAGCCCCCGCCGGAGGGGGACGGGGAGAGCCCGACGATCGGCTGGTTGAGCTTCGTCGCCCCGGTGGAGCCGAAGAAGGCGGCAGTGCCGAAAGCGAAGATGCCGCCGTCGGACCCGACGAGCCAGTAGCCGCCGCCGGCCGGAGTGGCCGCCATGCCCACGATCGGTTGCGCCAGGCGGATGGCGCCCGTCGAGCCGGCGAACGCCGCGTCTCCGAAGGCGAAGATGCCGCCGTCGCGGGCCACGAGCCAGTAGCCCTTCCCGGTCGGCGTGGCCGCCATCCCGACGACCGGCTGGGCCAGCCGGACGCCGCCGGTGGAGCCGAAGAACCCGGCATCGCCGAAGGCGAAGATCCCTCCGTCGGAGGCCACGAGCCAGTAGCCCTGGCCGGTGGGGGTGGTGGCCATGCCCACGATCGGCTTGGCCAGCTTCACCGCTCCGGTGGAACCGTGGAACGTGGCGTCGCCGAAACTGAAGACCCCGCCGTCCGACGCCACCAGCCAGTAGCCCCGCCCGCTCGGTGTCGGAGCCATGCCGACGATCGGGCTGGCCAGCCTGACCGCTCCGGTGGAGCCGGCGAAAGCGGCCGCGCCGTAGGAGAAGATCCCGCCGTCCGACGCCACGAGCCAGTAGCCGCGGACGGGTGTGCGGTCGTGGACGAAGATGTCGGGTGCGGCGTTGGTGTCGCCGGCCACCAGGTTGGCCGCCGCCGACTGGAAGGCCACGAACCGCCCATCGGCGCTGAGGGACGGGCGCAGGCTGGGGCGGTCGGCCTGATCGGGCGACGGCCCGACGTTCACCCGGGTGGTGGCGGCGATCCGACGGTCCCGCACGAAGATGTCGGTCTTGTTGTTGGTGTCGGCCGGGACGAGGTTCTTGGCGCCGGAGCTGAAGGCCACGAACCGGCCGTCGGCGGAGATCGCCGGTGTGTCGCTGTCGCGGTTGGCCGGCGCGCCGTCGGAACCGACGCTGACCCGCTCGACGCCGCCGGTCCGGCGGTCGAACACGAAGATGTCGACGGCGTTGTTGGTGTCGCCGTCGACCAGGTTGGTGGCAGCGCTGGCGAAGGCCACCCAGCGACCGTCGGCCGAGAGCGCCGGAACGGAGCTGGGGCCGTCGCCCACCGGACCGTTGCCCGACCTCACGGCCACCGTGGCGCCGGCCTTGATGTCGCGCACGAACACATCGGTTTCGGTGTTGGTGTCGCCGGCGACCAGGTTCGGAGCCCGCGACACGAAGGCGACCACGCTGCCGTCGGCGCTGATCGACGGGTTGTACGACAGGTCCTCGGCCTGCACCCCGTTGGGCCCCACGCTCACCCGGGTGGTGGTCCTCGTCTGGCGGTCGTGGACGAAGACGTCGGTGGCGTTGTTCGTGTCGTCGGCCACCAGGTTGTCGGCGTCGGAGGCGAAGGCGACGAAGCGCCCGTCGGCGCTGACCGCCGGCATGTAGCTCCCCCCGTCCGACTGGCCACCGGTGGCTTCGAGCCCATTGGGCCCGACGCTCACCCGGGTCGTCTCCTTCCTGGCCCGGTCGTGGACGAAGACGTCGGTCAAGCCGTTGCTGTCCCCGGACACGAGGTTCGTGGCCTGGGACGAGAAGGCGACGACCATTCCGTCGGCCGAGATCGCCGGCGGCGAATCGGTGGCGCTCGGCCCGTCGGGTTGGGCGCCGCTCAACCCGAGGGTCACGCGGGTCGTCTCGTTCCTCGTCCGGTCCGACACGAACACGTCGGTGAGACCGTTGCTGTCGTCGGTGACGAGATCGGGGGCGGCCGAGGCGTAGGCGACGATCCTTCCGTCGCCGGAGATGGCAGGGAACTCCGTGACCGCCGGCCCGAGCGCCGGGCCGTTGGTCGGCGCGCTGAGGCGCCGCGTGACGCCGGGCGTGACGCCCCGATCCCGCCCGAAGACCTCGGAGCCGGCGCCGGGCCCACCGGTCGCGGCATCGGGCGTACCGGTGGTGAAGACGACGAGCCGGCCGTCGCCCGACACCGCCGCTTCCAGGCTCGGCCGCATGAACTGGGCGCCGGCCGTGTCCCGGCTGATGCGCTCGGTGGGCTGTCCGGCGGCGTCGGGCCGGAAGTACACGTCGGCCAGGTTGTTGTTGTCGGGCGGCGCCGAAGGATCCCCGCAACTCCCGAGCAGGTTCCCGGCATGGGAGACGAAGGCGACGCCCCGCCCGCCGGCGGCGGTCTCGCCGGTGATCCGGGGGGCGAAGCTCTGGTCGTCGCCGACGTCCTGACCGCAGCGGCTGAGAAGCTGCGTGCGCTGGTCGTCGACGTTGGCCCGGTCGCGCAGGAAGACGTCGGTGGTGTCGTTGTCGTCGGACAGGGTCGTCAGGTTGGAGGCATTGGAGGCGAAGGCGATCTTCGTCCCGTCGCCGGAGATCGAGGGGCTGAAGCTGTCGTCCGTGCCCTGCGTCGTGCTGCTGCGGTCCCGGAGTGAGACCAGTTCGGTCACGCCGGCGGTCAGATCGCGCCAGAAGACGTCGGTCTTGCCGTTGGTGTCGCCGTCGACGAGGTCGGTGGCGTCGGACGAGAACGCCACCTTGGTGCCGCTGCCGTCGAGGCTCGGCTCGTCGCTTCCGTCGTTGCCCGACGCCGTTCCGCCCGCCGCCACGCTGACCAGCGTCGTTGACGGGTTGACGCCCAGCGTCCGGACGAAGACGTCGGCCCGGTCGTTGCCGTCGCCGGCCACGAGGTTCGTCGCCTCGGACGTGAAGGCGACCACGGCGCCGCGGTCGTCGATGGACGGCGACCGGCTGTCGCCGTTGGCTTCCGTGCCGTCGCCGGCCACGCTGACGCGAGTCACGGTGCGGTCGCGCCGGTCGTAGACGAACACGTCGAGCGCGTCGTTGGTGTCGCCGGGGACGAGGTTGTCCGCCGCCGAGGTGAAGGCCACGTACCGGCCGTCGTGCGACAGCGACGGAGACGAGCTGGCCCCGTTGGCCTCGATGGAGTTGGGGCCGAGGCTGACGCGGGTGATCGTGCCGTTCTGGTTCACGAACACGTCGCTCACGCCGTTGTGGTCGTCGGCCACGAGGTTGGAGGCGTCGGACACGAAGGCCACCACGTCGAACGTGTCGGACACCGCCGGCTGGCCCGCTCCGGCCGGCCCCCGGGCGTCGGCCTGGCCGCCACCGGTCTTCACGCTCACCCGGGTGGTCACACCGGTCGAATCCGCCAGCCCGCCGGCCGCCCGCGGCGGAAGCGACAGGAGACCGGTGAACACGAGAACGAGGACGGCGGAGCGGCGCACGGGGCAACGCTACCGGCCGCTCCCAGGGTTCGGATGGCTTTCCGGCGGGTAGCGGAAATGTCAACCGGTCACGTGGGAGGCACGGTGGAACGAGGCAGCAACAAGCATTCGCCGATGCTCGACGAGGCCCTCAAGCACGATACGGCGTCGCTGGAGCGCGGTGACCCGTCCGAAGCCCGGAGCGACGAGTTCCGGGAACAGGAAGGGCCGGCCGAGGGAGAACCCACGCCCGACGTCCGCATCCGCGGCGGCGGCCAGATCCCCGGCACCGATCTGTCGCTCGACGACATCAACGGCCGCGCCGAACTGGCCCGCTACCTCGAGCGCCACCGGTTTCCCGCCCACCCCGACGAGCTGGCCGCCCATGCGGAGGAACGGCACGCCCCCGAGGCGGTGGTCGAGCAGCTCCGTCGCGCCCCCGACCGGGTCTACGAGAACGTGACGGAACTGTGGGCGGCGCTCGGGGGACGGATCGAGAAGCCCCGCGACGGCAACGGCAACCGCGACTGAAGGGAACGCCTCGTGTTGGACGGGTCGAACGACGAGTACATGGCACGGCTGGGGGCGACGCTGGTCGCGCTGCTGCAGCGCTGCCAGGCGGCCGAGAGGGAAGGGCTGCTCGTCGAGGTCATGGAGATCGAAACCGCACTGACGACGCTGCGGGCCGAACTCGCCATGGTGGCCCAGCGCCGCCGCGGCGGCCGCCCCAACTAGGCCTCGGCCGAGGCCGGGGCGTCGGGCCGGGGCGCTACAGCGCGCTGAGGTTTCCGAGCGGAACCAGCTCGACCCACGTGCGGCCCGGCGTCAGCTTGATCGGCTCGCCCGACGGGAACGTGTAGACCGTCGTCTGCGCTTCGCTCGGGCGGCTCCAGTGGCCCTTGATCAGGCGGCCGCCGGTCAGCACCCAGGCGTCGCCCTCCCCGATCAGCTCGGCTTCCGGCACCGCCGCGCCCGACCGGTCGACCAGGCCGGTGTTGCGGTAGCCCACCACCTGGAACACCACGTTCTCCGGGGCCACCTGCACGCCGGCGGCGTCGAGATGCGGTGTGCCGTCGGTCGTGCGCTTGAAGGTCTTGGACGCCTCGTCCCAGGCGTAGACGACGGTGGTGGTGATGTTGAGCTTCCAGACGGCCTGCACCCGGGGCGCCGGCTCGGAGCCCGCTTCCGGCGGGGCCTCGCCCACAGCCCGGTACGTGAACAGCGGGGGCGGCGGCGTCACCTCGCCCGCCGCGGCGGCGAAGAGCGACTTCGTCTCGGAGAACAGGTTGTAGGGCGCCGGCCGGTTCGGCTCCCGGCGGTAGTGGCCCGGGAGCCGGCCGACCCCGACGTCGACCAGCGGCGCCTTGCGGACGAGATCGGCGAAGACGGCGTTGGCCCCGGAATAGGAGAACAGCGGCCGGCCGACCTGGCGCGCGAAGAGCAGGTCGGTGGACCGGGCCGACCGCACCGGCCCGACCGACGGGGCGTCGTGGGAGTGGAAGAGCGTGGCGAACCGGGTGACGCCACCCTCCACGCCTTCCTCGACCACCACGTCGGCCTGGTTGATGCCGGCCTGGGGACGGGCCTTGGGGGCGTTGTCGATCTTCACGATCAGCGCCGCCCGGGCCGGCACGGCCGGGTCGAGCGGGAGCCCGGTCAGGGGATTCACGTTGGTGGCCACCACCGGGCCGGTGGTCGTCGACGGCTCGGGCTGCGTCGTGGTGGTGGCAGCCTCGGCCTCCTTGTCTCCGCCGCCGCAGGCCGCTCCGAGCAGCGAGAGGGCGGCGACGGCGGCGAGCGCGGATCGGCGGATCGTGCTGGTGGCGGTCATCGCCGGTGGAGGGTAGCGGCCCGGCCCCGCCGGTCGTCGCCACCCCGCCCGGTTTGCGCCAAGATGCAGGATCACCGTGGGACCGATCGCCTTCGTCATCGTGTTCATGCTGGTGCCGCTGGCGGCGGCGCTGTTCGCCGGCGCCTTCTTCGCCGCCATCGGCATCATCCGGGTGCTGGAGGCGGTGCCCACCGGGGCTTGGGCGGTCCTGGCCGTCGCCGCGGCCCTCCTGCTCGCCTCCCGGCTGTGGGTCGTGGTCCGGGAGCTGCGGTCCGATCCCGGCTAGCCGGTCGGCCCGCCGGCCCCCTGCGCCGCTTCCTCCCCTTCGATGTCGGCGATCTGCGCCACCCGCCGGGCGTGGCGGCCGCCCTCGAAGTCGGTGGACAGGAACTCGTCGACGATGGCCACGGCCAGGCCCTCACCGAGGATCCGCCCGCCGAGGCCGAGGACGTTGGCGTCGTTGTGCTGGCGGGCCAGGCGGGCGGTGTACTCGTCGTGGCACAGGGCGGCCCGCACCCCCCTGACCTTGTTGGCGGCCATCGTCTCGCCCTGGCCGCTGCCGCCGAGCACGATGGCGAAGTCCGCCCGTCCGGCGACGACCGCCCGGCCGGCGGCGGCGCAGATCGGCGGGTAGTCGACCGGTTCCTCGGAGTGCGTGCCGAGGTCGTCGATGTCGTGGCCGGCGCCCTTGAGGTGGGCGATCAGCGCCTCCTTGAGGCGGTAGCCGGCGTGGTCGGATGCGATGGTGATGCGAGCCATGGCCCGCAGCCTACGGCCCGGCGTCCGGGCCTCACGGAGCCGGTCGGCTACGTGGCGACGGAGGCGGCGTCGAGCTGGCGCAGCAGCTCCAGCACCCAGGTGAGCCGGGGGGACGGCACCCGGCGGGCACCGGCCCCGGTGGAAGCCGCAGGCGCCTCGGAGACCCCGTCAGCCGCCGAGGCAACCGGGGCGGCCGGCGCTGTGGGCCGGGGCCGGGACGGCTTCGGTTGGGCGGCCTTGGCCGGCTGCTGCGCCGCCGGGGGCGGGTCGGGTGCCGCGACCCCCGGCGGATCGGTGCCGGCGCTCGGCACCATCGTCGTCGGCTTCACCGGCGCCGTGCCGGTGAAGAGGTACCGGAAGCCCTCGAAGGCCGACGGCGACGTGTCGACCCGCCAGTCGTAGTAGATGCCGTTGGTGGTGCTGTCGGCGTTGAAGTAGACGACGGCGGCGATGGCGGGGTGGGCCTGGAGCCAATCGTGGGCCTGCCGGAACCACTGTTCCTTCTCGCCCGGCTTGCGTTCCAGCACACCGAACTCGCCGATCATGATCGGTTTCCCCATCTTGGTCGCCGCGGCGTAGAAGCCGTTGTAGATCTGGGCGAAGGTCTCCCACTCGTCGCCCGGCCGGTTGGGGGCGAAGTTGTAGCCGTCACCGCACACCCAGTCGACGTAGCCGGCGCCCGGGTAGTACGCCAGGGCCTTGCCGTCGGCGATGGCCGAGGCGTTGGGGCACCAGACCCACACGGCGTTGGTGGCGCCGGCCTTCCGGAAGACGTCGACGATGTGCCGCCAGGCCTTCTGGTAGCTGGCCGGTGACGAGATGAAGCCCTGCTTCTTGTTGCCGTCCATCTCCCAGAACCAGCGGACGAAGACCGGCGTGTTCAGCATCGCCACGGCCTGGGCCCGGGCGGAGATCATGCCGTCCCAGTCGCCCCGGGCGATGGCGTCGGTGTTCTCGCCGTTCCAGGAGATCATGGGGATGCGGTCGTTCTCGATGTCCCACGGCTCCCGCCAGGAGGGGAAGACGTCGGCCCAGGCGTAGAAGTGGTGGTTGATGTGGAGGCGGCGCCCGAGCCGGGACTCGAGGTCGTTCATCGCCTCCCGGGCCCGGGCCTGGCCGTACCCGTCGATGTGCTTGGTGTAGGCCCCGACGTAGAACCCGCCCGACGGAACGAGCGGGCCGTTGGCCCGGGCCGCGGCGGTGGCCGGCGGGGCCGGCGCCGGCGGCACCAGCGAGGCCAGGGCCGCGACCGCGACGAGCAGCACCCGCCACGGGACGGGAGCACGCCAGATTCTGGGGCCGATGGAGGATGTGCGCATGGGGGGATGGGAGCGCTGACGCTCCGCTGAAAGATTCCCCACCCGGCGGGCCGTTCCCTCCCACAACATCGCACTTCAGGCTACCTCTGAGGGCGATGTTGTTCGAGGAACGTCCTGTGGTTCAGGCCCGGTGACGAGGCGAAACTAATGCCCCCGGGCGATCCATTCGTCCAGGTCAGGGGCCTCGTCGCCGATCTTGGTGGAATCGCCGTGGCCGGTGTGGACGACGGTTTCAGGGGGCAGCGTCAGCAGCTTCGTCCGGATCGACTCGATGATGGTCGGAAAGTCGGAGAACGACCGTCCGGTGGCGCCCGGACCGCCCTTGAACAGCGTGTCCCCCGAGAAGAGCACTCCCTCGGAGGCCAGGTGGAGGCAGACGCCGCCCGGCGAGTGGCCGGGCGTGTGGATGACCTGAAGGGTGGCGCCGCCGACCTGGAATGTCTGGCCGTCCGTGAGCGGCAGGTCGGGTTGGCGGCCGGCGTGGACCTGGCTCCAGAGCATGCGGTCGTCGTCGTGGAGGGCGATGGGCGCCCGTCCGGAAAAGCCGTGCAGGTCAAGGGCGGCATTGATGTGGTCGTTGTGCCCGTGGGTGCAGACGATCGCCGTGACCCGGCGCTCGCCGATGCCCTCGAGGATCGGTCCCGCGTCGTGGGCGGCGTCGATCACGAGGACTTCCTCGTCGTCACCGACCAGCCAGATGTTGTTCTCGACGTCGAAGCTCTGCCCGTCGAGAGTGAAGACGCCGTTGGTCCGGACGCGATCGATGCGGACGGGCACTACAGCACCACCACGGATCGGAGGACCTCCCCGCGCTCCATCTTGTGGAACGCCTCTTCGACCTGGTCGATGCCGATGGTCTCGGAGACGAAGCCGTCGAGGTCGAGCTTCCCCTTGAGATACAGATCGATGAGGATCGGGAAGTCGCGCCTCGGGAGGCAGTCGCCGTACCACGACGACTTGAGGGCGCCGCCCCGGCCGAACAGCTCGATCATCGGCAGCTCGATCGTCATCGTCGGGTTGGGGACGCCGACCTGGACCAGCGTGCCGGCCAGGTCCCGGGCGAAGAACGCCTGGCGGTAGGTCTCGGGCCGGCCGACCGCCTCGACGACGACGTCGGCGCCGTTGCCGTCGGTCAGTTCCTTGATGGCCTCGACGGGGTCCGTCTCGCTGGAGTTGACGGTGTGGGTGGCGCCGAAGCCCTTGGCCCACTCCAGCTTGCGGGGGTCGATGTCCACGGCGATGACGGTGCGGGCGCCGGCCAGCGCCGAAGCGGCGATGGCGGCGTCGCCCACTCCCCCGCAGCCGATGACGGCCACCGTGTCGCCCCGGCTGACGCCGCCGGTGTTGACCGCGGCGCCGAAGCCGGCCATCACGCCGCAGCCGATCAGCCCGGCCGCTTCGGGGCGGGCCCGCTCGTCGATCTTCACGCACTGCCCGGCGGCGACGAGCGTCTTCTCGGCGAAGGCGCCGATGCCGAGCGCCGGAGACAGCGGAGTGCCGCCCAGCGTCATCTTCTGCGTGGCGTTGGCCGAGTTGAAGCAGTACCAGGGGCGGCCCCGGCGGCAGGAGCGGCAGGTTCCGCAGGGCGCCCGCCAGGCGATGATCACGTAGTCGCCGGGGGCGACGCCGGTGACGCCGTCCCCCACCGCTTCCACGATGCCGGCCGCCTCGTGGCCGAGGAGGAACGGGAAGTCGTCGTTGATCCCGCCCTCCCGGTAGTGGAGGTCGGTGTGGCAGACGCCACAGGCCTTGACGGCCACGAGCGCCTCGCCGGGGCCGGGGTCGGGAACCGTGATCGTCTCCACGGTGACCGGCGCCTTCTTCGCCGTGGCCACGACTCCCCGCACCTCATGGGCCATTGCCGCCTCCCTGCCTTCGTTGCGTTGTCAGCGTTGCGCTGGTCGGACGGGCGGACACTACCCCGGACGCGGCCGTTCCCCGGCCCGCCTGTTCGGGTCCGGGGAACGGTGCAGGGCTAGGAGGTACGGATCAGAACTTGCATTCCTCGGGCTCGTCGAGGGCGTCGATGAAGCAGAGGTTCTTGCCCTCGCCGCCGTCGAGCTTGTCGGGGTTGGTCGGGTCGTCGACGCCGTTCAGGATGTCGTGACCGTCGCTGCCGAACAGCTGGTCCTCGCCGTCCTCCCCAGAGATGTTGTCGTTCCCCTTGCCGCCGATGACGATGTCATCGCCGTCGTCACCCCGCAGCGTGTCGTCACCCCGCTCGCCGAAGACGGCGTCGTCGCCGTCGCCGCCCCGGACGTCGTCGGCTCCGGATCCGGCGCAGATCGTGTCGTTGCCGCCCCGCCCGTCGATGGTGTCGTCACCGCGGCTGCCGATGATGACGTCGTCGCTGGCGTCGCCGCCCACGATGATCACCGGCCCCTTCTCGTGGGAGGCGTCCAGGCCGACGGTCGACAGCCGGCCGTTGCACGACCCGCCGAACGAGTTGCCCGGTGGCGCTCCCGCGATCATCAGCCCCGCGACGTAGGCCGTCATGGCCAGACCGACCACGACACGGCCGCCGCGGCGCCCCAACCTGATGCTGCGACCTGCCATGAATACCTCCTTGTTTCAGGTCGTGCTTCCCGTGTCGCAGCGGCCCCGGCCCCGCACAGTCGTGACCGGAGGCGAACTGTGCACCACCGGCAACATACCTCTTCTTTGCCACACTGGCAATCACTTCGCAAAATTTCGCATCGATTCAGGGCCGGTGAACCACCGGTGACACGGCGAAGTGGCGGGTTATCGTGCGGGCCTTGACCACAAGGGATCGCCACCCGGAGGAGGAGCTCGAGGCGCTGGCCTTCGAGACCCGGGCCATCCATGTCGGCCAGGAACCGGACCCCGCCACCGGGGCCGTGACCGTGCCGATCTACCAGACCTCGCTCTTCGTTCAGGACGACGTCGACCGGGACCGCGGCTGGTTCTACTCCCGGACGGGCAACCCGACCCGCGCCGCGCTGGAGCGCTGCATCGCCTCGCTGGAAGGGGCGGCCCGCGGCTTCTGCTTCGGGAGCGGGGTGGCGGCGGAGGACGCCGTGTTGCGGTTGCTGCGACCCGGCGATCACCTCGTCGTCTCCCGCGACCTCTACGGCGGCACCTACCGCCTGCTGCGCCGGGTGTGGGAGGACGGAGGCCTGTCGTTCACGCCGGCCGACCTGACCGACCCGGCGGCCATCGACGCCGCCTGGCGGGACGAGACCCGGATGGTGTGGATCGAGAGCCCGACCAATCCCCGGCTCCGGATCGTCGACATCGCCGCCGTGGCGGCCCTGGCCCGGGAACGGGACGCCTGGGCCGTGGTCGACAACACCCTGGCCTCGCCCTATCTCCAGCAGCCGCTGTCGCTCGGCGCCGACGTCGTGGTCCACTCGACCACGAAGTACCTCGGGGGGCACTCCGACGTGATCGGCGGCTGGGCCGGCACGTCCTCCGACGGGCTGGCCGAGCGTCTCGAGCTGCTCCAGGCGGCCACCGGCGCCGTACCCGGCCCGATGGACGTCTTCCTGATCCTGCGGGGCGTGAAGACGCTGGCCGTGCGGATGGAGCGGCACTGCGCCAACGCCGCCGCCGTGGCCCGCTTCCTGGCCGGCCATCGGGCGGTGGCGGCGGTGCATTACCCGGGGCTGGCGTCCCACCCCGGTCACGAACTGGCCGCCAAGCAGATGTCGGGGTTCGGCGGGATGGTGTCGTTCACGCTGGCCGGCGGGGAGGCGGCGGCCCGGGCGGTGTGCGCCGCCACCCGGCTGTTCGCCCTCGGCGGGTCGCTGGGCGGGGTGGAGTCGCTGATCTCGTATCCGCCGACGATGAGCCACTTCGCCATGCAGGGCACGGACCTGGCCGCCGACCCGGCGCTGGTGCGGCTGTCGGTGGGCATCGAGGCGGAAGCCGATCTGATCGCTGATCTGGACCAGGCACTGGAGGGCCTATGACTTCGGCTGCGGACCTGCTCGTCGACCTCCCGCCGGCGGTGGCCGACGGCGCCATCGTCGACGAGCCCGGCGTCGAGCGGCTGGCCGTCGAGCTGAAGGCCGCCCGCCGGTGCGTGGTCGTGGTCGGCAGCAGCATCTCCGGGCTGGTGCTGGCCAGCCGGTTGAGCCGGGCGGAGGGGTTGACGGTGGTCCTGGTCCCCGGGTCACCGCCGGTGCGCCGGCGCCTCATCGCCGGCTGCTCCCTGCGGTGGAGCACCATCCGCCGCATGGCCGCCGGAATCGGCACCACGGCTGCGGAGCTCCACGAGCGCCTCGGCGGCGCGCCGGCCAGCTTCCGGTGGCTGGCGGTCGAACGGGCGGATCCGGGCGATGGAGCCGGTCTGCGCTTCACCCGCCGCCGGGGTACCTGGGCGCCGGCCGATCCGATCATGGGCCTGTCGACCCGCCACGGAGCGATCCTGTCCTCCCTGCGGTCGCTCCTGGTCGCCGGACCCGGGCTGCGGGTCGTGGCCGGCGGGGTCGACCGGGGCGCCCGGCTCGAGAACGGAACCGGCCTCCCTCTGCGCCTCCCGGGCGGCGACGCGCTCCTGACGCTGCCGCCGGACCAGTCCGTCGTCTGCAACGCCACATCGACGGCCGAGCTGCTGCGCCCGGGCCGTTCCCTGCCGGAGCCGACCCGCTGGGTGGCGGCGGTGCAGGCCCCGCTCCGGAGCCGCTCGGCCGATCCGTTCGACGGCCGCGACGTCGGGATCGCCCCGATGACCCGCGGGCGGCCCCGGCCGCACCTGGCCTTCTTCACGCCGTTCGCCGATCCCGACACGCCCGACGCCAACTGGTACGTCATCAACACGACGCTGGTCCGGGCCGGGGACCTGGCCGAGGTCAGCCGGGACCGGCTGGTGGCCGACACCCGGGACCGCATGCGGGAACTCGAGGCCCACTACGGCTTCGACGAGATCGACCCGGAGGAGACGCTCGGCGAGGCGCTCGTGCCGGTGGAGTCGGAGAGCGGCGCCACGCTGCAGGGCCGTCTGGAGGACGGGTCGCCCGTCGTCGACGTGCACCGGGCGTTCACGTCCGGCGCACCGGCCATCAACGTCGACGGGATGCTGGCCGCCGCCGTCGGCGCCGACGTCTTCGCCGACGCCTTTCTCCTGGCCGACGGGTCGGCGCCGGCCGCCGCCCGGTCGGCACTGGCCGTCGCCGACCGGTCCCTGCTCGGCATCCGGACCCGCAACCGCCTCACCCAGTTCTCGTTCTTCCTCGGCCCGGAGGCGAACCGGGCCCTGACCGCCCGCCTCCCCCGCCGCGCCTGGCAACTCTTCGTCGACGACTGGGTCCGCCTCGGCGGCTGACGGGCGTCGGCCGCTGGCTACCTTGGGTTGATGCCCATCCTGGTCGACCTGGAGCGGGTCACGGCCCGCCGGCCTGACCGCCCGCTGTTCGAGAACCTGTCGCTGACGGTGTCGACCGGCGACCGCCTGGGCGTCGTCGGCGTCAACGGGACCGGCAAGTCGACGCTGCTGCGGGTGCTGGCCGGCGCGGCGGAACCGGAGTCCGGCGTGGTGCGGCGGGGGCGGGGCGTGCGGGTCGGGTTCCTCGACCAGCAACCGGTGCTGCCGCCGGGTTCGGTGCGGGCGGCGGTCGGTGAAGGCTGGGAAGCGGCTGAGATCCTGGAGCGGCTCGGGATGGGTGGCCTGGCCGACGCCGATGTGACCACGCTGTCGGGCGGGCAGGGAAAGCGGGTGGCGCTGGCCCGGGTGCTGGTGTCGGAGGTCGACCTGCTGATCCTCGACGAGCCGACCAACCACCTCGACATCGATGCCATCGCCTGGCTGGAGGCCCGCCTGGCCCGCTTCCGGGGCGGCCTCGTGATGGTGACTCATGACCGGCACGTCCTCGACCGGGTGACGACCCGCATGCTGGAGCTCGACCGGGGCCGGGCCTTCGCCCACGATGGGGGCTACGCGTCGTATCTCGACGCCCGCGCCGCCCGGGCCGAACAGGAAGCCGGCGCCGAGGCGGTGCGCCGCAACCTGGCGAGCGCCGAGCTGGCCTGGCTCCGCCGCGGCGCCCCGGCGCGGACCCGCAAACCCAAGGCCCGGATCGCGGCGGCGAAAGCGATCGTGGAGGGCGGCCCGGCAACGCCCGCCGGCGCCGCCGCCCCCATCGACCTCGGTCCCGGCGGCCCCACCGGTTGGACCGGCGGAGGTGGTGCGGCGGCCAAGCCCACGCCCACCCCCCGCCTGGGCGACAAGGTCATCACGTTTCACGGCGTGGGCCACTGCTTCGGCCCCGCCGGGTGGTTGTTCCGCAACCTCGATCTCGACCTCGAGCCGGGCGGGCGGTTGGCGATCGTGGGCCCCAACGGGTCGGGGAAGACGACGGTGCTCGACATCATCGCCGGGCGGCTGGCGCCCCGGGAGGGGCGGGTGGAGACGGCGGGGACCGTCGTGTTGTCGTACTACGACCAGACGGGACGGGACCTCGACCTGAGCCAACGCGTCCGGGAGGCGGTGGCGGGCAAGGCGGCGCAGCCGGGCTGGGAGCAGGTCCGGCTCATGGAACGGTTCCGCTTCGACTCCGACCTGCAGTGGGCCACGGTCGGCACGCTGTCCGGCGGCGAGCGGCGCCGCCTGCAGCTGCTGCTGGCGCTGACGTCGTTCCCCAACGTGCTCCTGCTCGACGAACCGACCAACGACCTCGACCTCGACACGCTCCGCGCTCTGGAGGACTTCCTCGAGACCTGGCCCGGCTCCCTGGTGATCGTGAGCCACGACCGGGCGTTGCTCGAACGGACCGCCGAGGAAGCACTGGTGCTCGACGGCCGAGGCAACGCCGCTCACGCCCCCGGCGGCTACGCCCAGTACGAAGAAGCCCGCCGGCGCCGGGCGGAGATGGCCGAACCCCGTTCGGCGTCGTCCCGCACCGCGCCCTCGGTCGGGAAGACTCCGGCCGGAAAGCCCCCGGTCCCGCCGGCCGGGAAGAAGCCGCGCTCACCGAGCACTCTGCGGCGCCTCATCGGCTTGGCGGAAACGGAGATGGAGAAAGCCGCCGGCGAGCGCGACAACCTGCTGGCCGACCTCGCCGCCGCCGGCAACGACCACGTCGCCCTGGCTCGCATCGCCGAAACCCTGGCGGCCGTCGAAGCCCGCCTCTCCGCCGCCGAAGAACGCTGGCTCGAACTCTCCGAAGAACTCGGGGCCTGACCGGCCTTCGCCGGTCAGCGGCGAGTCCGCGGCCGGGCGACGAGGCCGAGGCTGGCGAGCACGGCGCCGATGGCCGCCAGGGCCGCGGTGCCGGTGCCGGTCCGGGGCAGGTCGGGGGCGGCGCTGCTGTCGGCGCTGGCCAGCGCGGCCTGCGTCGCTTCCGAGTGCTGCAGGTGCATCCTGGCCTTCGGGAGGTAGTCGGTGGCGAAGGCCTTCACCTCGGGATGGGAGCCGGACGCGATCTCCTGTTCGGCTTTGGCGATCGACTTCGTGTGGCCTTCCACCTGGGCGGCCACGAAGGCGGCGTCGAACGCTGCGCCGCTCTGGGCCATGATCTTCTCGGCGGTGGCCTTCAGCTCGGCACTCGGCTCTTCGGGGACGGGCAGTCCGAGCTTGGTCGACAGGGCGCGGTTGAGCTCCATCACCTGCTGATGCTCCGACACGAGCATCTGGGCGAGCTCCCGCACCTTCTCCGACGTCGCTCGTTCAATCACGATTTTTCCCAGTGAGACCTCGGCCAGGTTCGTCTCCTGCTGGCCCTTGAGGAACGTCTTGTCCTGGTCGCTGACGGTGTTCGTCTGTCCCACTGCGGCGCCGCCACCGGCCATGACAAGGGCAGTGGCCGCGAGGAGGAGGAGTGCTCTTCTCATTCGTGTCCCCCCTGATCGATTCAACCGCGCCGCTACCCAAAGTCGTGCGAGCCGAATCAGCGGCGCCCCTCCGCGGTGGATGGGTCGGGCGGCCACCAGTGCTTGGGGTACCGGCCGGCCATGTCCTTGCGGACCTCGGCCCAGGAGCCCTTCCAGAACCCGGGGAGGTCCGCCGTGACCTGGATCGGACGCCCGGCCGGCGACAGCAGGGACAGGACGACGGGGATGCCCGAGACCGTCGGATGGACGGTCGTCCCGTAGGCGTCCTGCGCCTTGAGGGCCGCGGCCGGCCGGTCGCCGGAGTAGTCGATGGGCACGCGTCGCCCGCCGGCGAAGGTGAGGTCCGCCGGGGCCAGACGGTCGAGCTCCGCCCCACGGTGTCCCAGCCGTCGCCGGAGCACCGCCGCCATGTCGATCGCTTCCAGGTCGGACCGCCCGGAGGCGTTCGCCAGCAACGGAGTCAGCCATTCGTCGAGGGCGGCGAGCAAGCCGGCATCGGAGAGATCAGGCCACTCCCCCGCTCGGTCCGACGTGCGGCGCACGAAGCCGATCCGGGCCTGCAGCGTGCGGGCCGCGTCGCTCCACCCGAGCAGTGCGAGCTTCGTCAGGCGCACGCGAGCGAGCAGCGCCGCGGTCGCGGTCGGGCCGGGTTCGGCGGGGCCTTCGGTTTCGCCGAGGATCAGGTTGTCGAGGCGGCGTTCGGTGCGGGCGCGGAGGTCGTCGCGGGCCGGGTCCCAGGAGAGTGTGGCCACTCGTTCGACCGTTGCGCCGGTGGCGGCGGCGACGGCTTCGATGTCGGTGGCGTCGAGGGCGGCGGCGAGGCGGATGCGGCTGTCCTTCCCCGAAGCGGCGGAGCCGCGGCCGGCGGCGTCGAGCTCCGCCACCACCAGGAACGCCTCGCCGGCCAGCGGATCGTCCGGCGGCAACCAGGCTCCTCCCCCGCCGCGCAGACGGAACCGAGCCCCTCCGCGGGCCTGCGCGATCCGGTCCGGGTAGGCCAGGGCCAGCACGGGCCCGGGATCGGAGTCGCCATGGTCAAGACCGGGGATCCCCGCACGGCGGGCGAGTTCGGTGGCCCGGCGGCGAGCGGCGGCGACGGCCTGTCCGTCGGCCTGCGGATGGCGAGCACCCCGATCGAGCAGTAGGTGCAGGCGGACCGCGACGTCGGTTTCGATCTCGTCGGGACGGCCGCGCAGGACATCCCGGTCCTCGAGCAGGGCGGCCAGGGCGCAGGCCGTCGCGCCGCGGCCGGCGAAGAGAACGGCCGAGGCGGTCAGTTCGTCACTGGCGGCGGGAGCGGCGGAAACGCCGACGACCATGCGGGCCAGGCGCGGATGCAGCGGGAGTTCGGCCATCTGCCGTCCGACGGCGGTCGGGCGGCCTTCGGCGTCGAGGGCGCCGAGCAGCGTGAGAAGCCGGCGGCCGTCTTCCAGCGACCGGTCCGGCGGCGGGTCGAGGAACGGCAACGCGTCGGGCCTGCCGCCCCAGACCGCCAGTTCGAGGGCCAGGCCGGCCAGATCGGCGGTGACGATCTCGGGGTCGGGAAAAGGCCGCCGGGCGGCATGTTCGAGCTTCGACCACAACCGGTAGGCCACTCCGGGCCCCGTCCGGCCGGCCCGCCCGGCCCGCTGATCGGCCGACGCCTTGGTGATTCCCACCGTCTCCAGGCGGGTCAGCCCGCTGCGGGGGTCGTAGCGCGGCGCGCGATGCCAGCCGGCGTCCACCACGACCCGCACGCCGTCGACCGTCAGGCTCGTTTCGGCGATGTCCGTCGACAGCACGACCCGCCGGCGCCCCGGCGGTGACGGCGCCAGCGCCGCGTCCTGATCGGCGATCGGCAGCGCTCCATACAGCGGTCGCACGTCGACTCCGTCCGGGAGCGCCGATCCCGGCTGGCGCAGCGCCGCTTCGACGCGCCGGATGTCCGCCGCTCCGGGCAGGAACACCAGCAGGTCGCCGGACTCCTCGCGCAAGGCCCGCAGCACCGCCCCCGTCGCCGCCGGGACGACCTGCGACCCCGGCCGGGGCGGCCGACCGGGCCGGCCCTTGTACCCCGGCTTCCGCGCCGCCGGGGCCGAAGGAGCCCACCGGATGTCGACCGGCCAGGCCCGGCCCTCGCTCACGATCACCGGCGCGGGACCCGTCGCGCCGCCGAGCAGCGCCGCGACCCGTTGCGTATCGAGCGTGGCCGACATCACCAGTAGACGGAGGTCGGGCCGCAGGGCGGGGCGGGCGTCGAGCGTCAGGGCGAAGGCCAGATCGGCATGGAGGTTGCGCTCGTGGAACTCGTCGAAGATCACCAGGCCGACGCCGGGCAGCGACGGATCGTGCTGGAGCCGGCGGGTGAGGATGCCTTCGGTCACGACCTCGATGCGCGTCGCCGCTCCGGTGCGGCGCTCGTCCCGCGTGCGGTAGCCGACGACGCCGCCCACCTCGTCGCCGAGCAAGGCCGCCATCCGGCGCGCCGCGGCCCGGGTGGCCAGCCGGCGCGGCTCGAGCATCACGATCCGGCCGCCGGCCAGCCACGGCTCGTCGAGCAGCCGCAAGGGCACGACCGTCGTCTTGCCCGCGCCCGGCGGCGCCTGCAGCACGGCCTGCCCGTCCGCTCGGAGTACGGCCTGCAGCCCGGGAACTGATTCCTCGACCGGCAACCCCGTGGGCGGAATCACGTCAGGACTGAACCGACTCTCCGGGTCTCGAATCGGGTAGCGGGCGGCGGGCCCGGGCGGCCAGCCAGACGATCACCCCGACCGGCGGAAGGATCAGCACCAGCAGGCCGTAGCGCCAGCCGGTCTCGCCGCGGGCGTCCATGTCGCGAGCGGCGCGCACCGCCAGCCAGCAGGCGAGCGGTACGCCGAAGAAGGCGTACAGAAACAGCGCGGTGATCAAGTCGGGCGCCTCACTTCAGCGTGCCGATGAAGTCGGCCACCGCGGCGCCGATCGCGTCGGCCGAGTCTTCCTGGACGAAGTGGAGGCCGGGCACGGTGACCTCGATCTGGTTGGGCCACGACCGGCAGAACTCCCGCTGCTTGCCGACGAGGATCGAACCCGGCTCGGCGTTGACGAACAGCTTCGGCGGCGACTCCTCGGTGCCGAGCCATCGGCCATAGGCCTCGACGTCGGCCACCACGTCGGCCGGTTCACCGTCGATCGGGATCTGGCGGGGCCAGGTCAGCGTGGGACGGCGGCACTCCCCCGGCTGCTCGAACGGCCGCCGGTAGGCGGCCATCACCTCGTCGGACAGGGGATTCAACACCGACAAGGGCAGGATCTTCTCCACGAAGTAGTTGCGTTCCAGGATCAGTTCCTCGCCCTTCGGGCTCCGGAAGGCCTGGAAGATCCCCCGGGCCTCATCGGGCCAGTCGTCCCACGTGACGGGAGCGACGATCGCCTCCATGTAGGCGATGCCGTCGACGGCCTGGGGATGGCGGCGGGCCCAGTCGAAACCGAGCGCCGATCCCCAGTCGTGCACGACGAGGACGATGCGGCCGGCGGCGGTCAGCCCGAGTCCGAGGAGGAAGGCGTCGAGGAACCGGCGATGCTCGGCGAACGTGTAGCGCTGGGGCCCGGAGTCGGGGAGCTTGTCGGAGTCGCCCATCCCGATGAGGTCGGGAGCGATGCAGCGCCCGACGCCCTCCAGGTGGGGAATCACGTTGCGCCACAGGTAACTCGAGGTCGGGTTACCATGAAGTAGAAGAACAGTATGTGGTCCTTCACCCACGTCTACGTAGGCCATATGGCGGCCGAACACCTCGGCGAACTTCTTCTCGTACATATCAGCCCGTCCTCCAGGAGGCAGACGTGGCCCGTCGTGCCCGGAACCGGAACGAGACCCGCTGGGTCGACGCCTCTGACAGCGGCGCCGTCGTCGCCCTGCTCCGAGCGGACGACCCCGAGGGAGCGGGCGACCCGGAGCTCGTGCAGCTCCTCGAGTGCAATCTCGCCGTAGAGTCCACGGTCACGGTCGGAGCGTACCCCCGGATCTCGGAGTACCGGCCCGAGCGAGGCAACCGGGGCGGCGACATCGGTGTCGTCCGGCAGGCGAAAGCCATCCTCCGCTACTGCACTGATCGAGGCATCCGGATTGGCCGGTTCTACGTTGACAACGACTTCACGGCCTCCGATCCGAAGCGGCCCCGCCCCGCTTACACCAAGCTGTTCACCGATCTCAAGGCGGGCGCTATCGGCGGCATCGTGGCGTGGGATCTGATCCGTATCTACAGGCAGTACCGCGAATTCCAGGACCTTCTCGACCTCGTCGACGAGCGGCCGGCGATCTTCGTTGCGACGACCGAGGGTGACCTCAATCTGACGAACGAGGGTGGCCGCCTGCTCGCTGGCATCTACGTCCTCGTCGGAGCGATGGAGTCGTCCCTGATCTCCAAGCGGGTGAGGAACAAGGTCGACGCCCGGGCGAAGGCCGGTCTGTGGAACGGCGGAAACGTCCCCTACGGCTACCGGCGCACCGATCGGAAGGGGACCTTGGAGCCCGACCCCGTCGAAGCGGACACGGTGCGGCGCATCGCCGAGCTCGTCCTGGCCGGCGAACCCCTCGAGCGCATCACCCGGACCTTGAAGGACGAGGGCCGCCAGCGGCGTGACGGCCGGCCGTGGCACCCGTCGACCATCCGGGCGATGATGCTCAACCCGCTCTACGCCGGATGGCGCGTCCACCAGCCCCGGGAGAAGCATGGCCGAAGGCCGCTGGCCGGCGAAGAGCCCCGCAAGTACAGGGCGAAGGGTTGGCCCGCCATCCTGACTGACGCCGACATGGCGCTGCTGGAGGCTCTGTTGAGGAACCCCGAGCGCAACCGACGACCGGCCCATGGTTCCGAGCGGGTCTACGACGCCGCCGGGCTCCTCACCTGCGGCCGGGAAGGCTGCGACGGTCGGATCGGAAGCCAACCCCGCTACTACGCAACCGGTATCGTCAAGCGGAGTTACGCCTGCAAGAGGTGCCACCTGAGCCGTGACGCCGACGCCGTTGAGAGCTACATCCTCGCTTTGCTCTGGGAGCACTCGGAACAAGATCCCAATGTCGGTGCCGTCCTTGCCGACGAGAGCGGCGACGACGTGGAGCGGGTCCGGGCAGCACAGGCGCTCGCCCGGGTCCAAGCCGATCTCAAGGCCGGGCCCGCCCTGTTGGAGGAGGGTGAGATGACGCTCTTCGATTGGAACAGGGCCCAGAAGGCGCTCCGGAAACGAGAAGCCGAGCTTCTGGATCAGCTCCGGCCGAAGGCTGCCACCGACCCCGTCCCCAAGGACAAGCTCGAAGTCTGGGAGACGCTATCGAGGACCGAGCGGTACGGGATTATTCGAGCCTTCCTTGACGGCCACGACTTCGAGCTGGTGTTGCTTCCCCAGGGGAAGGGCCACCGCAAGAAGTATGCCGAGAAGAAGGACCCGGGCCTGGTCCTCAGGCGGCGAGCCGCCGCCGACGCTGCACAACGTCCGCGAGGGCGGCCAGGTACGCCGGACTTGCCCTGAAAGGCCCCACGGCGGCGAGCTGCTCCCTGGCCCAGATCCGGGCCGGGTGATCGGGGCTTGAGATGTCGAGCGCGGGTTCAACCCTCGACGCAGTAGTGGCGACCAGTTCCGCGGGCAGGACCACGGTCTCCGCCATCGCGGCATCGACGGACTTCTTCATGACATCAGAGGTGCTGTGTCCGTTTCCCGGCCTAGGAATCGCTCATCGCCGAGAAAGGGAGAGGTACACGCCGAAGCGGCTGAAGCCGTCGGAAGCGCGGTTGTGGTCGTAGTCCTCGTCGATCGCGATGAGGTGCTGTCCGCTGGCGACCATGGCGGTCGTCATGAGGCCACCTCCTCGGTGGTGGTGGTCTGGATGGGCCGGATGCGGTCGGCGATGACCCGTTGGGCGCCGATGCGGGTGCCGTCTTCGGCGGTCCATTGGCGCTGGCCGAGGCGGCCGTCGACCCGGACGAGGTCGCCGGCGTGGAGGTCGGCGGTGTCTTCGGCGTGGACGCCGAAGGCGACGACAAGGACGTGGAACGGTTCGCTGGTGGGACGCTGCCGGTTGACGGCGATGCGGAGGGTGGCGTAGCGGAGGCCGGTGCGGGACTGGCGGAGTTCGGGATGGGCGACGATTCGGCCGGCGATGGCGACCTGGTTGAGGTCCTCGTCCGGTCGGGTGGGTTCGGGTTCGCCGTCTGTCGGTGTGGCGAAGAGGCGTTCGAGGGACGAGGCGGGGACGGCGAGGCGCCCGTTGAGGGGGACGGTCCGCAGGTCGCCCGCCCGGGCCCAGCGGTACATGGTGGAGGGAGAGACGCCGAGGAGATCGGCCGCCTCCTCGACGGTGTAGAGAACCCGACGGTGCTGCATCGGCGCTCCTTGTGGGGAAGCCGCCGGTCGGCGGCGAGGTGTGGCTCGTCCCGGTCCCGAGTGGGCCGGTTGAGCCCTTCACCAGAAGAACTGGGCGCGCCGGCTGGCAAACGCGACAGGAAAAGAAAATTTGGAGCGTCGGAAAGTTTTCCTGTCGCGTTTGGGTTCCGGCGCGCCCAGTTCTTGGGGTGAGAGGTTCCGATCCCAAGGAGGTGGCCGATGCCGGCCCTGCAACTCGCCCAGGTCAGCGTCTCGCCGTCGTCGGCGGGGATGCCGGGGGCGCAACTCATCACGCAGTTGATTTCATGGTTGAGCCAGCTGGCGCTGTGGGGGTCGCTGGCCAGCATCCTGGTCGGGGCGGCCATCTACGGGCTGTCCAAGGAAGGCGGCCACGGCCTCCACGCCACCCGGGGGCGGATGCTGGCCGTGGGCGGGGCGGTGGGAGCGATCCTGGCCGGGTTGGCGCCGACGATTGTGAACATGCTGTTCAAGGCGGCGTCGTGAGACGCCCGACCCGCACGACGGTGATTCGGATGGGGGCCACGCTGGTCCTGGTGGTGGTTGCCCGGGCTGTGCCCGTCCACGGCGGGAGCAGCCGGACGTCGCCGTCCTCGACGCCGGCGATGATCGCCCCACCGGCGGTGCAGGTCAGCGGCTCGCCGCGGGAGACGGCGACGGTGGCAGCGCGGCGGATCCTGGCCACGTATGCCACCTATCCCGGGCTGCCGCTGGGGGAGGCCGAGGCCAGCTTGCGGGGTATGGCCAGCATCGGGGCCATGGGCCGTCTGGTGGGCGAGTTGGACGCCGACCTGGCTCGCCTGGCGGCCGGCTATCCGGGCGGCCCGACGCGGGTGTGGCACGGTGTCCTGGCCACCCGGGAAACGGGCGGTGACGACCACGCCCGTCGGGTGCGGGTGTGGTTGGCCCGGGTGGTGGCCCCGCCGGGTCGGCCGGTCTACGTGGAGTGGCGTCTCGCCACGCTCGGCCTGGTCTGGGAGCGGGATGGCTGGCGCCTCGATGGTCTTGACGAGACCGCCGGGCCGCGGCCATTGGCGTTGCCTGGCAGCGCCGATTCGGCCGAGGTGGTTCGCTCCGTGCTTGCGGGGTTCACCCCGGAGGGACCCTGATGTTGGGCGTCATGATTCCAAACCCCGTGACCATGGTGACGGACGCCGTCGGCGACGTGGCCGGGCAGGCTGCCGGGCCGATCGTCTCCGGCATTGCCGCCTCGGTGCTGGGCTGGCTGGCCGACGCATGCCGGACGGTGGGCGGTGAACTCGTCGCGGCGCTGGCGGGACCGGCGTCACCCCGATTCGGGTCGGGCTGGTGGGCGAGCCCGCAGGGCCGGGAGTTGATGGGCACCGTTGGTGCCTTGGCGGCCACGCTGGCGGTTGGGTTCTTGTTCCTGGCGCTGTTGCAGGGCCTGATCGCCGGTGACCCCCTCGGCATGGTCCGCAGCGCGCTGGGCCATGTTCCCCTCTCGGCCCTGGGCGTGGCGGTGGTGGCGGCGGTCACCGAGGTGCTGTTGCGAGCCACTGACGAGGCGACCGCCCTGGTGTTGCATGGCACTCCCGAGAACCTGGCCCGCTTCGTGAGCGGGTTCGGTGTCCAGGCCTCGGTGATCACCGGCGGGCTGGCCGCCGCGGTGTTGATGGCGGTGTTCCTGGTCGCCGCGCTGTTGGTCTGGGCCGAGCTGGTGGTCCGGTCGGCGCTGGTGTACCTGCTGGTGGCGTTCGCCCCGCTGGTGCTGGCGGCCCGGATCTGGCCGGCGGCGCGGGGCGTGTTCCGCCGCCTGTGCGAACTGGGCCTGGCGCTGATCGTCTCCAAGTTGGCTATTGGTCTTGCCTTGGCGGTGGGTGCCGCCGCTCTCGGCGCGGGCGACGGGTCCGGCGGCGGCGGGGATGGGGGGATGTCACTGGCGGGCTTGCTGGGTGGCGCCACGCTGATGGGCCTGGCGGCGTTCACTCCCTTTGTGGTGTTGCGTCTCCTGCCTCTGGTTGAGACGGCGGTGGTGGCCCAGGGCATCTCCCGCTCGCCGGTGCGAGGGGCGCAGACCGCTGTGGCTGCTTCGGCCTATCCGGTTCGTCTGGCTCGGCTGGCCGGCGGGTCGGCCGGTGGGGAGGCAGCCGGGGTGGTCAGGGCCCTGCC
>JBFLYK010000059.1:0-38640 GCA_040756995.1 Actinomycetota bacterium | reverse complement strand
TTCGGGGCGGTGGCGGGGGCCCATGCGGTCGGGGCGGTCACGCGGCGGTGGCCGGCGGGCGCGGTGGCGGGCGCCCATTGCTTCGGGCTTCTCCTGCTTCTGGCCGAGCGGGTCGGGGGGCACACCGCCTACGGCGTTCCGACGCCGGCCACACTTTCGGCCCTCGTCCGGGCCGCGGGGCGGGCGCCGGAGGCGCTGCGGGCGGCGATCGTTCCGGCCCCCACGACGCCGGAGCTCATCCTCCTGGTGGTGAGCGGGCTCTGGGTCGCCGCCGCCGGGGCCGACTGGCTGGCCCGCCGCCGGCGGGCGGGCCTGCCGGCCGTCCTGCCGCTGGCCACCTTGCCCGTGCTGGTGGCCGCCCTCGGCACCGGCCGGTGGCGGATCCCGCTGACGTTCGCCTTCGCCACCGCCACGGCGCTCTATGCCGCCCTCGATCGGGCCACCGCCCTCCCGACTCTGGAGGCCGTTCCGCTCCGCCGGGCGGGTCGCGCCGCGGCGCGGAGCGGGCGCACGGCGGGGATCTTCGCCGCCTGGACTGCGGGCCGGCCGCCGCCCCGCCGGCTCGGGGTCGCCGGGCCGGTGCTGGTCATCGGGGTGGCGGCCGTCGTCGTCGGGCCCATCGTGCCGGGGATCGGCCGGGCGGTCGTCGACGTCCACGCCTTCGGGGTGACGCTGGACGTGTCGCGGGTGGAGCTGAACCCCCTGGTCGACATCCAGCCGCAGCTGCTCACGGAGCGCCGGACCGAGCTGTTCACCGTGCGCTCCGCGGCTCCGGCCTACTGGCGCCTGACGGCGCTGGACCGGTTCGACGGCCGGCGCTGGTCACCGTCGCGGCCGGCGCTCTTCCGGCAGGACGGCCCGACCGCCGACGGCTCGGCGGGGCCCGCCGAGGCCCTGCCCCAGGACTACCGGCTCTCGGGGCTCGACTCGCCCTGGCTTCCGGCCGCCGGAAAGGCGATCCGGATCCGGGCCGCCGGCGCCCGGCTCGATCCCGTCACCGATTCCCTGGTGACGAAGAAGGGTTCCCGGGCCGTGCGGGCTTACCGCGTAGAGTCCCGTCTGCCTCCGGACCCGGCCGAGCAGCGCCCGCCGGCCAGCGCCGTCGCCGCCGGGCCGCCGGCCGCCGTCGCCCGCTATCTCACCCTGCCCCGGGGCTTCCCCCGGGCCGTGCGAGAGCTCGCCGAACGGTTCACCGCCGGAGCGACCACGCCCTACGAGCGGGCGGCGGCGCTGGAGGACAGCCTGCGGGTCGGGTTCATCTACGACGAGACCGCCCCACCGGGCGCGTCGACCACCGCGCTGCACAACTTCCTGTTCACGTCCCGGCGGGGGTACTGCGAGCAGTTCGCCGGCGCCTTCGCCGCCATGGCCCGGGCCCTGGGTCTACCCACCCGGCTGGCGGTGGGCTTCACGCCCGGTACCTACGACGAGACCACCGGCCTGTGGCGGGTCACCACCCGGGAAGCGCACGCCTGGCCAGAGGTCTTCCTCGCCGGTCTGGGGTGGACGCCGTTCGAGCCGACGCCGAACCGTGTGCTGCCCGATCCGGACGCCCGGGTGCGGCCGTCGAACACCGTTGAGCGGCTGGCGTCGACCCGCGGCTCCGGAGGGGCCGAATCGACGGCCCTGGCCCGCATCGATCCCGGTGGCGGCGCCGGTGTCGACGCCGGCCCCGGCGGCCGGGCCGGCGGCCTGACCGAGGCGGTCTCCGACCGCCGCACGGTGTGGTGGCTGGGCGCGGCCACCCTCGGTCTGCTGGCCCTGCCGCCGGCGGTCAAGGCTCGCCGGCGCACCACCCGGCACCGGGCTCCCTCCGGCGAGGCGGTTCTGGCCGCCTGGTCCGAAACGCTCGAGCGGCTGGGAGAGGCGGGGCTGCCCCGCCGGGCGGAGGAGACCCCGCTGGAGTTCGCCCGCCGGGCGGGGGGCAGCCGGCCGGGGCTGGCGCCGGCCCTGCGGCGCCTGGCCGTCCTCGTCAACGGCGCGGCCTACGGGCCGGCGCCCGGGGACGGCGGCGGTGAGGCCTGGACGGCCTCGGAGCGGGTGGTGCGGGCGCTCGACGCCCATGACCCCCATTGGCTGCGCTGGCGCCGGCGCCTTGACCCGCGCCCGTTACTGCGCCGCTGAATCGTCCTCGCCCGGCTCGTCCGGCGGGTGCTCGGCCAGATCGAGCATCGAGCCGATCTCGTCCTTCCCCGAGCGGCGGTCGCTCCAGATGATGAAGAACACCAGCGCCACGCTGGCGATGAACAGCGGCAGCCGGTAGCGGGCGAAGAACCGCAGCACCGCCTGGATCGGCTCGTCGAACGCCTCGCCGAGGCGGCGGATGAGATAGAGGCGGGCCACCGTGCCGGCGATATTGAGGGTGAAGAAGCTGCCCACCCGCATGCCCGACGCCCCGGCGAAGAGGCAGATGTAGGGGTTGGGCATGAGGAACACCAGCGGGTAGGCCGCCTTGGCGAAGGCCCGTTCGTAGAGCCGGATCTGCTCGCCGAAGGTCTTCGACCGGTTCTCGACCCACTGGATCATGGCGTCGCCGTACCACCGGCCGAGCAGGTAGAAGAGCGGGTCGGAGGCCAGCAGCCGCAGCCCGGCGGCGATGTAGTAGGAAGCGGCGTCGAGCTGGTTGGTGGTGAGGACGAGGATCCGGCTGCGGGCGTTGAGCAGCACCAGCCACAGCGGATGCCGGTCGGCCCAGGTGGTGGTGAGGGCGTCGCCGATGTAGCCGCAGATGATGAGGCCGACGATGGGGACGACGACGATTGCCAACCGCTTCCGGCTCGGCCGCGTCACCTCGCTTGCCTGCGGCTCGTCCCCCTCCTCGTTCACCGCCAGGAACCTAGCCGTGGAACGCAGCCGGGACGCGGGATGCCTCGGGGTCGTCGAGCGGCGGCAGGAAGTAGAGGCTGATCCGGTCGACGATCCCGTCGTAGCGCTTGCGGGCGTTGGCGGCGACGTCCTCCCAGGTGTCGCCCCGGACGGCGAACTCGTCGACGAGTTCATCCGGGACGGCGGCCAGCAACGCCTCCCGGTCGCCAGTGGCCATCAGCCGGTGCAGCTCGGCGTTGAGGTCGCCGTAGCCGGCCAGCTCCAGCGGCGCCTTGTAGGTGCGGGTGGAGCCGTAGAAGGCGATCTGGGCCCGCACCGCTTCGTGCATCCGGCGGCCCTCCTCGCCCTCCCCGGCGACGACCATCACCTGGGCGCTGAGGTCGATGTCCTCCCGGCGGCGGCCGGACCGGGCCAGACCCTCGTCCAGTGCCGGATAGGCCACCTCGGTCAGGTAGCGCACGGTGTGGAGCGGGTGGACGTGCACGCCGTCGGCCACCTCGCCGGCCATGCGGAAGGAGTACGGGTTCACCGCCGCCAGGTAGACGGGGGGCGGGGGAGCGTCGATCGGGCCGGGATTGAAGAACTCGGTGAGCAGGTCGAACCGGTAGAACTCGCCGTGGAAGTCGAGCGGCGCCTCGCCGGCGAAGGCGGCCCAGATGGCCCGCAGCGCCCGCACCTGCTCGGCCAGCTTGGCCGCCGGCTTCTCGTAGGGCACCGAGAAGCGGCGCTCGTTGTGGGCCTTGACCTGGGGTCCGAGCCCGAGCCGGAACCGGCCGCCGCTCATGGCCTGCAGTTCCCAGGCCGCCATGGCCGTCACCATCGGGCTGCGGACGAAGGCCAGGGCGATGGCCGGCCCCATCTCGATGCGGCTGGTCGCCTCCAGGCCCACCGCCGCGGTCAGGAACGGTTCGTTGACCGCCTCGGGGACGAAGATCCCGTCGTAGCCGGCCGCCTCGGCCCGCCGGGCGGTTTCGGCCACCCGCCCCAGCGGGCAGCCGGCCAGCAACAGGTCGATTTTCATGCGGGGGGACGCTAGACCATGCGGTCGCGCCCCTCCCAGTAGGGCGCCCGGATCGCCTTCTTGTCGATCTTCCCGTAGGTCGTCTTGGGCAGATCGGCCACGAAGTCGACGGACTTCGGCTTCTTGTAGCCGGCGAGGTGCTCCCCGGCGAAGGCGATCACGTCGGCCTCGGTCAGCCCGCGGCCGTCGGCCACCACGACGGCCTTGACGGCCTCGCCCCACTTGGGGTCGGGCACGCCGATCACCGCCGCCTGGCTGACGGCGGGGTGGCGGAGGAGAACCTCTTCGATCTCCCGGGGGTACACGTTGAGCCCGCCGGAGATCACCATGTCCTTGCTGCGGTCCATGATGAAGACGTAGCCCGCCTCGTCCATCCGGCCGATGTCGCCGGTGTGGAGCCAGCCGTTGCGCAGCGTCTCGGCGGTGGCCTCGGGCTGCTTCCAGTAGCCGTTCATGAGGGCCGGGCCCTTGATGCAGATCTCACCGACCTCGCCGGGCGGGAGGCGCCGGTCCTGCTCGTCGAGGATGGCCACCTCCATGCCGGAACGGGCGTGGCCGCAGGAGGCGAGCCGTTCGCTGCCCGGGCCTTCGAGGACGTGGTCCTGGGCCCGCATGTAGGTGCCGGTCATGGGGGATTCGGTCTGGGCGAAGAGCTGCACGAAGATCGGCCCGATACGGCGGATGGCCTCCTTGAGGTCCTCCACGTACATCGGCGCGCCGCCGTAGACGAGGGTCTTCAGCGTTGAGAGATCGGCCTCCTCGAGCGCCGGGCTGTCGAGGATCATCCGGATCTGGGTGGGGACCATCCAGGTGTGGGTGATCTTCTCCTTCTCGATGGTGGCGAGGATCTTGGCCGGGTCGAAGCCGTGGGCCAGCACCTGGGTGGCGGCCTTCATGACGAAGGCCAGCGCCATGATGCCGGCGCCGTGGGTGAGGGGCGCGGCCACGAGGGCCACGTCCTCCGGTTCCAGCCGCTGCAGGTCGGCCAGCCAGCTGACGGCCACGAACGTGAGACAACCGTGGCTGAGCATGGCGCCCTTGGGGCGGCCGGTGGTGCCCGACGTGTAGGCCAGCCAGGCGACGTCGGTGTCGACCGTGCCGGGATCGGGCGGCACCTTGCCGGCGTGACGGTCCCGCAGCGCGCCGAGCCCGACGAGCCCGTCCCCGGAAGTTCCGGGATCCTGGGCGTCGGATTCGGACTCGAGGACGAAGGCCTCCACGCCGAGCTGGTCCCGCAGACCGAGGGCGGCCTCGGTGAACTCCGCTCCGACGATGAAGACCTTCGCCTCGCAGTCGTTGACCTGGTACTGGATCTCCTCCCGGGTGAGCCGGGCGTTGAGCGGTGAGATCGTCGCCCCCGCCTTCCACACCGCGAACAACGTCTCGAGCAGTTCGGGGCTGTTCGACATCATCACCGCGATGCGGTCGCCGGGCTGGACCTTCAGCTCCTCGACGAGACCGGCGGCCAGCGCCGCGGCACGGTCGTCGAGCTGCCGGTAGGTGCGCCGTTCCTGCCCGTCGTGCCACACGATGGCGATACGGTCGGGATGGTGGCGGGCCGAGTCCGCGAGGATCTCACCCAGGTTCATGCTCGCCCTCCGAGAGTCCGTGACGGGATCAGGCGTTGACGGTGATGACCGGGTTCTGCACGAGCCCGAAGCTCTTGAGGACGCCGAACAGCTCCTTGTGCCCGAAGGCCTGGCAGGCCGAGGCGAAGCCGACCGCCTTGTTGCCGCCCTGGATGAGCTGGGAAGCGGCGTAGGCGTTGAGCAGGCCGGTCTGCTTGTAGTTGCAGTTCCCGTAGATCACGACGTGAGCCCGGCCGAGCGGACCGGAGGCGTGCACGGAGTCGACCGAGATGTTGACCCGGGGGTTCTCCCGGGGCGGCATCTGGGGGGTGACCCCGCCCGCCTGCTCGTGGAGCACGGCCAGCTTCTGTTCGAGCTCCAGGCCCTCGACCCCGGCCAGGACCGCCTGGACGATCTGGGGGACGGCCTTCATCAGCGGAGGGTTGAGGACCCCGCCGAGCACCTTGACGTTGGCGACCCGGGGGTCGTGCTTGAACCAGACGGGATGCGACGTGCCGCCCCACGGCAGGGCCAGGCCGAGCTCGTGCTGGCCGGGGACGACGAGCTGGTACAGCTCTCCGTCGGCGGGCCACTCGACGTACTGGTTCTCCTGCAGGTAGTAGGCCTTGGACAGCGCGGCGTTGACCAGGATCGTGGCCGTCGAGGCCAGCGTCGGGGCGCCCTTCCAGAAGACCTCGATGTCGAGCGTGTGGAGCCCGGGCACCTGCTCGACGGCGATCTGGGCCGCGATCTCACCGGTCGTGTACATCTGGGCGATGCCGGGGGAGAGGAGCAGGCCGGCGTTGGCGAACTCCTGCCCGTACTTCTCGTCGCACTCGATCATCCAGTCCTGCTCGCCGGTGGTGTCGGTGTAGTGGCAGCCGGCGGCGAGGCAGGCCTGCACCGCCTCGTGGCCGTACTCGGCGAACGGGCCGACGGTGTTGATGAGCACCTTGGAGCCCGTCAGAAGCTTGGTCAGTCCCTCGCTGGAGTGTTCGACTTCGGCGATCTCGTAGTCGGCCGTCTCGATGCCGGGAACGTGGCGTTCCATCGAGGTGGCGAGGCGGTCCTTGTTCCGCCCGGCTGCGACGAACGGGATGTTGTGCTCCCGCAGGTACTCGCAGACGAGCCTGCCGGTGTAACCCGAGGCTCCATAGACGACGACGGGCTTCGTGCTCATGGTCCATCCCCTCACGTCAGATTCGATCGTGCGGTCGAGTCTGAACCAACGCCCAGGGTCCTACGAGGGAGACTTCTCTAGAATCGCCAGGCCATGGTTGGAGACCTCTACAGTCCGCCCGCTCCGAAGCGGCGGGTTGACCGGGCCACCTGGGACCGCGAGATCAAACCGGTGGTGGCCAGTTTGGAGGCCTGCGACAACCAGGTGGCCAATGCCGCACTGGCCACACTCCGCCTCGTCCTGCCGTCGTACCGGGGCGTCAGCGACGAGGCCCTGCGGGAATCGGCCCTGCGCAACAGCGCCTCCGCCCGCCAGACGCTGACCGCCCGGCGCCTCCCGAGCGACAAGGAGCTGGGGGAGGCGGCCGTGGCCGCCGCCGAGCGGGCCGACCAGGGCGTCTACGTCCAGGACGTCCTCACCGCCTACCGGCTCTCCATCCACCAGATCCGGGAGTTCCTGACCGAAGCGGCGGCGGCCGCCGGCTGTTCCCCGGCCGTGACGCTGGAGATGGTCCAGCTGCTGTGGGCCCTGGCCGACGCCGTCGGCGTGCGGCTGGCGACGGTGCACCGCGACGCCGAGATCGAGATCGCCCGGCACGGCGAGCGCCAGCGGGCCGAGTTCCTGCGGGGCCTCGTCTTCGGGTCGGTGGCGCCGGCCGAGATCCGCCGGCTGGGCCCCGCCTACCACCTCATCCCCGACGGGCGCTACGTCGCCCTCCGCGGCCGCCCGGCCCCCGGCACGCCGGCCGAGGAGCTGGTCAGGGCCATCGGCGCCGCCTGCCGGGCCGTCGGTCACCACGCCTTCGTCGACGTGCTGGAAGGCGATGTGGTCGGGGTGGCGCCCCGGCCGCCCGCCATCGCTGCCTGCCCCGGCATCGTGGGGGTCGGGCCGCCGGTCGACCTGACCGCGGTCGAGCCCTCGTTCGCCACCGCCAGCCGGGTCCTCGAGGTGGCCGAACGCTTCGGCGCCCCGGGGGTGTACCGGCTCGACGACCTCTCCCTCCGGGTGGCGGTGGCGGCCGAGGACGAGCTCGGCGAGCTGCTGGTCGGCCGGTATCTCCGCCCGCTGGGGAAGCTCGGGGGCCGGTCGGGGGCCGTGCTCGAGACGGTCGCCGCCTTCATCGACCACGGCCTGTCGGTCAAGGCGACGGCCGAGGCCCTCGACGTCCACCAGAACACGGTCCGTTACCGGCTCGGCCGCTTCGAGGAGCTGACCGGCGCCTGCCTGGAACGGCCCGTCGTGGCCTTCGAGGTGTGGTGGGCGATGCAGCGCGACTTCCTGACCAACCCCGACGGTGCCACGAACTTGTAGGGCTCTCCAAAGCGCGGCCGCCTTCTCTATCGAGGCCTCTGTGGCAGCGGGGGCGGCGCTGCGCAAAGCTGACGCCATCGTCCCCCGACCAAAAGGAGATGAGCGATGGCGGAACTGGACGGTAAGCGGGCGTTGGTGACGGGAGGTGCCCAGGGTCTGGGTAAAGCCATCGCCACCCTCTTCGTCGCCCGCGGCGCCAAGGTCATGATCGCCGACATCGACGAGGCGGGGGCCAAGCTCACCGCCGACGAGCTCGGCGAATCGGTGCGCGCCGTGCGCTGCGACGTCACCTCGGCGTCCGACCTCGAGGCGGCGGTGCAGGCCACCGTCGACAGCTTCGGCGGGCTCGACATCATGGTCAACAACGCCGGCATCGAGATCGTGAAGCCGCTGTTCCACCAGACGGAAGACGAGTTCGACCGTCTGATGGAGATCAACGTGAAGGGCGTCTGGCTCGGGATGCGGGCCGCTCTGGCGGCACTGCCCCAGCCGGGCGGTGTCATCGTCAACATGGCGTCGCTGGCCGGTCTCGGCGGCGCGCCGCTGTTCGGCTCCTACTGCGCCTCCAAGGCGGGCGTCGTCCAGCTGTCCCGGGTGGCGGCCACGGAGCTCAAGCCGCTGGGCATCCGGGTCAACGCCGTGTGCCCGGCCTTCATCGCCACGGCGATGGTCGACCGGCTCAAGCCGATCGTGACCGAGGTGGTGGGGGTGCCATTCGACGACCTGGCAGCCCTCAAACAAGGACGGATCGGGACACCGGAGGAGGTGGCGGAGATGGTGGCCTTCCTGGCCTCGGATGAATCTTCGTTCTGCAACGGCGGGGCATACGTCCTCGACGGCGGTCTCCAGGCGGCGATGCTCTGATGGCCGGGCTGCTGGAAGGGAAGGTCGCCATCATCACCGGGGCGGCGAAGGGAATCGGGAAGGCGATCGCCGAGGCCTACGCCGGCGAAGGCGCCACCGTGGTCGTGTCCGACATCGACGAGGGTCTGGCCAAGGAGACGGCGTCGCGGATCCCGAATGCGACGGCCATCGCCTGCGACGTCCGCAGCGAGGAGCAGGTCAAGAGCCTCGTCGACCAGACCGTGGCCCAGTACGGCGGCCTCCACATCCTGGTGCCCAACGCCGGGATCGGCCGGCCGGTGCCGCTGCTCAACATGGACTACGACGAGTGGCGGGCGGTCACGTCGGTCAACCTCGACGGCGTGTTCCTCGCCATCCGCTACGGCGCTCCGGCGATCATCGCCTCGGGTGGGGGTGCGATCGTCAACATCTGCTCAATCACCGCCCAGGCCGGCACGCCGCTCATCGCCCACTACTCGGCGGCCAAGGCCGGGGTGATGTCGCTCACCCAGTCGGCCGCCGTCGAGCTGCGGGCCCAGGGGGTGCGGGTCAACGCCATCCTGCCCGGGTTCATCGAAACCGATCTGGTGACCACGGCCAAGCCCGGCTTCGAGCAGATGCTCGGCTTCGCCGAAGGCCAGTTCGATCAGGTGATCGCCATGAAGCAGGGCCGCTACGGGACGGTCGAGGAAGTGGCCCGCATGGCCGTCTTCCTGGCCTCCGACCGGTCCAGCTTCTCCAACGGCAGCCCCTTCGTCCTCGACGGCGGCTGCCGGGCCAGCCTGCTGTAAATCACGTGCGTCCGCGGCTGCCCATGCACTTGCATGGGCAGCCGTGAACGTCTCAAACCGTTGGGTAGCCGGGGACCCTGAGCAGAAAACCCCCACCTACTGTGGGTAATGCGCTCGGGGTCCATGCTCCGCCAGCCGTCCTCCTCCCACTGTTGGCGTTGGCGGCCCGCCAGTATGGGCTGCTGACCCGGAGGCAGTGGCTCGACAGCGGGCTTTCCGACGGGCAGCTTCAGTACGCCCTGAAGTGCGGAACGTTGAGAGCTCTGCATGCCGGCGTCTATGCCGTCCCGGGGTCGCGACCATGCTTCGAACGGGATGTCCTCGCCGCGTGTCTCGCAACTGGCGGGGTCGCGTCGCACCGTTGCGCGGCATATCTGTGGAAATTCCGGAAGTTTGAGCGCCCGGTCGTGGAGGTCCTCGTCGCCGCCGGTCACACCCCGAAGCTCGCTGGTGTGCAGGTGCGGCGGACGGCTCGACTTCATCCGCAGGACCGGACTCGGGTCGGCATCCTGCCCGTCACCAGCCGGGTCCGCACGCTGCTTGACCTCGTCTCGGTTACCCCGCACCTGGTGGAGGGGGCGCTCGATGGCATGCTCCACCGGCGGCAGCTGTCACTGCGTACCTTGGAACGTCTGCTCGAGCGGGCAGGCCGGAACCACCCGGCTCACGCCGTCCTCGGCCCGCTCCTGGCGGCTCGATTGGCCGGCCGTAAGCCCACCGAGTCGGAGCTGGAGGACGATCTCCTGGCGGTGATCCGCCAGTACGGGTTGCCGGAGCCCGTACCGCAGTATCCGTACCGGGGGAGGCGGATCGACTTTGCCTATCCCGAGTTGTTGTTCGGGATCGAGGCGAACAGCGTGCAGGCGCATGCGGCCAAGGAGGATGTCCAGCGCAACGCCGAGAAGGCCAACGACCTCGTCGAGTGGTGGATCCTGTACTTCACGTACGACGACGTCCACGGAGCGCCGGGGGATGTGGCGCGGCGGATCGAGGAGACGATCGCCCGCCGGCGGCTCATGCCGGCGGACCGGCGGGCGGCCTGAGGGTCAGGCCGGGCAGTAGTCCTTGATCTTCTGGGTGGCGTCGAGGGCTTCGGAGTCGATCAGAGCGGAGGGTTCGCCCCCGGCGGCGGTGCGGATGGCGTCGAGCTTGGCCTTGGCGGCGGCGGCGATGTCGGGCGGGGCCACTTTGGCGGCGCCGTCGAGGAGGTCAGCGACCTTCTTGGCCGCCTCGACCTTCTGCTCCCGGCTGGCGTACTGACCAGCCTCGGTGAACGGCGCGTCGATCTGGGCGATGACGTTGCAGAACAGATCCTTGGGGCCGATGGTGCGTTCGCCGACCGGGCCCGTGGACGGCGAGGCGCCGGCGGGGGCCTCGCCGTTGCTGCCGCCGTCGTCGCCGCAGGCGCTGAGCCCGAGGGCGGCGACCGTCAGGGCCATCGCCATCCACCGCCCGCGGCGTCGCACTGTCATCGGCACCATCACACCACAGTCATGCCGCCGTCGGCGGTGATGACGGTGCCGGTGACGAACGAGGATTCGCCGGAGGCGAGGAAGAGGGCGGCCCGGGCGATCTCGTCGGCGGTGCCGATGCGACCGAGCGGGTAGCGCTCGGCGGTCAGTTTGGCGCCCAGCTCGACGTCGCCCTGACCCCGGGCGGCCAGCAAGGGGCGGATCATCGGCGTCTCGACGGTGCCGGCGCAGATGGCGTTGACCCGGATTCCCTCCGGGGCCAGCTCGGCGGCCAGGGCCCGGGTGAGGGCCACGACCGCTCCCTTGGCGGCCGAGTAGGCGGCCAGGCCGGGGATTCCCACCAGGGCGGCCACCGACGACTGATTGACGATCGACCCGCCTCCGGCCGCCCGCAGATGGGGCAGGGCCGCCTGGGTACAGAACAGGGTGCCGGTGACGTTGACGGCCAGCGACAGGTTCCAGTCGGCCAGCGAGAGGTCCCCCACCGGCCCGAAGCCGGCCGGCACGCCGGCGTTGTTGTAGAGGACGTCGAGGCGCCCGAAGGTGGCCACCGCCCGGGCGGTCGCCTCGTCGACGGCGGCCCGGTCGGTCACGTCGGCGGCCAGGGCGAGCGCCGCCCGGCCACCGTCACGCTCCCCGAGACTCGTCACCAGCCGGGCCGCGCCGTCGCCGTCCCGGTCGAGGACGGCGACCGCCGCTCCCTCGGCCGCGAACAGGCGCGCCGCCGCCGCCCCGATGCCCGAGGCCCCGCCCGTGATCAGCGCCACACGCCCGTCCAGCCGGCCCACGCCCGGAATCTAGTTTCGTCCGGTCGGCCAGTGACCGATCGCTTACAACCCGGTACCTTCGACGCCGTGCCGAAGACCTTCGCCTGGTTCGAGGGCCGCCGACGGCCGCCCAGCGAGTACGAAGAGCTGACCGTCGGCCTCCACTTCGGGGAGGAGCCCCTCGTCTCCACGCGGGTCGGCACCTGGAGCCTCGACAACACTCGCCTGGCCAACGTGCCCTGGGAAGACTTCCGGGATCCGGCCCAGCTCCACTACCGCACGTGGGTCGCTCTCCAGGACCGGGCCGAGCGGGAGCTCGGCGCCACCCTCGACCTCGCCCAGCAGGGCGGGTTCATCGAGGGCCTCGACGGCGGCTGGCGCGCCGAGATGGCGACACTGTCCGGGGGCCTGGCCTTCGCCGAATGGGGCGTGGCCATGGCCATGCAGTACGTCGAGCGGTTCTGCCTGTCGTCGGCCGTGGCCCAGGCCGCCCAGCTCCAGGTCTGCGATGAGCTCCGCCATGCCCAGCGGGCCCTGGAATGGTCCGACGCGCTCCGGGGCGCGGGCGCCTCCGCCGAGGGTGACGAGGATCCGGCCCGGGCCGCCTGGATGGAACATTCCGCTCTCCAGCCGCTGCGCAAGGCCGTCGAGCTGGCGTTGACCATCGAGGACTGGGGCGAGGTCATCGTGGCCGTCAACGTCTGTCTGGAAGGGCTCCTGCAGCCCTTCCAGCGGGAGGTCTACCTCAACGCCAGCCGCGCCCAGCGCGACATGGGCAGCGCCATGCTCGGCCAGCACTGCTGGGTCGACGAGGACCGCCACCTCGCCTGGACGGAGTCGTTCCTCCGCATGGTGACCGAGGCCGACTCCGCCAACCAGGCGATCCTGCAGGGCTGGTACGAGACGCACGCCCCGGCCGCCCAGGCCGCCCTGGACGCCCTGGCCGCCGGCTTCCCGCTCGACGGGGTGGGCGAGCAGGCCGCCGAGGTCGCCCGCACCGAACTGGCCAAGCGCTTCGAAGGGATCGAGACCACATGACCCAGCAGGCCACCGCCGAGTACAACCGGACCAAGCGGCTCTACTGGGAGCCCAGCTACGTGCCCAAGGAGGCCATCTACCCGCCGGCCAACTACGAGGGCATCTACTTCAAGGACTGGGACCGCTGGGACGACCCCTTCCAGATGAGCTTCAAGCAGTACGTCGAGATCCAGGCCAAGAAGGACAACGGCTTCCACCCCGCCCGGGACGCCTTCGACCGCTACGGCGGCACGGAGCGGATGGACCCCCGCTGGGTCGAGGGCATGAAGGTCGTCTACCCGATCCTCTTCCACGGCGAGTACGGCGCCCTCCGCAGCAACGCCCGGGTCAGCCGCTACGCCCCCGCCCCAGCGCTGCGGGCCGCCGCCTTCTACCAGTCGATCGACGAGCTGCGGCACTCCCAGAACCACGTGTACCAGCTGCGGATGTTCAACAAGCACACCGAGGGGTTCCACAACTGGGCCGAGTGGAAGCGCCACCACTTCCTCCTCCAGCCGGCCAAGATGCTCTTCGAGGACATCGTGGCCTGCGAGAACGTCTTCGAGTCGGTGATGGGCCTCAACATCCTGGTCGAGGTGGCCTACACCAACCTGGTCTTCGTCGGGATCCCGTCGGTCGGCGTGCTCAACGGCGACCTGGCCGGCGCCAGCGAATTCCTCACCACCCAGTCCGACGAGACCCGCCACATGGCGATCGGCCAGTCGACGCTGCGCACACTGCTGGAGGGCGACGACCGCAACCTGGAGAAGATCCAGTACTGGCTGGACAAGTGGTTCTGGCTCCTGCACCGCATCATCGGCTGCCCGCTGGGCGTGATCCCCGACTACTTCGCCAAGAAGAAGGCGCTGCCGATGCGCCAGATGTTCCAGCGCTACATCGTCGACAACTACGTCGCCGGCATGGTCGAAGACCTCGGCGACCTCGGCCTTCAGCCGCCCCGGTTCCTCGACGACGCCGTCCGGGAGATGGAGGACGCCCCGCACTCCCTCTTCCGCACGCTCTTCCAGTACAAGCACATGCTGTTCAACAAGATGTTCGTGCCGACCGAGCGGGACATGGAGTTCTTCGGCGAGCACTACCCGCACTGGGAGGAGCGCCACGGCGCCTTCTGGGAGGAGGTCCGGGCCGGCGACCCCAAGGACCTGCCCTCGCTGCCGATGCTCTGCCAGGTGTGCCAGCTGCCCTGCGTCTTCCCCGTCCCCGAGAGCCCAACGATCCGGTGCTCAGAATGGAACGGTGAGGTGCGCTGGTTCTGCTCCGACGGCTGCCAGTGGATCTTCGACAACGAGCCCGAGCGCTACTCCCGGGCCGTGGGCCTCGACCGGGTGCTGACCGGCAAGGACGTCGCCGAGATCCGGGAGCACATGCGCCTCTTCGGCAAGCTCGGCGGTGTGCTGGAGGAAGAGCCGGTATGAGCGAGTCCCTCCTCCTGTACGCCCGGGCGGAGGGCTGCTCGACGCCGGCCCTGCTCATGACGCCGGAGGCGGAGTGGTCGGTGAAGATGTTCTCCCGCATCGCCCTCTCGACGCTGCGAGCCGACAAGTCGAAGCCGAGGGTGGCCATCAACCGGCGGACGGGCGAGGAGCTCCCGAGCGAGGTCTCACTGGCCGAGGCGGGGTTCCTGCCCTACGACATGCTCGAACTCCGGTATGTCTGAGCCGGCCCGGCCGACGCTGGTGCTCGAGGGCGACAAGCCCAACGGGACGGCCCGGGTCCTGCACACGGTGCTCAACGAGAAACTCGACGAGGCGCCATGGAAGGCCAAGCAGCTGAAGGCGCTGTCGAACCGGACCGTCCGGCTCCTCATCACGGACCGGAACGAGTGGGTCGACGTCGTGGTGGGCCCGAACGGCACGGTCGACGTCCGCTCCAGCGCCGCCGACACCAAGCCGCAGGTCACCGTGGCGCTGGACATGAAGACACTGCCCGTCATCCTCGGGATCCCGTTGTGGCACAAGGTTCCCGCCCTGTGGGAGAAGGGCGGCAAGAAGCTGCTCAACGACCTCGCCGGCCGCCGGGTCCGGGTCCGAGGCCTCCTGTCCCACCCGGCGATCGTTATCCGCGTGCTCCAGATCCTCGGCGTCCCGCCGGGGACCGTTGGGTGAGGAGGAAGATATGCCGCTGGCCTGGACACCGGAGTGGCTCGAGGCGCAGATGAAGAGCTGCCGGGAGGACAAGACGTTCCAGGAGGAGGCCGACGGGAACAACCGGAGCTACACCGTCCACGTCCTCGCCGACCCGGACAACGGCGTCGAGGACGACTACTGGTGGGGCTTCTCCGTGCCGGCCATGGACCGGGCGTTCACCGGTAAGGAGAACGCCTGGGAGACCGACTACTTCATGGAAGGCACGTACGCCGACTGGCACGCCATCAACGAAGGCAAGAAAGGCCTCGTCGCCAGTCTGCTGGACCAGAGCATCTCGCTCTACCGCGGTTCCACTTCGTATCTGGCGATGTTCGTGCCGGCCGTCGAGCGGTTCTTCGAGCTGTCGCGGCAGAACACCGACTCCTACGCGGGCAACTTCAAGAAGGAGTAGCGCTAGCCCATGCTTATCGCCGGTCAGGACATTCTCCTCCCCACGATGATGGTGGGGAACTATCCGAAGCCCCGCTGGTTCACCGGCCAGGCCTGGAGCGAGATTCCGCCCGGGCGCTACGCCGCCGACTCGATCTCCTTCGAGGCCTTCTCCGACGCCATCCTGGCCATCGTCCACGACCAGGAGTCGGCCGGGCTCGACGTCATCAGCGACGGTCTCATGGTCAGCGGTGACAGCCCCTACGCGGCGAAGCTCTACTACCTGACCGAGCGCATCGCCGGGTTCACGCCCTACGGGCCGTCGATCATGCTGCCGACGTACTCCACCGAGCATTCCCCCATCGTCGACGGGAAGCTCACCCGGAAGTGCCCGCTGTACTCGGAGCAGGTGCGGGTCCTGCGCAAGGCGACGAAGAAGCCCATCAAGATCAACTTCCCCGGCCTGCAGGTGCTGGCCATGGGGTCGATCAACAAGTACTACTCCGACGTGAAGGACCTGGCCTTCGACCTGGCCAAGATCTACAACGACGAGTTCAAGGAGCTGGTGGCGGCGGGCTGCGACATCATCCAGCTCGACGAGTTCACCTGGCACTTCGGCCTGTCGCTCGGCGACTGGGAGGTCGACGTCTTCAACGCCGCCGTCGACGGTGTGGACGCCGACATCCAGGTCCACGTGTGCTGGGGCAACTACATGGGCACCCCCGGCTACCTGCCGTCGGGGCCGGCCCACGGCGAGGCGCCCGACAAGGAGGGCACGGAGTACGTCCTGTCGCTGCGGGAGCGCGACGCCACCACCGCCCGGGCCCGGGCCATCTTCCCCCGCGTCCACCGGGTCAACATCAACGCCCTCAACTACGAGATCGCCCACAAGGGCGCCGGTGACCTGCTGGCCCTGGAGAAGGGCGGGTGGGAGAAGGACTTCATCGCCGGGGTCATCGACGTGAAGTCGGTCGAAGTCGAGACGGCCGAGGGCGTGGCCGACCGGATCCGGGCCTGCCTCGATGTGGTCAAGCCCGAGCACCTCGGCCTGTCGACGGACTGCGGCCTCATCAACCTGCCCCGGCGGGTGGCCCAGGCCAAGCTCCGTTCCCTGGTCGAAGGGGCCAACATCGTGCGCGCCGAGCTCCGGGCCAGCGCACCCCAGGCCGTTCCGGAACCGGTGACCGTCGGGTGACGACCACCGAGCAGCGCGTCGGTGTCGAGCTGACGCTGGGCGAAGAGGCCGAAGCCGTGGCCGAGGCCGTGGCGGAGACCGATCCCGACGCGGTGATCACCCGGGGGGCGGCCGTGATCATGGTCGAGTCCCCCGGCCGGCTGGAGATCGACCCGGCCCGGGTGCGCGAGCATCTGGGCCGGGACTGGGGCGTCGACGACCTCCAGGTCATCATGGCCAGCTATTTCGGCTTCATCCGCCGCTGGGAACCCGACGGCGTCGTGCTGGAGTGGACGCGGGCGGCAGAGGAGGCCGGCGCCTCCTGATGGATCGGACCGTGCTGGTCTGCGTCAACGTCGACTGCAAGGAACGGGGCTCCGAGGCGGTGCTGGCCGAGCTGTACGCCCGCCTCGACGCCGGCGAACTCGACGGCGTCGACGTGCAGGAGTACCTGTGCTTCTCGGCCTGCAAGAAGGGGCCCAACGTCGTCTGCGTCGAAGACCAGATCTGGTACTGCGGGGTGCAGCCGGAGGACGTCGACGACATCGTGAAGGCCATCCAGGAGGGCACCGTCGCGGAGCGCCTCACCGAGGGCAACACCCGGGTCCTCCGCAATTACATCTTCACCGTCCTCGACGCCGGGTTGCGGCCCGGGGAGGTCTGACCGGCGTGAGCTCCGAGATCGACGGTTCCATCGCCCTGGTGACCGGCGCCGCCGGCGGCATCGGCCGCTGCATCAGCGCCCGGCTGGCCGCCGCCGGGGTGGCCCTAGCGGTGGTCGACCTCGACGGCGGCGCCGCCGAGGCGGTCCTGGCCGAGCTCGGGGCCAAGGGCGTCGCCCTCGCCGCCGACGTCTCCGTCCCCGAAGAGGTGACCGCCGCCGCCGCCCAGGCCGAGGAACGGCTCGGGCCGGTCGACATCCTGGTCAACAACGCCGGCATCTCCGGCGTGGGGCCGCCGAAGCCGGCCGTCGACACCCCCCTGGAGGAGTGGGACAAGACGCTGGCGGTCAACGTCACCGCCCCCTTCCTGTTCTCCCGGGCGGTCCTGCCGGGGATGATCGAGCGGGGCCGGGGCCGGATCGTCAACGTCGCCTCCATGGCTGGAATCCTCTGCCTGCCGGGCCGGGTGTCCTACGCCGCCTCCAAGGCCGCCCTGATCAGCCTGACCAAGACGCTGGCGGTGGAGGCCGGCGCCTCCGGGGTGCGGATCAACGCCGTGTGCCCGGGGTGGGTCGACACGGCCTTCATCGCCGCCCGGCTGGCCCAGCCCGAGCTGCGGGCCCAGGCCGAGGCGATGGTCCCGGTCGGGCGGGTCGCCACCCCCGACGAGGTGGCCGACGTGGTCGCCTTCCTGCTCTCGCCCGCCTCCCGCTACATGACCGGCGCCGCCGTGGCCGTCGACGGAGGAATGTCTCTCCTGTAATTGGGGAAGGAACTCCCAGGTAGGTTCAGGAAGAAGGGAGATTCCCGATGGCGCGCGTCCTCATCGGCGAAAAGCTGCTCGACCGGGACGGCAAACCCGTCGGCAAGATCACCGATGTGATCGTCGACTCAGCCACGCTCGAGAACGAGTGGATCACCGTGAAGACCGGCATGATGGGCGGAGAGCACCTCGTGCCCTACTCCGTGGTGGCGGAACACGGTGACCAGATCGCCGTCCCGTTCGACAAGGACCAGATCAAGTCCGCGCCGACCGTCGACAAGGGCCACGCCGCCCCGTCGCCGAGCGAGCGGCAGCAGGTGTTCCGGCACTTCGGCATGGAGGACCCCGGCCCTCCGTCCCGGATGTAGCGGGCTCCTACACCGGCTCCAGCCGGACGGGCACCGCGTTGTAGACCGCGTTGCCCGACACGTCGAGGTCGGCGGGGTCGGAGGAGGTCAGGTCGTTGTAGTTGGCCCCTCCGGCCTCGACGGCCGTCCGCCAGCCGCCGCGGTGGCCCCAGCCCTGCGGCAGGGCGAGCACCCCCGGCGTCATCTCGTCGGTGATGCGCACGGGCACTTCCACCCGACCTGTCTTGGAGACGACGGCCACCGCGTCGCCCTCTTCGACGCCGACCTCCGCCGCGTCCTTGGGATGGATCCTCAGGTACTGGCGGCGCTCCCGCATGAGCTTGCCCACGTTGTGGAACCAGGTGTTGTGGGACCGCAGCTCCCGGAGGCTGATCAGCCGCAGCGGGAACTCCGGGTCCTCGTCGACGTCGGCGGTGAACCGGTCCATCGCCCGCCGGATCTCGGGGTGGTCGAAGTGGACGAGGCGGTCCTTGTGGAAGACCCGCTTGCCCAGGACGCCGGTGTCGCACCGGTCGGCCAGCAGCCGGCCCCGCGGCTCCCGACGCAGCTTCTTGAGCGACAGGCCCTTCGGGCGCAGGCCGTAGAAGTCGCCTTCGGGGCCCGTCCGCAGGAACAGGTCGATGGCCTTGGCCGGAGGCAGGCGGATCCCCAGCTTCCCGAGGGCCCGGACCGCCGGCACGGCTGACGGCTCAACCTTGAGCCGCCGGCCGAGCTGGGCCACGACCCACCACTCCGGCCGGGCCTCGCCCCGGGGCGCCTCGACGGCGTCGGTCCACACCGCGTAGGGCGGCGTCATGTGCCCGGTGATGAACCAGGGGTAGTCGTCCCGCTCCAGGAACGTGGTGGCCGGCAGGATGTAGTCGGCGTGGCGGTTCGTCTCCGTGACGTAGAAGTCCATCGACACCAGGAGATCCAGCTTGGGCAGGGCGTCCTCCCACTCGGCCCGGTTCGGCGCCGAGGTCACCGGGTTCCCGGCCGAGATCAGCAGGGCCCGCAACTGGCCGGAGCCCGGAGTGGTGATCTCCTTGGGGATGACGGCGATCGGCACCGTGCCGAGGAGGTCGGGGAAACCGCCGACCCGCGACCGGCGGCGGCCGAAGGTGTCGAGTTTGAACTGGTGGGCGATCTTCTCGGACGAGATCATCGGCCGGCCGAAGACCAGCCCGCCGGGACGGTCGAAGTTGCCGGTGACGAGCGTCAGGGCGTCGAGCAGGTAGACGACCAGGGTGGAGTGGCGGCCGAGCGAAGCGCCGCAGCGGCCGAAGAAGGCCGCCGCTTTGGCCCCGGCGGCGTCGCGGGCCAGCTGGCGCACCTGGTCCGCCGGAATCCCGGTGCGGGCTTCGGTGGCTTCCGGCGGGAAAGCCGCCACGAACCGGCGGAGGACGTCGACGCCGGTGGTCTGGGCCGCCAGCGCCGCCTCGTCGGCCAGCCCCTCGGCGAAGATCACATGGAGCATCGAGGCCAGCAGCCAGGCGTCGCCGTCGGGGCGGATGGGGAGGTGCTCGAAGGCCTCGGCCGTCTCGGTGCGGCGCGGGTCGACCACGATGACCCGCCCGCCCCGCTTCTGCATCGCCAGGAGCCGCTCCCGGATGCGGGGGACGGTCCACATGCTGCCGTGGGAGACGAACGGGTTCGTCCCGACGAGGAACAGGAAGTCGCTCCCCTCGAGGTCGGGGATCGGGTTCGTCAGCGGATGGCCGTAGAGCACGGCGCTGGCCGCCCACCGGTTGTTGATGTCGACCGATGCCGCGGCGTAGAAGTGCGGCGACTTGATGGCGGCCATGAACCCGAGGATCCAGAAGAACGCCGAGTAGTTGAAGGCGATCTGGTTGCCGACGTACCAGCCGACGGAGTCGCTGCCGTGGGTGTCGAGCAGCGCTCGGAGCCGGCCGGCGATGTCGTCGAGGGCCTCGTCCCACGGCACCGGGGTGAACGTGCCGTCGGGCTGGCGCTTGAGGGGCTGCAGCACCCGGTCGGGATCGTTGTGCACTTCCAGGTAGGCCGGCCCCTTGGGGCAGATGTAGCCGTCGGAGAACGGGTTCTCCTTGTCGGCCCGCAACTTGGTGACCCGGCCACCCTCGAGTGTGGCCACCATCCCGCAGCAGGCCTCACAGATCCGGCAGAACGTGATCCGCTCTTCAGTCGCCGTCATGCTCGCCCCCCTCGTCGTTGGTGCATCTGAGCAGGTAGCGTCCATTTCGGGCAACCGCTTCTCGGGCCAACCACTGACCCGGTCGGGTCAGCGATAGTGTTGCCCAAACGCATCGGTCCGAAGGGGAGGAGGGATCGGTGACCACCACAGTGGCGGCTGACGTCCGGGCAGGCGAGAGAGCGCCGTCCATCGCCGCGCTGGCGCAACGGTGGGCGGAGCAGATTCCGGGCCGGGTGGCCATGCGCCACAAGGACTTCGGCATCTGGCAGGACATCACGTGGGCCCAGCTGTGGGACAGCGTGCTCGACGCCGCCCACGGCCTGCTGGCCCTCGGCGTCGACACCGGCGACCGGGTCAGCATCCACAGCGAGGACCGGCCGGAGTGGGTGCTGCTCGACCTGGCCGCCGTCTCTGTGCGCGCCGTCACAGTCGGTCTGTATCCCACGAACCCGACGGCCGAAGTCGAGTATGCGCTCACCGACAGCGGGGCCCGGGTGCACCTGGCCGAGGACCAGGAGCAGGTCGACAAGGTCCTCCAGGTCGACGCCGCCAAGCTGACGGAACTGCGGCACATCATCTATGTCGAGCCGAGGGGCGTCCGCGCCTACGACGATCCCCGGCTGATCAGCTGGGACGCCTTCCTCGATCTCGGGCGCCGGCACCGGGCCGAGTGCCCGACGGCGGTTGAAGAGCGACTGGCCGCCGCCCAACCCGACGACGTCGCCACCCTGGTCTACACGTCGGGCACCACCGGGCCGCCCAAGGGGGCGATGCTGACCAACGCCAACATCGCCTACTGCATCGAGAAGCTGATCCGTCGCGCCGACCGGATGCCGGGCGGTCGGCTGCCGGGCCCGGACGATCTGATCCTGACCTACCTGCCGCTGTGCCACGCCGCCGAGCGGTTGTTCTCAACCTGGCATCTCGTCGCCTGCGGCACCGCGCTCCACTTCGCGGAGTCCATCGACACCGTGTTCGAGAACCTGCGAGAGGTGCAGCCGACGCTGTTCTTCGCCGTGCCGCGCATCTGGGAGAAGCTGCACGCCGCCGCCCTCATCAAGGGCGAGAACGCCACCTGGCTGAAGCGGAAGTTCTTCCGGCTCGGGCTCCGTCTCAACGCCAAGGTGGGAGCGGCCAAGTGCGCCAACGGCGGCGAACACACCCTCGGATCCCGGCTGCTCTACGCCGTGAGCTGGCTGCTCGTCTCCCGGGCCATGCTGGAACGGATCGGCCTGCGTCGGTGCCGGTACGCCGCTTCGGGTGCGGCGGCCATCGCCCCCGAGGTGCTGGAGTTCTTCATCGGGCTGGGCGTTCCGGTCTTCGAGGGCTACGGAATGACGGAGAACACGGCCGTCGCCACGTGGAACATCCCCGGCCGGATGAAGCTCGGCACGGTCGGCGAGCCCCACCCGGGCATCGGGTTCCGTATCCACGAGGAAACCGGCGAGATCCAGACGAAGCACCCGGGCAACTTCGCCGGCTACTGGCGCAAGCCCGAGCAGACCAAGGAGACGTTCACCGACGACGGGTGGCTGAAGACCGGCGACGTCGGCGAGTGGGTCGACGGCACCCACGTCAAGATCGTCGACCGGATCAAGCACATCATCATCACCGCCGGCGGCAAGAACATCTCCCCGTCGGAGATCGAGAACGACCTGAAGACCTCGCCCTACATCAAAGAGGCGATGGTTATCGGCGAACGGCGGAACTACCTCACCGCCTTGATCAGCATCGAGCTGGACACCGTCGGCAACTGGGCCTTGCGGCGCAACCTCTCCTACACGACATACCGGGACCTCACCGAGAAGCCGGAGGTCATCGAGCTGATCCAAGAAGAGGTCAATCGGACGAACCAGAAGTTCGCCCGGGTGGAGAACATTCGTAAGTTCCGGCTGCTCCCCAAGGAGCTCGACCATGAGGACGGCGAGCTGACCGCGACCCAGAAACTGAAGCGCAAGGCGATGGAGTCGGCCTTCGCCGACCTCATCGATTCGATGTACAAGTCCGGTTAGCGCGGGTCAACCGTGGACTTCACCAAGCTCTTCGGCACCCTCTGGGACGGCTTCGCCCTGGGGGCCCTCTACGCGCTCCTGGCCCTGGGGTTCGTCATCATCTTCAAGGCGACGCAGGTGGTGAACTTCGCCCACGGCGCCATCGCCTCGGTCGGCGCCTATTTCGTCGCCACGCTGGCCGTCGAGCGCGACATCCCGGGGCGCTGGACGGGCGGGCCCGACTGGCTGCAGTGGTCGCTCTCGGTGGCGCTCGCCCTCGGTTTCGCCGCCGTGTTCGGGCTCGTCCTCGAGCGGGTGGCGATCCGGCCGATGATCGGCGAGCCGCTGTTCTCGGTGGCCATCATCACCCTCGGGATCGACATCACGCTGCGGAGCATCCTCGATGACTTCCTCGGCCAGGGCCGGCCGCTCAACAATCCTTTCGGCACTGACGGGTTCGAACTGGGCGGCGTGAACCTCCCGCACACCCAGATCATCTCGACCACGGTGGCCTTCCTGGCCTTTCTGGCCATCGGCGCCTTCCTCCGCACCCGGACGGGCATCGCCATGCGGGCCACCGCCTTCGACCAGGAGGCGGCGATGGCTCAGGGCGTCCGGGTCGGGCGCATCTTCGCCACCGCCTGGGCCATCGGCGCGGTGCTGGCCACCATCGCCGGGATCTTCGCCGCCATCTATCCCCGCGGTTCGGGGAACCTCGAATCGGGCACGGCGCTGTTCGCCCTCCGGGCCTTCCCGGCCGTGATCCTGGGCGGGCTTGACTCGATCAAGGGCGCCATCGTGGGCGGGTTCATCATCGGGGCGCTCGAGGTGCTGGCGGCGGTGTACCTCGGGCCCTACTCGGACACGCTGGGGATCGGATTCCAGAGCGTCGTTCCGTACGCCGTCATGCTCGTCGGGCTGCTGATCCGGCCCTACGGGCTGTTCGGCACCCCGGAAGTACGCCGCGTATGAGGCGCCGCCCCCTGCTCCGCACGACGTACGCCGCCGATACGGCGCTGTTCCCGTCGACCACCCAGAAGGTGGCCATGGTGTGCCTCGGCGTCGGGGCCGTCCTGGCCGTGCTCGGCAAGCTGCCGTTCGTCCGCTATCTCGGGACGTCGGAATGGGGTCTGGTGCTGGCCGAGGTCCTGATCTTCGCCATCGGCGCGCTCGGCCTCAACATCCTCATCGGCCTGGGCGGCCAGGTGTCGCTGGGCCACGCCTTCTTCATGGGCATCGGCGCCTACACCGCCGTGGTGCTCGGCGCCAAGGGCACTCCTGAACTGTGGGGGCTCGGCCTGCCGATATGGATCTGGCTGCCGGCGGCCGGAATCGTCGCCGCGCTGTTCGGCATCGCCGTGTCTCCGGTCGCCGTCCGCCTCCGCGGCCTGTACCTGGCGATCGTGACGCTCGGGCTGGTGTTCCTGGGTTCCCACCTGTTCAACAACCTGAAGGACATCTGCGGCAGCCCCGGCGTCGGGCGGGAGTGGCCGAAGCTCGACCTGCGCCTCTGGAAGGAGGAACAGCCGCTCCTCGACCTCACCAACAGCGGCACCTGGTTCGGGGTGAACGTCACCGGTATCCAGAAGCAGGTGCTGGCCCTTCTCGTCCTCACGACCCTGCTGGCCTTCGCCGCCCGCAACATCGCCCGGACCCGGGTGGGGCGGGCCCTGGCCTCCATCCGGGATCGCGACATCGCCGCCGAGGTGATGGGCGTCGCCGAGGCCCGCTACAAGCTCATCGCCTTCGGTCTGTCCTCGTTCTACGCCGGCGTGGCGGGAGCGCTGCTCGGCGCCGTGGTCCAGACGCTGACGCCCGACGCCTGGAATCTGGCGGTGTCCATCGAATTCGTGGCCATCCTCATCATCGGCGGCGCCGGCACCATCACCGGCACGCTGCTCGGCGCGGCCTTCGTCGTCGCCTCCGAACAGGTGATCAGAGAACTCACCGAGCTGCTCAGCCAGAAGGCGGCGGGGACGGGGATCTTCCACGGCATCGCCGACTTCATCGTCTCGCAAGGCACGGATTTCGGGCTCATCTCGCTGTCGCCGACGGGCAACGGACTGTCCATCTTCCAGTTCAACCAACTGTTCTACGGCGTGCTGCTGGTTGTCTTCATGCTGGCCGAGCCGCTCGGCCTCTACGGCATCTGGGTGCGGATCCGGGCCTACTGGAAGGGTTGGCCCTTCACGTATTGACAAAGGAGGACCGATGAATCTACGAACCAAGCGAGGGGTGGCCGGGATCCTGCTCACGGTGCTGGCGCTCGTCACCGTGGCCTGCGGCGACGACGACAAGTCGGAGAGCGGAGGGGCCACCGAGAACGGCGAGGCCGCCGCGATCAAGACCAACTACGGCGCCGACGACTCCACGATCCGGGTGGGGTTGCTGGCCGACCTGTCCGGCCCCTTCTCGGTCCTCGTCAAGGACATCGTGCTGGCCCAGCAGGTGTACTGGGACAAGGTGAACAAGGCCGGCGGGATCGCCGGGCGCCAGGTCAAGCTGAACATCCAGGACAACAAGTACGACGTCGCCACGCACCGGCAGCTCTTCCAATCGATGAAGGGCCAGGACGCCAACGGCGTCCTGATATTGAGCCAGTCGACCGGCTCGCCGCAGACGGCGGCCATCAAGGCGGAGCTCGAGGCCGAGGACATCATCGCCATTCCGCTCAGCTGGTACTCCGGCTGGGCCGACCCGACCTTCGGGAAGAACGTGTTCGAGGCGTACACCACCTACTGCTTCGAGGCCATGAACGCCGTCGAGTACATGAAGGACGAGCTCAAGGCCAAGAAGGTGGCGGTGGTCACCCTCCCCAATGAGGCGGGCCACGACTCGGCCGCCGGCGCCAAGTACGCCATCGAAAAGGCCGGGCTGACACTGGCCTACGACGGAGACGGCAAGGTCACGCCGCCGTCGCCGACCACCCCGAACCCCGACAACTCCGGTGCCGTGTCGGCCATCGCCTCCTCCGGCGCCGACGTCGTCTGGACGCTCGTCAACCCGGCGACGCAGGCCCAGCTGATGGGCCAGGCGGCGGCCAAGGGCTTCAAGGGCAAGTGGGTCGGCGCCACCCCGAGCTACAACCCGGCGCTGCTGAAGGGCGACGTCAAGAACCTGATCGACTCCTCGTTCTACCTGTCGGCCTACACCGTCCAGCTCGGCACCGACGTGCCGGGGATGTCCGAGATGGTCGACGCCATCAAGGCGTACGACGCCAAGGCGCTGGCCTCCGACGCCTACGTCTACGGCTGGACCGAGGCGCAGGTGACCGAGGCGATCCTCCGCAAGGCGGCCGACAACAAGGACCTCACCCGGGAAGGCGTGGTGAAGGCCGCCTTCGAGCTCGACAAGGTCGACTTCAAGGGCCTCGCTCCCTCGCAGAGCTGGAAGGGTGATCCCAACAGCTACGTCGTGCGGGAGTCGTACATCTTCAAGCCCACCCTGGCCGAGTTCAAGGAGGGGCCGATCGGTGTCGGGTCGACCGGCAACAAGCTGCTCAAGGGGCCCTTCGCCTCCGAGGTGGCGAAGTCGTACGACTTCAAGGGCCCCTGCTACAAGCCGGCCGCCTAGGCCCGCTTCCGCCGTGCTCGAACTCGCCAACCTCGAGGTCGTCTACAACGAGACGCTCCTCGTGCTGCGCGGCATCTCGCTGTCGGTCCCGGAGGGGAAGATCGTCACTCTGCTCGGCACCAACGGTGCCGGGAAAACGACCACCCTCCGGGCCATCGGCGGGCTGCTCGACGTCCACGAGGGCGAGATCACCAAGGGGACGGTGACGTTCGAGGGCCGGAAGCTGAACGAGCTCGACCCGCCCGACATCGTCGCCGCCGGTATCACGCAGGTCCTCGAAGGGCGGCGGATCTTCGCCGAGATGACCGTGCACGAGAACCTCATGACCGGGGCGCACACCGTGAAGGACAAGGCCCGGATCGACGCCGCCCTCGACCGGGTCATGGGGCTGTTTCCTGCCCTGAAGGAACGTCTTCACCGGACCGCCGGGTATCTCTCCGGCGGGGAGCAGCAGATGCTGGCCATCGGCCGGGCGCTGATGGCCAGCCCCAAGCTGCTGATCCTCGACGAGCCGTCGCTCGGCCTGGCCCCCAAGCTGGTGCAGACCATCCGGGACATCCTCGTCGAGGTCAACAAGCAGGGAACGGCCGTCCTGCTCATCGAGCAGAACGCCCGCATGGCGCTGTCGATCGCCCATCACGGCTACGTGATGGAGACCGGCCGGATCGTCCTCGACGGGCCGGCCGAGAAGCTGCTCAAGGACGAGGACGTGAAGGAGTTCTACCTCGGCCTCGGTGCCGCCGGGACCCGCAAGAGCTTCCGGGAGGTCAAGCACTACAAGCGGCGCAAGCGGTGGCTGTCGTGAGCGCCCTCCTCGAGGTCGACCAGATCCGCCTCGTCTTCCAGGGTGTGACCGCCCTCGACGACGTCAGCTTCGAGATCGGGGCCGGGGAACTCTTCGCCGTCATCGGGCCCAACGGCGCCGGCAAGACGTCGATCTTCAACTGCCTCAACCAGGTCTACCGGCCGAAGGCCGGCGACATCCGCTGGAAGGGCCAGTCGATCATGGGTCTCCGGCCCGACCAGGTGGCGAAGCTCGGCATCGCCCGCACCTTCCAGAACATTGAGCTGTTCGCCCACCTGACGGTCCTCGACAACATCCTGCTGGGCCGCCACGTCCGCATGCATCGGTCGTGGTTGGCCGGCGCGGTGTGGTTCGGTCCGGCCCGCCGGGAGGAGCTGGCCAACCGGGAGAAGGTCGAGGAGATCATCGACTTCCTGGAGATCGAGCGGTGGCGCAAGCACCCGGTCAGCGTCATCCCCTACGGCATCCAGAAGCGCGTCGAGCTGGCCCGGGCGCTGGCCATGGACCCCGAGCTGCTGCTGCTCGACGAACCCGTGGCCGGCATGAACCTCGAGGAGACCGAGGACATGGCCCGGTTCATCCTCGACATCCGGGAGGAGCTGGGTATCGCCATCCTGCTGGTCGAGCACGACATGGGCCTGGTCATGGACATCGCCGACCGGGTCATGGTGCTCGACTTCGGGAAGAAGATCGCCGAGGGTCGCCCCGCCGAAGTGCAGAGCGACCCTCGGGTGATCGCCGCCTACCTGGGCGACGAGGAGATGGTCTAGGGCGTCAGCGGTTGCAGTGGTCTTCTTCCCACTGGTCGGCCTTGGTCAGGTCAAGGCCTTCGTAGGCGGCGATGTCGCCGCCGGCGGCCCGCTGCAGGGTCGTGATCGCCTTTTCGACATCTTTCTTGATCTCGTCGGGGGCGACCTTCACCAGCTCGTCGAAGTACTCCGTGTTCTTGGCCAGGGCGTCGCTCATGCGAGCCGTGAACAGCTCGGGTTCGGCGTCCCGGGGGACGTCGGGCATCCGGGAGCCGAACTGCTTCACCAGCTCGCAGTACCGGCGCTCCGAGGTCGTGAGCGCCGCCGAGTCGCTGTCGCCGCCGCCGCCGCAACCCGCCACGGCCAGCACCACAACCAGGGCTGTCAGGAACTTCACCCGCATCTGAGCCAAGGTACCGGGGCCTGACCCGGTAGGGCCAGGATTGGCCCATCATGGTTTTGGACTGGCTGAGCCGAGGGTGGTCACATGGAGTGATGGTGCCGTGGCCTGCCGACATCGCGGATTCGCGGCTGCCCGACGACAACCGGGCCAGCGCCGAGGTGTTCATCGCCCGCGTCCGGGTGGTGGTGTCGGTCTACTGCCTCGTGCTCACCGGCGTCGGCGGGGACGACTTCGAGTTCTACCGGCGGGGCGGATTCGCCGTGGCGGCCGTCTTTTCGCTCTACGCCTGGATCACCGCCCTGGTGTTCACCCGGGCCGCCCGGCGGGGCGGGATCGCCGGCTGGGCGCCGTACGTCACCACCGCGCTGGACACCGGTCTGATCCTTCTCTTCGCCGCCGTCACCGGGGCGTCGCACAGCCCGCTGGTGCCCCTCGCCCTGCTCGACGTGATGGCCGCCGCCATCCGCTTCGACCTCCGGCGGGCGCTCGTGGTCACCGGGATCGCCGCCGCCGGCGTCGTGGCCGTCATCGCCCTGGTGCCCGAGCCGGCCCTGTCCGGTGTCCAGCGGGCCCGCTCGGCGCTGTGGTGGACCGCCCACCTCTTCGTGGGGGCCGTGATGGTCGGCATGCTGTCCAACCTGGTCGACCAGGCCCGGCGCCGCCGGGCGGAGGCCGAGGCCGAATCGGCGGCCCTGGAGCGCCGTTCCGCCGAGGACCGCCGCCTCCGGGAGCGCCTCGAGACCATCGACGAGGCCCGGAAGGACTTCCTCCACGCCATCGCCCACGACTTCCGCACGCCGATCGCCTCCATGGAGGCCCTGGCCCGGGCGCTCACCCGCGACGCCGTCTCCGCCTCACCGGCGGAGCGCGACGCCATCCTCGAGCTCATGCAGAGCCACGCCCGTCACCTCGGGTCGATGCTGGCCGAGGTGCGGGAGGTGGCGGTCACCGAGTCGCTGGCCATCGAGCGCCAGCTCGACCTCGTCGACGTCTACGTCCCCGAGCTCATCTGGACCGCCGGGGCGGCGGCGGCCATTCCCCACGAGCGGCTGGTGCTCGACATCGAGCCCGGCCTCAACGTCCTGCGCACCGACAGCCAGAAGCTCCAACGGATCGTGGCCAACCTGCTGGAGAACTCGTTCCGCCACTCGCCGCCGGACACGCCGCTCGAGGTCCGGGTCCGCCGCACCCAGGGGAAGATGGTTGAGCTGGCGATCCTCGACCGCGGATCCGGTATCCCCCCGGAGCTGGCCACCCGGGCCTTCGAGAAGTTCGCCGGCTTCGGCCCCAAGCGTTCGTGGGGGCTCGGCATGTGGATCGTCTCCCAGTTCGTCTGGACGCTGGGCGGCACGGTGGGCGTCGAGTCCCGCACCGGCGGCGGGTTGGTGGTCTGGGCCCGCTTCCCGGAGTCGAGCATGGTGCCGGGCGGCGTCTTCGGCCTGCCCGACGAGGCGGAGGAGACCGACGGCGGCGAACCCGATCCCGACGCCGACCTCGGCCTCGACGGGCTGGACGAGGAGGACCAGGTGCTCGACCTCGACGCGGCCGACGAGCGGGTCAGACCGTGAGGGTGCGGGCCACCGCCAGCGCCAGAACCGGTCGGGACGCGGTGACCCGGACCGCCTTGCCGTCGACGGTGACGCGCACCTCCGCCCAACCCGTCCGGTAGACGATCCGGCCGCGGCGCTTCTCCCCGAGCTCGACCGCTTGTCCTTCGTCGGCCGGCCACGGCGGGTTGCCGGGCGTCGTGATCTGTTCGGTGGCGATGAGGTCGGAGCCGGCTTCGAAGCCCTGGACGTAGAGGGCGACCGGCGGCGCACCGGGCCCGGGCTGGCGGTTCACGGTGACCTGGCGGGAGGCCCGGAAGCCCTTCGGGACGGCCAGCTTCACGATGTCCTTGCCGGTCTGGCGGCCTTCGGTGACCAGCTGGTCGCTCTCGAGCAGCGCCGGCCCTCCGTCGTTCCCGGGGTCGACCTCGGACTGGAACGTGTCGGCGGTGACCGGCGGGTTACGGTCGACCTGGACGGCTTCCGCCACCCGGACCAGCTTGCCCCGCAACGTGATCGCCTCCCGGAGCGGGATGCCGTCGGAGGTGATGCAGGCTTCGACCGCCTCTTCGGCGGTCGGTTTGGCCAGGACCTTGTTGACGCTCCGGTACGCCCACCGGGTGCAGGCCTCAGCGGCCACCGTGCTCTCGCCCATCCGGTCGACCAGTCCGACGGCGGCGGCCGCCTCGAGCACCTCCGGTGAGGGCGCCGAGGCCAGGCCGCCGGGGATGCGGCGGGTGGCGAAACCGGTCGAGCCCTGGGCGGTGTTGAACGTGAAGCGCTGGTTCAGCACCGTCGACGACAGGACCGCACCGCCGGGCGGCGGACCTTCCCGGTGCTCCAGGCGGCTGTTCCAGGGATGGGCGACCTGGAGGACGTCGGTGGCGACCTGCGCCTCGGGCCCCGCCGTGTCGTCGATCCGGTAGACGACCCGGAACGCCGCGGCGCGGGGAGCGGCGGGTCCCGCCACCTCCGGAGCCGACGGCTGGTCCGAGCCGCCGTCGCAGGCGGCGAGACTGAGCATGGCCGCGACGGCGAGGAGAGCCAACGGGCCCGGTCGACCGCGCATCGCCTTACTGGCAACCGGAGCCGAACAGGCCCGGACGGACGGTCTCCTGGAGGTCCAGGGGGAAGAAGTGCCCCTTGAAGACGGATGGAAGCTGCGTCTCGCCCAGGGCGCCGGAGAGGAGGACGGCGGATCCGAGGAGGACGGCTTCGAAAGCGATGAGGCGGCGCAGCGAGGCAATGGAGCGCTCCTTGCGGGGCCGGAACTTGTTGATGGGGGCGACCAGCGACCGCTTCTGGTAGGCGACGACCCGGTTGTTGATGGCCCCGATGACGATGGCGATGCCGACGACGGCCATCTTGAACCCGGCCACGACGCCGAAGTCGGAGCACCACATGCCCTTGACGTTGCCCGACAGGAGGCGGACGAGCATGACCACCCCGGACAGGACCACGAGGCCCAGGGTCACGGTCATGATGTTGGAGAAGCGGCTCACCGCCGGCCAGATGCGGCCCGGGTCGTTGCTGGGAAACACGATCAGCAGGAGGGCGACCAGGCCGCCGGCCCAGAAGGCGGTGACCATGAGGTGGCCGAACATCATCGGCAGCCAGACGAGGTTGGGGGAGATCCCGTTGGCGTGGGTGTTGAACCCGAAGGCGATGGCGACGCCGGCCGCCAGGCTGAGCAGCAGCAGGTCGTGCTGGCGGCTGCCGGCGGGGTGGCGGCGGAGACCGTAGATGGAGGCGGCGACGATGGCGATCCACAGGAGCGTCTTGAGCGTCCACGTCTCGCCGAGCGAGGAGAACAGCGCATCCCCGACGGCCACGTCGCCGACGGCCGAGTCGAGGCGGGCGACGTAGAGGGCGAACAGCAGGGGCATGACCACGGCGGCGGCGATACCGAGGGTCCGCATCATCCGGTAGGCCCGGTCGGGCCCCAGCGCCAGCGCCGTCGCCGCTCCGGGACCGACGGCGTCCGGCGCCCCCCGCCGGAGGACGAACACCCGCAGCAGCAGGAGCCCGAGCACGACGTAGAGGATGGCGATCTCCAGCGAGCGGCCACCCCGGATGGCCCAGTTCAGACCGTCGGAGCCGATGCGGCCCTCGCCGAGGCTGCCGGCCAGCTGCCGGATGGTGCTGTCGAGGTCGGCCTGCCCGTCACCGGCACCGGTGCCGCGGATGCCGAACACGTAGGCGCCGATGATCGGGTGGGCGTCGAAGCCGACGATGCGCCAGTTGACCCGCAGCGGTCCGCTGGCCTCCGGGGAGAGGGGAACCACCGCTTCCTTGCCGGCGGCCCGGACCGGCCCGGCACCTTTGACGGAGCGGCCCTTGGTGTCCTCGACGTCGATCGTCGAGAACTCCCATTGCACGTCTTCGTCGAACCGGACCGTGATGGAGTCGCGGGGCCCGGGAGCCACCGTCGACGGCTCCGGGTCGGCGGTCAGCAGGCGGGGATGGGCGCCGGCCGCCGGGGCGCCCACGACGATGGCGGTGGCAGCCATCGCCGCCACCGCCATCAACCGACTGAGCCGGTGCACCCTCATGGGGTGCTGTCTAGCTCACGCCGCTGGCCCAGGCGACGTTGAGGGGTCGTCCACCGACAGCCGCGGCGGCGGTCGCGACCGGCGTGGGCACCGGCGTCGTCCTGACCGGGGTGACCTTCGTCACGGCCGGCGCCGGGACCGGGGTGGTCGACTTCGGGCCGCCGTAGCCCTGCGGGTTCGGGTCCGGGAACTTGAACGGGCCGTACTCCTGCATCTTCGTCGGCGTGTCGACGAACTCGTGCTTCTCCGTGCTGATGTCGGCGAAGCAGCTGCCGAGCTCCATCCGGAGGTAGCGCTCGTTGTAGCCGAACAGCCAGCCCTGGGCGTGGCCCGTGGTGTTCTTGGCGCCGACGACGGCGTTGCGGAGCTCGAGGGCGGCCACGGACACGTACAGCTCGCCGGGGCCCCGCACCTCGACCTTGGCCGGGGCGACCTTCATCTCCGGCCGGCTGATCCCGGCCTGCTCGAGGGCGTCGGCAAACGCCTTGGCGCCGTCGTTGAACTGCTTCATGCCCGCCGAACCCGGCTGGGGCGACCCGCCCTGGGGAGCGAACCCGTCGGGCGTGATGGTGTACACCTTGCTGTTGTCACCGCCGACACCGGAGAACTCCAGCTTCCACGTCGCCTTGGTGCCGGCCTCGGTGCCGTCGGTCTCGTAGTTGAGGACCGAGTGCATCTGCTTGATGCTGACCGGGCCGAGCTTCAGGTCGTAGCCGACGACCTGGTCGACGCCCTTCAGGATCTTCCCGTCAAAGCTCGTCTGGCTCTGAGCGGTGGACGGGCCGAACAGGGCCTCACCCCCGTTCTTGTCGTGGCCGAAGGCCTGGGCCTTGCTGAAGGAGTCCCACGGCTTGGCCACGGCCTGGGTGCGGGCGAACGGGCCGAACACGATGTCGGCGCTCGTGCCGTGGGAGCCGGGAACCGGCGGGTAGTGGGCCACGGCCGAGGAGATGTTCTTGGGATAGACGCCCGACGTGCCGAGCACGATGTCGCCGATCCAGCCCTCGTAGGCGTTGCTGGCGAAGCTGAACGTCTTCGGTGAGGAGTTGATCTCGTTCTCGACGTACGGCCCGCCGCCGACGCTGCGGAACGGGATCTCGTAGCTCGGACCGGCCACGACCGCCCGGCCGCGGCTCACGAAGCTGTTGACGCAGTTCTCGCCTTCTGCGCCACTGCTTCCGGAGTCGATGCTGATCGTTTCGGGTTCAGGGTCTTCGGCGTGTGCCGGCGCTACGAGGCCGAAGCCCCCGACCGTTCCGCCCAGCAGCAGCACGAGCCCCCATCGCCCAAGTCGCTGCGAAGCCTTCATGTTCCGTCCTCCCCCTGGAAGGTATCTGCTTCAGTTGTTCTGGGTCTGGTGTACGGCGATGCTCTTCTCGACGGCGCTCACGTCAGTGTGCTTGAGGTAGCCGTGCTCCTCGAGCCACAGCGCGGTTTCGTGGGTCTGGCCGTGGAACTTGACCCGGCCCCGCTCGAGAATCGAGACGTGGTCGGCCAGCTGGAGGAGCACACCCACGTACTGCTCCACCAGCACGATCATGCGGCCCTCGTCGGCCAGCTGCCGGACGACCTCGGTGAGCTGGGCCACGATGCGGGGCGCCAGACCGAGCGACAGCTCGTCGAGCAGGAGGCAGCGGGCGCCGGTCATGAGCGCCCGGGCGATCGACACCATGCGCTGCTCGCCGCCCGACAGCCGGAACGACGGCACCGTCTCCCGTTCCCGGAGCCGGGGGAACAGGTCGAGCATCTGTTCCGTCCGGGCCTCCACCTCGGCCTTGTCGAGCCCCCACCCGCCGGCGGCGAGGTTCTCACGGACCGACAGCGACGGGAACACCCGGCGCCGTTCGTTGACCATGACCACGCCGGCCTGGCCCCGCCGGTAGGCGGGCCAGCGGGAGATGTCCTCGCCGTCGAGCAGGACGGTGCCGCCCGACGTCTTCTTGGTTCCGCAGATGCCGGACAGCAGCGAGGTCTTGCCGGCGCCGTTGGGCCCGACGATGCCGAGGATCTGCCCCGGCTTGACTTCCAGGTCGACGCCCCGCACCGCGGGGACGACGCCGTGGAAGACCTTGAGGTCACGGACCTCGAGGCCCGTCCCCTCCGGGGCGGCGGCCGGCCCGGCCGGGTTGTTTTCCAGCGTGGCAGCCATCAGACCGTCACCACCTCTCCGAGGTAGACCTGGCGAACTCTCTCATCGGCGAGGACGTCGGCGATGGCGCCCTCGGTGAGGACCACACCGTCGACCATCACCATCATCTGCTCGGCGATGTCGTTGACGAACCGCAGGTCGTGCTCGATGGCCAGCAGGCCCCAGCCCTCGGCGGCCTGCAGCTCGAGCAGGACCTCGACGAGTTCGGACACCTCCTCGTCCTCGAGACCCGAGACGGGCTCGTCGATCAGCAGGACCTCGGGCCGGCGGGCCAGCGCCCGCACGATCTCGACCTTCCGGCGGGTCCCGAAGGGAACGACCTGGATCGGGATGTCGGCCAGGGCGGCGATCCCGAACCGTTCCATCAGCCACTCGGCCCGGGGCACGAGGTCGTCGGACTGGGCCTGGCCGGCCAGGACGTTCTGCCGGACGGTGAGGATGTCGGCCAGCCGGGGCAGCTGGAACGTCCGGCCGATGCCCTGGCGGATCCGGGAGTAGGCCGGGACGTTCGTGATGTCGGTGTCACCCAGCTGCACCGTCCCCTTGGCCAGCGGGACGAACCCGGTGAGGGCGTTGAACAGCGTCGTCTTGCCGGCACCGTTGGCGCCCACGATGGCCACCCGCTGGCCGGGGCCGACCCGGACGTTGACGCTGTCGACGGCCTTGACCCCACCGAAGGTCACGCCGATGTCGGTACCGACCAGGGCCCGAGCCTGCTTCGGCGCCCGGAGGTCGACCTCCTTGACCACGGCGGGCGCCGTGGCCAGCACCGGCTTCTCCTGGATCTCCTGGACGGCCTGGTGGCCCTCCTCGAGGGCGATCTCCTCGATGATCTCCGGCTCCCGCCGCAGGTTGCGGAGCCGGTTCAGGATCGCCTCCTGGCTCTGGGAGACGACCAGGGCCACCAGCAGGATGCTCCCCGACAGCAGGTTGGGGTTGATGCGGTGGCTCTCGAGGATGACCGGGAGAGCGGTGAAGACGGCCGCTACCGCCCAGAGGGCGGAGGTCGTGCGCATACCCGAGGCGATCGGGATGGCCAGGAAGATCACCGACCAGATCACGTTGAACTGCGGCGGCGGGGGCGGCGTGCCGTTGACGAAGGCGAAGAGCACGCCGGCGATGCCGATGAGCATGCCGGACAGACCGAAGATCATGAGCTTCTGGGCCCACCGGCGGATCCCCACCGCGTCGGCTCCTTCGGGCTGGTGGCCGGTCATCACCCAGTTGCACAGCGCCCGCGACCGCTTGATCCGCCACACGGCGAGCGTGACGACCAGGCAAGTGAGCCCGGTGATGAGGAACACCAGCCGTGTGGTGGTGAAGAACTCCCGGGAGAGGCCCCACTCCCAGCTACCGAACGTCAGGCGCAGTTCGTCGGGCTGGGACACACCGCGGCCCGACGCACCACCGGTCAGCCAACCCATCGAGAAGACGACCTTCTCGATGCCGATCTGGATGACCAGCGACGCCACCGAGAAGTAGAGACCGGTGACCACCAGCGACGCCAGGCCGCCGGCCATCGAGACCAGCGTGCACAGCCCGACGCCCACCAGGATGCCGAGCAGCGTCTTGCCACCCGAGCCGCCGCTGGCGTGGTGAGTGAAGAAGTAGGCCGAGATGCCGGCCAGGGCGGCGCCGTTGAGCGGCAGCTCCCGCAGCGCCGCCAGGGGCAGGTAGAGACCCAGGCCCACGAGGCCGTAGCACAGGGCCGTGGACGCGGCGTAGGTCAGGTGGTTGGCCAGCACGAATTCACCGGCCAGGCCGAGCGCCAGAACGGCGACCGGGAGGATCAGCCGCGTCGACGGCGCCGACAGCCGGGCCTTCTTCGGCTCTGCCGGGGCTTCGCTCGGAGCGACCTCGCCGTCGACCTCGGCGACGGCGGCGCCTCCGTTGCGTCGGATTCCGATCATCACAGCTCCTTCACGCTGAACAACTCATTGCCGGGCAGCCTGTGGTGGACGGGCGAGGTCATGTCTGGATGTGGGCGATGTCCCGCCGCTTGATGCCGGCGTAGAACACCGCCACGGCCACCACGAGGATGGCGCCGAGGTTCTCGAGGCCCGGCCCGGGCCGGCCGAAGACGCCGGCGCCGATGATGCTCTGGGACAGCCCGACCAGCAGGCTGCCGACGAAGGCGACGCCGAACGACTCGAGGCCACCAAGGATGGAGCCGGCCAGAGCCCAGATGCTGACGAACAGGATCAGGTAGGGGTCGAGCGTCACCCGGGGGCTCACCAGGATGCCGGCCAGCGCGGCCAGTGCACCGGCGGCGGCCCACACGCCGACGACGAAGTAGCTGAGCGGGATGCCGAGCGTGGCGGCCGAGTCGCCGTCGTCGTAGATGGCCCGCACATACACGCCGATCCGGGTCTTCGACACCAGGAAGCCCATCAGGAGCGTCACGAGGATGCAGGTGATGAACGTGCCGACCTGGTGGTTGGAGATGAACGTCAGGGCGACCCTGAAGCCCCCGCTGTCACCGAACGGTGACGAGGGGGCGACCTGGACCGGCGGCAGGATCTTGTCCGACCAACCGAAGAGGAACAGCGTGACGGTCAGGGTGAAGATCATGACGAAGCCCCGGGGCCAGTCCGCCATCTTCAGATTGCAGACACCCAGCAGCGCTCCCATCAGCGCGCCGACGAGGACGCCGCCGACCAGCGCCACCAGGATCGGCGCCCCCCAGACACTCGACATCTGGAAGTAGATCGTGGCGCCGAACACCGCCAGGCCCGGGATGCCCAGGTTCACCACCCGGTTGATCCGGAACGAGGCCACGATGCCCAGGGCCATCATGGCGTAGACCGTCCCCAAGAAGATTCCGAGGATGACGGCCGATTGGAACACCGCCATCGTGACGCCGACGACCACGACAAACCCTCCCTCGATCGGGAAAAATCAAGCTTTCTTTCTGGCTGTTTCGTGATAGTGGCCGGCCCAGGCGCTCCGGGCCGGCCACCATCACATGCTCGGACTCGTTGCTGCTAGCTGTTGCAGATGGTCTTGGCGTCAGCGGGGATGTTTCCGCCGGCGCAGTCGTAGACGGGGTCAGGCCGGATCCGCTTCAGGTCCCATCCACCGTCGGAGTGGCCGGTCCACTTGTACACGAACTCCCGGTTGAAGGAGTAGGGGTTGCCGTTGTGGTTGTTGGGCGGCCAGTAGAGCGTCACGCCCATACCGGATTCCCACCCCTTCGACTCGAGGACGTTCTTGAAGCCCTCCCGGGTGAGGTCGGCGCCGAGCTGGGCCGCCGCCTTGGCCAGGATCTTCACGCAGACCCAGCCGGACTGCGTGATGTGGTGCTGGCCGCCGTAGCGCCACTTCAGGCCCTGGTACTCCCGGCCGTTGGTCCGGAGCAGCTCGTCCCGGAAGACCTGCTGCTCAGGGGTGTTGCCGCCTTCGGCGTTCTCGGGGTCGGGACCGGTCGGGACGCCCCACGAGGTGATCGTGTAGGTCTTGTCCTTGATGTAGTCACCGAAGATCGGGCCGTAGCCGGGGTCGCCGGTCAGGTGGTTGGCGGCGTAGCCGAGCTTCGGGGCCCACTTCTGGGCGTTGGCGTCGTGCATGAACTTCGCCACCGGCGCCGGCCAGGAGAAGGAGAAGATGAAGTCGGGGTTGGCCGCCCGCATGGCCAGCACGTGCTGCGACTCGTCAGGCGAGTCCCATTCCTGGGCCACGGTCTCGACGACCTTGATGCCGTGCTTCTCGAGCTGCTTGGTGGCCACGTCGCGAGCGGCGATGTCCTCGCTCACGTTCAGGTACATGATGCCGGCGGTCTTGGGCTTGATGACCTTGGCCACCCAGTCGGCCACCGCCGCGGCCTCACGCATCCCGTTGGCGTGGCAGGGGAACATCCACGGGTCCTCGTACTCGCTCTTGAACCAGCCCCAGGACAGCCACGGGATCTTGTCCTTGGGAAGCCGGTCGTGGATCACATCGGTGAGCCACGTGATCGAGGGGACGAGGGCGAAGACGTTGTCCTTCAGCTTCTCGTAACAGGCCCGGCCGCGGGCGATGTCGCCGCCGTCGTCACAGGTGACGAGCTGCAGCTTGCGGCCGGCCACGCCGCCGTTGCGGTTGATGTACTTCACCGCGGCGTCGAGGCCCTGCTCCTGGACGCCGGCGATGGCCGGGCCGAGGCTCCGGGTGGCCGACGTCATGTTGATCGTCCCGATCCGGATCGTGTCGGCCGTCACGCCCTTGTCCGAGGCGTAGTTGGCCTTGGCGCCCGGAGCGGGCGCGGCGCCGAAGTTCGAGTCGACCGGGGCGACTCCGCCACCACCCGACGGGGCGGGGGCCGGGGTCGGAGCTCCGGGCGTCGGCGCCTTGGTCTGGGAGCCCGCAGCCTGCTTGGCCGCCGGAGCCTTGTTGGCGCTGGCGCCGGCCGCCGGCTTGCTGGCCGCCGCCGGGCTCGGGGCC
>JBFLYK010000058.1:0-38907 GCA_040756995.1 Actinomycetota bacterium | reverse complement strand
CCGTCGCCCGGCCCGACCCGGGGGAGGGTGGGCGGGGCCGGGCGCGGGGACAGCGGCGGCGACCGGGGCGGCCAGGCCGGCCACGACTTCGGGGCGGAGGTGGTCGCCGACGACGGGTGCACCGCGGCGGTAGAGAGCGCCCACCGGCGGGTCGGCCGGGCCCGTGGGGGAGGGAGGCCCGGCGGAGCGCCCGCCGGTGGGACGAACTGGTTCGGGGCCGGGACGGGGACCGGTGGCGACCGCCGGGGCCGGCATCTCCCCGGTGGCGATCACCACGCCGAGCTCGTTGGCCCGGTCCCTGGCCAGCGGCGTCAGCAGGTCGTCCGGCCCGAGGACCAGCCGTCCGCCGGCACCGCAGGCGTCGACTTCGGCGACTCCGATGATTCTCATACCAACACCTCGACACCCATCAGCCCGGCGATGGCCGCTTCCCGGGCGCTGGCCACGTCGCTCTCGCTGCCGGCCAGGAACACCCGTCCGAACCGGCCCACGGCCCGGATCTCCACCACGGAGATCTCGGCCGCCTTCTCCGCTTCGTTGGCCGCCAGGCCGGCGTAGGCCGCCGGGGCGATCTCCAGCACGAACAGGCTCTGGCCCGGGATCAGCAGGGCGCCCTTCCGGAATTTGTTGAGCAGCTGGGCCTGGTAGGGATGCACGTTGGTGATGAACTGGGCCGAGGCGATCTCGGGCTTCACCCGGTCGTCCTCGGTCAGGCCCAGCTCGGCGAGGACGGCGGCGCCGGCGGCCAGCACCTCGGCCTGACTGTTGGAGTGCAGCTCCAGGAGCCCGAACTCCCGCTCGATGATCTGCAGCGCCGGCTTCACGTCAGCGGCCTTGAGGGCGATGTCGGCCACGTGGAAGACCTCGTTGCCCGGCGCCATCTCGATGAACAGCTCGGCGTTGCCGGCCAGGGGCACGTCGCCCTGACAGGTGGCGGCGATATGGGCCGCGCACTGCGGTTGCAGCCGGTCGATGAAGGCGTAGGTCCGTAGCGAGACGTCGCTCATGAAAGGCAACTCCTGGCGATGCCGAAGGGGGTGATGAGCAGGGCATGGGGGTACTCGACGACCGGCCGTTCGAGGTACTGGGCGATGACGTCGCCGGCGCCGCGGATCATCAGCGCCCCGCCGACGAGGTGGACGGGGAGATCCTTGGCGCCCCGGGACAGGCGCTCGATGTTGGTGGCCACCCGCTCCAGACCCGGGCGCAGGACGTGGAGGTAGGCGGCGCCCTCCTCCCGTTTGAGCTGCTCGGCCTCCTCGATCCCGATGCCGAGGGCACCGGCCAGGATCAGGTTCAGGTGGTGGCCGCCGCCGGGGAGGTCGCCGACATCGATGAGCAGCCCGCCGCGGATGATGCCGACACCGGTGGAGCCGCCGCCGACGTCGACGACGACCCCTTCCTTCACGCCGAGGAGGGCGTTGGCCGCCGACACCTCGTCGATGAGCTCGGTACAGTCCAGGCCGGCCCGTTCGAGGACGAACTGGCAGGCCCGGCTCTCGTTGGCGCCGACCCCCGGCGGGTAGGCGGTGGCCGCCTCCTCCAGCGTCCGGCCGAGCACGTCCTCGGCCCGCTCTTTGAGCCGGGCGACGAGCTCGGCGGCGCCGTGGAAGTCGACCACGACCCCGTCCCGCACCGCCGCGCTGGCGACGGCGTCGCAGTAGACCGGGTCCCCGGCGCTGTCCACCACGGCCAACACGATCGTGGCCGTCCCCAGGTCGACCCCGCAGTGCAGCGGCTCGCTCCAGTCGTCGGCTGGAGAGGCCGCCAGTCCGGAGGCGGCCGCCCGCTCGAGGAACTCGGCCAGCGCCGGGGCGGGGGCGAGCCGGAGGGTCATGGCGCCGTGCGGGTGTCCTCGCCGATCCCACGCCAGGGACGGGCTTCGTGGGCGATCCGCTTGATGTTGACGAGGTGCAGCGGCGTGACGTTGTCGGAGCAGATCGAGCCGCTCCAGGTGCCCGTCCCCAGCACGAACGACGGATCGACGGCCGAGCTGTAGCCCATGCCGCCGAACAGCGTCGGCGTGTTGACGATGACCCGGGAGACCGGGAGGGCCGAGAAGCGCTCGACGACGGCCGTGTCGCCGGCGTGGACGCCGAGGGTGTGGCCCTCGCCGCCGAAGGCCAGGATCTCCCGGCAGCGGCGATAGGCGGCGTCGGCGTCGCGCTCGACGTAGACGGCCAGCACCGGTCCGAGGATCTCGGCCGACAACGGCTCGTGGGGCCCGACGGCGTCGAGCCGCACCCCGAGGGCCTTGGTCCCCGGCGGCACGGAGATGCCGGCCAGCTCCGCCAGACGGACGGCCGACTGGCCGACGGGGTCGGGCCGCAGGCCACCCCGCTCGTCGAAGACGACCCGGGCCAGGGCGGCGTGCTGCGACGGGTCGAGCATGGCCATGCCGGCCGCGGCCAGACCGTCGAGGGCGCGCGCCGCGATGGGCTCGTCGAGGACGATGGCCTGTTCGGCCACGCAGGCGGTGCCGTTGTCGAACGACTTCGACTCGACGATCATCACCGCCGCCTCGGCCACGTCGGGGACGCTGCGGTCGACGTAGACGGGGACGTTGCCGGCGCCGACGGCGATCGTCGGCTTGCCTGACGAGTAGCAGACCCGCACCATCTCGCCGCTGCCGGTGGCCAGGATGAGCGACACCGCCGGGTGACGCATGAGCTCCTGGGTGGCGGCCAATGTGGGGAGCTCCAGGCAGGAGATGAGCCCGGGCGGCGCCCCGGCCCGTTCGGCGGCGGCGGCCATGACCTCCGTGGCCCGCAGGCAGCAGCGCACCGCCCGGGGGTGGGGCGACATGACCACGGCGTTGCCCGACTTCACCGCCGCCAGCGCCTTGAACAGCACGGTGGAGGTCGGGTTGGTGCGGGGGATCAGCCCGGCGATGACACCCATCGGGACCCCGACGGCCGTCATCCGGTTGATGGGGTCGGCCCAGAGGACTCCGACCGCCCGCTGGCGCAGCATGTAACGGGCGACGAACGTCGTGTTGTACCGGTTCTTGATGATCTTGTGCTCGTAGACGCCGTATCCGGTCTCGTCGACCGCCATCCGGGCCAGCTCGGTGGCCGCGTCGGTCCCAGCCCGGGCCATGGCCCGCACCATCTCGTCCAGCCGCTCCTGGCTCGCGCCCCCGCTCGCATCCGAGTGCAGGGCGTCGAAGGCCTCGCGGGCGCGCAGCGCTTTCGACCGAGCCTCGGCCAGAGCGGCGAGGTCGGCGTCCAGCGTGACCGTGGCCAAGGCCTACACCTTGGCGGGGACGCTGTCGCCCAGGATCAGCTCGACCTCGTCGTGGGGCCGCGGGATCACGTGGACCGAGATGACCTCGCCGACCTTGCCGGCCGCCACGGCCCCGGCGTCGGTGGCGGCCTTGACCGCGCCGACGTCGCCCCGGACCATGACGGTCACGAGACCGCCGCCGATCTGCTCCCGCCCGACCAGGCGCACGTTGGCAGCCTTGATCATGGCGTCGGCGGCTTCGATGGCCCCGACGAGCCCGCGGGTCTCGATGAGGCCCAGAGCCCCCGTCGGCACTCGTCCGTTCCCGTTCCCCTCAGTCGGCATGGCTCCTGCTTCCTTCCTCTCACGGCTGATGACCTGCGTCACGGCGTCCAGCTCCCTTGTTGCGGGCCCTACTTCTTGAACGTGACCTCGCCGCCGACGATCACGCTGTCGACGATGGCCACCACTGCGGCGTCGGTGGCGGTCCGCCCGGCGGCGGACGGGACCCGGGCCGCGCTGCCGGCCGTCACCAGAACGACCTCGCCCTCCCCGGCCCCCACCACGTCGATGGCGGGGTAGGCCTCGGCGTCGAACGGCTCCCGCTGTGATATTCCAATTTGGGGATCCGACGCGTCGAGGTCCTCCACCAGGAGGATCTTGAAGCCTTCCAGGCCGGGCTCCTTGACGGTGGCGACGACCTGGCCGACGACCTTGGCGAGGCGCATCGTCCCCTCCTCATTGGATGCCCGACCGGGGTCACGGTACGGCGCCGGGAAGAACCCGACTTTGTCTTCCGGAGACAAGATCACCAGGGGTGACTGTCTTCCGAAGCTGTCGACCGGCGAGTTGGCGGAGGCCGAGGATGGCGACCGTGATTACCGCCGCTGACGCCTCCCTGCACCAGCCCACGTCCGACGACCCGACCTGGGCCGAGACCAACTTCTTCGGCTTCTACGTCCCGGAGTTGGCCCTCAACTGCGGGGTCTACACCCTCTTCCGGGCCAACCTCGGTGTGGGCCTGTCGACGATCTGCATGAACTCGAAGCGGGTGCGGGCCCCGTGGGACGCCGACTACTGCGACCTGCAGATGCACCTGCCCATGGGACCGGACTTCGACCTCTGTAACTACCGCCTGCCCAACGGGCTGTCGGTGCGGGCCATCGAGCCGAACATGACCTACGAGGTCGATTTCTCCGACGGGGAGGGGACGGAGATCCACTTCGCCTACCGCTCCCTCATGCCCGCCTTCGACATCCACGATCCGGAACAGGACCCGATGGTGGCGGCCAAGGCGGAGGGGAGCGATTTCGCCTGGGGGACGGCCTACAACGGCCACTTCGACCAGACCGGTGTCTTCGAAGGGGAGGTCGTGCTGCGGGGCCGCCGGCACCCGTTCCGCTGCGTGTCGACCTGGGACCACAGTTGGGGCCCACGGAGCGAGCGCCACGCCCACACGATGAGCTGGCTGCACGCCCACTTCTCCGAGGACCTGGCCATGCACGCCATCTTCGACTTCGACGCCGAGACCGGCGGCGAGACGCTGCGCCTGACCCACGGCTACGTCCTCGAGCGCGGTGAGGTCTACGGCCTCAAGGCGGGGACGGGCAAGACCGTGCGCAGCCACGGCTGGTATCCGGAGGAGAAGGTGCTGGAGGTCACCGACAAGCGGGACCGCACCTGGAACTTCCGGGGGACTGCGCTGACCGCCTTCCCCTGGCAGGCGTGGCCCAACGTCGTCGGCTTCAACGCCCTGATGCGGTGGGAGGACCAGGAGGGGAGAACGGGCCTGGGAGAGACACAGGACTTCCTCGGCCTCGAGACGCTCACCGGCCAAGCCCGGTAGCCACAAGTCCGGTAGGCAATGGCCGAGCTGAAAACAGTCCTGTTCGACCTCGACGGGACCCTGGTGCGGACCCGTGAGGCGTCGTGGGAGCTGTTTCGGCAGACCAACGAGAAGTTCGGCCTGGGCGTCGACACCCCGTCAGCCTTCTTCCGGCTGTTCAACCAGAACTTCTACGCCGCCCTCGATCAGAAGTCGGACTCCGAAGAGGTGAAGCGCCACTTCCAGGAGCTGCTCCGGCAGGACTACTCGCCGGATCTCGTGCCCGGCATGGCCAACGTCGTTCACGCCCTGGCCGGGCACTACACGCTGATCGTCCTGTCCTCCAACACGATGGAAGCGGTGCGGCGGATCCTCCTCAACTGCGACGTCGCCCACTGCTTCGCCCATGTCTTCACCGGCGACGTCACCCCGAGCAAGGTCGACGCCATCCAGCGGTTCCTGGCCGATCCCAGCTACTCCTGCGGGCGGCGCTGCTCACCCCATTACGAGGAGAGCACGCCGCAGCGCCTCCACGACCCGCAGGAGGCCATGTTGATCACCGACACGGTGGGCGACGTGGAGGAGGCGATCGCCGCCGGCATCCGGGTCGGCGCGGTGTCGTGGGGCATGCACCGGGCCGACGACCTCGAGGCCGCCGGAGCCGAGTTCGTCTGCATCTGGCCCGAGGAGCTCGTCGCCTACCTGAAGCCGGGTGAGAGCTGCAGCCTCGGCGTGTGCTCGTTGCCGTCGGCGGTTCCGGGCCCGCCACCGGTGATCTCCCGGGTCCCCGAGGAACCGGGGGCGGTTCGTCGCATCCGGCGCCAGAAGGCGGCCACCGATCTGGCCGCCGCCCTCAAGGCCGGCTGCCAATGCGGAAACGGATGCTGCACCCCTCCGACAACGCCGTCGGACCCGCTCCTGGGACAGGTTCTGGCTGTCCTCGGGAGCCAACTCTCCGGAGAACGTTTATCCACCCGAACTGAGGAATCGGTTCTGAACGCCCATCAACAATTGGCCTCGACGGCGGCTCCGAACGGCGGCCGCGTCCTGCCGCACAAGGAGGGGAAGTGACCGTACTCGCCGAGGGATACAACGTCTTTGACACCAGCAAGCGCCCGAGCGGCACGATCAAGTACCTGGGTTCGCCCAAGGACGTGATCGCGCTGATCCAGAGCGGAAAGCTGAAGGAGCACATCCTCCTCGTTCGGGGCGGGACCACGACCTTCCTCGCTCCGGCGCTGTCGATGGGCGCTATCGGTGTCGTCACCATGTCCGGTGCGCCGGAGTCGCACCTCGGGATCCTGTCCCGGGAATTCCAGACGCCCTGTGTCATGACCGTCCACCTCGTCGAGGGCAGCGGCTCCCGGTACGTCCCGGGAGAGACGCCCGACTCGCACTTCGACGAGATCGTGGCTGCACTCGACGGGAAGAAGGTGATCCTCGACTGCAGCGATCACGACAAGGGCAAAGTCCTGCTGGCCGAGTGACTCTTCCGAGGAGCGACGAACAATGACGCTGACCGACCGAAGCCAAGCGGAATACCTCAAGCGCTACGAGCCCGACGACGACGGCCTGCGCTTCCAGCCCCTGCTGTACCAGGGCAACTACAAGGGCATGGACCCGATCCCCGACGGGATCCTGGGCGACAAGATGATCCGCTCCCGGATGAAGTCGAAGGTCCTGGAGAAGGTCAGCCACGAAGAGGTGCTCAAGGACCAGTTCACCCTCGACGAGCTGAACGACCTCAACAACTACCTGGCCTGGAACATCTGGGACGTCCTCGTCATGCGGGCCACCGAGGGTGTCTCGGGCATGATCCCCCGCCAGGAGTACGAGATCCTCTCGTTCATGAACGAGTTCTACCGCTACCCCGAGATCATGCGGTACGTCACCGACAAGATCGGAGCGCAGGGCGTCATCGACATCGGCGCCAGCGCCCGGCGGGAAGTCGGTACGAAGATCAACTGCGTGCACGACTGGTGCCTCGGGGCCGTGGCGTTCGGGATGGGCCGCTGCGGCCTGCTGGCCGGCGAGTGGATCAAGCCCGACGACTACGTCGAGGAATCCAACATCATCCTCAAGTTCATGCAGCGGGTGCTGTGGGGCAAGCGCCAGGACGGCCTGATCCTCAACTCGCAGGACCGCTACCGCTGCCAGATCCACGAGCAGGACTTCCTCGACGACCTCCGCACCCAGATCGTCGACTTCGAGCCCGGCTCGGAGGACCAGCACATCTTCGAGCAGTTCAACGCCACCGCCGAGCTGATGTCGTTCTTCGACCACTACGACTGCCGCCTCGGCCTCGGCGACACCGGCCCCTACCCGCTGCCCGACGGCCGGCTCCTCATCATCCGGGACCTCTTCGTCAACGAGGAGGTGTTCCACTGGAGCGACGTCTGCGAGGAGCTGCCGCACTGCTACACGCTGCTCGTCGTCATCGACCCCGCCGTCATGGGCCTGGAGGAGATCCGGGTCAACGACATCTCCACCACGTTCACGATCCCCAAGAACTACGTGCCGGCCATCACCGGCGGCGCCGTCCTCGTCCGCGAGCGGTGGGACACCCCGATGGGCGAGGTGTACCCCGTCAAGCTCCACGACCTCGAGCCGCACCTCGAGAAGATCCGCGACGCCACCTTCAAGATGTACAAGAAGACGGCCAAGATGTCGCGGCACACCCTGTGCCTCAACGGGATCTACAGCTACTACATCGAGATGATCCTGCCGCACCTGCGGAAGGCCGGCCTCTACGACGAGATCTGCGCCAAGTTCGACTTCTGGGAGATCGACCAGAGGGTCATGAACTACTACTACGAGATCACGAAGCGGAACTTCGTCCAGGTCACCGTCCCCCAGAAGATCTTCTCCGGCGAGGGCTACCTGCCCTTCTCCGACGAGGCCGATCTGCGGGCGTCGAAGTACTTCTGGGGATAGGGCGAAAGAGGGTCGGACGGTGGAGCAGATCGACGAGCGAAGCTTCCTGATCTTGAACGCGCTGTATCTGCGCAAGATCGCCGACCGCGACGTGCTGGCCGAGTGCAGTGGGTGCTCGGCCGGCGACGTCGATTCGATTCTGGACATGGCCGCCGGGACCGGGCTCGTGCTCGGTCTCGGCAGCCAGTACGTCCTGACCGACGAGGGCCGCCAGGCGGTGCTGGACTATTACGAGTCGGCCTACGAGGACATGCGGGCCGACCCCGAGATCCAGAACTGGTACGTGCGGTTCGAGACGGTCAACGACCGCTTCCTGCAGCTGGTCAGCGCCTGGCAGAACAACGGTGACGGGCAGGACCGGGTGTACGACCGCCTGGCCCGCACCGTCGAACGCCACGTGGCGGCGTTGGAGCAGGTGGCCGACCGGCTGCCGCGGTACCGCCACTACGCCGACCGGTTCCGCAAGAGCCTCGACCGGGTCGATTCCGGCCAGGTCGAGTACGTCACCAGTCCGACGGTGGACTCGCTCCACAACATCTGGTTCGAGTTCCACGAAGACATCCTCGCCCTGCTCGGCCGGCCCCGCGAGACGGTCGGCGGCTGAGAGGGAGAGGGGAGTTCACCGGTGCCCTCGGAACGGCTTGTCTACCGCTTTGAGGAAGCGGATGCAGACAACGCCGGCCTCTTCGGCGGGAAGGGGGCCGGTCTGGCCCGCATGACCGTCGGCGGCCTCCCGGTGCCGCCCGGCTTCGTGATCACCACCGAGGCCTGCCGGCGGTTCATGGAGAACGGGACGGTGCCGGACGGGCTGGTGGCCGAAGTCCTCGACCACCTCGCCGACCTCGAGACGGCGACGCTGCGCTCCTTCGGCGGTGGGCCCAAACCGCTGCTGGTGTCGGTGCGGTCGGGGGCGCCGGTGTCGATGCCGGGGATGATGGACACCGTCCTGAACCTGGGGCTGAACGAGGCGGCGGCCGTGGCGCTGGCCAAGGCCACCGGCAGCACCCGGTTCATGGCCGACGTCTACACCCGTTTCCACCGCATGTTCACCGACATCGTCCTCGGCGGCGACGGTGACGCGGTGGGCGAGGCGGTGGCGCCGGTGCTGGCCGGCATCGACGCCGACACCGATCCCACCGAGGCGTTCGGGCGCCTGCGGGACGTGCTGGTGGCGGCCGAGGAAGACGACGTCGGTCTCGCCGTCCCCGACGACCCGCGGGCCCAGCTGGAACAGGCCATCCGGGCCGTGTTCGAGTCCTGGAACTCGCGGCGGGCCGTCACCTACCGCAACGTGCACACCATTCCCCACACCCTGGGCACGGCGGTCGTCGTGCAGACCATGGTATTCGGCAACCTCGGATCACCGTCGGGCAGCGGCGTGGCCTTCACCCGCAACCCGTCCACCGGCGAGCCGGAGCTCTACGGCGAGTTCCTGGAGGGCGGCCAGGGCGAAGACGTCGTGGCCGGAACGGTGACGCCGCAACCGATCGCCGCCGCCGCCCGCCATCCCGAGGTGTTCGGCCAGCTGTCACAGCTCTGCCAGCACCTCGAGGAGCTGTACCGTGACGTGCTCGACATCGAGTACACCGTCGAACAGGGCACGCTCTACCTGCTGCAGGTCCGCAGCGCCAAGCGCACCGCCCAGGCCGCGGTGCGGATCGCCGCCGACCTGCTGCGCAAGGGTTGGCTGGAACCGGCCGAAGCCCTGGCCCAGGTGAGCGCCGACCACATCCGCCAGTCGGAACGGCCCCGCTTCGACGAGGACGCCCTGGCCGCCGCCCGCGACCGGGGAGCGCTGGTGGCGACGGGCATCGGTGCCTCGCCCGGACACGTCAGCGGAAAAGTGGTGCTGGACCCGGACCGGGCGGTGGCGCTGGCCGAAGCGGGGGAGCAGGTGCTGCTGGCCCGTCCGACGACGAGCCCCCTCGACCTGCACGGCATGCTGGCCTCCGTCGGCATCCTCACCGCCATGGGCGGGGCCACGAGCCACGCCGCCGTGGTGGCCCGGGCGCTGGGGAAGCCGTGCGTGGTCGGTTGCGCCGAACTCGACATCGACCCCGACGCCCGGCGCCTGTCGATCAACGGCGTGGCCCACGACGAGGGCACGGCCCTGTCGGTCGACGGTGCCTCGGGGGAGATCTTCCTCGGCGCCATTCCCAGCTCCGAAGGACGGGCCGAAGGGGCGGACATCGACACCGTCCTGGCCGTGGCCCGCCAGAGCGCCCGGTGCCTCATCTACGGCATCGCCACCACCCCGGCCCAGGTGGAGGCGGCGCTGGGCCGCGGTGCGGCCGGTATCGCCACCCGGGTCAGCGAGGTCCTGGCCACCACAGGGCGGTTCGAGGCGGTGCTCGACCCGCTGATGCACACCCGGCCCGGTGCGCCGCTGCGGCTCGACGGGCTGGACGAGCTCATCGCCGACGTGATGACGCCGGTGTTCGCCGCCGCCGGCGACGCCGAGATCGCCGTTCGGGCCATCGACCTCGTGTCGGAGGACCACGTCGAGATCCTCGAGACGCCCCGGCTGCTCACCGCCCTTCCCCGGGCCGGAGTTCCCCTGGGCGTGCCGGAGCTCGTCAGGGCGCAGATCGCCGGGCTGGCCATGGCCGCCCACCGGGCCGGGCTCCGCCGGCCGCCGGAGCTGACGATCCGGCACCTGTCCGACCCCGGCGAGCTGCGGGAGTTCCGCCGGCTGGCGATCGAGGAGACCAGCCGGTCGGGCCGGGCGCCCATCCTCATCGGCGCCACGCTGACGAGCCCCCGGGGCGTGCAGATGGCGCCGGAGATCGGCCCGCTGTCCGACTTCCTGTGGCTCGACGTCCGGCGGCTGCAGGCCGCGTCGTTCGGCTACCCGTCGACGATCTTCCTCACCGGCGAGCCCCTCGACGAGTACGTCCGCCGGGGAATGCTGGCCGTCGATCCCCGCCAGGAGGCCGACTGGCCGATGGCGCAGCTGTTGGCATCGTTCGGTGTCACCCGGGTCGCCACCCCCGAGTGCCGCCTCGGGGTTCGCCTGGCCGGACCGGTGTCGGAAGCGCTGGGGGCGGCCTTCTACCGGGCCGGCTTCCGCATCTTCGCCATCGACGCCGAGGAGATCCGGGTGGCGGACCTGGCCCTTGGAAAGGCGGCCCTGGCCGAACACGGCCTGCCGGCCCGGAACGGGAGGGGATGAGCCGCATGGAGCGCACCGTCACTGAGCGGCCGGCGTCGAAGACACAGGCCCGGGAACCGGGCGGTTCGGGCAACGGCGTACGGCCGTTGACCGGCGCCCTCGGCTTGGTGGAGACACTCGGTCTCGCCGCCGGTGTGGAGGCGGCCGACTCGATGGTGAAGGCCGCCAACGTCACGATCGTGGCCCGCCAGCAGGTCGGCGGCGGTCTGGTGGCCATCCTCATCGAGGGCGACGTCGGCGCCGTCAAAGCGGCGGTCGACGCCGGAGCCGCCGCCGCCTCCCAGGTGGGCAAGGTCATCTCGGCCCACGTGATTCCCCGACCGCACGACGACGTCGCCTCGGTGCTCAAGCGGAAGTTCGTGCGCTGACGTCGTGGGCGGCGGGTCAGGTCGCCTGGCGCAGCGCCCGGAGCACGATCCAGGCCTGGGTGGCGAGCTGCAACGAGAAGCGGGTGGCTGGTTTGGAGAGGTCGTAGCCACCGACCTCCCGGATCCGCGTCAGCCGGTACTTGACCGTGCTGGCGTGGACGAACAGCGCCTTGGCCGTGGCCTTCGGGCTCCCTCCACTCTCGAGGTAGTGGTGGAGCGTCTCGACGAGCTGCGAACCCCGCTCGGCGTCGTGGCTGAGGAGATCACCGAGCTGCTCGGTCACCAGGCGCTCGAGAGCGCTCACATCGTCGAGCGACGACAGGATGCGGTAGATGCCGAGGGCTTCCCAGACCAGGATCGGCTCCGCCGACGGCGAACGCTGCAGCTCCCGGGTGAGGAGCGCCTCCCGGTAGGAGCGGGGGGCGTCGACCGGTTCCCGACAGGGGCCGCCGACGGCGACACGCCACCGGCTCTCGGGGCTGTCGTGCTCCAGCGCCCGGTGGAGGCGCTCCCAGGGCGGGTCGCCGGCGGCCAGGAGGAGCACGCCCTCGGGGCGGGCGGCGGCGATCACGTCGACGCCGTTGTCCCTCGCCAGGCGCCGAACGGTCTCGGCGGCGGCGTCCGGGCAACCGTCGGCCGGGGCGGCGGCGCCGGTCGGGTGGATCAGGCCGATCCGGTGGGGGCGGGCCAGATCGAAACCGAAGGCCTGGGCCCGTTGCAGGGCGGTGCGCTGGTCCCGGCCGCTGACGAGGTCCTCGAGGAGATCGCGTCCCACGCGGTGCTCGGCTTCGACGACGCTGGCCAGCCGGGCGAGTTCGACGGCCAGCACGGTGGCGCCGTGTTCCAGGGCCAGCAGCTCGAACTTGCCGGCCGCGCCGTCGGGATCGAGGAGCGAGAGGAGCCCCACGACGTCGTAGCGGGGGGCGGCCAGCACGACGAGGCGGGGGCCGATGCGGGTCGGCTTCCGTTGGCGGAGCAGGGTCTTGACGATCTGCTCCCGATCGTCGTGGGCCGGCGCGCCGCTGGTTTCGGCGGCCGGCGGGTCGCCGGGCGCCCAGGCCTGGAGGTTGCCGTACCGGTCCTCGATGGCCACCGGGAAGCCGGTGACGGTGTGCAGGGTGGCGGCCAGAGCGGCGAGCCCGGCGCCGGAGGTGGCGACCTCGTCCAGCCGGGCGTGGATCTCGACCGTCCGCCGCAGCTCGTCGACGAGGCGGGCGAGGGCGACGTTGGCCCGGGCCAGCTCGTAGGAGTCCTTGCGGTGCTGGGCCATCCGCCGGGCGCCGGCCAGCGCCACGGCGGTCTGCTGGGCCAGGAGCCGGAGGAGCCCGTCCTCCTCGGGGGAAAGCGGCCGGTCGGCGGCCACGACGAGGACGCCGTGGTCGGTCGACGTGGTCCGCAGCGGGTAGGCGGCGGTGTGGTCGTCAGGCAGGGGGTCGAACGGTCCGAAGACGCCGAGACAGCGGCACCGCGCCAGCGAGGGAACGGCGGCGACGGCCAGTTCGAGGATCGCTTCCACGTCGTCGCTCTCGGCCATGACCACGGCGAGATCGAGCAGCGGCTGGACGTCGCCGGTCGTCTGCGCCCGACGCGCCGCCGGCGCGACGGTCACCGGGTGGCCGCCATAGGTCCGCCTCCAATGCTCCCCCCGAAGCTGGACTGCCTGGAACATTCTGGCCTGCGACGGACGGTCGCGCCTCTTTTGCGCTGGGTGGTCCTCCGGGCGGTGGTCGTGGCCCTGGTCCCGGGGCTCACCGGGGTCCGGCCGGCGCAGGCCGGAGAATCCCTTGTTCCCGAGGCCCGGAGCGGCACGTTCACCGGCTCGCCGCGGGGCTTCTTTGTCTGCACGTACACCGAGACGTCGCCCGTGGAGACACCCGACTGCTTCCTCGGCTATGTCGTGCCCGACGGTCAACCGGGCCAGGGCCGGCTCCGGGCGGTGGGCAGCGGCTTCCAGCGGAGCTCGAACTTCACCGTCCTGGAGGAGGTGTCGGCCGACGCCTCGGCCTTCACCGTCCGGGCCGGTGGAGCCACGGTCGACCTGACCTTTCCCGATCTCGGCCGGCTCGACGTGCGCCTCGTACCGGGGACCGGCGGCCCCGGGTGGGCCAACTCCGCCTGTCCCCGCACGGTGCTGGCCTACGCCCTGGCCGCCGGCGGGGTCGACGCCTCGGCCGTGTTTCCGGTGGCCGCGGCCCACGGCACGTTGTCCCGCAATCTGGCCTCGGAGGACGTGGCCCTCTACTCGCCGCACCGGCCGGTCAGCTGCTTCGCCTACTTCGCCGCCCCGGCCAGCGGTGCGTGGCGGATGAGCGAGCCGCATTCCGCCGGCCACCGGCGGTTCCAGGATCCACCGCCGGACCCCCGCACGCCCGGAGGTCGATAGCCTCTGGGAGGCAATGAGCCTTGATCTGACGTGGCAGCCTTCGCTCCTCGATGCCGGTCCGGAGCCGGGCATTGACGAGACGTTCTCGGGCGCCGAGCGGATCTGGCTCGACCGCCGATCGTGGATCGAGCGGGTACCGGGCTGGGTGTCGGACTCCGACGGCCTGTTCGCCCATCTGGTGGAGACCGCCGACTGGGGACAGCGCACCCGGAAGATGTGGGACCACGAGGTGCTCGAACCGCGGCTGACGTCGTGGTGGGGCGCCGAGGCGGGCCGGCCGCTGGAGCCGCCGATCCTGGAGCGGATGCGGCGGGCGCTGTCGGAGCGCTACGGCGTCGAGTTCGATTCGATGGGGCTGAACCTCTACCGCGACGGGCGCGACAGCGTCGCCTGGCACGGCGACCGGATCGCCCGGGAGATCGCCGAGCCGCTGGTGGCGATCGTTTCGGTGGGGGAGCCCCGGAAGTTCCTGCTCCGGCCCAAGGTCCGGGGGACGGGCCTGCCAACCCACCGCCTGGTGCTCGGGCGGGGCGAACTCCTCGTCACCGGCGGCGCCACGCAGCGGGCCTGGGAGCACAGCGTGCCCAAGGTCGCCTCGGCCGGGCCCCGGATGAGCCTGACCTTCAGGCACGGGCTCCTCCGCGTTTCGGGCCTCTCGTAACGCCGGTACCCTCGTAGCTATGAGGATCGGCGTGCTGGCGCCACCCTGGGTGTCCGTGCCTCCGCCCCGCTACGGCGGTGTCGAGACCGTCGTGGACGCCCTGGCGGTCGGGTACCAGGCCGCCGGTCACGACGTCCGTCTGTTCACGGTCGGTGATTCGACCTGTCCCGTCCCCAAGCTCCATCTCTACGACCAGGCGGCGGAGGGCGACCCGGCCGGCGCCACGGTCACCGAGCTGGTGCACGTGCTGGCCGCCTACGAGGCGCTGTCCGACTGTGACCTCGTCCACGACCACACGATCGCCGGTCCGCTGATCGCTCCCGGGCCGGTGGTGACCACGGCCCACTGCCCGCTCGACGGCGAGGGCGCCCGGCTCTACGGCCGCATGTCGCGCTCGGCCATCATCGTGGCCGCCTCCGAGGCCCAGGTCGTGCCGGGCGTGCCGGTGGCCCGGGTGATCCACCACGGCATCGACCCCTCGACCTTCCCGGTCGGTCGGGGGGACGGCGGATACCTGCTGTTCCTCGGGAAGATGACGCCGGAGAAGGGGGCGCACCGGGCGCTGGAGGCCGCCTTCAAGGCCGGCCAGCGCCTGTTGCTGGCCGGGAAGGTGCGGGAGCCGGCCGAGCGGTGGTACTTCGAGCGCTACGTCGCCCCCTACCTCAACGATCGGCTCCGCTTCGTCGGCGAGGTCACCCACGAGGAGAAGCGCGAGCTGCTGGCCGGCGCCCGCGCCCTGCTGTTCCCCATCCGCTGGAACGAGCCGTTCGGCATCGTGATGCTGGAGGCGCTGGCCTGCGGCACGCCCATCCTCGCCTTCGACGAGGGGGCGGCCGGCGAGGTCGTGGAGGAAGGCCGGACCGGCTTCCTCTGCCGTGACGAGGCGCACATGGCCGAGATGACCGAGCGGGTCGCCGAGCTCGACCGGAGCGCCTGCCGGGCGGCGGTCGAGAACCACTTCTCGGCCGAGCGGATGGTGGCCGAGTACCTCGAGCTCTTCTCCCAGCTGGTGTTCGAACCGCTGGCGGAGCGACCGTTGCGGGAGTTCGGCGCCGGGGGCGCGTCGAACGACGTCTGGTCGCCCACCCCGCCCCCCCGGCGGCGATAGCGCTAGTTTCGGCCCCCATGCGGGTCACGGTGCTCGGCGCGGGGTCGTGGGGGACGACGGTCGCGGCGTTGAGCGCGGGACGGAACCCCACCCTGCTGTGGGCCCGCAACCCTGATGTGGCGGCGGCCGTCAACGAGAAGCACGAGAACCCTTCGTACCTGGCGGGCTTCACGCTGCCGGAGAGCCTCCGGGCGACCAGCGATCTCGAGGAGGCGGTGGCCAACACCGAGGTCCTCGTGGTCGGGGTGCCGTCCCACGGCTTCCGCACCGTGCTGGAGGCGGCGGCGCCCCACGTGCCGCACTGGATCCCGGTCGTCAGCCTGACCAAGGGGTTCGAAGCCGGAACCCTGTTCCGCATGACCGAGGTCATCCGGGACGTGCTCCCCGGTCGCGTGGCCGCGGCGCTCTCGGGGCCCAACCTGGCCAAGGAGATCATGGCCGGCAATGCCGCCGCCAGCGTCATCGCCACCGAGGACCTGGCGGTGGCCGCCGAATTGCAGCGGGTGCTGCAGCGGGGGCTGTTCCGCATATACACCAACCACGACGTCGTGGGCTGTGAGGTGGGCGGGGCGCTCAAGAACGTCGTCGCCATCGCCACCGGCATCGCCCAGGGTCTCTCGGTGGGCGACAACACCCGGGCGGCGGTGATCTCCCGGGGCCTGGCCGAACTGACCCGGCTCGGCGTGGCGATGGGCGCCGAGCCGGCCACGCTGTCGGGGCTGGCCGGGATGGGCGACCTCATCGCCACCTGTATCAGCCCGCTCAGCCGGAACCGCCAGGTGGGGGAGCGGCTGGGGAAGGGCGAGTCGATCGACGAGATCCTCGGCTCGATGAACATGGTCGCCGAGGGCGTGAAGACGGCGCACACGGTGATGGACCTGGCGGCGCGGTATCAGGTCGAGCTGCCGATCTGCGCCGAGATCCGGCGGGTGGTGAGCGGTGAGATCTCGGCCGTCGAGGCCTACCGGGGTCTGATGAAGCGGGTGCCGGCCGGCCACGAGTCGGGCCCGGTCTGAGGGCGCCGACCGGCGTCGCCCGGCGTCGCCGGGCGGGGTGTCAGACCCAGTCCGGGCCGATCCTGGTGCAGGACGCCAGGTGGTGGCAGTGGTCGGCGGCCATGTTCCGGGCGGCGGCGATGACGCCGGCGACCCGACGGTCGCGGATGGAGTAGATGGCCGTCCGGCCCGAGCGGTCGGCTTCGGCGAAGCCGCACCACCGCAGGCAGGCCAGATGGTTCGAGACGCGGCTGCGGGAGCAGCCGAGGTGGTCGATCAGCTCCCGCACCGTGCGGGGGCCGTCGAGCAGCAGCTCCAGGATGCGCAGGCGGGTGGGGTCGCCGAGGACCCGGAACAGCCGGGCGGAGGCGAGGTCGAGTTCCGGGACAGCCGCGGTGGTGGCCATGCCCGCAGGCTAAACGGCCGGGCGACGGGCAGGGGCCCCAGGCGGGGCGGCGAAGGCGCCGTCCAAACAGGAAAACCGGGTGGGTTGCTACGTTCGCCGTCCCGCTCCCAGCGACGGAGGTGATGCACGATGAAGCAGCCTGGGCGCCGGCGGATTCTGCGCTTCTGCCCGATGGTTCTGTTGGTCAGCGGCCTGGCCGCGCTCGGCGATGGGCAAGGGGCCGGCGCCGGGCCGCGGGACAGCGAGCTCGTTCAGGGCACCGGCGTCGGGATGTACACCGACTCCTCGGTGGCCAACCAGGTGTCGAGCTTCACCATCAACCCGAAGACGGTGAGCTGCGGCGTCGGCACGCTGGCGGCCGGCGGCGACGCCTCGGGGCCGTTCGCCATGCTGATGTATGCCACCCGGATGGATTCCTACACGGTCGACCGCGACGCCGGGGAGATCCGGGCCACCGGCCGGATGCGGTCGATCACCAAGGTCGGCAGCGCCGTGGTGGAGGACACCGAGCACGACTTCCTCGCCGTGGCCGCCGGCTCCGTGCCCCACGGTGGCTTCGACCAGGCGGTCCACGCCGGCGGCGCCCGGTTCGACGTCCATTTCTCAACCCCGTTCTGGGACCGCTACAACCCGATGTGCACGCCGTCGTCGATCGTGGCGGGCGCCTGCCGCTTCGGCGGGCAGCTGCTTCTGGGAAACGTCTTCATCCCCCATTGAGCCGACGCCTCACCGCCGTCGCCGTCGCGCTGGCGCTGCTGCCGATGTGGGCTCCGGTGGCGGCTCCGGCGACGGCGCGGGCGACGGCCGAGCTCAACCCGGTGGTGCGCTGGAACCGGATCCTGCTGCGCACCATCCGGGACACCGGGACGACACCGACGGTTGCCGCCCGGGCGCTCGCCGTCCTCCACACCTGCATCTACGACGCCTGGGCGGCCTACGACCCGGTGGCCGACGGGACGCGGCTCGGCGGAGCTCTGCGGCGCCCGGCCGAGGAGCGGACGCTGGACGCCAAGCGGGAGGCCATCAGCCGGGCCGCCCGTCTGGCCGCCGCCGATCTCTACCCGGCGTTCGCCTCCCGCTTCGACGCCGCGCTGGCCGAGGAGGGCTACGACGTCCGCGTCGTGGCGCCGGTCCCCGATTCGCCGGTTGGAGTGGCGCAGCAGGCGTGCCAGGCGGTGCTCGACCACCGGCACCGCGACGGTTCCAACCAGCTGGGAGACGAGCCGGGTTCGGCCGGCGGACCCTATTCCGATTGGACCGGCTACCGGCCCGTGAACGGTCCTCGTGAAGTCCGCGACCCCGACCGGTGGCAGCCGCGGCCGACGCCGGACGGGGGAGTGCAGCAGTTCGTCACTCCCCATTGGGGACGGGTCCTGCCGTTCGCCGGCAGTGATGGGGAGTCGTTGGCGGCCGACCCGGGGCCGCCCCGGGCCCGGACCGCACCCCGGCAGGCGGAGGTCGACGAGCTGGTGCGGCTGAGTGCCGGGCTGACCGATGAGCACAAGGTGATCGCCGAGTACTGGGCCGACGGGCCGGGGAGCGAGTCGCCGGCCGGGCACTGGATGCTCTTCGGCGAGCTGTGCTCCCGGCGGGACGCCCACGGGCTGGACGCCGACGTGAAGCTGTTCTTCGTGCTGGCCAATTCGATGCTCGACACGGCCATCGCCACCTGGACCCGCAAACGGCATTTCGACTCGATCCGGCCCGTCAGCCTCGTGCGGTCGGTCTACGCCGGTCGCCCGCTGCGGGCCTGGGGTGGGCCCCATCGGGGAACGCAGACGATCGACGGATCGGAGTGGCGGCCGTACATCCCCACGCCCCCGTTCCCGGAGTACACCTCGGGGCACAGCGCCTTCAGCGCCGCCGGCGCCGAAGCGCTGCGGCTGTTCACGGGCCGCGACGACTTCGGCGCCTCGGTGGTGATCCCGGCGGGGTCGTCCCGCATCGAACCGGGCACGGTCCCGGCCCGCGACGTCGTGCTGCGCTGGACGACCTTCAGCGAAGCGGCCGACCAGGCCGGGCTCTCCCGGCGGCTGGGCGGCATCCACTTCCTGAGCGGCGACCTGCAGGGTCGCCTCCTCGGGCGACGGGTGGCGGCCCGGGTGATGGCCCGGGCCCAGGCCTACTTCACCGGCGCGGCCGAGAGGGTCGATCCCGTCCGGCCGGCGGAACCTACGACGCCCGGCTGGCCGACAGGCGGTTGAGCCGGGGCCACGCTTCGCTCAGCGGACGGGCGTGGCGGTCCATGCCCCGCCAGGGATCGGCCTTGGCGCCGAGGCGGCGGAACACGTTGGCGACCGTCCAGCGGTCGGGGGCGAGGCGGGTGGCCCGGACCTCGTCCCAGTCAAGCGGCGTGGCCACCGGCGCTCCCGGCCGGGCCCGCACGGAATACGGCGCCACCACGGTCTGGGCGTAGCCGTTGCGGGCGACGTCGAGGTACACCCGCTTGCCCCGCTTGGCTTTGCGGAACTCGGTGGTGAGCCGGCCGGGGTCGGAGTCGGCCAGGCGCTGCGCCACGGTGTGGGCGAAGGCCAGCACCTCGTCGTTGTCCGGCCCGGGGGCGAGCGGCGCGACCACGTGCAGCCCCCGGGAGCCGGTGGTCTGCACGAAAGCGTTCAACCCCAACTGGTCATAGAGCTTGCGCAGCTTGAGGGCTGTGGCCCGCACGGTGGCGAAGGCGCCGGCCGCATCGGGCGGATCGAGATCGAAGATCAGGCGATCGGGCCGGCGGAGGTGGTCGGCGTGGGCCGGCCAGACGTGGAAGGTGATCGTCCCCTGGTTGGCCAGGTAGACGAGCGCGTCCTCGCTGTCGACCACGGGGTGGTGGACCACGCCGCCGGCCTTCGGCACCTCGACCCGCCGGATGAAGTCCGGGAAGTACTCGGCGGCTTCCTTCTGGTAGAAGCCGCCCCGGTCGATGCCCTCCCGGTACCGCTCGAGCATCAGCGGCCGGTTGCGCAGGTGCGGAACCATGACCGGCGCCACCCGCCGGTAGTAGTCGACGATCTCGCCCTTGGTGATCCCCTCGTGGGGGAACATCACCCGCTCGGCGTGGCTGACCTCCACAGCCTTGACCATACCCATCGAGCCCGCCGCCCAGCCTCCGCTCAGGCGGAGGCAAGGCGCTCGAGGGCGCGAGCTGCGTAGCGGCGCCAACCGGCCGGGACGCGCTCGTCGGCCCTGATCCGCTGCAGTCGTTCGGCCGTCGGATCGCCGAGCAGCTCGGCGATCCGGATCTTGGGCGCGGCGGCGTCGGTGACCGTGATGGCATCGCCCGCCGTCACGACGCCGGGCTCGATGATGCGGAGATACGCCCCCGGCCGGCGGGCCTCCGCGAACTTCTCCACGAAGGCGGCGTCGCCCATCCGCATTCCGAGCTTGAAGCAGGGTTCTCGCGGCTGGGCGACTTCGAAGACCGCCTCACCGACCCGCCACCGGTCACCGATGGCGCTCTGCGTGAGATCGACGCCGGTGGTGGTGAGGTTCTCGCCGAAGGTTCCGGGCCCGAGCGGCCAACCCAGCTGCTGCTCCCACCACTCGTAGTCCTCGGCGGCATAGGCGTAGACCGCCTTGTCCGGCCCGCCGTGGACCCGCCGGTCGGCCTGGTCGTCGCCGGCCAGGTTGACATCGGCCGCCAGCACCGCCCCCTCGACGGGTTCCTTGAAGATCGCCGTCTTGATGACCCGCCCGTGCCATTCGTGCAGCCGGGGCCGACCGACATTGACCGAGACGATCCTGGGTTCCATGGGTGCCTCAACCAGCCGCGGCCCGGGGATGTTCCCTCCGGCATGATGGATCCCGATGCCGGAACCCGCCTGGCCGGACGACCCCCAAGGGCTCATCACGCTGCAGGACGAGCTGCGACCACGAGCCGCTGATGCCTTGCGTCACGATCCATTCCGGTTGCCGACAAAGCCGCTCATCGGTGGCTGCTTCGTCGCCTTTGCCCGCGGTGAAGCGGGGCCAGGCCGTCCCGGCGACCGCGCTTTTGCCGCCGCCGTGGTCTGGGAACCCGGCCACGAGGCCCTGCTCCGCCGGAGGCGGGGCGGCATCCCCGCCCGTTCCGAAGGCCGGGCGCTGCGCGGGAGCCACCGTCTCGTTCCGGCCTTGGCCGCCGAGGCCCGCCAAGGTGCGGCTGCTGCCAGCGCGCAGGTGGTCGCCGTGCCCCGCCAAGGCCGCTGATGTGGTCGAACAGGCCGTGGTGCTACACGCGGTGCCCTCGGCCTACGTCCCCGGTCTGCTGGCCCTGCGGGAAGGCCCGGTGCTGGCCGCGGCGGTGGCCGCCCTCAAGACCACGCCCGACGTACTCCTGGTCGACGCCAGCGGTCTCGACCATCCCCGCCGGGCCGGCCTCGCCCTGCACCTCGGCTGGGCCCTCGACCTCCCGACCGTGGGAATCACCCGCCGCTCGCTGCGGGCCTCAGGGCCACCGCCATCACTGATCCGTGGTGAGTGGAGCCCCCTGACGCTCGATGGCGACGTCGTCGCCGCCTCCGTCTGCACCCGCACCGGCGCCCGCCCGGTCATCGCCCATGCCGCCTGGCGCACCGACGTCGAAACGGCCGTCGCCGTGGCCCTGGCCGCCTCCACCCAAGGCGCCCGCGCCCCCGTCCCCCTCCAAGAAGCCCGCCGTGTAGCCCGAGAAGCCCGCGACCTCTCCACCCCGACCTGAGCCGCCCGAGTTCCGGCATTCCAGCGCTGTTCCCGCGTGCCTCAGCGCGACCGGTCGCGCTAAGGGCCCTTATAGGGCCTCAAACGCGACCGGTCGCGCTGAGGCACGGCCCGCTGAGGATGTGCCGTTCAAGGACGGGTCGGCCCGCGGACCGCTCCCGGCAGTTCCGAGCGGTTCACACCGGGCCGTGATCACTGGGTCCGGCATGAGCGCTCTCCCCTTGCGAGGGCCGAGATGGTCTGGCACCTTCGACGTCGGAGGGGGAATGATGGCCTGGGACCGCTTGAAGCTGATGGCCGCGCTGGTCGTCTTCGCGTTCCTGGCCCTTGTCTTCCTGGCGAATCGTCTCGACCCCAATCGGGCACCTTCGGATCGGAGGTGGGCGCGATGGCGGTGGTCGGGATCGAAGAAGAAGACCGCTCTTGTTCTCGGTGCGTTCGTGGGCGTGGGCTTGGTCGTCCTGGTGAACCGCCTGGACGGAAGCGATACCCCGCAGCGAAGAGTCACCATCGAAAGAGTGATCTCGAACTGCACGGATGAGCAGGGGCGCGCCGTAAACCCTCCGTGGGAAGGACGGGAAGGGATCGCCTATCTGAGGGGCGACGGCGAGAGAGTTTTCTACCGAGACGACAAGGGCAACGAGATCAGTTGCTCCGGGCTCCTGGGCGTACATCGTCCTGCGGGCTGAGAGAGTCCGGAGTCTGGGCACACCCGTTGCCCGCGATCGCTCATCCGCGCCGATCTAGTGCGAGAACTGCGCCGCGCTCACGCACGCGCCGTGTGGTCAATCTCACCCGCGCCGGGCCTGGCGACCTCGCGGGTCGTCCAGTGAGGAAACGACGCCCCCTTGGGGTCGCTGGACAGCGGCGGTGCTGGCCGTGGTGAAGATCGCGTCGAGTCCCGCGGCGAGCTCCTGCCTGGCTCGGGGGAACAGGTGGTCGTAGCGGTCGGAAGTGACCCGGATGGTGGAGTGGCCGAGGTAGTCCTTGACCTCTTCCATGTGCCGTCCGTCGGCCACAGTAGGGCCGCGCACGTGTGGCGCAGGTCGTGGAACCGCAGCTCGGCGGGAAGTGATGCCGGTGATCTCAAGCCTCGGTCTGGGACTCATCAAGTGATGGACGATCTCCCACTCGCCGCACCCTGGCCCTCGGCTGCGTCAGTCACGGGTGTTGTCGTTGAAGTAGCCCGCGTACTCCACCCGCGCCTTGGTGAGGGGCGCGGTCACGCAGTCGCCCTCCAGGTCTCTCACGACAAAGGCCCCGGAGAACTTCGTGCCCTGGCCGGTGAAGAGCCCGGCGGTGAAGTCGTTGCGGATCGTCTTCACACCCTCGGCGGTGGGGATGTGGTGCAGCGCGTAGCCCTTCAGCACCGGATTGCTGCAGGTGCCGCTGTAGTTGATGTAGTGCTCGACGCCGATCGGCCCGGTCGGCTTGTAGCCCATCGGATCGCCGCCGTAGCAATTCTCCTGCCCGAGCGGCCCGATATGGTTGACCGTGCCGCTGGAGGGCTCGGTCGACAGGCCGGGCGAGATCTCCACGGTGTCATAGCCCACGCAAGCAGGCCCGGTCTCGCTTGCCCCTGCCGGCGCGGCCGGAAGGGCGACGGGGGACGCGAAAGCGAGGGTGACGAGCGCGATGGCCGCCACGCAGGAAGTGGAGGTGTGCAGCATGAGGCCTCCTTGGTCGAAACGTATCCTCCCGTGTCGGTCTCAGCCCGGCGCGGTGTCAACCGGAGCGGGGGATCCGAACGCGAGGAATGTTCCTTGGACGCGATAGGCACACAGGCGGTCCCGATAAGCCGGGGCATTGACTGCCACGTCCGCTGGTACAGTTCTAGGTATAATGCTCGGTACAGTTTGACCCTAATCTGTACCAAAAGTCAAAGGTGGACGCCCAAACTGGCCCGCCCACCTGGAAGGCGGCACGATCGCCCTGCAAGCAGGATCAGCCGAGAACTTGCCCTTGCCCGAGAGAAAGGCGGACGTCCTCCGCCCGCCCCGGCTCGGCCCCAGGGTCATGTCCACCCGCGCTCGTCAGTTGCGGAGCCAGCTGGAGGACATCTTCCTGCAGGAGGGGTTTCAGCACCTCTCGATCGTCCAGCTGGCGGCGCGGCTTCATTGCTCGAGACGGACTTTCTATGAGCTCGCTCCCTCCCGGGAGGAACTGGTCCTCGTCGTCCTGGACGGGATTCTCCATCGGATGGGGAAGACGGCCCACGATCACCTGGCTGACATCGAGGACCCCCTGGACCGGTTCGAAGCGTTCATCGTCCGGGTCATACCTGAGCTGCGCAGGATGTCCCTCCGGTTCAACGAGGACGTGGAGAGGCAGCCTTCGGCGCGCCGGCTCTTCGCCGACCATTACCGCTATGCCACCGCCCTCATCGAGGACATGGTCCGGGAGGCGATCCACATCGGTCGGGCTCGCGAGTTCGACCCCCAGTTCGTCGGCCATGCGGTAGACGCCATGGTCGTCCACCTCCACGACCCCGACTACCAGCGCCGGTCTCTGCTCAGTTTCGAGGACTCGTTCTACGAGATGGTCCGGTTCGTGCGAGCGGCCCTAGAGCGCCCCGACGCCAAGAAACTCACTCGCAAGGCGTCTTCACGTGTGTCGCATCACCAGCCTGATGTCGTCGCCGGCCACCGCCGGCGAGCGCAAAGACCCCGACCCGGCTGACCGCTCACCGGGACAAGTACACGGGCACTACCTTCTCGATCTCCCCAAGGAGTACGGCCTGCGGTAGCGACCGTCGAGGACCTTCCGGAACGTGCCGCTACCGGACGCGGTCCGCACCAGCGGCGCGGGGCCAGGTGGCACATGACGCCGGTCTTAGGCGGCGCGGGTGGCCACCCTGACCGTTATGGGGGCCAGAACCCGGGCATGGGGACGGTCAATGGGCGATCTCGTACTCGTTGTCGCCGATGGCGTCCCCGGTCCGGAAGCAGCACACCTCGAATTCCATCCCTTCGGGGTCGACGGCGAACAGGCTGAGGACGCGGCCGGCGAACAAGCGGATCGAGCCGTCGGACGCGCCGCGGGCCAAGAGCCGGTCGCGGAGGACCTTGAACGCGCCCTCGTCCGTGGCACCGATGCCCAGGTGGTCAAGCCGGCCGCGCCGGAACATGCCGTCGTTGGGGAATGGCCCGCCGCTCACCTCGGTCGGGATTTCGAAGGCGTGCAGGATGCTGGTGGCGGCACCGTCAAGTGCGAGGAAGCCGTGACGGCCCCGCTCGTCGGGCACCTCCTCGAAGGTGGTGCCGAACACGGCGGTCCAGAACTCGACCCAGCGGTCGAGGTCGCGGACGAGGACAGCGACGTGGTTGACGCCGGCCAGCAACGCGGCGGCGGGTTCGGTGCTCGTGTCGTTGGGAGCGGTGGCGGTCATCTCGGTCTCCTGACAATTTGATGGAACTTTGTTCTAGTCAACTTGAACGCTATTCTAAGGAAATGGCGAGTCCTGTCAAGAGGGCTTACGACACCCGCCGGCGGGAAGCTCAGGCGCGCCGGACCCAGCGCCACATCGCGGAGACTGCCCGGGAGCTGTTCATCGAACGGGGCTACGTCGCCACCTCGATCCGGGACATCGCGGACCGGGCCGGAGTGTCGGTCCAGACCATCTACAACGCGTTCGAAGGCGGGAAGGCGGCGATCTTCCGCCGGGTGATGGACATCCTGGTGGTCGGCGACGACGAGCCCCTGGCCCTGACCGAGCGGCCCGAGTACCAGGCAATGTTCGAGACCCGAGACGCCAAGGAGCTGCTCTCGATCGCCGTGGGACTGTTGGTGGCGCTGTACCAACGGATGGAACCGCTGATCCCGACGATCCGGGCCGCCGTGGCCAGCGACTCCAGCCTGGCCGAGGACTGGCGGGCGAACTATGGCCGGAACCGCTACGAGGGCATAGCAGCTGGCACGGCCCGCCTCGCCGAGCTCGGCGCGCTGCGCACCGGCGTTGACGCCGCCCGGGCCGCCGACGTCATTTGGGCCATTCTCAGCCTGGAAAACTACGAGGCGCTGGTAGTCGAGCGGAGCTGGACCCCGGATGAATACGCCGTCTGGGCGCACGGCGCTCTCCGGGCCACCCTTCTGAAGGGTCGCTAGATCCCGCCACCCGTGCCCGGGGCATTCTGCGGCTGGTAACGACCTGTCATTCGTTGCGCTCGCCAGATTCTGGACGGCCGCGTGGTTCGTGGCTGCCACCGTCTTCACCCCGGTACGAGTGATCTTCGGCGCTAGAAGCGGTCTGGTGCGGCACGTGCTCCATCCCGACAGGGGTTCTGACGTCGCGAACGACTATTTGACGGTCACCAACTACCAGCGACGCCTGGCCGACGTCAGTCATTTCAGGCGGAGTCGCCTAGCTTTCATTCGGCGCCCGGCTGCTAGAGCCCGACACGGCACGCGCGCCCACCCGGAATGTGCCGCTATGCGTGGACAGTTAGGCGGGGTCATGCCGGCCGGGTCGGGCCCGTTAGCGTGACGTCCGTGGATGCGCCGCAGCTCGGTGATGACGACCGGCTTGAGCTTGAGCGTCTTGCGGCGCGCCTCGTCCTGGACGAGGACTTTCTTCCGGCATCGGTCGTCGCCAAGGCCGCGGATCTGGTGGCCGAGGGATTCGATGGGCCAGCGACGGTCGAGCTCGCTGCTCAGCCTGTGGATCCCGTCAAGCTCGATCGGATTGAGGTCGAGCGGCTGTTTCGGGACCTCCTAGCTGAGCATCGGATCCGGATTCTCGGCCCGGGAGAAGCCGGTTGGGTCCTGGCCGGATGGACGGCCGAGCTGATCATTGACGGAGCGCTCAACCCGGCCGACGGCGCCCTCCGGCTCTGGGGGCTGTGGCGGACGTGCGGTGAACCCGGGGACGAGCTGACGTGGATGCTCCAACTGCACGACGCCTGGGAATCGTCAGTGGGCGCCGACCGCATCGCGATCGAACGGGAGATCGTCGCCTACGCCCCGGAGGTCCTCGCCGCTGCCCAGCTCAAGAGTCGACCCGGATAGCGCCCAAATGCCGGTACCGAGCGGCTCCGGCCTGACCGCTCGGCCCGGCGGCACCACGCGGTAGCGCCGATACTGTTCGCATGGATGAACGCTGCGGAATCTGCGACCGGCCCGTCGTGAAGGTCGGCGATAAGTGGTTCCACGCCGACACCCCGGCCGAGGATTACGCCGCCGTATGGCTGAACGAAGATCACCCGGCCGACCCTTGGATCGAATCGTCAAGGGGACCGTCGTGACGTGCCGTTCCCACCTTGATCACGGGCGGACGGTACGTCAGCGAAGCTCCTGGATCGGGACGGCGGTCTTCGGTCCGCCGTGTAAGAACCGCCCGTTCAGTTGGGCCTCCACGACGACCGATATGCGTTCGATGGGGCCAGCGGATCCGGGGGGACTCAAAGCGGTCTGGTCTGGTGGCACGTCGTAGAAGCAGAGCACCAGGGGGTCATCGCTCGGGTTACCCAGCCCTGGCCAGTCCTTGTTGTACAGCCTTCGATACTCCGCCACGACGGCCTCACGGGTCGTCTCGTAGGCACCGACCAGCGTTCCCATCGCGCCGGCCGGTTCGGTCGTCTGGGGCTTCTCGCTCACACTGGGCGCAAGCCGACGCTGACTGCAGGACGGATGCGGTGGCCAGATGCCGGAGCATTCGAGCCATGATGCCAGCAGCGCCCGCCGTATACGTGCCGTTGCAGGGCGACTCGGGCTGCGATCATGTGACCCGTGGCGGCGCCGGATCCCATCCACCTGGCTTTCCTGGTCCCCGTGATCGCATTCGGAATCGTCCGGCGCATACGCAACAGGCGACGCCGCCAGCTCCACAGGGTGCCGTCTTCGATGTTTGCCGCGAACCCACCGCCCGGGTGGTGGTGGGACGCTCGGTCGGCGCAATGGCGCCCGCCGGAAGACAAGCGAGTACAACCGAACCGCCCTCCAGTTGTTCGAACCCGCCGGGTCCGCAGACGCAAGACCTAAGCGCCCGAAGGCGGCGCGCGGCCGCTCGGTAGGTGCTGGCACGTGGGAGTGGATCCCACCGGAGAACCGGGACGTCGACCTGTCACCCCTTCGGCGGATCATCACCTGCGCCCGACGGTGTTGACGCCGGCGGAGCTCGGCAATGCGTGAAGGTGAGATCGACGGATCGGAGCTCGTCGCGACCGTCGCCGCGTTCGTGAACGTGCCGGTTCACCATGTGCGTTGGTACGCCGCGTGGTGGCGGTGACAAGAGGCGAGGAAGCGTTGCCGCTGATGCGTTACGGCACCAGGCCGGTGGTCACTCGACGCGGCGGAGAGGGTTCGGGCCTCGGCGGCGGCGGACTGGATCGGAGGGGGGACGTTTCGAGCGGCTCTTGCTCTTGGCCCGCTTCGCTTCGCGTTCGGCTTTGAGAACCCGGCGGAGGCCGCGGGCGGAGACCCAGGCCCAGACGCCTTCGAGGAGCAGGAAGCCGAGGTCACGGTTGACCGCCGCGACCACGGCCAGGATGCCGGCGCCCACCGTGTTCAGGCCGAGGAACTGAGCCGAGTCCAGCCTCATCCGGTTCTGCTGCGAGGCGATGTAGGCGCTCAGGATGAGCAAAGCCCCGATGAGCTGGACCACCTGTCCCATGGCGGCAGTGTACGGGGTGCCTTGCGACCGGCCCACTTGCGGCCGGGCACGGCCACCGGTCGGGCTCAGCCGGCGTCGGCGGTGAGGCCTTCGGGGAGGCCGTCGATGTAGGTGACGGTGTTGGTCCGGACGGCGGGGACCCGGGGGCCGCGGATGATGACACCCGTCAGGTTCAGCGGATCGCAGGCGTTGACGGTCACGCGCTCGCCGGTGCGTGAACGGCGGCGGATGTCGGCCAGGCCTTCGACGGCGGCGGGCAGGGCGTACTGCTCGCCGGAGAAACCGGCCACGAACCGGCCGCCGCGGACGAGGCCGCGGTCCTCGAAGCGGCGCAGGGCCCACTGGAGATCCCGCCAGGGGAGCGGCATCCCTTCGTGGACAACGAGGTCCCGGAAGACGACACCCCAGCGCTGGAGCAGCTGATCGGCGACGGCCTCGGCCAGAAGCTCCCGATCCTCGACCGGTTCGACCGGCGGGATCAGCGACCAGCGGCCAGCGGCCCGGTTCTGGCGGGGGGCGCCCCGCCGGAGCCGGCTCACCGAGTGGGCCGCCTTGGGCTTCGCCCGCCCGGTCTCCACCAGAGAGCGGATGGCCGAGAAGCCGTCGGCGGTCAGGAGCCCGCGGGAGACGCCGTCCCACAACGCCTCCTCGATTTCGGCCGGCAGGCGCCGGGTCGCCGCCGCCAGTTCGGCCAGGAACTGGGCGCCCCGTTTGCCGAGCGCTTCGACGACTTCGGCGGTGGCGCCGGCCTCCGGGACGCGAGCCTCGATGATGCCGGGCCGATCGCTCCGGTCGCTGCCCGTCAACCGCGCCGAGCCCAGGGGAGCGGCGGGTGCGAACCGGGCGGCTTGCAGGAGCCATGTCAGGTCTTCGCGGAAGGCCAGCGCCACCGGAGTGGCTTTCGAGGGGGCGGAGCGGCGGTCGGACGTCGGCTGGGCGACGCTGAGGCGCAACCACGTGACTTCGCCGTCGTGGCAGAGGCGGTCGAGGTACGACGGCTGATAGTCGGCGACCCGGCGGCGCAGGATCTCGCGTTCCCAGGCGGCGGCGGCCGCCTCGAAGCCTTGGAGTTGCTCGATGGCGACCCGAAGGCCGGTGTGGCCCCGCAGTTCGGTGCCGGGAGCGACGTGCTGCCAGCGGAGCACGAATCGGAGGAAGTCGACGGCGCTGACCGGCTCCACCGCCTTGCGGCGGCTGCTGCGGGAATAGGAGTGCATCCGGGCCAGCAGCCGGCGGGCGCACCACTCAACAGTGGCCGGGCCGGTCGAGTCGCCCGGGGGGTGGGGGGTGTCCCCCCAAGAGGCAGCGGTGAAGCGGCCCTGGAGAACGAAGCCGGACTGCTCGAGCATTGCCAGGCCGATGGCAACCTTGGAATCGGTGAGCCCGCAGCGCTCGGCCAGTTCGGCGGCCGTGACGGGCCCGGACAGGTCCAGGTGACCTCGGAGGATGGAGGCCGTGACCGCTTCCACGGTCGGAGTGCCGGCGGCCTGCCCGTCGCCCGCAGAGTCGGCCTGGCCGTCGGCCGTACAGTCGAGCGGACCGCCGAAGAGGTCATCGAGCAGGACCCGTGCTTCGGCGTCGCTTTCGGTGGCCCACCATCGTTCGATGCCGTCGGGGCCGACCTGCGACTGGACCCGGCCCCGGGAGACCAGCTCCTCGAGCATGGAGCGCCAGGCATCTCGGGCCGGCGTGACCACCAGGCTCAACAGCAGGTCGTGGAGGTCGTCGGCGGTGGCCGGCTCGGGAGTGACTTCGGCCCGGACACGGGCGATGGCCTCGGGGTCGAGGCGGCCGATCGTCGACAGGTCGACGGGAAGCCCCCGGCGCAGCTGCACGGCGTTGGTGCGCCGGTCGACGGCCTCGGCGTCGTCGAGGAAGGCGTAGGGCTTGGCGGTGAGGATCTCGTGGGCGAAGGCCGATGCCTCGGTGCTGTCGCGGAAATGCACGCCGACCCGGCCGGTCTCGATTCCGTCGAGCAGCGCCACGAGCCCGTCGATGTCGAGCGCCTCGGTCATCGTGTCGTGCATCGTCTGGCGCACGATCGGGTGGTCGGGGATCTGGATGGGGCCGGCCACGTTCTCTTGGCAGGCGGCGGCCTGGGGGAACAGGGCGGCCATGAAGTCGTCGGCCTCCATGCGCTGCAACGGCGGCGGGTTCCGCCGGCCGCCCTTGAACCGCAGCACGATCAGCGCCCGGTTGAGATTCCACCGCCACCGGCTGGTGAACATCGGCGACGGCGGCGACAGCACCGCCTGCTCCAGCACCTCCCGTACCGTCCTGGAGTTGAGGAACCGCGGCACGTCGGCCAGCGGGAAGCTGTGCTGGGGCCCGAGCGACAGGACGATGGCGTCGTCATTGGCCGCCGCCTGCAGCTCGAAGTCGAAGGAGACGCAGAACCGCTTGCGCAGCGCCAGGCCCAGCGCCCGGTTGATCCGCCCGCCCAGCGGCGAGTGCACCACCAGGTGCATCCCTTCGGCGTCGTCGAAGAACCGCTCGAAGACGAGATCGGTGCCGGTCGGCACCACGCCGAGGACGGCCTTGCCGGCCGCGATGTAGTCGACCACCTGGGCGGCCGCCGCCTCGTCGAGCCGGGCCGCCTCGGCCAGCCAGGCCCGGGCACCGTCGGGATCGCCGGCGGTCAGGAAGGAATCGACGGTGGACCGCACCGCCGACACCTCGTCGGACAGCTCCGGCGTCCGGGCCGGGGCCTCACCGGTCCAGAACGGGATCGTCGGCGGCTTCCCTTCGGCGTCGGCCACCCGCACCACTCCGGCCGACACCTGGCGGATCTGCCACGAATGCGTGCCCAGCAGGAAGATGTCGCCGGCCATCGACTCGGTCGCCCAGTCCTCGTTGACCGTGCCGACGAAAAGTTCGTCGGGCTCGAGGACCACCCGGAAGTCGCCGATTTCCGGAATGGCGCCCCCGGACGTCAGGGCGGCCAGCCGGGCCGAAGCCCGGGCCCGCAGCTCACCGTTGACGCCGTCGAGGTGGAGGTAGGCCGCCCGCCGCCCTCGCCCGGTCGTGATGCCGTGGCTGACCATGGCCAGGACTTCGTCGAAGGTTTCCCGGCTGAGGTTCCGGTAGGGATAGGCCCGCCGGACCATGGCAAAGAGATCGTCGATCCGGACGCTCCCGGGAGGGCTGCCCGGCGTCGATGAGCCGGACGCGCTGGGCGCCGAGGCCGTGGACGCCGGCCCCCCGGCGGCGGCGACCTCGGCCACCAGCTGCTGAGCCAGGATGTCGAGCGGCGCCTCGGGCGGGACGATGGCATCGAGCTGGCCCGTCTCCACGGCATGGAGCAGCGCCGTGCATTCCACCAGCTCGTCCCGCGTCAAGGGGAAGAGCCGGCCCTTCGGAGTGCCCCGCCGGCTGTGACCCGAACGGCCGACCCGCTGCAGGAACGTGGCGATGCTGCGGGGCGCGCCGACCTGGCAGACGAGGTCGACCGGGCCGATGTCGATCCCGAGCTCCAGTGACGCCGTGGCCACCAGCGCCTTCAGGTCGCCGGCCCGCAGGCGCGACTCGACCTTGTAGCGCCGGTCCTTCGACAGCGAACCGTGGTGGGCGCTGACGACGTCGTCGCCGAGCCGTTCACCGAGCTGGTGGGCCAGCCGCTCGGCCAGCCGCCGGGTGTTGACGAACACCAGCGTGGTGTGGTGCTCCCGGACGAGGTCGGCGATCCGGTCGAGGACGTCGCCCATCTGCTCGCCGGAGGCGATCGCCTCCAGCTCGCCCTGCGGCAGCTCGAGGGCCAGATCGAGGTGCCGGCGGTGCCCGGTGTCGACGATGGCGCACTCGGCCGGAGCCCCCATCCCGCACAGCATCCCGGCCAGGAGCGAGATCGGTCGTTGCGTGGCCGACAGCCCGATCCGCTGCGGCCGGGCGTCGGCCGCCCGCTCCAGCCGCTCGAGCGTCAGGGTCAGATGGGAGCCCCGCTTGTCCCGCGCCGCGGCGTGGATCTCGTCGACGATCACCGTCTCCACCGACCGGAGGACCGCCCGGCTCCGAGCGGCGGTGACCATCAGGTACAGCGACTCCGGCGTCGTGATCAGGAAGTTCGGCGGACGCCGCACCATGAGAGCCCGCTCGCTGCTGGAGGTGTCGCCCGTCCGCACCGCCACGGTCAGCTCCGGCGCCGGGAAACCGAGCTCGGCGGCGACCTCGGCGATCTCCCGCAGCGGCCGCTCCAGGTTCTCGGCGATGTCGACGGCCAGCGCCCGCAACGGCGAGACGTAGGCGACCTGGCACCGCCCCTCCACCTCGACGCCGGCGGCGTGCGCCCGGTACAGGCGGTCGATGCAGACCAGGAAGCCGGCCAGCGTCTTGCCCGACCCGGTGGGGGCGGCGATCAGCGTGTCGCGCCGGGCGGCGATGTGGGCCCAGCCCTGCTCCTGGGGCGGCGTGGGCCCCTCGGGGAACCGCCGGCGGAACCATTCCGCCACCGCGGGATGGAAGCCTTCCCCCGGCAGGCCCTCGGCCCCCGGCGTGCCCAGCCCGGGGGCTCGGGGGTGTCCCCCGGTATGAAACAAGGTTGGACGGTCAATGACAGCCATCGCATTCGAGAGTACAGACCGGGTACGACAATGACTCCTCGGTGGCCGGGTGCCCCCGGGGCAGGCACTAGGGTCGGGCCCATGCCCTGGGACCCCGGAACGGCGACCGGGCTCGGCCCGTTTCCCGGGGTCGACCCGCTGGAGGCGGCTCGGGTCGTCTTCTCCGAGGCGCCCGATCTGCCCTTTCTGCCGGAATTGCCGGCCAGGGGCGTCGGGGCCGACCCGGTGGGGCGGACGGCCGGGCTGCTGGCCGATCTCCATGTCGAGGTGGCGACGGGCGTGTGGCGGTTCGTGGCCCGGGGCGGACGGGACGAGCAGCGGGCCCACCTGGCCCTGACCACCGACCTCGACGCCGTCGAGGAGGCGGCCGAGGGCTACGAGGGGCCGCTCAAGCTGCGCATCGTCGGGCCGTGGACGCTGGCGGCCAGCATCGAGCTGCCGAAGGGCGAGAAGGCCCTGGCCGACCCCGGAGCGGTGCGGGACATCGCCGCCTCGCTGGCCGAAGGCCTGGCCCGCCACCTGGCCGACATCCGCAAGCGGACTCCCACCCTGACCCGGCTCGTGGTCCAGGTCGACGAGCCGCTCCTGGCGGCCGTGGTGGCCGGCGAGCTGGCCACGGCCAGCGGTTGGGGACGGCTGCGCAGCTACGAGCGCTCGACCGTCGAGGACGGGCTCCGTCAGGTTCTCGCCGGCGCGGACGTCGCCGGCGTCTGGGTGGGCTCGGCCAAGCTCGACTCCGCCCTCCTGCGGGCGGCCGGGGCGCACTTCATCGGGATCGACGGGGTGACGCTCGATTCGATCGACGAGGACGAGGTCGGCGAGGCGATCGACGCCGGCATCGACCTGCTGGTGGCCTGCGTCCCCCTCGAGGCACCGCAAAGCGATCCCCGGCCCGTCACGGCGCCCGTCCGCAGTCTGTGGAAGCGGCTCGGGTTCCCGATCGGGCAGCTGCCGGCCACGGTGGCGTTGACGCCGGTCGAGGGTCTCGAGCAGCTCGACGCCGGCGCCGTCCCGGCCGTCCTCAAGCGGACGGTCGAGGCGGCCCGCTACCTCGATGAGTTCGCCGCCGGGGAGACGTCGTAACCGGCATGGGTGCCAAGGCCGAAGAGACGATCATCGAGCTGGACGGCCGCGAGGTCCGCATCACCAGCCCCGACAAGGTCTTCTTCCCGGAGCGGGGTGAGACGAAGCTCGACCTCGTCCGCTACTACGAGGCGGTGCGGGAACCGCTCATGGCGACCATGGGCGGCCGGCCCGTCCTTCTGCAGCGCTTCCCCGAAGGCGCCGGCGGCTCGTCGTTCTTCCAGAAGCGGGTTCCCAAGGACGCTCCCGACTGGCTCCAGACCACCATCGTCAGCACGCCCAACGGGACGACGTCGAACTCCCTCGTCGCCGCCGACCTCGCCCACGTCGCCTGGGCGGTCAACATGGGCTGCCTCGGCTTCCACGTGTGGCCGTACCGGGCGTCGGATCCCGACCACGCCGACGAGCTCCGCATCGACCTCGACCCCACGCCCGGCATCACCTTCGACGAGGTCCGGGAAGGCGCCCGCAGGGTGAAAGCCCTCCTCGACGAGCTCGGCCTCGTCGGCTCACCGAAGACCACCGGGGGCGACGGCCTGCACGTCTACCTGCGGCTCGAACCCCGCTGGAGCTCGATCGAGGTGCGGGCCTGCGCCGTGGCCCTGGCCCGGGAGCTCGAGCGACGGCACCCCGACCTCCTCACCGCCGCCTGGTGGAAGGAGGAGCGGGGTCGGAGGGTCTTCATCGACTTCAACCAGAACTCGCCGCACAAGACGGTATTCGGCGCCTGGTCGGTGCGGGCCCGGCCCGGCGGGCAGGCCTCGGCGCCCTTCAGCTGGGACGAGCTCGACGCCATCGACCCCGAGGCGATGACCATCGCCTCGCTGCCCGGGCGGGTGGCCGAGCAGGGTGACCCCTGGCGCGACACCTACTCCAGGCCCCAGTCGCTCGAACCGCTGCTGGCGCTCCACGAGCGCGACATGGCCGCCGGCCTGCAGGACGCCCCCTGGCCGCCGGTCTATCCCAAAATGCCCAATGAGCCGCCTCGGGTGGCGCCCAGCCGGGCCAAGAAGCCAACGTAGGCGGATGGCCTATCCGCAACCAGAGGCGCCCGCCGGCGCGCCCCGGTCCTTTCACGTCGTCCATGACGGACTGCGCATCGCGGTGCTCGACTGGGGTGGCGCGTCCGGCGCCCGCCCGCTCGTCCTGTTGCATCCCAACGGGTTCTGCGCCGGCCTGTTCGATCCCATCGCCCGCCGGTTGGCCGCCGGTGGTGCCTTCCGGCCGGTCGGTGTCGACCTGCGGGGCCACGGCGGCACCGACAAGCCCGAGCCGCCCGATCCGTACCACTACGAGAGGATGGCCGGCGACGTCATCGCCGTCCTCGACGACCTCGGCTTCGACGACGTCGACATCGTCGGCGGCTCCCTCGGCGGCGGCGTCGCCGTCCACGTCGACCGCACCCAACCCGGCCGGGCCCGCCGGCTGATGCTCTGCGAGCCGATCGCCTTTCGGGTCACACCCGGCACCCCCCTGGGCGAGGCCCACCCGATGGCGGCCGGCGCCCTGCGCCGCAAGGTCGTCTGGCCGTCACGGGAGGCGATGATCCACTCCTACGGCAGCCGCCCGCCGCTCAACCGGCTGGCGCCCGAAGCCCTGGCCGCCTACATCGCCTGGGGCACCGTCGACCGTCCTGATGGCCAGGTGGAGCTGGCCTGCCCGCCGGTGGTGGAGGCGGCGATCTTCTCGTCCCCACCGGCGCGACGGGGCGTGCACGCCGCCTGGGAGCATCTCCCGGACCTCACCGCCTCGGCCGCCGTCCTGGCCGGCGACCGGTCGTTCATCCCCCTCGAGCGGTTCGAAGCGGTGGCCGCGGCGGCCGGCGTCCCCCTCACCACGGTGACCGGCGACCACTTCTTCCTTCACGAAGACACCGCCCGCGGCGTCGCCCTCATCGAGGAACACCTCGGCTGACGACATGACCTGGCCGACCGAGCTCACCCCTGACCGCTATCCCGGGACGATCCGCCGGGAGATGACCGTCGAGTCCACCGCCACCGAGGACGGGCGGCTCGCCTTCACCGCCGTCCTGCGCGACCGCTGGCACGACGACGCCGGGAACGAGGAGGAGATCCACGGCTACGAGGTGCGGCTGGTGGTCGAACCGCCCGATCTCACCGTGGTGTCGATCGACGTCAAGCCGCGCTTCCTACCGTTCCCGGACTGCCCGGCGGCGGCCTTGGCCGCCCAGCGGCTCGTCGGCCTGCGCCTCACCAAAGGGTTCCGGGCCGGCGCCACGGCGGCGCTGGGCGGCGTCGAGGGCTGCACGCATCTCCTCACGCTGGTGCTGGCCATCTGGAACCACCAGGTCGTGACGAAGTACATGCTGACCCGGACCGACGACGGCACCCACCCCGACGGCATGCCCGACTTCGACCGGATCGCCGACACCTGCAGCGGCTGGCGGGAAGGCGGCGTGGGCCTGAACCTCGTCCGGTCGAAGCAACGCCTCCCGCTGTCGGTCGACTACGGGAGCTGAGAGCCCGCTCAGGGTGTCTCGCCGCTTCGCCGGGGCGATCCCCGATCCCTCGGGTACCTTGGAGTGGCTGGGGATGATCGTCCAACTGGGGAGGGGCGATGAAGGGCAGACGTGCCGCGCTGGCGCTGGCCGCCGTGGCGGTCGCAGCGGGGATGCCGGCCCGCGCCCACTCCGTGCCGCACATGTTGGTGGCCGTATCGAGCGTGCCGATCCCGGCGCTGTCGGACCCGGCCACGAGCGTGCTGGCGACCTGCGGGTCAGGAACGCCGCTGGTGGGCGGGGGCATGCTGATCGACCGGGCGGACCCCACCGACCCGACGCTTCCCACCGTCGGCCTCCGGGGCAAGGGAAGCTACCCGTCCGACGCGACCGGCGTCCCGGCCGGGGACGGCACCGCCGACCCGGCGGCCTGGTCGGCGACGGCCAACTTCGCGCTGGAGAGCCAGGTCGGCAACCGGCTCACGAGCTTCGCGCTCTGCACCACCCGGCCGCTCCGGAGCCGGGTCGTCGTCAGCGCAACGGTGAACGGTCCCACGGCCGCCGCCGCCCAGGCCCGGGTGACCGTCACGTGCCCGCCCAACACCCTGCTGCTCGGCGGGGGCGCCTACGGCACCCCGCCCGAATCACGCTCCTTGAAACCGGTCGGGATGTACCCGAGCGACGCTGCCGGCAACGTGCTGGCGGACGGGACCGCCAACCCGACGTCGTGGACCGCGATCGGGATGACCGGAAACGCCGGCGGAGCGACCCACGCCACCACCGCCTACGCCGTCTGCGCCGAAGCGCCGGAAGTGATGACCCGGATCGCCCGGCTCGACGGTCCCGGACCGGTGCTGCCCGCCACATCGACCACGACGACGGTCGGCTGTGGGGAGGACGCACTGCTCGGTGGCGGAGTGCTCGTCGACAACCCCCGCGGCGCACTGCAGTACGGCGTGCACCTCAAAGGGAGCTATCCGAGCGACTCGACGGGGATACCGGCGGTGGCCGGCACCGCCGACCCCGCGGCCTGGAGCGCCCGAGTGTCCTCCGGTGGCCAGATCGCGCTGAACACCACCACCCACGTCTTCGCCCTCTGCGCCGTCGAACGATCGGTCCCGACGCCGATCTGACCTACGGCGCCCAGCGGCGGAGCTCCCGGCGGGCGATCGACTGGCGGTGCACCTCGTCGGGCCCGTCGGCGAAGCGCAGCGCCCGGATCCAGGCGTGCATGCGGGCCAACGGCGTGTCCTGGGAGACGCCCATGGCGCCGTGGGTCTGGATGGCGTGGTCGATCACCCGCAGCGCCATGTTGGGAATGGCGACCTTGATGCCCGAGATCTCGGTGCGAGCCGCCTTGTTGCCGGCGGTGTCCATCAGCCAGGCGGTGTAGAGCGTGTAGAGCCGGGCCTGGTCGATGTCGATGCGGGCGTCGGCCACCCAGCTCTGCACCACTCCCTGCTCCGCCAGCGGCTTGCCGAACGGGCTGCGGGCGTGGGCCCGCCGGCACATGAGCTCCAAGGCCCGCTCGGCGGCGCCGATCGTCCGCATGCAGTGGTGAATCCGGCCCGGGCCGAGCCGGGCCTGGGCGATGGCGAACCCGCCGCCCTCCTCGCCGAGGAGGTTGGAGACGGGCACCCGCACGTCCTCGAACGTCATCTCGACATGGCCCTCGGCGTCGTCGTAGCCGAACACGTGCATGTTGCGCAGGATCTTCACGCCGGGCGTGTCCATCGGCACCAGCACCATCGACTGCTGCTTGTGCGGCGCGGCGTCGAAGTCGGTCTTGCCCATCACGATCAGCAGCCGGCAGTGGGGGTGCAGCGCTCCGGAGATGAACCACTTGTGGCCGTTGATGACGTAGTCGTCGCCGTCCCGGCGGATCGAGCAGGCGATGTTGGTCGCGTCGGACGACGCCACCGCCGGCTCGGTCATCGCGAAGGCGGAGCGGATCTCGCCTTCCAGCAAGGGATGCAACCACTGCTCCTGCTGTTCCGGCGTGCCGAACATGGTGAGGATCTCCATGTTCCCGGTGTCGGGCGCCGAGCAGTTGCAGGCCTCGGAAGCGATGAAGGACCGGCCCATGATCTCGGCCAGCGGGGCGTAGTCGACGTTCGACAACCCCTCGGTCCACTCGGTCTTGTGGGGCAGGAAGAGGTTCCACAGCCCCCGCCGGCGGGCCTCGGCCTTCAGTTCCTCCAGGATCGGAGGATGGCCGTGCGGATCACCGCCCGCCGCCAGCTGCTCCTCATAGACGGACTCCGCCGGGTAGACGTGGTCCTCCATGAACTTGGTGAGCTCGGACTGCAGCTCCTGACACCGGGCACTGAGCGAGAACTCCATGCCGCTCAGCTTCGCATCTGCGCCCCGCCCGGGCGGTATGGAGCGATCCGGCGCGTCAGGCCTTCTTCGCCGTCCGCTTCGCCGGCGCCTTCGCCTTGGCGGCGGCGGGCTT
>JBFLYK010000057.1:0-40004 GCA_040756995.1 Actinomycetota bacterium | reverse complement strand
TTGGTGGTCTTCGCCGTTTTGGCCGGCGTCGCTTTGGCCGCCTTCGCCGTCTTCGCGGGAGTCGCCTTTACCGCTTTCGCCGGGCTGCTCTTTCGCCCCTGTGTGGCCGCCATTCGGGTTCCTCACTTGCTCGCAAAGTGGTCGGTGTTACTTATGTTGCCACTGAGCACGCCGAAAGGGAAATGCCTGGTGCGCATTTGTCCGCCGGTACGATCCAATCATGCCGAAGCGCGCCACCGCCGAGTCCGCTTCGACGGTGGCTGCTTCCCGCCGCCGCAACGCCCGGGAGGACATCTACAACGCCGCGCTGGCTTCCTTTGAGCAGCACGGAGTTCGCCGCACCCTCATGGAGGACGTGGCCCGGGAAGCCGGGGTCTCCCGGCCCGCGATCTACTACTACTTCCCCGACAAGGACGCCCTCGTTCTCGAGGTGATCGTCCGTCAGGTGCGGGAGATCCACCGGCAGATCCGGGAGCAGATCCGGGTGGAGGACGGGCTGCCGGCGATGATGGAAGCGTCGCTCACCACCATTCGCCTCTCGGGCGAGAACCAGTACATCCGCCTGCTGACGCAGCCCGACACCGCCGGGCTCACCGCCCGCCTCGCCGAGTCGGACATCGTGATGGGCCTGCAGCGGGAGCTGTGGTACCCGATGCTGGAGGCGGCCCGCGACCGGGGTGAGCTGCGCACCGACCGCGACTTCGACGACATCATCCGCTGGATCACGTTTCTCGAGTTCTCCTTGATCAGCAACGGCGAGGCGTTCGGCTACGCCAGCGACGCCGAGTGCCGCGACGTGCTGTCCGCCTACCTGGTGTCGGCGCTGGCCCCCAGACGGCCAGGCGTGGGGCAGGGGCCCCACGCTCTGGAGGAGGGCCGGAGGCCCGGGGCGGCGAAGCCGCCAGAAGCAACGCCGTAGCGGGCGTCAGCCCGCTAGGTAGTGGCTGGCGAGGCCGGCGCTGTCGAGCTCGGCCGGCTCACCGACGAAGGCGGTCCGACCCCGGTCGAGCAGGCACACGTAGTCGGCGATCCCGAGGGCCTTGGCGACGTACTGCTCGACGACGAGGAGCGACACGCCGCGCCGGGCGAGGCCGTCGAGGAAGGCGAAGATCGTGTCGACCAGCTTGGGGGCGAGCCCCATCGAGACCTCGTCGAGCAGCACGACCCGTGACTCGTCGCCGTGGACGCGGCTGAGCGCCACCATCTGCTGTTCGCCGCCGCTCAGTGTCCCGGCCGGTTGTCGCAGGCGCGGCCCGAGCGCCGGGAAGGCGTCGACGGCCCGGGCGATGGCCTCCTCCTCGCCGCCCGGGCGGGCGAAGAGCCGCAGGTTCTCGGCCACCGAGAGATCGGCGAAGACGCCGCCCCGCTCGGGGATGTGGCACAGCCCGAGCCGTCGCCGCCGCTGCGGTGGAGCCTGGGTGACGTCCTCGTCCCCGAGGAGGACCCGGCCGGCCGTCGGGCGCAGCAGTCCCGAGGCGACCCGCAGCAGCGTCGTCTTGCCCGCGCCGTTGGGCCCGAGCAGCGCCACCACCGCACCCTCGGGGACGGCTATCGACACGTCGCGCAGGACGGTCGCCTGCCCGTAGCCCGCCCGGATGCCTTCGACGCGCAACACCGCTACCGCTCCGCCACCTGCAGGGCGGCGTCGTCGTCGCCCAGGTAGGCGGCCCGCACGACGGCGCTGGCCCGGGTCTCGGCCGGAGTTCCGGCGAAGATCAGCCGCCCGAAGTCGAGCGTGTAGAGGTAGTCGCAGATCTCCATCACGAGGCTCATGTCGTGCTCGACGAGCAGGACACCGACGCCGGACTCGTCGACCAGACAGCGGACGATGGCGCCGAAGCGGGCGGTCTCGGCCGGGTCGAGGCCCGACGACGGCTCGTCGAGCAGGAGCATGCGGTAACCGCCGGCCCTTACCCGGGCGAGTTCCACCAGCCTCCGCTGGCCGAGGCTGAGGGCGGCGACGGCCGTGCCGGCCAGTCCGGTGATGCCGCATGCGTCCAGTGCCACGGCGGCCTGGTCCCGCAGCCGGGCCGTGTCGTGGCGGCGGGGGACGATCTGGCGCCACAGGTTGCCGCCGGCGGCCAGGGCTTCGCAGCCGAGGGCGACGTTGTCCATGACGGTGAGGGACGGGCACAGCTCCGGGCGCTGGAACGTCCGGCCCAGACCGAGCCGGGCCCGGGCGGCGGCCGAGCGGCGCGACACGTCCTGGCCGAAGAGCCGCACGGTGCCGGCGGACGGAGGCACCAGACCGCTCACCGCCCCGAAGGTCGTCGTCTTGCCCGCGCCGTTGGGACCGATGAGCCCGGTGACCCGCCCCAGCGGCGCGGTCAGCGACAGCCCGTCCACCGCCGTCTTGCCGCCGTAGCGGACGGTCAGTTCCTCGACCTCCACCCCGGCCGGCTGCGGCCCGGTCATGCCGTCGCTCCCTGCTCCACCACGCGGGCCCGGACCGGGCTGGCGCCCAGCCGCTCGCCGGCCCGGGTCGTGCGGGGCCGGATCGTCGTCCCCCGCCCGGCCAGCAGCGCCACGGTGGCGGCACCGAACAACAACGCCTGGTGGGCCACCAGCGAGTCCGGCACGTAGGCCGGCGCCACGGCCAGCAGCCCGGCGGCGACCACCGCCGAGGGGACGAGCCGGTGACCGGCCACGGCGATGACCACGAGGTACAGCAGCGAGTTGAACGACGCGAAGCTCCGGCCGTTGACGTTGCCGGCCGCCGCCGCCAGCAGCGCTCCGGCGATTCCGGCCAGGAACGCCGAGGCGGCGAACGCCGCCAGGCGCGTCACGTTGGTCGACAGCCCGTTGGTGGTGAGGGCGGTCGGGGACTCGGCCAGCCCCCGCAGCAACCGCCCCAACCGGGTCCGGCTGACGACCACGACGAGCAGGCAACAGACGGCGGCCACGGCGGCGGTGACGTAGAACAGGGCGGTGTCGCCGCCGGCGAACGACGGGCGGGGGGCCTCACGTGACCCCGTCGCCCCGAACATGACGCCCATCGGGTAGGCGACCCGTTCCATCAGGATCGTGAAACCGAAGGTGGCCAGGGCGAGGTAGACGCCCGACAGCCGGATGGCCGGGATGGCGACCAAGGCTCCGATCGGAACGGCCGCCGCGCCGGCGAGGAGCAGGGCCGCGAACCACGGCAGTCCCAACCCCGACGACGAGGCGAAGTGGGAGAAGGCCGTCGCCCCCACCGCGCCGAACGCGGCGTGGCAGAGGGAGATCTGACCCGAGCCCCGCACCAGCAGGGCCAGCGACACGAAGGTGACGACGAGCGCCGCCGCGGCCGTGTAGCTCGGCAGCTTGGGGCCGACCAGGTGGGGCAGAGCCACCAGCGCCGCCAGGCCGGCCGCGGCGGCGGCCAGTCGGGTCCTGGCCGGCCACCGCCGGGGCGCCCGGTCAGAGGCGGCCGAGGGGCCGTTGGCCCGGCCGACGGTCCGGGGCGGCCAGATCACCAGCGCCACCACCAGCACGAGGAACGGCAGCGACGACGGCAGTCCGCCGAGCGACGGCCGGCCGGCGAACTCCTTGGTCAGCAACGACGCCGTGACGCCCAGCGCCAGCCCGCCGGCGTAGGTCAGCGGGAGGCTGCGGAACCGGCCGATGGCCACCGCACCGAACGCCTGGACCACGAGCAGGGTGAGGAGTCCGGCGTCGAGGCCGAGGAAGGGGGCGATCAGCACGCCGCTCAGGGCGGCGAACGCTGAACCGATGATCCAGGCCGCGGTGCGCACCGGCGCCGGGTCGGTTCCCGACAGGGCGAGGAGATCCGGATTGCCGACCACGGCCCGCATCTGGACGCCGAGCCGGGAGAACCGCAGGAAGGCCAGGACGGCCCCGGCGGCCGCCGCACCGACCAGCACCGTCGCCGCCTGCTGGCGGGTGACGGCCACGCCGCCGATGTGCACCGCGGTGCCGGACAGGAACGGTGCCAGCTGCCGGGCGGCGGTCCCGTAGCGCCACTGGATGAGGCCCTGGACGGCCAGGAGCAGCCCGACGGTGGCGACGACGGCGGTGGCCGCATCGGCGGTGGACAGCGAGCGCGACAGCCGCTCGACGAGGACGCCGCCGATGACGCCGACGCCCGCCACGGCGATGGCCAACGCCAGAGGCCACGGCCAGCCCCACTCGACCTGGAGGGTGAAGAAGACGAACGCCGCGGCGGCGGCCAGCGCGCCGTGGGCGAAGTTGAAGATCCCGGTGGTGGTGTAGGTGAGCGTCAGCCCCAGCCCGGCCAGGCCGTAGACGGAGCCCGACGCCACCCCGACGACGATGAACGGCAGGACGTCGCTCATGGCGAGCACCAGCCGCAGGGTTGCGTGTCAGCGGTGGCGGGGACGACGGCTCGGCCGGCCACCAGTGGACAGTCCGGCCGGTGGCGCAGCGTCAGGCCGGCGACCATCACCGGCCCGCGGCCCGCCACAGCCGGCGGCCGGCCGGGCCCCGCCGCCACCGCCGGGGCCGAGGACGGGTCGGCACGGTCGGCCAGCCGGGCGAAGACGGCCCGGCGGCGGGTGTTGGCCGCCCGGCGCAGCACGGCGAGCCATACACCGTTGCCGGCGGCGCTGATGAGCGCGGCCACCACGGCGATGGCGACCCAGGCGCCCTGCCCGCCGGTGCCGGGCCGTTCCGCGCTGGCCCGCCCGGCGAGGACGATCGCCCCCAGGCAGGCGACCTGCCCCACCAACAGCCACAGGCGTCCCCGATGGGGCCAGGCGATCACTGCGAAGGTTCGGTGACGGCCGGAGCGTCCGATGGTTCCAGCAGGTGCTCGATGCGGTCGAGTTTGCGCCATTCGTCGCGCAGGTCGGCGGACAGCCACGACGTGAGGCCGATGCCGATGAGGGCGATCCCGACGACGGCGCCGGAGATGACGTAGGGAATCTGCTCGGCCGGGAACGGCGTGTCGGCCACGCCGCGGTAGCCGAGCAGGATGGCCACCGCGCCGATCAGGACGGCGCCGGCGCCGAGGACACGGTCCCATTGCGCTTTCAGCCAGGTCTTGAGGTCCACAGCCGCACCCCCGCGTGTCGCATGAACTGGATGACGGCCCCGGCCGTCGCGGCGGCCGCCACCAGCAGGAGATAGATCGTCGAAAGGTCGAAGAGGCGGGATCCGACCCTGCGGACCGGCACGGCCGAGCCGACGGCCGGTGCCTGCCCGCCGGCTGCTTCGGTTGCGCCGCCGCCCTTCGCCCCGTCGTCCGGCGCGCCACTGTCGCCGACCGGGCCCGGGCCGGAACCCGTTGCCGGCAACGGGCTCCCACCCGTGAACGACCCGCCCCCGCCGACGCCGCCCGCACCGAACCCGCCGCCGGCATCGACGGCGTCGCCGACGCCGGCGCCGATTGAGCCGGTGCTGTCGCCGCCCGCCGTGCCGTCCGGCGGCGACGGTGGTGGCAGCGGCGGAACGGCGACGTCCGACACGATCGGCGCCAGGGCCGTGGCCGACACCGCGGCCATAGCCCGGCCGAACGTGTAGCTGACCGTCACCGGCGAGATCGCCGTCGGAAGTTGCTGCGTCCGGCTGACGACGAGGCCGGCCGAGACGACGCCGTCGGTCGTGTTGTCGGCGGCCAGGGAGCGGACGGACACGCCGGCCCCGTCGAGCACCGCCTGCAACGGCGTGGCTGACACCGGCGTCGTCGTCCCCGCCACCACCAGCCCGGCCGGAGTGAGCGCCACCTTCGCTTCGCCGATCGTGAGGCCGGCGGCGTCGAAGCTGGTCTCCCGGACGGGCTCGCCGCCCGGAGCCCGCCGCACGACGCTGCGGGCGGTGACCCGTCCGAGCGTCAGCGGCCCGACGGTGACGCCGGTGACCTCCGAGGTGGCGCGGGCCGTGACGGCGCCGACGTCGTCGGCCTCCACGGTCGACGACGTCGCCCATGCCGGCGCCGGCGCGCCCTCGGCGGCCGCGGCGCCGCTGCGGGCCGTCGCTTCGGCCCGGCGGTCGACGGCCGCCGCCCGCATGGTGCTCCCGGGCCCCTCGACCTTCTGCTCCGGTGTCGTCGTCGACCCCGCCGTGGCGATCAGCGGGTAGGGCGGGATGCCGCTCAACTGGCCGCCCGACACTCCGGCCAGGAGGCCGGGCGTCGTCACCACCACGTCGCCGGGGTAGGCCACCGAGGCCAGGGCCGACGAGCCGCTGGTCGAGTCGACCGCCGCCTGGGCGATCGGGCTGGCGCCGTCGACGACGTTGTTGGTGACCGGCGCCCCGACGGCCGTGACTCCGACCCGCAGGCCCTCGGCGGCGGCGACGCCCCGGAACGTGCCGCCCGCCGCTCCGGTCGACGGCGCCTGCAGCGTTGCGGCGGCGAACAGCGCCAGGGCGGCGGCCCCCCGCCCCACGACGCGCCCGGCTGACGGGCGGCGGACCTCAGGCCCCTTCACAGTGCCTCTGCCCGTGGTCGGGGCTCTTGTAGGCGTTGTCGGCCACGACCACCTGCCAGTAGCAGACGGGCGGGACGGTGGGGCCGTCACGGCGGAACCGCAGCGGGGCGGTCAGCCCGCCGAGGTCTTCTCCGTTCAGTGACCACACACCCTCGAGGATGTCGGCCGACGTCGGCACGGGCGACAGTCGCCGGGCCGACACTTGGAGCAACTTGGCCGCCGACCACCCCAGGCTGGCCGAACCGGTGAGCGGTGCGCCGGCGGCGTACTGGCTCATGGCCTTGTGGAACTCGGCGATGGACGGGTTGGCGTTGAAGAAGAACGGCGCCGTGTAGCTCACCCCGGGAGAGCCCTGCAGGTTGGGATCGCGGGCCAGTTCGGCCAGCATGACCGGCTGGGCGATGCCGTAGCGGGGGCGGTAGTCGACGCTGGCGCACGACCGGCCCATCCGCTGGTACGAGTTGGCGTCGAGGGCCAGGTAGAGGATCTGCACGCCGGCGTTGCGGGCGGCCAGGCAGTTGGCGGTGAAGTCGGGGGCGGCCAGCGACGCCTTGCCCTGATAGGCCAGCTCGACGCCGTACTTCGAGGCGTAGCGGGGCACGGAGCGGGCGGTGTCCTCGCACACCTGGACTCCGTCGCTGCACGTGACCAGCCCCATCTTCGTCATGCCGGCGGCCTTGGCCGAACGGGCGTAGCTGGCCACCGTGGCCTCGATGGCCGTCTCGCCGGCGATGATCTGGGTGAAGAACATCGGGCTGGTCGTGTACCACGGCTCGGTGCCCGACCCGCCGACGACCGGGATCCTGCGGGCGTTGAGGTAGTCGACGCTGGCCTGCCCGGAGAAGACGGCGGCGTTGTAGACGAAGGCGACGACGCCGCGCCGTTCCACGAACTCCTGGACCAGCGCCCGGTGCCGGGCGGGATCGGTCCCGTCGTCGGCGACTTCCAGGCGGACGGGGTGGCCGGAGAGGCCCCCGGCGGCGTTGACCGACGCCACCCAGGCCCGCAGGGCGTTCAGGCCGCCGACGACGTTCTGACCCACGATGCCGGACCACGTGCCGACCGACCCGATGACCAGCGGCGCGCAGGGCGCGCGACAGGCCACCGCGGCCGGAGCGGCCCCCGGCGCCGGCTTCTGAGCGGGCGAGCCGGCTCCGGTGCCGGAGACGGGGCTGCCCCGGGCCGCTCCCCCGGACGCCGCCGGCCTCGTCGTCGGGACCGCCGACCCCGGCGCCGCTCGGCCGGCGGCCGATCCGGTGGCCGGGGTGCCGGAGGCCGGGGCCGGACCGCCGCCGGCGGCGCCCGCAGGAGCCGCGCTGCTCGTATCGGGCGTGCCCGGTGCGGCCCCGACGGAGATCTCGGCCGGCGCGGTGCTGGCGGCCGGAGCCGGGCCGGCGGCGTTGGGGGCGCCCGACGGCCCGAGCCCGGCCGCTTCCCGGATCTCCTCCCTCGACACGTTGGTGCCGCAGGCGGCCGTGGCGGCCACGACCACCGCGGCCAACACCGCACCGCCGATCCGGCTGAGGCCGACGCGCGTCACGGCCGCCGCCCCTCGGACTGCAGCAACGCCGCCTCGCCGTCGGTGAGCACCGCCGCCCACTCCATGACCCCGAACCCCGAGGCCGCGCCCATGCGGACCCGGGACAGGGCGTTGTTGTCGTAGCGGTTCGGGCCCGACAGGGGCAGGGGGATGGCGACGTGGCACTGGGTCTCGGCCGACAGCGTGAGCCCCAGCGGGTCGCCGTACTCGACGGTGGACCGGTCGTAGGTGGCGATTCCCGGCGCGGGGCGGAAGTTGGCCGCCACCCGGCTGGTCGACCGCACGCCGGACCCGTCGACCACCATGCCGATGCCGATCACCTGGTCGCCCCGGGGAATCCCGATGGCGTTGCAGAACAGGCGGCCGTCGTCGAGGCAGGAGGCGGTCCAGAACGCCTGGAAGTTGCTGTGCTCGTGGCGGATGCCCCACGAGTGGTCCCGCACGAAGAGTCCGCTGGCCTGCCGCTCCCGGTCGCCGACCCGCAGCCGGCCCCGCCAGGTGCCGCCCTGTTCGTAGTGCTGCTGGTCGCCCATCTGCGGCCCGGAGCGGTCGGCCCGCATGCCGTCGACGACGGCGGCGAGACCGGCGGCGAAGTCCGCCACCGGCAGGCTGCTCTCCAGCGTCAGCTCGGCGGCGATGACGGTGTCACCGCCCGGGCGGGTGGCCAGCAACCCGAGCGGGCCCGGGCCGGCCTCGGCCTTCCCGTCGAGCTGCAGTGTCCAGCGCCGCCACGGCTCGATCGGCGTGGCCGACAGCTCCGGTACGAGTCCGCCGGCGAGGTACGGCGCGCTGAAGGTGGCCGAGGCGAACGAGCCGTCGACCGCCACCGCCACCTGGGCGGCCTGCACGTCGGCGCCCGGGGCCCGCTGCACATGGGCCACGAGTCCGGTGAGCGTCGAGGTGTCCCAGCAGATGAAGAACATGTTCTCCTGCCAGTTGCCCGGCAGGGGATCCGGCGGCGAGTGCAGCCGCTCGTCGTCGTCGTGGAGCGTCACCCGGACTCCCCCTGGGCGGCGGCCCGGGACAGGATCTCGACCTTCCCCGCGTCCCCGTCGACCCGCAGCCGGTCACCGGTGCGGATCCGCCGCGTGCCGTCGCCGGTGCCGATCACGCAGGGGACGCCGAGCTCCCGGGCCACGATGGCGCCGTGGCTGGCGGCGGCGCCGATGTCGATCACCAGCGCGTCGGCCAGTGAGAACAGCGGAGCCCAGCTCGGGTCGGTGAACCGGCAGACGAGCACGTCGCCGGGCTCGAGCGGTTCGGCGTCCAACGGATCGACCACGACCCGGGCCGTCCCTTCCACGACTCCGGGGGAGCCGGCCACGCCGCTCAGCACGTCACCGGCCGCGCCGCCGAGATCGTCGGCCCGCACGGTCGGCTGCGGCACTCCGGTGAACGTGAGCGGGAGCTCGTAGCGGCGGTACTCGGCGCGGCGCTCCCGCCGGAACCGGACCAGGTCCATGACGTCGTCGGGCAGCGGGCTCAGCAACTCGTCGATCGTGAGGAAGAAGGCGTCGTCGATGTCCTCCAGGCGGCCGGCGTCCCGCTGGGCCGCGCCGAGGGCCCGGGTGGCGGCCCGTCCGCCGTCGAGGGCCATGAGGAAGCTGGCCTTGCCGATCTCGGTGGTCCGCACGCAGCGGGCCGCCGCGCCGCACAGGAGGCCGACCGACGCCCGCTTGCTGCGGGGCAGGGCGGCCTTCAACTCGTCGATGGCCGCCTGCCGGGCGGCGACCATGGCCGCCTCCCGCTGCCGGGGCCGCTGGTCGGCCGGCCGGGCGGCCATGGCCTTGGCCATCGGCAGGACGCCGGACGGGTCTTCCCGCCACGACGCCCCGGCGACGTTGCCCTCCAGCGGCCCATGGAAGCCGTGCCGGCGGATGAAATCCCCCAGCGGCAGCCGACCGGCGCCGACCAGCCACAGGTCGTCGGCCACGTCGGTCTCGGTCACGCCGCCCAGGCCGGCCAGCAGCCGGACGACGAGCTCCGACCGGCCGGCGCCGTCGGCCAGCTTCGTCAGCTGGGCATGGAACGACATCAGCACGAAACGGGCCCGGACATGGGCCCGGAAGGCCTCCCGGAAGCGGGCGGCCGACTCCCGCAGCAGCTGCCCGGGGTCGGCCAGGCCGGCGCCGTCGTGCACGGCCCGCTCCCACCACGAACGCTGCTCGGCGGCCGAGCGGTGCACCTGCCGGCCGGCCCGGATCATCCCGACCGGCGCCCGGGCGATGACGGTGAGCGTCGTCCGGGGGTTCTTCGGGATCGGCGGCAGCCCTTCCCGGACGGCGCCGCAGATGTCGCGCTCGAAGTCGTCGGCCGTCATCCCCGGGATGGGGTCGAACAGGCTGCGGAGCCGGTCGAGGTTCATGGCCGGCCGGCCGTAGAAGTACGACACCAGCAGCTCGTTGGGGTCGTCGGGGACGCCGAGGTCCGACTTCGGCAGCAGCCCGAAGTCGTAGTAGGCGAGGCGGGCGCCGGCCTCCATGTTGGGGCCCCAGAAGCTCCAGCACATCGGCGAGAGCACGTCGGGCATCGCTTCGCCGATGTTGGCCGTCGACCAGTAGCGCGTCGGTTCCGACGTCCCGTTGGTCGGATCATGCAGGTCCATCGTCCCCCCGAAACCGATGGCGAGAACTACAGGTCAATACGGAACAGTTTGGCGGCGTTGTTGGCCACGATGTCGGCGGCGACCGCCGGGTCGAGGTGGGCGGTCATCTCCGCCGCCGCCTCCTGGCAGGTCGGCCACATCGTGTCGGTGTGCGGGTAGTCGGTCTCGTAGAGCACCTGGCTGGGGCCGAGCCGGTCGAGCAGCTCGAGCCCGACGGGGTCGCGGAAGAACGCCACCCACACGTTGCGGGCGAAGTACCAGCTGGGCGGGTGGGGCATGGCCGACCGATCGATGCCGGTGAAGCCCTCGCCGCTCATCTCCTCGTAGACGAAGTCGGCCCGGGACAGCACGTAGGGGATCCAGCCGAGCTGAGACTCGGCCAGGCACGTCTTGAGCGTCGGGAAGCGCTCGAACACCCCCGAGAACAGCAGGTCGGTCACCGTGTAGCCGGCGTTGAAGGAGGCCATCACGTTGGGGATGGCGGCCGGGGCGTCCTTGGCCAGCATGGGGAAGCCGCCCGTCCCGATGTGGAGCGAGACGACCATCCCGGTGGCGGCGCACACGTCGAAGAACGGGTCCCAGGCCCGGGAGTGGATCGACGGCAGGCCGATGACATGGGGCGCCTCGGGGAAGGAGATCGACCGGAAGTCGAGGTCGGCCAGGCGCTTGGCCTCGGCCACGGCCAGCTCGACGTCCCACAGCGGGACGATGCCCATCGGCACGAGCCGCCCGGCGGAGCCGGCGCACCACTCGTCGATCACGAAGTCGTTCCAGGCCTTGATGCAGGCCAGGGCGAGCTCCTTGTCGGGCGCGAAGGAGAACTGCTGGCCGCAGAAGCGGACGAACATGTTGGGGTAGCAGACGGAGGCGGCGATGCCGGCCGTGTCCATGTCGGCCAGGCGGGCGGCGGGGTCGTAGCAGCCCTTCCTGATCTCGTCGAAGGTCACCGGGCGGATGTCGACCTCGTTGCGGGGGAGCCCGGCGGCGGCGGCGATGCGGAGGATGGGGATGAACCGGCCGTCGTAGTTCCACACGTCGGCCCAGCTGCCCTCGCCGGTCTCGATGAAGGTCAGGTCGCCGGCGCCCAGGTCGCAGCGGCCCTGGAGCCGCTCGATCCGCGGGCCGCGGTCGCGCAGCCGGGCCGGGAGGCGGGTCTCCCAGACGTGGGGCGGTTCCTGGATGTGGTCGTCGGGCGAGACCAGCCGAGGGATGGTCACAGCGCCTCCATTTCTGACATTTTCAGCTCTGTGTCAGTATTTTCGCATTTTTGTCAATACGAGTGTCAATGGCGGAGGCGGAACCGGGTGCAATGCCCGATGGACGTGTGGTGTTTCGCCGGCCGTGACGTGCGAGTCGCAAGCCTGAAACACAGCCCCCGTACCGTGAACACCACCGAAGGACGGAGGTGGAGCACGATGGCGACGAAGTTCGCGGACGATCCGGGAAGCTGGTCCGAGCTGGCGGACTTCGCCACCGACCGGGGCCACGCCGACTGGCGGAACGACATCCTCAGCTTTGTCCTCTACGCCCCCGACCCGCCGCTGGTGCTTCCGGTCGTGACCCCGCTCCGCCCGGCGGTCTGACCGGCCGGCCGGCTCAGACCGGGCGGTGGGGCCCGGAGTGGATGAGCTTGCCCCGCACGACGTAGCGCTGCTTGGCGCTGTGCTTGGGGTGGCAGGCGAAGATCGTGACCGTCGGGGTCGGCGTCGGGTCGGTGATCCAGACGTCGGACGGGCCGACGATCAGGTGCTCCGTGACCTCGTAGGTGTACGTCCCCGTCGCCAGGTGGAAGACCATCTGGTCGCCCTGCACCAGCCGGTCGATGTCGAGGAACGGACGGGTGTGGGTGACCCGGTGCCCGGCGAAGACCGAGTTGCCGACCCGGCCCGGCGCCGCCGATCCGGGCCAGTGGCCGGGCCCCCAGTGGATGACGCTCTCCTCGATGCCCTCGAAGATCGGATGGACCAGGCCGATCTTGGGGATCACGACCATGCCGAAGGCCGGGTGGGCCTCCATCGGGTGCTTGTCGCCGCCGGTGTTCGGGCGCCCGGGGGCGACCGGGTCATAGATGATCGGGGCCGGTCCGGCCGTCGTCGTGGTGGTGGGCGCCGTGGTGGTGGTGGTCGGTGCCTCGGTCGTCGACGACGTGGACGGCAGCAGCATCGTCGGCATGTCGAAGGAGGCTTCCTCCGTCGGGGGCGCCTGGGACGCCGACACGACGAACAGCCCGCCGACCATGAGCATGATCGCAGCGGCCGGGCTCGTCCGACGGAGTGTCCAGGGCAGGCGCATCTGCCGATTGGTTCGACTCCTGACCGCTTGAACCCTTCGAGCCCGGAGGACTGTTTGCCCGAATAAATCCCGCCCTGACCAGGTGAGACAATCCCTGGGATGCGGGTGCTGGTGGTGGAGGACGAGCGGCAGCTGGCCGCTGGCCTGCGGGACGGGCTGGAGGCCGAGGGCTTCGCCGTCGACGTCGCCGCCGACGGGCTCGACGGTCTGTGGATGGCCCGGGAACATCCCTACGACGCCATCGTCCTCGACATCATGCTCCCGGGGATGAACGGCTTCCGGATCTGCTCCACCCTCCGCCAGGAAGGCATCTGGACGCCGATCCTCATGCTGACCGCCAAGGACGGCGACCTCGACGAGGCCGAGGCGCTCGACACCGGCGCCGACGACTACCTCACCAAGCCGTTCTCCTTCGTCGTGCTCCTGGCCCGGCTCCGGGCGCTGATGCGCCGGGGCGTGCCGGAGCGGCCCGTCGTTCTGGAGGCCGGTGACCTCCAGTTCGACCCCGCCACCCGGCGGGCCCGGCGCGGTGAGGTGACCCTCCAATTGACGACCCGGGAGGCGGCCCTCCTGGAGTTCCTGCTCCGGCGGCCCGGCCAGGTGCTGTCCAAGCAGACGATCCTCGACCACGTCTGGGACAACGAGTTCGAGGGTGACCCCAACATCGTCGAGGTCTACATCCGCCGCCTGCGGAACAAGGTCGACCGGCCCTTCGGCCGGAAGGCCATCTCCACCCTGCGGGGTTCCGGCTACCAGCTGGCCGCCGATGGAGGCTGACGCCGGGCTCTGGAGGCGGTTGCGGGCCATCACGGGCAGCATCCGGTGGCGGGTCACGCTGGCCGCGGTGGCCGTGGTCGGCGCCGCGCTCGTGGCCGGCTCGGTGGCCATGGTCGCCTTCCTGCACCGGGAGAACGACAACCGCATCCGCAGCGCCGCCCGGCTGCGGGCCCTGGAGATCGCCGCCGTGCTGGCGACGGGGGAGACGCCGGCGCTGGCGGTCGACGACGAGGAGGAAGTGCTCATCCAGGTGCTCGACCGGACGGGGGCGGTCGTCATGTCGAGCCCGAACGTGTCCGGGCGCCGGGCCGTAGCCCGGGTGGAACCGGGCGAGACCACCCGGATCGCCTCGACGCCGATCGAGAACGAGCCGTCGATCGTCGTGGCCGAGGCCGCCCGGGGTCCGGGCGGGACGTTCACCGTTCTCGTCGCCCGCAATGCCAGCGACGAGTCGACCGGCGACGTCGTCGATCTGCTGGTCTGGGGCGTTCCCCTGGTGCTGGTCGTGGTCGGGTTGACGACATGGCGAGCCGTCGACCGGGCGCTGACCCCGACGCTCGACAAGCTGGAGGCGGCCCAGGCCCGCCAGCGCCGGTTCGTGGCCGACGCCTCGCACGAGCTGCGCTCGCCGCTGGCGACCATCCGCCAGCACGCCGAGGTGGCGCGGGCCCATCCCGAGCGGACGGGCACCGCCAAGCTGGCGCAGACGGTCCTCGACGAGTCGGGCCGGATGCAGCGCCTCGTGGAGGACCTGCTGCTCCTCGCCCGAGCCGACGAAGGCACGATCGCCCTCCACCGGGGGCCGGTCGACATCGACGACGTCGTCTTCGACGTGGCCGGCGGGCTCCGGCGGTCGTCCTCCCTGCACGTCGACACGACCGGGGTATCGGCCGGACGGGTGGCCGGCGACGAGAGCCAGCTGCGGCGGGTGGTCCAGAACCTGGCCGACAACGCCGCCCGCCACGCCCGGAGCACGGTCCGCTTCTCGCTCAGCGAGGCGTCGGGCCGGACCCGGCTGTGCGTCGACGACGACGGCGCCGGCGTCCCCGAGGGCGAGCGGTCGCGGATCTTCGAACGCTTCATCCGCCTCGACGACGCCCGCTCCCGCGACGCCGGCGGCAATGGGCTCGGCCTGGCCATCGTGGCCGAGATCGTCGCCGCCCACGGCGGGACGGTCACCGTGGCCACCAGCCCGCTGGGCGGCGCCCGCTTCGAGGTCGTGCTGCCGGCCTCCGGCTGACGCGTGGCCGGTGGTTCAGGTTCAGGTCAGCGACGTCGGGCACGCTCAGTGGCATGCGCAAACGAACGAAACTGATCCTGGCCGCTGGTCTCACCGTCGCCGCGGTCGTGGGCGGAGCGGGGGCCGTGATGGCCACCGACGCCGACGACGACGCCCCTCTCACCGGCGAGCAGCGGGACAAGGCCGTCGCCGCGGCCAAGGCCCATGTCGGTGAGGGCCAGGTCACCGACACCGAGATGGGCGACGACGGCGCCGCCTACGGAGTCGAGATCCTCAAGCCCGACGGCGTCCAGGTGGAAGTCAACCTCGACCGCGACTACCGGGTGACGGGGAGCGAGCCTGACGATGACAGCGCCGACGACGGCGAGGACGGCGACGACGCCAACGAGCAGGAAGACGACTGACACCTAGGCAGGCGTAGCGTCAGGGCTCGTGGCCGGGTTCCAGGTCCTTCACGGCCTGGTACCCGAGTTCGCCGGCGGCCGGTTCGTCCGCGGCGCCGACGTCCGCCTCGACGACGAACGCCACGTGATCGCCGGCGTCGAAGCGTTCGGCCACCGGCCCGGCCACCCATCCTTTGACTCCGTCGAGGACGGGGACGCCGGCCGGTCCGGGCCGCCAGGAGCAACGCTCGAACTTGTCGACCTCGTCGCCGGTCTCGCTCCCGAACAGCCGGGCCAGTCCCCGGTCGTCGGTTCCCAGCCAATGAACGGCCAGCACGGGAGCGGCCGTGGCGACCGCCAGCGTGTGGTTCGTTTTCGAGATGCAGGCGAGGACCCGGGGCGGGTGGATGCTGCACTGGGTCCAGAATCCCACCAGGCAGCCGGCGCGGTGCCCGTCCGCCGCCGTGGTGACGATGGCCATCGGCGTGTCGGTGCGGGCGGCCAGGCGCTGCAGGGCCTTCTCGCCGCTGGAAGCCACGATCGCGTTGCTACCCCTGACAAGATGCGGCGATGCAAGACGCCGACACCGCCTTCAACCTGTCCGTGCTCGTCCTCCGGATCGTGCTCGGCATCGTGTTCCTGGCCCACGGCATCAACCACGTCTTCCGGGGCGGCAAGATCCCGGGGACGGGCCGGTGGTTCGAGAGCCTGGGGATGAAGCCGGGCGTGCTCCACGCCTGGCTGGCCAGCCTGACGGAGATCGCCTCCGGAGCGCTGCTGCTGGTGGGCTTCCTGACCCCGCTGGCGGGGGCCGGTGTGATCGGGACCATGGTGGTGGCCTGGATCACCAACCACCTGAAGAACGGGTTCTTCATCTTCCGGCCCGGGGAGGGCTACGAGTACGTGATGACCCTGACGTTCGCCGGCCTGGCGATCGCCGGTCTGGGGGCGGGGGAGTGGTCACTCGACCATGTCGCCGGGATCTTCGAGCGCCCCTCGATGGGTGGCTTCCTGATCGGGCTGCTGGCCGGGGGTGGCGGAGCGGCGATGCTGCTGGCCGTTTTCTGGCGGCCCCCGGCCCGCTCGTAGGATCCGGCCATGGCGACCGAGGGTCTGGACGGCGGGCGAGCGGCCGTGATCGGCGGCGGCACCATGGGCGCGGGCATCGCCCAGGTGTTGCTGGAGGCAGGCTGCGAGGTGGTAGTGGTCGAAGCCGACGCCGAGGCCGCCGAACGGGCCCGGGCCCGCACCGTCGAGGGGCTCGGGCGGCGCAAGGACGCCACCCCCGAGGACGTCGAGGCCCGCACCAGCCGCCTCCGGACCACCACCGGCTTCGAGGCGCCGCTCGATGTTCAGCTGGTCGTCGAGGCCATCCCCGAGATCCCGGCCGCCAAGCGTGACCTGCTGGCCGCCGCCGAGAAGGTCGTGCCGCCGACGGCGCTGGTGGCCAGCAACACCAGCTCGCTGTCGATCACCGATCTCGCCGGGGCCCTGGAACGGCCGGAGCGGTTCCTCGGCATGCACTTCTTCAACCCGGTGCCGCTCTCGGCGCTCGTCGAGCTCGTCGTCGGGGAGGCGACGGCGGCCGACGCCGTCGCCGAAGCCCGCCGGTGGGTGGCCCTCCTCGGCAAGGAGAGCATCGAGGTCCGCGACTCGCCGGGCTTCGCCACCAGCCGCCTCGGCGTGGCTCTCGGCCTCGAGGCCATCCGTATGCTGGAGGAGGGCGTGGCCAGCGCGGCCGACATCGACACCGGCATGGTGCTGGGCTACAGGCACCCGATGGGGCCCCTCCGGCTCACGGATCTCGTCGGCCTCGACGTCCGCCTGAACATCGCCGAACATCTGGCGGCCACGCTCGGCCCCCGCTTCGAGCCGCCGGCGCTGTTGCGGGAGAAGGTGGCCAACGGCGACCTCGGCCAGAAGACCGGTCGCGGTTTCTACGAGTGGTGATCTCCAAGGTCCTCGTCGCCAACCGGGGTGAGATCGCCGTCCGGGTGATCCGCGCCTGCCGGGAGTTGGGCATCACGTCAGTGGCGGTGTACTCCGAGGCCGACGCCGGAGCCCGCCACGTCCGCCTGGCCGACGAGGCGCTTGCGCTGTCGGGCAGCACGGCCGCCGAGTCGTACCTGGACGGCGCCCAGATCATCGCCGCCGTGGTCGCCTCGGGGGCGGAGGCGGTCCATCCCGGGTACGGGTTCCTGGCCGAGAACGCCGCCTTCGCCCGGGCGGTGACCGACGCCGGCGCGCTGTTCATCGGCCCGCCGCCGGCCGCCATCGAGATGATGGGCGACAAGTTGTCGGCCCGGCGGGCGGCGGAGAAGGCCGGGGTGGCGGTCGTGCCGGGCACGACGGTGGCGCTGGCCGACGCCGCCGACGTCGTCGCCTTCGGCGAGGCGTTCGGGTGGCCGGTGGCCATCAAGGCGGCATTCGGCGGCGGCGGACGGGGGATCCGGGTGGTGACCTCGGCCGCCGAAGCCCGCGACGCCTTCGCCAGCGCCGCCTTCGAAGCGGAGCAGGGCTTCGGGCACGCCGAGTGCTATCTCGAGCGGTACCTGGTCTGGCCCCGGCACATCGAGATGCAGGTCTTCTCCGACACGCACGGACACCACGTCTGGCTCGGAGAGCGGGAGTGCTCGATCCAGCGCCGGCACCAGAAGCTCATCGAGGAGGCGCCGGCGCCGAACTTCCCCGACGAGATCCGGCGGGCCATGGGGGAGGCGGCGGTGCAGGTGGCCGAGGTGGCCGGCTACGTCGGGGCCGGCACCGTCGAGTTCCTCTACGAGGACGGGCAGTTCTGGTTCCTGGAGATGAACACCCGCCTCCAGGTCGAACACCCGGTGACGGAGATGACCACCGGGCTCGATCTCGTGGCCGAGCAGATCCGGGTGGCGGCGGGAGCGCCGCTGAGCTTCACCCAGGACAGCATCCCCCGCCGGGGTCACGCCATCGAGTGCCGCATCAACGCCGAGGACCCGTCCGGCGGGCGGTTCATTCCCTCACCGGGAACGGTGACGGCGCTGACCGTGCCCGAAGGCCCGGGCGTGCGGTGGGACGGTGGCTACGAGGCCGGCGACGCCGTCCCGCCCTATTACGACAACCTGATCGGCAAGCTCGTGGTCTGGGCCGCCGACCGTCCGGCGGCCATCGCCCGCCTGTCCTCCGCCCTGGCCGAGATGCGCCTCGAGGGCGTGCCGACGACGATCCCCGCCCACCGGGTGATCCTCGCCCATGAGGACTTCACCGCCGCCCGGCACTCCACCGTGTGGGTCGAGCAGCGGCTGGAACTCCCCGAGACGGTCCTCGAGGAGCACGGCCGATCACAGCAGGTGCGGGTCGGAGGACGCTGGTACACCATTCCCCGGCCCGGGGTGGAGACCCGTCCTCCGCCGCAGCGCTCCGAGAGGGCCGGGCCGGGCATGGGCACCGCCTCGGGCACCGTCGCCAGTCCGATGCAGGGAACAGTGACGCGGGTGCTGGTGGCGGTGGGCGACGCCGTCGACGCCGGGCAGGGCGTGTGCGCCGTGGAGGCGATGAAGATGGAGACCGTGCTGCGCAGTGGCATCGCCGGAACCGTGTCCGACGTCCGGGCGGTGGCCGGGCAGTCGGTGCCGACCGGTGAGGTGCTCGTCCTGATCGAGCCGAAGTGAGCGTGCACCGGGAGCTCGAGGAGCGGCTGGCGAGCGCCGCGCTGGGCGGCTCGGAAGCGGCCCGGGAGAAGCAGAAGGCCGCCGGCCGGCTGCTGGTGCGGGAACGGCTGGCGCTGCTCCTCGACGACGCCCCGGACTTCGAGGACGGGCTGCTGGCCCGCAGCGAGGAGGGCCTGGCCGGCGACGCCGTGGTCACCGTCATCGGCCACGTCGACGGGCGGCCGGTGGCCGTCATCGCCAACGACTTCACCGTCAAAGCGGGCACGTGGGGGCGCCGGACGTTCGAGAAGATCACCCGCCTCCAGGAACGGGCCTGCGACCTCGGGATCCCGGTCGTCTATCTCGTCGACGCCGCCGGCGCCCGGATCGACGAGCAGTTCGACAGCTACGCCGGTCGCCACGCCTGGGGGAACATCTTCACCAACCTCGTGAAATTCTCCGGGAAGGTGCCACAGGTCTGCGCCCTGTTCGGGCCGTCCCCGGCCGGGTCGGCCTACGTCCCCGGCCTGTGCGACGTGGTGATCATGGTCCGGGGGGCGGCCACCGCCTACATCGGTTCACCGCGGCTGGCCGAGATGGTCACCGGCGAGCGCGTCACGCTGGAGGAGATGGGCGGCGCCGAGATGCACTGCCGCACCTCGGGCCTCGGCGACGTGCTGGTCGACGACGACGCCGAGGCGATCGCCGCCGTGCGGCTGTGGCTGTCGTACCTGCCGTCGTCGTGGCGGGGTGAGCCGCCGGTCACCAACCCGGTCGCCCCGGCTCCCCCCGTCCGGCCGCCGGAGGACATCGTCCCCACCCGGGAGGACGTGCCGTTCGACATCACCGAGTTGATCGAGGCGATCGTCGACGAGGCGACCTTCTTCCCGTACAAGGATCTCTTCGCCCCCGAGCTGGTCTGCGGGTTCGCCCGCCTCGGTGGTCACCCTGTCGGGCTGCTGGCCAACCAGTCGCTGCACAAGGCCGGTGTGCTCTTCTCCGACAGCTCCGACAAGGCGGCCCGCTTCATCTGGATCTGCAACGCCTTCAACGTGCCGCTGCTGTTCCTGGCCGACAACGCCGGGTACATGATCGGCACCGAGGTCGAGCGCAGCGGGATCATCCGCCACGGCGCCAAGATGCTCTTCGCCGTGTGCCACGCCTCCGTGCCCCGCATCTCGGTCATCGTCCGCAAGGCCTACGGCGGCGGGTATCTGGCCATGTCGGGCAGCCCGACCGACCCCGACGCCGTGATCGCCCTGCCCACGGCCAAGGTGGCGCTCATGGGCCCGGCGGCGGCGGTCAACGCCATTCACTACAACCGCATCGTGGCCATCGAGGACGAGGCCGAGCGGTCGGCGTGGATCGAGGAGCAGCGGGCGGCCTACGAGGCCGACATCGACGTCTTCAAGGTGGCGTCGGAGAACGCCTTCGAGGCCGTCGTGCCCGTCGCCCGGCTGCGGGACGAGCTGATCGCCCGCTTCGCCGCCTACCGCCGCCGGCCCGCCCCGCCGGTCGAGCGCCGCAACGGCGTCTACCCGGTCTGAGAGGCGCCGACGCCGGCCGAGGCCAGATCGGCCCGGCGCACGGCGTGGCACGAACAGTTGCACTCGATCCGGGGCCGGTGCTCGTTCTCGTCCTGGAGCACGAAGCAGCAGCGGCCGTGATGGCCCGTCTCACACCATCCGGAAGCAATCCCTCGTTTCATGGAAATGCATCCTGCCCGCCCGATCGGCCCGGGTGGTGGATCCCGGTCAGGTGGCCTTGCGAGTGCGCCTGCGGGGGCCGGGGGTGACGGCGTCGACGACCTTCTCGACGGCGGACATGGCCGCCGACGGGACCTCGGCGACCTTGGCCGCGGCCTTGCCGACGACCCTGCCGGTCTGGCGGGCCACCTTGGCCGGGGCCGAGGTGGCGGCGGACTTCGCCGGCCGGGCGGTGTGGTCGACGATCTCGGCGGTGGGCGCAGCCTTGCGGAACGACTCCATGGCGTTCACGCACGAGACCTTGCGGGTGTAGTTCTCACTTCGGGCCAGCACACGCCCCTGACTGGTGAGCACCCACCGGAACTCGCCCGCCTTCGGCTGCTCGATCTCGAACTTCGCGGCCATGACACCTCGTTTCGTCGCCGGTGATTCCTGTCACACTTCCCCGTCGGCCATCCGGCCTAACGGTTGGCTCCCGCCATGGGGATCACGCCGGCCAGTTCGAGGATGCGGGACGGCGGCAGGTGCTGCTCGGTGATCCGAACACCGAACTCGGCCAGCGCGTCCTCGATGGCGTTGGTGACTGCGGCGGGTGCGCCGATCATCCCACCTTCGCCGACGCCCCGGTAGTTGGCGAACACGTCCGACGGTGTCTCGACGTGGTGGATCTCGATCTCGGGGATCTCCGTGGCGGTGGGAATCAGGTAATCCATGAACGTCCCGGCCTGGAACTGGCCCTGGTCGTCGTAGGTGGACTTCTCGTAGAGCACGGCGCCGACACCCTGGGCGACGCCGCCGCGGATCTGCCCGTCGACGATGGCGGGGTTGATGATCTCGCCGCAGTCCTCCACCACGATGTAGCGGGGGATCCGCACCAGTCCCGTGTCGAGGTCGACCTCCACGAAGCAGACGTGGGTGGAGATGGACCAGCCGCCGGCGCCGCCATCGAAGATCTCCCGCACCCGGATGGCCTCGTCCCCCTTCGCCGTGCCCCGGATGTCGCCGCGGCGCTGGCGGGCGGCGACGGCGACCTCGGCCAGGCTGACGGCGATCGCCGGGGTGCCGCGCACGTGGACCCGCCCGTCCTCGATGACGAGGTCGTCGGGCGCGGCCTCGAGAAGGTCGGCGGCCACCTCGACGATCTTGGCCCGCAGGGTGTGGCTGGCCAGGCTGGTGGCGCCGCCGGCGAAGGTCGCCGACCGGCTGCCGCCGGTGCCGACGATCCCGAACGGCGTCCGCCGGGTGTGACCGAAGCTGACCCGGACGACCTCGAGGGGCACGCCGAGCTGATCGGCCGCCACCTGGGCCAGCGTCGTCTCGTGGCCCTGGCCGTGCGTCACCTGCTGGGTGTGGATCGTGACGGTGCCGTCGGCTTCGAGAACGGCGTCGATCGGTTCGCAGTCGATGAGGGCGGAGAACCCGGGGGCGATGAGGTCGAAGTATCCGGGCGGGCCGGGCGCCGGTTCGATGTAGGTGGAGAAGCCGACGCCGAGACGGCGCCGGCCGTCGGTGGCCTCGGCCTTCGCCTTCTCGAAGCGGGCCAGTTCGGCCACTTCCATGGCCTTCTCGAAGACGCGATGGGCCGACATGCGGACGTCGAGGGCGGGGCCGGTGACCATGGCCGACGGCAGTTCGTCGGCGGTGACCAGGTTGCGGCGGCGGATCTCGTCCCGCCCGATGCCGAGGTCGCGGGCGACCACGTCGAAGAGCCGTTCCCGCACGAAGCACTCCGACGCCCAGGGCCCCCGGTAGGCGACGTAGGTCGCCTTGTTGGAGGCCAGAACCCGGGTGTGGAACTCGAGGGCCGGGACCCGGTAGGGCCCGGGGAACAGCGTGCGGATGATCCGGGCCCAGAGCACCGCGGCGTGGGGGAAGCCGGGGTAGGCGCCGGCGTCCATCGTCATGCGGGCCTTCAACCCGAGGATGGTGCCGTCGTTGCGGACGGCGGCCGCCACCTCGATCGTCTCGTCCCGGGCCTGGCCGCCGGTGGTCAGGTGCTCGTTGCGGTCCTCGATGAACTTGACGGAGCGGCCGAGCTCGAAGGCCGCGGCGCAGACGGCGATCTCCTCCCGGCGCACGATCGTCTTGGCGCCGAAGGCGCCGCCGATGTCGCCGGCGATGACGGTCGGCACCGTCTCCGGTGCCTTGCCGATCAGCCCGACGAAGGCGGAGTTCATCTCCCTCGTGCGCTCCGGGTTGGTGACCATCTGGCGGAGCATCACCGGCGCCGACTTCATCGTGTTCTTCAGCATGACGGGGGTGGCCCGCAGGAAGTCGCGCATGCCGGTGAAGATCGCTTTCGTCCGCTCCGGCTGGGCCCGCATCTGCCTGATCACCTGCCGCAGCGGTCGACGGTTGGTGACCAGGGCCAGCGACCACTTGAAGGCGTGGGCCGCCTGGGTGGCGGCGTGGATCGTCATCTCCCCGGTGGCAGGGTCGATCTCGGCCACCAGGCCGTTGGTCTCCATCGGCTGGTTGGCGTGGCGGTGGACGTCGAAGGTTTCGACGATGACCCGGTCGGCCCGGGCGAAGGCGGCGTCGATGTCTCCCCCGAACCGTTCGCTGGCCTGGTAGAGGATGTTGCTCTTGGCCTTGGGCCAGACGAGGGCCCGGCCGGCGTCGAGGGCCTGCTCGACGGTGGAGATCGGCGGGAGCGGTTCGTACTCGACCTCGATGAGCTCACAGCCGTCCTCGGCCAGGCGACGGCTGTCGGCCACGACGATGGCCACCGGGTCGCCGACGTGGCGGACCCGGTCCGTGGCCAGGCAGTAGAAGGACGGGTTGTAGAGGCCGGGGAGATCGAGTGCTCCGAAGCAGGCGTAGGTGCGCGACTTCATGTCCTCGCCGGTGAGGACGAGGTGCACGCCGGGGAGGGCCCGGGCGGCGGTCACGTCGATGGAGCGGATCTCGGCGTGCGGCCAGGGGCTGCGGAGGAACGCGGCGTGGAGCATGCCCGGCACCGCCACGTCGTCGACATAGCGGGCGGTCCCGGCCAGCAGCCGCTTGTCCTCGACGCGCTTGACCGACGACCCGAGGTAGCGGCCCATGATCGATTCACGCACGGGGGGCCTCCTCTCGCTGGGCCTCCTGGCCGCCGGACAGCGCCGCCACCGCCGCCTCCATCCCGTCGATGATGCTCTGGTAACCGGTGCAGCGGCACAGGTTGCCCGACAGCTCTTCCCGGATCTCGTCCCGGCTGAGACTGCGCCCTTCGGCCAGGAGGCAGTGGGCCGTCATGATGAAGCCCGGGGCGCAGAAGGCGCACTGGAAGGAGTGGTGGTCGGCGAAGGCCTGCTGGAGCGGACCGAGCTCGCCGTCAGCGGTGCAGAGCGACTCGATGGTTTCCACCGAGGCGCCGTCGGCCTGGAGGGCCAGCATGAGGCAGGACCGCACCGCCCGTCCGTCGAGCGCCACGGTGCAGGCGCCGCACACGCCGTGCTCGCAGGCGAGGTGCGTGCCGGTCAGGCCGAGGTCCTCCCGCAGGACGTCGGCCAGCGTCCGGCGGCTCTCGACGATGAGGTCGACGCGGTTCCCGTTGACGGTCATCGACATGGGGTGCTTGTCGGGGGCGGCGTAGCTCATGAGCGGGCTCCGGTCCGGGTGGCGGCTTCGGCCAGGCAGCGTCGGGTGAGGACACCGGCTACGTGGGCCCGGTAGGCGGCCGTGGCGTGGTTGTCCCCTGGCGGATCGATCGTCTTCGTCACCACGTCGGCCGCTTCGGCGAAGGCCGACGGGTCCGGGGGTTCGCCGATCAGCACCGCTTCCGCGTCGCGGACCCGGACCGGGGTCGCCCCGGCCCCGAAGAACGACAGCGCCGCCCGCTGGATGCGGCCGTCGTCGCCCAGGCCGAGGAGGGCGGCCAGGCCGACGAGGGCGTAGTCGCCGTGGCGGCGGCTGATCTCCTGGACGGACCAGCCCGTCCGGTCGGGCCAGGGCGGGAACCGGATGGCGGTGAGGATCTCGGTCTCGTCGAGGGCCGAGGTGAGGTAGCCGAGGAAGAACTCGGCGGCGGGGATCGTCCGCTCGCCGGTGCTGGAGCGGGCGAGGAGCTCCGCCTCGGTGGCCAGGGCCACGGCCGGCAGCTCGGCGGCCGGGTCGGCGTGGGCCAGGCTGCCGCAGACCGTGCCCCGGTTGCGGATGGCCCGGTGCCCGATATGGGGCATTGCGGCGGCGACGAGAGGGTTCGCCCGACTTGTGGCCGGCGACAGCTCGACGTCGGCGTGGCGGACGGCGGCGCCGATCGTGAACCCGGCGGGCCCGTCCTCGACCGAATCCAGCCCGCCGACGCGGCCGATGTCCACGAGGTGCTCGGGGTGGCTCAACCGCAGGGCCAGCAGCGGCACCAGGCTCTGCCCCCCGGCGAGCACCTTGGCGTCGGAGCCGAAGTCGGCCAGCAACCCGACCGCCTCCTCCACGGTGGCCGGTCGGTGGTAGCGGAACGCGGGCATCTTCATGGAGCCGATGTTTATCAGGGAGTGACGAATCTTCGTCGACTGGGTAGCAGCCCCCGTAAATGAACAGTTACGGCATAGACGCTGACGCTCTCGTCCGGCTGCTGGTGGCTGTGGCCCTCGGGGCCGCCGTGGGGGTGGAGCGGGAATTGTCCGGCCAGACGGCCGGGCTGCGCACGCACATCGCGGTCTGCGTCGGCGCCGCGCTCTTCGGCGTGGCCTCGACCCTCGGGTTCCATGAATACGAGGAGCTCGAGACGACGGTGCTGCGGGCGGATGTGACCCGGGTGGCGTCGAACGTGGTGGTGGGCGTCGGCTTCCTCGGCGCCGGGATGATCATGAAGCGCCACGGCGAGGTGGCGAACCTCACCACCGCGGCCAGCATCTGGACCGTGGCCGCCATCGGGCTGACGGCCGGCGTCGGCGACCTGGGGACGGCGGGCGTGGCCGCCGTCCTGACGCTTGGCTACCTCGTGGCGCTGCGCCCGGCCCGCCGCTGGCTGGAGGAGGTGGCGGCCAACTCGCATTGCACCGTGGCCGTCACGATGGCCGCCGGCGTCGACCCGGAGGACGTGATCCGCAGCGTCGACGGGACGGACGGCGTCTCCGTCAAGCTGCGCAACATCGAAAAGCGCGACGGCCGGAGGGTGGCGCTGATGGACATCTCCGGTCGCCCCGAGGCGGCGGTGTGTCGGATGACAGGGCGGCTGGCGGAGCTGGGAGAGGTCACCGACCTCGTCGTGCAGTAGCCGGCCCCGGCCGCCGGGAAGGCTCCGGGCCGGATGGCCGGTCCCGACCCAGTCCCGAACAAACCAAAAAACCCGGGCCGATCAGCCCTCGCCGGCTTCCTTCCACCAGTAGCCCTCGGGATCGCCGGGCCGGGGATGGCCGTGCTGGGGCGGCAGCGGCGTCCCGTGGGCGTCGACGAGGTGGACCCGCTCGGCCTGCAGGTCGTCCCGCAGCATCCGGGCCGCCCGTTCAGCGGCCTCCGGCTCCGAGGCGTGCACGGCCAGCAGCACGTCACGCTCGGCCACCGGTTGCGGGTCGTCGAAGGTCCGCTGCCCGGCCGCCTCCACCCGGGGGGCCATACCGCCGCCGGCCACGAAGCCGACCGTGGCTCCGCCGACCAGCCCGGCGACCGCCCCGATGGTCATCGTGCCGGCCAGCGACATGTCGAGCCCGAGCCCGACGTTGGCCAGGAAGCCGCCGACCAGCCCGACCATCAGGCCGAAGAGGGCGAAGGTGGCGGTGCCCAGCACCGCCCCCTGGGTCTGCCTTCCAGTGGCCACCGCCCAGTTGGCGTTCAGCTCGTCCTGCATGTCGGCCCGGAGTTCGGCCGTCTCGACAGGCCCGCCGGCGTCCGGTCGGGCGCCGACCTCGACGCTGGACTCCGGTACTCCGGCCGACGTCAGTCTCCGCGCCGCCGACTCGGCCTGCTGCCGGGTCCTGAACCCCGCCACCACGTTGAACGGGGTGTCGAACATGCGACCGTCGTTCACTGCGGCCATCGGTCTTCCTCCGGTTGTCGGTTGTCATCGCCTCTCTCACCTGTATGGCTACCCACGACAGGCCGTTTGCAGTGCGATTTGGCCGGGAGGTGGCACGTCGTGCTGTCCCCGGATGGGCCGGCCGCGCGCTCAATTGCCGGGCTCTGGTGGCCGATGCTGGCCGCCGCCATCGCCGGCTTGTCCGTCGGCCCTCAGGGGCTCGCCCTACGCGTGCTGGGCGGCCGCGGCGGCCTGACCCGGTACGTCATGATCAAGCCGAGGTCTCCTCGTGAAGCCGGCTCGGATCAATTTCCGGCCGGCGCGCCACGGGGGGCGGGCGATCGCTCCGACCGCAGCCACCAGGACGCGGCCGAGCGCGTGGGCGACCGTCACCAGCAACGCTGCAACTGCGACGTAGAGGAGCAGGGCGAGGCCGATCAAATCCATGGCGGCGGCCATCTCTCACGACCATCGGCCGGTGGGCCGGCCGGCTCGTCCTGTCGCGGCCACACCGTGTCATTCACCACGCGGCCCACAGCCCGCCTTGTCATCCGGTCCTCCTGGCGTCGCTCCAGAACCCTTCAGTGGTGTTGTTGGCCACCCCGCTGAAGCGGTGATGAGGACCGCGTGAGGATTTCTTCAGATCCGAAGGTCACGCCGGGCGAGCCTGCCCGGCTCAGCAGGCCTGGGCGGCCACGTCGATGTCGCCTCCTCCATCGGGAAGGGTGAGGCAGGCCCGCTCGGCGTCGACGGCGACCTCGATCTTGCCGTCGTCGTCGCGCCCGTCGCCGTTGGCGTCGTCGATACCGGAGACCTGCGGATCGCCGGGCACGTCACCCACCGCCTCACGCAGCACGTCGACATCGCGGACGTTCTGATCCGCTTCGAGATTCTCGACTACCAGCGCGGCCCGGATGGCTTCGGCCACCGCCCGGGCGCCGGCCCGGTCCCCGGCCTGTTCGACCGCGTCAGCCGCCTCCCGGGCCCGCTGCCGGGCATCGGTGAGCGCCTCTTCCGCCCGCTGGGACACGTCGGCCCGGTCCTCGTCGCTGCAGGCCCCGACCACGCCGGCCAGGGCGACACTCAGGGCTACGCAGCTCCACCATCGCCTCATGCCAATGGTGTTCCCCGCCTCGCCGGCGGAGAACCCTGCCTCCATGCGGCCCACTGAAGCCCGAACAGGCTACGCAGCCACATCAATACCCGGTCCCGGCCCGCCCGCATGGCGCGCGACGACCACCGAGGCAAGCCCGGCCTTCATCGGCCGGGCCTGCCTCAGGCGTTCGACGGTCTGGGGTTGATCGGTTCGGCTAGACCCGGGAGGTCGGGAAGGCGATCGCGAAGGCAGTCAGGAAGATGGCCATCGCGAACACGAGGATGAGGAGCTCTCGGACCACGTCTGGCATGCGCTTCATGCCCACTGTTACGGCACCCGTCCGCCGGACCCTTCGCCCTGCCACAAATCTCCATGGATTCTCCCAGGGCTTTTGACCCATGGGCGCCTTCCATCCCAAAGGTCCTTTTCACAGCAGTTCACAGAAGTCTCGCCGCCGCGGTCGGCGCAGGCTGCGCTACCAACGGGAAGGGCGGCCGAAGAGGCCCAAGAAGACGTCGAAGATGTCACCCACGAGGCCGACGGTGAAGCGGTGGAACGCTCCCCGTTCGGACACCGGGACGGTCGTCCGGACGATCCGCCAGGGCGTCTCCGGACGGCGGGAGAGACGGAGCTCCCAGCGCACCGTGAAGGTCGAATCCTGATCCCGCCGGCCCTGGATGACGGCGCCGGTGGCCCGCGACTCGACGTAGCGCCGGCCGACGATCGTCGCCAGGACGGTCATCGCCGGGGGGCGGGCCCGGGCGTTGAGCTCCACGATCCGCAGGTCTCGCAGTCGGGCACCCCGGATGACGAGCCGGCGTCTTCGGCTGCCGTCGGGGTAGAGGAGCTGGTTGACGCCCCGGTCCCCAACCAGCGCGGCGAGGGCGCCGTCGTTCCCGTTCACGGCCTCGGTCCAGGCCGCCACTGCCTGGCGGGCCGACGCCTCGAGGACGTCGGGGGCGTACCGTCCGTCGAAGGCCGCCAGATCGAGTGCCGCAACCCGCAGGTCGCCGGCGAACTCGAACGGCGCGATCTCGGCCAGCACCTCCGGTTCCACCGTTGAAGCGGCGGCCCGTTCGAACGTTGCCCGGTCGGACAGCCGGTCGTCGGCCCAGGGTGCAGCGATGATCGGGCCGGTGAGGTTATGGGCGCCCTCCTCCTCGGCCTCCACCGTGACCAGGATCCAGCGGCCGTCGCGCTTGGCCAGCGTCCAGTACTCCGAATGGGTGCGTCGCCCGCTGTCGCTTGTATCGCGAAACACGATCCGCCCCCGACGGTCGTAGACGCCGTCGTCCATCCGGGCCCGGACATGCACCACGACCCGATCGTCGGGGTCTCCCGGCCGATTCACCAGCCCGACGTAGCGGATACGCAGCCGGCCCCGCCTCCGCAGAGGGTTCGTCAGCCCCTTTCGCCGAAGCTCCTCCAGCCTGGTGGTCCAGCTCTCGAGAAGCTCGGCGCCGAGCAGTTGCTTCAGGCGCTTCCGGTCGTCGGCCGACCAGGCGGCGATGACCGCCGCATGCAGTTCGGCCGCCGCCGACTTCACGAGCTCGGGGGCGAAGGCCGGATCCTCGAAGACCGCCTCCTCGGCGGCGAGCTCGACCCGCCGGCTGTGGACGATCCGGCGCCGGGCCGACCACAGACGCCTGAATCGGACGTACCCGGCGTAGGCGGCGGCGGTCGCACAGCCGGCGAGGACCGTCCCCGTGACCACAGACTCCGACACCGCCACCGGGAGCCCGCCTCCGAACACGACGCTTCCGTTCGCCATCGTGGCGGTCCGCTCCCGCGCAACCGCCCATTCGGCGCAGATCAGCGCCTACCAGGCAGCAGCGTCTGGAGGACTCAGGCGAACACGTCGGCCAGCCAGGATTCCCAGGCCCGCTGCGCGCCTTCCACGTCGTAGCTCGTCGAGACGTAGATGTGCATGCTTACGGCCACCGGGAGCCCGATGCGGCCCCGACCGTGGAAGCGGATCAAGGCGGCCGGCGCCCGCAGACCGACGAAGGTCGGCGAGACGTAGTCGACGACGCCTTCCACCGCGCCGAGGCGCGGCACGTCGAAGCGGAGGCCGGTGCCTTCCTTGACCGGTTGCGACAGGCCCATGGCGGCGAGGAGCCGCGGCCAGGCCGCCTCGTCAGCCGAGGCGGGCGGCGCCTCGGCTTCCACGTAGTGCGCCGGCCGGCCGGCGAAGTGGGCGAGGTACTGGCTGAGGGTGTGGAGGTACATGTCCCAGCCGGCGCTGGTCACCGCCTCGAACTCCTCACCCCAGTCGTCGCTGGTGAAGCCGCTGTGCCGGAACCGGAACACGGCTCCGGCTCGACCGGCCGGCTCGATCCGGTAGTCGAACGAGTGGAACGAGCCGTCCGGGTTCGCCGGCAGGCGAACCGCCAGGCGCCGCCCGGGCTCGTTCGACGTCACGGTCGGGCTGTCGAGATCCAGCTCCATCGGCATGAACCAGGCTGCCAGCCCCGGGCCGGTGGCGATCGCCTCCCAGACCTGCTGCGGTGTGGCCTCGAGTGGGATCTCCTTCCGGATCTCGAACGGCTTCCCCACGGTGTCCCTCCATCCGGCTCGTCGCGGCCGGCGAAGACTACCGGCGACCGGCGGCGGCGACGGCGGTGATGGAGTGGCGCGGGGGATTGCCGGCCAGGGAACCGGCGAAGGGCAGGTTCGAGAAGGCGAAGATCCCGCCGTCTTCGGCGACCATCAGGTAGCCGATCCCGTATGGGACCATGCCGGTAACCGGCCGGTTGAGCCGGTGGCCGCCCATCGAGCCGTGGAACCCGGCGTCGAAGGCGAAGATCCCGCCATCGGCCGCCACCAGCCAGTAGCCGGAGCCGTCGGGGTCGGGCACCAGCGATTGGACGGGGGCGTTGAGCCGGCGGCCGCCCATCGAGCCGGTGAAGCGGGCGTCGCCGAAGGCGAAGATGCCACCGTCCGCTGCCACCAGGTAGTAACCGTGGCCGGAGGGAGTCGGGATGGAGTCCAGCACTTCGCCGTTGAGCGGCAGCGCGTGCACGTCGCCGAGGAACGGCGCATCGCCGAAGGCGAGGACTCGACCCCGGGTGGTGAAGGCCCAGTAGCCGCCACCGCTCGGTGTCCCCGACAGGCTCGTGACGCGCTCGCCGCGGACCAGCACGGCCGGGGCCACGTTGCCGTGCCAGGCGGCGTCGCCGAAGGCGAAGACCCGGCCGGTGTCGTCGACGACCCAGTAGCCCTGGCCCGAACGCGTGGGCTCGAGGTCGACGGCCGTCGCCGCCCCGACCGGCGCGTTGCCGAGAGCCCGAGCGTTGCCGAAGCTGTAGACGGCGCCGTCGGCACCGACCATCCAGTAACCGGCGCCGCTCGGTCCGGTCGAGTCACCGGGCCGCCCGATGGGTGGAGGCGCAGGGGCCGGCGGCGGTGATCCCGACGCCGGGTTGAGCCCCGGACCGTCGGCACGGCCGGCGGCGGCCAGCGCCCGGCGGGGCTCGATGATGCCGGAGCCGAACTCGTCGTCCCGTCCCGGAGGTCCGGCGTCCGAAGCCGTCACGGTCAACCAGTCCCGGATCTGACCCACCGAGGCATCGGGTCGGGCGGCCCGCAGCAGGGCGGCGGCGGCCGACACGAACGGTGCGGCCATCGAGGTGCCCGACATCCGGGTGTAGTGGGAGTTGCGGCTGCAGATCTCCGCCCCCATCGGGCAGGGCGCCAGGATCGATGTGCCCGGCGCAGCCAGGTCGACGTAGGCGCCGGTGTTGGAGAAGGACGCCCGTCCGTTGGACGGCGTGCTCGCGCCCACGGCGATGGCGTCGGGGAAGGCGGCGGGGTATGAAACCGGGTTGCCGCTCTCGTACTCGTTGCCGGCCGAGGCGACGACGACCGCGCCCCGCTGGTGGACGGCGTAGTCGATCGCCGCCCGGTAGGCGGAGGACGGGCTGCTCCCGCCCAACGACAGGTTGATGACGTCGGCGCCGTGGTCGGCGGCCCACCGGATGCCCTCGGCGATGGTGGACGACCAGCCCGAGCCGTCGCTGTCCAGTACCCGGACGGGCAGGATGCGCACGCCGGCGGCGGCGCCTCTACCTCCGAGGCCGTTGCCGGCCACGGCAGCCACGATGCCCGCCACGTGCGTGCCATGACCCAGCGGGTCGGTGTCGCCGCCGGGTCGATCGGCGATGGCGTCCCAGCCGGTGAGCAGCGTGCCGGCCAGGTCCTCATGGGAGCCGGCGACGCCGCTGTCGAGCACCGCCACCGTCACGGAGGACGGATCGACCGCCGCCCGGGCCGGGTCGAAGCCGACCTGGTCGAGCGCCCATTGCGCCGATCGCAGCGGGTCGCTGCCGGCCTTGGACGCCGAATCGCTCTGGTTCCACACTGATTCGGAAGCCGTGGCCCGGGTGTCGACGTCGAGGGCGAGGATCGGTGCCCCTCCGGTCTCCCGGTCGACCCGTCGGACGGCGTCGTCGGCGCTCAGCGCCTCGACCCGCTCGACACGAATGGAGTCGCCGGCTTCGACGACCGCCACCCACGGTTCGGGGGATTCGGTGCCGGCAGCGGACGCTGGTGCCGCCGACGAGACAACGACAACGATGGAGAGCGCGATGGCGCGCGGGATGTTCAAGGCGGAAACCCCACATGTTCGGTAGCCCGGCTACCTCCGCGAAGAGGCCCGTGGCTTTGCGACCCCGCCTCACGACGGGTGTGCCTTTATCGATTTGCGGTGCTACGCCCCAAACGGCGGCGCGCCGACACTTTCCTTATCGGGTTCTTAAGCCCAAGCCTGAAGCAATCCGGCAATGGCGCTAGAGGCTATTGAACCCGTATTGGGCGAAATAGTCCGCTCCGCCCAGATCGTCGTTGGCCTCGGAGTCGACCACGAAGACGTTGCGCCACCCCGTCCGCCCCGAGGCGGACAGGCCCGTCTGGTCGACGAAGCGCCAGTCGTGCTCGTGCAACGAGTGGTAGTAGACGAAGCCGACGATCCACCGCCGGGCCCGGGCATCGGACTCCAGCCACGTCCCGATCCGCATCAGCCAGTCGTCCCTGGTCGGCGAAGGCAGGCCGGCCGGATCCTCGTTCTCGCATCCGGAACCGGGCGGGGCCGTGGCGTCACAGCCCGGGTGGCTGGCCGTCTCGGCCATGATCAGCTGCCTGCCCTGGATCTCAGCCAGGCGGACCGCCCGGCCCCAGCCACTGGATTCGTCGGGGAAGTCCCAGTCGCAGTCGCTGCGGTAGCAGTACCAGTTGTAGGAATCGTGGGCGATGAGATCGACATAGGAGATGACCGACTCGCCGCCTTCACCCCGGGTCATCGGGTCCCCCGACCCGAGGATGGTGCTGCCGGGGGCCGTGGCCGACGCCCTGGACAGCGTGGCGGTGTAGGCGAGCTTCACCCGGTCGGCGCCGAGCTCGTCGATGATGGCCCGGATGCGCTCGTAGCTGTCGATGAACTCGGCCGGCGTGCCGGAGCAGGGGTAGTCGCCGTCTCCCACCTGTTCGCAGTCGTCGACCTGGCCGAGGACGTCGGCGTCGTCGTGCGGTTCGTGATTGAAGATGTACCCGGCCTGCGTGCCGCCGGCCTCCGCCCAGCTCTGCAGGAGTGACACCTGCTGGCGGATCATGGCGTCCTGGGTGCCGTCGGCCACCGGCGTCCAGTCGTCGTGCCCTTCGAGGTCGTCCGGGGGTTTCACCGACCACAGCACGAACTTGCCCTGCGCCAGCCAGTCCCGCACCCGGGTGCTGGGCGTCTTCCACCTCGAGGAGTAACTCCGCACGAGGCCGAACGGCTCGCCGAGGATCGCCTCGTGGCCGGCCAGCATGACCGGGTCGTCACCGTCTTCGTGCCAGCCGACCATGACGCCGCCGGAGACGAGATGGCCCCGGGCGTAGCGGCCCGGCTGGTCCCCGGGTTCGAGCGGAGCGGCGCCGCGGGTGTCGGCTCCGGTGGCCGCTCCGGCCGCGTTCAGCCGCCCGTAGACCTCCATCACGCCGTAGTAGGGAGCGTCGTCGGTCCGGGCGTCCAACGGATCGACGTCGAACTCGAACGGGCGCACCAGGAAGCCGGTACAGGTCGCCGGAATCGGCGCCGCCCACGAGGTCGAGCCGATCCGGAATCCGCCGGGCTGGCGCAACGACACGTCCATCGTGGCCGACGGGGGCGAGCCGCATCCGCCGCCGGAGGAGGCCGCGCGGGTCCATTCCAGCCGGAGGACCTGGCCCGTCCCCGGCGGATAGCGGAAGTCGCGGCGCTGGTCGCCTGTGTCGGAGGCGCTCACGTCGGCCACCGACAGGGAGTAGGTGCTCTGCACGCAGGCCGGCTCACAGGTCCGGGTGACCAGTCGGGCGAGGCCCAGCCACGGCTCGCCCGCCTCGGCGATCGTCGACGGCGGCGGCGCGGTCGTGGTCGTCGTCGTGGTGGGCGGCTGTGTCGTCGTGGTGGTCGATGTCGACGTCGTCGTCGTGCTGGTCGACGTCGTGCTGGTCGAGGTCGTGGTGGTCGTGCTGGTCGTGGTCGTCGTCGCGGTCGTGGTCGTCGTGGTCGTCGTCGGCGCCGGTTCGGTCACCACGACCAGCTCCGGCCGGTTCCTGCTGCTCTGGCGGGAGGTGAAGTCGACTCCGTCCCTGGAGTCCGCCCCCAGATGGAAGGCGACGGGCCCGGGGCCGGTCACCCCGGCCGTGACGTCGTACGTCGCCCATGTCTTGGCCGACAACTTCCCGGCGTCGGCCAGCACCGCCCCGGCGGCCGGCCGGTTGTTCCAGGTGATGCCGCGTTCCTCCCACCCGGTGCTCGTGGCCCGCACCTTGGGCCCGTCGCCGGTGGAGTTCTCGACCCGCAACCGGAGCGTCGCCTTCGTGATGACGCCGGGCAGGGCCGGGACCGTGAAGCGGAGGTACGACTCGGTGAGGGGCGACAGATCGGCCACCAGGCGCGACGACGAGCCGAAGTTGTCGTCCGGATCGGCCTGTTCGACCCGGGCGTCAGCCTCGGCGGTCAGCCGAGTCTCGACCGCCCCGGCCGGATCGCCGACGACGAGCGGCCCCAGAGCCAGCGCCGCGATCGTCAGCAGCGCACCGCCCCGGCGGGCGGCCGCGCCGAGACGCGCCGAAGAACGGTTCAAACCCACCCAGATCCTCCCCAGCAGGATCAGCAGCCCACAGTGGTGACGTTAGGGCGTGAGGTTTGACACGGTCGGGGCCGCTTCCTGCCGAAACGCCCCGAAGCGATAGTCCTTTGAGGTTCGCTTGAAGAAGCGTTGCTCCTAGGAGCGTGGCGCCTTGCCGGCCCTCTTGCGGGAGTGGGCTTTCGCCAGCGCCTTCGGCACCGGCCCCTCGCCGCCGTCGTTGACGAGATCGATCAACGCCCGCTGGCGCTTCGGCCGGTCAAGGCCGCCGAACCACTGGATACCGCCGTCGACCCGGGTGCCGGCCACCGGCTGGGTACAGACGTCCTGGCATCCGACGAGTTTGACGGTGGCGTCCGTGCCCCGCTCGAGGGCCTTCTGCAAACCCTTTGAATGCTTGCACTTCCGGCAGACATAAATTGTCGCCACTGATGCACCTCTTGGCCCCCGAGAGAAGGCCTTAGGCTAGCCTAAGACTTCGCCTCCCGAAAGAAGAGAAGGGAATTCCCAGCTGGTGGACGATCTCATCGACGTTCCCCGCACGGTCGCGGTTCTCAACGAGATCCTCAAGGCGGAGCTGTCGGGTGTCGTGCGCTACACCCACTACTCGCTGGTGATCACCGGTCCGAACCGGCTGCCGCTGGTCACGTTCATGAAGGCCCAGGCCAGTGAGTCGCTCCTCCACGCCCAGCAAGCGGGCGAGATCCTGACCGGCCTGGGCGGCCATCCCGAGCAGGGCATCGCCCCGATCGAGGAGAGCCACGACCACGACATCGACGAGATCCTGCGGGAGTCGATCGCCCACGAGCGGATGGCGCTGCGCCTCTACCGCAAGCTGCTGGAGACGGTGGTCGACCAGTCCGTCTATCTCGAGGAGTACGCCCGGACCCAGATCGGCGCCGAGGAGATGCACCTCCTCGAGATGAACAAGCTCCTCCGGGATTACACGATCACCAGCCACCCCCACTAAATTTGTATTCCGCCATACAATATGGCAGCGTGGCTTCCTCGCCGGATCAGACGCGAAGGGAGCTCACGTGCGGGATGTGGTGATCGTCGAAGCCGTGCGGACGCCGATCGGGCGCCGCAACGGTGGGTTGTCCACGATGCATGCGATCGACCTGCTGGGCGCCGTCCAGCGGGATCTGTTCATCCGGACGGGCATCGACCCGCTGGAGGTGGGCCAGGTCGTCGGCGGCTGCGTCGGTCAGATCGGCATGCAGTCCATGAACGTCACCCGCAACGCCTGGCTGGCCGCCGGCCTGCCGATCGAGGTGGCGGCCACCACCGTCGACTCGCAGTGCGGCTCCTCCCAGCAGGCCACCAACCTGGCCTACGCGCTGATCGCCGGCGGGGTGGTCGACGCCGCCGTGGCCTGCGGCGTGGAGGTCATGAGCCGGGTCCCGATGGGGGCGACCACCAAGGATCAGACCTTCGGCAAGCCCATCAACAAGAACTACTGGGCCCACCACGAGTTCACCACCCAGTTCGAAGGCTCCGAGCGCATCGCCGAGCAGTGGGGCATCACCCGGGCCGAGTGCGACGAGTTCGGCAAGCTGTCGCAGGACCGGGCCGCCCAGGCCTGGGCCGAGGACCGCTACGGCACCCAGATCCTGCCCATCGACGCCCCCGACGTCGGCGAGGACGGCAAGCCCACCGGCACCACGCACCGCGTGGAGCGCGACGAAGGGATCCGGGAGACGACGCTCGAGGGGCTCGCCGCCCTCAAGCCGACCGGCCGGCCCGACGGCGTCCACACCGCCGGCACGTCGTCGCAGATCGCTGACGGCGCCGGCGCCGTCCTCATGATGACCCGGGCGAAGGCCGACGCCCTGGGCCTCACGCCGAAGGCCGCGGTCGTTGACGTGTGCCTCGTGGGTTCCGACCCGGCGCTGATGCTGACCGGCCCCATCCCCGCCACCCAGAAGCTTCTGGGCGACAACAAGCTCACGATCGACGAAGTCAACGTCTTCGAGATCAACGAGGCGTTCGCGTCGGTCGTGCTGGCCTGGGAGCGGGAGCTGAAGCCCGACCGGGCCCGGGTGAACCCCAACGGCGGGGCCATCGCCATCGGCCACCCCCTCGGGGGGACGGGCGCCATCCTGGTGACCAAGGCCGTCCACGAGCTCGAGCGGAGCGACGGCGAGCACGCCATCATCACGATGTGCTGCGGCGGCGGGCTCGGCACCGGCACGCTGCTGCGGCGCGGCTGACGGAGCTCCGATCGAACATGGCCTCGGCCGAGCCCGACCTCGGCGCGCCGCCGCGCCACACCATGGAGTCCCTCCTCATGGCGGCGTCGCGCGGCGTGCGCCGGGCCTACGACAGCCGTCTGGCCGGACTCGGGCTGAAGATCTCCGAGGCGTACCTGCTGGCCCACGTCCACCAGCACGGGCCGATGACGCAGACGCAGCTGGCCGAGGGTCTCGGTCTCGGACGGGCCGCCACCGGTGCCCTGATCGATGCCCTGGAACGCAAGGAGCTGGTGGAGCGCAGCCCCCACCCCGGCGACCGCCGGGTGTGGCTGGTGGCCAGCACCGCCGCCGCCGCCCCGGTCGTGGACGAGATCAGCGCCATCGATCTCGCCCTGCGCGAGCAGCTGTGGACCGGCATCGGGCGGACGGAACGCCGCCAGCTGTCCGACACCCTCCGGCGGCTTCAGGACAACCTGGCCGCCATCCTCACCGACCAGATCTGAACTGAAAGGAAGATCATGGAGCTTGCCGGCACTTCCGCCATCGTCACCGGAGGCGCCTCGGGGATCGGGGCCGCCTCCGCCCGGGCGCTCACCAAGCGGGGCGCCCGCTGTGTGCTGATCGATCTCAACGACGAGCTCGGCGAGGCGCTCGCCTCCGAGTTGAGCGGCCTGTACGTCAAGGCCGACGTCGCCGACCCCGAGGCCGTCCAGGTGGCGGTCAACGCCGCCGCCGACATGGCGCCGCTGCGGGCCCTGGTCAACGCCGCCGGCATCGGCGCCGCCTCCCGCACCGTCGGAACTCCGGATAGGCCGTGGTGGCGAAGCCGTGCACCCCTTCGGCGGTCTCCTGTCCGGCCTGGAGCTTCGTGAGGCCGGAGTTGAGGATGTAGGCGCCGGTGACGCCCCGGAGCGGAACGTGGCTGAGCTTCATGCGTCGCCTCCTCGGATGTCCGGTCTCCCGTGACTTCCCGAGTCCGTGGCCGCCGAAACGGCCCGGGCGTAGGGTTCCGCTCATGCGGCACCAAAGTGGCGCCGTCGTCCCGGGGGCTGGAGGAACCGCCCAGCCACACCACCGCCGCGTGCTTCCGGGCCGGCGAGTTCCCGGCCCGCACGGCCCTCGCTGCCATCGGGCCGGGTTCGATCGCCGTCAGCGCTGGAAGATCCCCGAGATCCTGCGCGGGGTGAACTGACCTCTCGGCGGGGCGGCGCGCGCCATCACATCTTCACGCCCGGCAGGCCGCTCGCCTGTTCGATCCAGGACACGAGCCGGTCCTCGTCGAGATCGTCGTCCTCGTAGATGTCGAGGTAGCGCACTTCGTCGTGCTTGGAGGCCTTGGGGGGCACCGGATCCAGAGACGTCCCCCGGAAGAACTGCAGTTGGACGTACTTCGTGTAGCAACGGAAGGCCAGGAACCACCCGTCACCGGCGTGGCCGTAGAACGGCTGGTTCCATTTCACGGCCTTGTGCACGTCGGGGACCGTTCGCTCGATGAGCTCGTCGAGGTGTTCGCCAACGCTCCGCTTCCAGCCGGGCATGGCGGCGATGTAGTCCTGCACCGGGCCGTTGCCCTCGCCCTTGGGGATCTGCGGGTTGCCGCCCGAGAGCAGCTTCGGCCCGGAGTCGTTCTTCTTCGTACGGTCGGTCATGGGATCTCGGTGTGTAGGGGTTCTGCGGTAGGCCACATCTTGTGCCGAGGCAAGTCCGCAGCAATGAAGGTAGACCGTAGCATCGGGTGCCACGGCCGGTGTCTGCGCCGGCGGACCACGCGAACGTCGCTGCCGCTTCGTGGACGTCGGGACTGCTGCGTGCCGCGAGGCGGAGCGCCCGACGGTTCCTCGCGCTACCGAGCGAGCCCCTGCCCCGAGAGCGGCCCTGCAGTCGCCATGGCGGAGGTGGACCAAGTCAGAGCATCAACGGCGGCGTCAGACGAGACCGCCATTCGCATTGGGATCCGCTCGCGTGCGCCGGTGTGATGGCGTAGCCACGGCCTTCAGCGCCTTTGAGATCGGCTGGGTGCGGCGGTTAGCACCGGCGCGCTGCGGTCGCGTGCCTTCGTGTTGCCGGCTCGTGAGGATTGATGTGAGCGCTTCGCGTCTCGCTCGTTGTGCTGTTGACCGTCCCCTTGTAAGGCCCCGGCCGGGGCCGGGGTTCTTCTCCATTGTTGGCTGGTGTCGGCGGGTCACGGGCGCCGGTGTGAAGGGTTCGCTTCGCCGTCTTCGGCGTCCTTGACACCGGCTTGGTGGCGGCGGGTTTCGGCGTGGGGCGGTTGGTTGGGCTTCGGCTGTTTGCCGGCTGGTGAGGGTTGAGTTCAGCGCTCGGGTCTCGCTCGTTGTGTTGTTTGGGTTTGGCTTGTAAGGCCCGGCCGGGGCCGGGCCTTGGTCCATTGTTGGCGTGGTGGGCCGGGTTGCGGCCGCCGGTGTCAAGGGTTCGCTTCGCCGCCTTCGGCGCCCTTGACACCGGCTTGTGGCGGCTGGCCCGGGGGCGGCCGGTTTGCCCGGAAATCGTTGTGGGATAAGGGTTCTTCCTTGACACGCACGCCTGTTCGGGGTATGATTGGTGCAGCCTCGAGGTGCCGGGCGGAACGGCCCTCCTCCCCTTCGAAAAGATGCGTGCTGGGGTACGCGGAGCTGGTTGAGGAGGTGTGGTGCGTGGCTGAGTCTGTGGTTTCATCGGTGCGGGCGCTGCGCGCCGCACTGGTCGCCTTTCAGCCCGACGGGTGTTCGGGGGAGGATTGCGCCGTGCTGGTGGAGGAGCTGGCGGCGTTGGAGAAGGTGAGCGCGGCGGCTCGGGTGCGGGCCGCCGCCCGGGCCGGTGCATGCGGGGCGCATCGGGAGCGTGGCTTCGCCGATGTGTCGGACTGGGTCGCCCGGGCGACGGGGTCGACGGCTGGTTCGGCCAAAGCGGCGCTGGAAACCGCGGCCGCCTTGGAGGCGCAGCCGGAGGCCAAAGCAGCCCTCGACGCCGGGGAGTTGTCGTTTGCCCAGGCCCGGGAACTGGTCAAGACCGAAGCGGCCGTGCCCGGCTCGACCATTGGGCTGCTGGAGGTGGCCAAGGGTCAGAGCCTTCGGACGCTCAAGGACCAAGCCCGCGACCGGCGCCTGCGGGCGA
>JBFLYK010000056.1:0-42200 GCA_040756995.1 Actinomycetota bacterium | reverse complement strand
CTTCCTTGGCCGCCCGCCGGGCGGCGGAGCGGGCCAGGAGGTGAGCGGGGATCTTGGATTCGGCGTCGCCGGTCGGCCGCTGCTCGGGGGCCGTGCCTTCGGCCGCGGCCGGCGCCTCGGCGGCGGGGGCCTCAGCCGGTGCCTCGGCAGCCGGAGCCGCCTCGGCCGGCGCCTCCGCTCCGGCGTCGCCTTCCTCACCAGGGACCGGCAGGCCCAGGGCCTTCCGCCGCTCCCGGCTCCTCCTCAGTAGATGTTCGGGAACCTCGCCCGGCATGTCTCGTCCTCTCCCGACCTAGAGCGGCCCTGAGATGCCGCCGTCCTTCCTGACCCGCCAGAAGTGGATGGCCATGAAGATGACGACGACGAACGGAAGCATGAGCACGTGCAGCACGTACCACCGGAGCAGCGTCTCGGTGCCGATCTCCCTGGTACCGAGGAGCACGAAGCGCACCTGGTTCCCGAAGACCGGGGTGTACCCCATCATGTTCGTCCCCACCGTGACGGCCCACAGCGCCAGCTGGTCCCAGGGGAGCAGATAGCCGGTGAAGGACAGCAGAAGGGTGAACTGCAACAGCATGACGCCGACCACCCAGTTGAACTCCCGGGGCGGCTTGTAGGCGCCGTGGTAGAAGACCCGGCTCATGTGGAGGAACACCGACAACACCATGAGGTGGGCTCCCCATCGGTGCATGTTCCGAACCAGTGAGCCGAAGGTGACCGCCGTCTCCAGCGTCTTGATGTCGGCCCAGGCGTTCACCGCCGTGGGCCGGTAGAAGAACATCAGGAAGATGCCGGTGACCGTCAGCAGGATGAACAGGAAGAAGGAGAGGCCACCGAGGCACAGGGTGTAGGAGACCTTGACGGCGTGCCGCTTCACCTTCACCGGGTGAAGGTGGTACAGCACGCTGTTCATGATCACGTACGACCGGTTACGGGGGCTGTCCGTATAGCCCTTCCGGAAGAAGGAACCGGGCCGGAAGATGGAGCTCCAGGCCTGGGAGCCCTTCATCTTCTCGGACGCCTCGAGGAGTTTCCCCTTGAGGCCGTTCCCGTTCCCGTTGCCGCTCGCCACCCCGATCCTCCTTAGCGGGCCCAGAAAAAAAGCGTCAGAACCGTACTCCGTAGGCGTAGCCGTGCCGGTTGTCGCGCTGATGCGGATCACCCGGCACCGCACCCTGCACCGTCTTGCCGAGGATGATCACGCCGGTCGGGCAACGGTCGACGCAGAGGGCACAGCGGGTACAGACGTCTTCGTCCACCACGAAGAAGACATGGTCGCCGGGGTCGTCGCCCGGCTTCTCGGTGTTCACCGACTCCTCGATGGCGTTCACCGAGAGCATGTGGATGCACTTCCAGGGACAGATGTCGACGCAGCCTTCGCACAGGATGCATTCGGCCTGGTCGATGTGGAGGAACTGCTTGGGCTTCACCGACGATGCGAGCCACGCCGGGTCGACCTCCTGCAGCTGGTAGGAGGTGGCGAACTCGGGCATCGGCGGGTTGGCGTCGGTCTTGGCCATGGCAGTGTCGCTTTCAGTCCTTCTTGGTCACCGGACGGGAGAAGGCCGACGTCCCCGCCGGTTCGGGCGTGGCGGCGGCCTTGGCCGGCTTCGGTTTCGCGGTACCCCGCTTCTGCCAAGCGATCCACATCCAGGTGTTGATCACGAGGCCGACGATGTAGATGAGGGTGGCGACGATGTCGCGCAGAGCCCGACCCGAGAACTCGATGGCCCCCCAGGCGTTGAACAGGATGCGGTCTTCCCGGAGGTTGAGGCTCGAGTCAGCCCAGGTCAGCCACTCGTGCGGCACGACGCCGTAGATCAGGAGAAACAGGGCGAAGACGGCAGAGGCGCCGAGCATCGACTGGGCCCACGTGGCCGGCTGCTCCGGCTTCGGGCGCCGCAGCAGCCACAGGAAGATCCCGATGGAGATGGCGCAGAGGAGGAGCGAGATGAAGAACCGCCCCGGCTCCTGAGACAGGTTCCGGAGGGCGAAGGGGGCTAGTGAGAATGCGGGTACCGCAACCACTGCACCGGACTCCTCGTGAAAGTTTGCACAAAGTAAGTCTATCGGAGGAGCGGCCCGTTTCCGTGAGCGGCCCCCCCGGTCACAACGGCCACGTTACTTCCCGCCCACCCCCGTAGCCCGAACCGTGCGCCGGCCCTTTCGGTAGCTCCCGTCATGGCGGGTTTGTGCCCGTCGGGAGCGACGGCGAAGATGCCCCGATGGACCGCTTCGACGTGGTGGTGGTGGGTGGCGGGCCGGCCGGGGCATCGGCCGCCTACTGGCTGGCCGAGGGGGGCCACCACGTCGTCGTCGTCGAGAAGAAGCGCTTTCCCCGGGAGAAGACCTGCGGCGACGGGCTGACCCCCCGGGCGGTCCGGCAATTGAACGAGATGGGGCTGGCCGAACGGCTGGAGGAGTACCACCGGTTCGTCGGGCTTCGGTCGAAGGCCCACGGCCTCACCCTGGAACTGGAGTGGCCGAGCCACGCCGACTACCCGTCCTACGGCTACGTCGTGACCCGCCGCAACCTCGATGAGATGGTGGCCGACCAGGCCGTCAAGGCGGGGGCGACGCTGTGGCCGGCCACGGAGGCCACCGAGCCGCTGGTGGAGAACGGGCTGGTGGTCGGGGCGGTGGTGAAGCGGAGGGAGACCGGGACCACCGAGTCGGTGCAGGGTCGCTACCTCCTGGTGGCCGACGGCGCCAACTCCCGCTTCGGCCGGGCGCTCGGCACGGCCCGGAGCCGGCGCTATCCCCTCGGCATGGCCATCCGGGGCTACTTCCGCTCTCCCCGGCACGACGAGCCGTGGATCGAGAGCCACCTCGATCTGCGCGACCGGCGCGGTGCCGCCCTCCCTGGGTACGGCTGGATCTTCCCGGTGGGGGACGGGACGGTCAACGTGGGCGTCGGTCTCCTCTCCACGTTCAAGGGCTGGAAGTCGGTCAACACGTCGCACCTGATGGATGCCTTCGTCGCCATGGCGCCCCCCACCTGGGACATCCGGCCCGAGACGGCGGTCGGTGCCCCGACCGGCGGTCGCCTCCCCATGGGGGGCTCGGTGCAGCCGGCGGCCGGACCCACCTGGCTGGTGGCCGGCGACGCCTCGGGAGCCATCAACCCCTTCAACGGGGAAGGCATCGCCTACGCCTACGAGACCGGGCGCATGGCCGCCGAGGCCCTGGACGAGGCCCTGCGGACGGGCGACGGCCTCGCCCTCGGCCGCTACCCCGAGCGGCTGGAGGAGGTCTACGGCCTCTACTTCCGGGTGGCTCGCCTGTTCGTGCGGGCCATCGGCAACCCGGCGGTGATGGCCGAGCTGACGAGGATCGGCATGCACTCCAAGACCCTGATGGAGTGGGTGCTCCGGATCATGTCCAACCTGCTCCGGCCCGACGAGCTCGGACCGGCCGAGGCCGTCTACCGGAGCCTGGCCAAACTGGTCGCCATCGCCCCGGAGCCCTAGGCCCGAGCCCTGGGCCCGGGGCCCCGACCGGGGGCTTCCTGTCGGTGCGCAGTCCGTCGCCACAGCGAGATAGCCTCGCGGGCGCTTGACGGACTACCTCCCGATCCTCGTCATGCTCATCCTGGCCACGGTGTTCGCCGCCGGGTCGTTCGTCGCGTCCACCTTCCTGGCCCCCAAGCGGCCGACGGCCGCCAAGCTGGCCCCCTACGAGTGCGGGATCGTCCCCGAGTACGAGCCGGCCGAGCGCTTCCCGGTGAAGTTCTACCTGGTGGCGATGGTGTTCATCATCTTCGACATCGAGCTCGTCTTCCTCTATCCCTGGGCGGTTGTCTTCCGGCGGCTCGAGCTGTTCGGGCTGATCGAGATGGGCATCTTCCTCATCACCGTGGTGATCGCCTTCGCCTACGTCCTGTCGGTGGGGGCCCTCGACTGGGGCCCGGCCCGCAAGCTCAGCCGGTTCGCCGGTTCGCCCGTCCTGCGAGCGGGCAGCTGGACCGGCGTGAAGGAGACCACCGGCGACAAGAGCGAGGCGGCCTGATGGGTCTCGAGGCCATCCCGCAGAGCTTCCTCACCACCCGGCTCGAAGACCTCGTGAAGTGGGCCCGCCGCAACTCCGTGTGGCCCGCCACCTTCGGGCTGGCGTGCTGCGCCATCGAGATGATGGCGTCCGGCGCCGCCCACTACGACCTCAGCCGCTTCGGCATGGAGGTGTTCCGGGCCAGCCCGCGCCAGGCCGACCTGATGATCGTGGCCGGACGGGTGAGCCAGAAGATGGCGCCAGTGCTCCGCCAGATCTACGACCAGATGGTCGAGCCCAAGTGGGTCATCTCCATGGGCGTCTGCGCCAGCAGCGGCGGGATGTTCAACAACTACGCCATCGTCCAGGGAGTGGACGAAGTCGTCCCGGTCGATGTGTACGTGCCCGGCTGCCCACCCGGCCCGGAGACCCTGATGCACGGCATCCTCACCCTCCACGACCTCATCCGCTCCGGTCAGATCCTCCGCCGCCCCGGTGAAGGCGCGGGGATCCAGATCGACGAGCCGGTCTCCCGACCGGCCTGAACGGCGAGAGCTGCCTTCTTCTGCCATGACCGACGACAGTCTTCGTGAAGAAATGCACAAGGACGACGTGGCCGTCGCGCTGGTCGACCACGTCAAAGGCGCGGTGGCCACCGACTCCCACGGCCAGACCGTCGTCTTCGTCCCCCGCGAGTCGTGGCGGGAGGCCGTGCGGTTCCTCAAAGAGGAGCAGGAGTTCACCCAATGCTCCGACATCACGGCTGTCGACCAGGTGCTCCGCCCCGATCGGGCGGTTCCTTCCGGCGTCGATCGGGAACGGTTCGAGATCGTGGCGAACTTCCTGTCGCACCCCCGGAATCGCCGCATCCGCATGATCTGCCAGGTGCCCGACGGCGGTGAGGTCGACAGTCTCTTCGAGCTCTTCCCGGGCACTGAGCTGCCCGAACGGGAGGTCTACGACCTCTTCGGCGTGCGCTTCGCCGGACACCCCGACCTGACCCGGCTGCTGCTCCCCGACGACTGGGAAGGCCACCCGCTGCGCAAGGACGACGCTCCGGCCCGGGTCCCGGTGCAGTTCAAAGAGGCGCAGGTCCCCCGATGACGCTCTCTCCCCGCGACCTCGTCCTCGGGCCGGAGGCGTGGCCGGAGTCCGACGAGACGATGATCGTCAACCTCGGGCCGCAACACCCGTCGACCCACGGCGTGCTCCGGGTCGTGCTCGAACTCGAGGGTGAAACGGTGCTGCGGGCCAAACCGGTGATCGGCTACCTCCACACCGGCATGGAGAAGACCGGCGAGCAGCTGACCTACGTCCAGGGGGCGACCAACACCACCCGCATGGACTACGCCGCGCCGCTCTTCAACGAGCTGGTGTTCTCGATGGCGGTGGAGCGGCTGCTCGACCTGGAGGTGCCGCCCAGGGCCACATGGATCCGCATGCTCATGTGCGAGCTCAACCGGGTCTCGTCGCACCTGCTGTTCCTGGCCACCAACGGGATGGACCTCGGCGCCATCTCGATGATGCTCTACGGCTGGCGGGAGCGGGAGCGGGTCCTGGCCTTCTTCGAGAAGGTCACCGGCCTGCGGATGAACCACAACTACATCCGCCCGGGCGGGGTGGCGGCCGATCTGCCTCCCGGCTGGCAGAAGGATGTCGAGGACATCCTCGAGGTCGTGCCGAAGGGCGTGGCGGAGTACGACGAGCTCCTCACCGAGAACCCCATCTGGCTCGAGCGGACGGTGGGGATCGGCGTCATCACCACCGAGCAGGCCCTGGCCCTCGGCGCCAGCGGGCCGATCCTCCGGTCGACGGGGATGCCGTGGGACCTGCGCAAGGCGCAGCCGTACCTGGCCTACGACCAGGTCGAGTTCGACGTCATCTACACCCAGAACGGCGACACGTTCGACCGCTACCGGATCCGGCTGCACGAGATCGCCGAATCGCTCAAGATCGTGCGGCAGTGCCTGGAGAGGATGCCGGAGGGCGACTACCGGATCCAGGACCGCAAGGTCACCCCGCCGCCCCGGGCCCGCATCGACGAGTCGATGGAGGCCCTGATCCACCACTTCAAGATCTTCACCGAGGGGTTCAAGGTCCCGGCCGGCGAGACCTACGTGGCGGTCGAGAACCCCCGCGGTGAGCTCGGCTGCTACCTCGTGTCGGACGGATCGGGCCGGCCCTACCGGATGCACATCCGGGGTGCCTCCTTCTACAACCTGCAGACGCTGTCGACGATGGTGCAGGGCGGCCTCGTGGCCGACGGCATCGCCATCATCTCCAGCATCGACCCGATCATGGGAGACGTGGACCGGTGATCGAGAGGGCAGAGGAGATCCTGGCCCGCTACCCGTCGAAGCGGTCGGCGCTCATGCCGCTGCTCTACGAGGTGCAGGAACGCGACGGCTACGTCACCGAGGCCGGCATGGAGGAGGTGGCCGACTGCATCGGCCTCACCCCGGCCGAGGTGCTCGGCGTCTGCTCCTTCTATTCCATGTTCAAGCGGACGCCGCAGGGGAAGCTGCTGGTGTCCGTGTGCACGTCGGTGTCGTGCATGGTCAATGGCGGAGAAGAGCTGTACCGCGCCCTGCGGGACCGCTACCTCGACGATCCGGACGTCACCGTGGAAGAGGTCGAGTGCCTGGCCGCCGACGACGGCGCCCCGGTGATGCAGGTCAACTACGAGTTCCACGAGCGGATGACCCCGGAGTCGGCCCAACAGGTCGTGGAGGACTACAAGGCGGGTCGGCTCACGCCGCGGGGGCCCTCGGGGGTGAGCCGTGCCGGCCACTGAGACCCGCATCGTCACCAAGCGGCTGCGCGACCGGCCGAACGACTCCTGGACGCTGGCCGCCGTCCAGGAGACCGGCGGCTACGAGAGCCTGCGCAAGGCCCTGACCATGGACCCGGCGGCCATCGCCGAAGAGGTCAAGGCCTCGGGCCTGCGGGGCCGCGGCGGCGCCGGCTTTCCCACGGCCACCAAGTGGTCGTTCCTGCCCGCCGGTGTCGAACCCCGCTATCTCGTCGTCAACTGCGACGAGGCCGAGCCTTCGACGTTCAAGGACCGCATGCTGGTCGAGCGGGATCCCCACCAGTTGGTGGAGGGCATCGCCATCGCCAGCTTCGCCCTCAACGTCCACCACGCCTTCGTCTACGTGCGGGGCGAGTTCGCCCTCGGCGCCGAGCGGCTGGCCCGGGCGGTGGCCGAGGCCCGGGCGGAGGGCCTCATCGGTCCGAACATGTGCGGCTCGGGCTTCGATCTGGAGATCACCGTCCACCGCGGCGCCGGCGCCTACATCTGCGGCGAGGAGACGGCGCTGCTCAACAGCCTGGAGGGCGACCGCGGCATGCCCCGCATCCGCCCCCCGTTCCCGGCCATCGCCGGTCTCTACGCCAAGCCGACGGTGGTCAACAACGTCGAGACGATCTCCACGCTGCCCGGAATCATCGCCATGGGCGGCGAGGCCTACGGCGCCATGGGGGTCGAGCGCTCCCGGGGCACCCGGATCTTCTCGTTGTCGGGCAACGTCAACCGGCCGGGCAACTACGAGCTGGAGCTGGGGCTCACGTTCCGCCAGCTGATCGACGACTTCGGGGGCGGGCTGGCCGGGCCGGGGCCGGTCAAGTTCTTCATCCCCGGCGGCGCCTCGTCGCAGTGGCTGACCGACGAGCACCTCGACGTGCCGCTCGACATGGACCTCGTGACCCAGCAGTACGGCGTCATGCTCGGCTCCGGCGCCGTCATGGTCTACAACCAGGATGTCTGCCCTGTGCGGGTGGCGCTGCGGCTGGCCAAGTTCTTCGCCCATGAGAGCTGTGGCAAGTGCACCCCCTGCCGGGAGGGGACCGGCTGGATCCAGAAGGTCCTGTACCGCATCGAGCACGGCGAGGGCCGCGACACCGATCTCGACCTCCTGCTCGACGTGGGGGACAACATCTCGCCCGGCCTCAACGCCCCGTTCTCCCAGACGACGATCTGCCCGCTCGGCCCGTCCGCCGTGTCGGCCATCGTCAGCCTCAACAAGTACTTCCGGGACGACGTGATGAAGCACGTGAAGGAGGGCTCGTGCCGGGCCGCGTGACCGTCACGATCGACGGCGTCGAGATGGAGGCCCAGGCCGGCGAGCTCGTCATCAAGGTCGCCCAGGATCACGGCATCTACATCCCTCGCTTCTGCTGGCACGAGCGGATGAAGCCGGTCGGCATGTGCCGGATGTGCCTGGTCGAGATCGAGGGCCAGCGGGGCCTGCCGCCGGCCTGCACCGCCACCGTGACCGACGGGATGGTCGTGCACACCCAGACGCCTGGCGTGAAGAAGGCCCAGGAGGGTGTGCTCGAATTCCTGCTCATCAACCACCCGCTCGACTGCCCGGTGTGCGACCGGGGCGGCGAGTGCCCCCTGCAGGACCTGACGTTCGGGTTCGGGCCGGGGGAGAGCCGGTTCGTGGAGGAGAAGCGCCACTACGCCAAGCCCATCCCGATCTCGGAGCTGGTGCTGCTCGACCGGGAGCGCTGCATCCTCTGCGCCCGCTGTACCCGCTTCGCCGACGAGGTGGCCGGCGACCCCCTCATCCAGTTCGTCGAGCGGGGCGCCGAGATGCAGGTGCTGACCTTCCCCAACCAGCCGTTCACGTCCTACTTCTCGGGGAACACCGTCCAGATCTGCCCCGTCGGCGCGCTGCTGGCGTCGCCCTACCGGTTCAGGGCCCGGCCCTGGGACCTGTCGTCGGTCGAGACGTCCTGCCAGCAGTGCTCGCTGAACTGCCGCATCGCGCTGCAGTCCTCGGCCGACCGGCTTGTCCGGGCCCTGGGCGTCGACTCCGAGCCCCTCAACCACGGCTGGCTGTGCGACAAGGGCCGCTTCGCCTTCGACTACGTCCACCACGCCGACCGCATCGACGAGCCGCAGATCCGGGGCATCGACGGAACCCGCGCCGAGGGTGGGGAGCTTCACCTGCCTCCCCGGAGGCAAGCCGCCTGGCCCGAAGCGCTCGACGCCGCCGCCGCCGGCCTGGCCGGCGCCATCGAGCGCGGCGGCCCGGCGTCGGTGGCGGTGATCGGCGGTGCCCGGGGCACCAACGAGGACGCCTACGCCTGGGCCCGTCTGGCCAAGGGCGTGATCAAGACCGACAACGTCGACTGCCAGGTGGGCGACGGCCTGCCCGCCGAGGTCGTCAACGGACTGCCCCGGGCCCGCCTGTCCGACTGCGACACGGCCCGGGCCATCGTGCTGGTGGCGCCCGACCTGAAGGAGGAGCTGGCCGTCACCTACCTGCGGGTGAAGCGGGCGGTCGTGGACCTGAAGGTTCCGCTGATCGAGATCTCGGCCACCGCCACGGGCCTGACCCGTTACGCCACGGTCGCCCTGCGCCACCTGCCGGGTGAAGCCGCCACACTGGCCGAGCGGTTGGCCGACCTCGTCGGCACCCCGGCGGGCACCGCTCCGGAAACGCCCGCCTCGGCCGAGCCGCCCCCGCCCGAGCCGCCCGCCGGGGCTGACCTGACCGCCGCCGCGCCGGCCGCCGTGTCGCCGGCGACCGATCCCGCCGAGCCGGGAGCCGTCTCCTCGCCCACGGACGGGGCGGACGCCGAGCTGGCCGCCGCCGCGGAGTTGCTGCGGGGCGAGCCGGACGACCGGCGGCCGGTCATCGTCATCCTCGGCCGGCCGTCCCTCGCCGAACCGGCCGACGCCACCGTGGCCGCGGCGGCCGCGCTGCGAAACGTCCCCGGCGTCCGGTTCCTCTCCGCGCTCCGGCGCAGCAACGTGCACGGCGCCCTCGACCTCGGCCTGGCGCCCGGCTTCCTGCCCGGACGGGTCACGCTCAACGCCGGCCGGGCCTGGTTCGAGGCCGCCTGGGGTGCGGCGCCGGCCGAGCGGGGCCTCGACACGGCCGGGATTCTGGCCGCCGCGGCCGAGGGGCGCCTCCAGGCGCTCGTCCTGCTCGGCGCCGACCCGCTGACCGACTTCCCGGACCGCGACCTCGCCCGCCGGGCGCTGGCCAACGTGCCCTTCATCGTGGCCGTCGACGCCTTCCCCACGCCCAGTACCGACCTCGCCCACGTCTTCCTGCCGGTGGCGCTGGCCGGCGAGAAGCGGGGGACGACCACCAACCTCGAAGGCCGGCTGCTGCGCCTGGCCCGGAAGGTCACGCCGCCCGGCACGGCCATGGAGGACTGGCGCATCGCGGTCGAACTGGCCCTGCGCCTCGGTGTCGACTTCGACCTCGAGGCGGTGGACGAGGTGACCGACGAGATCGCCCGGCTCGCCCCCGCCCACCAGGGCGCCGACACCGCGCTGCTCCGGCAGGCGGTCGACGGTGCCGTGATCCCGTTGGGCGAGGTGGAGGAGCCGGTCCTCGGCGGCCCCGCCCACCGGATCAGCCCCGCCGCCGACAGCGATCCGGGGATCATCGGCGGGCCCATCGAGAGCCTGGTGGTCACGGCCGGCTCGTCCTCCGCCTACGGCACCGTGCCGTCCACCGGGGAAATGGTGTCCGTGGCGACGCCGTCCCGGTCGGGCGCCCACCCCGGCGAAGGGCTCACCCCGCCGGCCCTTCACCGCTGGGACGGCGACGCCCCTGCGGTGCCTGCGGCCGCCGACGGGGCCGCAGGGGGTCTCCGGCTGTGGTCGGGCCGCAAGCTCTACAACCCGGGTGTGGCGGTGACGCACTCGGCGGCGGTCTCCAAGCTGGCCGCCGAGGACAGCCTCCGCCTCCACCCCGACGACCTCGGCCGGGTCGGCGTGCCTTCGGGCGGCTTCGTGACGGTGACGTCGCGGCGGGGGTCGGTCACCCTTCCGGTCCAGGCCGACAAGGGCGTCCCCGTCGGCGTCGCGTGGATGCCGCCGGGGGCGGCCGCCGATCTCGTCGACGTCGCCGGTGTCACCAGCGTCAACGTGGAGGTCGGCGTCGGTGGGTGATCCGCTCTTCGCTGACGGCGTCGACCTGACGGTCGTCCTCATCGTCATCGGGAAGACGCTGTTCGTCTTCGCCCTGCTGCTGGTCACGGTGCTCATCACCATCTGGCTGGAACGCAAGGTGGTGGCCGACATGCAGAACCGGATCGGCCCCAACCGGGCCGGTCCCTTCGGGTTGCTCCAGTCCCTGGCCGACGGCATCAAGCTGTTCTTCAAGGAGCAGTCGATCCCCGACTCGGCCGACCGGCCGGTCTTCCGGCTGGCGCCCTACCTGTCGGTGCTGCCCGCCTTCCTCGCCTTCTCGGTCGTGCCGCTGTCGGGCTCATTCACCATCGCCGGCCACGAGACGTTCCTGCAGCTGGCCGACCCGCCGATCGGCGTGCTGTTCGTACTGGCCATGTCGGGCCTCGGCGTCTACGGCGTGTTGCTGGCCGGTTGGTCGTCGGGCTCCAAGTACCCGCTGCTCGGCTCGGTCCGGGCCTCGGCCCAGATGGTCAGCTACGAGGCGGTACTCGGCCTCGGGATCATCGGTGCGGTCCTCCAGGCCGGAACGCTGTCGACCCGGACCATCGTCAACCTCCAGGGCTACCCCGGCTCGAACCCCCTCGACTGGTACGTGCTCCCGGCCTTCGTGTCGTTCGGGCTGTTCTGCGTCGGGGCGGTGGCCGAGACCAACCGGGCCCCGTTCGACCTCGTGGAGGCGGAGCAGGAGCTCGTCGGCGGGTTCCACACCGAGTACACCGGCATCCGCTTCGCCATCTTCTTCCTGGCCGAGTACATGAACATGGCCACCCAGTCGGCCATCGCCGTCACGCTGTTCCTCGGCGGACCGGCCGGGCCGCTCCCGCCGTTCATCCCCGACGTCGTCGGCGGGCTGTTCTGGTTCCTTCTCAAGGTCACGCTCTTCCTGTTGGGCTACATCTGGCTCCGGGCCGCCCTGCCCCGGCTCCGGTATGACCAGCTGATGGACATCGCCTGGAAGATCGGGATCCCGCTCGGGCTCGGCTGGCTGTTCGTTTCGGCCATCTACCGGGTGGCGCAGGACCAGAACTGGCCGATCTGGGTCTACATCGCCGCGCCGCTCGGTGCGCTGGCCGTGTACTTCGCCATCCTCCTGCCCAGCATGCCCAACCGGCCCGGCTCCGGCGGTGCCCGCGTCGAGGTCTTCCCCGACCGTTCGGGGTCCGGGGTGTCCCCGGGAGCGGAGGAGGTCTCCGATGCCTAGATGGGGCGGCTTCGCCGTCACCCTCCGCCAGGCGCTGTTCGGACCCCGGGTCACCACCGAGTACCCGGAAGCCAAGCGGCCGAAGCCCACCCGGTTCCACGGCCGGCACATCCTGAACCGCTACGAGGACGGGATGGAGAAATGCATCGGCTGCGAGCTCTGCGCCGGTGTGTGCCCCGCCCAGTGCATCTACGTCCGCGGCGCCGACAACCCACCCGACGCGCCAGTGTCGCCGGGGGAGCGCTACGGCTTCGTCTACGAGATCAACTACCTGCGCTGCATCCACTGCGACCTCTGCGTCGAGGCCTGCCCGACCGAGGCCATCACCGAGACCAAGCTGTTCGAGTTCTCCTTCACCAACCGGCGGGACGCCATCTATACCAAGCGGGAGTTGCTGGTCGACGACGAGGGGCGGGCCCGGCGGATGCCGTGGGAGCACTGGGTCGGCGACGAGGACGACAAGGCCAGCGCCTGGGTGCGGGCCACCGCCCCCAACGGGGAAGATGCCTACGGAGGCCGGGTGGCCTGGTCGCCCGAACTCGGTTTCGGGCTCCGCCCGCCGGAAGGCGCCGGGCCCGAGGGCGACGGCGCCGGGACCCATGCCTCCGGTCCCACCAACCCCGCCCCGATGGAACGGGTCGGCCGCCGGGGCAAGGCCAAGCGGGGTGAACGCTGATGGAGTGGGCGGTCTTCGTGATCTTCGCCGTAGGCGCCCTGGTCGGCGCCGGTGGAGTGGTGATGGCCCGCAAGCCGGTCCACGCCGCGCTGGCGCTGGTGCTCACGCTGTTCTCGGTGGCGGTCTTCTTCGTGATGCAGGGAGCGCATTTCCTGGCCGCTGTTCAGGTCATCGTCTATGCCGGCGCCATCGTCGTGCTCTTCCTGTTCGTGATCATGCTGCTCGGCATCGACAAAGAGGAGATCCTCGACGAGCCGTTGCCGGCCCAGCGACCACTGGCCATGGCCGTCGGCGTGGCCCTGTTCGCCGGGCTGATCCTCCTGGGCCGCATCCTCGAACCCACCGGGGCGTCCGCCGACCGGGGGTCGGCCACCGAGGGCGAAATCTCCAACGTCGAACGGGTGGCCCGCAGCCTGTTCACCGAGTTCCTGTGGCCGTTCGAGATCACCTCGGCGCTGCTGGTGATCGCCGTGGTGGGGGCGGTCGTCCTGGCCCGGCGGGGCGGGCCCGGCACCGGGCTGGGTGACGAGCAGGCCGACGTCGAAGCTCCGGTCACCCTCGGCGACGACGGTCACCACGCCGCAGCCGGCAGTGACGCCGGCCCCGAGGCAGTACTGGAGCACGAAGGATGAAGGTTCCCGGTTCGTACTACCTGGCCATCGCCGCCGCCATGTTCTGCATCGGTGCCATCGGCCTGCTGGTGCGGCGCAACGCCCTGATCATGTTCATGTGCGTGGAGTTGATGCTCAACGCCGTCAACCTGACGTTCGTGACCTTCGCCCGGATGCTCGACGACATCGGCGGGCAGGTGTTCGTCTTCTTCACGCTGGTGGTGGCGGCCGCCGAGGTGGTGGTCGGCCTGGCTCTGATCGTGTCGATCTTCCGGCGCCGCCAGGGCGCGACCGCCGACGACGTCAGCCTGCTGCGGGGCTAGGGCCGGAGCGACGATGCACGAAGCCGCCCACCACTCGCTGGACCTGGCCTGGCTGATCCCGGCCTTCCCCCTGGCCGGGTTCGTCATCCTCTTCCTCGGACGCCGGCATCTCAAGGAACCCGTCTCGGGCTGGATCGCCACGCTGATGATGGCCGGCTCGTTCGCCACCGCCGTCGCGGTGTGGCTCAAGCTGATGTCGTTCGACGAGCACGAGCGCCAGATCTACCTGAAGGGCGTGGAGTGGATCAGAGCCGGGGGCTTCGAGGTGCGATTCAGCCTCCTGGTCGATCCCCTGTCGATCACGATGGTGCTGTTCGTGACCGGCGTCGGTGCCCTCATCCACCTGTACTCGATCGGCTACATGCACGGGCAGGAGCGGTTCACCCGCTTCTTCACCTACCTGAACATGTTCGCCTTCTCGATGCTGGTCCTCGTGCTGGGCGGCAACTACCTCCTGCTGTTCCTCGGCTGGGAGGGAGTGGGCCTGTGCTCCTACCTCCTCATCTCCTTCTGGTTCGAGCGGCCCAGCGCGGCCCGGGCGGGCAAGAAGGCCTTCGTCACCAACCGGGTCGGCGACTTCGGCTTCATGCTGGCCATGTTCCTGATCTTCTCCCACCTGGGGACGCTGGAGCTGCCCGGCGCCCTGGCCGGCGCCGAGCACCTGTCGGCCGCCACGGCCACCGCCGTCGCCCTCCTGCTCTACGTCGGGGCGGCCGGCAAGAGCGCCCAGGGGCCGCTGTTCGTGTGGCTCCCCGACGCCATGGAAGGCCCCACTCCGGTGTCGGCTCTGATCCACGCCGCCACCATGGTCACCGCCGGCGTCTACCTGCTGGTCCGGTCCCACCCGTTCCTGGAGGCCGGCCCGGCGGCCGGTGACGTCGTGGCCTGGGTCGGCGCCATCACCGCCCTGGTCGCCGCCACCATCGCCCTCGTCAACTTCGACATCAAGCGGGTGCTGGCGTACTCGACGATCAGCCAGCTCGGCTACATGTTCCTGGCCGTCGGCGTGGGGGCCTACTCGGCGGCCATCTTCCACATGGTCACCCATGCCTTCTTCAAGGCCCTCATGTTCCTCGGCGCCGGATCGGTCATGCACGGCATGGAGGACGAGCAGGACATGCGGTGGATGGGCGGCCTGAGGAAGTTCATGCCGATCACCGCCATGACGTTCGTCGTCGGATGGCTGGCCATCGCCGGGGTCGTCCCGTTCGCCGGGTTCTGGTCCAAGGACGAGATCCTGGCCGCCGCCTGGGTCACCGAGACCGTGACCGGGCACCGGATCCTGTGGGGGATCGGTGCCCTGACCGCCTTCCTCACCGCCTTCTACATGACCCGCCAGGTGCGCCTCGTCTTCTTCGGTGAGGAGCGGTGGCGGGGGCGGCTCCACCACGACCCCCACGAGTCGCCGTCGGTCATGACCATGCCGCTGGTCGTCCTGGGGGTGCTGAGCTTCGTCGGGGGAGCCCTCAACCTGCCGCGGCACGGTTGGGAGTTCATGTCCGAGTGGCTGCACGGTGCCGTGGCGGTCGAGCACGTCGGGCCCCACAGCTTCGGGGAGGGCCTCGTGCTCGCCACGATCGCGCTGTTCCTGGCCGCTCTCGCCATCCTCTGGGCCACGTCGGTCTACCGCCGGGGTCTCGTCGCGGGGACGGATCCCGCCATCGATCGGCTCGGAGGTCTCGGGCGGTTCTTCGACCGCGGCTGGGGCATCGACCCGGCGGTGTCGTGGTTCGTCGACAAGCCGGGGCGGGCGGCGGCCGACGGGCTGGCCCAGCCCATCGACCAGGGTGTCATCGACGGGGCGGTCAACGGCGTGGCGGCCGGCTTCGCCGGACTCGGCCGCCTGCTGCGGAGAGCGCAGACGGGCTTCGTGCGCAACTACGCCCTGACCCTGCTGTCCGGCGCCACCGTCCTCCTCTTCCTGTTCCTCGTGCGGGGGGCGATCTGATGGCCTTCCCCTACGGCACCGCGCTGCTCGCCGTCCCGGCCGCCGGAGCGGTGGTCACCGCCCTCATCCCGGCCCGCAAGGCCAACGTCGTCCGGGCCGTCTCCATCGGCGTCTCGCTGGTCACGCTGGTCCTGGCCGCGGCCCTGCTCGTCGACTTCGACAAGACGGAGCCCGGCTTCCAGTTCGTCGAGTCGAAGGTCTGGATCAAATCCCTCGGCATCCGGTACCTGATGGGCGTCGACGGCATCAGCCTCTTCATGGTCGTGCTGACCGGCCTGCTGTTCCCGATCGCCCTCCTGGCCTCGGGGAAGATCACCAAGCGGGTCAACGCCTACTTCGCCCTGATGCTGGCCCTGGAAGCGGCGCTGATGGGCATCTTCCTGTCGGTCGACCTCTTCCTCTTCTTCGTCTTCTGGGAAGCGATGCTCGTGCCGATGTACTTCCTCATCGGGACGTGGGGCTACGACCGCCGCATCTACGCCGCCCTCAAGTTCTTCATCTACACCGCGGCCGGCTCCGCCCTGCTGCTGCTGGGCATCCTGTCGCTGGCCCTCCTCCATCAGAACAGCGGCGCCGACCTGACCTTCGACCTCCGCACGCTGATGGAGTGGGAAGGGCTGAACGCCAACACCGCCCGGTGGCTGTTCCTGGCCTTCGGCGCCAGCTTTGCCATCAAGGTGCCGCTGTTCCCGCTTCACACCTGGTTGCCCGACGCCCACGTCGAGGCGCCCACCGCCGGCTCCGTCCTGCTGGCGGGCCTGCTGCTGAAGCTGGGCGCCTACGGCTTCCTCCGCTTCTCGCTCACGCTGTTCCCCCAGGCGGCGGTCGACTTCGCGCCCCTGATGCTGACGCTGGCCACCATCGGCATCCTCTACGGGGCGGTGGTGGCCACGATGCAACGCGACCTGAAGAAGCTGGTGGCCTACTCGTCGGTCGCCCACCTCGGCTTCGTCGTGCTCGGGACCTTCGCCCTGACCACGGTCGGGATCCAGGGCGGCGTGTTCACGATGGTCAGCCACGGGTTGACCACCGGGGCGCTCTTCCTCCTCGTCGGGATCCTCTACGACCGGCGCCACACGCGCCAGATCGACCAGTTCGGCGGCGTGTGGAAAGCGGCACCCAAGCTCGGCGGCATCTTCCTCGCCGTCACCTTCGCCTCCATCGGCCTCCCCGGCCTGTCGGGGTTCGTCGGCGAATTCCTGTCGCTCATCGGCACGTTCGTCGTCCACCGCCCCTACGCCATCCTGTCCGCCGCGGGGGTGATCCTGGCCGCCGTCTACATGCTGTGGGGCTTCCAGCGCGTCTTCACCGGTGAGCCCACGGGCGAGAACGCCACCTTCACCGACCTCAACCGGGTCGAGCTGGCCACCCTGTTGCCCCTGGTGGGGCTCAGCCTCTTCCTCGGCCTGTTCCCGAAGCCCCTCCTGGAGCGGGTCGAGCCGTCGGTCAAAGCCTTGATCGCCCATGTCGAATCCCGCTCCGACTACACCCCGCCCGGCGTCGCCGAGCGCGGCCCGGAGGGGGCGGCGTCGACGACATCGCCTTCCCCGGAGGGGGGTCACGACTGATGGGTCCGACCTTGCTCGGCCAGACGGCTCCGCCCGTCGACACCAGCATCCCGGTGCCCAAGGTGGACTGGCTGGCCGTCGGTCCCGAAGTGGCCCTCATCGCCGCCGCCATGGTGCTGGTCCTCATGGCGGCGCTGAACCGGGGCCGGCGCGACCTGTCCGCCGAGTACCTCTACGTCGGACTCGCCGGTGTGGCCGCTTCGGGCCTCGTCACCGTCAAGCTGTGGTCGGTGGTCACCGACGGCGCTCCGTACCAGACGCTGTCGGGCATGGTGGCGGTCGACGGCTTCGCCGTCTTCGCCCGCACGGTCATCCTGGCCGCCACGACCCTCGGCCTGCTGGTGGCTCAGGGGTACCTGCGCCGGGAACAGGTCGAGGGGCCGGAGTACCACGCCCTCCTGCTGCTGTCGGCGTCGGGCATGCTGCTCATGACGTCGGCCAACGACCTCATCGTCGTGTTCCTGGCCCTCGAGATCCTTTCGATCGCCCTCTACGTCCTGGCCGCCTTCGACCGGGCCCGGCTGGAGTCGGGGGAGGCGGGTCTCAAGTACTTCGTCCTCGGGGCTCTGTCCTCGGCCGTGATGCTCTACGGCGTGGCCATGGTCTACGGCGCCACCGGGACCACGGCGCTGTCGGGCATCGCCGGGTTCCTGGCCGCCAACACCCTGTTCTCTTCCGGCCTGCTGCTGGCCGGGTTCGCTCTGATCCTCGTCGGCCTCGGCTTCAAGGTGGCCGCCGTCCCGTTCCACATGTGGACGCCCGACGTCTACCAGGGTTCGCCGACCCCGGTCACGGCCTTCATGGCCGCCGGCGCCAAGGCAGCCGGGTTCGCCGCTCTGCTGCGGGTGTTCGTCAGCGGCTTCGGCGCCTACTCGGTCGACTGGCAGCCGCTGGTCCTGATCCTGGCCGTCGCCTCGCTGCTGGTCGGCAGCATCGTCGCCCTCGTCCAACAGGACGTGAAGCGGATGCTGGCCTACTCCTCCATCAGCCACGCCGGCTACGTGCTTATCGGCGTGCAGGCCGACACCCGGCTCGGCGTCTCCTCGGCGCTGTTCTACCTGCTCACCTACACGTTCATGGTCGTCGGCTCGTTCGCGGTCGTCACCGTCGTCGGGCGGAAGGGCGACCGCCGCCACAGCCTCGACGACTGGCGGGGCCTCGGCAGCCGGGCCCCGCTCCTGGCCGCGGCCATGACGTTCCTCCTGCTGGCCCAGGCCGGGATCCCGCTCACCTCGGGCTTCGTGGCCAAGTTCAACGTCTTCGCCGCCAGCGTGGAGGTCCGGGAGTACGGGCTGACCTTCGTCGGCGTGCTGACCACCGTGATCGCCGCCTTCTTCTACCTGCGGCTGATCGTGGTGATGTACATGGCGAACCCGCCGGAGGGGGAGGTCGACGGAGACGAGCCCGGCGGCCGGCGCCCGTTCGAGGTCGACCCCGCCACGGGGCTGGCGCTCGGCCTGGCCGTGGTGGCCACCGTCGTCATGGGCGTCGTCCCGACCTATTTCCTCGACTTCGCCGAGCGGGCCACCCTACTGTTCTGAGCGTGCGTCGCTTCGTACTCCTGGCCGCCGCCCTGGCGGTGGGTCTCGTCACACCGCCGGTGGCAGCCCAAGAGCCCGGCACTCCCTGCACGTTCGAGGTCGAGGTGACGCTGTCACCCGGCCTGTCGCGGACGCCGAGCTCCGGCACCTTCGACTCCAACGGCGAATCCGGCCGGCTCGACTGCCAGGGGGACCTCGGCGGCCGGCCGGTCACCGGCCGGGGAACGTTCGGCGCCGAGGGCCGCTACGGGATCGACGGTGACGGCGACCACTGCCGGTCGAAGGAGGGCCAGGGCGACGGCACCGGCCACTTCACCGTCCCGGTCGAGGGCGGCAGCCGCCACGTCGACGACCCGTTCACCATGACCTACCGGGTCGACGGCCGGAGCGTGGTGGGGGAGATCACCGGCCAGCGGTTCACCGGCACCTTCGACGTCACCCGGGCCGACGGGGACTGCCTCTGGAACCCCATCACCCGGATCCGGTTGCAGGGCCGGGGCCACCTGCGCGACGAACCCGCAGTCTCCTTGCCGTAGCGGGCGTTGGCCCGCTAGGCGGCGGTGGCCCGGCGGAAACGGCGGCGGGGACGGTCGTGGTCCGGCCGGCGGGAATCGAGGAAACGGCCGGCCAGGATGTGGGCCTCGTCGATGATGGTCTCGGCCCCGGAGAAATCGAACGGCGAACGGCCATCGGCCGGCCGGGGGAGCACCACGATCTCCACGTGGGCCGGCGCCAGGGCCAGCTCCCTCTCGAAGCGCTGGTTGCGGGCGATGGCGAAGGCCCGGAGGACCACGTCGAGGGGATTGCGGACGGGCGCGTCGGCCACGCCGCCGGAGACGTTGAGCACGTAGACCCGGTCGACCGGCCCGGCCAGGGCGTGGGACAGGGGCACGTTGTCGACCACCCCGCCGTCGACGAGGGTCCGGTGGTCGTGGAGCACGGGCGGGAAACTGCCCGGCAGCGCAGCGCTGGCCAGGAGGGCCGGCTTGAGCGGACCGGAGGCCAGCACGACCTCCTCGCCGGTGGCCAGGTCACAGGCCACCACCCGCAGCGGGATCGCCAGCTCGGAGAACTTCGACGCCGGAGCCATCTGGTCGATGAGCCCGGCCAGCCCGGCGTTGGAGTAGAGGTGGTCGCCGCCCGACAGGAGGCTCCAGGCCCGGCCGAAACGCCCGCCGGGGAAGATGTGCTCGGTGCGCAGTGCCGACCAGACGGTGGCCAGGTGATCGACGCCGGCCAGGCTCGGGTCGGCGGCGATGGCCGAGCCGTTGAGGGCGCCGGCCGAGGTGCCGATGACCACGTCGGGAACAATCCCCCGCTCGAGCAGGGCCCGGAGCATCCCGACCTGGGCCGAGCCGTGGTTGCCGCCCCCGGACAGCACGAAGGCGGTCCTGGCGGCGGTCTCGGGCCGCCGATGCCCGGCTTTGAACACCAGTGTCATGACCGCCAACCGGCGCTCGCCATTGAGCCCCTCGTCGTTCTCGAAGCCACCACTCTGAGGCCCACGGGCCTCACCGTAGGTAATCATTCGCTACCACGGTGGGTGCTCCCTTTCCCATCGGCCACACCTGGGCCAACTCGCGGGGAATAGCCAAGATTCCGGGCTCGTGAAAACTCTCACGTATACTCCGCGGGTCTTGACCGGTATCGCCTCGGGGGGCGCACACGTGCCGACCGTCCACCTCGGGTCCACCCTGGCGGCGAGCTACCTCCAGGCCTACTTCACGGTGGCGGTGTTCATGCTGGCCGCCGTCGGTATGGTCGGGGCGATGCTCGGCGTGGGGCGCCTTTTGCGGCCGACCCGCCCACAGGACCAGAAGTACATCACCTACGAGTCGGGGGTCGACCCCCTCGGCGGTTGGGGCCAGGCCCACGTCCGCTATTACCTCTATGCCCTGCTGTTCGTGATGTTCGACGTCGAGGCCGTGTTCATCTTCCCGTGGGCGGTTCGCCTCGAGTCGCTGTCCACCTACGGTCTGATCGAAATGGTGGTCTTCATCGTCATCCTCGCGCTGGGCCTCCTCTACGCGTGGCGGAAGGGTGTGCTGCGGTGGGCCTAGTCGAAAAGGGCAAGGTGCCCAAGCCGCTCACCTGGCTCCTGAACTACAGCCGGAAGTACTCGCTGTGGATGTTCCAGTGGGGCCTGGCCTGCTGTGCCATCGAGATGGGGGCGGCCCTCGCCAGTCCCCGTTACGACATGATGCGCCTCGGGGTCATCCCGTTCCCGGCCAGCCCCCGCCAGGCCGACCTTCTCGTGGTGTCGGGCACGGTGACCGACAAGATGGCTCCCGCCGTCCGGCGGCTCTACGACCAGATGCCCGACCCCAAGTACGTGATCTCCATGGGAAGTTGTGCCAACTGCGGCGGGCCCTACTGGGACTCCTACAGCGTGACGAAGGGGATCGACCAGGTCATCCCGGTCGACGTCTACGTCCCCGGTTGTCCGCCCCGCCCGGAGGCGCTGCTCGAGGGCGTGGTGCTGCTCCAGCAGCGGATCCAGAACGAGGACCTCGCCGAGCGGTGGCGGGGCGAGCCGATCGTGGTCGGAGGCTGACCAGGTCGTGAGCGACGCCGAAACTCCTCCCGACGGCGACGACATCCCGATCGTCGAGCCGGAACCCGACCCCGAGCCCGAACCCCTCCCCGAGGCGGCGGCCAAGCTGCTGGCCCAGCTGGAGAAGGAGCTGAAGGACGGGATCATCGAGGCCGGCCACACCTTCGGGGACCTCATCGTGCGGGTGGCACCCGAGGTGTGGCGCAAGGCGGCCGAGGTGGCCCGCGACAAGCTCGAGTGTGACTACCTCTCGTTCGTCTCCGGCATCGACTGGATGCCCGCCCCGAAGATCGGCGGCGACGAAGCCGGGGGTGACACCAGCGCGCCCGTCCAGCCGAACGAGATGACCTTCGGCGTGGCCGGCTCCGACGGCCGCTTCCAGGTCTTCGCCCGGGTGCAGTCGACGAGCCGCCATCACGGCGTCACCCTCAAGGTCGACGTCGACGAGGACTCCTTCTCGGTCCCATCGTGGGTTCCCGTCTACCCCGGCGCCGACTGGCACGAGCGGGAGACGTGGGAGATGTTCGGCATCGGCTTTGACGGCCACCCCGGCATGCGCCACCTCTACCTCCCGGCGGAGTTCGAGGGCCATCCCCTCCGCAAGGATTTCCCGCTCCTGTCCCGGGAGATCAAGCCCTGGCCCGGTCTGGTGGATGTCGAGCCCATGCCCGGAGAAGAGGCTTCCGAGGAAGGAGGTGGGGAATGACCCTCGACTTCCGCACCGAGGCGTTGATGCAGAAGCACCTGGCCGACGCCCGGATCAACATCGAGCTCGAGACGGAGGGCATGGTCCTCAACATCGGGCCTCAGCATCCCGCCACCCACGGCACCCTGCGGGTCGTCGTCAAGCTCGACGGCGAGCGGGTCGTCTCGGCCGACCCGGTCATCGGCTACATGCACCGGGGCTACGAGAAGCTGACCGAGTTCCGCACCTACCCCCAGATCACGACGCTGATCAACCGGATCGACTGGCTGTCGAGCTTCGCCAACGAGGTGCCGTTCATCCACGCCGCCGAGCAGCTGATGGGCGTCGAGGCGCCGCCCCGGGCGGAGTACATCCGCACGATCCTGACCGAGCTGTCCCGGATCGCCACCTTCGTTCTGTTCCTGGGCGAGATGGGCCTCCAGGTCGGCGCCATCACGCCGGCCTTCTACGGGTTCCGGGACCGGGAACACGTCCTCAACCTCATCGAGGCCGCCACCGGCGGGCGGTTCCACCCCAACTTCAACCGGATCGGCGGCCTGAAGGTCGACCTCCCCTCGGGCTGGATCGACGAGTGCCGCCGCGTCATGAAGAAGGTCTTCGACTCGGTCGACGAGTTCGAGGACCTCCTGGTCGGCAACGAGATCTTCGAGGTCCGCACCCGGGGGATCGGAGTCATCCCACCGGGGATCGGCGCGGCCTACGGCGTGTCCGGCTCCAACCTCCGGGCGTCGGGCGTCGACTGGGACCTGCGCCGCGACGGTCCCGACTACCTCGTCTACAAGGATCTCGACTGGAAGGTCTGGACCCACCCCGACGGCGACTCGTTCTCCCGGTACTGGGTGCGGATGCAGGAGACCCGCGAATCGGCCCGCATGGTCGTTCAGATGCTCGACCAGCTGCCGGCCGGGCCGGTCATGGCCAAGGTCCCCCGGATCATCAAGGTCCCCGAGGGCGAGGTGTGGGTCAACACCGAAAACCCCCTCGGCGAGATGGGCTATTACCTGATCTCGAAGGGGGCGACCGGCCCGTTCCGGACCAAGATCCGATCGGCCAGCTTCTCGAACGTGTCCATCCTCCCCTGGCTGCTCAAGGGTGTGTACGTTCCCGACATCATCACGATCCTGGCCAGCCTCTACTTCATCCTGGGGGACATCGACCGGTGACGGCCGCATCCCTGTTCCTGCCCGTCCTGCCGGTGGCGGTCGATCTCCCCTGGGGCCTGATCGTCGCCATCAAGACGGCCGTCGTCCTGGCCATCATCCCGGCCGGCGCTCTGATCCTCGGCTACGTCTTCCTGCTGAAGATGATGAGCCACATGCAGAGCCGGCTGGGCCCGATGGACCCGGGCGGATTCCACGGCTGGTTCCAGCTCATCGGCGACGGCATCAAGTTCATCCAGAAGGAAGACATCATCCCGGCGCAGGCCGACCGGCGGGTCTTCGCCGCCGCCCCGGTCGTCGTGCTGATCTCGACGTTCCTCCTCTACATCGTCGTCCCGGCCGGCCCCCGCCTGGTGGTCGCCGATCTCGACGCCGGTGTCTTCTACGCCCTGGCCGTGTCGTCGTTGTCGGTCATCGGGATCCTCATGGCCGGCTGGGCCAGCGCCAACAAGTACGCCCTGCTCGGGGCGCTGCGGGCCGCCGCCCAGCTGATCGCCTACGAGCTGCCGCTGGTGCTGGCCGTGGTCGGCGTCATCATCCAGGCCGGCACGATGAGCCTCCAGGGCATCGTCTACGCCCAGCAGGACGGGGCCATCTTCGGCTGGGACTTCTTCGGCAACCCGTTCATCCTCACCCAGTTCGTCGGTTTCCTGATCTTCCTGATCGCCGCCCAGGCCGAACTCACGCAGACGCCCTTCGACATGCCGGTGGCGGAGAGCGAACTGGTGGCCGGCTACATGGTCGAGTACACCGGCTTCCGCTTCCTCTTCTTCTTCATGGGTGAGTTCGGCACGGCCTTCGCCTTCGCCGGCATCGCCTCGACGCTGTTCCTCGGCGGCTGGTCGGTCCCCTGGGTCGACGGCACCCTGGCCGACGTCCTCGGCCCGATCGTGCTGTTCGCCAAGATCATGCTGGTCTCGTTCCTCATCTTCTGGGTGCGGTTCACCTACCCCCGCTTCCGGGAGGACCAGCTGCAGGCGATCGCCTGGAAGTACCTCATCCCGCTGTCGCTCCTGAACATCCTCGCCACCGGCGTCTTCAAGGTGGTTTTCTGATGGCCAAGCCCAAGCCCAAGCTCCCCGGTGTGATCTCCGGCCTCGGCGTCACGTTCCGGACGATGATGAAGCCGGCCGTGACGGTGCAGTACCCGCATGAGCGGGAAGACCCGCCCGCCCGGGCCCGGGGTGTCATCGCCCTCAAGGAAGAGAACTGCACCGTCTGCATGCTCTGCGCCCGGCAGTGCCCGGACTGGTGCATCTACATCGAGGGTCACAAGGAGAAGCGTCCGCCGCGCCGGCCCGGGGGCCGCGACCGCACGGTCAGCGTCCTCGACCGGTTCGACATCGACTACGCCCTGTGCATGTACTGCGGCATCTGTGTCGAGGTCTGCCCCTTCGACGCGCTGTTCTGGAGCCCCGAGTACGAGTACTCCGAACCCCGCATCGGGGCGCTCCTCCACGACAAGGACAAGCTCGGCGAGTGGATGCAGACGGTCAGCCCGCCTGAGCCGCTCGAGGTCGGCGCCGAGGTCAAGGGGAAGAAGTAGTGCCCACGGTCCTGGCTGAGTACGCCGCCCAGAACGTCTCCTTCTGGATCATCGCCGCCATGATGGCGGCCGCCGCCATCGGCGTCGTGACGATGAAGAACATCGTCCACGCCGCCCTGGCGCTGGTGGTGGTGCTGGCCGGTGTCGCCGCCCAGTACGTGCTGCTGCAGGCGGAGTTCCTCGGCATTGTCCAGGTGCTCATCTACATCGGGGCCGTGATCGTCCTGTTCCTGTTCGGCATCATGCTGACCCGGGCACCGATGCGGAAGTCGGCCGAGTACGACAACGACCAGCGCGTCCTGGCCGGGCTCGTGGCGGCGCTGATCTTCGGCGTGCTGGCCTACCTCCTGGCCGACGAGTTCGCCGGTGACAAGCTGCAGCTCGTCCAGCCGACGCAGACCAGCGCCATCGCCGACTCGATCTTCCGCTCCTACGTCGTGGCCTTCGAAGCCGTGTCCATGCTGCTGCTGGCCGCCCTCATCGGCGCCATCGTCCTCGCCCGGAGGGACTGACGGAATGCCGGTCACCCAGTACGTGCTGCTGTCCGCCTTCCTCTTCTGCGCCGGCATCTACGGCGTGCTGGCCCGGCGCAACGGCGTTCTCGTGCTGATGAGCATCGAGCTGATGCTCAACGCCGTGAACATCAATCTCGTCGCCTTCTCCGCCCACCTCAACGACGCCGCCGGACAGGTCTTCGCCCTCTTCGTCATCGCCATCGCCGCCGCCGAGGTCGGCGTCGGGCTCGCCATCGTCCTGCTCATCTACCGCAACCGGGTCGCCGTCAACCTCGACGAGATCGACCTCATGAAGGGCTGAGATGATTCTCGCCACCGAAGCCGTCACCCACGCCGCCAAGGCCGGGATCTCGGAGCAGGCCTGGCTGATCCCGCTGCTGCCGGCGCTGTCGTACGTCATCATCCTGCTCTTCGGCAAGAAGATGCCGAAGGGTGGATCGGAGTCCGGAATCATCGCCGTCGCGCTCAGCTTCGGCCTCTCCGTGGCGGTCGCCTTCGACTGGATCAAGAACCACACGGTCGTCGACCAGCACTGGGTCTGGTGGCAGAACGGCGACACCGAGATCACCATCGGCCAGCACGTCGACGGCCTCGCCGCCATGATGTTCGTGGTCGTGACGTTCGTGTCGCTGATGGTCCACATCTACTCCACCGGCTACATGCACGGTGACGCCCGCTTCACCCACTTCTTCGCCTCGCTGTCGCTGTTCACGGCGGCGATGTTGTTCATGGTCCTGGCCGACAACCTCCTCCAGCTGATGATTGGCTGGGAGCTGGTCGGCCTCTGCTCGTTCAAGCTCATCGGCCACTGGTTCGAGGAGAAGAACAACTCCAGCGCCGCCCTCAAAGCGTTCTTCACCACGAGAACGGGCGACGTCGGCCTCATGCTCGGCATCATCACGCTGTTTTTCGCCGCCGGCCAGACGTTCCACATCGACACGATCAACCGGCTGGCGCTCGAACACCACATCGGCCACGGTCTCCTTCTGGCCGGCGCCACCCTCCTCTTCCTCGGCGTCATGGGCAAGAGCGCCCAGTTCCCGCTGCACATCTGGCTGCCCGACGCCATGGCCGGCCCCACGCCGGTGTCGGCCCTGATCCACGCCGCCACCATGGTGGTGGCCGGCGTCTATCTGGTCGCCCGGGTCTACGGCGTGTTCTGGGAGGGTTTCTCCATCGACGCCGGTGGCCTCAACTGGATGGCGCTGATCGCCGGGATCACGATGATCATCGCCGCCGCCCTGGCTTTCGTGCAGGACGACATCAAACGGGTGCTGGCCTACTCGACGGTCAGCCAGCTGGGCTACATGGTGGCCGCCCTGTCGGTCGGGGCGTGGACGGCCGGCGTGTTCCACCTCTTCACCCACGCCTTCTTCAAGGCGCTGCTGTTCCTCGGCTCCGGATCGGTGATCCACGCCGTGCACAGCAACAACATGAGCGAGATGGGCGGGCTCAAGAAGTACATGCCGACGACGTTCGTCACGTTCGTCATCGGCACGCTGGCCCTGGCCGGGATCGCTCCGCTGGCCGGCTTCTGGTCCAAGGACGAGATCCTGCTCGGCGCGATGGAGGACGGCTACCCGTTCATCCTGACCCTCGGCCTGATCGGCGCCTTCATGACCGCCTGCTACATGGGCCGGTGCGTGCTCCTCACCTTCTTCGGCGAGTACCGCGGTCACGGCCACCCGCACGAATCGCCCCGGTCGATGACGGTTCCCCTGGTCCTGCTGACGATCCCGTCGGTCGTGATCGGTCTGATCAACGCTCCCGGGATCCTGAAGTTCACCGACTGGGTCGCGTTCCATGTGCCGGGCGTGGACCATTTCCACACCCCGCACCACGACTTCAACCCGATGCTGGCCGGAGTCTCCGTCCTAGTCGCTCTCGCCGGCCTCGGCGTGGCGGGGATGGTCTACTACTGGCAGAACGTCCCGGCGGGGCTCCGGGGGGCCACCGATCGCGGACTCCTGCGGGGGATCAAGACCCTGCTCATCGAGAAGTACTACCTGGACCATCTCTTCGTCGGTGGCGTGGTCGGCTTCATCAAGGGCCCGCTGGCCCGGGCCACCTACTGGACGAACCAGAAGATCATCGACGGCGTCGTCAACGCCGTCGGGGTCGGTACCCGGATCGTCGGCCGCTTCACCTACGACATCCTCGACCAGAAGGGTGTCGACGGGATCGTCAACGGGATCGGTGTGTCCGCCTCGGAGACCGGCGGCATCCTGCGCCTCGTTCAGACCGGCCGGGTCCAGTTCTACGCCCTGCTGCTCTTCGCCGCAGTCGGAGGGCTCGGCCTGATGCTCGTTCTCTTCACCTAACGGAAGGACCGGAGGCTTCCCGATGGACTGGTTCGACTCCTGGGCGCTGACCCTGACGACATTCCTGCCGCTGGTGGGATGCGCCGTGGTCCTGTTGATCCCGAGGGCGAAGGAAGGGCTGATCAAGCAGGTCACGCTGCTCACCACGCTGCTCACGCTGGCCGTCGGCGTGGTGATCCTCTTCCGGTTCGACTACGACGCCGCCGACCGGCTGCAGTTCACCGTCGACAAGACGTGGATCGAGGTCATCTCGTCCCGCTACCACATCGGCCTGGACGGGATCTCGCTCCCGCTGCTGATCCTGACGCTCGGCATCACGGTCCTCTGTGTCGTCTACTCCTGGGACCACTTTCCCGAGCCTCACAACCCGAAGGCGTTCCTCGCCCTGCTGCTCGTGCTCGAAACCGGGATGGCCGGGACCTTCGTCGCTCAGGATCTGATTCTCTTCTTCATCTTCTTCGAGCTGGTGCTGCTCCCGATGTACTTCATGATCGGCGTCTGGGGCGGCCCCAACCGCGACTACGCCTCGATCAAGTTCTTCCTCTTCACGCTGTTCGGCTCGGCGCTCATGCTGTTGAGCTTCCTGGCCCTGTTCTTCAAGACCGACCCCCACACGTTCGACATCGTCAAGCTCGCCGAGCTGCACGGTGAGGGCATCACCCGGGGCACGCAGCTGCTGATCTTCGGCGGTCTCTTCCTCGGGTTCGCCATCAAGGTGCCGATGTTCCCGTTCCACACGTGGCTGCCCGACGCCCACACGGAGGCGCCCACCGTCGGGTCGGTGATCCTGGCCGCCGTGCTCCTCAAGCTCGGCACCTACGGCTTCGTCCGGATCGCCCTGCCGATCCTCCCCGACGCGGCCCACGAGTGGGCGCCGTACATCGGGGCGCTGGCGGTGATCGGCATCATCTACGGCGCGCTGGGCTGCCTGGCCCAACGGGACATGAAACGCCTGATCGCCTTTTCCTCGGTGGCCCACATGGGCTTCGTGATGCTCGGCATCTCGACGCTGACGAGCTTCGGCATCAACGCCGCCATCTTCGGCATGGTGGCCCACGGCATCATCACCGGGATGCTGTTCTTCCTGGCCGGTTCGGTCCAGGAGCGCTTCCACACCCGGGAGCTCAGCCGCCTCGGCGGGCTGCTCCTCCAGGCCCCGAAGATGGGGTGGATCCTCGGCTACTGCGCCATGGCCTCGCTGGGGCTCCCCGGCCTGGCCGGGTTCTGGGGTGAGTTCCCGGCGGTGCTGTCGTCCTACCAACCGGCCGACGGCCTGAACGTGGGGCTCTTCCGCTTCTTCATGGTCGTGGCCGCCATCGGCACGGTCCTGGCCGCCGGCTACCTGCTGTGGATGCTCCAGCGGGTGGCCATGGGCAAGGTCCCCGAGGAGTGGCAGGACGCCCACATCCACGACGTCCACCTGCCGGAGTGGATCGCCTGGCTTCCACTGCTGCTGCTGATCCTCGGCCTGGGCATCTTCCCCGGTGCGGTGTTCAACGTGACTGACGACGCCGTTCAAGTCATCGCCGAGACGTTCGGCGGCGCCGGCGGTGGTGGCGGCGGAGGCGGCGGGCACTGATGCCGGCTCCGTACTTCGACTACGCCGCGCTCGCCCCGGAGATCATCCTCACCGCGACCATCGTCGTGGTGCTGATCGCCGACCTGCTGTTCGAGGAACGGGAGAAGTACCAGACGTCGACGATCGCCGGCGTCGGCTGCCTCGCCGCGCTGGTGCCTGTCCTGTACCTGGCCGGTCACGGCGCCGACCGCTCGATGTTCGCCGACGCCTACATCGTCGACAACTACGCCCTCGTGATGAAGGCGCTGTTCCTGGTGGCCGGGTACGTCACGATCCTGCTCTCCACCAACTACATCGAGGAGGGCGACTACTACCAGGGCGAGTACTACGTCCTGCTGCTCACCGCTCTCCTGGGCATGACGGTCATGGCCTCCGCCCGGGACCTGATCACGATCTTCGTGGCGCTGGAGACGCTGTCGATCCCGACGTACCTCCTGGCCGGATGGCGCAAGCACGACGCCAAGTCCAACGAGTCGTCGCTCAAGTACTACCTGATGGGCGTCCTGTCGTCGGCGGTGATGCTCTACGGGATGTCGATCGTCTACGGCCTGACCAGCGACACCCGGCTCGTCAAGATCGCCGAGTACGTGAGCACCGGCGCCGGCGGGCAGCTGTTCGACGTGGCGATCTTCTTCACGCTGGTCGGCTTCGCCTTCAAGGTGTCGGCCGTGCCGTTCCACTTCTGGGCGCCCGACTCCTACGAGGGCGCCCCGACGCCGGTGACGGCCTTCCTGTCGGTGGCGTCCAAGACCGGCGGCTTCGTGGCGTTGCTGAGCCTCGTCTACGTCGGTTTCTTCGGGCGGAGCGACGCCTGGCAGCCGATTCTGTGGGTGCTGGCCGCGGCGTCGATGACCGTCGGGAACCTCATCGCCCTCCGCCAGACGAACCTCGTCCGGATGCTGGCCTACTCGTCGATCGCCCAGGGCGGCTTCATGCTGGTGCCCTTCGCGGTGGCCAACCAGGGCGACGGGTCGGCCCGGCCCGAGGCCTTCTCGGCCACGGTCGTCTACCTCCTCATCTACGCCGTGATGAACCTCGGCGCCTTCGCCGCCCTGATCGCCATCGCCCGCAAGACCCGGTCGGCCGAGATCGACACCTACGCCGGGCTGTTCAACTACGCCCCGGCCCTGGCCGTGACGATGTCGCTGTTCCTCTTCTCGCTGGCCGGCATCCCACCGCTCGGCGGCTGGTACGCCAAGCTCGTTGTCTTCAAGGCCGTCATCGACGCCGGCACCGAACAGGCCGTCATCCTCGGCATCGTGGCCGCCCTCAACTCCGTGATCGCCCTGTTCTATTACGCCCGGGTGGCGGGGCTGATGTGGTTCAGGCCCACGCCGGCCGAGGTGGGCACGTCCCGGGTGCCGGTGGCGCTGGGTGCGGCCATCGCGCTGCCCACGGCTCTCATTCTGGCCATCGGTGTCTACCCCAACCTCTTCGCCCGCCTCGGCGAACTGGCCACGAGGGGCCTGTAGATAGCGGGGGAGTCCGAACTGGCCGCCCGGCTGGCGGAGCGGATCCGACGGCGGGGGCCCCTCCCGTTCGACGAGTGGATGGAGGCGGCGCTCTACGACCCCGACGGCGGCTTCTTCGCCCGGGCTGGTGGCGCCGGCCGGGCCGGCGCCGACTTCGTCACCAGCGTCGAGGTCGGCTCGCTCTACGGCGCTCTGGTGGCGCGGGCGGTGGACGGGTGGTGGGACCAGCTCGGCCGGCCCGATCCCTTCCTCGTCGTCGACGCCGGCGCCGGGCGGGGCCAGCTCGCCCGGGACGTCCTGCGAGCCGCGCCGGACTGCGCCCCCGCCCTCCGGTACGTCCTCGTCGAACGGTCGGCCGGCCTCCGGGCCGCCCAGGCCGAACACCTCCCGCTGGAACCGGCGGAACTCGTCCTCGGTCCCGCCGTCCCGCCCGAACCCGACGAGGAGCCCGTCGCCGTCCCGGGCTCCGGTCCGATGGTGACCTCCCTCGGGGAGCTCCCGGCTGGTCCCGCCGTCGGCGTGGTCATCGCCAACGAGCTGGCCGACAACCTCCCGTTCCGGATCGTCCAACGCACCTCTGCCGGGTGGAACGAGATCCGCGTCGCCGAGGCGGACGGCGGCTTCGCCGAGATCGCCCTCCCCGCCGAGGATGGTCTGGCCGCGCTGGCCGACCGTCTCGTCGAGGGCCACGAGATCCCGTCCGGTGCCCGGTTGCCGGTTCCCACCGCCCTGTCGGAATGGTTCCGGGCGGCGGCGGCCACGCTCCGCAAGGGTGTGATCGTCATCGTCGACTACGGCGCTCCGGTCGAGGACCTGGCCGCCCGGGGCCAGGACGGCTGGCTCCGCACCTACCGGGCCCAACGCCGGGGCGGCTCGCCGCTCGAGGGCCCCGGCCGGCAGGACATCACCGCCGACGTCCCGCTGGAGGGGCTCCGCCGGGCGGCGACCGCCGCCGGTCTGTCCGTGCTCCGCGACACGACCCAGGCCGAGTGGCTCCGCTCCCTCGGCGTCGACGGGCTGGTCGAGGAGGCCCGGGCCGCCTGGCACGGCCGGGCCGCCACCGACCTCGCCGCCCTCACCGCCCGCAGCCGGGTCCACGAAGCCGAGGCGCTCCTCGACCCCGCCGGCCTCGGAGGGCACCGCGTCGTCATCCTGGGGAAGAAGGTCTAGCCGTGGGCCAGCACTGGACCTGGCGGGCCGGTCCGGTCGAACCTGGTCCGACGGTCGTCGTCGACATCGACGGCGTCCTGTCCGACGCCGCCCGCCGACAGCACTACCTCGAGGATCCGTGGCCCGACTGGCGGGGGTTCTTCGACGCCTGCGGCGAAGACCAGGTGATCGAGGAGGTCAAGACGCTTCTCGACCTCCTCGACCCGACCTTGCGGATCGTGCTCCTGACCGGCCGGCCGGCCCGGGTCCATCACCTCACCGAGGCCTGGCTGGCCCGCTACGAGATCCGCTGGGACGCCCTGCTCATGCGGGAGGGCGGCGACTACTCGATGGCCCGCGAGTTCAAAGAGGACGCCGTCGCCGACCTCCGGGGCCGGGGTTTCGACCTCCGCCTGGCGTTCGAAGACGACCGCCGCAACGCCGAGATGTTCCGCGACAACGGCGTCCCCTGCATCTACATCCACTCCGGGTATTACGACTGACCGCCTAGGGGCGGGCCTCGAGGATCAGGTTGATCGGCGTCTCCGCCGCCCGCCGGAACCGGGTGAAGCCGGCTTCCTCGAACACCGACCGCAGGCGGGTCTCCCCGGCCTGGGCGCCGAGGCCCAGCTGCACTTCCTGCGACAGGGAGTTCGGCAGGCAGATGGTCGAGGAAGCGCCGTAGAACAGGGCCGCGAACGGGTTGTCGGCCAGGTTGGCGGCCGGGTCGTCCAGGGCGAACGGCTCCACCAGCAGCACCGTGCCGTCGGGATCCAGGTGTTCCCGGGCGTAGCGGGCGATGCCCACCGGGTCGCCCATGTCGTGGAGGCAGTCGAAGAAGCAGATCAGGTCGAAGGTGCCGGCGTACCCCTTGGCGTCGGCGACCTCGAACGTGGTCCGGTCGCCGACCCCCGCCTCCTCGGCCCGCTGCCGGGCGGTTTCGACGGACGGGCGGTGGAAGTCGAAGCCCCAGACCCGTGAGGCGGGATAGGCGTCGGCCATCACGATGGCTGAGGCGCCGTGCCCGCAGCCGACGTCGGCCACCCGGGCGCCGGCCCGCAGCTTCTCCTCCACGCCGTCGAGCGCCGGAATCCACTCCGCCGGCAGGTGGGCCCGATAGCCCGTCCGGAAGAACCACTCCGTCCCCTTGAACAGACAGGGATGGTGCTCGCCCCAGGCCATCGCGCCTGTGCCCCGGAAGGTGTCGACGAGCTTGGGCAGGTCGGAATAGATGGAGGCGAGGACATTCAGGCCCCGGGCCACGAACACCGGCGAGGATTCGTCGGCCAGTGGCCAGACGGCCTCCGGCCGCAGCTCGTAGCGGCCGCTGTCGATGTCGTGGGTGACGATCCCGCCGGCCGCCTGGCCGTCGAGCCACTCCTGGACGAGGCGGGGGTTGCAGCCCGCCTTCCCGGCCAGGTCCTCGGCGGTCACCGGACCGGTCTCGGCCAGCAGCCGGTAGAGGCCCAGTTCGTCCCCGAGGAGGATCGAGAAGCACATCATCCCCCCGGTCATCGTTCCGATCAGCTGCCCCATGAACTGTTCGAGTGCAGCCTGGTCGACGGTCTCGTTCACCGCGGTCTCCTCTCTCGTGTGGTGCCTAGCCGGAATGTCCCTGTAGCGGAGGAGGCCGTTACGGGCGGTCCCGGGCTGGAAGGGCCGACGATACGGGGTCAACCGGCCGTAATCGGCGGGCCGTCTCGGGAACCAGGACCGGCTCGCTACCGTTCTCTGGCATAGGAGCGGGAGTGCCGCTCCAAGATGGAAACGGTTGCGATGAACAAGAACACGTTCAAGACCTTCGTGCTCCTCGCCGGTCTCGGCGGGCTGATGGTGCTCATCGGCTCGTTCTTCGGCCGGGGCGGGGCGGTGATCGGTCTCGGCCTCGGTCTCCTGATGGTCGGCGGGTCCTACTGGTTCTCCGACACCATCGCCATCAAGGCAGCGCGGGCGGTGCCTGTCACCGAGGCCGAGATGCCGGAGTACTACCGGATCATGCGGGAGCTGACGGTGCAGGCGGGCATGCCCATGCCCAAGCTGTACGTGACCCCCGACCTGCAGCCCAACGCCTTCGCCACCGGCCGGAATCCGAACCACGCGGCTGTGGCCGTGACCCAGGGGATCCTCAACATCCTCGACTGGAACGAGTTGCGGGGCGTCCTGGCCCACGAGCTGTCCCATGTCGGCAACCGCGACATCCTGATCGGCTCCGTGGCCGCCGCGGTGGCCACCGGGATCAGCTTCATCGCCAACATGGCGATGTGGGGCGCCATGTTCGGCGGCCGGAGCGACGACGACGAGGGCGCCAACCCGATCGCCATCCTGCTCCTGGCCATCCTGGCTCCCATGGCCGCCGGCCTGCTGCAGATGGCGCTGTCCCGGAGCCGGGAGTTCGAGGCCGACCGCAGCGGCGCCAAGCTCATCGGCGACGGCGAGCCGCTGGCCCGGGCGCTGCTCAAGCTCGAGCAGGCCGCCCGCCAGATCCCCATGGACGTCGCGCCGGCCCAGGCCCAGAAGTACATCGTCAACCCGCTGACGGGCCGCAAGGTCAACTTCGCCAACCTGTTCACGACACATCCTCCGACGGAGGATCGGGTTCAGAGGCTGCGGCAGATGAACCCGGGGCGCGGCTTCTAGCCGAAGCGGCCGCCTCCGGCGGCTAGTCGCGGAAATTCACGAACTGAAGGGGCACGTCGAAGTCGTGCCCCTTCAGCGCGGCGATCGTGGCCTGGAGGTCGTCGCGCTTCTTCCCGGTCACCCGGAGCTGGTCGCCCTGGACCTGGCTCGAGACGCCTTTCGGCGCTTCGGCCTTGATGAACTTGTTGATCTCCCGGGCCTTCTCGTCGGAGATGCCGACGTTGAGCGTCACAACCTGGCGGGCCGTGCCCTTGGCCGCCTCCTGGACCTTGCCGTAGGCCAGTGCCTTCAACGGCACGTTGCGCTTGACGAACTTCTCCTCGAGCACCTGGACGAGCGACTTCAGCTTCTGCTCGGTGTTGGAGTGGAGGGTGATTTCCGTGCCCGAGAGGTCGATCGTGCTGTCGGTGCCCTTGAAGTCGAAGCGGGTCGAGATCTCCCGTGACGCCTGGTCGACGGCGTTGCGGACCTCCTGCAAGTCGACCTGCGAGACGACATCGAAACTAGGCATGGCCGCTATGCTAGGCGGCCTTGGGTCGGTGTCCGAGTGGCCAAAGGAGGCGGTCTGTAAAACCGCTGCGGAAGCTACGGTGGTTCGAACCCACCCCGGCCCACTAGCAGTAAAGGCCCTGGTCAGGAGGATCTCCGACCCGGGCCTTCTTCATTGCCCGGCGGAGTCGGAGACGAGTCGGCCGTTCACGACGGTGAGGCGCTGGAGCCGGGTGGGGGAGCGGTCGTCGACTCCGGGCAGCACCCGGTAGGGCGTCCGGCCGGGGAAGCGCTGCACGACGTCGAGGTTCTTCCGGGCACCCCGGTCGAGGGCCCACACCACCGGGCCGTCGAAGGTCGGGTTGCGGGCCAGGGAGAAGGGCTGCAGCAGGTACGGCCCGTCCAGCGGGGGGAGGAACACCACCGCCCGGTCGAGCTCGGCGGCCGCGGCCCGGGGAGCGGCGTAGAGCCGTTCCCGCACCGCCCCGTACTGCCGGTGCTCGGCCAGGGCCCGGACGACCACGAACAGGCTCAGCACCGCCATGCCGCCGGCCACGAACCGGGCCACCAGCCGGTCCCAGCGGCACAGCCGGGCGAACGCCGCCGCGGCCAGGATGCTGGCCGGCACCATGACCGGCAGCCAGTAGAACGGCCCGAACCGCCACGGCCCGCCCCACTCGCTGGAGGAGAAGCTGCCCCAGAAGAAGGCGTAGCCGAGCGGCACGGTCACGGCCACCGGCGCCAGCCACCGCCCGGCCCGGCGCCGGTAGGTGCGGTAGCCGACCAGGGCCAGGGCGATCAGCAGCAGGCCGCCGAAGCCCCAGAACCCGGTCAGCACGATGAGCCGGCCGAACGCCACCAGCGCCCGCCCCGGGGTGTAGTCGAGGAACGGCATGCCGGCGTACATCCGCTTGGGCCCGAACCCCAGTGTGTCGTCCGGGCCGACGAAGGTGAACGGCGGCCGGAAGAAGCTGCCGGTGGCCAACCGGAAGTAGATGACCATGGCGACCAACGGCGGAAGGGCGCCCACGGCCAGCCACCCCGCCTCACTGAGCCGGCGACGGAGGTCCCGGCGCCCCGACCAGCCCCACCACAGCAGCAGCGGGCCGGCGAAGAGGGCGGCGTCGAAGGGCCGGGCGAAGACGGCCAGGCCGAGGAGGAACCCGGCGGCCGTCATGAGCCCTCGGCGCCGACGCCGCAGCCCCGCCAAGAGGGCGGCGGCGAAGCCCATCAGCAGGGCGGCGTTGAACAGGTAGCTCAGGTACGTGGCGCTCTGGATGACGAAGATGGGGGAGCCGGCCAGGAAGGCGGCGGCCACCGCCGCGTCCCGCCGCCGGCCCAACACCTCCCGGGCCAGGCAATAGCAGGCGACGACGGCACCTGCCGCGGCCAGCGCCAACGCCGCCCGATCGGACCCGAACACTCCGCGGCTGAGGGCGATGAAGCCGGGGAACACCGGCGTGTACTTGGTGACGTAGTGATCTCCCGCCGGCCTCGACAACCAGGGCAGGAAGGCGCCGGCCGGCTCGGCCAGGGGCGGGAAGAGATGTCCGGCCCGGATCGACTCGGCTTGGAGGAGGTAGACGGCCTCGTCGCCGTTGTCGGTCAGGTGGGGCAGGAAGAGGGCCGAGGCCGCGGCGGCCCAGACGGCGGCGGTCACCGCCAGGGCCGCCACCGCCAGTCCGGGCCGATGTCGTCGTCGGCGGCGAACCCCCGGAGGGCGGGGCGGGTCCGCCGCCGGCGCAGGAGTCGTGACGGCAGGCGCCGCCGGAGGCGTGCCGGTCAGGGTCATCCGTTACCGGGTGAGGTCGAGCCGGTGCCGGGCAGGCTCAGAGGCTGCCGCTAACGCGCCGGCGGGCCGGACGAATCCTGGGGAGCGGACGGGTCCTGCTGGTCGGCGCTGTCCTGCTTGTCCCGGCCGGCCTTGTCCTTCTCGGCCTGCTTGTCCTTCTTCACCGGCTTGTTCTGCTTGACCGCCTTGTCGTCGCCCTCGGACTTGTCGTCCTTACCCTTCTTGTCCTTCTTGTCCTTCTTGCCCTTCTCCGGCTTGCCGCTGTCGTCCGGGGCCGAGCCGTCGTCCGCGCCGCCGGCCGATCCGCCGTCGGAGTAGCCGGAGCCGCCGTCAGAGGACGACCCGCCGCCGTAGGACCCGTCAGAGGACGACCCGCCGCCGTAGGACCCGCCGGAGGACGACCCGCCGCCGTATCCGCCATATCCGCCGGAGGAGTTGCCGCCGCCGTACCCGCCGGAGGAACTCCCGTCGTCGTAGGATCCCGAGCCCGATGCGCCGGGCGAACCGTCCGACCCGTCGGAGGCGCTCGACGGCGCTGCGCCGCCATAGCCGCCGTATCCCCCGTACCCGCCCCGGGCCGGCAGCTTGCCGTAGCTCCCGTTCGGGGCCGTCGACGTGGCGGCCAGTGCCGCGGTGGCCAGCATCCCGGCACCGGCGGCGGCCAGGACGACGACTCTCCGCCGCCTGGTCGGTGTCTGACGAATCATCTGCGTCCTCCCTGGGTTTGAAGTCGGACCGGAGGGCGCGGCACACCCCGCTCCCTTCTCTGTAGCCTCTCCTACCCCGGAAGAAGCATCTGTAACTCTACTTTCAGAGAAATTTCCGGCAAACGGAAGAAATCGCCCAGACGCCTCTCCATGTCGGCCCGTCCGCCGGGGCGGTTACAATGACCGCCGGTCCGCCCCCTTAGCTCAGACGGCAGAGCACTTCCATGGTAAGGAAGGGGTCTACGGTTCGATTCCGTAAGGGGGCTCTCCTGGCGGTGTAGCTCAGTTGGCAGAGCACGCGGCTCATAATCGCGGCGTCGGCGGTTCGAGTCCGCCCACCGCTACCAGTTCGACAGGAGTGGAGCGTCCATGGCGAGCGACAAACGGGTGAAGATCACCCTGGCCTGCGAGGTTTGCAAGCGCCGGAACTACATCACGATCAAGAACAAGCAGAACGATCGCGAGCGCCTGGCCATCAAGAAGTACTGCCGCTGGGACAAGCAGCACACCCTCCACCGCGAGACCCGCTAGATCATCACGCTCTGTCACGGAGCGGTCGCGTAACGTTGTCCTCCGTCGCGCAGTCCAACCGGTATCGAGACGACGGGAGTGACCCGTTGAGCCAGGACGAGTTGGTCGCCGCCGCCCGCGACGGTGACCAGAAGGCGTTCGAGGAACTGGTCCGCCAGACCCATGTCGCCACGTACACGCTCGCCTTCCGGCTCACCGGTAACGAGGAGGACGCGCGCGACGTGGTGCAGGAGACCTACCTCCGCGCCTGGAAGGCCATCCGGCGCTTCCGGGGCGACGCGCAATTTTCCACCTGGCTCTACCGGATCACGGCCAACACCGCGTCCTCGATGACCCAGCGGCGCAGCCGCAACCGGGCCGACTCGCTCGACGACCAGGGCTCGGAAGTCGTGGATGACCGTCCCTTCGCCAACCCCGAAGCCAGCTCCGAGGCGTCGGCGCTCCACCAGCGGCTGTCCGAGGCCGTGGCCGAGCTCCCGCCGAAGCTGCGGACCATCGTGGTGTTGAAGGACGTCTACGACCTCCCCCACGAGGCCATCGCCGAGGAGCTCGGAATCTCGGTGGCGGCGGCCAAGGTTCGTCTGCACCGGGCCCGCAAGCGCCTGCGGGATGTGCTGTTCGAGGAGCGGGGAGGTGTTGCTCGTGCGGTGTGAGGACGTCGCTCTGATCCTGCCCCGCGCTGTCGACGTGGGGGAGCCGGTCGATGACGCCGTGCAGCACCACGTCAACTCGTGCCTGGTGTGCCAGGCGGAGCTGGCCAAGTACCACAAGCTCCTCAAGGCACTGCGCACCATGCGCACCCAGCTGGTGGTCCCCGCTCCCGGTACTCTGGCCATGACGCTGGCCGCCCTCCAGGAGGCGCAGGAACGGCGGGCGATCCGCTCGCTCGTGACCGGCCGGCGGGGTGCCTACATCGGCGCCATCGGAGGTGCCGCCGTGGCCGCCGGCGCGGCGGCCGCCGCCGTCGCCCTGGCCCGCCGCCGGGCCCCCCGGCTGGCCGGCTAGCGCCCCGGGCGGGGCGCGAACGTCCCTATCGGGTGGCTCCCGCCCCACTGCGCGCTGCTATCCTCCACTGGCGCCCCCAAGCGCGTCCGAGGGCAGTAGCTCAATTGGCAGAGCACCGGTCTCCAAAACCGGCGGTTGGGGGTTCGATTCCCTCCTGCCCTGCTCTACCCGCTCCGATGGAACCGAGGCGGCTGTGAACCGACAGACCAAGCGTGCGATGAAGCGCCAGGGCGGCGAGACCCAGGCGCCCGCCGAGCGCCGGCGCCCCGCGCCGCCTCCGCCTCATCGCGAGCGCACGACCGCCAAGGAGTTCGTGCGCGAGGTCCGCGGCGAGCTGAAGAAGGTGGCCTGGCCGACCAAGGCCGAGGTCGTCACCTCCACGATCGTGGTGCTGATGGCCGTGATCGTCATGACCCTGCTCATCTTCGGCCTCGACGCATCCTTCGCCGAGTTTGTCCTGAGACTGTTCGAAAAGTGACCACTGACGTGTCTGGAGCGCCCGAAGACCCGCGCGACCTGAGCGAGGAGGAGGCCTTCCTCGCTGAGGCGGAGTCCGACCCCGGCATCGCCGCGGCCGAGGATCTGAACGCCGAGGGCTCGGCGGGCGAGATCCCTGGCGCCGATGTCGTGGTCGAGGAGACCGGCGAGCTGCCGGCCGAGGCCGACCTGCTCGGCTACGACGAGTACGGCGAAGAGGAGGGCGAGGAGGAGGCCGGGCCCCGGGAGCCCAGCCCCTACGACCGCCCCGGCGAGTGGTTCGTCGTCCACACCTACGCCGGCTACGAGAACAAGGTGAAGTCGAACCTGGCCAGCCGGGTCCGCTCCATGAACATGGAGGAGCGGATCTTCGAGGTCGTCATCCCGATGGAGGACGTCATCGAGTTCAAGGCCGGCCGGAAGACGGTGGTGCCGAAGAAGGTCTTCCCCGGCTACCTCCTCGTCCGACTCAACCTCGACGACGACTCCTGGCGGGTCGTGCGCGACACCCCGGGCGTCACCGGCTTCGTGGGCGGCGGGGCCAAGCCCACGCCGCTCTCCCGCAAGGAGGTCGAGGCCATCCTCGGCGTCGAGAAGGTCGAGGGCGGCGTCCCCGGCGAGGGCAAGAAGGCCCGGCCGAGGCTCGAGTTCGACGTCGGCGAGCAGGTGCGGGTCGTCACCGGCCCCTTCGCCGACTTCAACGGTGCCATCAGCGAGATCAACGTCGACCAGTCGAAACTCAAGGTGCTCGTCAACATTTTCGGGCGGGAGACGCCCGTCGAGCTCGAGTTCGGCCAGGTCGCCAAGCTCTAACCAGCAGGAGTCATCATGGCCAAGAAGAAGGTCGCGGCCGTCGTCCGCATCCAGATCACCGCCGGTCAGGCGACCCCGGCGCCGCCGGTCGGTACGGCGCTCGGTCCGCACGGCATCAACATCATGGACTTCTGCAAGATGTACAACTCCGCCACGGAGTCGCAGCGGGGCATGGTGGTGCCGGCGGAGATCACCATCTACGAGGACCGGTCCTTCACCTTCATCACCAAGACGCCGCCGACGCCGGTACTCCTCCGGCAGGCGGCCGGTCTCGAAAAGGGGTCGGCCAACCCGCGGACCACCCGGGTCGGCTCGATCACGAAGGACCAGCTCCAGAAGATCGCCGAGACGAAGATGCCCGACCTCAACGCCATCGACATCGAGGGCGCCATGGCCCAGGTGGCCGGCACCGCCCGCTCGATGGGCATCGAGGTCAAGGGGTAGCAGGGGAGCGAGACGATGACCCAGCGAGGCAAGAAGTACATCGACGCGACCCGGCGGTTCGACCGGTCCCGGGTCCACAGCCCGGCCGAGGCACTCGGCCTGGTCAAGTCGCTGTCGAACCGGAACTTTGACGAGACGGTGGAGGCGGCGTTCCGGCTGGGCGTCGACCCCCGTAAGGCGGACCAGATGATTCGGGGGGCCGTCTCGCTGCCCAACGGCACCGGGAAGTCGGTGCGGGTGGCGGTCTTCGCCCAGGGGCCGGCGGCCCAGGAGGCGAAGGACGCCGGGGCCGACGTGGTCGGGGCCGAAGACCTCATCGACCGCATCTCGGGCGGCTTCCTCGACTTCGACATCGCCATCGCCACGCCCGACATGATGGGCAAGGTCGGCAAGCTCGGCCGGCTGCTCGGCCCCCGGGGCCTGATGCCGAACCCCAAGACCGGCACTGTCACGCAGGAGGTCGGCAAGGCGGTGACCGACTTCAAGGGCGGCCGGATCGAGTACCGCACCGATCGCTACGGCAACGTCCACATGCCGATCGGGAAGGCCAGCTTCACCCAGAAGGCCCTGATCGAGAACTATCAGGCCGGGCTGGACGAGATCATCCGGGTGAAGCCGGCGGCCGCCAAGGGCCGGTACATCAAGGGCGTGACGGTCTCGTCGACCATGGGGCCCGGTGTCCGGGTCGACCCCACCAAGACCCGAGACCTCGCCGAGGAGGCCAGCACCCCGGCCTGACCGCTAGTCTGGCCGTCCGGCAGTCAGTACCGAACGAACGCGCCGCAGACCTCTGGTCTCCCTCCGGGGAGGTAATGGGCTTTCGTCCCGCCGAGTGAGGCGACCTTCCGGGAAGGCGGGCTTCGCCCGTTCTCGCGGCGCACCGAGACCGACGTCTACGAGGAGCGCCATGGCCCGACCGGAGAAGGTCGCCACCGTCGAGGAGATCAAGGGCAAGCTCGAGGGATCGCGGGCCGCGGTCCTCACCGAGTACCGCGGGCTGACGGTCAGCGAGCTCGCCGCTCTCCGGGCCTCACTGCGGGCCGCCGAGGCCGAGTACAAGGTCTACAAGAACACCCTGGCCCGCCGGGCGGCGGAGGAGGCCGGTCTCGGCGATCTCGTCTCGCTGCTCCAGGGGCCGACCGCCATCACGTTCGTCAAGGGTGACGCCGTCGCGGTGGCCAAGGCGCTGCGGGACTACTCCCGGGCGAACGCCAATCTGGTGGTGAAGGGCGGGATCCTCGGCACCCGGGTGATCCAGCCCAACGACGTGGTCGCCCTGGCCGACATCGAGCCCCGCGAGGTGCTGCTGGCCAAGATCGCCGGCGGGTTCCAGGCCCCGCTGGTCAAGGCCGCCGGCCTGTTCCAGGCCTTCACCCGGAACATGGCCTACGGCCTCAAGGCCCTGATCGACAAGCGCGTGGCCGAGGGCGAGGCGCCCCCGCCCGCCGACTCGGAAGCAGCCGGGGAAGCCCCCGCCGCCGAAGCCCAAGCCCCTGCCGCCGAGGCCC
>JBFLYK010000055.1:0-42261 GCA_040756995.1 Actinomycetota bacterium | reverse complement strand
GTGGTCGGCGCCTGGGTCGTCGTGGTCGGCTTCGGCCTCGGCTTCGGAGCCTGCGCCGCCCGGCTCGTCGGCGTGGTGGTCGGCGGGGGCGGGGGCGGGGCGCTGGCGGTGGCGGCGCCCGACGGCTCCCGGAAGATCACGGCCACGTAGAGAAATTCCTTGCCGTCGAAGGTGACGCCGACGCCCAGCTGGGTGAAGCCCCGGTCGAGGATGTTCTCCCGGTGGCTCGGGGAGTTCATGAACGCCGTTTCGATGTCGCGCAGTGCGGGACCGCGACCGACGTTCTCGCCGAGGCGCTTCCACCCCGACACCTTCGATCCCAGATTGGAGGTGTGGTAGATGCGGCCGGCCCGGGCCATCTCGTCGGACCGGCGTTGGGCCAGCGACTGGAGGTCGCCGGCCGTCGACAGCGCCCGGAGCCGGGCGGCGGCGCGGTCGGCGTTGGTCATCGCCGTCAGGTCGGAGGAGTAGCCGGCCTGGGCCCGGCCCATGCCGAGGGGCCCGCCGAAGAACGCGAGCAGCGCCACGGCGATGAAGGCGAGTCGTCTGAGCAAGCTGTCTCCCACGAACCGGTCTGATGTAGCTCATTCGAGCTATCGGATGCCTGGTCCTGCCACATTGAGTGGCTAGTCGGACAACTCATCCACGCGGCCGGTGAGATTGCTCGCTTCGGAGCGCAGATGCCCCGGTTGCACACCACCTGATTGCTACCCTCGCCCGAGTCATGATCCGGTTCGAAAAGGTCACGAAGAGCTACAAGGGCGGCGTTACCGCCGTAAAGGATCTGACCCTCGAGATCGGGAAGGGCGAGTTCGTCTTCCTGGTCGGCCCCTCGGGGTCGGGCAAGTCGACCTGCTTCCGCCTCATCATGAAGGAGGAGGTGCCCGACTCCGGTCGTATCTGGGTCGGGGACCGGGAGGTGTCGTCGCTGTCGTCGTGGAAGGTCCCGTACCTCCGGCGCAACATCGGCTGCGTCTTCCAGGACTTCAAGCTCCTGCCCTACAAGACGGTGTACGAGAACGTGGCCTTCGCCCTCGAGGTGATCGGGAAGCCCCGCTCGGTCGTCAAGCAGCAGGTGCCCCAGATCCTCGATCTGGTCGGCCTGTCGAAGAAGGCCAACAACCTGCCCAACGAGTTGTCCGGTGGTGAGCAGCAGCGGGTCTCGATCGCCCGGGCGTTCGCCAACCGGCCGCTCATCCTGCTGGCCGACGAGCCCACTGGGAACCTCGACCCGGCCAACTCGGCCGGCATCATGCGCCTCCTCGACCGGATCAACCGCACCGGCACGACCGTGGTCATGTGCACCCACGACTACGGCATCGTCGACCTCATGCGGCGCCGGGTAGTCGAGCTCAACCGCGGCGTCCTCGTGCGGGACGAGGCGCAGGGCGCCTACACCACCGGCCAGCTGCCGGTGGTGCAGGAGAATCCGGTCTGATGGCGCTGCACCTCGGCTACGTCACCCGGGAGACGGCGGTCTCCCTCAAGCGGAACCTGCTGATGACCCTGGCCGGGATCCTCACCGTGGCCGTGTCGCTCTTCCTCTTCGGGGGCGTGCTGCTCCTGTCCCGCATGGTCGACCATGGCACGGCCCGGTGGAAGAACGGCGTCGAGCTCGAGATCTTCCTGTGCTCCAAGTCGACCGCCGAGCCCGATTCGCCGAAGCCCGCCTGCCGGGCCGAGGCCAGCGAGGGCCAGATCGCCGCCGTGCGGGCCGAGCTCGAGCAGTCGCCCGACGTCCGCCGGTTCCGCTTCTTCTCCAAAGAGGACGCCTTCAACGAGGCCAAACGGATCTTCGCCGGCGACCCCGAACTGCTGTCGAACATCGATCCGGACGGGCTGCCCGTGTCGTTCCGGGTGGCGCCGAAGAAGGCCGAGCTGACCGAGAAGGTGGCCGCCAGATTCCAGAACCGGTTCAACGACGGGATTGACACCGTCCTCACCGCCAAGGAGCAGGTGCGCCGGCTCCTGGCCGGAATCCGCTGGATCCGGGGCCTGTTCTTCGCCATCGCCGGCGTCCTGCTGGCCTCCTCGCTCTTCCTGATCGTCAACACCATCCGGCTGGCCACCTTCGCCCGGCGCCGGGAGATCCAGGTCATGAAGCTCGTCGGCGCCACGAACTGGTTCATCCGGGTGCCGTTCATGTGTGAGGGGCTCATCCAGGGAGCCATCGGGGCCGGCCTGGCCTTCGCCGGCGTCTACGCCCTGCGGGTGATTCTCTCCGACCTCGTCGACCGTTCGAAGAACCTCTTCTCGGCCTTCTACGTGACGGCCGGGGACGCGGTGGCCATCGGTCTGCTCATCGTCGCCGTCGGGGCCACTGTCGGCGCCATGGGCTCGGCCATCGGTTTGCGCCGCTTCCTGGACGCGTAAGGGATGTAAGCAACAGCTAACCCGTGTTGGGATCGTTGTAACTGTTACTGCTGTTGCTTAGGATCTGTGGGATGCCACGTCGTCCCATTGCGCCCGTCCTCGCCCTGGTCGTGGTGACCGTCGGCCCGGTGACGATCGGATTCGGGCACGCGGCCTGGGCGGCCAAGAAGTCGACCACCACGACGACGCTGTCGCCGCGGGAGACCCGGGTCCGGGAACTGCGGGCGCTGGTCGGTGAAGCGTCGGCCCAGGAGGCCGTCCTCCTCAGCGAGATCGCCGACATCGAGGCCCGCCTCCACGACCTCGACGAAGCGGTGTGGGACCTGACGAAGCAGACGGCAGCCGCCCAGAGGCGCCTCGACGCCGCCGAGCGGACCCTGAAGAAGGCCGAGGCCGAGCAGGACGTCGCCGTCCGGCGCCTCGGTGTCACCCAGGGCCACGTCGACGCCTCCCGCCAGCAGATGAACCAGACCGTGGCCGCCATGTACCAGCGGGGCACCTCCGAGGAGCAGGCCGTCTACGTCGCTCTGGTGCAGGGGGCGGCCAACGCCAACGACCTGTTCTCGGCCCAGCGCTACGTGGCCGGCACGATCAAGAGCAACCGCCGGGAGCTCGACCACTTCCTGGCCCTCAAGGAGGAGGCGGACCGGCTCCGCCGCGAGGTCGAGGCCCGGGCGGGGGAGATCCGCCAGAGCCGCGACCAGCAGGCCGCCGAGCGGGACCGGCTGCAGGGCCTCAAGAACGAGGCGATGGCCAACCGGGTGGCGGCCCGGTCGGAGGAGGACCGCCAGCAGGCGCTCCTCAAGGAGGTCCAGGACCGGAAGTCCGATTTCCAGGCCGAGCTCAACGCCCTCCAGGTCGAATCGGGGGCGGTGGGGGAGTTCCTGCGGCAGGTGCAGGCCGGCCAGAAGCTCGCTCCCCGCAAGAAGCGGATGTTCCGGGCGCCGGTCGGCGCCCCCGTCAGCAGCGGCTTCGGGACCCGGGTCCATCCCATCCTCGGTGACGTCCGCATGCACACCGGGCTCGACTACGCCGCCGGGGCCGGTGTGCCCATCAAGGCCGCCGGCAACGGCCTCGTCGTGTGGTCCGGCCCCCGGGGCGGCTACGGCAACATCGTCATCATCGACCACCGCAACGGGCTGGCCACGCTCTACGCCCACCAGTCCCGGGTCAACGCCACCGTGGGCCAGAAGGTGACCACCGGCCAGGTGATCGGATTCGTGGGGCAGACGGGCATGTCCACCGGCCCCCACCTCCACTTCGAGGTGCGGGCCCTCGGGGCTCCGGTCGACCCGGCGCTGTACCTCTAGAACTCCGGGCCTAACCCGTCTCCCACACCAGCAGCTCGGCGCCGTCGGGCGGACGGGCCGTGAACATCGGCGAACCCGCCGCCGTGAGGCGGACCGAGTCGCCCGCCGCCACCGATCCCTTGCCGGCCAGGCTGCCGGTGTCGAGGACGCCGCCGCCGAGCACCACGAAGACGTGCACGTGGGGTGCGTCGGGCAGCATCACGGTCTCGCCCACGGCCAGCCTCCCGGCCCACAGCACGGCCTGGGTCTGATGGAGGGTGACGGCCCCCGGATGTCCGAGGCCGGAGGCCACGGCCACCAGGCCGCCGCCGGCCAGGGCGCCGTCCACGTCGGCCACTTCCACGCTTGGTGGGAGCCCTTCCCGGTCGGGCGGGACCCACATCTCGACGTAGCGGGCCGGGGCCCACGCCGCGGCGTTCATCTCGGAGTGGCGGACGCCGGCGCCGGCCGAGATCCGCTGCACCAGACCGGGCCGGAGAACGTGGGTGCCGCCCCCGGCGCAGTCCCGGTGTTCGAGGTCGCCCTCCACCATCCAGGTGACGATCTCCATGTCCTGGTGGGTGTGTTCCCCGAAGCCGGTGCTCCCCCGTAGGAGATTGTCGTTGCACACCACCAGCAGGCCGTGGTGGGTGTTGTCGGGTTCGTAGTGCCGGCCGTAGCTGAAGCAGTGCCAGGAGTCGAGCCAGCTCTCCTCCGTTCGCAGGCGGGCCTTGGCTCGGAGCACGGAGATCGCCGGGGCCAGGGTCGTCGTCTGCATACCGGTATTTCTCACCCGTCGCCGCCGCCCGAAACGCCGGAAACGGCGGCGAATGCCCGATTCGCGCCCTTCGAACCGTTGGACAGGAAGCGCCCCGGACTGCGCCGAACGTCGAGGCATGCCGCGTTTCGCCTCTCTTCGTGCGGGCCGTCCTGTTCGCCCGCGTCGCGTCCTGTCCGTCCTGATTCCGGTTGCCGCGCTCCTGAGCGGGCCGGTCCTACCCGCCCCGGCGTCGGCCGCTTCGGCGGCGGCCTATCCATCTACCCAGGCCATCAAGAGCTGGGGGACGGCCAAGGTCGACGGCAAGTCCCGGGCGCAGCGGGTCAACGCCGTGGTCTCCGCCGGAGGCGTGGCCTACCTCGGCGGTGAGTTCACCAAGATGGTCTCGCCCAGCGGGTCGAAGTCCTACCGCAACTATCTGGCGGCCATCGACGGCACCACCGGCAGCCTCAAGTCCTGGAACCCCAAGGCCAACGGCAAGGTGTGGGCCATGGAGCTGTCGGCCGACGGCAAGAGCGTCTACGTCGGCGGCGACTTCTCCAAGATCGGGGACCGGTCCGTCTCCAAGCTGGCCAGGATCAGTCTCGCCACCGGCAAGCTCGACACCACCTTCAAGCCGAGGTCGGTCAAGGGCCGGGTGCGGACGCTGGCCCTCGACGGTGACCGCCTGTACGTCGGCGGGGAGTTCACCTCCATCGACGGGAAGTCCCGGCCGAAGCTGGCCGCCGTCGACGCCTCCACCGGGGCGCTCCTGTCGTGGATGCCGCCGCCGCTCGGCCCCGGCCGGTACCTCGGTCAAACCGGTGTCCCGACCCCCGACTATTCGCCGGGTCACGTGTTCGCCGTGGAGGTCATCGGCGGCAAGGTCTTCGCCGCCGGCACCTTCATCGACCTCGGGGGGCAGGCCGGGCTGGTCACCGTCGACGCCGTCACCGGGGCGCTGGCCGAGCCTCAGTACGATCCCGGCCGGCCGATCTTCGATCTCGAAGCCGCCGGGGGGATGCTCTACGCCGCCGGTGGGGGTCCGGGCGGGCGGCTCTACGCCTTCAGTCCCGACGACGACGACCCGCGGTGGCGGGCCAAGGTCGACGGCGACGCCGTCGGCGTGGCGGTCTCCGGCACGACGGTCTACCTGGCCGGCCACTACGACTTCATCGTGTCGCAGGATTCCAGCTGCTATCAGTACTGCCCGGGCGGTCCCGGCCGTCGCCACCTCGCCGCCTTCGCCGCCGATGACGGCGAGCTCCTGCCGTGGAACCCCACCGCCGACACGTCGACCGGCCCGTACGCGGCGGCCGTCGGATCCAACGCCCTCTACGTCGGAGGCGAATTCCAGAAGATCAACGGCAAGGCCCAGCCCGGGTTCGCCATCTTCCCCGGCGCCCCCTGAGGAAATCAGCTCCGGGTGGTTTCGATTTCACCCCGAGTGGGGGATGCGTAATACTTGAGAAAGCTGCGGCTGCTGGGGCCGCGGGCGAGGAACTGAGCGGGGGGCAGAGCATGGACGAGAGATCGACGTCGCGCCCGGCCAGGGAGCTGTTCGTTCCCCGGGTGCTCGGCGCCGTGGCCGTGCTGTCGGCGGTCATCAGCGCGGCCGGTTTCACGGTGCTGGTGTCCCCGGCCCAGAGCACGCCGGAGTACATGAGCCAGTTCAACGCCAAGTACAACACCCGGGGTTCCAAGCTCGACTCCTGCATGACCTGCCACACGTCGCAGGCCGGCGGGGCCGAGAACATCAACCCCTACGGGGCGGACTTCGGCAAGAACAACCATGACTTCGGCGCCGTCGAAGGCCTCGACTCCGACGGCGACGGCTTCTCCAACATCGACGAGATCAAGGCCGAGACGTTCCCCGGCGACCAGAACGACAACCCGAACACGAAGCCCAAGGAACAGCCGAAGCCGCCGCCGAGCTCGACCACGACCACCACGGGGCCGCTCGACGCAATTCTCGGCCTTCTGCCGAAAGGCTGAGAGGCCAGCACTTTCGTCGCCGTCCCTCCCTGGGGCATTCTTGACGACTCAACAGGAGCGCCAGGGGGGGCCGGACATGGGGCAGCAGCGGGCGACGAAACGCGTGCCGAGAGTGCTCGGAGCGATTTCTCTGCTGTCGGCGGCGATCAGCGCCGTCGGCTTCGCGGTGGTGAGCCCACCGGCGCAGAGCACGCCGGAGCTGCAGAGCCAGTTCAACACGAAGTACAACATGCGGGGCTCGAAGCTCGACTCCTGCATGACCTGCCACACCCAGCAGGCCGGCGGCAAGGAGTACCTCAACCCCTACGGCACCGACCTCAGCGCCGCCCAGGGCGACTTCGCCGCCATCGAGCCCAAGGACTCCGACGGTGACGGTGTCACCAACATCGACGAGATCAAGGCTGAGGCCTTCCCCGGCGACCCGAACGACAAGCCGAAGTAGGTCGAGCCGACCCGGCTGCCCTACAGGAGGGCCACGGACGTGATCGGTCGGGGCGGCGGGGTGGCGCCGAGCGAACCCTTGAAGCTGGTGGGGTCGCCGGAGAAGTCGAAGATGCCGCCGTCCTCACCGACCATCAGGTAGCCGGTGCCGGCTCGCACCATGCCCGTCACCGGCCGGTTCAACCTGATGGCGCCCATCGAGCCTTTGAACTCGGCCCGGAAGGCGAAGATCCCGCCGTCGGAGGCGACCAGCCAGTAGCCGTCGCCGTCGGCATCGGGGACCAGGGACTGGACGGGCGCGTTGAGCTTCCGGTCGCCCATGGAGCCCCGGAAGACGGCGTCGCCGAAGGTGAAGATGCCGCCGTCGGAGGCGACCATGTAGTAGCCCTGCCCCGAAGGCGTGACCACCGAGTCGAGGACGGGCCCGTTGAGCGTGAGATGCCCCACCCCGGGCCGTTCGGCCTGACCGTCGGGCCCGATGGCGATGACTCGTCCCTTCGAGGTGAACACGAGATAGCCCGGTTCGGGGTGGCGGGCGGAAACGCTGGTGACCCGCTCTCCCGGCCGGAGCCCCGACCCGTCGACGTTGCCGAACCAGGGGGCGTCACCAAAGGCGAAAATCCGCCCGGTCTCGTCCACGACCCAGTAGCCGTTCCCGGACGGGGACGGCTCGACGTCGACCGCTTCGGCCCTTCCCACCGCCGCGTTCCCGTACCAGGAAGCATCGCCGAAGCGGTACACGGTCCCGTCTGCACCGACCATCCAGTACCCGGAGCGGCGCCCGGCCTTCCCCGGGTCGCCGGGACCCGATTTGGTGAGATCGGGAGCCGTGGTCGAGGTTGTGGTCGGCGGCGCCGTCGGCAGCGTCGTCCCGCGTGTCGTCGTGGTGGTGGAACTCGTCGAGGTCGTGGTGGTCGTGGTGGTCGTGGTCGAGGACGGCGGTTCCGGAGTCGGACCGTAACGTGCGACCACCCAGGACCGGCCGCTGCCGGCGGTCCCCGCCACGTAGACCTGGTCCCCGTCGATAGCCACAGAGTTCAGCCTCGTGGCGCCCCCGCGGAACTGGGCGGTGACGACCCCGCCCGTTCCGAACGAGGGCTCGAGGGTGCCGTCGGGCCGATACCGGAGCAGGACGCCCCGAATGGCGTCGGCGCCCGTGCCGTGCTTGGTGCCGGCCACCAGGAGGTGGCCGTCGGGCGTGACGGCGGCGTCGCCCACCATGATGTCGCCGTCGAGGTTCGTCTCGACCATTCCCGCCGCCCCGAAGTGGGGGTCCAGACTGCCGTCGGGGAGAAAGCGGGCCAGCGCGACGTTCACCTTGCTGCCGGACACCCGTCCGGCGACGACGATCTTCCCGTCGGGCTGGACAACCATTGCGTCGACCGAGGAACCCCGACCGAAGGCTGCCGTCGCCCATCCGTCGCCGCCGAAGGTGGGATCGAGGCCGCCGTCGGTGTAGCGGGCGACCGCCATCGTCGACATCCCGTCCTGCCCGATGAACCCGGCGGCGACCAGCTTGCCGTCGGCCTGGAGCGCAGCCGCGGTGGGACGGTCGTGCCCGCCGAAGTCGGTTCGCACCGTCCCGCCCGATCCGAAGGCTGTGTCGGGCGCGCCGGTGGCGGTCATTCGGCTGACAACCCAGTCGTAGCCATGGGTCAGCCAGCCGGGGTCGGCGTACCCTCTCGACCCTACTGCGAACCAGCCGGTGTCACCCTGGGCCCGAACGGCCCGCGTCAGGCCCTCACACCCGCACGTGAACGGCACACTGCCCGCCGTCCCGAAGGTCGCGTCGATTTCGCCTGGCCGGCGGTATCTGGTAAGGAACTCGCGGCCGTCGGCTGTGCGGTGCGTGATGAAGGATCCGTCGCCATCGGTGAGCCCTTCAAGGGGCTTCTCGAGCCTGTCGAACCGGCGTGCTCCTTCCGGACCGAAGGCCGGGTCGGGCGCGCCGGTGGCCGAGAGGTGGACCACGAAGTCACTCCGGGATTGTCCCTCGCTGTAGAGAGCGTTCCCGGCGAATTGGAGCGAACCATCGTCCAGGACGGTCAGGTCCCGCACGTACTCGTGGTTGTCGTAGTCGAGCTCGACCTCGACGTAGCCGCCACCGCCGAAGGAGGTATCGAGCTGGTAGCCCGTCGCCCGCGCCGGAGCCTGTCCGATGGGCGAGAGCAGAGATGCCGCACCGACCAGCGACGCGGCCAGAGTGACCCGTAGTCCCCGCATGGCCCGGTCCCTTCGCCGACCGGGCGGAGCGGACCTCCCCAAAGCAAGAGATCCGCCCTGGGGCGGATCTCTTGTGTCCGGTCTGTGCCGCTTGGCCCCCCCGGAAGTACGGAGCAGCGGGTGGGAGACCGGCCCGGCTCGTACGATCGAGGCCGGTGGAGACGGGTGTCGACGCGCTGGTCAAGGCCGGAGATGAGGCGCTCCGGTCGGGCGAGTGGGCCAACGCGGAACATTGCTACCGGACCGTGTTGGAGACGGCTGAGGCCGGAGAGGCACTGTTCGGGCTCGGGATTGCTCGCTGGTGGTCCGGTGACACGGATGAGGCCCTGCGCTGCTGGGAGCGCGCCTACGCCGTGTTCCGGAGGGAGTCCGATCCCGGACAAGCGGTCTTGTCCGCGGTGTATCTGTGCCTCGCCTTCCGCATGAGTCTGGGCAACGACGCGGCCGCCCGGGGATGGGTCGCCCGGGCGGCGGAACTGGTCGAGGAGCTCCAGGTGACGCCGATGCGCGGCTGGGTCCTATTCTGCCGGGCGTATCTCGCCAACGACGAGGCACGGCCGCATGTCGCCGAGCGCTGGGCACGGGAAGCGTTGGAGCTCGCTCGGGAGGGCGGCGACGCGGACCTTGCGCTCTGCGCGATGAGCGAGCTCGGGGCCGCGCTGGTCGAGGTCGGAAACGTCGAAGAGGGCGCGACTCTGCTTGATCAAGCCATGGCCGCCGCCCTCGCCGGCGAAGGCGGCGACCTCGACACGGTCGTACTCATCAGTTGCCGCACGATCACCACGTGCAGCCGGGCGGCCGACATCAAGCGGGCGGTGCAGTGGATCCGCGCCGCCGACGACTTCAACCGCCGTCACGGCTCGACCCACCTCTACACGACCTGCCGCACGCACTACGGCAGCGTCCTGTTCGCGGTTGGGGACTGGCAGCAGGCGGAGGAGGAGTTGCAGGCGGCCCTGAAGATCGGCCGCAGGGCCGAGCCCGTCCTCCATGCCCAAGCTGCCGCCAAGCTGGCGGAACTGCGATTGGCGCAGGGCCGCCTCGACGACGCGGAGCGTCTCCTCGCTGGACTCGAGGACCAGCCCGCAACGACCTACGCCCGTGCCGCGTTGCACATCGCCCGGGCGGCGCCGAAGGCGGCCAGCGCGCTCGTCCGCCGACGACTGGGCCGCCTCGACCAGGAGTACCGCGAGCGAGCTCGTCTGCTCGACCTGCTCGTCGAGGCCCTGGTCGCACAGGGCGATCACCGCGAGCTGGCCGGCCGCCTCGAGGAGGTGGCCGCTATCCCGTTGGTCGATGCCGCACTCGTGGCCGCTCACTGCGCCCGCGCTGTTGGTCGCGGTATGGCCGCTCGCGGCGAGCGGTCGGCCGTCGAACATCTCGAAGCCGCGCTGTCGGCCTTCGGGTCGCTCGACATGACATACGAGTGTGGCCGCACCCGTCTCGTGCTCGCCCAGGTGGTCGCGGGCCAGGACAAAGAGACCGCGGTCGCTGACGCCCGGGCGGCGCTCGCCTGCTTCGAGCAGCTCGGCGCGGCGCGAGAGGCCGACGCCGCCGCGGCCGTCCTGCGCTCGCTGGGAGTGCGGTCGCCTCGCACGGGACCGAAGGGTCTCGGCCTGTTGACGAAACGCGAACTTGAGATCCTCGGCCTACTTGGCCAGGGACTTTCCAACCGCGACATTGCCGAGCGGCTGTACATCAGCCGCAGGACCGTCGAGCACCACGTGGCGAGCGTTCTCGGCAAGCTCGGCCTCAGCGGCCGAGCCGAGGCGGCCGCTTATGCCGTACGCCACCTCGACGGCCGTTCTGCGCCCGGATAGGCAATCTCACCGATGCTCCGGCATCGCCCCATCGCGGACGATCGTCACCACAGGGAGACGAGGCCGCCGAAGGGGGACGAGGATGTCAGAGCAGCCGGTCGACGCACCGGGAAAGACCCGTCGTCTGGGAGATACGGCGGTGGTGGTGGGAGCCAGCATGGCCGGGTTGTCCGCCGCTCGGGTGCTCTCCGATCGCTTCGCAGCCGTGGTGGTCATCGACCGCGACGAACTGCCGCGCGGGCCCGAGCCGCGCCGACTGGTCCCGCAGGGACGCCACCCGCACCTCCTGCTCTCCGCCGGCGCAAGGCTCCTCGAGGGCTGGTTTCCGGGCCTGCTCGACGAGCTCCGCACCAGCGGCGCGGTCGACGTCGACATCTGCGGCGACTTCTACTGGTATCAGGCGGGCGGATGCCAGCGACGACCGGCGTCGCGGATGAGGGGTCCGGCGATGTCCAGGCCGCTCCTGGAACGAACCGTTCGCCGCCGCCTCGAGGCGCGGGGCAACGTCGTCATCCGCGACGGGACGGCCGCCGAGCGGCTGATCGCCGACCGGCTCGGTGAACGCATCACCGGCATCCAGCTCAGCGACGGCGTCGCGGTCGATTGCGATCTCGTCGTCGACGCCAGCGGACGGGCGGCCCGCAGCCTGGCGTGGCTCGGCGAGCTCGGCTACGAGCCGCCGCCCACGTCGGTCGTGGAGGTGCAAACCCGCTACGTGAGCTGCGTCTACCGGCGCACGGACAGGCCGGCCCGCGACTGGAAGGCGGCCGCCGTCATCGGCGATCCCGACACCAGGCGGCTGGCCATGCTGCTGCCCATGGAGGAAGACCGGTGGATCGTGGCGATCGCGGGCATCAACGGCGAGCCGGTGCCGACCGACCCCGACGCCATGCTGGCCTACGCCCGCACGCTCGAGTCGCCGGTGATCGCCGAGGTGATGGAGGTCTCCGAGCCGCTTACCGAGCCCGTGGCACACCGGTTCCCCGCCAACCAGCGCCGCCACATCGAGCGGATGCGGCGCTTCCCGCTCGGGTGGATGCTCCTCGGCGACGCCGTGTGCAGCTTCAATCCGATCTACGGCCAGGGCATGACGACCGCCGCGCGGCAAGCTCAAGCTCTCGGGCGCCGGCTCGACCGCGCCCGGGCCATCGACCGCTCCTTCGCCCGCGCCTATTTCAAGGCCGCCAGCCGGACCGTGGATACACCGTGGTCGATAGCTGTCGGCGGCGATTTCGTGTACCAGGGCACCAGCGGGAAGAAGCCGCTCGGCACCGACCTCGTCAACCGGTACATGGAGCGGGTCGTCAAGGCCGGACAGCACGACGACGAGGTCGTCATCCGCCTGAACGAGACGCTGGCTCTCCTGCGCAGTCCCCGGACGCTCATGGCGCCGGCGTTCGTACTACGGGTCCTGCGAGCCGCACGGCGCGGAGCCGCCGGACCAAGCTGTACCGACGATCGCCACGCTCCGTGTTCAGACGACGGACGTCGCGGCCCGCAAGCCGAGACAGAAAGAGATCCGCCCGAAGGCGGATCTCTCAACACGTGGTGGAGGTGGCGGGAGTCGAACCCGCGTCTTCCAAGCTCTTCGCAGGGCTTCTCCGAGCGCAGCCGGCGAGGGGATCTCAGATGGTCACCGATCACCGGCCCTCGATGACCACCCCAGCCCGGAAAGGTGTCCCATCGGGGCTCCGGGCGAGCCCCTCAGGTGAGTCGCTCTAGATGACGCCTCGAACCGGCCGAGCGACTGGGCCGGAACGGACGCGCTGTTTGTCCTAGAAACTAGGCAGCGAGAGCAAACGATTCGTCGTTCGCGTTTATTTTGTTTCCCGGATTTTTTACGAGGACCCCGGGGTCCCTCGGCTCGCTTCTCCTGCGTCGATCCTCAGAATCGAAACCAAGCACCCCCTCGTGGTGTTCGTGCACTCTGTTGAACGTTTCAGGATACCGGGTCATTCCCCGCCCCGGTTTCGGCTCCGCAGCGCCCGGTCGGCCTCCCGCTTGGCGTCGCGCTCGGCCATGGCCTGGCGCTTGTCCCACTGGCGCTTGCCCCGGGCCACGGCCAGCTCGACCTTGGCCATCCCGTTCTGGAAGTAGACCTTGAGGGGGACCAGCGTGAGCCCCGGCTCGTTGAGCTTGCCCACCAGCCGGTCGATCTCCGCCCGGTGGAGGAGCAGCTTGCGGCGGCGGGTGGGATCGTGGCCGATGCGGGCGAAGGGGTAGGGCGAGACGTGCATGCCGTAGAGCCACACCTCGCCGTTGTCGATGCGGCCGTAGGCGTCGCCGAGGTTGGCCCGGCCATCCCGGATCGACTTCACCTCGGAGCCGACGAGGACGATGCCGCACTCATAGGTGTCGAGCAGGAAGTACTCGTGGCGGGCGCGCCGGTTGGCGATGGCCACCCGGTCCCGGGCGGCCTTCCCGTCGGCCTTGGCGGCTCCACTGGAGGACTTCGGCATAGGGAGCAAAGTACCGTCCCCGGATAGTGTCCCCGCCTGTGACAGGCACCTCCATCCTCGGAAACCCCGTCCGGCGCGTCGAGGATCCCCGGATCCTCTCCGGCGGCGCCCGCTACGTCGCCGACCTGGAACTGACGGGGGCCCTGACCGCCGTGTTCGTGCGCTCGACCATGGCCCATGCCCGGCTCGAGTCGGTCGACACCGAGGCGGCGGCCAAGATGCCCGGCGTCGTCGGCGTGTACACCGCCGACGACCTCGGCCTCCCCGACATTCCGGCCTTCGCCATGGCTCCGCCGGTCATGGCCCGGCCGCCGCTGGCCAAGGGCACCGTCCGCTTCGTCGGGGAACCGATCGCCCTCGTGGTGGCCGAGACGGCCGAGCAGGCGGTCGACGCCGCCAGTGAGGTCATCGTCGACTACGACCCCCTGCCGGCGGTCGCCGACGCCGAAGCGGCGCTGGCCGAGGGGGCGCCCATCCTCTTCCCCGACCACGGCAGCAACCTGGTGGTGGAGTTCGACTTCGGCCGGGTCGCCGACGTCTTCGACGGCGCCGACCGGGTCATCTCCGGCCGGATCCGCAACCAGCGGCTGGCCGCCGTGCCGCTCGAGGTCAACGCCGCCGCCGCCGTCCCCGAAGGCGACGACCGCCTCACCCTCTGGGTGTCGAACCAGCACCCGTTCGGAGTGCGCGACCCGCTGGCCGCCAACCTCGGGCTCCCGCCCGAGAACGTGCGGGTGGCCTGCCCGGCGGTCGGCGGCGGCTTCGGGGCCAAGATCGGCCTCTACGCCGAGTACGCCGTGATCTCGGCCGCCGCCCGCCGCCTCGGCCGGCCGGTGCGGTGGGTCGAGACCCGCTCGGAGTCGATGACCGCTCTCACGCATGGCCGGGCCCAGATCCAGGACATCGAGATCGGCGCCAAGTCCGACGGCACGATCGTCGGTCTGCGGGGTCACGTGATCGCCGACGTCGGCGCCTACCCGGCCATCGGCGTGTTCCTTCCCAGCCTCACCCGGATGATGTCCTCCGGCGTCTACGCCATCCCCAAGATCGACGTGCGGGTCTCCGTGGCGCTGACCAACACCACCACCATTGGCGCCTACCGCGGCGCCGGCCGCCCCGAAGCCGCCGCCCTCGTCGAGCGGGCCGTCGACATGGTGGCCGCTGAACTCGGCCTCGACCCCGTCGAGGTCCGGCGCAAGAACCTGATCCCGAAGTTCGACCAGCCCCATACCACGGTCGTCGGCGCCACCTACGACGTCGGCGACTACGCCGCCGCCCTCGACGAGGTGCTGCGCCTGTCGGGCTACGAGCAGCTGCGGGCGGAGCAGAAGGCCCGCCGGGAGCGGGGCGACCGCCTCGCCCTCGGTATCGGCGTCAGCGTCTACGTCGAGGTCACCGGGGCCGGCCCGGTGCCCGAGTTCGGCTCCGTCGAGGTCCACCCCGACGGCACCGTGACCGCCCAGACCGGCACCGCACCCCACGGTCAGGGCCACGAGACGGCCTTCGCCCAGATCATCTCTTCGATCCTGGGCGTCCCGCTGGAGAAGGTGACGTTGGTCCACTCCGACACCGGCGCGGTGCCCGAGGGGCAGGGCACGTACGGCTCCCGATCGCTCCAGCTGGGCGGCAGCTCCATCTTCGTGGCCGCCGAAAACGTCCTGAACATGGCCAGGGAGCGGGCGGCCAACCTCCTCGAGGCCAACCTCGACGACGTCGTCCTCTTCGACGACGGCCGCTTCGGCGTGGCCGGCACCCCGGCCCGCTCACTCGGCTGGGAGGAACTGGCCGGCGGCGACGACGGCCCGCTCCGCTCCGAGGCCAAGCACTTCCAGTCGGCCCAGACCTACCCCTTCGGGGCCCACGTGGCGGTGGTCGAGGTCGACACGGAGACCGGCGCCACCAACCTCGTCCGCATGGTGGCCGTCGACGACTGCGGCCGCATCCTCAACCCGCTGCTGGCCGAGGGCCAGGTCCACGGCGGACTGGCCCAGGGCATCGCCCAGGCCCTGTTCGAGGAGTTCGCCTACGACGAGGACGGCACGCCGCTCACGAACACCCTGGCCGACTACCTCATGCCCAGTGCCGCCGAGCTCCCCAGCTACGAGACGGCCCACACCCAGACCCCCACACCCCTGAACCCGTTGGGGGCCAAGGGGATCGGGGAGTCGGGCACCATCGGGTCCACCCCCGCCGTGCAGAACGCCGTGGTCGACGCCGTGGCCCACCTCGGCGTGCGCCACATCGACATGCCGCTCACTCCGGAGCGGGTCTGGCGGGCGATCCAACACGGCGCCGCCGGGCGGGCGACGTAGGGGGCGGACCCTGACCGAGATCCTCGAAGGCTTCGGGGAGCCGACCCTGCGGCTGCCCCGGGGCGAGTACCTCAAGATCATCGGCCACTGCTACGACGGGCTGCCCGACGAGGCCTGCGGGCTCCTGGCCGGCCGGCTCCGGCCCGGCTCGATCGTGCCGGACGGGCGGATCGAGGTCGTCTACCCGACGGCCAACGCCGACGCGTCGGCCCGCACCTACTCGGTCGACTCCCGGGATCTGATCCGGAGCCTCCGGGCGGCGGAGGCCCGGGGCCTGGAACTCGTCGGCGTCTTCCACTCCCACACCCACACCGAGGCCTGGCCGTCGCCGACCGACGTCCGCCAGGCGATGGAGCCCGGCTGGCTGTACGTGATCGTCAGCCTGAAGGACGGCGATCCGGTGCTCCGTTCCTTCCGCATCACCGACGGGAAGATTCAGGAGACGCCCGTCGTTCTCGAAAGCTGACAAGAAAGTCAGGTATTCTGAAGGTCGGAGGTCCACCCAGATGGCCGTTGAAGTTCGTCTGCCCACCATTCTGCGCCCGCACGTCGGCGGCGTGCCCTCGGTCACCGCCGAGGGCTCCACCGTGGGTGAGATCTTCGACGGCCTGGTGGCCCGCTACCCGAGCCTCAAGGGCCAGCTCGTCACCGAGACCGGCGACCTGCACAAGTTCGTGAACGTGTACCGCAATGACGACGACATCCGGTACACCGGCCGGCTCGAAACGCCCGTCGCCGACAACGACGTGGTGTCCATCATCCCCGCCGTCGCCGGCGGCTGAATCGACAAACGATGGCGGCCCCCGGGTCGCCCTCCGGAGGCCCCTGACATGCGCGTCGACTCCGTCCTCGACCTCATCGGCAACACGCCGCTGGTGGCGGCCCACCAGCTCTCGCCGAACCCGGCCGTCCGGCTCTTCGTGAAGCTGGAAGGGATGAACCCCGGCGGCTCGGTCAAGGACCGCATCGCCAAGTCGATGATCGAGGACGCCGAGGCCGCCGGCCGCCTGCTGCCGGGCGACACCATCCTCGAGCCCAGCTCCGGCAACACCGGCATCGGTCTCGCCCTCGTCTGCCGGGTCAAGGGCTACAAGCTGCGGGTGGTTCTGCCCGAGAACGTGTCGGTCGAACGCCGCCAGCTGCTGGAGATCTTCGGCGCCGAGGTCATCCCCTCGCCGAAGGAGGAAGGCAGCAACGGCGCCATCCGGGTGGCCCAGGAGCTGGCCAAGGAAGGCGACACCGTCTTCCTCTACCAGTACGGCAACGCCGCCAACCCCAAGGCCCATTACGAGGGGACGGGCCCCGAGATCTGGGCCGACTGCCCCGAGGTCGACACGTTCGTGGCCGGCCTGGGCACCACCGGCACGCTGATGGGGGTGGGGCGCTACCTCAAGGAGCGCAAGCCGGACGTCAAGGTCGTGGCCGTCGAGCCCCCCGCCGGGGAGGACGTGCAGGGCCTCCGCTCGCTGGACGAGGGCTACATCCCTCCGATCTTCGATCCCGACGTCCTCGACCGGCGCTTCATCGTCCGGCTCAACGAGTCGGTGGAGTGGACCCGCCGCCTGGCCGAGCTCGGCATCTTCGCCGGCCTCTCCTCAGGGGCCGTGCTGGCCGGGGCGGCCAAGATGGCGGCCACCATGGACGAGGGCACGATCGTCGCCCTCCTGCCCGACGGGGGTTGGAAGTACCTCTCCACCGGCGCCTGGACCGACGACATCGACGCCGTGGTCGAACGGGCCCGGCGCATCATCTACTTCTGAGTTCCCAGCGAGGGTCTTGGCTTCTTTCGACATCGCCTCCGCCGTCGAAGTCCTCCGCCGGGGCGGGCTCGTCGCCTTTCCGACCGAGACCGTCTACGGCCTCGGCGCCGACGCGTCCAACGCCGCCGCCGTCGAGCGGATCTTCGCCGTCAAGGGCCGCCCCCGCACCCACCCGGTGATCGTGCACCTGGCCGAGTCGACCGCCATCAAGGACTGGGCGGCCGACGTGCCCGCCGACGCCTGGATACTGGCCGAGGCTTTCTGGCCCGGCCCGCTGACGCTGATCCTGCCCCGGTCCGACCACGTTCCCGACGCCGTGACCGGCGGAGCCGGCACCGTCGGTCTCCGCGTCCCCCGGCAGCCGCTGGCCCTGGAGCTGCTGGCGGCCTTCGGCGGTGGGATCGCCGCGCCCTCGGCCAACCGCTTCGGACGGGTCAGCCCGACGACCGCCGCCCACGTGCGGGCCGATCTCGGCACCGACGTCGACCTGATCCTCGACGGCGGTCCCTGCGCCGTCGGCGTCGAGTCGACGATCGTCGACCTGAGCCGTGGCGGCCCCCGGGTCCTGCGTCTGGGTGGCCTGTCGGTCGAGGCACTGTCCGAAGCCCTCGGCCACGACGTGGAGGCGACCACGGCGGCCGCCGGTCCGGGCGCCGCGACCGTGGTCGACGCCGTGCCGGCGCCGGGGACGTTGCCGTCGCACTACGCCCCGGAAGCCCGGGTCGAGGTGGTGAGCGAGGAGGCGGTCGCCGACCGGGCCGCCGCCCTGCTGGCCGAGGGCAGGCGGGTCGGGATCCTCGCCCCCCGGCGCCTTCCCAGGCTGCCCGACGGGGTGGAGGCCCTGCCGCCCGCCGGTGGCGCCGAGGCCTACGCCCAGTGCCTGTACCAGCGCCTGCGGGAGGCCGACCGGCGGGGCCTCGATGTGCTCCTGGCGGTCCCGCCTCCGGAGCGGGGGATCGGCGCGGCCGTGTGCGACCGGCTCCGCCGGGCCGCCACCACCTGCTGACTAGCCTTAACCGGCAATGGATGGTCGCCCGATCGGGGTGTTCGACAGCGGCCTCGGAGGGCTGACCGTGGTGCGGGCCCTCATCGACCTCCTGCCCGACGAGCACCTCGTCTACTTCGGTGACACCGGCCGCTTCCCCTACGGACCCAAGCCCCGGGAAGAGGTCCTCAAGTACTCCTTCGAGATCACCGAGCTGCTCATGGGCCACGACGTCAAGCTCATCGTCGTGGGCTGCAACTCGGCGGCCGCCGCCGCCCTCACCGAGCTCCGGGCCTCCTACGAGGTGCCGCTCACCGGCGTGATCGAGCCCGGCCTGCGGGCCGCGGCCAGGGCCACCAGCAGCGGCCGTGTCGGCGTCATCGGCACGGTCGGCACCATTGCCTCCGGCGCCTACCAGCGGGCGGCCAAGGCCCTGTGGCCCACCGTCGAGCTCACCTGCGCCGCCTGTCCCGGCTTCGTCGAGTTCGTCGAGGCCGGCGACGTCGACTCCGACCAGGTCTTCGTGCTCGCCGAGCGGCTCCTGGCCCCGGTGAAGCGAGCGGGAGTCGACACGCTGGTGCTCGGCTGCACCCACTACCCGCTGCTGGCCCGCACGATCGGCGAGGTCATGGGACGCGACGTCGTCCTCGTCTCCTCCGGCGAGGAGACGGCCTTCGAGGTGGCCGCCGTCCTCGACGCCATCGGAGCCCGCCGGCGCCCGAAGCCCGGCGGCGACCAGGCGCTCGAACCCGCCCGCCACACGTTCCTCACCAGCGGCGACCCCGCCACCTTCCGCACGCTCGGTTCACGCTTCCTCGGGCCGGAGGTGGAAGCCGTGGAGGCCTGGCGGTGGAGCTGACCGTCCTCGGCTGCAGCGGGTCCTACGGCGCGCCGGCCGGCGGCGCCTGCAGCGGCTATCTCGTCCGCACCGCGCAGTCGACGCTGTGGCTCGACTGTGGCAACGGGACGCTGGCCAACCTCCAACGGCACGTCCCCGTCGGAGATCTCGGCGCCGTCGTGATCACCCACTGGCACCCCGACCACTGCGTCGACATCTACGGCCTGCACGTGCTGCTGAAGTACGGGCTGCAGCGAACCGGGGTCCCCGTCTACGCCCCCGAGGGGCTCGAGCGGCGCCTGGCCACGCTGGTCGACGGCGACTGGGGCGGGGTCTTCGACTGGACGGCGGTGGGGGACGGCGACGCCGCCACCGCCGGCGACTGCGGCCTGCGCTTCTCCCGCACCGCCCACCCGCCGCCCACGATGGCGGTCGAGCTCTCGGCCGACGGCAAGCGGCTGGTCTACACCGCCGACACGGGCCCCGAGTGGTCGCCCGAGGTGTTCGGGCCGGGCGCCGATCTCGTGCTCTCCGAGGCCACCTTCCAGCGGCCCAACGAGAACAGCGGCGTGCACCTCTCGGCCCGCCAGGCGGGGGAGCTGGCCCGGGCGGCCGGGGCCCGGCGCCTGATGCTCACCCACCTGTGGCCGGGACTCGACCCGACCGCCTCGGTCGTGGAAGGCTCGGAAGCTTTCGGACGGGAGGTACTCCTCGCCGCCCCTCACCAACGGACGAGGATCTGAGGTCCAACGCCCATGACGACACGTGCCGACGGTCGCGGTCCGGAGGACCTACGCCCACTGCGCTTCACCCGCGACTTCACCGAGTTCGCCGCCGGCTCCGTCCTCATCGAGATGGGCCGCACCAAGGTGATCTGCACCGCCTCGGTGGAGGACCGCATCCCGCCGTGGCTGCGGGGCAAGGGCCGGGGCTGGGTGACCGCCGAGTACTCGATGCTGCCCGGCTCCACCTCCGAGCGGACCGAGCGGGAGGCCGCCCGGGGCAAGCTCTCCGGCCGCACACAGGAGATCCAGCGGCTCATCGGCCGCTCGCTGCGGGCTGTGTGTGACCTGCCGGTCCTCGGCGAGACGCAGATCACCGTCGACTGCGACGTCATCCAGGCCGACGGCGGCACCCGCACGGCGTCGATCTGCGGCGCCTACGTCGCCCTGCACGACGCCTGCACCCGGCTGGTGGCGGCCAAGCGCATCCCGGCCCATCCGTTGACCGAAGGCGTGGCCGCCGTGTCGGTCGGGATCGTCGACGCCGTCGCCCTCCTCGACCTGCCCTACGTGGAGGACGTCAAGGCCGAGGTCGACATGAACGTGGTCATGACGAGCTCGGGGCGCTTCGTCGAGGTCCAGGGGACGGCCGAGGGCAAGGCCTTCTCGAAGGCGGAGCTCGACGACCTCCTGTCGCTGGCCGAGCACGGGATCGCCGAGATCCTCGAGGCCCAGGTCAAGGTGCTGGACACCCCGCCGCCGCTGCGAACCAAATAGTCCCGTCGTGAAGTTCGTCCTCGCCTCCGCCAACCGCGACAAGGCGGCCGAGATCTCGGCCATCCTCACCGCCGCCGTGCCCGGCCTCGTCCTCGCCCCCCGACCGCCGGAGGTGCCCGACGTCGAGGAGACCGGCACCACGCTCATCGAGAACGCCCGCCTGAAAGCGGCGGCCATCGCCGACGCCACCGGAGAGCCGGCCGTGGCCGACGACACCGGCCTGCTGGTCGACGCCCTCGACGGCGCCCCCGGCGTGTTCTCGGCCCGCTTCGCCGGCGAAGGAGCCACCTACGCCGACAACGTGGCCAAGCTCCTCGCCGAGCTGGCCGGCGTCCCGCCCGAGCGCCGCACCGCCCGGTTCGAGACGGTGGCCCTCGTCCGCTGGCCCGACGGCCGGGAGGTGGCCGCCACCGGGGCGGTCGACGGCGTCATCGCCACCGAGCCCCGCGGCGACGGCGGCTTCGGCTACGACCCGGTCTTCGTGCCGGCGGAGGGTGACGGGCGGACGTTCGCCGAGCTCACCCCGGCGGAGAAACACGCCCTTTCCCACCGGGGACGGGCGTTCCGGGCGCTCGCCGCGGAACTGGCCAAGCTGCGCTAAGAGGGCCTCAAGTCGGCGGCAGTTCCGTCCGAAACCATGCCCGGGGGCGGCGAGGCACCCGCCCGCAAAGCATCGGAGAGACGGGGATGCGCGAGAGCTTCTTCCAGATCCTGCACGACGAGACCCTTCGCACCGAGCTCGGCCAGGCGGTCGTGGCCGACCTCGCCGTCGAGAACCTCGAGCTGTCGACCCCGGCCACCCAGATGGCCGTGCGCCGCAGCATCATCGAGCGCCGCGCCTGAGCCACCGCTTCACCTTGTGACAGGCTGGGCCCATGGCCCAGCCGTTTGCTTCTTCTCTTTCCGTACCGGTTTCCGGCGGCACGCTGCATGTGGGCGTGGCGGGGGCGGCGCCGGGCACACCGGGGGTTCCGGTGGTGCTGGCGGCCCACGGCATCACCGGCTCACACCGGACCTGGGCACCGGTCGCCCGCCACCTCGGCGAGACCGTCACCCTGCTGGCCCCCGACCTCCGGGGCCGGGGACAGAGTGCCGGGCTGGGCGGGCCGTTCGGCATGGCGGCCCACGTCGAGGACCTCGTCGCCGTGCTCGACCACGTCGGCTGCTCCCGGGCGGTGGTCGCCGGGCACTCGATGGGCGGTTACGTCGCCACCCGCTTCGCCACCAACGCCCCCGAGCGGCTGAGCGCCGCCCTCCTCGTCGACGGCGGGCTTCCGCTGCCGGTCCCGCCCGACGTCGATCCCGACGTGCTCCTGGGCCTGGTCCTCGGCCCCAGCCTGGCCCGGCTCCAGATGACCTTCCCGTCGGCCGAGGCCTACCGGGACTTCTGGCGGGTCCACCCCGCCTTCGCCGGCGAAGCATGGACCGACGACATCGTCGACTTCATCGACTACGACCTCGGTCCGCCCGAGACCGGGCCGGACGGCGACACCGTCCACCGGTCACGGGTCTCGGAGGACGCCGTGCGGGCCGACGGCCGGGACCTCCTCGACGGCGACAGCGCCCGCAAGGCGCTCCTCTCCCTGTCCGAGCCGTGCACGCTCCTGTGGGCCCGCCGCGGTCTCCAGAACGAGGACCGGCCGCTGCTGCCGGCCGAGGTCATCGCCGAGGTCCAGACGCTCCTGCCGCACCTGACGGTGAGCGAGGTCCCCGACACCAACCACTACTTCATCCTGCTCGGGGCCCGGCCGGCCGGCGTGGTGGCCGCCGAGATCAGGCGACTCGTGACGCTCTCGTCCAGCTGAAACGCGGTTGCTGGCTCGGGCGGATCTCCTCCCGGCGGGCCACCGGGCCGAGGCGGAGCGCCAGCGAGTCCGGGGTGTAGAACGCCTCCTCCATCTCGGTGAGGCTGACCGAGGCCGGATCGAGGCCGGCGTCGGTGATGGCCCGCAGGCAGGCGTCGCCCAACCCGTCCGCGAGCAGCTCGGCCACGATCGACCGCAGCGTCTCTGGGTCCTCGAGCAGCCAGGAGTGGGCCGCGCCGTGGACCAGGACCAGCTCACCGCCGGCCCGGGTGGCGGCGTCGCGGGCGGCGGCCACCGGCACGACCTGGTCCCGCTCGCCGTGGAGGACGAACACCGGCAGCCGCTGCTCCCTGAGCCGGGCCAGCGTGAGGGAGCTGCGGGCACACAGGAGCACCGACAGCGCCGGCGCCACCAGCCGCCAGGGGGCGAAGGCGTTGGCCACCGCCTGGGGCAGGGCCAGCCCCTGGAGCTTCAGCCCCTGGTCGCCGGTCATGAACATCGTCTGGAGCGTGTCGGCGGCCAACGTGGCGCCGACCACACCGAGGAGGGCGGGATTCCAGCAGGCGAACGAAGCGAGGTCGTCCCACGCCTCACCGACCGCGGCGTCGACCAGCAGCAACGCGATGGCCCGCTGCGGTTCGGCGGCGGCCAGCTCAGTCAGGAGGCGCCCACCCAGCGAGTGACCGCAGAACACGGCCCGGCCGACCCCGAGCTCGTCGAGCACCCGGGCCAGGAACCGGCGGTAGGCGGTGATGCCCCAGCCCGAGACGCCGAGCCCGGCGGTGCTGCCGTGGCCGGCGAGGTCGACGGCCAACACCCGGAACCCCATGGACGCCAGCCGGGACAGCGACTGCACGTACAGGCCGCCGGCGAAGGAGTAGCCGTGGGCCACCACCAGCGGGATGCCCCGGCCCCCGACCGTGACGCCGATACGGTGGCCGTCGGACAGGCGGAGCGAGTGCGACCGCAGCCGCTGCAGCGGCACCGTGTAAGGTGCCGCCCGCACCGCGCCGGGCCAGAGCCGCGGTGCCGCTTCGTCATAGACAGGCATAGGATCGGCGTTCTCTTCGGGGAAGTTGTTCCAGGAGTACCCAGGGTAAGCGGTCAGCTATCCATATCTGGGGAAGGGTGTGGGTATGGCCGGCACGCCGACGCCGCCGACGGCGCGAGGAAAGCCTGACCCCGACGCCGCCCGCGCCCTCTACGCCCGCCACGCCGAAACGTACGACGTCCAGACCGACTGGGCCGGATCCGACCGGGCCCGGGTCGTCTCGCTGCTCGACCTGCGGCCCGGCGACACGGTCGTCGACGTGGGCTGCGGGACGGGCCTGTGCTTCGCCGCCATCGAGGAGCGGATCGGCCCGTCCGGCCGGCTGGTGGGCATCGAGCCCTGCATCGACATGCTGGGCCGGGCCAGCGAGCGGGTGGCCCGCGCCGGCTGGGAGAACGTCGATCTGCGGCTGGGTCTGGCCGAGGAGCAGCTGCGTCCCTACGACCGCCTGGACGCCGCCCTGTTCTGCTTCACCCACGACGTCCTGCGGTCCCGGCCGGCGCTCGAGGCGGTGGTCGGCCACCTCCGGCCCGGCGGACGGGTGGCCGCCGTCGGGCCGATGTGGGCGCCCTGGTGGGCACCGGCCATGAACCTCCTCGTCTGGTACGTGACCAGCGACTACGTGACCACCTTCGAGGGCTTCTCGCAGCCGTGGAGCCACCTGGCGGAGCTGGTCCCGGGCCTCGAGGTGGACCGCCGGGACCTCGCCGGCGAGTACTTCGTCTGGGGGACGGTCGGCGGCCCGTAGCGCCGGCGGGCGGGCATCCCCAATGCCCGATTCAGACCCTGAAGAACTTTTCATCCCGCCCTCACCACCTCTTCATGCGCCCGGGAACGTGAAGGGGCAACGGGTCGATGCGGACCCGCGAGAACGGGAGGACGAACACATGACTCGACGCACCACTCGGATCGCCGCTCTCGGCGCTGGCCTGCTGGCCTTCGGTCTCTTCAGCGCCGCCCCGGCGGGTGCCGCCGATGGGGCGCAGGCGAACGCCGAGATCTCGGCCGACGCGACCAACGCGATCAACCAGACGCTGGCCCTCGTCAACCAGGCCTGCACGGAGGCCGGCGAGCTCGGCGACGCCGCCGCCTCGACGCTGGCCTCGGAGCAGGGCATCACCGTCGCCGCCAGCCCAGCCGGGAGCGACCTGAACCTGCAGGTGTCGCTGCCGGCCCTGACCGACTCACTGGGGTCGCTGCCGCTGCTCGGCTCTCTGACCGGCCAGGTGGACGCCACCGCGCCCCTGACGATCAGCTGCGCCACCGCCGCCGACGGGACGGGCCTCGGCCTCTCGGCCGCCGGCGTCGACGTCCTCGTCAACGCCATCGCTCCCGGCATCGACGTCTCCAGCCTGGGCATCGACGTCCCGGCGGTCGACGTCAACGCCGCCGCCACGGCGGCCCCGGCCGCTCCCGGCAGCGCCGCCGTGAGTGCCACCGCCGCCGGCTCCGTCCCGACGACCGCCCGAGCCAACGTCTCGTCGTCCTCCGTCCGGGCCAGCGCCGCCGCGCCCGCGCCGGCCACGACGACCACGACGTCGGCCTCGGCCCGTCCGGCCTCGGCTTCGGCGTCGGGTTCGGGTGGCATCGTGGACCAGACCGTGGGCAGCCCCGGCGCTCTGGCCCGCACCGGCGCCGGCGTGGGGGCCCTCGGCCTCCTCGGGACGGCCCTGTTCGGCTCCGGGCGGCTCTTCGCCCTGGGCCGCAAGCTGCTGGGCGGCTGAGCGGCACGGCTTCAGCCGCTGAGCAGGCAACGCCGGGTGGACTCCCCCCTCCACCCGGCGTTGTCGCGTCTTCAGGGCTTCCAGCGGGGATCGAAGTTGGGCCCCCCGCCGACGGTCAACGTCCGCAGTCCGGAGCCGTCCGCCGCCACCGAGTAGAGCTGGCGCAGCCCGTCCCGGTCCGAGACGAAGGCGATACGGACACCGTCCGGCGACCAGACCGGCGTGGCCTCCTCGCTGCGGTTGGCGGCCACGGCCCGGTCGTTGCGGCCGTCGCCGTCCACCACACGGACGTCCCGATCGGCGTTGCGGGCGCTGATGTAAGCCAGCCGGCGCCCGTCCGGCGACCAGGCCGGAGCGAGGTCCTCGCCCGGATCGGAAGTCAGCGCCCGGACGCCCGACCCGTCGGCGGAGGCCACGAAGACATCGGAGTTCCCGTTGCGGTTGCTGACGAAGGCGATACGGCTCCCGTCCGGCGACCAGGCCGGCGTCAGATTGTGGCCGGCCGACTCCACGAGCGCCCGGGGGCGGCCGCCGTCGGGGCCCACCACCCAGATCGCCGCTCCGGCCCCGGCCCGGGTGTAGGCGATCCGCCCGCCGTCGGGTGACCAGACGGGGCCGAACTCGTTGTCGTCGGTCGAGGCCAGCGGCCGCTCCCCACCGCCACCGGCGTCGACCACGTAGACGTCGGAGGCCGGTTTCGCATCCGGCTGGCGCGTGAAGGCGATGCGCCGCCCGTCGGGCGACCAGGCCGGGTCGAAGTCGTTGCCGGGATGGGTGGTGAGGCGCTTCTCGTTGCTGCCGTCGGCATCGATGACGTAGACGTCGGTGTTGTCCACCCGCCGGCTGGCGAAGGCGATGCGCTTCCCGTCCGGCGACCAGACCGGCGTGAAGTACTCGCCCTGGACCGGGGTCAGTCGCTTCTCGCCCGTGCCATCCCCGGCCACCACGAAGATGCCCGGGGCCCCGAACCGGCGGCTGGCGAAGGCGATCGTGCCCGGACCGCCGGCCGTTCCGGCGGGTCGGGTGGTGGCGGTGATTCCCCCGCCCGCCGCACCGCTGGTCCCGCCCGCCGCGCCGGGACCGGTCGCGTCCGACGGGGTCGCCGACCCGGACGGGGCCCCGCCGCCGGTGGTCTCAGGGCCGGCGGCACGGGAGGCCGCCGTCGTCGACGACGTTGTGCCGCCGGCGGTGTCGGCATTGTCCTCTCCGGCGCGCCCGGCGGTCAGGACCAGCGTGAGGACGATGGCGCCGACGATGCCGGCGGCGGCGATGGCGGCCGGCGGCCGGCGCCACCAGGCCGGCTCAGCCTGCGGAGATTCGGGCGGTTGAGGTGCGGTTGACACCCTTCTTCCCATTGCCGAATAATATGATCAACAAGGTCGGATTTTGAGCCGGCCGGAACATCGCAACGCCGTCGCACCGTCCATCGCCGTAGTGCCGGCTTGGCGCGTCCACCTGCGCCCGGGTCGGCAGCGTATGCACCATAGGAGGAGTCGTGAACAGATTTCGACGCGGGCGCGCCCGCGCCGCGGTCGTCATCGCGGGGGCGCTGTCGCTCCTCGGCATCTATCAGGGCGCCTCGACCGCCGGCGCAGGGCCTGATTCCGTCGAGAAGGCGCTGAAGATCTCGCAGGAGCGGGTCGATGCCATCAACGACATCCACGACGTGCCGTCGGTCAGGCAGAACCTCGTGCCGGGCACACTCGCCGCCCGCGACCTGGCGATCAGTCAGTTCAAGGCCGCCGGAGCCAGCGCCGCTCCCGGCAGCAAGCCGGAGTACGCCGTGGTGTGGGCCGGCAAGAACAACATCGGCGACATGAGCGGCAACGACTGGATGCGGTTCGTGAACCAGGGGTCGATCAGCCCCACCGGCCTGCTCAACGTCGGAACCAAGCAGTGGCTGGCCGGTCTCGACGCCATGGTGGTGGTCGACGTGCGGCGCAGCAACGTCGACGGCACGCCGAACAAGGACTACGGCAAGGTCGTCAACTTCGTGCAGGTCCCGCCGCCGTTCGGCGTGGAGGGCGAACCCCACCACATGCAGTATGAGTGGCAGCCCGGCCAGCCGATCGTGGCCGGTCACCTGTTCACCGACCTGACGACGATCTGGGACGTCAGCGACATCCCCAACATCACGCTGAAGAACGTCATCCGGCCCGAAGAGAACCCCCAGGGCACCCTTCCCGACGCCTACGACTTCGCCGGCGACATCGCCCTCGGCACCTACATGGGCGGTCCCGACGTCCCCAACTACGGCGGATCCCCCGGCTCGGTCGTGGCCTTCAAGCCCGACTCGGAGAAGGGGATGGTCCAGGTGTCGGAGACGCCGGCCAGCCAGTTCGGAGCCGTGTTCCGCGGCAACCCCGGCGGCATCCCCGAGCCCTGCACGCCGATCGAGGCCCGCCCGGCCGGCACCTGCGGCAACCCGCACGGCATCCAGACCCGGCCCGACCTCGGCCGCATGGTCACCAACGACTACGGCGACGCCCGGGAACTGGCCACCGACCCGATCAAGACGGTGGAGCAGCACGCCCTGCGGCCCACCTCCCGGATCTGGGACATCACGAACCCCGAGCAGCCCAAGCTGATCTCGGTGGCCCACATGCCGAAGAGCGTCAAGAACACCCCGAACCCCGCCCACGGCAACCTCGGCATCATGGAGGGGGCCAAGACCTACGCGCCCGCCAAGGGCTTCTTCTCGGGCTCGATGTGCGGCGGGGGCATCTTCTTCCTGCCCGACGTCACCAACGTGCAGCCCGACTCCTCGAGCCAGTGGAAGCAGGTCTGGGACGACGGCATGGCCGAGGTCCAGGTCGGCAACCGGGACATCAGGGGCTCGGCCTACCAGGGCACCGAACCCGGCGCCTGCGCCGGTGGCGCCTGGCACCAGGTGAGCCGGGACAACCGGTTCATGTTCCGGGCCGTCGGAGGCCGCAACCCGGGCTCGACGAACACCTACGACAACGGCACCCCGAAGATGATCTACGTCATCAACATCGAAAAGCTGGTGAAGAGCGCCGAGGACGGGACCGTCGACTGCAGCATCGACAGCGGACGGGAGATCGGCCAGGGGCACGGCGACGAGGCCGACTGCCCGACGCTGGCCGGTGTCATCACCGTTGACGACAACACCACCGGTGGCCCGCACTGGGGGGCCCTCGACAACCACAACTACACGCCGAGCGGCGCCCCGACCCGGATGATGTTCTGCGACTACTTCGTCGCCCGGACGGGCTACGACGGCAACCACCGCTGCTACATGCTGCACATCGACCCGGTCTCCGGGGCGCTCAGCTACGACAACGCCTTCCGCGACGAGTGGACCGGCGCGCTGGGCATCGACTTCAACCGCAAGGACTGGCCCGGCCACCCGGACGGCGGATTTTACAAGCCGCACTCGATGGTCTTCGTGACCCCCGAGGCGGTGGCCCAGGGTTGAGCCCGGAGTTGAGCATCGACGCCTGAAGCTCATCGCAGCTCACGATCGACGGCCCCGGTGACATCGCCGGGGTCGTCGTCTACCGTCAGCGACTCATGGACACGTTCACAGTCACCGACGAAGGCAACGGCATCATCCGGGTCGACGCCGAGAGCCGGCTCGTACGCAAGCCCCTGGCGGTGGCGATGTGCGACGAGGTGGACAAGGCGGTCGTCGGCTACGACGAGTTCAAGATCCTGATGAACATGTCGGCCATGTCGAAGGGCACGCCCGCCGCCGGGTTCTACGTCCTCCGGAGCATGAAGAAGTATCCGCTCCGGGCGCTGGCGCTCTTCGGAGCGAACGGCTTCATGCGGGGCATGGCCACGACGGTGCTGGGCCTCGCCCGGTTCTCCAACTTCCGCATCTTCGAAGACGAGGCCGTTGCCCGCCAGTGGTTGGAACGGCCCGATTCGGCGCCGGACGTGTCGACGGCCGGCGGCGGGCCGGCGACGGGCGGCGTGCGTCGTCTGGCCGTCCCGGCCGCCCTCCTGACCCTGGGCGGGGCGGTGTTCCGGGCCCGCCGGCGGCGCCGCCGCCAGCGGCGGGCTCGATTTGGATAGAGAGCCGCTGGGTATTCCATCTCCCGTCCAGATGGAGGCCGAACCGCCCCTCTGGTAACAATTGGCTCGCAGGATGGGCAGGGAGATGGAGGGTCAGGTGCGTAGGTCAGCTCGCGGGCGCGTTTGTGCTGGTGACGGGGCACGGAGTTGGGCATGGCGCAGCTGCCTCGGGCTGATCCTGGCCATCGTCGCCCTGAGCAGCGGCATCTCCTCCGCATCGGCCGATCCCGGCACCGTGGACGTCAGCTTCGGGGTCGACGGAGCGCTGCGGACCAACCTCGGCGGCACCTACGACTGGGCCTACGCCACGGCCATCCAGCCCGACGGGCGGATCCTGGCCGCCGGCGTCAGCGAGGCCAAGGGGACCTACGACTTCGCCGTGGCCCGCTACACCTCGACGAAGGACCTCGATCCGACCTTCGGGAAGGACGGGGTGGTTCTGACCGACTTCGAGGGTTCCTACGACTGGGCCTACGCCCTGGCGCTTCTGCCTAACGGCAAGATCCTCGTCGCCGGGGTCAGCGACGCCAGCGGCAGCAAGGACTTCGCCCTGGCCCGCTACAACCCCGACGGCACACTCGACCCGTCGTTCGGCCGCGGGGGCCTGGTCACGGCCAATTCCCGGTCGCTGACCGCCGACATCATCCGCGGCATGGCCGTTCAACCCGACGGCCGGATCGTCGTCGCCGGCGTCACCTACGAGGACGTGGCCACCGTCGGTCCGAACGGCGACTTCATGGTCGCCCGCTTCCTCCCGGACGGGCAGGACGACCTGACCTTCGGCATCGGCGGAGTGATGACGACGGACTTCGGCGACTCGTCCTACGACGAGCCCTACGCCGTCGTGCTGCAACCCGACGGGAAGATCGTCCTCGGGGGCTACACCAACGCCGGCAACGGTCCGGGCGTGCTGTTCGGTGCCGACCAGCTGGCCCTGGCCCGGTACGGGCCGAGCGGGCTGCTCGATCCGGCGTTCGGGCAGGGCGGCAAGGTGGTCTTCGACGGAGGCAGTCTCGACGAGCGGATTCTGGCTCTGGCGCTGGCCCGCGACGGGAGCCTGGTGGCCGGCGGCTATGTGAACGGCGAGCGGCGGAGCGACCTCCTCCTCGCCCGCCTGCGCACCGACGGGACGCTGAACAAGGACTTTGGCAACACCGGCAAGGGCTTTTCCGTGAATGACCTCGGCACGCACTCCGAGCGGATCGCCAGCCTCGTCCTCCAACCGGACGGGAAGATCGTGGCCGGCGGGCAGACGGCGGTGGCCCACCACGCCGACTTCGCCGTCTTCCGTTACGACGGCCAGGGATTCTTCGACCCCACCTTCGGGCGGGCCGGTGTGACCAGCTTCGACTTCCAGGGCCGTGAGGACCGGGTTCACGACCTCGCGCTCCAGCCCGACGGGAAGATCGTGGCCGTCGGCCAGAGCGAGGCCGATTTCGCCGTGGCCCGCTTCAACGCCAGCTGACCAATGACGCGACCGGTTGGTCGCTTAATGACAAAGCCCCGGGTTCTTTGCGGATACCGCAATAGTCGACAATCTCCCGCGTTCTTATAGACAAGCGCTGACCTGCCCCTTTCCTGGAAAAGTGTGGATTCCTCGGCGCTCTCGGACGTGCGGACATGCGAATATCCTCGACCCTTGACACTGTGTGAGGCCGTGGCTAAACATCGTGATTGAAGCCATTTCGGCTTCTCGAGGGGGGGATTTGAAGGGAAGCCGCCCGGCTCGGGGTTTGAGCATTGCTCAGTTGCGCAGAGGCTTGAGTATTAACCCGGCCCTCCGCAGCGCAATGACTTTGACCTTTTCGGCGGTGGGGCAAAGAGCGGGCGCCTTTTTTGAAGCGCATGGCGGCGACGAGCCCGGTCGTCAGGCGTATTTGGCGCGTCATGGGATCCCCCTTCTCGCAGGAACATAACGAGCTTCCCGAAGCAGCATTCACGTAGCTCAGGGGGAATCGCATGAGGAGCTTCAGAGGCGGGACCAGAAAAGGGATCGTCGTCTTCGGCGCGCTGGCGCTCTTGACCATGTATCCCGGTGTGTCCACTGGTAACTCAGGACCGGACTCCGTGGAATCGGCGCTACGGCTCTCACGAGAACGCGTCGAAGCCATCAACAACACCAACGATGTGCCCAGGGTCACCCAGAACCTGATCCCCGGTGCCCTGGAGGCCCGGAACCTGGCCATCAGCCAGTTCAAGGCGGCCGGGGCCGACGCCGCCCCCTACAGCAAGCCGGAGTACGCCGTCGTGTGGGCCGGCAAGAACAACATCGGCGACATGAGCGGCAACGACTGGATGCGGTTCGTGAACCAGGGGTCGATCAGCCCCACCGGTCTCATCCATGTCGGGACCAAGCAGTGGCTGGGCGGTCTCGACGCCATGGTGGTGGTGGACGTCAGGCGCAGCAACGTCGACGGCACGCCGAACAAGGACTACGGCAAGGTCGTCAACTTCGTCCAGGTCCCGCCGCCGTTCGGTGTGGAGGGCGAGCCGCACCACATGCAGTACGAGTGGCTCCCCGGCCAGCCGATCGTGGCCGGTCACCTGTTCACCGACCTGACGACGATCTGGGACGTCAGCGACATCCCCAACATCACGCTGAAGAACGTCATCCGGCCGGAGGAGAACCCGCAGGGCACCCTTCCCGACGCCTATGACTTCGCCGGCGACCGGGCGCTGGGCACCTACATGGGCGGCCCCGACGTCCCCAACTACGGCGGTTCCCCTGGTTCGGTCGTGGTCTTCAAGCCCGACTCGGCCAAGGGCATGGTCCAGGAGTCGGAGACACCGTCGAGCCAGTTCGGGGCCGTCTTCCGGGGTAACCCCGGCGGCATCCCCGAGCCCTGCACGCCCGAGGAGGGCCGCCCGGCCGGTACCTGCGGCAACCCGCACGGCATCCAGGCCCGACCTGACCTCGGCCGCATGGTGACCAACGACTACGCCGACGCCCGGGAGCTCGGTTCCGACCCGCTGAAGACCGTCCACCAGGGGGCCTTCCGGCCGACGTCGCGGATCTGGGACATCTCCAACCCCTCGGCGCCGAAGCTGATCTCGGTGGCCCACATGCCGAAGACCTTCAAGAACACGCCGAACCCCGCTCACGACAACATCGGGATCATGGAGGGAGCCAAGACGTACGCTCCGTCGAAGGGCTTCTTCTCCGGTTCGATGTGCGGCGGCGGGATCTTCTTCCTGCCCGACGTCACCAACGTGCAGCCCGACTCGTCGAGCCAGTGGAAGCAGGTCTGGGACGACGGCATGGCGGAGATCCAGGTGCAGGAGCGTGACATCAAGAGCGCGTCCAGCCAGGGCACGGAACCCGGCGCCTGCGCCGGTGGTGCCTGGCACCAGGTGAGCCGGGACAACCGGTTCCTGTTCCGGGCCGTCGGGGGCCGCAACCCGGGCTCGACGAACACCTACGACAACGGCACGCCGAAGATGATCTACGTGATCAACATCGAGAAGCTGGTGGCCAGCGCCGCCGACGGTGAGGTCGACTGCAGCATCGAAAGCGGTCGCGAGCTCGGCCAGGGCGTAGGCGACGAGGCCGACTGCCCGACGCTGGCCGGTGTCATCACCGTTGACGACAACACCACCGGTGGCCCGCACTGGGGGGCCCTCGACAACCACAACTACACGCCGAGCGGCGCCCCGACCCGGATGATGTTCTGCGACTACTTCGTCGCCCGGACGGGTTACGACGGCAACCACCGCTGTTACATGCTGAACGTCGACCCGGTCTCGGGGGCGCTCAGCTACGACAAGGCCTTCCGCGACGAGTGGACCGGTGCGCTCGGCATCGACTTCAACCGGGCCGACTGGCCGAACCACGAGAACGGGGGGTTCTACAAGCCGCACTCGATGGTCTTCGTGACCCCGGAGGCGGTGGCGGGATAAGCAATCCGAACGAAGCCTGCGGCGCCGGGGGTTGATCTCCGTTCTACCGGAACTTGAGGAAGACTCTCGACCCGTGATGGCGATGATGAGTCGGCTACGGCCACGGCGTCACGCCGTGGCCGTAGCCGCGTTCCTGGCTGGAATCCTGCTCGGCTTCTCGTTCTGGGCTGCGGCGCCGGCCGGGGCCCACCCCTACCTCGTCCAGACCGAGCCGGGGCCGGGGGTGAAGCTGCGCGATCCGCCGACGAGGATCCAGATCGGCTTCACCGAGGGGGTCGTGCTGGAGGGATCGTCACTCCGGCTCGACGACAGCGACGGCCGTCCGGTGCCGCTCGGTCCGCTGGGATCACCGAAGGAAGGCCCGGGCCTGGCCGCCGACATCAAGGGCCCACTGGGCGGGGACGTCTACCGCGTCCGCTGGTCGGTGCTCTCCGAGGACGGGCACAGCTCCTCGGGCGAATTCCGGTTCGGGGTCGACGGACCCAACGGAACGCCGCCGAAACGGGTCGAGTTGCTGAGCGCCACCGGGGGGCCGGCCGACCAGGCGGCGGCGTCGGACGGTCCCGGGCGCATCGCGCTGCGGTGGATCGGCCTGCTCGGCGCGTCCCTCCTGGTCGGCGGCGCGGTGCTGATGGCCCGGCTCCGGGGCCGCCTCGACGACGAGGCGGCGGCCACGGTTTCCGCCCGTTGGGGCACCCTCGCCTGGCCCGCCTGGGCCCTCACGCTGGTCGCCTCGATCGCCGCCGTGTTCGCCGCCGCCGGGGCCGGCGCCGGCGGAACCCAGCTGTCCGTCCTGTTCGCCACCAGCACCGGTGTCGTGGCGGTGGCCCGGCTGGTCGGCGTCGTCGTGGCCGGCGTCCCCGGACTGTTCGGCCGGCCGGGGCCCCGCCGGGACCAGTTCCTCGGCATGGCCGGCGCCTTCTTCCTCGGTGCCGAGGCGGTCGGGGGCCACATCACGGCCATGACATCGGCCTGGCGGTTCCCGGCCATCGTCGCCCAGGGCGCGCACCTGGCCGCCGCCGCCATGTGGGTCGGCGGTCTCGGCGTCCTCGCCTGGTCGCTGGCGGGCTTGTCGACCGCGGTGCGCCCGGCGGTGTGGCGCACCACCGCCGCCGCGTTCCGGCCGGTGGCGGCGGGGTCGGCGGCGGTGGTCATCGCCACCGGCGTGATCGCCTCGATCCGCGAGGTGGAGCACCGCTACTTCCTGCTGTGGTCCGCCTACGGCCGGTACCTGCTCGGCAAATGGGCCCTGGTGGCGGCCATGCTCGTACTCGGCGTGCTGGCCGGGCGGGCCCTCTCCCGGCGGGCCGGCCGCGGCACAGTGACGCCGAAGCCCATCGGCCGGCTGCTGCGGACGGAGGCCGTGCTCGGGGCGGCTGTCCTCATCTTCGCCGCCACTCTGGTGGGTGTGGCCCAGGGGCGCGGTCAGCCCCTCCCGGCGCAGAAAGGCAGTGTGCTGGCCGGGCCGGCCTTCGCCAACGCCGTTGTGGGGGGCGGGCTGGTACGGATCGGGCTGTCGCCGGCGGCGCCGGGCCGGAACCGGTTCACGGCCCTGCTGGCCAACCCGGTCGAGGCGGCGACCGCCGGCGGTGTCGAGCCGTCGAAGGCCGCTCCCGGGGAGCAGGACACCGTCTCGGTGGAACTGAAGTGCGACTGTGGGGCCAAGCCCGTGGTGGCCGAACTGACGAGGTCGGCCGGCGCCTGGCGCACCGACGTCGATCTGCCGGAAGCCGGTGTCTGGCGGGCCTCGCTCACGATCGGGACGGGGAAGTCGTTGGCCCCGGTGGCGCTGCGGGTGGCCACCGGCGACGCTCCCGGGGCCCCGCCCTACGAGATCAGCTCGATCGGCGATCTGTCGGGCGCCGCCGCCCGGCGCTGCCGCTCCTTCCAGCTCGGTCTGGTGCTGTCGCTCGGCTTCCTCAACGCCAAGGGCGGTATCGGCGGGCGCAAGATCGTCGTCCGGGCCCGCGACGACGCCGGTGACCCGCAGCGGGCCCGGGAGTTGGCCAAGGAGGACCGCGACGCCGGCCTGGCCGTTCCCTGCGGCCCGACCGCGGGGGTGACCGCCGGGCTGCTGCAGCGGCACATGCCGGTCATCATGGCCGACGCCCTGGCGCCGCCGGTTCCCGGGGAGCGGGTCTTCCGCCTCGCCGGTGACCCCTACGCCGAAGGCTGGGCCGCCGGCCGGACGGTGGCCCGGAGCGGCTTCGTCGGCCGGACCGACGCCCCCCGCCGGGTGTCGGTGGTCATCGAGGCGAACGATCCCGGCGGGGAACGGATCGTGGAGGGCCTGAAGGCGGCGCTGGCCCTCGACCCGGGGTCAGCGGCCGAGGTGGAGGGCGAGCGGCCGGCGAGCACCGCCGACGTCGAGGTCGTCGTCCGCCGGCACGAACCCGGCACCCCGCTGTTCCCGGTCGTGCAGGAGGCGGTCAACGGCGACCGGTACACCGCCTCCTTCCTGGCCGCCGAGCCGGTCGCCCTGGGGGCGGCCCTCGACCAGCTGTCCGACATCGAGATCGTGTCGAACGCGGCCCTGCTCGTGGCTTCCCGGTCCTTCGACGAGACGTTCCTGCGGAGCTCGAGGGTGGGCCGGCGCGGCGACGTGAAGGTCTACGGGGAGGTGGCCCCCGACAGCGGCGATTCGCTCGTGTACACCAAGCTGGTGTCGACGATCTTTCCCGGGGAGCAGTCCTCTGTCGACGGGCTGCGGGGGTTCATGGCCGGGAAGGCCGTCGTGGCCGGGCTCGAACAGGGCTCCTCGACGGAGAGCCTGGTCGAGCACCTGAAGGTCCTGACGCTGTTCTCCGACGGCGTGGTCTCGGGATGGAGCCCGGCCGCGCCGGCGGCGGGATCGTGGCGGTTCCTGCTGTTCAAGGGCAGCTTCATCCCGGCCGGTCTCATTCCCGGCCGCAGCCCGGAGCAGGGCCGCTATTTCGCCGAGGGGGGCGCCTGGAGCCGGGTGGCGACGGGCAACGTCGGCCTCTGCGGGCCGCAGCTCTCCTACGACGGCCCGGCGCCGCCGTGCACGGCGCCCGCCGGAAGGAAGTAGACGCTCAGTCCTGTTTGATCAGCTTGTTGAGCCGGCGGAACAGGTCGTCGGTCTTCTCCTTCGACAGGCCGGTGACCTGGACCCGCCCGGCGAAGGACGTGAAGCGGACGACGGGGGCGCTCACCACGGCGCCGTCGGCGACGTTGGCCAGCCGCTGGCCCTGGTTGCGCTGGGCGAACCCGTCGAGGTTGGCGCTGCCGGCCCCACCGAGGACGACCGACAGGGCCGGTTCCTTGGCCGGAGTCTCGGCCACGGTGGCGGAGCGCACATCGCCGGCGTCGACAATGGGCCGGCCGAGCCGGAGGCACTCGGTGGCCTGGCCGCCGGCGGTCAGGGGCAGCACCAGCTCGTCCTTCTCGGGCGCCTCCGACGGGCAGGGCGCGGGGGTCGTGGCCACCACCGGCCGCAACTCGAGCATGCTGCGGTCGGCGGACCCGTCGTCGCCGCAGCCCGCCCCGGCGGCCCCCACGGCGACCGCCACCAACCCGGCCGTCAACCGGCGCCGCACCTCAGGGGGTGTAGCCGGCGAGCACCGCCGTCACGTTCGAGTCGTAGGTGAAGCTGAAGCCCGCCTGGTGGCGTTCGCCGTGGAAGACCTCGACGAACTTCACCCAGATGTTGCGGGCGGGGTCGAACCACATGGTGCGGTTCCGGTGGCCCTGGTCGGGCGTGCCCGGCCGGAACTTGCGCTGGACCTCCACCTTCCAGGCGTTGACGGTGGTTCCGGCGACGGTGACGGACTCCTGACCGATCACCGTCGTCTTCCAGTCCTCCGTGCGGCTGACGCCGCCGTTGGCTCCCTTGGCCTTGGTCACGCCGGTGCGGGACAGGCCGGGCTGCAGCGGCAGGGGGATCTGGACGATGGGTGGCTCGTAGTCGGCCTGGCTCGTCTCCGTCCGCGGGCCGAAGGTGACCGAGCCGCCCTCGAAGTCGAAATAGATGCCGTCGTTGCGGAAGCCGACGATCTGCCGCTCGGCGTGCTTGTCGGAGTACGTGAGGTCGAAGACGAGCTGGTCGGCCTCAACGCCCGCCCCGGCGTGGACGACCATCGTCATCTTCTCCGGGAACCTCCGGCTCCCGACGAACGAGGCGCCCTCGGTGCCGTCAACTTTCCACGTGTAGGTGCCGAGGGCGGGCTTGCCCGGCCCGGTCGGTGCGGCGCGGGGATCCGGCGCCGCCGTCGTCTGGGTGGGGCCGGTGACCGTGGCGGTCGGGGCGGGCCCGGAGGCGGCGCGGGTGGTCGCCGTCGTGGCGGCGCGGCGGGTCGTGACCGTGGTGGCGCTGGTGGAGGGCCGGCGGGTCGTGGTCGTCGAGGACGGCGCGGGGGCGGCCGTGCCGGGGACGGCCGCCGGGATGGTGGTGGTCGTGCTTGGATCAGCGGTGAAGCTCGTCGTGCTGCTCGGGGGGCCGGCGATGGCGAAGTCGCCTCCCCGGCGGAAGGACGGCGGGCCTTTGTCCAGCAGCTTGTAGCCGATGATGCCGGCGGCGAGGAGGGCGAACGAGGAAACGCCCGCGATGATCTTTACTCGTTTCGATGGACCTCGCGACACGTGTTCTGAACCCCCATCTGGCCTATCGGCTTGAACCCAGGATAGCGCGTTGCCCCGATCCGCCGGAACAGCGACCAGGGATTTTTGCCGAAATAGCCCGTCAACGATTTACTCCGTGGCGGTCGCTAGATTTTCGTCTATCCTCCTGGAATTTTTCGCTAAATAGTGATTGCGCAATTGCGCACGTCCGACTACAGTGCAGGTGTGACAGTTCCCTCGGGACTGGTCGAGGAAGTGGCCCGCCGTTTCTCGTTGCTGGCCGACCCGACCCGACTGCGCATCCTCGACGCCCTTCTGGAACGCGACGACATCACGGTCACCGAGCTGGCCGGGGTGGTGGGCGAAGCGGCGCCGAACGTCTCGCAGCATCTGAGCCGGCTGCTGGCGGCCGACATCGTGGGCCGCCGCCGCGACGGGCGGACGGTCCGGTACTCCGTCGCCGACCCGACGATCCGTCCCCTGTGCGATCTGGTGTGCTCGGCGCTGAGTAGCCGCCACAAGGCGTGAGCGACTGCATCTTCTGCCGTCCGGTCAACGGGCGGCGGGAACTGGCCGCCAACGACCTGGCGGTCGCCTTTCCGGCCGGATTCCCCGTCAGCCGGGGCCACGCCCTCATCGTCCCCCGCCGCCACGAGCCCGACTTCTTCTCGCTCACCGCCGAGGAGCAGGCCGCCGTCGTCGCCCTGGTGAACCCCGTCCGGGCCGCCCTCGACCGGGAGTTCGGGCCCGACGGCTACAACCTCGGCGTCAACGCCGGGAAGGCGGCCGGTCAGACGATCCTGCACGCCCATCTGCACGTCATTCCTCGCTACACCGGCGATGTGGCCGAACCGCGGGGTGGCGTCCGCTGGGTGCTGCCGGAGACGGCCCGTTACTGGTAGTGCCCCGGGCGGTACTCACGCCGCCGCCTTCCGGGCCGGGAGCCGGCCGACCTGGCGGGCGAAGGCCATCGCCGCCGAGCGGTACATGGCATGGGAGAACTTGGAGAACGGGAAGTAGGCGAAGAGCCCGAAGACGAAGACGAGGTGGACGACGTAGGCGACGTAGGCGCCGGTGCGGGCCTGGGCGTAGCGCAGGATCTCGGTGACGAAGCCGGTGATGGCGGTGAGCCCGAGGAGACCGGAGAAGAACCAGTCGGAGTAGGCCGACTTGCCGGACTGCTGCGGGCGCTTCAGGCGGACCCACATCGTCTGGCCGAGGCCGGCCAGGAGGGCGACGCCCCCGACGTTGCCGACGATCTTGACCGGGTCCCAGATCGGCAGGGACAGGACGCCGCCGTGGTGGTCGATGCCCACCCGGGGAAAGACCTGCGTGTAGATGAAGGCGCCGGTGGTGGCGGCGGTCAGACCGAGGAAGCCGTAGAACAGGCCGAGATGGGCCCACTTCCTCGGATGGGCGGTCTTGCAGTCGCCGAAGTCCTTGTGGCTGAAGACGTCGACCAGCGTGCCCCGGATGGCGTCCGACAACGGGCCCCGGGGCGTCCCCGGCGGGACCGTGCTCTGCAGCGCGGCCCAGAAGCGCCGCAGGCTGATGAAGGAGAGGGCGCCGATCACCGCCACCACCGAGAGCACGAACACGTCGACCCAGCCCTCGCCGAGGAAGTGTCCGAAGAGCACGTCACCGGGAGGGAACACCCCGTCGCCGCCGGCGAACGTCCGCGCTCCGAGAACCATCAACCCGACGAGGACCGCCGGAATGGCGATGGCCAGCGGCAGCGCCTTGGGATCGCGGGTGATCCGGGTCATGAAGCGGGGGACGGCGAACTCCTCCATCTGCAGGTCGCGGGCGGCGGCCATCACGTCCCCGGGCCGGGCGTCGACCGGGCAGTGGGTGATGCAGTCGTTGCACTGGTAACAGAGCCAGGCGTCGGCGTCGGTCAGCAGCTTGTCCTCGAGCCCCCACTGGGCCCAGACCATCTCCTTGCGGGGGAAGGCGTCCTCGAGAGGGGTGCGGGGGCAGACGACGGAGCACGTGCCGCACTGGTAGCAGCGCCGCAGGGTCTCGGCGCCGTACCCCAGCATCCGCTCGACGGCGACCGGATCGGCCACGACGAGTTCGGGTGGTGTGACGTTGCGTTCGGCTTCCAGGGTCATGGCGACGCCTTTTAGAACTTGTAGGGGTTGGCTCCGAGCTTGCGGACGGTGTCCACGAAGTCGCCGACGATGGCGGGGATGCGGTCGTATTCGGTGATCTCGACCTCGACGGGAAGGACCCGCTCGGGCTCGATCGTCAGCCGCTCGAGCGTCTCCTTCACGTTCACCAGCCGCTTGCTGGCGAGAGCCGAGCCCTGGATGAAGTGGCACTGGTAGTCGTCGCCCGACCGGCAGCCCATGAGCATGATCCCGTCGATGCCCGAGGAGAGGGCGTCGGCCACCACGGCGACGTTGAGCGAGCCCAGGCAGCGCAGGGGCACGACGCGCACCGCGGCGTCGAACGGCAGGCGGTTGATGCCGGCGAGGTCGAAGGCGGGATAGGCGTCGTTCTCACAGGCCAGGGCCACGATGCGGGGCTGGGAGTGGTCGGGGCCGAAGTCGATGGCCTTCACCGTGGCCGAGAGCTGCTGCACGCTGTAGTCCTCGAAGGAGATGACCTGGACGGGGCAGGCGCCCATGCAGATGCCGCAGCGCCGGCACCGTTCGGGGTTGAGGGCCGGGTAACCCCGGGCGTCGAGCTCGATGGCCGAGAACGGGCACTCCTGCGAGCAGCGGCCGCACTGGGTGCAGCCCTGGTACCGGGTGGCCGGCAACGACAGGTCGCCGGAGCGGGGGTGGGTCGCCCGGCCGCTGCCGATGAGCTCCAGGCTCTGGAGGGCTTTGAGGGCGGCGCCGGTGGCGTCCTCGGCGGCGAAGGTGACGTCCATCGGCTCCCGCACGGTGCCGGCGGCGTAAATGCCCGTCCGGCGGGTCTCGTAGGGGAAGCAGATGAAGTTCGAGTCGGAGAATCCGAACTTGGCCGTCGGCAGGCCCGGGCCCTGCAGGTACATGAGGTGCAGCACGTCGGAGTCGGCGGTGGCCGGCACCATCCCGGTGGCCAGCACCACGAGGTCGACGGGGAGGCCGACGTCCGGCCCGAGCAGCGACCGGCCGAGCCGGACGACGACGCTACCGTCAGCCCCGTTGCCGCCACCGGCGTCGATGCTCGTGACCCGGCCCTTGGTGAAGTACACGCCGGGCTGTTCTGACACCCGGCGGTAGAACGACTCGTAGAGGCCGGGGGTCACCATGTCCTCGTAGATCACGTAGGCCCGGGCGCCGGCCTCCGTGGCGTAGAGGGCGTGTTTGAGCGACGCCATGTCGAGGACGTTCGTCCCGAAGGAGAAGTCGTCGCCGTCCGAGCCGTTGCGGCCGGCCTTCGGCCGGGTGACGATCGCCACCCGCTGGACCGGCGCGCCGTCGGACGGGCGGACGAGGGCGCCGGCCCGGGCCATCTCCTCGAACTGCACGTTGGTGACCACATCGGGGAGGTCGCCCACGCCGAGCAGGTCGATGACGGACCGGTCGGGCTGCCAGCCGGTGGCCATGACCACGGCCCCGGCCGGGAACTCCACCCGGCGCCCGCCTTCGTCGAGGGCCACCTCCAGGCCCCCGGGCTCGCCGGCCACGGCGGTGACCTCGGCGCCGAGGTGGACGGTGATGCGGGGATGGGCGACGACCGCCTCGATCACCTCGCCGATCCGGACGGGCTCCAGGTCGCGGTAGGGCGGGCGGGTGGGGAAGAGCTTGGCGAAGCGGGCCATCCAACCGCCGAGCTCATCGCGGCGCTCGACGAGGTGGACGTCGTGGCCGGCGTTGGCCGCCTCGAGCGCCGCGGTGAGGCCGGAGACCCCGCCCCCGACGACGAGGAGCGCCGTCTCGATGTCGCGTTCCTGGCGCTCGGGCTTGCGGGCCCACAGGAGGCGCTGGATCCCCATGCGGACGTAGTCCTCGGCCAGCAGCTGCGTCTCCTGGTCGCCGGCGGGTTTGCTCCAGGCCACCAGCTCCCGGAGGTTGACCCGCCCGACCATGTCGACGCCCAGCGACGACGGCGAGAAGACGTCGTGGTTGACCCGGTCGGAGCAGGCGGCGATGACGACCCGCGACGCCTCCTCGGTGGCGAGGCCCTCCCGCAGGGCGGCCAGGCCCTCGGGGATGCACAGCGGCCCGTGAACCGAGCCGGGATGCTTGAGTTCGGTGTTGCCCACCGCCGCCAGCGCCTCGGTATCGAGCGCCTCTCCGATGCCGCAGCCGGTGCAGACGTACAGATCGGTGCGGTCCTTGGTCGGCTGCGGTGTGACCGCCACCGGCACCCCGGCCCGGGAGATCGGCGCGATCCACGCCGCCACCGCCGGTTCGACCGGCGGCGGCTCGTACGCCGCCGGGGCGGGAGCCACCGGCGCGGCCGGGGTCGCCGCCGT